>CAWDPQ010000001.1:0-29413 GCA_963804245.1 uncultured Acidobacteriota bacterium
CGTACCTTTCGCGTCGAAGACTGGTCCTTCCACCCAACTCAGCTCCCGGTAGATCTCCAGATTGTGATCGATCGTCGTTCGATACTTCCGCCCCTCGGCGTCGAGGTATGACACCTGCGCCGAGATCCGCGTCGGCTGTTTTCTCCTGAAATACGATTCGCTCGTATCGAGCAGCGTCACGATCTCCCGGTCGGGACCAAGAAACGCGACGTGTCTGAAGAGGGGTAGCGAGGAAACGTCTTTCGCGCCGCCCAGGCCCGTGAACGGTCGATCGAACGACACCGCAACACTGAGAGCCGCCCGCCGGCCCTGGCGCTGCGACCGCCGCGGCGCTGGTCGGCTTTTCGATCGGCAGCGAAACGGGCGGCAGCATCGTCGCGCCCTCGATGCGCTGCGGCGTCACCGGACTGCGCCCGACCTTTGGGCGCGTCCCTCGCACGGGCGCCATGACGCTGTGCTGGTCGTTGGACAAGATCGGTCCGATGACACGCAGCGTCGAGACGCGATGCTCGTACTGCAGGCACTCACCGGGCCGGACTCTGGCGACGTGTCGAGCGTGCCGAGTTACCTCGACTTCGACTCCGCGGCCGCGGTGAACGGGCTGCGCGTCGGCTACTTCCCGACGTGGATGCAAGAGAACCCATCGACCGATGTCGATCGCGCGGCACTCGAGATGGTCAGGAAGATAGGAATGACCACGACGGAAGTGAGCCTGCCCGACTGGCCGTACGGGTCGCTGATGCCAGTGCTCTTCAGCGAGGCAGCGGCCGCCTTCGAAGAGCTCACGCTCAGCGGCGGGCTGAGCACGCTGAAGGTGCAGGTGCCCGATGCGTGGCCCAACCTGTTTCGCCAGGCGCGCTTTCTTTCAGCGGTCGATTTCGTCCAGGCCGACCGATTCCGGCGTCGCGTTGCCCAGGAAATGGCGCGTGTGTTCTCGCAGGTGGACCTGCTGCTCGTGCCGTCATTGCGCGACGAAATGCTCACGCTGTCGAACTTCACCGGTCATCCGTCGCTGACGCTCCGCGCAGGTTTAGCCAGCGCGGAGCGACAGGGCACCCGACCCGGCGAACCCCTGCTGCTCGCGGTTCTCGCCTGCCCGCCGCGTACCACACGGCGTCACTTTGATCGGCCGACTGTTCGACGAAGGGACGGTTGCCCGCGCGGCATGGCGCTGGAGCGGGCATTTGGCGTGGCAGGCGAGCGGCCGCAGGGATTCTAGTCTTGTGTGCGGATCCGGCCGCTTGACAAGACCCGCCATTACCCGCTAGGTTTCGGCCCCCGCTTCGCGCGTCTCAGAGCGCAAACCGCGCAATTCGTCACACCCAAGCGGGTACTTCGAGACAAGCGTGCTCCAGGCGACGGGCTCCATCACGTTCACACACGACGATGACCAGGGGGGAATGAACATGAGCAGATCTCGACCGGGGAGAACGAAGCAATCCGCCACGCGCATCGCGCACCACGCACGGAGACGGCTGGGCATCCTGTTGGGCGCTCTGGCTGCCGCATCGATTCTCATCGTCCTGACGGCCGGCGGCACGCCGCTCGCCGCGCAGTCCAAGCAGAAAAAGTACAAGGCCACGCGCGCCTTCGTCGTCGACCAGCAGACCGGAGAGACCCGGATGCCGACGCAGCAGGAAGTCGACGAGGTCGTCGCGAATCTCGCGGTCCTAGGACAGCGTCCAGCCGAGAACCTGCAGCAGTCGGTGCAGGCAAGTGGTGCGGTCGTGGTCGACCTCGACGGGGGATTCAACGGCGTACTGCTCGCCCGTCCGAACGGCGACGGCACGTTCGAAACGAGATGCGTCTTCACCCTGGAAGAGGGCGCAGAGTTCCTCGGCATTGTCGAAGACGCGTCGGCGGCTCAGTGAGGTGATGCGACATGAACACACATCTCCTCAAGTCGATGCGTTACCTCACGATCGCACTCGCGACCGTCCTCCTCTCCGCCGGCGTCGTCAACGCCGGTCCAGCGCAATTCGTCATCGTCAACATCAACGCGCCGGGTGTCGGATTCAACGATCCCGCGCCCGCTGCGCCGGTCGGCGGCAATACGGGAACAACACTAGGTGATCAGCGGTTGATCGCGTTCGCACACGCGGCACGCATCTGGAGCGAGCGATTGGACAGCAACGTCCCGATCCGTATTCGCGCGCAATTCACGCCGCTGGGGGCAGGGATTCTTGGAAGTGCTGGACCGGTTGCTGTGGCCAGCGACTTTCCGAACGCGCCTTTGCCCGGCACGCAGTACCACATAGCCCTTGCAAACAAGCTGGCGGGTGGCGATCTGGCGCCAGCCCTTGACGACATCAACGCGAATTTCACCACAGCCATCAACTTCTACTTGGGCCTCGACAACAACCACGGAACGCAGAACGATCTCGTCACTGTTCTGCTCCACGAGTTTGCCCATGGTCTCGGCTTCAGTCAGTTCGCCAACTTGACCACGGGCGCTCTTTTCGGCGGCCTGCCCGACGTTTACAACAGCCATCTTTTTGACAACGAGGTCCAGAAGTCCTGGCTTGCCATGACAGACGCCGAGCGCCTGGCGTCTGCGGCGCGCTTCGGTAAAGTGGTGTGGACTGGCGGCTTCGTCACGGCTGGCGTACCCAACGTCCTGTCGTTGGGAAGCCCGAGGGTCGAGATCAATCAGCCGGCAAGTATCGCCAGCCAGCTTCAGTTCGGGGTCGCGGTGTTCGGACCGAGGATCGGCAGCCCGAGTGTGTCAGCGGAGGTCGTGGCGGCAGTCGATGTTGTTGAGTCGCCTCTTCCCGGCACGACGGCACCCGGCACGACAACGGACGGCTGTTCGCCTTTTTCGAATGAGGCAGCAGTTGCCGGAAAGATCGTGTTGATTGAACGGGGCTTCTGTGGCTTCGCCGTGAAGGCACGGAATGCGACCAACGCCGGGGCGGCGGCGGCGGTGATCTACAACAACGCCGCAAATGCGGCGGGCGCGCCCCCCGGCATGGCTGATGACGGGATCAATGGCCAGTTCGTGACCATCCCGACGATCAGCCTGCGCCGCGCCGACGGGCTCAATATCCTCGGCGCCACCGGCGTCCTCATGGACATTGCCGTGGATCTCCTGATTCGCGCCGGAGCCGACGCCACGAATCGGGCCAGGATCTACGCGCCGTCTCCTGTCGTCGGCGCATCGTCGATCTCACACTACGACACGGTGGCCTCGCGCAATCTGCTGATGGAACCGGCCATCAATGCCGACCTCACGCACAACGTCGAGGCACCCTTTGATCTGACGCGCGAGCTTCTGCATGATGTCGGCTGGTTCCCGGACGCCGACGGGGATTTGATCGATGACGCCGGAGACTGCGACACGAGCTCGGACTTGCGGCCGACGATCGTCGTTGGCAGTATCGACACCGGTGTGCCGAACTTCCTCTTCACCACCGGCTGCACGGGAAGCGATCTGATCGCCGCGATTGCCGCAGCGGCACGCAATCACGGCGGGTTCGTCTCGGGCGTGGCCCACCTGACGAACGATTGGATCAAGGCTGACCTGATCAGTGGGCAGCAGAAGGGCACGATTCAGAGCGCAGCGGCGAAGTCCAAGTAATGTGAAGTAACGCGAGTGGAGGGGCCGACGCCAAGCTCGACCCCTCCACTCTCTCGCGATATCTGCTGCTCCATTTCCAACATCAATCGCCGAGGAGGTAACGGGTGAAGCGTGGACGGGCCGCTCAGCTGCGCCCGATTGGTGTGATCCGATCGACCCTCGAGCGTCGCGAACAGGCACCGAAACAGGGTTCCGAGGGCGCGCCCGACGCCTGGCTCGAGGTGAATCAGTCCGTGGCAGAGGCTCTTGATGGGCTCGCAGCCGGCGACGACATCATTGTCGTCACCTGGTTGCATCGGGCTCGACGCGATACGTTGAAGGTCTACCCGCGATCGGACCGCCGCCGCCCTCTCACCGGCGTGTTCGCGACGCGTTCGCCTGACCGGCCGAATCCCATCGGCCTGCATCGCGTCACCATACGTAAGATCGTCAAGAATCGATTGCGCATCGGTCCCATCGAAGCGATCGACGGCACACCGGTCGTCGACATCAAACCGGTGCTATAGAAAGGGACACTCACCTTTTTGCCAGAGAGTCCGTTTTCGCAAAAAGGCGAGTGTCCCCATTCTCACGCCTTCAGCTGACGCGCCAGGAACGGAATGCCACGCTTTCCCCAGAACGCATGTTCATCCGGAAAGACTTCCTGCTCGGCCAGATCCCGGGCACCGAAGACGCTGTAGATCTTCTGCACCTCATTGAAGCTTTCGATGCTCGCTTGAATCGGAAAAATGTTGTCCTTCTCTCCAGATTCCACGAACAGCGGCCGCGGCGCGATCAGTCCGGCGAGGTCGTGCATCTCGGCCCAGTTCAGAATGCCCGGAACGTAGTTGTCGCTGCAGTGAGCGAGGCTGCCGATGCTGTCGCGGAACGTATTCAGATAGCCGCTGACGAGCGCCACCCGGAGGCGCGGCTCGAGAGCTGTCGAGAATACGGTCACGGTACCGCCTCCCGAGATCCCCATACAACCAATGCGGTTCTGATCGAGCTCGGAGCGGGTGGCGATGTAGTCGACCGTCCGCATGATGTCCCACACGCGCCAGCCGATCATCGTTTGACCAACCAACAGCGCGCCGCCTGCCACAGGATCGCAGGCCTTGCGGCCAAGACCCTGGCGGGCGTTGAGCGGATCCCGCCGGCATCCGAATCCCATTGGCTCAATGGCCAGCGCGGCGATGCCGGCTTCGGCGACCTGGATGGCGAAGTCGTGTTGATAACCGGCTTTGTCGGTCCGCTCGTTGCCCTTCTCGTCGATGCCGACAATGTCGTCTACGCCGCGGCCGTGGCCGGGCACACAGATCATGACGGCCGCCGGACGCCGCGCTTTTTCCGGAAGCAGCAGGTAGGCGAGCACGCTGACGCCGGGCTGGCTGTCGAACACGATCTTCTCGCGGGTGTAGCCGGGAAAGGAGCGCGTGTCGAGCACGGCCGGGCGCAGCGGTGCGCGCGCCGCCGCGAAGCCGCCGACCAGCTCGGTCAACTTCGCGCGCAGCCTCTTCTGCCATTCCTCCGCTTCGCTTCGCGTGCGCGCGTTGAATCGAAGGTGCCGGGGCGCAGCCGCATACCGATCGCGGGTGAATTCGACGGGATCGAATCGGCGGTCTTCAATTCCCTTGGTCACGCCAGTGAGCGGACCGATATAGGTGGCGGGCGCCGCCGTCTGCGTGCCGGGCCGCACGGCGCTTGCCACCGTTATCCCGCCGGCCAGCTGGACGAGTTCGCGACGAGAGAGTCTGGCCATCGATCGAAGTCCTCCAAGTCGTCCGGAGTATAGTGCGGAAGCCATGCGAGACTTCCGCCTGAAGGCGGAAGCCACGAGAGCAACAATCCATGCGACCCATTCGTGACGTGACGGTCGGCGCGCTGCTGTCGCAACTGGCGACGCTGCTGCCGGAGCATGAAGCCCTCGTCTACACCCACGGCGGACCGCGACTGACGTTCCGCGCCCTCGACGATGAAGCGCGCCTGGTCGCGCGCGGTCTGGTCGGGCATGGCGTCAAACCAGGAGATCGCGTCGCGGTCTGGGCGACGAACGTTCCGGAGTGGGTGGTTCTCCAATTCGCACTGGCGAAGATCGGCGCGATTCTCGTCACCGTCAACACGGCCCTGC
The DNA here is from genome assembly GCA_963804245.1 of uncultured Acidobacteriota bacterium. GTDB lineage: Bacteria > Acidobacteriota > Vicinamibacteria > Vicinamibacterales > 2-12-FULL-66-21 > CAWDPQ01. The sequence goes on from CAWDPQ010000001.1 coordinate 5,685, forward strand.
GCGCCCAGGAGATCGAGTATCTGCTGCGGCAGAGCGAAACGTCGACGCTCGTCACCATCGCAGGATTCCGCAACGTCGACTACGTTGCGGAGTTGCGATCGATTGGTGCCATCGGCAGCGACGATGTCCGGAAGGAGCGGTTGCCGCATCTCGAACGGGTGGTGTTTGTCGGCCGAGATTGTCCAGACGGCCTGATCCCTTACGAAGCTCTGGCAGCGGCCGCTGCCAACGTTCCACCAACCGATCTCGATGCGCTCGAATCGGCGATCGATCTGGACGACGTGATCAACATGCAGTTCACGTCCGGCACGACCGGCTTTCCGAAAGGCGTGATGCTGTCGAGCCGCAACATCGTCAACAACGGCTTCTGGCTTGGCCAGGGCCTTGGCTTTACGCCGGACGACCGGTTGTGTTTGTGCGTCCCGCTGTTTCACTGTTTCGGGTGCGTCATCGGCGTGCTCGGTGCGTTCACCCACGGTGCCTGCCTTTGCGCGGTCGAGTCGTTCGACCCTCGCCGCGTTCTCGAGACGATCGAGCGTGAACGTTGCACGGCGCTATTCGGTGTACCGACGATGTTCCTGGCCGAGCTGGAGGAACCGGACTTCGAGCGATTCGATCTGAGCTCGCTGCGTACAGGCATCATGGCTGGTGCGCTCTGCCCCGAGCCGCTGATGCGCAGGGTCATCGACAAGATGCACCTGCCCGAGATGACGATAGCTTACGGATTGACCGAAACATCGCCCGGACTGACCCAGACTCCGCGCGACGCCGGCATCGAAGAACGGACGCAGACCGTCGGGCGCGTTCTACCCGAGATCGAAATGCGCATCGTGGATCCGGCGACGGGCGAGGACGTTGGCCCTGGCCAGCGAGGTGAGCTCTGGGCGCGCGGCTACATGGTGATGAAGGGCTACTACAACATGCCGGAGCAGACCGCGGCCGCGATTACGCCCGACGGCTGGCTGCGCAGCGGCGATCAAGCATCCCTCGATGCCGACGGTACCGTGCGCATCACCGGCCGCATCAAAGACCTGATCATCCGCGGCGGTGAGAACGTCGCACCAAAGGAGATCGAAGACTTGCTGCGGCTGCATGCGGCCGTCCTCGACGTGTCGGTGTACGGCATCAGCAGCGAGTTCTTTGGCGAAGAGGTTGCCGCCGCCGTGCGGCTGAAGCCGGGAGCCTCGATCGGTGCGCCGGAGATCATGGACTTCTGCGAGCAGCGGTTGGCGCGCTTCAAAGTGCCCCGTCACGTGCGCTTCGTCGAGTCGTTTCCGATGACGGCATCGGGAAAGATCCAGAAGTACAAGCTGCGCGAAGCACACGAATCGGCGCTGCGGGGCTAAGTCGGCGTTCCTGAAGAGCGGCCCTAGCGCCACGCGCCGAGAATCGCTCCCATCAGCACCAGCGAGACGAACCAATACCCACCATTGATGGCCGTGTATGCCGCCGGGCGCCGTTCGAAGAGCGCGACGGTTCCGATGCCGAGTGCAACCCAGACGGCCGTCAGCGCCCCGGCTGTTGCCCCCCAGGTGACCGTTGTGCCGGGAGCGTTGAGAAAGATGGCGAGGTCGAGTGACATCACCACCGCAAAGACGAAAGCGAGGCCGAAGATTTTTCCAGTCCCGCCCCCCGCGAGATCGGCTTCGGTGATGTTGTTCGCATTCATCCACGCCCGTTGAAACATCACCGGCGAATACCAGAGACCGCCGACCAGAAAAGTCGCGGCAGCCGCCGCGAGCACGGCAAGGTAATTGATTGACTCCAATCGAACCTCCTCTATCTGAACGTCTCTTGGGACTATTACGCGGCCGGAACCACGGTCTGTACTCAGGTGGCCGGGCAGGGGCGATATGATTCGAGCCATCCGACCCGTAGAGCCAGAAAGTTCCGGGTGCCGCCGCAATTCCAGCGTCGCCGCGTAATAGAGGAGTAGAGCCGCATGGCGGTGTTTCCGCCGACCCGGCATTCGGTCATCGAGCGAATGCGGAGCGCCGACACCGAGATCCGGCGCCAGGCCTTCGGCGATCTGGTGGAGGGCTATTGGAAGCCGCTCTACAAATACTTGCGAATCCACTGGCAGACGTCGCACGACCTCGCCCAGGAATGGACGCAGGCGTTCTTCTCCGAGGCGTTGCAGAAGGAGTGGCTGTCACGTCATGAACCGGAGAAGGCGCGTTTCAGGACCTTCATTCGCCTCTGTGCCGATCGTTTCGTCATGAACGCCCGGCAGAGTGCCTCACGCCTGAAGCGGGGCGGCCATGCCGAGATGCTGTCGCTGGATTTTCCGGCGGCGGAAGAGGAGATGGTCCGGCACCGTCTGACCGCGCCGCCCGATGCCGAGGAGTTCTTTCGCCAGGAGTTCGTACGCACGCTCTTCGAGCGGGCGGTAGGCGAGGTCCGGCGGGAGTTTGCCGCTGCGGGGCGTGAGGTGCCTCTCACGCTCTTCGATCGTTACGATATCGACCCGTCGCCGGATGTCAGCTATGCCTCGTTGGCTGAGGAGTTTGGCCTCACCTCGGCGCAGGTTACTAACGCTCTCGCGCAGGTGAGGCGGAGCTTTCGGATGCATGCGCTCGACGCGCTGCGCGCGCTGTGCGGCACCCACGACGAATACCGGCGCGAGGCGCGCGAGTTGTTTGGTGTGGAGATCGAATGACCACACTCTCCAACGCCGCCATCGACCGCCTGCGCTCGGTCGCCAACTGGCCGGAGTTCGAATCCGACCGTTACACCGTGACCACGGAGATCGGCCGTGGCGGCATGGGCACGGTCTACGCCGCGACGGACGCGCTCCTCGGCCGCGAGGTGGCGATCAAGGTCTCCAATACGGTCGCGACCGCCGCACTCGAACATCGGCTGGCAGGCGAAGCGCGCGTCCTGGCCACACTCGAACATCCCGGCATCGTCCCGTCCACGACGTCGGCCGGCTGGCCGACGGCCGGTTGTTCTACGTCATGAAGCGAGTCCACGGCAGGACACTGACGGAATACATCCGCCATCATGGCGATCTCGCCGAGCGGTTGAAGATCTTCGAACGTATCTGCGAGGCGGTGGCGTTCGCTCACGCGCGACGCATCCTGCACCGGGATCTGAAGCCGGACAACGTCATGGTCGGATCGTTCGGCGAGGTCATGGTGATGGACTGGGGGGTTGCCAAGACGCTGTCGGCGGGTGACGAAGCGCGTGCGATCCCGACCGAACCGATGGCCGTGGCACGGCCGGAGCCCGAGCGCACAACCACCACCAGCCCCGGCACCGTGCTTGGAACGCACGGCTTCATGCCGCCCGAACAGGCACGCGGCGAAATGGACACGCTGGACGAGCGCGCCGACGTCTACGGTCTCGGCGCCATTCTCCTCGCTCTGTTGACGAACCGCGAGCAGCCGATCACGCCCGACACGATGGCGTCGGCCGCCCTCGCCGGATCGACGTCGATAGCGCGGCCGCTTCAGTCGATCTGCGCTCGGGCGCTGGCCGAGAGTCCGGCCGACCGCTATCCATCAGCCACGGCGCTCGGCGACGATGTGGCGCGCTATCGGGCCGGACAGAAAGTTCACGCGCATCGCGAGAGCGCGTGGGAGCGTACGACACGCGTCGCGCACCTGTATCGTGTGCCCATCCTGCTCGTCCTGGCTTACATGATCATGCGCACGATCGTGGCGTTCGTAATCGGGCGGTGAAAGGTCGTCGTCGAAACGCGTAATGAGCTGCCAGGACTCGTCAATTCCCGTGGCTTCCGGCTTCAGCCGGAAGTTCTCGCACTCTAACTTCCGCCTTAAGGGCGGAAGCCACGCAGTGAAAGGAATGAATCGTGAGTAAACCGCTGTTGGGAATCGCACTCGGCGGCGTGCTGGGACTCTTCGACGGCCTGACGGCACTCGTCTCCGCACCTGAGGTCGCCCCGCAGATTGTCGGGATCATGATCGGATCGACGGTCAAGGGGATCATCGTGGGCGGCCTGGCTGGGTGGTACGCGAAACGCGTGCGGTCGCTGAAAGCGGGACTGATCTTCGGCCTCGTCGTCGGCGCGTTTTTCGCCTTCCTCGTCGCCGTGATGCCCGATCCGTCGGGGAAGCACTACTACTGGGAAATCATGCTGCCTGGCAGCATCGTCGGGCTGCTGGTCGGCTACGCGACGCAGCGCTGGGGCGGGGAGTCCACGCGGACGGCGTAACCGAGCAGGCGTCGCTGTTCCTGGCCGCTGGCATCGCAGCCGGGTCAGGATCAGCTTGATGGCGACGGTGCGATTGAGCGTCGTGTCGCGGGCTCGATACGGCTCACCCAAGCGGCCGGCAGCAATGCCGCCGACGATTTCGTACGGGCCGAGCCGAGACCCGGCAGGCATGGACATGAGCCTGCTGATTTTATGCCTGGGGCGGCATGTCGACCCGCGGATCTCCGCTAGAATGGGCGGCCGGTCTGGCGCGATCCAGTGCAGCGCACGACGAACGATCCGACCACGCCCCGTGTCGCCAGACAGCTCCTGTGGAGTGCGGCCGTTGCCGCGCTGGGTGGATTCCTCTTCGGTTTCGACACCGCGGTGATCTCGGGCACGACCGATGCCCTTCGTCTGCGATTCCTCCTCGACAGCAACCAGCTCGGATTCACCGTGGCGAGCGCGCTGATCGGCACCATATTCGGATCGATCGGCGCCGGGAAGCCCTCGGAGACATACGGGCGACGTCCCGTGCTTCGCGCGCTGGCGGTGCTCTACTTCCTGACGGCTGCAGGCTGCGGACTGGCCTGGAACTGGCTCTCTCTCGTGATATTCCGGTTCATCGGCGGGCTGGCGATCGGCGCGTCATCGGTCGTCGCACCGATGTATATCGCGGAGATTTCTCCGGCGGCCCTGCGCGGGCGCCTGGTCGCGCTCAGCCAGTTCAACGTCGTTGCCGGAATCCTCGCCGCGTACTTCTCCAACTACATCATCGCGGGGATCATCGGTGGCCCGGAGACCAATGCCTGGCGCTGGATGCTCGGCGTCGCCGCGGTTCCTTCCGCGCTGTTCTTTTTTCTCGTGTTGCGCATACCGGAGAGTCCGCGCTGGTTGGTGAAGGCGCACCGCCGGCAGGAGGCGGCCGCGGTGCTGCGAGCGATGGGCAACGACAGTCCAGAAATTCTCGTGCGGGAGATCGCGGAGTCGCTGCACGAGGAGACCGTGTCGGCCAACGAGCCATTCTTTCAGCGCAAGTATTTGAAGCCGATTCTCCTGTCGGTGATGGTGGCTTCGTTCAACCAGTTATCGGGCATCAACGCGCTCATCTACTACACGGCTGACATTTTCAGGATGGCCGGGGCGGAACGCACGAGCGCCCTGCTGCAGTCGGTGATCATCGGCGTCACCAACTTGGTCTTCACGATGGTCGCCATGACGGTCATCGATCGTTTCGGGCGCAGGGTGCTGCTCCTCATCGGCGCGGTTGGACTGGCGCTGTGCCTGTCGCTCACCGCCTGGGCGTTCCATCGCGGCAGCGGCGGCACGATCGTGCTCATCAGCCTGATTGGCTATATCGCCTTTTTTGCGTTCTCGCAGGGATCCGTGATCTGGGTCTACATCAGCGAGATTTTCCCCAATCGCGTGCGGGCACGGGGGCAGGCGCTCGGCAGCTTCACGCACTGGTTCTGGGCGGCCGTGGTGAGTTGGAGCTTCCCGGTCATCGCTGAAGCGTCAGGGGCGTCGGCGTTTGCATTCTTCGCCGCCATGATGGTGCTGCAGTTCGTGCTCGTCTGGCGTTTCCTGCCGGAAACGAAAGGCGTGACGCTCGAACAGATCCAGCGAACGTTGGGCATCGACTGAAATGATCGAACGGTTGGAGCCGCTTTATGGGGCCGTCGAAGCTGGGGGCACGAAGTTCGTCTGCATGGTTGGTACGGGACCCGCGGACGTGCGCGAGCAGGCGCGGATCGCGACGACCTCTCCGGCGGAAACGCTTCTCGAGACAGTGAATTTCCTGCGATTGGCAGAGTCCAGATTCGGAAAGCTGGCGGCGGTTGGCATCGCGTCATTCGGCCCGCTCGACTTGCGACCGGAATCCCCCACGTATGGATTCATCACCTCCACACCGAAGGCCGGGTGGGCGAACGTGGATATCGCCGGCGCCGTCCGAGACGCGCTCGGCGTCAAAGTCGGAGTCGACACCGACGTCAACGCCGCGGCGCTCGGTGAGTGGCGCTGGGGCGCGGCGCAGGGACTCGACACGTTCATTTACCTGACCATCGGTACCGGAATCGGCGGTGGCGGCATGGTGAACGGCCGGCTGATGCACGGGCTCGTCCACCCGGAGATGGGACACGTGCGCATCCCGCACGATCTCGAGGCGGATCCTTTCGCCGGCACGTGCCCGTTCCACGGCGACTGCCTCGAGGGGCTGGCCAGCGGTCCGGCAATGAAGGCCCGGTGGCTGCAATCGGCCGAGCAGCTGCCGGCCGACCATCCGGGATGGCAGCTCGAGGCCCGTTATCTCGCGCTCGCGCTCGTCAACTTCATCTGCACCGTCTCGCCAGAGCGCATCGTCATGGGCGGCGGGGTGATGTCGAGCGGACAGATCTTTCCCTTGATCCGCCAGCACGTCTCCGACCTGCTCAGGAACTACGTGCGCGCGCCGCAACTGCTTCACGCCATCGACGACTACATCGTCCCGCCCTGGCTCGGCGACCGTGCCGGCGTCCTCGGCGCATTGGCCCTGGCGCAGCAACTGGACGACTGAACGGCTCGCTTGGGTTGACGTCCGACCCGAGAGGAAAGATACTTGGGTAGAATATCGACCCAAGCCAGCTGGGGAAGCGCCTGCGGCCCGAGCGAGGCGCGGAGTCGCCGAGCGAGAGCGCTTGGGGTGGGGCCCCAGGCGCGCTGATTAAAGAGAACTGGCGAGCTGGGGGAAGTATGTGGCGGAAACGCAAGCACGAAGATTTCGCCGCCGAGATCCAGGCCCACATTCAGATCGAGACAGACCGGCTGCGCGAGGACGGGCTGAACGAGCGAGAGGCGGCAGCAGCTGCACGCCGGGCGTTCGGCAATTCGACCACTACGTTGGAGCGGTTCTACGAGACGAACCGCTGGCAGTGGTGGGATCACTTGAAGCAGGACGTCCGCTACGGGTTCCGATCGATGGCGCGCGCGCCGATGCTCACCTCGACGATCCTGGGGACGCTGGCACTTGGCATCGGCGCCAGCGCGCTCGTGTTCAGCGTGCTGCGCGCGGTCGTCTTTCGCCCGCTGCCCTACGACCAGCCGCACCGACTGGTTCAGTTGTGGGACAGTGCGGTGCGGCCCGGCGGCGATTGGGTCGCGTTCGCCAATTTTCGCGACTGGGAGAACGAGAACCACGTTTTCAGCCAGATGGCCGCATATCGCTACTCGCTGCTGACGGTTGCCGGTGGTGCTCCCGAGCCCGACTCAGTACTCGGCCTGGAAGTAACCGATCGGTTGTTCGATCTCTTGGGAAGCGAGCCGATGCGCGGCCGCACGTTCGTGCCGGGTGAGGATCGGCCCGGCCGGGAAGCGGTGGCGGTCATCAGTCACGCGCTCTGGCAGCGGCGATGGAGCGGCAGTGACGCGACGGTTGGCCGTGCCGTCACCATCGATGGACTGTCCTACACAATCGTTGGCGTCATGCCTCCGTCGTTTGGCTTTCCGGACACACTTCCCGGTCAACGGATCATCTCCGTCGATCTGTGGATCCCGATGCGCAAGACTCGCGATCTCGAGGAGCGTGACAGCCTCAACTACTGGGCCATCGGCCGGCTGAACGACGGCGTGAGCCTGCAGACTGCCGACGCCAATCTGAATTCTATCGCCGCATCGCTCGAGCAACGGTTCCCGGACACCAACAGAAACCGGCGTGTCCGGATGGAATCGTTAAAGGATCATCTGAACCGCGGCGCGCGCGGAATTCTCTTCATCCTGATGGCGGCCGTCGGATCGCTGCTGGCGATTGCGTGCGCGAACATTGCCAGCCTCTTGCTCTCGCGCGCCGAAGCACGCCGCGGCGAAGTTGCCATCCGCCAGGCGCTCGGTGCCAGTCGCGGCCGGCTGATTCGACAGGCATTGACCGAGAGCATGCTGTTCGCGGTGATTGGCGGAGCCGCGGGCCTCGCCCTCGCCCATTTCGGCACGAGACTCGCGATCGATCTCGCGCCGGCAAACATCCCGCGCATCGGTCAGACGGCGGTCGATCTGCAGGTGCTCGTATTTTCGTCAGCAGTCGCTGTGTTGACCGGCATTCTGTTCGGTCTCGCACCGGCATTGTCTGACCGGCAAGGTCACACGCTGCAGTCCCTGGCCGAGGCGGGGACGCGCGGCAGCTCTGGTGCGACGAGCCTCTCGATGCGACGACTGCTGGTGGGATGCCAGGTCGGGTTGGCGGTGATGATGCTGACGAGCGCCGGCCTGCTGCTGCGAAGCTTTCTGAACGTGGTGCGGCTGGATCCAGGGTTCAGAAAGGATCGGATCGTGACCGGATACCTCAATCTCCAGTTGCCGAAGTACGGCGATCCTCAGCAACAGGCCAGGTTCTTCGAAGAGGCGTTGACTCGAATTCGCGCGCTGCCCGGTGTCGCTTCCGCCGCCGTTTCGAACTCCGTGCCGCTCACCGAAATCAACGATTCCGGCAGCGTTCTCATCGAAGGCCGCACCTATCAGCGCGGGCGGGAGACGCCGCCCAGCGCGAATCGTCCGCACGTATCCGCCGGCTACTTCGAGACGATGGGCATCCCGCTGGTGCAGGGACGTACGTTCGATACCAGGGACGGCGCCGAAGCGACCCCCGTTGCCATCGTCAGCGAAGTTGCAGCGGCACGATTCTGGCCGAACGAGAACGCGATCGGGAAGCGGTTGAGTATCGAGTCGGTCCAGGGGAAGCGACTGTGGCGGGATGTTGTTGGTGTCGTTCACACGACGCGGCACTTCGGGCTGGAGGCGAACCCGCGACCTGAAGTCTACGTCCCGCACGCGCAGTCGCCGAGCTCGTTCATGATTGTCGTCGTGCGCGTGCACGGCGACGACGCCGGGATCCTCAAAGCGATGCGTCGTGAAATTGCCGCCATCGACTCGCAGCAGGCGGTCATGCAGGGTGGCAGTCTCGAGCAGCTCGTCTCCGACGCTCAAGCCAAGCGTCGCCTGCAGTCCACACTCCTGGCGGCATTCGCCGCCCTTGCCGTCCTGCTCGCTGCGCTCGGCATCTACGGCGTCACCGCGCACAGCGTGACGCGCCGCCGCCGCGAGATCGGCACGCGGCTCGCCCTCGGTGCTCGGCCTCGGGACGTCGTGCTGATGATTGCAAAGGCCGGATTGCGGGCGATCGTCATTGGTGCCGTAGCTGGCCTGGCGGGTGCGGTAGCGCTCTCGAGAGTGCTCGCCAGTCTATTGTTCGGGGTTTCTGCGCTCGACGCCATCACCTTTGCAGGCGTGGCTCTTCTCCTGACGCTGGTGGGGGGTCTCGCGCTGTATCTGCCAAGTCGAAGAGCGGCGGCGGTCGATCCCGTGATCGTGTTGCGAGAGGCGTGATGAGCAACAAAGGTCACGTCTACTTCCGCACCACTTTCGTCCCGTCGAAATACCGATAGGTTCGCCCATCGGCATCGACCACTGAAAACGTGCCGGTCACACGGTAGCCGCCGTCAGTTGTCCTCGACGAACGCTCGATCTTCTGCACCGCATCCCCGGGCAGACGCGCTCCAGCGACGAAGGCTTCTTCGAGAGCGCGTCCCTGGACCGACGCTGGAATCGCAATACCGAGCAGCTTCAGAAACGTGGGGGCGAAGTCCACGTTTGCGCTCGGACTGTCCAATTTCACACCCTGCTTGAGATCGGGCCCGGCCGCGATCAGCGTGTTATGAATGTCCCACGGGCTCGAGCTGCCGTGCCCGGCGGTGCCGTTCGACCGCGTCGTGCCGCGCAGGCCATGAGCATTCGCTGCATCCGTCCAGTCAGGCGAGAACAGAATCTGTGCCGAACGATCGTGGGTCCACCGTGCGGCGGCAAACGACAACGTCCCGGGGACTCTGCCTTCGAAGGATCCCGCGTGCGCTTCCCGTGTGAAGATCGCTCCGACCCCTGGTGTCTCCTGCAGCGAGGTGACGATCGCCCGGATCGTCGAGTCGTCGTTGTTCCGCACGTAGATCGCTCCACCGGCCGTGACGATCCGCGGAGAGCCGTCTGAGAGCGAGCCAGCGAACGGCTTGAGGATTTCGTCGAGATCGACGCCACCCGTATGCGTGGAGAAACCGTGGTCCGACGTCACCCAAATGTTGTAGCGCTCGAACAGCCCGGCGGCTTTGAGACCGTCCTCAATCCGTTTGATTTGACCATCGGCGTGTTTGAGGATGTCGATGGTTGCTGGATCGCCGATCCCCTTGTCGTGCGCCGTCGAATCGAGTCCGCTGAGCCACAGCACGGTGACCGACGGATCGATCCGCGGAATGCCGACTTTCAGCAGTGCGTCGACGGCATAGCGATCGATCTCGCCTGGCGGCGCATCAACCCCGGGTGGCGGACCGAGGACCTTCACGTCCTCGCTGAGCGACTCCGGCAAGACGTACTGGTAATGGATGATCGCGCCGCCCGCCACGGTGTGGTTGTTGAGAAACGCAGACCCGCTCGACCCCGAGCTGACGACGAGCATCTTCCGGCCCGCCGTCTGCAAAGACTCGCCGATCGTCGGGGCGGTGAGCAGACGCTTCTCGGCCTCGGTGATCTTCAGCAGGTTGTTGCGCTCGGCGGTATCGAGAGATTTCGCCGGATCGACACTCGGAAAGAAAACACTGTTTCCCAGGAGGCCGTGTGTTTCAGGGTAGGCACCGGTGGAAATGGAGGAGGCATTTACGCGCGTGACCGTCGGATAGACCGCGTGGTGGCGATTGAAGACGACCCCACGCTTGCCGAGCGCCGTCAGGTTCGGCATCACGGCGGCCGTCACGTAATCAGGCCTCAGGCCGTCGACGACGATGAGAAGGTGGCGCCGCGCTGACTCGGGCTGAGCCCATCCGAAGAGCGGCGCGATCAGGAGCGCGCAGATAAAGGGGACACTCAACTTGTTTGCGCAAACGGACACCTCCGGAAGAAGCTGAGTGTTTCCTCTTTTGTCGATTGGATTCAGTCGTTGTCACGGCGACGAATCGTATCGTGCGGCAGCCTTGACCTCAAGCGCAGGCGTCGTGAGATTCTGGAGCGAGCGAGAGTGCTCAAGCTGAAGCGGAGCGGCCACTCGACCAGCCCACATGTGGCCTGACTCAGTCAGTGATCGATGCAAGGGGGTTAACCGTGCGTGTTTATACCGTCATCGTAGGATTGTTCGCGTTGATCGTCGCCAAAGCGCCGGTGCTGGTGACGGCGGCAGCTTTCCCCAGCCTCATTTCTTTACCCGCGAACTTTGGCCCGGAAGGCATCGCGGTGGGCACTGGTCACACCTTTTATGCGGGTTCGCTGGCGGCCGCGACGCTCGGACAGATCCTCGTTGGCGATCTTCGGACAGGAGAGGTTTCCGAGCTCGTCGCACCTAGCGGCAGACCCGCGCTCGGAATGAAGTACCGACGAGCGGAGCGACCTGTTGTTCGTCGCTGGTGGTGTGAGCGGTACAGGCACCATCTACGATGCATCGTCGGGAGGTCAGGTTCGCTTATTCCAGTTTCAGCCGCCGTCGCTGCCCCCGCCAGCGGTCGCCACGACTTTCATCAACGACGTGGTTGTGACAAGGGAGGCCGCGTACTTCACTGATTCGGCCGGCGCGTTCCTCTATCGGGTCGACCTGGGGCCGCGCGGCGCGCCGGCGGAAGATTTCGAGGAGATCCCGCTTCCAGCCAACTTTGCCGCCACCGGCGGTTGCGCCGGAGCACCGGGGGCTCGGGCGAATGGCATCGCTGCGTCTCCGAACGGAAAGTACCTGATCGTCGACCACACGAGCGAGGGTCAGATCTACCGCATCGATACGGCAACACACACCGCGGTTCCCATCGAGCTCGTTGGCGGCGACCTCTGTAATGCCGACGGAGTCCTGCTCGATGGAAAAACGCTGTACGTCGCGCAGAACTTCAAAAACACCGTCAGCGTGGTGGAGTTGGCTCCCGACTACTTGTCCGGCACCATCTCCCGCGCGATAACCGAGCCATTCGCGTCGAATGCAACCACCAAAGTGCCGACGACGATCGCTGAGTTCGGCAACTCGCTGTACGTCGTGACCGCCGGCTTTGCGCCGCCGGCTCCTGATTTCGTCGTGCGCCTGCCGAAGTGATCGGGATTCGGTGGTATCGTGGCCTTATAGCCTGCCCTGTCCTGGAATGGAGAACACCATGCTGGCTCTGGTCGTGACGCTCGCCCTTGGTCTGCTGCCTGCGCAGGAACCTCAGGAAAAAAAGCCCGTTCCGAAGGATTCCATCGAGCTGACGGTCATCGGCTGCCTGCAGGGTCGCATCCTGTCAACGATCGACAAGCGCGGGACTGATGTCGAGAGCAGCCCCTACGTCGGCGAACGAACGTTCAGGCTCAACGGCAACAAAGACGTCACAAACGAAATCAAGAAGCGCCAGAAGCAGCTCGTCGAGGTCGTCGGTCTAGTCAAACGCTCGGCGCTCGACGACAAGGGAGTGAAGTCGGGGCGCGTGTCGATTTCCGGAGGGTCGCCGGTCGCCGGCATGGGCGGATTGCCGACGGGCGTGGACAACGTACCGGTCATGGACGTATCGGCGATCCGTATGCGGTCGACGTCGTGCTCGCCGTAGGTGATGCGTCTATCGCGTCCGGTCTACTTGCCGAGCCGCGCCTGCCAGTCCGTGACAACGGTCAGGGGGGCGGTTGTGGTTTCTGGCGGGGGTTGAGGACCGCCAGAAACTTCTTGCCGTCCGGTGTCACGTCCAAAGAGTGCAACCGCCCCTCCAGGAGATCGATGGTGAACAACTCCCGCGGCCGTGCGGCCTGGAGCTGCGGCACGAACTGAAGCGCGGCGGCCATCACCTTTCCACCCGACATGGTCTGGTAGTAAACCTCTTTTCCGTCACCGCGCCACAGAGGAGCGACAGCGCCCCCGTTCGAGATCTGCAGCCGTGTGCCGGTGAGTCCAATCTTGCCGTCACCGGAGAAACCCTGCACATACACTTCGACCGATCTTCCATTCAGCCGTGAGTGGTAGGCGATCCACCGACCGTCCGGCGAAAATCTCGCATCGCTGTCGCTTTCCGGTGTCTGCAGCAGCACGATTGGCTTTCGATCGCCCTGGAGCGGCAGCAGCATCAGGTCCCAACCCGTCCCGGGATTGAGCTGGCGATAATACGAGATAACGACCGTCCGGGCTCCAGTGCAGGGGATCCTGATGGCGTTTTGGCTCGTTCGTCAGCCGCTCCTCCTCGCCGGCACCGGACACGTCCTTGCGGTAAAGCTGAAAAAATCCGTCACGATCCGAGGAGAATGCGAGCTGTTTGCCGTCCGGTGACCACGCCGGATTCTCATCCGCTGTCGGACCAAACGTGGCGCGGGCATTGGTCTGACGGGTGAAGTCCCACAGCCAGATATCGCCATTCGGCTCGCGGTGCGGGGAATTCCCTGGCGCGAGAGCGCGACATTCTGCTGGTCGCGCGAGATGGCGATGGCATTGTAGGGGCCTTCCGGAGCCGCCTCACCGAGGGGCCTCCCGTCGTTCCCGTACCAGGCGAGAGGGAACTTCGGCTCGACGTTTCCGCCACGAACGTACAGGAGCAACCCGGCCTCTGAAGTCCAGAACGCCGCGCGCACGGATGTCGTACCCGCAAGGGCAACGCCTTCAGCGAGCGAAACAGGATCTCCACGCCACTGCAGGCTGTCGGAGTCAAAGGGCCGTGCCTGCAACGTTTGATTTTCCATCCACAGCAAATGGCCCGGTCCTCCGCCCCGCGGCGGCGCATACACCGCCTTTCCGATCGTGTTCAGAACGAGCGTGCGCTGTGACGGATCGGCGAGTGAACTGGCGTAGACACCCTGGACCTTCGGATCGGTGCTGGCGACGAAGTAGATGAAACGATTTCCGTTGGGAAGAAATTGCGGCGCGCCGTACGCCGTTTCCTTGATGCCGGCATCGACTTTTCTCAAGGTCGTCACGGCGCCGCCCGACGACGACACACTGTCGAGTCCACACGAGCAACCGAACAGGATCGTGCCATCACGGCTCCAGGCCCCCGGGTGGTTGGGATCGGCACGCGGCACATCGGCGAGGGTCACCGGAGGGCCGCCGGCCAGATCCAGGCGTTTCAGTTTCTTCTCAGCCATGAAGGCGATCGAACGGCCATCCGGCGACCACACCGGCGCCGACGCGCCTTCGGTCCCCGCGAGCAGTTGCGCGTCGATGGTCCCCAATCGCCGCAGCCACAGCGACGCTGGTCCACCCGAAGCGCCGGCGCTGAAGACGATGTGCCGTCCGTCGGGCGAGACGGCGCTGCCGGAATGAATGTTGGCGAGTGATGTTCCGGGCGGGGCCTCCATCGAGAATTCGATCGCTTGTGGCGCTGGTGCAGTCCGCCGCGAGACAACCAGCGCCAGCGCGATCGCGCTGGCAGCTGCCACGACTCCGAGTGCCACGACAGCGGCAACCGCCTTGCGTGGCCAGCCTGTCTGACCCGCGTGGGCCGCCGAGGGTGCCGTTTCCGCGGCATCCAACAGCAGCGCGACGCTGCTGATGTCGCGCAGCCGTTTGCGCGGATCCTTCTCCAGACATTTCTCGAGCAGCCGGCGCACGACCGGCGGAGCAGCGGTCAGATCCGGCGCGTCCTTGACGACGGCGGCGAGCACGTCCGTGACGTGCTCCGCCTGAAACAGACGTCGCCCGGTGACCATCTCGTACAAGACGACGCCGAATGCCCAGATGTCGGTGCGCTTGTCGACCGGCTTGCCGCGCGCCTGCTCCGGGCTCATGTACGCCGCGGTACCGAGGATGACCCCGCGATGCGTCACCGCCGGCGACGTCAACGTCGGTGAGTTCTCGAGTGCGCCGGCAGCCAACCCCGCTGCGGACGTCACGGGGTCGAGCGCTTTCGCCAGTCCGAAGTCCAGCACCTTCACCGTGCCGTCGTGGCGAACCATGATGTTCGCGGGCTTGAGATCGCGATGAATGATGCCTTGCTCATGCGCCGCTTCCAGCGCTTCGGCGATCTGACGGGCGATGGACAGGACCTCGGGCAGACTCAGGCCGACCGTTGTCCGTCCACCGTTGGTTGTTCCAGATTCGGCGATCAGGTCGGCCAGGGTGCGCCCCTCGACGAACTCCATGACCAGCGCGCGGAGGCCGTCGCTCTCTTCCAGACCATGAATGGCCGCGATGTTGGGGTGATTCAGAGCCGCGAGCACTTGCGCTTCGCGGCGAAAACGGGCCAGCGGATCCTGATCGTGGAGAAAGGCCTCGGGCAGGATCTTCACGGCGACGTCGCGATTGAGCCGCGTGTCGCGGGCGCGAAAGACCTGCCCCATCCCGCCAGCACCGCTGAACTGCAGGATTTCGGTACGGGCCGATGCGGGCTACCGACGGTTGCAGGGCCTGAATTCGCCTTCCTACAGTTGAACGATGCTGCCGGTCCGCACCGATTCGTCCGCCGCGATGACGATCCGCAGGCTCTTCACTCCATCGTTCATGTGATCGGAGAGGTCGACGTTCTCGTCGATCGCCTTGAGGAGATATCGCTGCTCGCGTTCGCACAGCGCGTCGTGGTCCGGTTCGTCGGTCATGTCGATCCGCTCGTCCGGCTTCGACATGTCGGCGTGATGCAGGAGGATCTGATTGGTCTTGGTGTGGGCGTTGATGTCGTCCGACTTCACGTTGCCCGCGGTTTCCGCCATGACTATCGACACAGAGCCCTTCGGACCGATGACGTCCTTCACGAAGAACGCCGTCTCGCTCATCATCGGCCCCCACCCCGCCTCATACCACCCGATCGAACCATCGTCGAACGCCACCTGCAGCGCACCGTAGTTGTACATCGGCACTTCGTTGGTGAGATGGGCCCCGAGCGCGTGGACCCGGGTCGGCCTGGCGCTGGTCATCTGGCACATGACGTCGACATAGTGGACGCCGCAATCGACGATGGGTGAGAACGAATTCAGCAGCCGCTTGTGCCATTCCCAGGTTTCGCCGTTCGACTGCTGGTTCAGGTTCATGCGGAAGACGAGCGGCGTTCCGAGCGTCCGCGCGATCTCGACGAACTTTACCCAGGACGGGTGGTGGCGGAGGATGTAGCCGATCACCAGTTTCTTGTTCGTCCGTCGGGCCGTCGCCACCACACGCTCGGCGCTGGCCACGTTTTCAGCCAGCGGTTTTTCGACGAAGACGTGTGCACCGGACTCCATGGCTTTGACGGCGTAGTCGGCGTGCGTGTCGGGCAGCGTATTGATCGACGCGACATCGGGCTTGAGCTCGGCGAGCGCCTTGTCGAAATTGTCATAACGCTTCGCGGCGCCGAGGGCATCCGGGAGCTTCTTGTCGGCGATGTGCCGCGTGCAGACCCCAACCACCTCGAAGCCGGGGATGCGCGTATAGGCGAGCGCATGCGACATGCCCATGTTGCCGAGCCCGACGACCAGTACGCGCTTCTTCGCCATGTCCTCTCCCGTGTTGGATTCCGCCCTAGTTTACTTCACCGAGTTTCGTGGCTTCGTGCCCTGGTTTCGTGGCTTCCGGCTTCAGCCGGAAGATGAGTCCGCGATAGCAGTACTTCCGCCTGAAGGCGGAAGCCACGTTACAAATCTTCCACGTTACAAATCTTCCAAAGTCAGTTCGCGCGCCATCACGATGTTCCCGGCCGTGAGTCCGCAGTCGACCGGGAGCACCACGCCGGTGATGCCCGATGCGGCATCGGAGGCGAGAAAGGCGACGGCGTGAATGACTTCGATCGGTTCGACGATGCGGCCGAGCGGATACCAGCGGGCGAGCTGCTCGAGGACGTTGGGGTTGCGCGAGGCGCGCTCGTCCCAGATCGGTGTGCGCACGGTGGCCGGGCAGACGATGTTGACCCGGAGGTTGTAGCGTCCGAACTCCAGAGCGAGTGATTTGGTCAGGCTGATCAGACCGGCCTTGCCGACGCTGTAGGCGGCATCACCGTAGGCGCCGAGTCCATTCACCGATCCGATGTTGACGATGATCCCCGCCCGACGGGCCTTCATGCCGGGGAGGACAGCGTAGGCGCAGTTGTAGGCTCCGTTCACGTTGATGTGGACATCTTGCGCGAACCCCTCGGGCGTGGTGCGCTCGAGGCTCGGGTGGCTGCTGGCGCCCGCGTTGTTGATCAGGATGTCGATCGGGCCGAGGAGGCTTTCGAAGTTCGTGAACGCGCCGGCAACCGCGTTCGCGTCGCCAATGTCGACGACGGCGGATTCGGTGCGGATACGTTCGGTGCGCAGCTCGTCGGCAAATGTCGTCACCGCCTGGCTGCGATCGAGCGCGGCGACCGATGCTCCCTGTGCACCGAAATATCTGCAGAGCCCGCGGCCGATGCCGCCAGCTGCTCCGGTGACCGCCACAATCTTCTTTTGAAACTGCACTCTATGCTCCGAAACAGCCTCCAGCTTCCAGCCTCCAGCTCAGCTACAGCTGCGATCGGGGCAATGATGGCAGAAATCGAGCGTGGTGGGAGCCGCCGCGGTTTTGGCGCTGTCAGAACATCCCGTTGCCGTTCACCGACTCGTCGGGCACCGGCTGGCCGACGTCCCAGAGCTCGGCGATGCGGTCGCCCTCGAAGCGAAAGAGATGCACCACGGCGGCGCCGCGGTCGTCGGCATGGTGCTGGACACGAGAATGGACGGCGACGAGATCGCCATCCTCGACCGCGTGGAGAACCTCGAGACGCTTGTTGGGATTCTGACGAGCGTTCTCATCCATGCCAGTCATCAATGCCTGAGCGTCCCCGGCAAAGTAGGGGTTGTGATGGCGAAATCCTGATCCGGCGTGCTTGCTGAATGCCTCGCGAGCCCGACCGGCTGCCGCCAGCTGCAGAAAGGAAACCGCGACCTCTTTTTTCATGCCCATGCCTGTCGCCATGAAAGAAGGCTGCCAACCGGTGCGGCCTTGCTGAGCCATGATGTTTCCTGCCGCGGTAGCGACCGCGTTGCCTGAATCGCCGCCCAGGTTTTGCGGTCGGCTCTCCATTAGTATATAACTATATTAGTAATGACTTATGAACTGGTGCTCTACGCGCTCGCCGACCCGACGCGGCGCCGTCTCCTGAGCCGCCTGCGCCGGCGGCCGCATGCCGTGGGAGAGCTCGCCCAGTACCTTCAGGTGTCGCAGCCGGCCGTGTCGCAGCACCTCGCCGTCCTGCGGCGCGCCCGGCTCGTGCGGAGCCGCGCCACCGGGACCAGTCGCCTCTATCAGCCGAACCTGGCCGGCGTCGCCGCGCTGCGGAAATATCTCGATCGCATGTGGGATGACGTGCTCGAAGCCTACGCCGATTCTTTCAACGAGCAAACCAATGACTGATTCTCAACGTCTCACCCCGCTCGCTCCCATCGTCAAAGTGGTCACGGTGAAGGCGCCGCCGGAACGGGCCTTCGCCCGCTTCACCAGGGAAATCGCCAGGTGGTGGCCGCTGCACTCGCACTCGGTCGGCGAAGCCGATGCCGAGTCGGTGACCATGGAAGAGCGCGTCGGCGGGCGAATCGTGGAGCGCACGCGCAGCGGCGCCGAGTTCGTCTGGGGCACGATCGATACCTGGGAACCGCCGCATCGAGTGGCGTTCAGCTGGCATCCGGGAGACGATCCGGCGCGAGCCACGCACGTCGAACTGCAGTTCACGGCCGACGGGACGCGCACGCGCGTGGAATTGCGGCACAGTGGCTTCGAGCGCCTCGGGCCGAAGGGATCGCGGATACGGCGGGCCTATCCAATCGGCTGGGCGTACGTTCTCGGTCTGTACGCGGAGCGCCGCGGACCGTTCATCGTCGGGATCAAGGCGTTGACGACGGTCTTGATGGCGCTGCGAGCGTGGCGCGAGCGGCGAGCCGGCAAGGCCTCGCACGGCGTCGCGTGATCCAGGGCAACCAGTAAGCTCGAGCTGCTCAGGATCGATCGCTGCAAGGACGGCACAGCTTGCGGCTGTTGGCTGAGTTGGATCGTGCCGCTCCGCTCAGCTCACTTGTTCGTAATTCGTGCTCGATCGTTCGCAGCAGATCAGTTATCATCCCGCCTTCGCAATCACCAGAACGATTCTGCCTGCGCCGCACTGCTGGTCTGATCAGGCGTGTGCCGACAGATTTCCGACTGCTTATGGCCGAGCCTGCACGCCGCTCCTGTGTCCGCAGCGTCACTCTTGCCGCGCTCGTGTCCGCTGCGTGCGGCTCCAGCTCGCCCAGTTCGCCCATCACGCCCACTGCGACCCTGCAAGAGTTGCGTTCGGAAAGTACCCTTCGCGGGCAGACAGTCAGTGCTTCCGATACGAGCGTTCTAGGTGGGGTCACCGTACAGTTGGGAATTCGGACGCCAACCGCGTCCGATGCGAAGCGGTTACTTCAGTTTCAACCATGATGTCGCCGGAGCGAGCCTCATTGAATTGAGTGGGCCGGCGATCGTGCCTCGTCAGACGACCGTGCAGCTGCCATCCAGCGGCATGGTGACTTTCGGCCTGATTCCGGCCAGCTTCGATCTATCAGCCTACGACGAGATGTTCAGGGGATCGCAGGCGCGCCTTCAACGATGGATGGTCGCACCGTCGCTGGTCGTTCTGACTTCGGTGATGCAGTTCGAAAACAGGGAGGTCAGCTTCTCGAAATCCACCGGCGAAGAGATACCGTCCGACGAAGTCGCCATGCTCGTGCGCGACCTGACGCAGGCGCTGGCCGACCTGACCGCGAACTCGTTTTCGGCTGTCCGCGTCTCGCTCGAACGAACGGCCGCAGGAATGTATGCGAGCACTGCGCGAGAGGGCCAGATCGTCATTGGACGTTACAAAGATCTGAAAGCCCTGGACAGGGTCATCGGCTATGGACGCTGCGCCGAACGGGACGGCGTGGTCACCGCCGGTTCGGTCGCCGTCGATGCGTTGTTCGACGCCACGAGCGAGAGACGGCGACTGTTGCGTACTCATGAGCTCGGCCACGCACTGGGCTACAAACACGTCACACTGCGGCAGTCAATCATGAATCCTTCACTCGGATCCGATATCACGGACTTCGATCGACAGGGGGCGGCGATTGCGTTTCAGCGGCCACCTGGAAACCACGCCCCCGACGCGGATCCGCTTCCTGCGATTCGCGCCGCGGGCGGCGGCACCGCCCGCTGGAGCGCACCGATCGAATAGTCGTTCGCTTCATTTAAGCCTCCTCTCCGCCTCTTCTCCTCCGCCTTCTCTCCGCCTTCTCTCCGTCACCTCAGCCGTCAGCTCGTCCCTGGTATTGCAGTTGCTTCCGCAGCAGCCGTCGCGGTGATGACGCGTTGAAAAATCGGATGGGCTGTTGCGCCACGAGGACACAAGCGTCCGCAATTCTGGCCGATCGTCAGCGAGGAAACTTTCCGACGCCGCGTCTGTCCAATTAGAAGGCGATGAATCGAGCCACGTACTGCGTCGCGGTGATTGTCATGATTAGTTGGGGGTGCGGTAGTGTGCCGGATTCGCCCACCAGTCCCTTGCAACCGCCCGACGCTGTGACCGAGTTCGCGACGGTAAGCGGGTGGGTCTACGCGCGCGCGCTCACGGATCCGCCCCTTGCCAATGCCCTCGTCGAAGTGAAAGAGGCTGGCGGCGCCGAACATACCGCGCTGACCGACGACCAGGGTTTCTACGAGCTGACCGCGCGCGCGGGTCCCATCTCGATCACCGCATCCAAGGAAGGCTATGAGGCGAAGGCATGGGAATTCAGCTTGTTGAAAGACACGGTCTTGAACTTCGGCCTGATGCAGGAGTAGCCGCTGCGGGCCGCCGTCTGCGGCCGACTGCCGGTCGGAGGCGGCGGGAGAGCGTCGTCGCCACCGCCGTCTTGCTCACGGCTGGCGCAGTCGTGGTGGCAATCGCGGCGTTCTACGCGGCCGGGCGTGGTCCGTCCTTGTTCCCCAATGCCCCTCCGATCATTCGCCTGGCAGTTGCCGCCGCTATTGGTACCGTCCTGACCGCCGTGCACAATCGCGTCAGGGGCGGCCGGATGCTCGGATACTCGCTCGCACGCGCCCAGACGCTCCTCTGCGTCGCCGGGGCGCTCACGATGATCCTGATCGATAACTCAGTGGCGCGCGCATTCGGTATCGCTGGCGCGGCCAGCATCGTCCGGTTCCGAACGCCGGTCGAAGATCCCACCGATGCCACGGTGTTGTTCCTGTCGATGGCGCTCGGAATGGCGAGTGGAGTTGGCGCCTTCGGCCTCTCCATTGCCGGGACGGCTGGTGTCTGTCTGGTGCTGATCACGTTCAGCACGTTTGCTCCCGAGCCAAGACGCCGCAGCCTTACTCTCGAGCTGGTCGCGAGTGGCCACGACTTCCCAACTGCGCATGTCCAGGACGTGCTCGCACGACACAACGTCGTGACTGAGCCGTCGGAGTGGTCGCAGGACTCCGAAACGCGCGTGAAGTACCGCGTTTCAGTGGACGAAAGTCTGTCTCTCGAAGGTCTCGGCACTCAGTTGATGAAAAGAGGCGAAGCGGGACTTCAATCCGTCGCGTGGGATGTGCGCAAGAACTGCGGTTGAGCCGGCTATTCGCTCCCAACGCTCGCTGGGACGTGTTGCGCTCTGGATCGTCACAGTTGTCGCGTGGGTACTCACGCTCGCCGTCTGGTCCGTATTGCTCGTCCGCGCTGCCATCCGACGCTTCAGATACTCGCGAACGTAGCCAGGCAGCAACACCAAACGGCTCGAGTCAACCACACGCCGCCATCCTCCGTCTAACCACGGTGACTATATTCACATCAGATATATTCGGCCTGTGAATACCGACACCGACGCCCTGTTGCCGCTGCCCACTGCGACGTTCCATATCCTCGTCGCGCTGGCCGGGGAGGACCTCCACGGCTACGCGATCATGCAGGACGTGACCGCCCGAACTGGCGGCAGCTTGAAGCTGAGCGCGGGCACGTTGTACCGGTCGGTCCAACGGATGCTGGAGCAGGGGCTCATCATCGAGATCAGCGCCCGTCCGGCGCCGGAAATGGACGACGAGCGTCGCCGCTACTACAGGATTACGCCGTTCGGCCGCAGCGTCGCGACCGCCGAGGCGCGCCGGCTGGCGCAGATGCTCAAACTTGCCCGCGCCAGCGGCTTCGCACCGGGGAAAGCGTGATGCGCATCTATCACGCCCTCCTCCATCTCTATCCCGCCTCGTTTCGCGCCGAATACGGTGAAGAGATGGCCGCTATCTTCCGCGCCCGCCTGCGTGACGCGGGCGGGGCGGCGGCACGTCTGACCGTCTGGCTGGCCATCCTGCCGGAGATCGTCGTCAACGCGCTCGCCGTTCACTGGGACATCCTCAAGCAGGATCTGCGTTACGCGGCGCGCACGCTCCGTCGCGCGCCAGGCTTCGCCGTCACGGCCATCGTGGTTGTCGGGCTCGGCGTCGGCGCCAACACGGCCGCCTTTTCAGTGACCGATTTCGTGCTGTTGCGTCCGCTGGCGTTTCCCGACGCGGATCGTCTCGTTACTATCTGGCAACGATCGCCCGGATACTCGAGGATGGAGCTGTCGCCTGCGAATATCCGGGACTGGAAACAGGCAGCCACCTCCTTCGAGCGGGTCGGAATTCATCGGCAGATGGGGGCGAACCTGATCGGGTCCGGCGAGCCGGAACGAATCGTCGGCTCGGCCATCAGCGCCGACATGTTCCCGACGCTCGATGTTCGGGCTGCGCTCGGGCGGATCTTCGCGGACGGCGAAGACAGCCCAGGCGCGCCGAACACGGTCATCCTGAGCGACAGGCTCTGGCGAACCGTGTTCGGTGGCGACTCGAACGTTCTCGGCAGGAAAGTGGTCCTGGACGACCAGACGTACTCGGTGATCGGCGTGATGCCGCCGGGATTCAGCTTTCCGCGTCGCGAGGTCGAGCTCTGGGTCCCATTGGTCCTGTCTCCCGACGACTACCAGGATCGCACCAACAACGAGCTCTACGCGGTTGCCCGGCTCAAGCCGGGCGCGACGATAGACAGCGCGCGCTCCGAGATGGACGTCATTGCCGCGCAGAGCCGCAATCAGTATCCGAAAGAGAACGAGAACACGAGCGCCACGGTGAACGGACTTCGGGACGAACTGGCCAGCCAGTCCCGGGTCATGGTGCTGGCGCTCAGCGGCGCAGCCCTGTGCGTCCTCCTCATCGTCTGCGCCAACCTCGCGAATCTCCTGCTCGCACGGGCGCTCGGCCGCCGGCAGGAGCTGGCCGTTCGGACCGCGATGGGTGCGGGACGCGAGCGCCTGATCAGGCAGCTCGCCACGGAAAGTGTCGTCCTCGGTGCCCTTGGCGGTGTGCTCGGCATCTTCCTGGCGGCGGCTACCGTTCCGTTGCTCTGGCGTCTGGTGCCGGCCGCGCTGCCGACGGACGCCACTCCCGGCATCGATCTGCGGGTGCTGGCATTCGCGGTGGGGCTGACACTCGTGACCGCGCTCGCGTTCGGCCTCGCGCCGATTCTTAGAACGGACGCCGACGTCCAGGGACTGCGCGAAGGGGCGCGGGCGGTCGGCGGGCGAAAGGAGAGGCTGCGCGGCGCGCTGGTCATTGCCGAGATTGTTGCGTCGGTCGTACTGCTGGTCGCAACAGGGTTGCTGGTGCGAACGCTATGGAGCATCAAAGCCACTGACCCTGGTTTTCGCCCCG
>CAWDPQ010000002.1:0-112840 GCA_963804245.1 uncultured Acidobacteriota bacterium
CATTTGTCGAAGCCGTAGTCGCGCACCAGCCACAGGACGAGCTCGCGGTAGGCGATGCGCGCCGCATCCTCCAGCGGACGGGTGCTGCCGATTGCCAGGATGACATCCTCGTTCTCCAGACGAGGCCATTCGATGTTCCACCCTTTGATCAGGTCGACGCGGATGGTCGTGACCGTCGCGTACTCGACGGCTACGCCGCACACTTCACCATCGCCCTGGCAGGCGTGGCCATCGCCGATGAACAGACGGCCTCCCGGCGACCGGACCGGCAGGTAGGTGATGCTGCCCGGTCCCATGTCCGGCAGGTCCATGTTGCCGCCATGGTTGTCCGGCGTCAGCGAGTTGATCGAGTCGATCTCCGGCGAGCAGCTCAGCGTGCCGATGTGCGGCTTGTACGGCAGCTTGACGCGGTCGCTCCAGTACACCCAGTTCTCATCCAGGTCGATCTTGCGCACGATCTCCGGCAGGGGATCGTTGAGCGTCGCTGTGTAGTAGGTGCCGGTCAGCGCGCCGAACTCGGGAATCATGCAACAGGTACCGCGAGGGTTCTCGCCGCGCGGCACCATCGACTCGATGTGTACCGCTACGGCATCGCCCTTCTCGGCCCCTTCGATCATGATCGGCCCGTTCTGCGGATTGAGAAACGGCATGCGCAGCGTCCGCGTGGGCAGATCCCGGTCGGTTCTGATGGCGCCCTCGAACGCATCACGCGTTTCGACCACGATGCGATCGCCGGGGCGGACGTGCAGCACCGGCTGCGAATATGGCCCCATGGTGTAGTGATAGACGCCTTGTTTGGCCTCTGTCAGATGATGCGTCGCGCCGTCCGTGCGGCCGGCGACGCCGCGTGTCCTCATGATCGAGGCATCCGTCCAGGTCATCGTCCTCTCCTTCGAGATGTCGTGGTCCTTCGTCACACCGCCAGGTACTTGCGTACTACCGAATCGCTCGCGAGGTGCTCCGGCGCCACCTCGTCGATCACCACACCCTTGTCCATGACGTAACAGCGCCCGGCCAGGGACCGGATCATGTCGATGTTCTGCTCGACGAACAACACCGTGAGGCCGGTCTCTTCATTGAGCGCTTTCATGTCTGCGCCGATCCGGTGCACCGTCGACGGCTGAATGCCTTCGGATGGCTCGTCCAGAAGGACCAGATCCGGATTGCCGACGAGTGCGCGCGCGATGGCCAGCTGCTGCTGCTCGCCGCCGCTCATCGTGCCGGCGCGTTGCCTAAGCCGTTCCCAGAGAATCGGAAAGGAGCGGCGCACCAGGTCGAACCGTTTCTCCCGCTTCCGCCGGTTGATCTGGGTGCCCATCACCAGGTTCTCCCAGACTGTCAGCCGCGGGAAGATCTCCCGCCCCTGCGGGATGTACCCAATGCCGCGCCGGGCGCGCGCATAGGCCGGTTCCGACGTGATGTCCTCGCGCTGAAACAGGATAGTACCCGTCCTCGCCTCGAGCAGGCCGATCAGGGTTTTCATCAGCGTCGATTTTCCAACGCCGTTGCGGCCGATTATGGCGACGATCTCTCCGCGGCTCACGGTGAACTCGACGCCCTGCAGGATCTGCGTCCCACCGTAGCCCGCCCTGAGGCCGTGCACTTCGAGCGTCGGTGCGGGCATCACGCTTTTCCCAGATAGATCTCGATCACCCGCTCATTCGTCACGATTTCGTCGAGCGGGCCTTCATCGAAGATCCTGCCGAAGTGGAGCACCGTGACGCGAGAGGCGATCTGGCGCACAAAGGCCATGTCGTGCTCGATGACGATCACCGTCATGCCGCCGGCGTTCAGGCGCTTGACCAGTTCGCCGGTCCTGATCGTCTCTTCGGGCGACAGGCCCGCTGTCGGTTCGTCGAGCAGAAGCAGTTTCGGTTGGCACGCGATCGCCATGCCGATTTCCAGCCATTGCTGCTGACCGTGCGACAGGGTGCCGGCGAGCTCGCGCCGCTGGCGGGAAAGATCGAGCAGCGCCAGCAGCCGGTCGATCGCCTCCTCGCGCCCGGATGGGCCGACTGTCCGCTGCAGCGCGATGCGCAGGTTCTGGTCGACGGGGAGCGCGTGAAAGATGCCCGGCACCTGAAACTTGATGCTCAGGCCCCGCTGTACTCTGGCGTGCGATTTCAGCGCCGTGATGTTCTCACCGTCGAACAGGATCGCGCCCTCCAAGGGTGCGTAGGTGCCGAGAATCAGTTTGAACAACGTGCTCTTGCCGGCGCCGTTCGGTCCGATCACGCACCGAATCTCTCCGGCGGCGACCTTGAGATCCACGCCGTCGGCAGCAAACAGGCCACCGAACGATTTCTTCAGGCCGCGGGTCTCGAGCAAGTACGCCCCTCCCGTCACGATTCGCCTCGAGCTCTGGCGGCGCGGCGCCTGAATCGCACACCGAGCGACTTCACGGCCGACACGACGAAGCCTTCCGGCGCCCACAGCACTACGGTGAGCAGAATGCCTCCCATCAGGATCAACGCGTACTGGCTCCCGTACACCGCGAGCATTTGCGACACCCACAGCATCCCTATGGTTGACACGACGGTTGCGGTGAGGTCCTGCTTGCCGCCGGTCGCGACCCAGATAATTGGCAGCACGGCTGCAGTCAGTCCCATCGACGAGGGCGTGATGTAGGACCCCCACAACGTGTACAGCACCCCACTCATGGCGGCCAGCACGCTGGCGATGACGAACGCGACGAGCTGGTAGAGCCTCACGTCGTACCCCAGCATCTCCGCTCGGTCAGCATTCTCGCGAATGGCGACGAGCACGTTGCCGAAGCCCGAGTTGGTCAGGATGCGCAGGCCAAGGTACGTCAGCACCAGCAGCGCGAGCGCCAGCCAGAAAAACGGCGGGCCGTCGAAGAGGATCTCGCGTCCGCCAAAGCGCAGCGAGAGCGGAGGCATACCCGACATGCCATTGAACCCGTTCAGCCGTGCGCTGCCGATCGACCACTCAGGGCCCGCGGTTTGAGCCATGAAGGTCTCGAACACCAGCGTCACGGACAAGGTGACGATGCCGAGGAACACATCGCGCACGCCACCATAGAACATGAAGTATCCAAGCACGGCCGCGAACAGCGCCGGCACTGCGAGTGCGATGGCGAACGACACCCAGGTGAGCGCGGCGGACCCGCCGAAATTGATGCTCGCCACTCCGTAGCTGTACCCGGCCAGGCCGAAGAAGGCCGTCTGCCCGAAGCTGAGAACGCCGGTATAGCCCCACAGCAGAGACAAGCCGAGCGCCATGAACACCCACCCCAGGAGGAAGGAGGCGTTGGTCACGGCGAATCCACTTGCAAATTGCGGAAGTGCGGCTGCCGTGAGCACGACGACAGCAAACGCCGACCAGAACACCGGGCCGCGCCCCATGGTCTGCGGGCCTTCCAGGAGCGAGAGCGTACGGCGTACGGTCATCCGCCGCGGCGAAGCAGCCAGCCGCTGATGCCGTTCGGCAGCACGCGGACGACGATGATGACGGCAACGAGCAACCCGATCTGCCCGATCAACTGTCCAGACGACGCGGTGAGCCCAGCCTGGATCAGTCCGAGGGCGGCCGCTGCCGGTGCGACGCCCACCAGCACGTCCGATCCGCCGACCACAACGGTCACGAAGGATTGAACGATGAACGCCTGTCCCATGGTCGGCACCGACGTCATCGTTGGCGCGTACAGCGCCCCGGTGAGCCCGGCCAGCCCGGCTCCTAACGCAAACGTCAAGCTGTAAACCTGGCTGGTGTTGACGCCGAGTGCCCTTGCCATGTCCGGGTTCGCGATGGTTGCGCGCGCTCGGATGCCGAAGCGCGTGTGCATAAGTAGCAGGTAGACGCCGAGCAGCAAGAACAATGCGACCAGCGGCAGGAGCGCACGGTAGGTGGAGAAGGATAAAGCGCCGAGCTGAAAGCTGCCGAACGGCGTCTTGAGCCCCTCGAGAGACGGGCCGGCAAACATCAGCATGCCCTGGGTGGTAATCGTGCTCACCGCCCAGGTCGCGACAATGGAGTCGAACAAGCGGTTGTACAACCGGCGGACGACCAGTCGTTCCAGGATGAATCCGGCGACGGCGGCGGCAAGCGTGCCCAGCACCATCGCGAGCGGCAGCGGCATCCCGGCGCGCGCCGACAGCACCGTCGTGTAAGCGCCGAACATGATGAGTTCACCGTGCGCGAGATTGATCACCCCCATCATGCCGAAGATCACCGCGAGGCCGAGGCCGGACAGCGCGAGGAAGGCAAATGCGTCGGCAAACTGGTAGAAGAAGCCGAACGCCTGATGCAGAGTGTCCGTCAGCATGCAATCGCGAAGCTCAGTACACCAGTAGACCGAGCGCGACGAACCCACCACCGAGAACCAGCAGCAGGCAATCGATCAGCCAGACCTTCGGGTAGGCGACGATCTTCGCCATGACGTTCCGGTGTCGGCGCCATCTCACGAGATTATGGAATGAGAGGCCACACAGCAATGTGAGGGAGCCAGTGACCAGCCAGCCCCACGGGCGATAGTGGAAGAGAGTCGCATACCAAGCGACCGACGTGACACACAGAATGATCGCCGGCGGCACCATCAACGCTGGCGGCAAGGATGTGGAGGCGTACTGGCGTTGTCGCTCCGCGTAGAATCGGTTGGGGATCGTAAGCGCCACGATCGCTTTGACCAACAGAGCTGTGGCGATGACGAAGCTCAGCGCCCGAAACCACATTGGAGTGACTCCCTTGCGCGCAGCGTCGTGTGAACTCGGCAGACGCAGCGCCAGGGTGGAGGCTATCACCGCGAGGCTGAGGCGCGATCGGCGATTATCTGGTGATTCGCACCCCCGTAGGCGGGCGAGGAGGCAGGCTGCCGCCGAGCGGGATCGCGCCATCCTGGTAGTAGCCCCAGGCCGATTGCAGCAGCTGGTAATAGGTGAAGACCGGAATGATGTTGTTCGCGATCGAATCCTGAATGTAGAAGCGCGGGAAGTCGCCGTTCGTATTCCACGTCGCCCAGCCCGAACCGGTATTCACTCCTCCCGCCAGATACTGATAGCGGAACGCAAATGGTGCGGTCGCTTTCATGGCCGCGGCGCCGCCCGGGCCATCGGCCATCCCAGCTCGATCCGGTTGGGCCATCCCGTGGGCAGCGCGCTCTGCGCCCGGAGCGGACGTAGAGCAGACACCAGGACGAGCGTCAGTGCCGCAGCGCACACGAATTTCGACATGGAATTTTTCCAGAGGGAGCTGCAGGTGGGGGCGACTTCAGGGTACCCGTGGTGCTGCTTGGATTCAACCGGCGCGCGTTCGCGGGTGGATCACAGTTTCGAGTTCGAACCGATCAGGCGCGGCGCGCTCCCTTTCGTGTGGCTGGATGCTTCAGGCGGCTGGGCGCGAGCGCCTTTGCTGCGTCGTGGGCATCAGCGGCTGCCTCGCACCAGTAGCAGTGCCCGCGACGGCTGGTGCGGCCGTGCAGCAACGGCTCGCTGGCAAAGCACTCGGTCCGCAGCAGTTTTTCGAGCTTGATCAACCGGGAATGGAGAGCGGCGCGGGAAGCTGGCTGAGCTGCCAATGGTCTGCTCCTTCAGGCGCCGCCTAGTGTAACTCCTAAGTCGCTTCCGCTTTAAGGGGAAGTCTTCCGGCTGAAGCCGGAAGCCACGGTCACTCCTAAACCGCTTCCGCCTTAAGGCGGAAGTCTTCCGGCTACCGCCGGAAGCCACGGTTTTAACCCGACCGGCCGACAGCGGTCTAAGTAACAAGCGCCTGCGGAGGTAATCACAATGCGGCACATGTACACCGCGGTTGGCGTCCTCCTGTTCGTGTCACTTCTGGTGCCGGTATCCGTGGATGCGGCCCAGCGCCAGCGCGGACAGATCCGCGATCGGCTGGAGGACATTCGCGATCGGCGGGAGGATCGTCGCGATCGGCGTGAAGACGTACGCGATCGCCGCGAAGACCGGCGCGATCGCCTCGAGGACCGTCGCGATGCCAGGCACGATGGCGGTCTGCGCGATCGGTTGGAGGACGTTCGCGACCGCCGTGAAAATGGACGCGACCGTCTGGAAGATCGCCGCGACAGGCGGGAAGACGTGCGCGATCGTCGTGAAGATCGGCGGGACCGAAGGCGATGATCGGAACTGGGGAACTGGGGAAAGCGCCTGCGGCCCGAGCGAGGCGCGAAGCGGCCGAGCGAGAGCGCTTGGGGGTGGGGCCCCAAGCGCATTGAGAAAAGACAACTGGGGAACTGGGGAACTGGGGAACTGGGGAACTGGGGAACTGGGGAACGGCTAGACTAACGTAGTGAGCCAAGAACCGCCGACCGGCAAAGTGAGCGATCACTTTGACGGCCGGCGATTTTTCAATCCGACGGGCCCCGAGCCGCAGCCATTTTCAGCCGTGCCCCGGATGATGCGGGAGCCACGCACTCCCTGGCCGGCGCACGTCGAGCAGCCGGCGCGACAACCACCGGCACTGGACGGTGCCCGCGCTGTCGTCACGTTCATCTCTCACTCGACCTTCCTGATTCAAACGGCGGCGGCCAACATCCTGACCGACCCCATGTATTCTCAGCGTGCCGGTCCGTTCAATCGGTTCGGCCCGCGGCGCGTGCGTCAACCGGCCGTGCGCTTCGACGACCTCCCGCCCATCTCGACGGTGTTACTCAGCCACAATCATTACGACCATTGCGATCTGCGCACGCTCGCCATGCTCGCGAAGCGTTTCGATCCACTCGTGGTGACGCCTCTGGGAAATGCCGCCCTCGTGCGTTCAACGGGAATCCGCCGTGTCGAGGAAATCGATTGGTGGCAGCAGGCGAAGACCTCGGCGCTGGCAGTCACGCTGACTCCTGCGCACCACTTCTCGGCACGCACTCCCTGGGATCGCAACCGCGCGCTGTGGGGTGGATTCATGCTGTCGACCGCCGGCGCGCGGATATTTTTTGCCGGCGACACGGCG
Source organism: uncultured Acidobacteriota bacterium (assembly GCA_963804245.1). Classification (GTDB taxonomy): domain Bacteria; phylum Acidobacteriota; class Vicinamibacteria; order Vicinamibacterales; family 2-12-FULL-66-21; genus CAWDPQ01. The sequence goes on from CAWDPQ010000002.1 coordinate 6,919, forward strand.
TACGGTCCCTTCTTCCGCGACATCCGGCAGCGCCTCGGTCCGATCGATCTGGCCCTTCTCCCAATCGGCGCCTACGAGCCGCGCTGGTTCATGCAGTCCGTTCACATGAACCCGGCGGAAGCGGTGCAGGCGCACCTGGACCTGGACCCGTCGGAGAGTGTCGGCATGCACTTCGGGACATTCCAGCTGACGATCGAGGGCATCGACGAGCCGCTGCGCGCGCTCGACGACGCACGCCGCGCAAGAGACGTCCCGGCATCGCGCTTTCGGACGATTGAGTTCGGGGAGTCGATTCGCCTTGGTCAGTACGCCGTGCCGAGATGAGGAGGGATGTAGTTCTCTCAATTCATTTTCACTTCTTCGGTTAGCGCCGACAGCATTTTGGGATTCGCTTTCGCTTTATCCCACTCCAGCAGATCTGGTGTGACGTTGGCGCCCGCAGCAACCAATCGCGCGACAACTTCGTAGTACTTCTCCCCCTGTCCTAGGGGGCGTCTGTCCCACCCGGTCAGCGCCCACACTAAGGGTGGCGTGCCCCACGTCTTGTCGATCGAGCCGACGCGCGCGCCGTGTCGCAACAGCGTCTTCACGACGTCGATCTGTCCGTGAAACGCGGCCACATGCAGGCCTGTGTGACCCTCGCCATGCCCTCTCAGTTCTGCGTCGACCTCCATCCCTTGGTCCAGCAGGAAATCGACGACATTAGTGCGGCCGTACGCACACGCCAGTCCAAACCCCTCCACCATCTGGGCCTGTGTTGTCTTCGGCTTGAGATTGCCGTCAGCGTCGAAGAAGCCCCTTACCACGTCAAGCCGGCCGAGACCTGCCGCTTCTGAAAAATCGAGCGGTGCGCCACGGCTCGCGAGGTATTCCGCCGCCTGTAGCTGGCCGTTCGAGAGGCAGCCTCGAACCAGCCCGTCTCTATGGCCGACAGAACCTGGAAGATCCATGCGCGCGCCGTGCTTGAGCAGGACGTCGATGACCCCCTGCTGTACACCGGCGATGAAAGGAGGACCGCTTGTCGCGACCAGCCCGAGCGGTGTGCATCGACCTTCGTACACGGCGGCTTCCGCATTCACGTCGGCGCCAGCCGCCAGCAGGATCTCGGCGATCTCCGCGGCGTTGCTAGGCGACACCTGCCGGTAGCCCTCCACACCGTTCGCCGAGACATAGTGAAGAAGCGTCCCCCCGTGCTCACGCGTCGAGCGCGCGCGTGTCACATTCGGATGGTCGCGCAGCACACGCTTGAGTGTGACGGCATCGCCTGTGACGATGGCAGAGACCGCCCTTTCGAAGGCGGAGACGGTCGAACTGACATGTGCAAGCGACTCGACATGCTTCACGAACTTCGGCCAACTGAGGAAGCCATGGGCCCGCGCGATAACAAACTGCGCGTCGGTCAGCGCGCACGTCGAGGTGTCACCGCGCGAGAGTGTCTTCCGCGCGAACTGCTCGACGGGGTCGACGTGTGCGCTGATCTCGTTCTCGTTTCGCAGCAGCGATCTGGGCGCGTCCTGAAATGCGGCGAGCTTCTCGATCCAGCGAACGGCCCACTCGCGAACGGCCGCGGGCTCGCCAGACTTGCACGCCTTCACGAGGTCCTTGGCGAGTTTCTTGTACTGCTCGACGTTCGGGCGGATCGGAAGGGGAAGCGCCTGCTGTGGATTCGGGTACATACGAATCTCCTTTCAAAGCGCCTGGAGTCCGCCCTGTCAGGCTGAAAGAAGGTTCGCGTTGCTCGAACGACTCTGGGTGGGCACGGCCCTTTCCGCGGACTGGAGGCGCCCCTCGCGCTCAGGGCAAGCCTAGAACGCCCACATGTTTTTCGCAAGCACCTGCGAGCGACGTCGAGGGCGCGCGTCTCTCGCACATCCTCGAACCCTTGAACGAAACCGCTCTTCTGGCGCATTAGTTTGGTCCTGAGTACCGCCGCAATGTCGACCGAATCCGCGGGCCCGGCGGGAGCATCAGCCAGGGAATGCCACAGCTCCGGCGCCTTATCGGAGACGCTTTTCATACCGCCACACTTCCAGTGGAAACTTGCCGATCGACGTCTCCAACGGGTCGACCATGGTGCCGACGCGATGCCATCCGGACTTCTCGTAGAAGCGTGCCGCCCGCTCATTGCCGATCGCGCATGCGAGCCAGGCCGTGTCGACGCCGCTCTGTGCCAGCCGCTCCTCCGCATCGGCAATCAGTGATGCGGCAACACCAGACCCTCGCACTTGCGGTGACACGAATAGTTGATAGAGCTCGTCGTCCTTGACGATGCAGAATCCTAGTGGGGCGTCCGACGGGCCGACGACTCGGATACTCCGAAGCAGTGATTGAAGCCTGCTCCTGAAATTGTCCAAGGTGCGAAGGCGGGTGAGCTCCGGCGGGACAAATTGCGGATGAGATTCGTGCCAGCAGGCGTGCCAGAGATCTGCGAGGTAATCGACTTCTCCTTCCTCGGCGGGTCTTACATTCATCGCTCCGACATTGTAGGTTCTAGCGATAGAGGGAGTTACTGGAACATGCAGCAGAGTCAACCCGTCCCTCTCTTCATGGGGAAGCAGTCGATCGCTCTCAAATCGGCTTTGATTGTTGCGGCAGCCGCCAGTGCCGGCTGGTTCGGATATCGAGCCTTCACCGCCCAACGTGTGTCACGGGAGGCGGATCGTCTCGCCGGGATCCTCGAGCTCCGTCCCACCAGCCACGTCGCCGACGTTGGCGCCGGTGACGGCGCGTATTCGCTGGAGCTGGCGTCGCGCGTGGTGACACAGGGACAGGTCTTCGCTACCGAGATTGGGGAGGAAGACGTCGCGAATATTCGAGCTGAAGCCGTCGCCGCGGGCCTCGACAACATTACGGTCATTCGCGCCGGCGAGGGATCCTCGAACCTGCCGGCCGGGTGCTGTGACGCGATTTTCCTGCGCGGCGTGTACCATCACATCACGAAGCCTGCCGAGACGAATCGGAGCTTTCGCGATGCCCTTCGTCCAGGCGGGCGGCTTGCCATCATCGATTTCGAGCCGTCGTGGTTTCTTTCCACGTTCTTTCCTGTTCATGGCGTACCTGCCAACCGTGGTGGGCACGGGGTGCCGCCTGCTGTCATCACTTCAGAAGTACAGCAGGCCGGCTTCACGTTGATCGATCATCGCAGTGAATGGACGCGCGGCCAGTACTGCCTCATCTTTCAGATCCCCAAGTCGCAATAGGAGCGTGATGGTCGAGAAGCTCGAGGGACGTTCGTCGGAATCAGTTCACCCGCTGATTGAGAAAGCGCTCACGGCAAAGATCCCCATCGCAGATTTGATTGGATTTCGCCTGGAGGAAATCGGAGGCGGGCGCGCGGTGAGCTCCCTGCGCACGGGCCCGCAGCACGCGAACCCGATGGGCACGCTGCATGGCGGAGTCCTGTGCGATCTGGCGGACGCCGCCATGGGCATGGCTTTCGTGTCCACGCTGGCACCGGATGAATCCTTCACCACCATGGGCCTGAGCATCACGTTCTTCCGCCCGGTCTGGCAGACCACGCTGCGCGCCCAGGCACACGTCGTCAACCGAGGGAAGAACGTCGGCTACGTCGAGTGTGACGTGACCGATCAGGATGGCAAGAGAGTCGCGCGCGCGAGTTCGACCTGCATCGTCCTGCGTGGCGAGCCCGCGAAAGGGCGTTGAGAGGAGATCGGGCATGGCGAAGAGCGCAATCGTCACCGGTGCATCGGGCGGAATCGGCCGCGCCGTGGCCAAGCGGCTCGCCGACGATGGCTTCGCCGTTGTCGTGAACTATGCCGGCAATGCCGCGAGAGCCGATGAGGTGGTCGCGGAAATCACCGCTGCCGGCGGGCGGGCGTTGGCCGTCCAGGCAGACGTGGCGAGCGCGCCCGATGTGGCCCGTCTCTTCAAGCAGGCCGGCGACGCGTTCGGCAAGTCCGACGTGGTGGTGCACTGCGCGGGGATCATGCCGTTACGGCCGATTGCCGACGGCGATCTGGACATGTTCGACAGGGTCATCGCCACCAATCTGCGAGGCGCATTCGTCGTACTCGCCGAGGCGGCCAGGCAGGTGCCTTCAGGCGGACGCATCATCGCCTTCTCGACGAGCGTGATCGCCAAGGCGTTTCCCGGCTACGGCCCTTACATCGCTTCGAAGGCCGGTGTCGAAGGGCTCGTTCACGTGCTGGCCAATGAGCTGCGCGGCCGCAACATTTCGGTCAACGCGGTCGCGCCGGGTCCTGTCGCAACGGACCTGTTTCTTGCCGGGAAGACCGAGGCGCAGATCGAGCAGCTGAGCAAGGTCCCACCGCTCGAGCGGCTCGGCCAGCCGGAGGACATATCGGGAGTGGTCTCGTTTCTGGCCGGCCCGGATGGGGCATGGGTCAATGGTCAGATTCTCCGCGCCAACGGCGGTTTTGCTTGAGCACCCCGACGCGCCCGGCAACACTCATTCAAGACGCAACGCCTGGGTCGGATTGACCGAGGCGGCGCGCCACGCCGGAACCATGGCCGCGCCGAGCGCCACCAGAGCGAGGAGAGAGAGAGCCAGCGCCATCGTGGGTGCGTCGTAGGCGCCTACGCCGAACAGCTCCGCTTCGACGAGACGTTTGAGCGCCCAGGCAGCGGGAAGGGCAATCGCGGCCCCGGCGCAAATCATCATCAAGGCGTCCCGGATGATCAGCCACATCGCGTCCGAGCGCGTGGCGCCGAGAGCCAGACGCACTCCGATCTCCTGCGTTCGCCGCGTGACGACGAACGACATTACACCGTACAGACCGACCACAGAAAGCATGAGAGCAATGGCGCCGAAACCGCTCGACAGCGTCGCCATCATCCGTTCGGACCTGAGCGAGCGGTCAATCTGATCGTCGAGGGTTCGCACAGCGAGCGGCAGCCTGGCGTCTACCTGGGCGACCGCTGTCCGAACCGAGGCCACCGCGGCGTCCGGCTCGCCGCGCACCCTCAAATAGAGCGTGCCATTGCCCGCCAGCGGTCCGGTTTGCGCGAAGGGAAAGAACGCGTGTTCGGGCTCCCGATCGTCGCGGACGAAGCGGAAGCTCACGTCTTTGACCATCCCCACGATCTCGATCGTCGTGGGGGTGTCGGGCTGGTTGCCGACGCCGACCCGGTGACCGACCGGATTGCGACCGCCGAAGTATCGGCGCGCGAAGCTCTCGTTCACGATGATCGATCGCACGCCGGTCTTCTCGAGATCGCGGGTATCGCCTTCGTCGAACTCGCGGCCGGCAATGACACGCGTACCCAGCGTCGAGAAGAACGCCGGCCCGACTCGCATGATCGGCACGCCGCGCTCGGTGACGATGCGTGTATCCGACTCGATCGCCAGTATTCTGCGGGGGCTTCCACCTGTCAGCAGATGAGTGTTCGCGATGGAGACGCGTTCGATGGCGGGCACGGCCTGCAGCCTGTGCATGAGGTCGAGCATGAATCGCGGAGCGTCCGATGGCGAATAGCCGATCGCATCGGGTTCGACTCTGAGCATCAGCAGTCCGCTGCTCGCCACACCCAGATCCTTCGCGTGGAGCCGCGCCAAGGTCTGTAAGAACAGGCCTGAACCCATCAGAAGGACCAGCGTGAAGGCCAGCTGAGCGATCACAATCGCCTTCCGGACCCGGACTGCGCCCGCTGTTGACACGCTCGATCGCTCGTTCGTCGCAGGGATGAGCGAACGCCGGCCGGCCTGCAGCGCCGGCGCCAGGCCGCACACTCCACCGGTCACGATACTCACCGTGAGCGCAAACAGAAAGACCCGGTGGTCCAGTCGCGCCGTCAAGTCATTCTCCGGCAGCAGGAGCACTAGCACCTGGCTGACGGCAGGAGCAACCAGGAGGCCGAGTAATCCTCCGATCGCTGCAATGAACATCCCTTCGACTAGCAACTGGCTGGCGATCCGGCCGCGCGACGCGCCCAAGGCTATGCGCGTCACCAACTCCCGGCTTCGGGCTGCGCCTCGCGCGAGGAGAAGGCTTGCAACGTTCAGGCAGGCGAGCAGTGTCAGGAGCGATGTCCCCACCATCAGCACCCACAACGGTCGGGCCAGCGTCTGGCGCAGGTCCGACCTTCCCTGATCTCCTGGCAGCACCTCGATCGTCGACGTCAGAAACGCCCGGCGCTGCTCCGCCGTCACGTTCGGGAAGCCTTCCTGGCGCGTATCCTCCTCGAGCACCGACGTGAACCATGGCTGAAGGCCGGCTTTCGCGTGCAGCGCCGTCACGCCGGGTTTCAGGCGTCCGAATACGTGCATCCACACGGCGCGCCGATCGAGCAGACGGTCCCACTCCGGCGTGGCCTGCCGCTTCATCATGGCCGGGATCCACAACTCTGGAACTTCGATCGGATCAATGCCGCGGAAGCCGGCCGTCGCAATGCCGATCACCGTCATGGGATGGTTGTTCACCAGGACCTTGCGTCCCACGGCATCCGGCGATCGTCCGAGACGGTTCGTCCAGTAGTCGTACGAGAGGACCACCACCGGATGCGCGCCAGGTTCACGATCGTCCGACTGGTCGATGAGTCGACCGAGCGCCGGACGAACGCCCAGCACGGGGAAGTAGGAGCCCGACACAATCTCAGCGCGAGCCGGCTCATGCTGCTGTCCGGTCGCCAGTAGCACCGTCGTCGGATGGCGGCAGAACACGCCATCGAAAAACCGATCCTGCTGCTGCAGGTCGCGGCAAAGCGGGTACGACATCAGATTGCCGGTGCCCCACGAAGCCGAGAGGGATGGACCTCTCCAGTCCAGGAGAACCAGACGCTCCGGCTCCCTCACCGGCAGCTGGCGCAGCAGGACCTGATCGACGAGCGAAAAGATCCCGGCGTTGGCACCGATGCCCAGCGCCAGCGAGAGCGCAGCCGCCGCGGTGAAGCCTGGATTGCGCAACAGCGTGCGACCGGCATACCGAACGTCGCGGGTCAGCGTGTCGAGCCTGCGCCACACCCATGTGTCGCGCACTTCCTCCTGCACCTGGACCATGCCGCCGAACTCGAGAGCCACCCGCCGGCGTGCGTCCGCCTCGCTCACGCCCGAGCGCTTCAGGTCTTCGACACGGCGGTCCACGTGGTAGCGCAGCTCACGATCGAGGTCCGCTTCCATCCGGCGGCGCCGCCACGGCAACAGGTTGAGGAGATTCGGCATGGCGCTATTCCCCCTCGTTGAAAATCAACTGGACGGCCACCGTGAGGCGATTCCACGTCTCTTTCTCGACCGCCAGCTGCTTCCTCCCCGCCGGCGTGAGTGAATAGAACTTGGCGTCGCGGCCCGTTTCCGATTGCCGCCACGCCGACTTGAGCCAGCGTTTCTGTTCGAGCCGGTGCAATGCCGGGTAGAGCGAGCCCTGATTGACCTGCACGGCCGCGCGTGAGACCTGCTGCAGTCGTTGCGCGATGCCGTAGCCATGCGCAGGCTCCAGCGACAGAGTCTGAAGAATCAGCATGTCGAGCGTACCTTGCGGAATCGGAAATCGCGATGAAGACATGTTGCCTCAACCTTCGACATATAACCCTAGAGGCATTGCCCAGGGCCGGTCAAGGGAGAAACACTCTCGGGCGCTCGGGCTCGAAGGGTTACGGATTCGCGCCGGTCGCGCGGATCGTCTCGAGTCCATGTCCTCGCGGACTTGTCTCCCGAACGCGAAGCAGAGCGGCGAAGATGAACCCGGACAGGCTCAAGACAAAGAACATCCACAACATCGGACGGTAGCCGAGGGGATTGGTCGGACCTGCAGCACTTGCATCATTCAGCGCGCCGGCGCCGAGATTGGCCAGCATCATCCCGATGTTCTGCAGCATCGTCATGAGCCCGTACGCCGTGCCCAGCCGGTTGGCTTCCACCACGTATGGCACAGCCGGCCACAGGTCCTGCGGGAACGAGCGAGAACGCGATGCCGATCATCACGGTGGCGATCCACAGACTGGCGCTCGTGTAGGCGAGAACGGGGAACACGGCACAGAGGAGAAGCGTGCCAAAGGCCATGAAGGCCGACCGTCGGCCAACGCGGTCCGCGATCAGTCCGAACGTTGGCGTGGCGAAAATCGCCGCCAGGAACACATACGCATTCATCGCGCCGGCTTCCTGCAGCGTCAGCCCGTGCGCATGCTGGAAGTATTTGATCGAGAAGGTGCTGCGGAACGGAAAGATCACCGAGTAAAAAGTGACGCAGAGTCCGACGATGTACCAGTAGGAGCGATCGAACCGCAACAGGTCGCTCCAGACGATGCGATCGGATCGCGAAGCCTCAGTAAGAGCGAATCGCTGTCGGGCGCGGCGATCGAGCAGGTAGTAGAGGAGTGCCCCCACCACACACGTGGCGGCGAAGCCTGTGGCCAGCCACAGCGGCGGCTGCCAGCCGCGATCGTAGAGCGGCTTGAACCAACTGGTGGACATGTCCGCGCTGTACGAGCCGAGCCGCGCAAAGCTCAGATTCAGGCCGAAGGCAAATCCGAGCTGCCGCCCGACGAACCACTGACCGATGGCCACCGTGATGGCGACGATCATGGATTCGGCACCCAGTCCGAAAATCAGGCGGCCGGCCGCCATCACCGGGAACAGCGGTGACAGAGCCGTGAGCACGGCGCCGATCGCCTGGATGATGGCAAATGCCAGCGTCGCTCGGGCGGCGCCGAATCGATCGACGATGACGCCCCCGATGAGCACCATGATGATGTTGGGGAAGCTGTAGATCGCGTTCAGGGTTCCGATTTGCGTGTCGGTGTAGTGGAGGATCCGTTGCAGAGCGTCGGCAACCGGCCCGATGGAATCGTAGGCGTAGTAGTTGCCGAACATTGCGACGCTGACCGCGATGAGAACGGCCCAGCGCCAGGTAGCAGGTGGAGGCGGCTTAGTTGCGACGGTCGTGCGGACGTCGTCGGCCACGAATGGTGTGGATTATAGCGCGAGCGTTTCGTGGCTTCCGGCGCGAAGGCTACAGTCAGAGCTGCCACCGCCCGGGCACTGGCAGACGGGACGAAGATCGAGAAGATCGACAGGAGAAGGGGAGAAAGAGAGACTCGAAATACTTCTCCTTTTCTCTGTTTCTCCTGTCGATCTTTTGACAAGGGACTGTCGCACGAGGCGCCACAATCAGCGCGGCTGTCGCTGCCAGACCGGAAGATTGCTCCGCGAGCCGTGACGCGATTAGAACGTCAGGTGGAGACCGATCCGCGCGGATCGGGGCAGTGCCGGGTGGGTATGGATATCGCGGATGCCTTCGGCAGGCTCACTTGGCAAACGCGACGCGTAGAAATAATCGATATCCGAGACCGTTCGGTTGAAGATGTTGAACAGTTCGAGCACGACTCGAGCCTTGCTGGACGCGCGATAGCCGATCTCACCATTCCAGATCGTTGTATCTCTGGAGGTGACGCTCGCATCCTCGATGAGCGGCCGCGGGCCGAAATGACGGACCCGAAGGCTGCCGAACAATGGCTGGCGGGGCTCGAAAGTAATACCGGCCGAGATCACGCGATCGAGTGCGCCGGGAACGTGCGTGCCGGCGGGATCGTGGTCGCTGAAGCGCGCGCGGGAGAAAGCCAGATCAGCGTCGACGGTGAGCCAGGGCGCCAGCCGGGCGTAGTTCGTCCATTCGAGGCCGACGCGGCGGCTGGGCCTTCCGGCTTCGGTCGTTCCAGCGTCACCCACGAAGAGCAGCTCGGAGTCGAGTCCCAGATACCACAGCGCCACTGTCGACTGCAGACCGCGAACTCGAACCGTCCGAAGTCCGATCTCCGCGCCTTTCGCGCGGACGAGCGGCGTCACGCGATCGACGGGTTCGCCGCTTACCGGATCAACGGAAATGGTGGCGCCACGCGCGTCGTTGCTGTGGAACCCCGTGCCCGCGTTCACGTACAGCTCGGTGCCCTGCCAAGGTCCAAAGATCGCGGTGAACTTCGGGCTGACGAGTCCACGCGAACCGTCGCCGGAATTGAGCGGGTTGTCCGATGCCACAGAGAACTGATACACATCGGCGCGTAATCCCAGCGTCGTGCGCAGCGCACGCGTCCATTCGATTTCGCTCTGCGCATACACGCCGGCCATCGTCTGGCCTACCTCGTCCTCGCGCGTCGTGGAGAGACGCTGGCGGCCGGCGGTCCGATACAGGCCCACCGGGTCCAGCCAGTCGCGCCGGAGCTGTACGCCGACGGCACTCTCCGTGTGTCGCTCCAGGAAGTGGCCCAAACGCCGGTACGTCACGCGACCGCCGGCAGCGACCCGCCGCTCGGCCTGCTCGAACTGATCGCCGTTCTCCAGGTCGTCGAGGAAATAGGTGAAGTTGGAAAACAGATTCAGGCTGTTGTGAAGGACGAAGCCGGATGCCCTGAGCGTTGACGGGCCAGAGGATCGCTGAAGGTCGGCGGCGATGCTCTGACGATTGGCTTCTCCTCCGTCTGTGGAGTCCAGCAGCCCGAACCGCGGAATCAAGCCGCTGGCGATGGCACGTTCCGGGACCTGGTCGGTTGAGTTCCAGTTCGCCCAGTACCCGACGCCGGTCAACGAGAATCCGTTCCGATTGTCACCCTGGCTGTAGCGCAGGATGCCGTTGACTTTCCGGTAGTCGTCCGGCCGCACCCAGGGTCCATCGTTATGGTTCACCTCGAGCGCGCCCAAAAGATATCCTCGACCCACGCGCGGTGACGCCGCACCAAATACGCGGCCCCACCCGTCGTTTCCGGCGCTCAGGCGCGCGACGGGCCGTTCGAGCCGGTTCACGTAGTTGACGTTGGCTGCGCCTGCGGCTGAAAAGTCCCCTTCGTCGGCGAAGTACGGTCCCTTCTTGAATTGCACGCCGCTCACGAGCTCGGGAATCAGGAAGCTCACGTCCGCATAGCCGTGGGCATGAGCGCCCGTCGGCGTATTCACCGGCACGCCCCCGACCGTCGTCGAGAAATCCGTTCCGTGATCGAGGTTGAAGCCGCGCAAATGGTACTGGTTCGCTTTGCCCTCGCCGCTGTGCTGGCTGACGATCAGGCCCGGGACCGTTTCGAGGACTTCACCAGCTCGCATCACCGGGCGCGCATCCAGCTGCGCGGACGTCACCGCGCCCTGGCTCGCTGCGCCGGCGATCCCGACCAGGCTCGCCACCGGGTTCTCGACGTCGGCGACATTGCGAAACGTGTTCGTGCCGGTGACGATGACGTCTGCGCTCAGCGACAGTGTCAGCACGACGTCGGCATTCACGGCGACGCCACGGCCGACGGTGATCGAACGTCGCAGCACACTGAAGTTGAGGAGGCGGTATGTGAGCTCGGCGTCGCCCGGTGGCACATCCTCGAAACGGTAGCCGCCGACGTTGTCGGTAACAGTCGTCAGCTCCAGGCCGTTGACGACGAAGACGAGATCAATGGCGACGCCGGGAAGCGCCGCCCCCGTTTGATCGAGAACGCGGCCGCTGACACGACCCAGCGAGTCCGCGTGAGCGCTAACGCCAATGAGTAGAAGCGCTACCGTGAGAAATGTGGCCAGCCTGAAGCGCATTCACGAGTCTCGATAAGTCTCTACGTCCCGGAAGCCTGCCCGGATTGGCGGCCGACTGGACCATTTTTGCGATGCTACAATAGCGGCCATAAACATGCGCAGGCCACATCGGTCTGTCGTCGGCTTCTGCATCCTCGTCATCGGGCTGTCGGCGGTCCTGCCAGGGATCTCCGGGCTCGAATGCGCGCTCGTCGAGCCTCAATGGGTGCTGCTCGCGGACGAAACGCCCGTCGCCGTCGACAACACGGTCGAGCCGGTCAACGAACAGCCGCTCCCTCTTCATTCGTTCCTCCCTTCGCGCGCGCCTCCCTCGGTCCCCGTCGCGTAGCGACACGTCATTCGATTCCTAAATCCCGGCGCCCTGCAGGTTTGAGCGATCAGGTCACGTGACCTCCGACCCGAGCCCTGCCGCCCGCGCCGGCGTGCAAGGGGGACACATGAAGGGATTCTTGAGGCAAGGCATCGGCCGACTTCAATGGGGAAGTGTTCGCTTCGACTTGAGCGATTACGCGGCGACAACGGCTGCGATCGCCGATCTCGAGAAGGAACTGCGCGAGCTCTCCGATCAGGAGATCGAGCGCCGCGGTCAGGATCTTCATGTCAGGGCTCGCGCCGGCGCAGATCGAAGCGTCCTGCGCATCCCGTCGTTTGCGCTGACGCGGGAAGCGTCGCGCCGTGTCCTTGGCGAGCGTCCGTTCGATGAACAGGTTATCGCGGGCCTGGCTCTCGACGCCGGACATGTCGTGGAGATGCAGACCGGTGAAGGAAAGACGCTGGCGGCCGTGATGCCGGCAGCGCTCAACGCTTTCGCCGATCGCGGCGTGCACGTTCTGACGTTCAACGATTACCTGGCCCGGCGCGACGCCGATTGGATGGGGCCGGTCTATCGACTGCTCGGACTGTCTGTCGCCCACGTTCAGCAGGGGATGTCGTCCAGCGCGCGGCGAACGGCCTACGGCGCCGGCATCACCTACGTCACCGCGAAAGAGGCTGGCTTCGACTATCTCCGCGATCTTCTCGTGATGAACGCCGGCGATCTGGTGCACCGCCCGTTTCATGTTGCGATCGTGGACGAAGCCGATTCCTTGATGATCGACGAGGCGCGTGTCCCGCTGGTGATCGCCGGACGCGTGGAACTCGGGGATTCGCGTGCGCCGCGGCTGGCTGGTCTGGTCGCCTCCCTGTGTGCCGGCACACATTTCGACACCGACGAGTACGGGAGGGACGTCGAGCTGACCGAGAGAGGCGCCGAGCATGTCGAGCAGATTCTGGGCTGCGGCCCCCTTCACTCCACGGAGAACGTTGCGCTGCTCACCGAACTGAACTGTGCGCTGCACGCTCGCGTCCTCCTGCGACGCGACATCGACTACATCGTTCGCACCGGCCGGATCGAGATCGTTGATGAACTCACCGGACGTGTGGTCACGGATCGCCATTGGCCAGACGGTCTGCAGGCGGCGCTGGAAGCCAAGGAGGGCCTCGAGCGGCGGCCGGACGGGCGCATTCTCGGGTCGATCACGCTGCAGCGATTCCTTCGCGGCTACCCGCGCCTGAGCGGCATGTCCGGAACGGCGCAGGATGCTGCCGCCGAACTGCATCAACTCTATGGACGCGATGTCGTCGTCATTCCCACACACCGATCGATGGTGCGTATCGATCGACCGGACGTCGTCTTCTCACATCGTGAGGTGAAGGATCACGCCATCGTCGCCGAAATCGAGCGTGCACATGCCGCCGGGCGGCCTGTGCTGGTGGGGACTTCGACCGTCGCGGAGTCGGAGCGGCTGGCCGAGCGGTTCCGCAGCCGCAGCATTCCGTGCGAGGTCTTGAATGCCAAGAACGACGCGGAAGAGGCGTCGATAGTCGCGCGGGCCGGCGCCCTCGGCGCCGTCACGATCTCCACGAACATGGCCGGTCGCGGTACCGATATCCGCCTCGGCGGCGAGGACGAAACGGATCGCGAGCGCGTCGCCGCGCTCGGCGGTCTCTATGTCATCGGTACAAATCGGCACGAGAGCCGGCGCGTGGATCTGCAACTTCGCGGGCGTGCCGGACGGCAGGGGGATCCCGGCGAGTCGCGATTCTTCGTGAGCCTCGAGGATGACTTGTTCGTGCGTTACGGAATCCAGGGCGTCATTCCCGCGCGATTTCTCCAGAAATTCGCGACGCCCATCGAGAGCCCGATCGTCGAGCGGGAGGTCGCGCGCGCGCAGCGGATCGTCGAGGGTCAGAACCTCGAGATTCGCCGGACGCTCGCCCGGTATGCCGCGGTGGTCGAGCAGCAGCACGATCTGATCGTCGAGCGACGCTACTCGATCCTGACCGGGGAGGATGCACCTGGCATCTGGCAACGAACCACGGAACAGTGCGCTGCGCTCGTAGCCGTGGTGGGCGAGCACGCCGTCGTCGACGCAGAGCGCACGGTCACGCTCGCTTGCATCGACCGGGCGTGGCGCGATCATCTGGCGCTCTGTGCGGATGTTCGCGAGGGTATCCATCTAGTCCGGCTGGGCGGTCAAGATCCGTTGACAGCGTTCACGAGCGAAGCCATTCAGGCGTTTTCGACGATTGACGAGGCGATCGACGAGGCGGTCAGAGCGGCGCTGTCCAAGGTGCGCATCGTTGACGGTCGCGTGGATCTCACGTCGACGGGCATCACCGCGCCGTCAGCAACGTGGACCTATCTCGTGAATGACGACCCGTTCAAGAGCCGTATCGGTGCGATGCTCACTGGTCCTGGGAGGGCCACACTCGGGATCTACTCGGCTGCGATGTTGATGCCCTTGCTGATGCTGTGGGGCGTCGTCGCGAGGCTGCTGCGGCGGGACGAACGGCGGCGCGCCGATCCCCATGGCAGATAGGAACCAGCCGCTAATGGCTTCTGAGGTATTTCATTCCCGTATCGCCAGCGCCATCCGGTCCTTCATGCTCACTCTCCTAGGGTCAGAAGGCGCGTTACACCATAGTTACACCGCTGACGCGACGATCCCGGGTTCGGTATCATCCCGTCATGACTGCGCCCGAACGCAGCTCGCCGGCTGAGGTGAAGGACACAAAGAAAGCCTCAACCGCCGAGCCTCAGCAAAGTGCCCCTAAATTGGTGGCTGTGCTCGATATGGGCGCGAGCGCCATCCGGTTAGCCATAGCTGAGCTTGCGGCCAACAACCGGCCGCGAATCATCGAGGAAGCCTCGAAAGGCGTGCTGCTCGGACGGGACACGTTTTCGCTCGGCGCCATTCGATCGCAGACCATCGATGCAGCCATCGCGGCGCTGTCCGGTTTCCGCCAGATCATGAAGAACTATGGCGTCGAGGAAATGCACGCAGTCGCTACCAGTGCGGTCAGGGAAGCGCGGAACGGCGACATGTTTCTCGATCGCATTCAGTCGAGGATAGGAGTCGCGTTCGAAGTCATCAACGGTGCGGAGGAGGGCCGCCTCGTCTTTCTTGCGGTTCGCGATGTGCTCAAACGGCACGCGGCGTTCCGCGGAGCGCGCACGCTGCTGGCGGAAGTTGGAGGCGGCAGCACGAGTCTGACGCTGCTCCGCGGTGGTGAGCCGAGCCGGTCCGGGATGTACAGCCTGGGTTCGGTGCGGCTTCGACAACAGCTCGACCTGCGCCGCCACAGCCAGGAAATTCAGACCGCCCTGATTCGACGTTACGTCGCGAACGTGATCGAAGAGATTCGTCTCGAGATCCCGCTGAGCCGGATCAGCCATTTCATCGCGATAGGCGGTGACGTTCGCTTTGCCGCCTCGCAGATTGTGGAAGGGGAGAGCACGGACCCGGTTCGCGAGATCCCGCGCGAGCGATTTCTCGCGTTCTGCGATGAGGTCGAACGTCTGGACGAAGATGCCGTAATCGAGCGCTTCCGGCTTCCCGCCGTGGAAGCCGAAACGCTGGCGCCGGCACTATTGGTGTACCGCGCGCTGCTCTTGGAGACTGCGGCCCGCCAGGTGCTCATTTCCGCCGCGTCACTCAGGGCCGGCGTGCTGCTGGATGTGACGGAGCCGAGCGGTCGGGTCAGCGCCGAAGACTTCGCGCAGCAGGTGCTGGCCAGCGCCGAGGCCCTGGGGCAGCGATATCGATTGGATCGCGAACACGGTCAGCACGTCGCCAACCTCTGCGCCCGCCTGTTCGATGCGCTGAGCGAGGAGCACGGCCTCGGGGAGCGCGAGCGTCTGCTGCTCAGAGTCGCCGGCTTGCTGCACGACGTGGGTATGTACGTGAGCCAGCGCGCCCATCACAAGCATTCGCAGTACATCCTGGCCGAGTCGCCGATTTTCGGCCTGTCTTCGGAAGAGACCGCCATCGTGTCGAACATCGCCCGCTATCACCGGCGAGGCATGCCGCAGCGCAGTCATGTGCCATACGTGGCGCTCGACAGGCAGGATCGGCTCGTCGTCAACAAACTGGCGGCAATTCTTCGCATCGGGAACGCCCTTGATGCCGAGCACATGCAGAAGGTCAGCGGCCTTCGCGTCACCCGCCGCGGCAGTACCTGGGTGATCGAGCTCGAAGGCTCCGGCGATCTGACGATGGAACGGCTGGCGGCCACCGCCCGAGCGGACATGTTCGTCGAAACGTTCGGACGACAGGTTGTCGTCCAGCCGCGGGGAGCAGCCTGATGGCAACCGAGGTTGTGACCGAGGCGCCGCTCTTCTTGAATCGTGAGCTGTCATGGCTCGCATTCAACGAACGCGTCCTCGAGGAGGCTGCCGATCCGCGCACGCCGTTGCTCGAACGTCTGAAGTTTGCCTCCATCGCTGCCGGCAACCTCGATGAATTCTTCATGGTCCGGGTGGCCGGTCTACACGAGGCCATCTCTGACGACGATGCGTCCGTCGACTTGACGGGGTTGACACCGCAGCAGCAGCTGACCGCTGTCGCTCGTCGCAGCCACGACTTCGTGGCCGCACTCTACGACCTGACGACGCGCGAGCTTTTGCCGGCGCTGGCGAAACACAAGATTCGGGTCGTCTCGCTCGAGGAGCTCGGGGATCGCGCCGCGATCGCCGCCCTCTTCCGCGACACGGTGTCGCCGGTCCTGACGCCGCTCGCGATCGACGAGGCGCGGCCGTTTCCGCTCCTGGCCTCGCTGAGCCTGAATCTTGCCGTCGTCCTGGCCGGCACGGCGGAAGCCAAGGAACCGCGCCTCGCCATCGTTCAGGTTCCGGCAGGCTTGACACGTCTCGTGCAGATCCCGAAGAGCGGTCACACGTTTGTCCTGCTCGAGGAAATCATTCGAGCCCATCTGGCCGATCTTTTCCCCGGACAGCAGATCGTCGAGTCGAGAGTCATCCGTCTCGCGCGGGACGCCGAGCTGGAACTGGATGAAGAAGGAGGCCGCACCCACCTCGAAGCCGTCGAGCGCGAAGTCCGGCGACGGCGGCGAAGCGACGTCGTTCGCCTGGAGGTCGAGGCAACTGCTTCGGACACGCTGGTCGCCTCTCTTCGCGACCGACTGGAGCTGAGCGAGGACGACGTCTACCTGATCCCAGGTCCGCTGGATCTGCGCGTGCTGTTCCCGTTGACCGAGTTGCCCGGGTTCGACGTGCTCAGAGATCCGCCGCTGCAGCCAGCCGACGTTCTGGTGGGCTCCGAGCACGACGATCTGTTCTCGATACTCGACAAGCAGGACGTCCTGCTCCACCATCCGTACGACTCCTACGAGCCCGTCATTGCCTTGCTCGATCAGGCCGCCGACGATCCGGACGTCCTGGCCATCAAGCAGACGTTGTACCGCACCGCCGTGGGATCGAAACTGCTCGCGAGCCTGCAGCGGGCCGCCGAGAGCAGCAAGCAGGTCACGGTGCTCGTCGAGCTGACGGCGCGCTTCGACGAAGAGCGGAACATCAAGTGGGCGCGCGCGCTCGAGGAAGCGGGCGCTCATGTGATCTACGGTGTGCGCGGGTACAAGACGCACGCCAAGATCTGCCTGATCGTGAAGCGCACGCCGCGCGGTCTCCGCCGCTACGTGCACCTGGGCACGGGCAACTACAACGAGCGCACGGCGCGCGTCTACACCGACTTCGGGCTCATGACGAGCTCGGCGGCAATCGCCGAGGACGCCGCGGCATTTTTCAATGCCCTGACCGGCTACTCCGATCCGCCCAGGCTCAAGAAGCTGGTGATGGCCCCGACCGAGCTGCGGCGGCGGTTCCTGAAATTGATCGATCGGGAAAAGCGGCGCGCGGAAGCCGGCCAGCCCGCCGAGATCATCGCCAAGATGAACTCGCTCATTGACGAGGGGATCATTCGTGCGCTGTATGAGGCGTCGCGCAGCGGTGTTCGCATCCGTTTGAACGTGCGCGGCATCTGCGCGCTGCGTCCCGGTATTCCCGATCTGAGCGCCACGATCGAGGTCGTGTCGATCGTCGATCGTTTTCTCGAACATTCGCGCGTCTACTACTTCCTCAACGGCGGCGACGAACAGGTCTACCTGGCGAGCGCGGACTGGATGACGCGCAACCTGGATCGGCGCGTCGAGCTGATGTTTCCCATCGAGCATCCCGGCCACAAGGCGTCGGTTCTGCACGCCCTGCGGGCCATGTTCCGCGACAACGTCAAGGCGCGCGTGCTGGGTCCGGACGGCGTCTACACGCGCGCATCGGCCACGGCCGATGACTCACCTTGTCGGGTGCAGGTGGTGTTGCAGGAGGACGCGCGCCGCCGTACCGCACAGGCGATCGAACGGGCGGGCGTGACGTTTCGACCGGCGCCTGGTGGCGAGTGATCGAAGCGGAGCTCAGGAGCGATCAGACACAGGAGACCAGGAGATCAGGAGATTTTTGTTTTTCTCCCAACCAATGAACTCCTGAACTCCTGTTGAGATCCCTCCTGACCTCCGCGTGTTGGGTTGCCCTATGCTCCGCCCGCCACGATGGGACTATCCCACTCGACGTGATGGTCGTACATCCAGGCCATGGATTTCTCGGTGATGACGTAGCGGAAGAGGATCGGCAGCATCAGGTCGCGCAATCGCCGGCCGACGGGGCCGACCGCCTTGCTGCTGCTGGTGCGTGCGCCCTGAGCGACGATTCGCTCCACACGCTGGCGGCGGTGCTGTTCGAATGCCACAAATGCGCCGGGCGCATCTGGTGATTCGCGCAGGCAGCGGGCAAGGATCACCGCATCTTCGATGGCCAGCGACGCGCCTTGGCCTGAAGAGGGCGTGGGAGCGTGCGCTGCGTCGCCGATGACGATCATCGGGCCGCTCGACCATCTCGGCACGGTGGGTAGGTCGTGGGTGTTGTCGGCGGCGAGCTCGAGGCGGCCAGCCGCGATGAGATCCCTCGCCGGGCCACGATCGTCGCCGAACTGCTCGAGGAGCCATTCTTTCCACTGCTCGGTCGTCGTCGACTCTCGTTCGGCGCGAGTGGAGGGGTGCCGGGGAACATTGGCGAACCACACAGTACCGCCGGCGGGATCGGGCACGTAGCCAAAGAATGCCCGTTTGCCGAAGATCATGTGCCAGGTTCGCGGCGCGCCGGCAGCAACGGTTTCCGTGTATCCACCGAAGTTGAGCAGCCCCACATACCGCGGCGCCGGAGCGGTGGAATCGATCACCCGGCGGGTCACGGAATGCACGCCATCGCAGCCGATGAGCACATCACCCACAGCCTCCAACCCATCGTCGAAGTGGGCGACGATGCCCTGCGCCGTGCGGTTGACAGTGACGAGCCGCTTGCCGAACTCGATGTGCAGGCCTCGGCTCGTCGCCTCATCGTGCACGGCTTTGTGAAGATGAGCACGCCGGATAGTGTGGCTGACCGTACCATCGGCCAGCGTGCCCCCGAGGGGAACGGTTCCTAGTCGTTTTCCGGTCCCGCTGAACATCACCATCTCGGGAGTCGGGAACCCGGCGGCGAGTACCCGACGCTCGGCGCCAATCGCCCGCAACGCGTCGAGGCCGTTGGTGGCGACCGTCAGGTACGACCCGACACTCTCCGCCGTCGGCAGGTGGGCTTCGTAGACGGTAGTATCAATGCCCGCGCGCTGCAGGGCCATGGCCGCCACCGGTCCGCAGACGCCAGCGCCGACAATCAAAGCCTTCATAATGCCTTCACTCCTGTACAGCGGCCGCTGTGACCGCCGTCATATAATTAGACAATCGTATGATTAGAAAGTCAAATTACTCGCGCATGGAACTGCTGAGGGCGCTCGGCGAGCAGGTGCAGGCATTCCAGGACGCCACCGATGAGGTCGACGAGGCGGTGGCGCGGATGCTCCGTCTCAACCGCACCGACCTTCGTTGCCTGAGTGTCTTGTCACAGGGCGGTCCGATCAGCGCCAGCGTGTTGGCCACCGCCGCTGGCCTCACACGCGGAGCCATGACGACCGCGCTCGATCGCATCGAGGCCGCTGGTTACGCGCGACGCGTGTGGGACCAGGATGATCGCCGCACGGTGCGCGTGGAGGTTACCGACGCCGCTCGCAAGGAAATCGACAGGCTGTACGGGCCACTCGCGCAGGAAGGCCTGAACTTTCTTCAGAAATACACAACGGGGGAGCTTGCCGCGATATTGCGCTATCTCGAGGAAGGGCAGGCGCTCCAGCGCGCGCACGCGCAGAAGATCCGTCAGCTCAGTGTGGGCTCTGCCACATCATCCAAACGACGACCGCGCACCGCTCACCGCGCCCGGCCGGCGCGCGGATGACGGGTCGTACAGCAGGAGCGTCGGTCGGTTCCGAAGGCCGTCGGGAACCTCTGGTAATGTAGCGGTCACGCATGGAGACGTTGGTGCGGGACATCAGGCAGGCGTTCCGCGTGTTGTCTGCCAATCGTGGGTTCGCGGCGGCCGCTGTAATCACAATTGCGCTGGCCGTGGGCGGCACCTCCGCCATCTTCTCGGTCATCGACGGCGTGCTGTTACGACCGTTGCCGTATCCAGAACCGGATCGTGTCGTGCGCATGTGGGAGGTGCATCCCGGAGCGCAGCCAGGCATTTCCGGCAGCCTCCTCAGTCACCCGACGTACCTCTCATGGTCGCGGTCCTCAGCGAGTCTGCGGGAGATCGCCGCCTTTCGCGGCACTGATTACACGGTGACCGTGCCGGGCGGTGCGCAAAGGCTGCGGGGAACGAGAGTCACCCCGTCGCTGTTCCGCGTCCTGCGCGTGTCACCGCACATCGGCCGTTTTTTCACCGAGGCGGATGCCGAAGAAGGTGCCGCGCCGGTCGTCGTTCTCGGGCACAACGTATGGCGGGACAGCTTTGGCGCCGATGCGGAGGCCCTGAACAGGTCGCTGACGATTGACGGGGTCGATCACCGGATCGTCGGCATCGCACCAGCGGGTTTTGCGTTTCCTGAGAAACGAGTCGGCCTCCGCGATGATCGGCGGGAGGTGACCCTCTATACACCGTACGCGGTGCGAGCGTCGGGTGCCGGCGCGAAAGTGATTGACATCCTGAATGCGGTGGCGCGTCTCGAGCCCGGCGCAACGTTCGCTCAGGCAGAAGCCGAGGGTACGACCCACGCGCGAACCGTCGAGCGTCCACTAGCGGAGCTGGTTTTCGGCAAAGGCAGGCCGGTCGAAGTGCGCGTGCGATCGCTCGTGGATCAGATGACCCTGCCCGTGCAGCCGGCTCTCCAGGCCTTGGCAGCCGGTGTCGCGTTGGTGCTGGTTATCGCGTGCGCGAACGTGGCGAACCTGTTTCTGTCGCGCGGCAGCGATCGGCGCCGCGAGTTGGCTGTGCGCGCTGCGCTGGGCGCCGGCCGCCGACGACTGATGCAGCAGCTTCTCACCGAGAGCTTTATCGTCGCCGTCATTGGCGGAGCGTTAGGTATTTTTCTCGGATGGGCCCTGACCGCCGCCGTGCCCGCTCTCGCGCCAGCCGATTTCCCGCGACTCGACGAGATCCAGATCAATGTCAGGGTTCTCAGCGTGGGGGCGCTGGTTGCCGTTCTCGTCGGCGTCGTTTCAGGGACCGCTCCCGCACTGAGGGGCGCGCGAGTCGATCTCGCAGCCGCGATGCAGGCCGACGGGGCTCGAAGCGTGGGAACGGCAGACCGCAGCATGCGCCGCGGCCTTCTGATCGTCGAGGCGGCGTTGGCGGTCGTGCTCCTCGTCGGCGCCGTTCTGCTCGGACGAAGTTTCGTCCGGCTGATGCAAGTGGACGCTGGCTACGACGCGGCCAACGTGCTGACGGCCGATTTGCGCATGCCGGCCGGGGCCGGTTCACCACAACGAACCTGGCAGCTCGCCAATGCCACGCTGGAACGTGTCCGTGCGATACCAGGCGTGCGCGCGGCCGGCGCCGGCGACATGGCGCCATTTGGCAGCGTGCTCTCGAGGGTCGGCTTCGCGCTGCCGGGGATGACGACTGCCGATGGGCGGCCCGTAATGGCCACCGCGCTCCGTGCCGTCATCACGCCTGGCTATGCCGAAGCACTGGGCATGCGACTGACGGAAGGGCGATTCTTGCATGCCGGGGACGCGACCGCCGCGATCCGATCGATGCTCGTGAACGGCACGTTTGCCAAAACCTATTTCACGGACGGCCAGCCGGTACCGGACGACGGTTGACGGGATTGTTCCCGAAGTGGCTGGGCAACGAGGCGGTCATCGAGATCGTCGGCGTCGTTGATGACATGCTCCCGGACAGTCTCGAGGCGCGACCGCAGCCACAGATCTTCGTCGCCCAGGGACCAGCGACGATGACGGGAAACGCGACGTTCGTCGTGAAGACGGAAGGCGAAGCGCTGTTCGCGATGTCGCGCCTGAAGGAGATCGTGCAGCAGCAGGAGCCAGCGGCGACGCTGAACAGAACGGATCCTCTGGCGGCCAAAATCTCTGCGTCCGTCGCCGACCGGCGCTTTGCCACGTCCGTGCTCGTCGCCTTCGCGGCACTGGCTCTCGCACTCGCCACCACAGGTCTCTACGGTGTCGTTTCCTACAATGTCGCGCAGCGCCGACGGGAGATCGGCGTTCGCGCCGCGCTTGGTGCCACACGCACCGATCTCATGCGCATGGTGCTGCGCGATGGGCTGGTCCCCGCCGGGGCTGGCATTGCGCTGGGGCTGTTCGTCTCGCTCTTCGCAGCGCGTGCCCTGACCAGCATGCTGTTCGGCGTGGCGCCACTCGATCGTGTCGCGTTCACGGCCAGCGCGCTCCTGCTGCTGGTGGTGGCGGCGCGGCGTGCGTGGTCCCCGCCCGGCGCGCCGCCGCTATCGATCCAGCGCTGGCGCTTCGCGCTGAGTGAAAGGTGGGGTCGGCGCGTGACCCCTCGGCGCGTGACCCCCGGCGCCGCGCCCGAGCCCAGCCCCGAGCCCCGACACTTGATTCTCCTGTCCCTCGACGCTATATTGCTCTATGCCTAGAGCAAAATAGCCTTGGAGGCACGAGTGGCCACGAAAGCGCGCGACCGCAAGGACCTCTTCCCCGGGGCGCTGGAGATGATGATCCTCCAGGTGCTGCGGCAACAGCCGCTCCACGGCTACGGTCTCGTCCAGCACATTCAACAGGCCTCGAACGAGCTGCTGCGCGTCGAAGAAGGATCGCTCTATCCCGCACTGCAGCGTCTACTCAAGGCGGGCTGCGTGAGCGCGCGCTGGGGCCTGTCCGCCAGCGGGCGGCGCGTGCGCAGCTATCAGCTCACGCCAGCAGGGAGAAAGCACCTCGAGCGCGAGGTGTCGAGCTTCGAGCAGATGCTCGAAGGCATCAGGCTCGTGCTCACGCCGGTGAAGCCATGAGCCCGCTTCGCTGGATCCGCAATCTCTTCACGCGCGGCCGCATGGACCGCGACCTCGCCGACGAGATCGCGCTTCACCTCGAGGAGAAGGTCGATGCGCTGATGGCGGAGGGAATGACCCGTCCTGCCGCGGTCGCCGCCGCCCGGCGCGCGTTCGGAAGCGTGACGCTCGTTCGCGAGGTGAGCCGGGATGTCTGGCGGTGGCGCGCGGCCCACGATCTCGCCAGCGACGTGCGCTACGCCGTCCGCCAGCTTCGCCGCACGCCGTCGTTTGCGGCGGCGGCGATCCTGACGCTGGCCATCGGCATCGGCGCCAACAGTGCGATCTTCAGCATCGTGAACGCGGTCGTATTTCGACCGCTGCCCTTCCGTCAGCCGGCTGCGCTCGTCTCCGTCGAATCGATGAGCGTCCGCGGCACGCCGCGTCCAACATCGCTGTCCTACTTCACGTTCTTCGAGTTTCGGCGCGCAGGTGTGTTCGACCGCATCGTCTGCTATCGGGATTTCGGTCTGACCTTGACCGGCGGCGATCTGCCCGTTCAGCTCGACGGGCAGATGGTCTCATGGGATTTGTTCGACCTTCTGGGCGTTCCACCCCTCCTCGGTCGCGGGTTCCTGCCGTCGGAAGAGGCACCAGGCGCACGCGTCGTCGTCTTGAGCCACGATGTCTGGCAGACGCACTTCGGCGGCGACCCGGCCATCGTCGGACGCTCGATTGTGATCGATGACGAGCCGAATACCGTTGTCGGGATAGCGCAGAAGGGCTTCACCTACCCGATCCGCAACCAGCCCGTTCAGATCTGGACGACGCTGGCGCGGGATGCGTCCTCGGCAACAGTGCAGCCCGTCACGGAGCAGAGAGGGGCGCGGATGCTGGACGCGGTCGCTCGCCTGAAGGCGGAGACGCCGCTCGCACAGGCGCAGGCACGGCTCGACGCCGTCGCCGCACGGCTGGCGAGCGAGTATCCCGCCACACACAAGAACCTGCCGGCCACATACGTTCGGCCCGAGCTCGAAACGATGCTCGGACCTGCACGCGAGCCGATCCTGATCCTGTGGGCCGCGGTCGCGCTCGTGCTGCTGATTGCCTGCGCCAACATCGCGAACATGCTGCTTGCACGTACGGCGGACCGGCAGCACGAGCTCAGCGTGCGCGTGGCCATCGGCGGCTCTCGCGGGCGCGTCGTGCGTCAACTGCTGACGGAGAATCTCACGATCGCGACGAGCGGCGCACTGATTGGCGTCGTCGGCGCTGTCGCCGTCGTGCGTCTGCTGGTCTCGATGACGGCCGACTCCCTGCCGCGCGCGGCTGACGTGCACGTCGATGGTGGCGTCCTGGCATTCACCGTGGCCCTGGCGCTGGCGGTCACCGTCCTCGTCAGCGTGCCGCCCGCTCTCTGGATCGGCAAAGCTGCGCTTGGCCGATCGACGAGGAGCGGCTCGCGTGCGGTGACGGGCGCGCACGAGCGCGTGCGTGGTGCCCTTGTCGTCGCTCAGGTGTCCATAGGCCTGGTGCTGCTTTGCGGCGCCAGCATTCTCGGCGCGGGGTTTCTCCACCTCACGCGGCGAGACCTCGGATTCCGGCCTGACAATCTTCTGACCTTCAGGATTGAGCTGCCCGGCGCGCGTTACACGACCGACAGGCAGATCGAGTTCATCGACCGCCTGCTCGAGCGGCTGGAGGCGGTTCCAGGGGTGACGTCCGCCACGGTCGGTATGCCGCTGCCGCTGACCGGAAACGAGATGTCGATCGCGTTCAACATCGAAGAGCGTCCAACCGGTCCGAGCGAGCGGCCAACCTCGAACATGGCGCTCGTATCCCCGAGCTACTTCAGGACCATCGGCACGCCCATCATCGATGGACGCGAATTCAGAGACGATGACGACGGGAGCCATCCGCGGGTGCTGATCGTCAACAAGGCGTTCGCGGACAGGTTCTTTCCCGGCGACAATGCCATCGGAAAGCGCATCGACTCGGGCGCCACCTCGAATCGCGATGCACAGGGCGGCGGCCGCGTCTTCCGCGAGATCGTCGGCGTTGCCGGAAACGCCCGCCAATCTACGGGCGGGCGGGATCCCGAGCCTATCTACTATTTCCCATACAAACAGATGCCGTGGGGTCCGCCCTCGGTGATCGTGCGCACGACACTGCCAGCGGCGACGATCCTGCCCGACGTCCGTCACGTTGTCGCCGCCCTGGATCCGCAGGTGCCGGTGCACGGGGTCAAGACCATGACCGCCATGTTTGCGCGCGGCATGGCGGCGCCGCGATTCCTGACGATGCTGATGAGCAGCTTTGCCGCGATCGGCCTGCTGCTGACGGCAACCGGCTTGTACGGTCTGCTCTCCTACGCCGTATCCAGGCGCACGCGGGAAATCGGCGTGCGCATGGCGCTGGGGGCCAGCCGCCGCAGCATCGTGTCGCTGATTCTGGGACGCGCGATGACGCTCATCGCGATTGGCACAGCGCTCGGTGGCCTGGGCATGCTTGCCGCACAGGCCGTGCTGAAGCGCATGCTCTTCGCTCTCGACGCGCCACATCCGCTGGCGTGGCTGTTCGGCGCCGCGGCGATCGTCGCTCTCACGGCGGTCGCAGCCGCGTACCCGCCGGCGATGCGCGCCGCTTCAATCGATCCGACGACGGCGCTGCGGGCGGAATGAGCATAAGGAGCTGGGGAGCTGGGGAGCTGGGGAGCGGGAGCTGGGGAGCTGGGGAGCTGAGGAACCTTCGCAAGGCTTCGCGATCCTCGCGAAGCTGGCCGACCTAGGTTCAGGCCCTTACGCGCGCAGTAAGGCACTTTCGTCCACTGGTGTCCGTTCGCTGACTCGACTATGCGAGACGCCAGCCAAACAACGGCTTTCTTCAGTCAGTCCCGTTGGTCTTGCTCTTGCCGACCGCAGAGTGCCGCCGATGCCGCGCGGTCGGAAAGGGTCAGGCCATGAACCGTTACTTGTGTCTAGTGGTAATCCTGCTCGCTGCCGGATGCAGCGATGACGACGGTACGCCCACGGCGCCGTCAGGCCCATCGATGAGCTTCTTCGTGACGAGCACGACGAGCGTGACCGGGAATCTGGGTGGCCTGACTGGAGCCGATGCCACGTGTCAGCGACTGGCAGTCGCGGCAGGGCAGGGCGGGCGAACCTGGCGTGCGTACCTCAGCGTGGAGCGAGATCCCGCGAACGGCAATCAGCCGACACACGCCCGGAACCGCATCGGCAGCGGACCCTGGTATAACGCCAGTCTCGCGGTCGTGGCGAACGACTTGACGGCGCTCCACTCGCGCACGGGTGATGCCGCATTATTCCTCGACGAGCGCGGACAGCGCATCAATGGCCAGTGGACCGGTTCACCCGCTCCGGTCGAGCACGACATCCTCACCGGGTCGACCGCCGATGGAACCGTGGCTGCCGGCCTGACCTGCTCGGATTGGACTTCGGACTCCGCATCGGTTACAGCTCAGGTCGGTCACTCGGATGGCATGGGTCAGAATCAAAGTACAACGCCGCCGAATTCATCTTGGAACTCGGCGCACGTGAATCAGAACTGCTCAAACACGGCCCCGCGCGGTGGCGCCGGACGGTTCTACTGCTTCGCTCGCTAGAACCTATCGTGAAGAACCTATCGGTCGTTCAGAACCTGAACCTCGTGCCGATCCACATCCGTATGGGTGCGCCCGGTGCGTAGAACGTGGCGTGCCGCAGAGGGAACTCGCCGTTGACGGCGGGAAACGGCCTGGCGACGAACGCGCCGCTGTTCGTGAAACCCAACGCCCCGAGCTGTGCGGCCGTGTAGTAGCGTCGATCGAAGAGGTTGGTGATCTGCGCGACGATCTGCATCCAGGGCCTGAGCCGATACGTGGCGCCGAGATTCACGACCGAGTATCCAGGAGAGGAGCCGGGCCCGAGGTAGTAAGTGCCGTCGGCCTGGTGTCGATTGTTTTCGTTCCCACGCGCGTACGCGCTCGACACCGCCACGAGATCGATGTCCAGGGATACGTTGGATGAGAGTTGCATCTCCGCGAACGCCTTGAACTGATGTTGGGGAATGAGCGGGATGCGATCGCCGGGGTCGATCTCGATCGCGCCTTCGAGGCCGGGCGCTCCTCCTTCGGCGCGATCGTTCGAGCTGTTGCTCTCGCCGTTGACGGTTTCCTCGCTCTCGTAGGTTGCAGCGAGGAACGTGTAACCGGTGCCAACGGTCAATCGGCCAAGTTGACGGCTCGCACTCAGGTCGAACCCCTTGCGCCGCGTCTCACCGAAATTCCTGAAGTAGCCGAAACCGGTCTGGTCGGACATGACGAACAGGATGTCGCTGCGATTGTCCGAGCGGAAGAGACCCGCGCTCCAGGTGATGCCGCGATGCTCGCCGCGAGCGCCGGCCTCCCACGTCCGGGTGACGACCTGGTCGAGCGGGGGATCGCCGGCCATGGCGTTGGGCAGCTTGCAGGGCTCCTCCGGATTGGCGCAGCCGAGCTCGATTGACGTGGCCGCGCGGCTGCCCTCGCTGTAACCGCCGTAAATGTTGAGGGTCCGCGACGGACTGAAGGTGACGCCAGCCGCCGGATTGAATCGGCTGAACCGGTGATCGCCGTCGAGCGATTCGGATCCACCGCCGGGTTCGAGAGCGTCTCGATTGCGAATCGTCGTGCGGTTGTAGCGTCCCGACACGGTGATGTTCCAGGCATCGGCAATCGTGATGGTGTCGGTCGCGTAGATGCTGAACGTCTGGATCAATCCATCGAGATCGACGCGGGTGTCATACGGCTCACCATCGATCTCGCCCCCGGTCTCCCCGTCGCCGAACGCGTTGACGCCGGTGACGCTGCGATCCGGATTGAGATACCCGAGTTCCGTGGATTGCAGAAAGCCGACGCGGCTGCGATCGTAGCCGGCACCGGCCATGAACTGGTTTCGGCCGCGCGCGACGTCGCTCGCCAAGGTCAGTTGAGCGAAGGCTCCGCCATTCTGCTGCGATGTCTCGGTTCGATTGATCAGCCCGTTGCACTTTTCGGCCGGCTCGTCGTTGAGCAGCACGTTGCCCAGACAGCGCCACGACGGAAACGGTGTGTTCGAGGCATCGGCACCGCTCGTCGGGAAGCCACTGAACCCGGCGGCGGCCAGTGCCGCTTGCTCGGCGGCGCTCGGCTGGTAAATCGCCTGGTCGAGCGAGTCTTCGTTGATGTCACCGTTGAGCGCGTCGGTGTGGATGTCGCGATAGTAGGCGTTCCCCGAGAGCGCAAGCCCGCCGTTCAGGCGGTGGCGGGTGGTGAAATTGAGAAACGTCGAACGGTTTTTCGTAGTGTCCGGCTTGGTATAGACGCTCGCATACTCGCGATCGAGGAACCCCTGCTCCTGAAGACCGTTGCCATTCAAGGAGTTGTCAGCGTGCCCCAAGGTGAGCGCCGCGTCGTGTTTCAGGCGGTGCACGCCGATCTTTGCGAATCCCTGACGGACATCCGAAGGCGAGTCGGCTCGCCAGCCGTCCTCGCCAAAGAGATTTCCGGCGAGATACCAATGCAGCCCGTTCGCTTTCTGACCGCCGTGCTCCAGCTCGATGGAACGGCGTACATCGCTTCCGTAGATCGCCTGGACGCTCGTGCCGCGGTTCGTCAGACCTGTCTTCGTCTGAATCGCGATCGCCCCACCCAGGGTGTTGAGGCCGAACAGCGGATTGGAGCCGGGCATGACGGTCGTGGATGAAATGGCCAGTCGCGGAATGAGATCCCAGCTCACCACATCGCCAAACGGCTGATTGAGGCGCACACCGTCCATATAGACGGACAGTCCCTGTGGCGTGCCCAGCAGCGGTGACGCGGTATATCCCCGATAGTTGATATCCGGCTGAAACGGATTGCTCTGAATCTCGTTGACGAACACGCCGTTGAATCGGCGGTTCAGGAAGGCGGAGAGCTCGAGGGCGCCGCTGCGTTCGATCGCTTCACTGGTCGCGACTTGCACCGGCGCTGGGATCTTTTCGATCGGGAGATCGACCCCCACCAGTGGCGCGGCCTCGATCACGGTCACCGTAAACATCGGTTGAGGAAGCGCCGGCGGTGGCGGGGGGGTCTGCGTGGCTGTCTGCACCTGCAGGACCACCGCCAGAACGATCCAGGGGAGGTTCACATGAATAGAGTAGCGGGGAGCTGGGGAAACTGGGGAACTGGGGAACTGGGGAACTGGGACTATGTGGGAACTGGGGAACTGGGGAACTGGGGAACTGGGGAGCTGGATCTTGCTACTCGGCCGTGGCCGCTTCCCCAGCTCCCCAGTTCCCCAGCTCCCCAGTTCCCCAGCTCCCCAGTTGAGATCAACTTTTTCCAGGCGAACACTGTCTATATACTGTCTGACTATGACAGATATGGACACCCGGGGGCTCGATCGGGAATTGAAGAAGGGATCGGCGGAGCTGCTCATCCTCTCTCTCCTCGACGCCCGGGCCAGGCACGGCTACGAGCTCAGCAAGCTGATCCACAGCCGCTCCAACGGCCAGCTCACGTTTCACGTCGACTCCCTGTATCCCCTGCTGTATCGGCTCGAAGAGCGCGGTTGGATCAAGGGCACCTGGGTCGAGAAGGCCGGCGAGCGGCGGCGCCGCTTCTATAAGGTGACGGGCGAGGGCCGGCGCGTGCTGGCGCGGCAGCGGCAAACCTGGGCGGCCTTCGTAGAGGCGGTCCGGCGCGTGACGGGAGGCGAAAATGTCTGACCCTGCTGACCCTACGACAGGCTCAGGGTCACCCCGAGCGGAGTCGAGGGGTGACTGGACCACGGACCTGCGGCAGCGCCTGACTGGCCTTCGGCTGTCGCCGGCGCGCGAGGCCGAGATCATCGAGGAGCTCTCGCAACATCTCGACGATCGCCGCCAGGAGCTGATCGCCGGCGGCACGGCGCGCGAGGAGGCCACCCGTCTGGTGCTCGAGGAATTTCACGCCGACCGGCTGGCGCGCTACCTGGCGCCGCTGCGTCAGGCGCGGGTGGCCGAGGTCACGCCGCCGCGGGGCTGGTGGCTGTTCGGCGGACTGTGGACGGACGTCCGGCAGGCTATCCGCGAGTTGCGCGCGGCGTCGAGCTTCACCGCCGTGGCCCTCGTGGTGCTGACGCTGGGCATCGGCGCGACGACGGCGATCTTCTCGGTGGTCGACGCGGTCGTCCTGCGCGGGTTGCCCTTCGATGAACACGATCGCCTCGTCGCCGTGGGCGAGCGCGGCTCGTTCGGTCCCGGAAAGCGACCGGGACCGCTTGGCCCCGGAGCGGACGCGGCCCGTGATCCCCAGGCGCTTTCCCGCGTCCAGCCGCAGAACTTCACCGACTGGGTCGCGCAGCAGCAGGTGTTCGAGTCGATCGCGGCTTATTGGGAAGGACCGCTCTTCACGATGCAGGACCCCGGCACCGAGCCAGAAGATCTCATCGTGCAACAGGTGACCGCCGCGTTCTTCGATGTCCTCCGCATCCATCCGGCACTTGGCCGATCATTCTCGAACGACAACGAAACCGACGGGCGACACCGCGTCGCCGTGCTCAGTGACGCCCTCTGGTGGCGCCGGTTCGGCGGCAGTCCCGACGTCGTGGGGCGCACGATTCGGCTCAACGACAGCAGCTACGAGGTCGTCGGCATCATGCCGCCCGGCGTCACCTACCCGGTCGGCGCCGTGCGGCCGGCCGATATCTGGGTACCGTATGTCGTTCCGCCGAATCAGCGAGTGCGGGGCCGTGGCTTTGCCGCATACCTGCAGGTCATCGCGCGGCTGAAGCCGGGCGTGACGATCGGCCAGGCGCAGGTGCAGATGGACAGGTGGCGAAGGCGATCGAACAGGCCAACCCCCAGTGGGCCAAGGGCCACCAGATCGGCGTGCGGCTACTGCACGACCATCTCGTCGGTGCGAGCACGAAGTCGTGGATGTTGATGCTGCTTGGTGCCGTGGCGATCGTCCTGCTGATCGCCTGCGCCAACGTCGCCAATCTTCTGCTCGTCCGCGCCAGCGCGCGCGAGCGGGAGATGGCGGTTCGGGCCGCGCTCGGCGGCGGTCGCTGGCGGCTCGTTCGCCAGTTGATGATTGAGAGCCTTACATTGTCCGCCGTCGGCACCGTGCTCGCCATTGTCATCGCCATGTGGGCGGTTCAGGTCCTCCGCACCGCGATGCCCGAAGGCGTGCCGCGCGTCGCGGCCATCGCCCTGGATCTGCGCGTGCTCGTTGCGGCCGCCGGCTTGTCGCTTCTGACGGGTCTCTTGTTCGGGATCGTTCCAGCGCTGCAAGTGTCGAAACCCGATCTCACCAACTCGCTGAAGGAGGGCGCGCACGGCGCCAGCTCGGGACGTGGACGTCAACGGGTGCGCAGCCTGCTCGTCGTCGCCGAAGTCGCCCTGGCCGTCGTGCTTCTCGTTGGCGCGGCGCTGGTCATCGGCAGCTTCATCGCCGTCATGCGCGTCGACCCGGGGTTCAGTCCCGATCATGTGCTCACGCTCGACATCTCGCCGCGCGTCGAGCCCGGGCAGCGACCGCCCGACCACAACGCGGCCTTCGCGCAGATTCTCGCGCGGCTTGCCGAGGCACCCGGCGTGATCCATGCGGCCATGAGCCGCGGCGGTGTTCCGTTCACGCCGCGCATGTGGATCAACAATCTCGTCGTGCCGGGCAGGACGATCGAGAAAGACCCGGGCGTGATCATCAAAGTCGCATCGCCCGCCTACCACAACGCGCTGGGCATTCCGCTCCGGCGTGGCCGGCTGTTCGACGAGTCGGACTAGCGGAGTAGACCTGCCGGTCTACTCGCGCCCGTAGAACGTGCACTGTCCCGTGTAATCGAAGGTGGGATTGCCTTCGGCCGTCTTGCCCGTCCCGACCACGTCCAGCGCGCACCTGACCTTCGGCCCGGCGATGTGATCGAACAGGTAAACACGCCCGCGTTCCTGACCGCTCCCGAGGTTGACCTCGAAACGGAACCTGTCGTCATGAATCATGACAGGGGCCGATCCGGCGATCGTTCCCGAGTAGACCTGATGTCCCGTGTTGATCAAGGTGCCCGCCGTGAAATCGAAGACGGAGGTCACGTGGTAGAGGACGCGTCCTTTGAGATCGCCGCTGAGCTCGACGCTTTCGGTGCTGTTCTGAATCATTCCGGTTGGAGTCGACTCTCGCGAGTGAACGATTGCCGTGGTGAGTTGATCGATGCCGCTCCCGGCTACTGCAACAGTGGTGGTCTCGCGCCTGGTACGCGCGTGGACGCTTGCCGCAACGATCGAACAGGCGACGAGCACGCCGCCGACGGCCGCGCGGGTTGATCGAATGGAAACCATGAGTCCCTCCTGACACGCCACCGTACGCGGTTGCGTCGAGTCGGCCAAGACCACAAAGAGGGTCGAGGCATCGATGGCCCGCTTTGGCCCACTGTGGCAGGCAGAACGCTAGAATGAGTCTCGCGTGGCAGGTTCCCGCGAAGATCGACTCGACTCGTGGAAGGAAATCGCCGCTTACGTGAATCGTGGCGTGCGGACGGTACGGCGCTGGGAGCATGAGGAAGGATTGCCCGTCCACCGTCACGTGCATCGTGTACTCGGCAGCGTCTACGCCTACAAGTCCGAGATCGATCAGTGGCGGCAGACAACTCAGCAACGTGCGACGGCGCACGGATTGCGAGACGCTCGTCGCCCGCCTTCGCCGTCCGAACCGTCGATGTCGATCGCCGTTCTGCCCTTCGTCAATCTGAGCGCGGATCCCGAAAACGCGTATTTCGCGGACGGTCTGACCGACGAAGTGACGGCAGACCTTTCCAAGCTCCACGCTCTGCGCGTGATTTCACGAACCTCGTCGATGACGTTCAGGACCACGACAAAGGACGTGAAGACCATCGCCCGCGAGCTGGGAGTTCGATACCTTCTCGAGGGCAGCGTGCGTCGAGCTGGAAATCGTTTGCGGATCACCGCGCAACTCGTCGACACGAGCTCCGACGCACACGTCTGGGCCGACAACTATGACGGAACGATCGAGGATGTGTTCGCGATCCAGGAACGTCTCGCGCGGGTGATTGTGGATGCGCTGAAGCTGCGGCTGACCGCCGACGAGGATCGACGATTGGCCGAGCGACCCTCGCGCAATGTTCACGCCTACGAGTGCTACCTCCAGGCACGGCAGGAGGGCTGGCGCTGGCGGAAGGATGCGATCGATCACGCCATCCAGCTGCTGCGCAACGGCCTGGCCGCGGTCGGCGATGATGTCAGGCTCTATGCGACGATGGGCTTTGCATTCCTGCAGGACCGTGAGGCCGGGATCGACTTCGGGGAGCGGCCGCTGCTCGAAGCCGAGTCGTGCGCCCGGAAAGTCTTTGCGCTGGAGTCGGGATCGGCTTCCGGGTTGCGCCTGCGCGGGTGGATCCACTACTCACGCGGCCGAATCCAGGAAGCGGTGCACGACCTCAACGCGGCCCTCGACAGCGATCCCAGCAATGCCGACACACTGCTTCTCCTGAGCAACTGCTACCTGATCTCCGGGAAAGTGACGACGGCCCGCCAGCTGATCGTGAGGCTGATCGCCGTCGACCCGCTCACGCCGTTGACCCGTTGCATGCCTGCCTGGGCCGACATCCTCGACGGCAAGTTCGCGGCGGCAGTCGAGCCCTATCGACAGATGTTCGAAATGGACCCCAGCAACCCCATGGCGCGCCTCTTCTATGTCTGGGTCTTGATTCTCAATCGCCACACGGAGGAGATCGACAGGCTGGTGGGGACATTTCCTCCAGAGGTGCGGGACACGGTCCCGGCACGTCTCGCGGAGTTTCTCGCGCACGCCGTCGGCGGACGACGCGAGCGAGCGCATGCCACGGTCACGCCGGCGATCGAGACGGCAGCGGCCACGACAGACGTGTTTTCCAGATTCCTCGCGCAGGGCTACGCACTCGTGGACATGCGTGCACAGGCGATGCGGTGGCTGGCTGTGGCCGTCGAGCGCGGTTTCATCAACTACCCGTTCCTCGCGCGCCACGATCCATTCTTCCGCGACCTGCGGAGGGATGACTCTTTTCGACAGCTGATGAAGACCGTTCGCGTCCGATGGGAGGGCTTCGAGGAATAGTCGTTCACCCGGCGCTAAATAGTTGCGGGGCTGCCTATAGCTCGGCTTGGTTCCGTGAGCCGTGTCGAGCAGTTGCGGAATGCCGGCCGGCTGCGCCGTCCGATCTCTCCGAACGACAACCGGATCAGACCGGCGTCGAACTCCGGCGCATCCTGAGGACGAGCTGTGGCAGACTTGAGCATTGCCCCTCGAGGTGAGCATGGGCACCGATCACCTCCTCGAACTCCTTTTTTCGCAGTCGCTCGATGGCTTCTTCTTCATGATGCTGGATGAGCCGATCCGGTGGGATGACGAAGCCGACAAGGAGCAGCTGCTGGACTACGTGTTCGCGCACCAGCGCATCACGAAAGTCAACGACGCCATGTTGGCGCAGTACGCCGCCACGCGAGCGGGCTTCATCGGGCTCACGCCGCGGGACTTCTACCGGCACGATCTCGAAGCTGGCCGTCGTGTCTGGCGCGAGTTCTTCGACCGTGGCCAGCTGCATCTCAAGACTCACGAGCGTCGGTTCGATGGCACGCCGATCGATATCGAGGGTGACTACATTTGTTTGTACGATCCCCAGCGCAGAATCATCGGACACTTCGGTATTCAGCGTGAGGTCACGGAAGAGGTCCGTCTGCAGGGGGAAGTGGCGCGGCATGCAGCCGAGCTCGAAACACGTGTTGTCGAGCGCACCGCGGAGCTGGCGCGAAGTGAGGCTCGCATTCGAGCGATTGTCAATGCGCTGCCCGACTTGGTCTTCGTGCTCGATGGCGATGGGCGTGGCGTCGAGATCGTCACCGACGATGGACGACGCCTCCTTCGCGGCGCCTCCGAACTCCCCGGCAACAGTGTGCACAACGTGCTGCCCGAGGCCGCGGCGGGTCCGCTTGTCGAAGTTGCGCGGAAGACGATCGAGAGCGGAGACGTTCAGGTGCTCGAGTTCCCCTCGGAGAGCACGGACGGAATCCGCTGGTTCGAGGGTCGTTCGGCACCACTGCGCATCGGTGGGGCTGACGAGGCGCCCAAGGTCGTGGTGATCGCTCGCGACATCACAGACCGAAAGCGCGCGGACGAGCTCGAGCGTCAGAACGTCTACCTCCGCGAAGCGTTCGAGACCGACCTCCACTTCGGCGAGAT
Organism: uncultured Acidobacteriota bacterium; assembly: GCA_963804245.1. Taxonomy (GTDB): domain Bacteria; phylum Acidobacteriota; class Vicinamibacteria; order Vicinamibacterales; family 2-12-FULL-66-21; genus CAWDPQ01. The sequence continues at coordinate 42,269 of CAWDPQ010000002.1, forward strand.
CCATGGACGATCGGCGGTGATGCAGGAGGTCTTCAAGGCGATCGAGCTCGTCGCCGACACCGATACAACGGTGCTACTGCTCGGCGACACCGGGACAGGTAAGGAGCTGATTGCACGCGCGCTGCATCGCTCCAGCCGACGCAGGTCCGCGGTCATGGTCAAGGTGAATTGCGGCGCTCTACCGGCCGCACTGGTCGAGAGCGAGCTCTTTGGACATGAGCGCGGGGCTTTCACGGGTGCGGTGCAACAGAAGAAGGGCCGCTTCGAGGTGGCCAACCGCGGCACGATTTTCCTGGACGAAGTCGGGGAGCTGCCGCTCGAGACCCAGGTGAAGCTGTTGCGGGTGCTGCAAGAGCAGGAGTTCGAGCGCGTGGGCGGCACGCAAACGGTTCGCGTCGATGCCCGAGTGATTGCGGCCACCAACCGTGACCTCGCCGCCGACGTGCAGAGGCGTACATTCCGTGCCGACCTGTTCTTTCGATTGAACATCTTTCCGATTCGCGTGCCGTCGTTGCGCGAGCGCAGGGACGATATTCCGATTCTCGCCCGGCATTTCGTTCGCGAATTCGCGAGCCGCATGGCCCGCTCGATCGATCGGATTGATTCTCGCGCGATCGATCGGCTCGTCGCCTATGACTGGCCCGGGAATGTGCGCGAGCTGGCGAACATCCTCGAGCGTGCGGTCATCCTTTGCCAGGATCGTGTCTTGCACGTCGCACACCTCGGGTTGCCCGTGCCCACAACGTCGGCCGCAGACGTTCTCGTGACTCTTGATGAGGCCGAGCGACGCCACATCCTCAAAGCATTGGAGAAAACCGGTGGAGTGCTCGCCGGCCCCAATGGTGCCGCCGCGTTGTTGGGCGTGAAGCGCTCGACGCTCTGGTCGCGCATGAAGAAGCTCGGAATCAAGCCGATCGGGGCTTGACGTTTTTCCCCAAAACACTATTTAGACGAGTGCTGCCGGTATTTCAGCACGTGCTGACATGTCGGCATCCATCGTGGATTACACCCGCCGCATAAGAACCGAGTTGGAGGAGAGCGTCAATGATACGGTCTGTAACGATATTGAGCGGCGTTACGCTGCAATATGCCGAGCGGGGCGGCGCGTCGGGGATCCCAGTGGTGTTCCTGCACGGCGTCACCGACTCGTGGCGATCCTTCGAGCCGGTCCTCGACCGCCTGCCCGGAACGATACGAGCCTTCGCAATCACACAGCGCGGACACGGCAACTCGAGTAAGCCAGCCGACGGCTATGGTTACGGCCATATGGCAGAGGACCTACGGGCTTTCATGGATGCGATCGAAGTCACCTCAGCCGTGGTCGTCGGACATTCGATGGGCAGCATGGTGGCGCAGCGCTTTGCCATCGATCACCCAGGACGTGTCGCCGGACTGGTTCTCATGGGCGCGTTCCGCACCATTCACGGGCACCCGGGGCTGCAGGAATTCTGGGATACCGCCGTCTCTAGGTTGACCGATCCGATCGACCCGGCATTCGTGAGGGACTTTCAGGTCAGCACGCTCGCGCGCCCGGTCCCGCCTGAGTTTCTGAACACAGTGGTGAGTGAGAGTCTGCAGGCGCCGGCTCGTGTCTGGCGTGCAGCCTTCAAGGAATTTCTGGAAACGCCCGACTTTTCCCATGGGCTCGCGCGATTTGCCGGGCCGGCGCTCATGGCCTGGGGCGACCGCGACGCCTACGCGCATCGAGAAGATCAGGAAGCTCTGCGCGGGGTGATTGCGGATTCACGGCTAGTCACTTATTCAGGCGCCGGGCACGCGCTTCACTGGGAGGAACCGGACCGCTTTGCCGCGGACCTTGTCTCGTTCGTCTACGAGCGTCGATAGCACGTTACCCCGCCCCGCCCACTCCCGGTCGCAAGCTCGTTGCGCTTCAGTACCGACTTGTCGGCATCGTGCCGACATTTCCGCACGCTGGGAGATCGCCTGGAGGCAGCGTTTGGCTGCGCATTGCACATAAACCGCGCAAGACGGTGAGATCGAGCGTTCCTCGTCCTTTCCCACTCCGTGGCATTCGCTTTGCGGAACCTGGGGGCCGAATCGTGAGCTGAAACTGAGCGATGAAGCATGCGTAGCGGCCGGGCCCAGCCGCCACAAAGTCACTCATCGCACAGGCGAGGCCACGAGCAGTTAGCCTCGGGCAAATGGAGGACGAACACATGAGTCACTCGCAATTATTCTCTCGTTTGGGGGTATCTGCGCTGTCTGCAGGTCTGTCGGCCGCGTTTCTCGCCGCGGTTCTGGGCACAGCGCATCCGACGCAGGCGGCACTCGTCGAAAATGGGAATGGGCCGCAGCTTCTCATCGGCCTCGATGATGACAACCAAGACAATACGGCGATTCAGGCGGGCGCTGTCGCGAACCAGTCGCTCAATCGTACCGACGTACTCCTCGGCGGGTCGGGCAACGATGTCATGTTTGGATTGAATGGTAACGACGTGATGGATGGTGGCCCCGGTCAAGACATCATCCTGGGCGGACCGGACGGTGGGGCAGCCCCTGGCGGTCCTCCGAACAGCGACATCATGTTCGGCGGCCCAGGGAACGATGTGAATCTTTGGGCTCCCGGTGATGGAAGCGAGGCGTTTATCGGTGGCCCCGGGCACGACGCGCTCATCTTCGGCTCGACTGATCGGGAGGCGATTGCCGATCCGACAACAGGTGTTCGACTGCCGACCCTCCTTTTTGGTGTTCCAGGATTCCAACAGGGCATACCAACCGCGAACGTAAGTGGTCTCTCAAATTTCTGCACGTTGGAGGCCAGCCCGTCGCCCGGGTACCAATATCTGGTGCGGTTTCGGGGCGCGACCGGGAACATCATCGTCACGGTGCGGGTAAATGAGGTGGAACAGGTGTTTTGCAGCCAGGACGGCGCAATCGCGTTTGCCGATCTCACGGATTCGTCGCCAGCCTTCACCGTCGTGTCCCAACAGGAGGTCGAGAGCCTGAACCGACTGGTAGCAGCGATGATCCGATAGCGATCAATGTCGATCAATGAATCGTGCCGGCGCTTCGGCATGCGCCGAGTCGAGGTGCATGACGGAATCGGTAACGGACGTCATCACCGAGTCGAGCCGCCGGTGGTCGGCATGATTCATCGTCAAAGTGGGTGAGCCTACCTGGCCGGAGATTGTCTGCGCTTCCGGGAGACGGTCTTCGATTTTGCCCCACGTGCCTTCGCGATCATCACCTCGGTCGACTTGATGATCGCCAACGCATCGTCGCCGCGACGCAACTTGAGGGCGCGGACGGCGTCGGCGGTGATCAGCGCCGTCAGGAACTGATCGCCAACGCGCAATCTCACCTGGGCGAGGAGGCCGTCGATCCGGACCTCGTCGATGAAGCCGTGGAGACGATTGCGGGCGCTGAGGCCGCCCAACGTTCCGTCATCGGACACGGCGTGGCCTCGACGACGGACCTCCGGCTGCTGCCGCGCCAACAGACGATCGACCTCTGCCTCCGCCACGCGGTGGTGCCCGCCTTCCGTTCGCGTCGTGCGCACCCGGCCTGAGTGCACCCATCTCTTGAGCGTCGAGTAGGCGACGCCGAGGCGCGCGGCGGCGGTTCTGACGGTGAGAAGACCCATTCGACTCCAATCCCTGATGAAAGCGGCGCGAATCGTATCACCTTGGCCGGTGTCGGGCGTGCGATTTTCAGCGGCCGATTCTCGGGCGTCGGCTCGAGATATGGAAGTGTATGAGACGACTTGAGCCGATTTGAGGATCGTATAAATCCGATCTAAAGTCGTGAATTCCGGAGGCGGCGTGGGAGTGTGGCGGTGTCTGACACGGTTGTGGTTGGCGCTGGCACTGTCGGCGATGGCGTCATCGCCGGTCGGCGCGCAGATTGGCGCCGGTGCGCTGGTTGGCCGCGTGGTCGATCAGGATGGCGCCGCCGCCCCGGGAGTGATGGTGACAATCACCGCGGTGGGCACGAACGCGTCCCGTCTGGCGGTGACCGAGGCGGGCGGCCGTTATGTGTTCTCGGGACTGGCGCCCGGCTTGTATCGGGTGCGCCTGGAACTGAGCGGATTCGGGCCGCTGATCCGCGAGGGCGTTCGAATCGTCACGGGCGAAACGGTCCGCCTCGATCTGCAGCTGGCACTCGGCGGTGTGACCGAAGCGGTGACGGTCACGGCCGACGCGCCACTCCTTCGCAGCGAAACATCGTCTCTTGGCCACGTCATCGATAACCGGAAAGTCGTTGACCTGCCGCTCAACGGCCGGAGCTTCATCTCGCTCGCGAGCCTGGCTCCAGGCGTGGCCGTGCCCCCACCGCCCGCGGCGCCTCTCCCGCGAATCAACGGGGGACGGCCGCGCACCAACGAATATCTGTTCGACGGCATTTCGGTCCTGCAGCCCGAACCCGGTCAGGTCGCCTTCTTTCCGAACGTCGACGCCATTCAGGAATTCAAGATCGAGACGAACAGTCCGCCCGCCGAGTTTGGCCGCTTCAACGGCGGCGTGGTGAATCTGACGACCCGGTCCGGGACGAACACGTTTCGGGGCAGCGTCTTCGAGTTCTTCCGGCACGAGGCGCTGAATGCGCGCAATTTCTTTGCCTCCGGCAGTGCCGTCAAACCGCAGTTTCGCCGCAATCAATTCGGTGCCGTTCTCGGCGGTCCGATTCGCCGCGATCGGACGTTCTTCTTCGCCGACTATCAGGGGCAGCGGCAGACGATCGGCCGCACGGTGATCTCCACGGTGCCGACGCTGCTGCAGCGTCAGGGCTCGGTTCACCGAAGCGATCGCTGGACGGGTCCCGCTTATTTACGATCCCAACACGACTGTTCCAGCTGCGACAGGCATGACACGCAGTCAATTCCCCGGCAACGTCATCCCCGCGGATCGGATCGATCCGGTTGCCCGCGTCCTGCTGGAACGGTATCCGCTGCCAACGAGCGCCGGGACGGCGAACAACTATCGCCGGGTAGGCAATGAAAGCGTCGATCAGGATCAGATCAGCGTCCGGGTCGATCACCGATTGCCCGGCAACCGCGACCAGTTGTTTGGCCGGCTGACTCGATTCCAGGAGGACTTCGTTCCTGTGACGCCACTTCCGGACGGCAGTGGGGTGACCACCGGTACGCTCGGACCGCAGCACACCGGGTCCTGGTCGTTCGCCTCCAGCTACCAGCGGACCTTCTCCACCAGCGTCGTGAACGAGCTGCGCATTGGCGATACGCGGCGAACCGTCGCCCGATCTGCCGCCGAATTGAACGGCACGCCGGCGACGAGTCTCGGCCTGCCAGGCATTCCGTCGACCGCACGATTTCCGAACACGCTCCCGACATTTCTCATCGGCGGATACCAGCAGCTCGGATCGCCGGTGAGCACGGCGTCGGCATTCGGCACGAGCGTGACGCAGGTCGCCGATTCGCTGACCTGGGTGAAGGGCCGCCATGCCGTGAAGGCGGGAGCGGATTTGCGCTGGGAGCGGCTGAATGTGGTCCAGCCGCCCTCGCCCGACGGGCCAGTTCACGTTCAGCAATCTCTTCACCAATCTGCCGACCGATGCGGCAACTGCCAGCAGCACGGGGACGCCCCTGGCCAGCTTTCTCCTCGGACAAGTGCAGCTGTTTTCGATCGACTTGCAGCAGGAGGAAATCCGGAACCGCGCCAGGTTTCAGGAGTACTTCATCCAGGATGACTGGCGGGTGTCCGACCGGGTCACCGTCAACGCCGGGTTGCGCTACACGCTCAATTTCCCATCAACCGAGGAGAACGACCAGGTTGCTGTCTTCAATCTGGAGACGAGGCAGCTCGAATATCTTGGGCGCGACGGCCGGCCCCGCGCCGCGCGGGAGCTCCACAAGCTCAATTTCGGTCCACGTCTCGGCGTCGTCGGTCGCCTCACGGACAAGACCATGGTGCGGACCGGCTACGGCCTCGTCTGGATCGAGATGGCTGGAATAACGACTCCCTTCACTACGCCAGTCTTCCCGTTCCTGCAGACGGTCTCGCAGCGGACACTCGACAACATCACGCCATCGTTCACGCTCGCAGCCGGGCCGAACGTGCAGCCTATTCCGCTGACGCCGGACGCCGGTCTGGGACAGGGCGTGTTTTCGGTGGACCGCGACCTGGGCTCGGGCTACGTTCAACAGTGGAACACGTCAGTCCAGCGCGAGCTCACGTCGAACATTTCCATAGAGCTGGCTTATACGGGTTCGAAGATCACTCGCGTCGGTCTTCCCGACACGAACCTCAACCAGCTGACCGCCGATCAGCTTGCAATGGGTGCGATGTTGACCGAGCGCGTCACGAACCCGTTTTTCGGCACCATCCCGCGCTCGTCGTCGCTCGGCGATCCGACGATTACGAATGCCCAGTTGCTCAAACCGTATCCGCAGTACACGACGGTCAGCCTCTATCGAAACAACGTCGGCACGACCATCTATCACGGCTTCTACACCAAACTGGAGCAGCGTTTCTCGCGTGGGTTGTCGTATCTCGTCAGCTACACCCGCTCGAAGCTTATGGACGATGCGTCGTCGGTGTTCGATGCGTCGATTCTGACGGGGCCGGTTGCCAATTTTCCGGTGGCCGACAGCTTCAATCGTCGCCTGGAGCGCGACTACTCGACCGGCGACATTCCGCACGTGTTCGTTGCATCGGCTGTCTGGGATATTCCTTTCGGCGCGAATCGCCGCAGTCGCGCCAGCGGTCTGTTGGGCGCGGTCGTCAACGATTGGACGGTGACGGGCATCCTGACGCTGCAGTCAGGGGTCCCCCTCGCGATCACCCAGACGACCAACAACAACTCGTTCGCCGGGTTTGGGACGCAGCGTCCCAATCTGATAGGAGATCCCGCTCTTCCTGCAGACGAGCGATCCGTCAGCCGATGGTTCAACACGAGCGCATTCGCGGCGGCGCAGGCGTTCACGATTGGCACGAGCTCCCGCAATCCGGTCCGCGGGCCCGGCTATCGCAACCTCGACCTCGCACTGATGCGTCGGGTGTCTCTGTCGGGGACGCGAGCGCTGGAAATACGCGCGGAATTGTTCAATGCCACGAATACTCCGCCGCTCGGCGCGCCAAACACCCAGGTCGGGGCGGCGGCGTTCGGGACGATCACGTCGGCTGGCGATCCCCGTGTCGTGCAGCTGGCCTTGAAGTTCAGCTTCTGACCCTTCGAAGATCCACCAAGCCCGACAGCTGATTCCGGCGCCTCGCTTTTTCTGGCGCCACATTTCCGGGGGCAGCTGGGATAACAATTAGGTTTTGGCGGATGCTGTGATTCTCTCAATTGCGAAGCGTCTGACGCTGCTCTGGATCGTGCTGGCCGCTTCTCCGGCGTTGTCGGAGGGGCAGACGAACACCGGAGAAATTTCCGGGGTTGTGCATGATGCGCAGGGCGGCGTACTGCAGGGTGCAACGGTCCAGGCGGAACAAGTCGAGAGCGGCACGCGAACGGAGCGTGTCACCCGTGCGCATGCGCAGGTACGGCTTCGAGTAGGACACGTCGAGGCCTCCCGCGTCGCGGAAGGTCTGACCCTGTCACTCTCCATATGACCGAATCTGCTGGTTCCGAGTTGCCGCTGACCGGGCTGCGCGTCCTCGACTTCACGCGTGTGCTGGCCGGACCGCTGTGCACGATGCTGCTCGGCGACATGGGCGCCGAGGTGATCAAGATCGAGGATCCCAGGCACGGCGACGATACGCGCGAGTGGGCGCCGTTTGTCGGCGGCTGGAGCACGTATTTTCTCAGCGTCAACCGCAACAAGAAGAGCGTCGCCATCGATTTGAAATCGGTCGAAGGCCGGGCGCTCCTGACCGAGTTGATTCGGTCGGCCGACGTGGTCGTGGAAAACTTTCGACCCGGCACGCTCGAGCGGCTCGGCTTCGGGCCGGAGCAGGCGCGGGCGATGAACGAGCGTTTGATTTACTGCTCGATTTCCGGTTACGGTGCCACGGGGGCCCGCCGTGATTTGCCCGGCTACGACGTTCTCATCCAAGGGGAGTCGGGGATGATGGACGTAACCGGATTTGCGGAGACCGGACCCACCAGGGTCGGCGTGGCGATCACGGATTGTCTCGCGGCGCTCTATGCGGTGCAGGGCATCCTGCTGGCGCACATCAGCCGGTCGTCCACAGGGCAGGGCCAGTTCGTGGACATCGCGCTCCTCGATTCGGCGGTCTCGGTGCTCGGCCTGCACGCTGGCATCGTGGCCGCGACGGGCAGGGGTCCTGGCCGGGTTGGCAACGAACACCCGTCACTGGCGCCCTACGAGCCGTATCCTGCCAGCGACGGCGACGTGATTGTTGCCGTGGCCAACCCACGTTTATGGTCGCGCTTTTGCGCCGCTCTGGGTGCGGAGGCGCTCGAGCACGATCCTCGATTTGCCACCAACAGCGCGCGCCTGACGAACCGATTGCCGTTGAACGAGGCGATCCGCGATCTGTTTCGCAACGAGACCGTGGCCGCCCTGATCGACCGTCTCACCGCGGCGGGCGTGCCATGCGGCCGTGTGCGGACCATCGAAGATGTGCTGGGCGATTCGCAGCTCGCCGTCAGGCAGATGCTCGTCGACATTCAGACGGGCGAGCGCCCCGTCAGGGTTCCTGGCAACCCGGTCAAGCTGTCCGGAGTGAAGACCCTGGCTGCCGCTGCGCCGCCCGCACTCGGGGAGCATACGGAAGATGTGCGCAGAGCATTGGCCGAGAAGCGATCTTCCGGCTGAAGACAGATGCGCACATGGCTTTGTGATGAACGTTGACGCGAATCACGTCCCGGAAGCCTAAGTGAGCGCCGCTTGCACACGACCTCATGTCATTTCTGGCATCTGCGGTAAGCGCAATGTGAGCGGCGCTCGCACACACGCGAGCTCGATTCTTTTCTGACGGAAATCGTAGCTGCCAGGCCTGCCTCGTCACGCTATCATCACGCTCGTTCCCCATCCTGGATCGAGGGAGGTTTGATGAAGTCGAAGCATGTCCTCACTCTTCTGACCTTGGGAATCGTCAGCCTTCTGAATCTCAATTCCAGCGCACAACGATCGTCGCCTGAAGATCCACTGTGGCGGTACATCGGCAAAGTCGCCAACGATGTCGCGCCGACGTTGACGGCGGCCGGATCAACGAGCGGTCCACGCTCCATTACCACGAAGCTGCGATCGTACGGGCGGTTCGTGACTTCAGACGCGCTCATCGTGGCGGCGCTCGCCAAAGCGCCGCTGGAGCTCACGTCGGCCGCGCCGCCGATCATGACCATCCCTCTTCCAGATGGAACGTTCGAGCGCGTCAAGGTCGAAGAATCTCCAATCTTCTCGCCCGAGCTCCAGGCTCAATACGACTACGTCCACACCTACGTCGTCCGCGGCGTTGACGATTTGTCGCTGACCGGCCGGCTCGACCACACACCAGCGGGATTTCACGCGATGTTGATCTCGGCGCGCGGCGTGCTCTTCGTGGATCCAGCCGGGGACAATCCGAACGAGTATGTGAGTTATTGGAAAACGGACGCGACGGGCGATCCGGCGTTCTGCCAGACGCACGGCGGGGACGTGCTTCCTGATAAGGGCGCCTTCGTCGATCGCGCGCCTTCGCTGGCGGGTCCCTCGATAATGCCGCTGGCGATGAATCCCTCCGGTGCGCAACTGAGGACCTATCGCCTCGCGGTCAGCGTGACTGGTGAGTACACGCGATTCTTCGACGGGAATCCGCCGGCCGCCGGCACACCCGCTACGGTCGCGCAGATTTCGACGACGGTGAATCGGGTGACGGGTGTGTTCGAGCGCGACGTGCAGATCCGGCTGAATCTCACGACGACGCGGATCTTCCTCGACCCGGCAACCGATCCGTTTTCGTCCGGTGACTTCCGCACCGAGAATCAGACGACGCTCGACGCGAACCCGGGCAATGCGAACTACGACATCGGCCATGTGTTCAGCCAGGGCGGCACCGGCGGCGTGGCAACACTCGCCGTCGTCTGCGTCGCCGGCTCGAAGGCGAGAGGCTTTACGTCGAGGCCCACACCATCCGGCGATCCGTTCGACATCGACTTCGTCGCACACGAAATCGGTCACCAGCTTGCCGGTAACCACACCTGGACGTCGAATACCAATTCCTGCGCAGATGCCGGCCAATTCGTCGCCGCCGCCGCCTACGAACCCGGTAGCGGGTCGACGATCATGTCGTATGCCGGCATCTGTTCGCCGCAAGACGTGCAAGCCAACAGCGATGCGTACTTCCATACCCGCAGCTACGACGAGATCGTCGCGTTTCGCACCAGCGGAGCGGGCAACTCGTGCGGGACGGTGACCGCCACCGGCAATACGGCTCCTTTGATCGATGCCGGACCCGATTGCACGATTCCGCGGAACACGCCGTTCACCCTGACGGCCACTGGTTCCGATCCCGATGGTGACGCACTCACCTTCCTCTGGGAGCAGTTCGACCTCGGAACACACGGGCAAATCCCGGCTGCCGGCAATTCCACGGGACCGATGTTTCGATCGCGGCCGGCCACGGCCGCCGCCTCGCGAACGTTCCCACGACTGCAGGACATCCTTTCCGGAGCGGCCACACCGTGGGAGGTCCTGCCGAACGTGGACAGGACGATGAACTTCCGCGTGACGGCTCGCGACAACCGCGCCGGTGGAGGAGGAGTGGATTTCGATTCGAACGTGGTCACGGTCAGTGGCGATCCGTTCGGATTCACCTTTCCTGCGACCGGTAGCTCGCTGGAGTGTGGAGGCCCGTCCACCGTTCAGTGGACGGTCGGCGGCGGCAGTATTGTGCCAAACGTCGCGATCCAGATATCGACCGACGATGGCCAGAATTTCTCGCCCTTGGTGGCGAGCACGCCGAACGACGGATCGCACGCGATTACCACACCGCAGACGCTGACGGCGCAGGGGCGAATGAGACTCGTGCCGTCGGCACAGTGTTTCTTCGCCGTCTCCCAGAAATTCTCCATCGTTGACACGCTCAACCCATCGATCACGGCGCCGGCGGACGTCGTCCAGGAGTGCACGTCGCCAGGCGGAACCGCGGTGACACTCGGCGTGGCCACGGCAACCGATCAGTGCGACAGCACACCCGCGATCACCAACAATGCCCCAGCGTTGTTTCCGCTGGGCATGACCACCGTGCAGTGGACCGCAACCGACGACAACGGTCATCAGGGGACCGACGCACAGGTCGTGACGATTCAGGACACGACTCCACCGATGATTTCCAGCGTGACCGCCACACCGAACAGCCTCTGGCCGCCGAATCACAAAATGGTTCCGGTCAGCGTGGCAGTATCCGTCGCCGATGTCTGTGACGCGACACCCTCCTGTCAGATCAAGTCCGTCGCCAGCAACGAGCCGATCGACGGCACGGGCGACGGCAATACCGATCCTGATTGGGTCATCACGGGGCCACTGAGGCTGGAGCTCCGGGCCGAACGTGCCGGCAACAGAACCGGCCGGATTTACACCATCACCGTCGAATGCACTGATGGCTCCGGCAACAACTCGACGAAGGACGTGACGGTCGTCGTCGCGCACGATCAAAGGTAAAAGAAACTGGGGAGGCTGGGGAGCTGGGGAGCTGGGGAAGTGGGGAGCGTTCGAATCGTATTCATCGCCTGGATTGGGTTGCTGCCGCTGTTCGCGCAGACGCCATTGAAGCTGCGTGAGCACCTTCGTCTCGGCGGTACCCAACTCGACCTGCGGGGAACGCCCGTCAGGGATGAAGACCTTCGCGAGATCAGCGCGGCCGATTTTCCCGGGGTGACGGCCGCGCTGCTTTCGGGAACCCAGGTCGGCGATGCCGGGCTCGCCTATCTGGCTCGGCTCCGGCTGCGGCAGCTCGATCTCGGCCGCACTCAGGTCACCGACGGTGGATTGGCGCAGCTGAAAGGTTTGCCGCTCGAGCGTCTCGACCTGACGGGCACGGGGCTGACCGACGCCGGCCTCGCACATCTCAAGGGTCTCCCACTCTCGATGGTCGTGCTGCGAGATACGAAGATCAGCGGCGCTGGTCTGACGGCATTGACCGGACTCGATCTCCGCTTGGTCGACCTGTCGCACACCGCGGTCGGCGATAGTTCGGTTCAAGCGATGGCGGGCGTGAAGCGGATCGAAACGCTGGACTTGTCGGACACGCACGTCACCCACGCGGCCGTGCCGCACCTCGAACGCATCGCAGGTCTGTCGACGCTCAATCTCGCGGGTACCGCGATAGGCCCCGAGGACGTGTCTCGACTGAAACGATCCCGTCCGCAGCTGAAGGTCCTCACCGCCAGACCAGTACGGTAGTTCCTCGCAGTCTTCATTTCCCGTTGCGCTTGGGGCCTCCGCCTCCGCGCTCGACATCTATGCGCGCTACGGCGAGACCTTGCCGTAGCTGGTCGCCGGCCTGTTCCGCGACCAGCGGAGGCGGGCATCCCCAAGCGCGCTCGCTCGGCGGCGTCGCGCCTCGTCCTTCGACAAGCTCAGGACGACCCTGAGCTACGTCGAAGGGTCGCTCGGGCCGCAGGCGCTTTCCGTAGTTGTGTCAAGCTCTAATTAGCTGTGCCGTCCCAACAATCAGGTGTCGGTCCGCTGGCCGTCAGCAACTCGCCGCGTCATCGGCTGTGGACCGGGATTGTCTACGCGATCATGGTGGCTGCCGCCGTCGCCTCGTTCTTCGTGATCAGGGAGTACGGCGAGACGCTGACGGCGCCAGCCGCCGTCACTGCAGCCGAGGCACAACGTCCGCACGGCGCGGCGGCGCCCAACATCATCTGGCATCTCCTTATTGCTCTCACCGCCGTCGTGCTCGTAGGCGGGCTGATGGGCCGGTTGTTCCGCGCAATCGGACAGCCCCCGGTCATCGGAGAAGTCGTGGGTGGACTGCTGCTGGGCCCGTCGCTCCTGGGCGCGATCTCGCCGGACGCCTATCATTTCGTGCTCGCGCCGGTCGTCGTCCCCTATCTTGGGACAGTCGCCCAGCTCGGCGTGGTGTTCTACATGTTCCTCGTCGGGGTCGAACTGAATCCGGACCTCATGCGCGGGCAGGTCCACGCCACCGTGGCCACGTCACACGCCAGCATCATCGTCCCGTTCGTGCTCGGCAGCGGCCTCGCCTTGTACCTCTATCCGAGATTCTCGAGCGCGGATGTTCCCTTCACGAGCTTTGCGCTGTTCATCGGCATCGCCATGTCGATTACGGCGTTTCCGGTACTCGCGCGCATTCTGCAGGACCTTGGCCTCGTCAAGACCGACCTCGGCGTCGTCGCTCTCACCTGCGCGGCTGTGGACGATGTGACGGCGTGGTGTCTGCTGGCCCTGGTGATCGGTGTCGTCCATGCGTCGCCCGGTCAGGCGCTGATACCGATCGTCCTCACGATGGTTTTCATCGGCGTGATGTTCTCCGTCGTCCGACCGTCGCTGGCCAGGGCGTTGCGCAGCGTGGAAGGACGGGAGCCGGGCTCCGGCCATCTGGCCTTGATCGTGGCTGGAATGTTGATCGCCGCGCTCATCACCGAAGCGATCGGCGTCCACGCAATTTTCGGCGCATTTCTCTTCGGGGCGATGGTTCCGCACGACAGCCGGCTTGCTGCGGCGGTGACGATCAGCTTCGAAAAGTTCGTGCTGATCCTCCTGCTTCCTGCATTTTTTGCTTTTACGGGCATGCGTACCGAGATCGGCTTGCTGTCCGGATGGAACGCGTGGGTCACTTGCGGCTTGATCATCCTGGTGGCGACCCTGGGCAAGTTTGGCGGCACCCTGATCGCCGCCCGCGCCACCGGGATGGGGTGGCGATACGCTGCAGCTTTGGGTGTTTTGATGAACACGCGCGGCTTGATGCAATTGATCATCTTGAATGTCGGCCTCGACCTTGGGGTGATCTCGCCAACACTCTTCACGATGATGGTGCTGATGGCCCTGGCGACCACCATGGCGACCGCACCGATTCTTCAACGGCTGGTTGGGGGTCAGATCTTGTCTTCTTGCACATTTGTCCTCTTTCGTGGCGGCGCCGAAAGAGGACACCCGTGCAAGAAACAAGATCTGACCCCCAAGCTGCCTGAGTTGCAGAACACATCAGAGGCGCGATCCGCCATTGACCCGGCCGGCGGTTGCCGCCTGCCAGAGATGCATCACCGCATAACTTCGCCACGGCCGCCAGGCTTCGGCACGTGCGGCAAGCATCCTCTCAGTCAGAGGCTGATCTCCATTCCCTGCAACCCGCCGGAGAACCAGGTCCGCGGTTGGAAATGCATCGGGCTCGCCGAGTGCGCGCAGCGCTACATACTCGGCCGTCCACCGGCCGAAGCCGGGGAGCGCCGCCAGACTCGCAGTGACGTCTTCAGTCGGCGCGCAGAAATCGATGGCACCGTCGGTAACCGCCCGCGCCAAAGCACGGATCGCTCCGATTCGCGCACCGGTCAGACCGAGTCCGTCGAGATTGGCGCTGAGGAGCGTCGCCGGTGACGGGAAGAGATGCGTCAGGCCGGCGGCGTTTTCGGCCACGGGCTTTCCAGCGCGCGCGACCAATCGCGCAGCCAGCGTACGAGCCGCGGCAACGCTGACCTGCTGTCCCAGTACGGCCCGCACTGCGCACTCGAACGGCTCCCACATGCCGGGGATGCGCAGACCCGGACGGCGTTTCACGAGCGGCGCCAGGAGGGAGTCGGCGCAGAAGGCCGCCGCGATCGTTGCCGGGTCGGCGGAGAGATCGAACACGCGCCGGGCGGCGGCCGACAGGCTCAATAGCGTTTCGGGCCGAGCGCCGTGCACGCGAAGTTCGAGCACGTGCTCGGCCTCCAGAGGACGCACGCAGACGATCAGTTCGCCGTGTTCCGCCCGCAGCGTGCGCGCATACCCGCGCGCATCGACGCGCTCGACGCCTGGCACGGCGCGGGCGGCGAGAAAGTCGCGCATGTGATTCCAGTCGTACGGCGGCCGGAAGGCGAGCCGCAGCACGACCTCGTCACCTGTCCCTCTGGCCATGCCTCGTTTCAGTTGCTTCCGCAGCTCGCGTGGCGAGCGGTGATTGGTGTGCTTGAAGGCGCTGTTGAATCGCCGGACGCTGCCGAAACCGGCGGCGGATGCAATCTGCGCGATAGGCAGCGAC
Source organism: uncultured Acidobacteriota bacterium (assembly GCA_963804245.1). Taxonomy (GTDB): domain Bacteria; phylum Acidobacteriota; class Vicinamibacteria; order Vicinamibacterales; family 2-12-FULL-66-21; genus CAWDPQ01. Next base: position 57,340 of record CAWDPQ010000002.1, read on the forward strand.
GTCTCGTCGAGCAGACGTTTGGCGAAGTTCAGGCGCCGAGTCTGCGCGACGGCAATCGGTGACGCGCCCACGTGCTCCATGAAAAGGCGATTGAGGTGACGGGGGCCGATGCCCACTCGCGCTGCCAGCTGATCGACCGAGCGTGCGTCCAGCTCGCCGGCCTCGATGAGCCTGAGCGCGCGGCCGACCACCGCCGACGTGCCGAACCAGGCTGGCGTGCCCGGCGCCGCTTCCGGCCGGCAGCGAAGACAGGGCCGGAAGCCGGCGGCCGCGGCGGCGGCCGCGGTCGCGAAATAGCGAATATTGGCTTTCTTCGGGCTGCGCACCGGGCATATCGGCCGGCAGTAGACGCCTGTCGATGTCACGGCGATGAAGAACTTGCCGTCGAAACGCGGGTCGCGACTGAGTCGTGCGCGATCGAGTACGCGCTCGTCGAGGGCGTTGTTGTCGTCCATCGACTCTGACAATACCGCGGCCGCAGCCGTGGAGTAGCCATTTTCGGACGTCGATCGCAAGCAGCCGTGGCTGCGCTCGCGTCGCTTCTTGACGAGCTTCAACCGGATTCGGTGGCTAGCATGAACTTTGAATATTTCCACTGCGCACGGTCCACGTGCGGCTGCAACGGGGAGGACACAAGTGCTGAAGACGTCTGCAATCGTTCCTTACATACCGGTGGCCGATATCGCTCGAGCCCGCAAGTTCTACGAAGAGAAAGTAGGTTTGCGGCCCAAAGAAGAGTATGCCGGCGGTGTCATCTATGAGTGCGGAAACGGCTCGTGGGTCTTCATGTATCCATCGGGCGGTGCGGGCACGTCGAAAGCCAGCACGGCGTTCTGGGCCGTCGATGACGTCGTCGCGGAAGTGAACGAGCTCAAAGCGAGAGGAGTGGTGTTCGAGGAGTACGACATGCCGGGACTCAAGACCGTGAACAGCATCGCGAGCGGCGGCGGTGCGAAGACCGCGTGGTTCAAGGACAGCGAAGGGAATATCCTCGCCATCAGTCAGCGCGTGTAGTCCCGGTCGCGCCGGTTCTGTCGCGGCTGCCATTTGCCTGACGTCGATCGGGCCTCAATCCAGGCGCGATAATGGTTACGATTGACGGCGGTGCCTGAGCTTCCAGAAGTCGAAGAAACTCGCCGCCGGCTCCGAACCGCAATGCAGGGCGTGCGCATCGTTCGCGTGTTGATGCGCCGCCCGGATCTCCGCTACCCGCTGCCGGACGATTTCGTCCATCGCCTTCAGGGCCAGACCGTGCGCGCCGTGCGGCGGCGGGCCAAGTATCTGGCGGCCGAGCTCACGTCTGGCGACCTTCTGCTGGCCCACCTCGGCATGTCCGGATCGTTTCGCGTCGAGCCGAGCCCCGTTCTCTTCCTTCCACACGATCACGTGGTGTTCGAGATGGCCTCCGGCTCGACGGTCGTCTTCAACGATCCCCGCCGCTTCGGTTCCATGCGCATCGTCGATCGCACACGCGTGTCGGACGATCCGGTGTTGTCAGCGCTCGGCCCCGAGCCGCTGGCCCGTCGCTTCGATGGCCGGGCGCTGGCGCTGGCACTCGGTCGGCGGACCACGTCGCTCAAAGCCGCGCTCTCCGATCAGCGCGTCGTCGCTGGCCTCGGCAATATCTATGTCTGTGAGGCCCTGCACCGTGCTCGGCTGTCGCCGCGACGCAAGGCGTCAACGCTGATGACCCGGTCCGGTGAGCCGCGGCCGCAGGCCTATGGCATTAGCGCAGGCGATCAAGGATGTCCTCGCCGACGCCATCGCCCGCAGTCACCGCGCCGGAAGCTCCGATCGATTCCGCGTCTACGACCGTGAGGGACTCCGCTGCCTGCGTCGCGGCTGCCGTGGCGTGATCCGACGGATCGTCCAGGGTGGGCGCTCGACGTTTTTCTGTCCGGTTTGTCAGCGGTAGTTGCATTCGAGACTCGCCGCCTGACGGTTTCACACGAAGATCGCAGCGCTAAAGTGCTTTCAAACCGATTACGTGGCTTCCGCCTTCCGCCTTCGCGCGCAGCGCTCCGGCGGACCGCCGTAGCCTTGGCGGAGGCTGGTCAGGCGGAAGTGTCCGTGCGGGAGCCATCTTCCGGCTAAAGCCGGAAGCCACGAGACGGTCTTGAAGCCACTTCTAGTGTTCGAACGTATCTGACGGTGGGCGTTCGCGTCGCGCGAGCCACACGAACGGGATGGCGAGGGACTGCAACGCCGCGCAGACGACGTAGCTGGTCGAGTAGCTCCAGATGTCCGCGGTCTTGCCGAGCACCGGCTGCAGTATGGCGCCGCCGGCCGAGGCCATAAGCGAGTCGAACGAAAGAACGGTGGCCCGCTGCTCGGCCGCGATGAGACCGTTGAGATACGCCTGACGCACGGGCGTCAGCGCGGCGAACAGCACACCCCACAGCGCCAACAATGCCGTGACCCACCAGAAACTGTGTACGAGTCCGATGAGCGCCAGGATGACCGCGCCAAGCGCAGTCGCGAGCAGAATGACAGATGTCCGTCGGCTGAAGAGTCGCCCGATGTGCGGCACGAGAATGCCGCCGACGATCTGAGCACCGGCGACGATGGCGGCGGCGAGCCCGGCGACGGCATAAGCCCGCGAGTCGCCGTACATCTCGAGAAGATACGGCTGCATCGCGTAGAAGGCATACATCGAAACGCCGCCGATGAAGGGAGCGGCCAGCATCATCCAGCGAATGGGCGGGTGAGCCAGACCGTGCTCGAGTGCGCAGCGGAGCACGCTGCGCACCTCGTCAATGGTTCGTTTGTCGTGCTTCGGCGTGAAACCGGTGTCGTGCATCAACAGGAACGCGCAGATGAACGACAGCACGAGCGCCGCGGCACGCAGGATATACGGAACCCCGAGGTTGGTGGCCTGGGCGATGACCCCGCCGGCAATGGAGCCGCCGAGCATCGCAACGCCTTCCACGATTTCCCCTTGCGCGAGGATCGACTCGAGCGTCCCGCCTTCGCGCAGATAGCCGCTTTCGGTGAGCGCATCGACGAGCCAGGCTTCCACGGCTCCTGAAAAGAAGGTGAAGCCGAGCCCCAACGCGATAGACGCCAATGCCCAGGCCCAAAATGGCCCGGTCACGCGCCACATCAACAGGTAGCAGAGCGTCGAAACGGCCAGGGTCACGGTGCCGAGCAGATACGACGTTCGCCGGCCGCGAGTGTCGGCGACGACGCCAGTCGGGACTTCGAAGATGACCATTCCAGCGGTGAAGAATGCATTGGCCGCGAAAGCCTCCGTGTTGCTCAACCCGGCGTCGAGCAGGAAGAGCGTATTGATTCCCCAGATGAACGACGCTGCGAGCGTGTGCAGCAGCATCAGGATCAGGTAGACGTTGCGAACTTTTCGGGAGGCGGGGCTCATAGGAGCCAGCGGTGGGCGCGACCGAGATGCGCATCAACGACGTGCGAATTCGCCGCGTCGCAGTGGCGGCGACCGGTGAATCGTTGCCGTGGCCGTGAAATGATAGCGTCACGCATGAAAGCCAGTATCGTCGAACGCCGACTGCACAACCAGTTCGTTGCTCGACCGCGGCGCTCGACACCGGCGGAGCTGGTGTCGTGGCTGGGTGCGGTGCAGGCGCAGGAGTACCAGCCGGCGAAATGGGGACTCTCTCTGCGCCTGCAAAACGGCAACAGCGACGCCGCGATCGAGCGGGCCGTGAACGAGGGCCACATCCTGCGAACGCACGTCATGCGCCCGACCTGGCACTTCGTCAGCCGCGATGACCTGCCTTGGATGCTCCAGCTCACCGCGCCGCGCGTGCACAAGACGATGTCGACCTACACCCGTCACCAGGGGCTGGAGAAGTCCACGATCGTCCGTGCGGTCGCGGTATTCGAACGGACTCTCGCCGGCGCGTGCCATCTCACGCGGGCGGAGCTCCGTGAGCGCCTGGCAGACGCGGGATTGCCATTCAGCAGCCTGCAGATGGGGCTGTTGACGATGTACGCGGAGTTGGAGGGAGTGATCTGCAGCGGTCCGCGCCGCGGCAAGCAATTCACCTACGCGCTTCTCAGCGAGCGCGCGCCGTCTCCACGGCGTCTCGAACGCGACGAGGCGCTCGCCGAACTGAGCCGTCGCTTCTTCTCGAGTCACGGCCCGGCGACGATACGGGACTTCGTGTGGTGGTCGGGTCTGACGACCGCCGACGCCAAGCGCGGCCTGGAAATCATCAAGGCTCGGAGCGAGAGCGCGGACGGCATCACCTATTGGACGGCTGGTCAGGTGCGGGTTGCTGCCGTGCGGCAGCCCGCGCGTCTCCTTCCGATCTACGACGAATACCTGGTCGCATATCGGGACCGCGTCGCCGTGCCGCATGGCCCCGGGTCTTTTCGCTCGGGACTCGAGAGCATCACCTTTCAGCACGCGGTCATCAGCGGCGGCCAGATAGCGGGTACCTGGAGGACGAGGACCAAGGGAAGTGGGGTGGCGGTGGGGATCTTCCCGCTGCGCGCGCTCACCGCGGTAGAACGGCGCGCCCTCGAAGACGAGACGGCCCGCTACGGGCAGTTCCTCGGCGGATCAGTGACCGCCACCATCGCGCGCGGGAAAACGCGAGGCCGATAGCCCTGCATCTTCCGGCGCAGAGATCCGGAGCCTCAGAATACATCTACGAAGTCATGCGACGAGCGTGGCCACCGCTTGCGGGTTGCCGGCCACGGCTTTCATCACCGTCAACGCGAACGTCAGGAGCTGGCCGGAGTCCAGTACGAAGCACTGCGCGTCGCCCACGAACCCGCCGCGGTTCGCCGTGGTGGCCAGGTAGGTGTCGACGAGCCGGGCGAAGAAACGATCCGGCCAGTTCGCGTGGGCCCGCTCGCTCGTGTCGAATTCCTCCATGTCGCGCCAGACGCGAGTGTCATTCTCGGTCACTGGTACCTTGAACCTCGATACGCGCTTATCGGGGATGTCGACGATATGTTCGGCGTGGTGCAGGAACGTCACGGTGTCGTGATCGCACCCGAGCAAGAGGATCTTGCCGCCCAGCTCCACGAAACGCTCGAGTGCCGACTCCTCGCCGAAGGCATAGTTCCAGGGCTGTTTCGATATCAAATAAGCGGCGTGCTTACCCCACACGACGAAGCGAGCCACATGGTCGTTGACGGCGGATCCCGGGAACGTTCGCAAGAGCTCGACGAGCGCGCCATTGTCGCGCTGGCATCTCGCGGTTGAGGCGTCGAACGCGGGAAGCTTCTCGAGCACCTCGCGCTCCTGCTCGGGGCTCAGGTTTCCACGACCGACTTCGTCGACGTAAGCAGGGCAGCCGGCATACATCATCAAAGTGCCCTCGGGTGTGAGCGCGTCCTTGAGGGCCAGGTGAATCTGATCGGGACCGCCGGCCACTTCGCCAACCGCGCGGACCGATGCGTGGACCATCACCGTGTCGCCCACACCGATGCCCAGAGCGCGAAAATCATCGGTCAATTGCCGTCGCGAATGCATCAGATCCGGATTGTAACCGGTCGAATATCGCCCGCTCGACGCCGGAGTTCTTCCGACCTCGGCTACCATGCGTCATGACTACTCTGCGCTCGGAGATCCGATTGCAGGAGAGCGTCGCCGAGATCACCCGCCTGCTCGAAAAGCACCGCGTGCTGGCGACGATGACTCAGCGCCAGCACGGGCGCCGGCAGAACCTCCTCGAACAGATGCAGCATCGGCAGAATCTCGTCGAGCTGAACATGCGGCTTCGCGGCATGCACAGCGCGGACATCGCCCACGTTCTCGACGCCTTGCCGCCCGACGATCGCCTCACCGTGTGGCAGCAGGTGGATCGCAGCCAGGCTGGCTTCGTGCTCGTCGAAGTGTCGGAATCGACGCGCGCCTCGCTGGTCGACGCGTTGTCGCAGGAAGATCTCGTCTCGGTGCTGACGTCGCTGGATCCCGAGGATCTCGGCTACATAGCCGAGTCGCTGCCACAGGAGGTCGTTGCCGAGGTCACACGCGCGCTCGACTCTCCCGATCGCACCACGTTCGAGAATGCCAGTTCGTACCCGGAGGACCGGGTCGGCCGCTACATGACCCGCGAGTTCGTCGCCGTCCACGAAGGACAGACCATCCAGCAGGTCCTGGTCGACCTGCGTAAACGAGGCGAGCTACCGCCGCAAACCGATCGAATCTTCATCGTCGATGCCCGGAACCTGTTTCGCGGGACGCTGGCGCTGCACGAGCTGCTGCTCCGCGAGCCGCAGGCGCCGGTGACAGGTACGTCGGACGAGGGGGCCGTGACCTTCATGGCGGAAGACAAGGCCGCCGATGCGGCACGCGCATTCGAGCGCTACGATCTCATTTCGGCGCCGGTTCTCGACGATCGCGGCAAATTGGTTGGTCGTCTCACTGTCGACGCCGTGATGGACTTCGTGCGCAACGAGTCGGAGCTCCGTGCGCTGCAGCGGGCCGGGCTGAGCGGCGAGGAGGATGTGTTTGCCAAGCCGTGGGCCAGCGCCCGCAATCGCTGGCCCTGGCTCGCCGTCAACCTGATCACCGCGTTCGTGGCGTCGCGGGTGATCGGCCAGTTCGAAGACACGATCCATCGGCTCGCCGCCCTGGCCGCGCTGATGCCGATCGTCGCCAGCATCGGCGGCAACACCGGCAATCAGACGATGGCGCTGGTCATTCGAGCGATTGCCACGGATCGCATTCAACGAGGACAGACCCGGCAGTTGGTGTGGAAGGAGCTGATCGTCAGTCTCGTGAATGGCGTCTGCTGGGGATTGGCCATCGGTCTGGTCGCCGCCGCACTCTATGCGAGCGTCGCGCTGGGGGCGGTGATGACCGGCGCCGTCGTGCTGAATCTGATGGTGGCGGCCACTGCTGGTGTGGTGATTCCGCTCGGCCTGCACGGCACCGGCCGCGATCCGGCCAACGGATCGAGCGTGCTGCTCACATTCGTGACCGACAGCATGGGCTTCTTTCTCTTTCTCGGTCTGGCCACGGCATTTCTGGTCTGAGAGATTTGACGCCGCCGTTTCGTGGCCGTGACAGACACGTCATGGCGGCACGGTATCGTTGCCGAGCATGCGCGTGGGTATACCACGGCAGCGTTAACATAGGCGCAGCGGTGACGCCGAGGCCGGTGTCATCGTGTGCGCCCTTTTCTTTTTCGCCAAGCCCCCACCCCAAGTTCATTTACGATCCGGCTCTGCGGCGATTGCCTTACTGAGCGCAACGCCTAGATCTCGCTCGAACTCGGCTGCCTCGTTGCGACTAAGATTCAAGAGCAGACCTCGGTCGTATCGGCCCGATGTGACATCTGTGAAAACGGTTGCGGACCATTGTCGAAGCAATGCGCGTACTAGTAGTCGATGTCGGCGGTTCTCATATCAAGATATTCGCGTCTGACGCTGCTGCGCCACGACGGCTGGATTCGAGCGCGGATCTCACTCCTACCGTGCTGGTCGAAAGGGTTCAGGGCGCTTCACGCAGTTGGCGCTACGATGTGGTTTCGCTCGGCTATCCGGGTGCCGTGGGCGAGCACGGACCGCGAAAGGAGCCGGGCAACCTCGGCAGTGGTTGGGTGGGATTCGATTTCGAGAAAGCCTTCGCGGCGCCTGTCCGAGTCGTGAACGACGCCGTTATGCAGGCGCTCGGCGGTTACGATGGAGGGCGGATGCTGTTTCTGGGACTGGGCACTGGTCTTGGATCGGCTCTCGTCAGCGAGCATGTCGTGGTGCCGTTGGAGCTTGGCAACATTCCCTATGGCAACACGCGACTCGGCGATTGGGCCGGCCGGAAAGGTCTCGAGACACACGGGCTTGAAGTCTGGCGCCGCACCATCGGCGAGATGACCGTCACGCTCCGCGAGGCCATGTCGGCAGATTACGTCATCCTCGGCGGTGGCAACGCGGAGCTCGTCGATCCGCTACCACTTCAGACCAGGCGAGGCGGCAACGATGATGCGTTCGAAGGCGGGTTCCGGCTGTGGGAAGAGCTGGTCGAGCCGCACGATCGTCGTCCCGAAGCGGTGTGGCGCGTCGTGCGATGAAGTATCAGATCCTCGCCACCGACTACGATGGAACGATTGCCGACGAGGGCAGCGTTGACGAGGAGACAGTCGACGCCCTGCGGCGAGCACGATCCGCAGGTCTGCGGCTGATTCTCGTCACCGGCCGCGAGCTCGTCAGCTTGTTCAATACGTTTACCCATGCCGACGTCTTCGACTGGATCGTCGCGGAAAATGGCGCGGTGCTTCATCAGCCCAGCAGCGGGTCGCTGCAGATACTGGCACCGCCACCACCGCCGCAGCTTGTCCGCGCCCTGGAGCACGCGCAAATACCCATCTCGGTCGGCCATTCCATCGTCGCCACCGTGACGCCGCACGCCGAGGACGTGGTGAGGGCGATTCGCGAGCTCGGCCTCGAGTGGCACGTGATCTTCAACAAAGACGCCGTTATGGCCCTGCCATCCGACGTCAGCAAAGCGACGGGCTTCCTCGCGGCATTGAGAGCAATCGATGGGTTGCCTGACCGCACGGTCGGTGTAGGGGATGCCGAAAACGATGAGGCGTTCCTGCGACTGTGCGGTGTGTCGGTTGCCGTCGACAACGCGCTGCCGTCCCTCAAAGAGATCGCTGATGTCGTGACGGCTGGCGCCCGAGGCGAAGGCGTTCGTGAACTGATCGATTGGCTCTTATCTGGTCATCTCGACACGGTCGAGAGGGATCCGAAGCACTCGACAAGCCCCTCGTAACGGATCACGGAAATCCGGAACCGTCACGGCCGGCTGGGGGACGCGTTGATCGTCTGGTACTCGTAGCGCATCGAGAACGTCGAGCGACCCACGATCAGCACGTCGGCGGTCGATTCCATGGACACTGGTACGCGCACGCCACCCACCCGCGCGTACTGACGTACCACGTGTACGCGTCGCGTCCAGAAGGAAGGACGTTTGACCAGCCGTCCCTCGATACGAACGAGATCGGACTGCTCTTCCGTCAGCAGGATGCTTCCGTCGATCAAGAGCGTGTCAGTGCGCCGTGGGCGGATATCGATGCGCACCAGCCCCTCTTCGGTGACGGCGGACGGCCCGAAATCGTAGTTGACCCGCGTCAAGGCGCCGCGCTCTCCTTCCTTGGAGTTGCGCGTTCGCTGTTCGGCTTCGAGCGCTGCCCTCAAGACCTTGTTGCGGATCACGCTCGACCCACTCTCGTTGACGACTTCGAACTGAAATCCGGTCTGCGGATCGAGCGACGTGATGGCGGTCAACGTCGCCCGCATCTGGCCGTTGCGCGCCGCGGCTTCGAGCTGACGCACGGCCCGGTAACTGACCAGCGGCGTGTCCGTGGCTTGTAGGAATCGGTCCACGTGGTCGGAAACCGAGGGGGTGAACTGACCTCCGACGAGCGCGCATGCCAGACATGACACGGCTATCCGCATGGTGTCCTCCTCAGCGGTCCTGTTACCAGGTCGGCGACTCTGCGCCGGGCAACACGCGACGATGATACTCCCCGCAGCCCCGGCTGGTATCCATCTCGGACTGAGATCATGAGAGAAAACAGGAGTTCAGAAGATTAGGAGTTTCCATTTGGGGATCCAAAATTCCTCCTGATCTCCTAACCTCCTGTTTGAACCCTCCTGCGCTCCGCCTCACTCTTTCACACAGTTATTACGCGGGCGTCACCGAAGAATTGCGTGGTACGCCCACAATTGCCCTGGTCGGCGTCGTGAACTCGCTTCACACAGGGGGAATCTCATGGGCAATCGTCCTTCCCGAAAGCACCGTCAGGAGGCGCCCGAGGACGTCGGCACGTTGTGGACATTGGAGCGGTTCGCAGGGAGAGCGCGGTGCGCGCTGCTGGCCTGGCCGGACAGCTGGGAGCTGCGGGTCATTGTAGCCGGCGCGACGCTCGTCTCGGAGCATTGTGCCCGGACGGAGGGCGCATTCAGCCTCGCGGAACGCTGGAAGGAGCGAATGCTGCGGGACGGTTGGCGCCAAGTGGGAACCATTCGGTTATCGGGTAGCGCGCACAACTCAATCAACGGCTGCCGTTGATCGAGCCCTGCGCTGCGACGGAAAGGCAGGCTTTTATGGCACGTCACGCATCAGAACAGGTCGCCGAATTGATCCGCATGGAGTACGTGGAGCTTCCGGGCCTGAAGCTGACTTTCTGGCAGACGCAAAGATTGTGGAATCTGCCGGAGGATCTGTGCAGGCAGGCGCTGACCGTGCTGACGCAATCGCGTTTCCTGACGCGCGAAGCGGACGGCGCGTACGTGCGAGCCCCGACGCCGGTGTCACGGCCAGATCCGGCGCACGCACCTCTTCAGTAAGGGCGCGCCGCTACGTTCAGCGGTTGAGCGCCGCCCTTGCATAAGCGAGCTGTCGGACGCAGCTCACATTGCTTGGGGGCGCACGTGCGGCAGCTCGATCGAACCATTTCTCAAAATCTCGCGATACTGTTCAGTACAGATTTCAGGGATTCGTGATGGCCAATCTGACGCGATTCATGATGCCCGCGTGGCTACCCGACGCCTGCGCGCTGCGCTGCCTCTCGCCTGGGCCGATTCCCCTAACACGAGCTGGGTGTCCGGCTTCGAATCGATTCGACAATTAGGGAAGCATCTCGGGCGCGTGCGGGAAGTGGACGTGGCCCTCGAACAGCTCCCGTCGATCGAAGCGCGTGTCCCACCCGCCGCTCCGTCAATCGCCGAAGTGCGATTGCGACTGGCGCAGAAGCAATCGAAGCAGCGACGCCAACTCGTAAAGAATCTGGAACACCTGTCCCTCGATCGGCTGCGCGCCACCTGGCTCGTACCGACTCGGGGAATCTCCTTGCTATCCGACCGCCGATGGCACTCGGTCGAGCGCGCCATTGTCGAACACGCCGAGAGCTTACTCGAAGCCGTGCACGACGCCTCGGGCGTGTACTTTCCAAAACGAGCGCACCGCGTGCGCGTCGAGACGAAGAAGCTGCGTTACGTGCTGGAGCTCGTTGGCAGCGCGGAGAGCGCGGCTATGGTCAAGCGCCTCAGACGCGCGCAGGAAGTGCTCGGGCAGCTGCACGATCACCAGGTACTGGCCCACAGTCTGGGCTCGACGAAGCGGATGGCCGCAACCGATCGTCGCGCGCTGCTGACGTCGGTGGACGCGAAGTGTGAGGAGCTTTTTCAGCTGTACCTGACGCGTCGTCCGCAACTGGTGGAGGTGTCCGTGCACGCTCGCGCGGCCGCCACGCGGGGCGCGTGGCGGCCACGGAGCATCGGCGGGATGCTTCTCACCGCCAGTGCCATGGCCGTTCCGTCCGCCGTGTTCTGGATCGCCCGCTCGCCCGTGGGCGGCGTGGCGTCAGGATCACCCGGGGCGTTCGTCGGCCCAAGCCGGCGCGATGTGAATGCCGAGTCGATCCACGCCGCGGCCGCTCCGTCACCCGGTGACGGAGGTGAGGCCGTCGCGCTGCTCACGCCGGCGGCCTCGTCACGCAGACCTTGATAGCGTAAACAGGTTACTGGCGAGCATCATGCTCTCGATCGATCTCCGCATCAATTTCGCGCTCGGCCTGGAGCCAGTCGTCGAGGTCGCGGCCATCCTGAGCGCCGCGCGTCTCGTAGAGCTCGTGCGCTCGTCGCGCGATTCTCGTCATGCGCGGCTCAACTGGCTCGGCGTCTGGTCGGGCAGCTACCGGGGTGCCTCTGCGTTGACGGATATTCGTTCTGCTCATGGGTTCCGCAGTCTCTTCGAATGCGATGGCTGGAAGCGGTGTTGGGACGTTTGACATGTAATCCTCGACACTCCCGGTCTCGTGTTCCTACCGAGCCGCCCGGCGGCGGGAAAATGAGTTCAATTTCCGGAGATAGACCACAGCTGTTTCCAGCAAGAGTCGAGCCGTGACGGCAAGTTCCGACAATCTGTGAGCCTCTCCTCCGAGTCTGCACGCTCCCGCCGGAAGGTCGTTCAAGATCCATACTGAGTGCACATCAGTACATGGCACAACGATGATCCGGGCCCGACCGGCGTTGTGGGCGAAATTGCCGCCCTCTAGCCGTTTTTGTCGATCCGTTTCTGGATGTCTTCGGCGCGCTGGCTGGCGCGAAACTCGATGATGCGAAAGTCGGCCAGACCGTGAGCGTGAAAGGGATCTTCTGCCACGATCGTTTCGATCTGTTGCCGGCTCGTACCCACAGCCAGGATAATCCCACCGTCGCGCGGAATCTTTCTGCCCGAGACCAGAAAATTGCCGGAAGCGTAGTACTTCTTCAGGAACCTCACGTGCGCAGCCATCTGCGCATCGATTTCGGCCAGGTCGGCCTTGTAGATCAGTTCGATGACGAACATGGCCGTTCAGCTTGCCTCAAACGGACGGCGGGGGTAAAGCATGCAGATGCGGGTTGAAAATGGATGAAGATCTGGCCAATCTCAGTCGAGAAGCTCTCGTCGCCGAGGTCAAACGGCTCCGTGACGGGATCCGCGCGCATCGCGACAGCTCGGGACACGATCTGTGCTGGCACCATCCCAATTTGTGGCGGCTGCTGCCCGACGAGAGCGATCCCCTTCCAATCGTGCCGGACTGGCCGCAATTCCTCCGCGGGTGTCTGAGGTACCGGGAATCGCTCGATCGGCAGTTGCCGGACGCACCGCGGACGAAGATCGAGTTCGACAGGGATCGGCCTTCTTGACCCAGACTGCCGGCCCGGACTACAAAGCCAGCCGTGAACAGCCCGGTGAGCGGATTTCTCGTCGTCACGGTGCTGACATGCGGCGCCGGATCGTACCTCGGTGCCCAGCAGCCCGCTGTCAACCCGCTTGCGGCGCGCCTGGATCCGTATGCGGAGAAACAGCGGGTCGTGGTCATGACCGACATCGCAAACGAGCCGGATGACCAGATGTCGATGGTCCGCTTCCTCGTCTACGCCAACCACTTCGACGTCGAGGGGCTGATCGCGACGACGTCGACGTGGATGAAGAACAAGGTTCGGCCGGATGTGATCGAGATGCTCGTCGGCGCATACGAGCAGGTACAGCCGAACCTGATGAAGCATCAGCCAGGGTTCCCGACCGCCGAGGCATTGCGGCGCGTCATCGCATCGGGTCAGGTTGGCTACGGCATGGATGCCGTCGGTCCCGGCAAGATGTCCACGGGCGCGGAATTGATTCTTCGATCGGCGGAAAGGAACGACCCGCGTCCGCTGTGGGTGCTCGCCTGGGGTGGCACGAACACACTGGCCCAGGCACTGCTGCACGCCAGAACGACGAAGACCGCATCGCAGCTCGACGCGCTGATTTCGAAGCTCCGCGTCTACACCATTTCCGATCAGGACGATGCGGGTCCGTGGATCCGCCGCGAGTTTCCGACGTTGCACTACATCGCGCTGCCATCGACCGAGGACGGTGCCCAGTACTATCTGGCCACGTGGACCGGGATCAGCGGCGATCGGTTCTACAAGAACGCGCCAGGTGCGGACTTCACGACCTTCACCGACGAGTGGGTGAATGCGAACGTCCGCAGCAAGGGGCCGTTGGGAAAGCACTATCCTTTGCCGTGCTGCATTCACGAAGGGGATACCCCCTCGTTCCTGGGCCTCATCAACAACGGTCTCGCGAGCTTCATGAGCCCAACTCATGGAGGTTGGGGCGGACGTTATGTGTGGCGCACGTACTACGGTGAGCCGCGGCCGTTCTGGACGCAGGGCGGCGATTCCTACCCCGGACGCGACAACTCCAAAGACTCCGTCGCCGGCACCGACGGCAACATCTATACCTCGGACCAGGCGACGATCTGGCGCTGGCGAACGGCGTTTCAACACGACTTCGCTGCCCGCATGGATTGGACGATTGCCGGCGCACGAAACGCCAATCACAATCCTGAAGTGATCGTGAATGGGGAAGCAGGCAAGGCCCCCGTTCTCGTGACCGCAACCGTCGGCACACCCTTGACGCTCGACGCGGCGGGCACGCGCGATCCCGATGGCGACAGCCTCACTTACAAGTGGTTCTTCTATGCCGAAGCCGGTAGCGGCATCCCCGGTCAACCGGTGTCCGTCGGGCGTCCGGCGCCCGTCGCCGGCGGCGGGAGTCCGGGCGAGGGGGGTATTCCGTCAGCGCCGGCCGGAGGACCTCGCGAACCGCCTCCCCGCGTAACGCTCGCAGACGAGATGACAGCCCGCGTCACCGTCACGCCACGCATCGCGGGCACAGCGCACGTCATTCTGGCTGTCGAGGACGGCGGCCGTCCGACGCTGACGTCCTACCGACGAGTGATTGTTACCATCCGGGCGCAGTGAACGACAATTTCGGATCGAGACGAGTCGAAGAGAAAGATCGACAGGAGAACGGGAGAAAGGGAGACGATAAGTTTCTCCTTCTCTCCCTTCTCCTGTCGATCTTTTGACGAGCGACTGTCGCCGCGATTCATCCGTGCCTGCCTCTGACTCACCTGGCAGGTTTCCGGCCGAAGAACTTGTTGGCCCATTGGATGAAGTATTTCCAGTTCGGACCGTCGGTGTGTCCGCCGTCGTGCTGCCGCCACGCCAGTTGGCCGTCGAGGAGACCGACATTTACCGGCGGCATCCTCTCTTTCATGTAGTCATCGGACGTCCCGAGATCCCGCGCACCGAGTAGACGGAACGCCAGGCCGGCGGCGACAGCGGCCATGAAGCTGCCCTGCTGGTCCAGCCACTTCGCGTCGCCTTTTTCCGGCACGCCGTAGCTGATGAACGTCAAGCGAGGTGCACACAGCGCAATCAGCTGATGCGCGTCGACGGGGAGGTCGCCGGCGTTGCGGGGTGGTCCGAACGTGGATTCCTTGGCGCCGTACTTCAGGAAATTTCCCGCCATCCAGTGATATTCGCCGCGGCCGGTGAGGTTCTCCACGGCTTCGCCGAAGTTCCGACGATGAAGCTTGGCGCCCCCTTCTCCGGACGATCCAACGAGGACCATGGCAAAGCGCGGCTCGAAGGCCATCGTGACGAGGGCGGCTTTGCCATAGCGCGAGACCCCTTCGATCCCGACCCGCGTCGCGTCGACGGTTTGATCGGTTTCCAGATAGTCGAGCGCACGCGCCGCGCCCCACGACCACGCTCGCAGCGATCCCCAGTCATCGGGTTTGCGAGGCTGACCTTTGTTGACGAGACCGATGATGCCTTTGGTGAGGCCGGCGCCGTTGTCGGCCTGGATGCTGGACGGTGTGAGCAATGCGTAGCCCCACCCGGCGGCGATGAGTTGCTCGGTGGCCGGAGGATCGCTGCCGGCGGCAGGCGGCGGTCCCAAGCCCCGTCCGGCCGGCGCCGGAGAGCCTGGCAGGGCGGCGCCGCTGCGAAACATGATCATCAACGGCACGCGTCCCTTGACGTCGGCCGGCGTCACCACGATCAGATCGATCTCGACGCTGATGGACGGGTATGACGAATTGTCGACGCGCCCCACGAGGTGTTTGCCGATGACGGGGTGGCCGCCGACGTCGGACTTGACGGTCTCAGCGACCGTCCAGGTCACCTTTGGAACGTTGGCGGGAATGCGACCGTAAACTTCGCTCTCGAAGTCCTCCACGATCTCGCGCCGCCGCTCGCTCCAGAGTGCCGGAGTCGTCACGGTGCGTCCGTCGTTCAACGTCAACAGCAGCGGCAGGCGCGGGAAGGGATTGGCGAGCGACTCGTCGTAGTTCGCGGCGTTGGGTGCCTTCTCGTCACCACTGGGTCCGGGCCGGAGCGCCGTGATCCCCAGCTGGTTCAGCATGTTTTGATGATCGTCGGCAGCAGTCCATTCTTTCGTTGCCGACTCGGCGGCGACCGGCGCGGGTGCCGCCGGCGGGCTGGGCTGTTGTGTGAGGAGTGGGCACAGACCGGCCAGGCCGGAGATCAACCAGCGCTGAGGGGACCTCATAAGTTGTCTCGATGATGCAACAGGATGCCCCTTGTCATCCAATCCGTCGCACCGTGCGTCGGCTACAATTTCGCTTTGCATGCCGTTCGAGGCCGGCGCACGTCTTGGCCCGTATGAAATCATCGCCCCGATTGGTGCGGGTGGCATGGGCGAGATCTACCGCGCGCGTGACACTCGGCTCGATCGGACGGTTGCCGTCAAAGTGCTCACCGGCGCACTCGCCGCCGATTCAGAGTCGCGACGCCGTTTCGAGCAGGAGGCGCGCGCGATTGCCGCGCTGAACGATCCCCACATCTGTACCGTCCACGACGTTGGCAGCCATGGCGATCTCGACTACTTGGTGCTCGAGTATCTCGAAGGCGAAACCCTTGCCGATCGCCTGCTGAGAGCCCCGGGGCGCCGCCGATCGCTGCGCTGCAGTCGGCGCATCCCCTCCTGGACCACGTTCTCAGACGCTGCCTCGAGAAGGATCCTGAACGGCGGTGGCAAAACATCGGCGATGTCGCCGGTGAGCGTCACCGATGCCGTTGTTCCAGACCACCTGGCAAGCGGCACCAACGTCCTCGGCAGCAAGCCGCAATACGATGTGGCGCGTGACGGGCGGTTCCTGCTCAACGCCGCCGTTGAGAGCGCGAGCGCGCCGATCGTCGTGTCGCTGAACTGCCTGATCTCGCGTATAGTGGATCTCCTGTTGAGAAACTCCTGGACTCGATCTACCAGGTATTCGTCCGGAAGGGTGACGCCGGCAGTCCCTCGCGATTGCGCAGGGTCGTTAACGGGTCATCCTCCCATGCGTAGCGGACGGCCACCGGTGCCGGAACGTCCTGACACGACACGACAATCGTGTTTCCGTCCACCACGGCATCGGCGGCGAGGAAGCGTCCGTCCGGACCGGCGATCGTGAAGCCGGTTCCTTTCGAGGTATCGAGCACGAGTCCTTTTCCCGTGTGCCGGAAACGGATTCTGATGCGCTTGCCTTCGAGGCTCATCCCGTCATAGAGCGGGCCGGCCGAGGTGATCGCCTCGCCGTAGGCGACGTCGCGCGCAGCGAGGGCGAGGCGGCGGCCCACCTCCTGCTTGTTGAGCGGGTGGATGTCATTCGGGTTGCCGATATCGATGGCGGAGGCCATGCCGGTGTTCGGCAATCCGAGCGTCAGCCGCTGCGCCTCGCGGAGATGCGACCACCAGGTCACGCCCGATGTTGGTGGATTCGGACGAAAGTTGGCGAGCTGCACGAACAGGAAAGGGAAATCGCCCAGATTCCACGCTCGGCGCCAATCCTGAATCATCGCCGTGAACAGCCGCTGATAGTCCCAGGCGCGCACGGCGTTGGTCTCGCCCTGATACCAGATGACGCCTCGAATCGCGTACTGCGTGAGCGGCGCGATCATGGCGTTGAAGAGAGTCGCGGGTCGATGCGGATCGTCCGGCGCACCTCGTGGGGCGCTCATCCCCGGTGCGGGCGTGGAGCCTTTGCGAGCCGCGACCGCCTCGTTCCAGATCGGCTGTCGCTGGTCGAATCCATATTTTCCCGATGGGTACTCCGCCTCGAAGCGGCGGAACTGCCAGAGCAGCGGCTGAAGCGCCGGATCCTGTTGCAGGGTCTGCAGGCTCGTCCAGGCTTCCGCGGGCGTGCCGCCCCACGACGAGTGAATGATGCCGATGGGGACGTTGCGCGATTCCTGCAGCGCTCGAGCGAAGAAGTAACCGACCGCCGAGAACTCGGCAATCGTCTCCGGACTGGTCACAGCCCACGAGGCAGGCGACACGTCGTCGCGCGGCTCGGCCGCGGTCACGCGCGCAACGGAGAACAGCCGAATTCGAGGGTGCGTGGCCCGTGCGATCTCCGCCTGGCCGTCTTGTGCGCGTGCCACGGTCCATTGCATGTTCGACTGACCCGAGGCCAGCCAGACTTCGCCGACGAGCACGTCGGTCAGCCGAATGGGCGCGGACGAACCGGCAACCGTCAACTCGAACGGCCCGCCGGCCGCCTCCGGCGCGAGCGATACCCGCCATCGACCATCACGCTCGGCGGTCGTCGATACGCGCTGCGCCCGGAAGGTGACATCCACCTTCTCTCCGGGATCCGCCCATCCCCACACCGTCAGCGGCATCTGTTGCTGGAGGACCATGTGATCGGAGAAGACCGCGGGCATGCGAACCGCGGCAGATGCCGTCGAGTCGAGCGCCGCCACCAGGGCAACCGCCATGCACAAAGCACGCATCGAAGTCCGCCTTCCCTCGAAAAGGGGACAGTCCCCTTTATCTAGTCGCGCCCGCCGCCCGCAGCATATCGCCGATCCGGCCATGTCCGCGCTTGAGTGCCCAGGCGAGCGCCGTTGCCCACGCCTCGTCGTCCGGCAGGCTGGTCGGGGCCCCGCGGGCGAGCAGCAGTTCGACCATGTCTGGCAGATCGTTGCGTGCCGCCCACGCGAGTGGCGTCGAACGGTATTCCTCGTCCCGGGCCGAGATCGTCGCGCCCGCGTCGAGCAGGATCGTCGCGCATTCGACGCGATGCGGATTGGACCGGCCGCGGGCGTCGCGACCGCACAGATCATGGAGCGGCGTCGCGCGCTGCCAATTCGGCAGATCTGGATTCATGCCGCTCGCCAGCAGCAGACGAAGAATTGGTGGATCCTCCAACAAGTACGAACGACAGGCGGTGACCACCGGCGGCACTCGCGCACCAGCGTTCAGCAGGCGCACGACCAGGTCTCGTTTGCCGAGCGTGGCGGCGGCCGTGAATACGCCACCGCAGCCGGCATTCGCCTCGGCGGGATCGGCGGTGACCCGGCGCACGACTTCGTCGTCTTCGCTCAGCCAGACAAGATCGTAGCAGTCGAGTCTTCCACCACGTGACATCAACAACGCGCGCAGCTCCGAGGTCTTCGCCGCCCATGTGGCGTTCCCGGACGAGTCGACGTGTGCGTTGGGATCGGCGCCGTGGTTCAGCAGCAGTTCGACGATCGCGCGACTACCGAGGCGAGCGGCGGAGTGCAGCGCGGATCCGTGGGGAGCTTCGACTCCTTCCGACCAGTTGGGAATGGCCCCGCGGTCGAGCAGCAGCCGGACGATCGCGTCGTGACCGAACTCGACGGCGGCTGGCAGTGGACGTTTCCCGCACGGTCTCGCCTCCTCGATGCGGTTGGGCTCCTGGTCCAACGCTGCGGCGATATGCGCCAGATCGCCGAACGCCGCGGCAATCGACAAGTCGTAGGCGGCGCCGCGTCGAAGCAGCAATCGAGCCGTACCGGTGTCGGCCCGTCGATGCCAGAACAGGGCAAGGTCAATCGCCTGGAAATCGACAGCCGCGTACCCCGAATCGTCGCCGCGGCCCGAACCGTGCAGCGCGTGGATGTCGGCGCCGCGATCGACCAGAAGTTCGATCGTCCTGTGCGCCGATGCAAGCACCGCACGGTGGAGCGGCGTTCCGCCCTTCCGATCGCCGCGATGCACGAGCTCTGGCTCGAGGTCGAGCATCCGGCGCGCACCCTCGACGTCATCCTGGTCCGCCGCGGCGTGGATGGCATGATCCGCTGTCGAAGCATCAGATGGTGTCGTGCGTGTGCTGCGACTTCGGACCTCTTCCAGATATCGAGCCACCTCCTCGTGGCGCCGATCGCGAGCGACGACGATGAGATCCTCGCCATGTCCGGTGACGAGATTCGGATCGGCACCGGCATCCAGAAGGAGACGGATCGCGTCGATATGACCTTCCCGTACCGCGAAGTGAAGAGGCTCGCCATAGCGCGCAAGCTTCGGGTCGCGCTCGAGCAGCTGCTGAAGCGCTGCCGCATCACCCGCGCGCGCGGCGCGGATGGCTTCCCACAGGTCGCACCCTCGGCTGGACCACGGTTCATAGGCACGTTCGGATGCGAGTTCGTCCGTTCTGATCAGGTCGAGATCGTCAACGTGCGATACCTGACCGGCGACTCGTTGCTTCAACGCGCTCCATCCGACGACGCCATGTTCGAGCGCAAGCGCGTGCTGAACATCGCGCAGGGTGAACTCCCCAGCGGCCTGGGGAAGACTCCGCAGCAGGCGCGCTCGTGCTCGGCCGTCGCCAGCGCGCAGCGCTTTGAGCCAGCGCTTCGCTTCCTTCTTCAGATTGTCGAGGCTGCTTGCAGGGGTGAGCTGACGGACGTTCTCGGCCATGGAAACCTTCTTTCCGTTATGCCTGGCGTCCGCTGAAACAGGCCGGAAGAAGGTTCGACCGGACTATTGAACCAAGTGGGTGGGAGTCATCTCCCTTGCCGCGGACAGGAGGCGCCCCATAGCGCACTGCCCACAATGTTGGGCCAGGCGACGCCGTCTGTCAAAAAAGATCCGGCGGAAGCAGCCCTCACCGCAAATTGGACCCTGGTACCGCGAGCTTGATCGCCTCGATATTGGCGCCGAGATCCGTGCCTCCCGTACCCGCACGTGCATACGGGCTCGTCGTCAGCAGCCGGTAGTCGCCCTCACTGAAGTTGTTGAACTGCGCCTGCCATTGGGCGGTGGTGGGATAGCACGTTTCGCCGCCGACTCCGCACTGAAGATTGGTATCAGGATAAATCGCGCCATTGGCACCGGCGATGATGTTCTTCGAGAACACCGAGCCCGGCAAGTAGAAGTTGATCGAATCCTTGCCCGGCGCGCGCGAGTCGCCGATGAACCCGTACTCGTTGTTGCGGCCCATGTTGTGCGTGTAGACGAAGTTCGTGGTCGGGACGCCGTAAGCCAGAACGAGTGACTGCCCAGTGTGTACGATCGTGTTGTGATCGATGGTCACGCCATTTGCGCCGTCGCCGAGCAGCAGCCAGGCCAGATTGTCGCCCCAGTTGTTCGTCAAGTCATCGAAGAGGTTGTTGCGGATGACGATGTTCTTTGTCTGTTCGCTTGGATAGATGTAGTCACGACCCAGGATGTTGATGCCGCCCGGTGCGTGTCGGACGATGTTGTTGCTGAACGTGACGTTCTCGACCCTCGTCCACGGCGCGCCGCCATCAGAGTTACGCGGGGTGAACAGAACGGCGTATCCGTTTTGGGCGTCTGTCCAGCAGTACTCCAAGAGGTTTCCATCGACGACGACGTTCCGGGCATTCTTCAACTCAAACAGATTCTTGACCGTCCATCTAGCCGCGCCGGGGATGCCGCCAGATAGCAGCTGCTTGCTGCCGACGTCGACGAATGAGCTGGAGGTGGCCTCCAGATAGGCCGTTCGGATGCCGGGCTTACTGTTGCGATACACCCGGTAGCGCGTCGCTCCCGCCACGGGAGTCCAGGCCAGCGTGGCCGAGCCGCGCCCTTTCATCTGCACGGTCACCTCCGTCGTCGGAGGTGAGAAAACCGGAGTGTCCATGGCCGCCGTGCCAGCCGCCACGATGGTGTAATAAACGGTTCCGGTCAACGCGCCTGAGCCCGTCGCGGTCGTGACCTTCACGGCTGTCGGAGTGGCCAGGATCGGCTGCCGCCACGCAGGCGGCTTCGCCAGGTGATTTCGCCTGAACTCGATCGTATCGGTCACGAGATTGGCAATCCCGGGGTCGGCGCCGCCGACGAGAAAATTGATGCCTGCGCCTTCGAGGTAGTTGTTCAGAATTCGGTACGGGCCGGGTCCATTCCATCCGGCGATCGCCTGCGTCTCGATTCCGGTCGCCTTGATGTCGGAGACGTACGAATCGATGATGTCTGTCTTACCGCTGTTGAGAGCGATGCCACGCTTCTGTCCGAAGATCGGATCTCCGTGGATGTAGCAGTGATCGATGGTCAGGTCGCGAGGAACCTGCGTGACATCTCTCTGTACCGCCGGGTCGCCTGAGCCTAACGTGATGATGTCGCCGTAGCCGCGGTCGGTCGCCTGGAACTCGAGATATTGCAGTATCCAGAATCGCGCGTTCGCTGCCGTCTGCAGCGCGGGTTCAACATTCGGCGATTTTATCTTCGGCAGGAGGACGGCATGCCCCGGCAGGATGCGCTGGCCGGCTGCCGGCAGCATGACGGGATTCGCCGCCGACTTGATGGTGATCGGCAGCCCGTTGGGATTCGTCTTCGCCGGAAGGACGAAGTTTCCGACATATATCGCTCCCGCGGGGAGCGTGATCACGTCGCCTGGTAGCGCGTTGTTGATCGCCGCTTGCAGGTTCCCATTGGCCGGCAGCGCGATGGTGGCCGCCCGGGACGCCGTCGCCGCCAGAACACACAACACGAACGCACAGATGCACGTTAACTTCGGGATCATGAGTACCTCGTGCTGGTTTCCCTGTTTGGCTGCAGCTATTGCGCGGCTGGCGAAAATTGGTACGTGGCGTCTTGAAAGAAGTAAAGGCGTTCGCCTGTGTCAGGATCGATGCTGCTCGTAAGCTTGACGGTGACGGTTCCTCTACCTTCGAGTTCGATGGCAGGGTCTTTTTCACTGGCACCGGCTTCGCGGCGTGGTGACACGATCAGGCGACCCTGAAGCGTGAAAGGACTGGTGAGGACGAGATCCGCGTACCCGCTGCGCGGCACTTCCAGTGGTGTAGCCGGTAAGCGAGAAGTCGACCTCGTAGAATTGATTGCCCTTTCCCGTTGCGATGATTCGGCCGCCGACGCCCATTACAGTGCCCGCCACGCACGGTCGACACTGCTCCGCCTCGAAAGCGCCATCGTCGAAAACTGCACGGACTTCGGGAGCGCCTTCCACGAGCGTCACGATCGGACGCGCAACGCCGGCGGTCACGGTGATGCTGCCGGTTTTGACGCTTGCGATCAATTGTTGTGCGTCGACGGCGGCTGGAAGTCCCACTCCACACACCACTAGCGAGATGCTCAGCCACCTGGGCCTACGCATGTACATGGGAACCTCGCGCAAACAAATACTGGATGAACGGATTGCTGGCGATTATTCACAAGAGCGCACCGCGGTCAACCTCAACCGTATCCGTGTGCGTCCGCCGGTTGACGCAGCAGCCAGCCGCTTCATCTCATCTTCGTGTTGATGCTCGTTCCGTGCCCTCCGTTACCTCCGATGCCGGCGACGGCGCTCAGACGCTGACGGCCAGGTGAGTCGGTTTGACGACGCGGACAGCGGTGAGGTACCAGACAAACAAGGCGATCATGACCGCGTCGATCACCACGCCACACCAGCCTGGCGTCCAAGGTCGCCCAGCGTAAGTACCGGACCGCAGCTTCCAGCCTCCTCTCAGCCCTCGTAGCACATAGCACATAGCACATAGCACATAGCACGTGAGCACGTGAGCACGTGAGCACGTGCGCTACACTCGCCCCTCGAATGCTCTGTGCAGTCCTGATCTGGACGTTACTCCTGCATGCGACAGCGACGAGTGCACAGAGCGATCGGACCACGCTCCGGATTGAGGTGCGTAGCGGTGGCGAAGCTGTGAGCGGCGCCGAGGTGACGGTCGGCGACCGCACCTATGTGACGGACGCGACCGGCACGGTGAACGTGACCGTAGCTTCGGGCGTGGCGAAGATCACGGTGCTGAAGAAGGGATACCTGCCCGTTACCGCCTCCGTAGCCGTCGCATCGGGAAACACCCAACCCGTCCTCGTGGATCTCGAAAAGCAGCCCACGCTTGAAGAAGAGGTCATCGTCGCCGCAACACGCACCAACAAGCGCGTGGAAGATCAGCCCATGCGCGTCGAAGTCGTGCCCGGCGAGGAGGTGCAGGAGAAGATCATGATGACGCCCGGCGATGTCTCGATGCTGCTCAACGAGACGAACGGGCTGCGCGTGCAAACGACTTCGCCTTCGGTCGGCGGCGCAAACGTGCGTATCCAGGGGTTGCGCGGGCGGTATACCCAAATCCTCGCGGATGGGTTGCCGCTATTCGGCGGTCAGACCGGCTCGATCGGCCTTCTGCAGATCCCGCCGATGGATCTCGGACAGGTAGAAGTCATCAAGGGTGCTGCGTCGGCGCTGTACGGCATGTCGGCCATTGGCGGCGTCATCAACCTGGTGTCCCGCCGGCCGCCCGAAAAGGATCGAGAGGCCGAGTTGCTGCTGAACCGCACCAGCCACTCCGGCACGGACATCGTCAATTGGCTGGCCGGACCGTTCGCCGAACGGTGGGGCTACACGTTCGTGGGCGGTGCACACTTCGAGGAGCGATCCGATCTGGACAACGATGGCTGGACCGACCTGCCGTTCTACCGTCGAGTGGTTGCCAGGCCGCGACTGTTCTGGGACGATGGCCGCGGGAAATCGCTGTTGCTGACGGCGGGTGGCATGGCCGAGAGGCGGAGAGGCGGCACGATGCCTGATGCTGTGGCGCCGGATGGGCAGCCGTTTTCGGAGAACCTCGATACCAAACGCTTCGATGCTGGAGTGGTCGGACGCATTGCCGTCGCCAACGGTGTGGTGTTCACCGCTCGAGGAAGTGGCACGGTACAAGATCACACGCAAACGTTTGGTGCATCCCGCGAGCGCGACAGACATAGCACGTTGTTCGGAGAGGTGTCGGCGACGCGAACCGTGGGCCGTCATACCTGGGTGGCAGGCGCAGCGCTGCAGCGTGAGGGCTATGACGCGCGGGACGTGCCGCGGTTCAACTATACGTACACGGTGCCCGGCGTCTTCGTGCAGGACGAGCTCGCCGCCGCGAAGTGGCTGACGTTTTCAGGGAGCGCCCGTTTGGATCGCCACAGCCAATTCGGGACGTTCGTGAGCCCGCGCGTGTCCGTGCTGATGCGACCGTCTGCGCCCTGGTCGATACGGCTCTCCGGAGGCCGCGGGTACTTCGCACCGACGCCTTTTACCGAAGAGACCGAAGCGACAGGCCTTTCACGGCTGGCTCCACTCGGTGCGCTCGACGCAGAGCGCGCCGACAGCCTGTCGGCCGATGTGACGTGGGCGCGCACTCCGTTTGAGGTGACCGTGACGCTGTTCCATTCGCGAATCGACGGCGCGCTCGCGGTATACGAGACCGGACAGGCAGATTTTCCGATCGCCATCGTCAACGTGGACGGGTTGACCCGATCGAGCGGGACGGAATTCATCGCGCGGCGTCACGTCGAGGGATTCGACTTGATCATGACGCACATGTTCCTCTGGTCGACCGAGCCCGCTCCCGATGGAACGGGGCGTCGGGAAACGCCGCTCAATCCACGGCACTCGGCGACGTTCGACTTGCTGCGGCAAGTCGGCCCGGCGCGCGTCGGCTTCGAGGTGTTTTATACCGGTCGCCAATCGCTCGAGGAGAACCCCTATCGTACTCGCGGGTTTCCGCATGTACTCTTCGGCGGGCTGGTAGACCTGGCGGTCGGAAAGTCGCGCGTTTTCCTGAACGTGGAGAATCTGGGAGACGTGCGCCAGACTCGTGAGCATCCGCTGGTGCGGCCGGAGAGAGCCGTGGATGGCCGGTGGACCGTGGATGCCTGGGCGCCTCTCGAGGGCCGGACGTTCAACGCGGGAGTGCGGATACGATTTTGAGCGGCTGGAGGTCAACGTGCTACAGCGGATCGATGCCGTCGGTGTTCTGTTGCTCGTCGTTGGAATGCTCAAGCCCGGCATCGCGGCGGCGCAGGTGAAGACGACCGCCGGCCTGGTTCGGGGCACGACCGCCGGCGACGGCCGTATTCAGATCTACAAGGGGATTCCGTTTGCCGCGCCGCCAGTCGGCGAGCTGCGATGGCAGGCGCCTCGTCCCCCAGCGGCATGGGAGGGTGTCCGCGATGCCACGGCTTTTTCGTCGCGATGCGTCCAGGGACAGATCTTCTCCGACATCGTCTTTACCGATAAGAGCGAGGACTGCCTCAGTCTGAACATCTGGACGCCCGCGAAGTCAGCTGGCGATCGATTGCCGGTGATGGTGTGGATTCACGGCGGCGGGTTTCAGGCGGGCGCCGGCGCCGAGCCGCGCCATGATGGAATGGCGTTCGCCCGCAAGAACGTGGTCCTCGTCACGTTCAACTACCGGCTCGGCGTGTTTGGTTTCTTGTCCCACCCCGAGCTCACCCGCGAGTCCGGCCGCAACGCGTCGGGCAACTACGGCATGCTCGATCAGATCGCCGCCTTGAAATGGGTGCAGGACAACATCGCCGCGTTCGGCGGCGATCCCGGCAACGTCACGATCTTCGGCGAATCGGCGGGCTCGTTCGCGGTCAGCGCGCTGATGGCCTCACCGCTGGCCCGGGGACTGTTTCACAAGGCGATTGGTGAAAGCGGCGCGTACTTTCCCGTAGCAGGTCGCGGACTGTCGTTGAGGTCGCTGGCCGACGCCGAGCAGCAAGGCGTGAAGTTCGCCACGGCGCTCGGCGCTGAAACCCTCGCCGCCCTCCGCGGCAAGACGGCCGACGAGGTCCTGCAGCTGGCGCTCAAAACCCAGCCGGGATTCTCGCCGAATCTCGATGGCTATTTCATGCCGGAGTCAGCCGCCGCCATTTTCGCCGCCGGCAAGCAAGCATCCGTGCCGCTGCTGGCGGGATGGAACGCCGACGAGGTGCGCGGCGGTACCGTCCTCGGCAAGGAAAAGCCGACAGCGCAGAGCTTCGTCGACAGCACGCGCAAGCGCTTCGGCGATGAGGCCGATGCGATTCTGAAGGCCTATCCGGCGGCGACCGACGCGGAGGCACTGGAGTCGGCGGCGTCATTGGCGAGCGATCTCTTCATCGGCTACTCCACCTGGAAGTGGATCGAAATGCATCAGAAGACCGGCCACGCTCCCGTGTATCGCTACTCGTTCGACCGGAAGATTCCCGTGCCGGCCGGCCACACCGTGAACGGCATGCCGGCGACGAGCCGCGACATTGGCGCCCGCCACGCCGGCGAGATCGAGTACGTATTCGGGAGTCAGGACTTGTCGCTGCCGAAAGTGCCGTGGGAGGCGAGTGATCGCAAGCTGTCCGACGCCATGACCACCTACTGGGCCAACTTCGCGCGGACCGGCGATCCGAATGGGCAAGGGCTGCCCAAGTGGACGCGCTACGACGAAGGGCGTCACGTTCTGCACCTCGACGTGGTGGTGCGTGAGGCGCCGGAATCCGATCGCGCGCGCTACGAAGCGCTGGACGCGTACGCGACCAAGCAGTAAAGGGGACACTCACCTTTTCGCCGGACTGTCCGATTTCGCGAAAAGGTGAGTGTTCCCTTTACTGCTTGTCTTATATCGATATCTATAGTAGATATCGATACCAATGCCCAAGCCCGATAATCTGCAAGGCTCGCTCGAATTGCTGGTGATGAAAATTCTCCGGCGCGGTCCCAACCATGGCTTCGCGATTTCGTCTTACATCCAGCAGATGTCGGACGACGTGCTGCGCCTGGAGGCTGGGTCGCTGTACCCGGCGCTGCACAGGATGACCGAAGCCGGCTTGCTCAAAGCCGAGTGGCGCGTCTCAGCGGCCGGGCGCCGGGCGCGATTCTATGCGCTCACGGCCAAGGGTCGTCGCAAGCTCGAGGCCGATCAGAAGAGATGGCACGACGTATCCACCGCCGTGGCGAAGATACTGCGCACCACCTGAAGCGCTTGCGGTCCGAGCGCGAGCGGGGCGGGCCCCGCGAGCATTGAGTGAAGACGGGGATGTCATGGGACTGTGGTCCAGGCTGAAACGAACCGTTGGCAGCGGAAGTCATCGCGCGGAAATCGACGAAGAGCTGCAGTTTCACGTCGACATGGACGTTGCGGACGGCCGCGAGCGGCGCGATGCCCGGCTGCGCCTCGGCAACACGACGCGAATTGCCGAAGACACCAGGGCGGTAGGCATTGTCGAGTGGCTCGAGTCGGCGCTGCAGGATGCGCGCTACGGTCTGCGCCAGATGCGCAGGACCCCGGCGCTGGCGCTGGCCGTCGTGCTGTCCCTGGCGATTGGCCTGGGCGCCAACACCGCGATCTTCAGCCTGGTCGATGCGGCGCTTCTGAAACCGTTGCCGGTGAAAGAACCGGACTCACTGGTGATCGTCGAGTGGACCAACGACGGATTCCCACCCGACTCCCTGATCACCAATCACAACGGCGAGTACCGAACGATTGCCGCAGGCCGGAAGCAAGGGTCATCGATCCCCGCATACCTCTACCGGCGTCTGGCGCGTGAGCAGACGGCTTTCGACACGCTCATCGGCCTCGCCGCCTATCCGGATGCGGTGGCGCTGGCGCTGGAACAGGCTCCGGTCGAACAAGTCAGCCTCCAGTACGTGAGCAGCAATTACTTCCAGGGGCTCGGCATTCAACCGGTGCTCGGACGCGCGTTCAGCGACCACGAGGATGGTCTCGGCGTTGAGCCGGTCGTTGTGGTGAGTCACCGCTTCTGGGTGAGCCGGCTCGGAGCTGCGACCGTGGCCCTGGATCGAACGGTCCGCATCAACACTGTCTCTGCTCGGATTGTCGGCGTCGCCCCGCCCGGGTATTTTGGACTGAGGGCCGGTCAGTGGACCGACGTCTACGCACCACTCTCGACGAAAGTGGCGTTCCAACCGAGTCAGACCGGCGACGCGCCGCGAGTCGAGGACGATCGCAACTGGTGGATTCGTCAGGTTGGCCGGCTCAAACCGGGAGTGTCGGAGGCCACAGCCAGGACACAGATTGCGGCTCTCTTCCGATCCGCGCTCGTTCCCCAAGGTACGACGGTCGATGCCAACAAGATCCCCGAATTGATCACCCTGCCGGGCCGGCGCGGCTTCGATGCGCTGAACGCCCGGGATGCCGACGCCCTGTGGAGCCTCATGCTGCTCGTTGGCGTTCTGCTGCTCATCGTCTGTGCCAACGTGGCGAATCTTCTCCTGTCGCGTTCGGTGAGCAGGCAGCGCGAATCTGCCGTACGCCTGGCGCTCGGTGCGGCTCGATCACGGCTGTTCCGGCAACATCTGATCGAGAGCGCGATGATGGCCTTGCTCGGCGGCGCCGCCGGCATCGCGCTGGGCTACCTGCTGGCGCAGTCCATCCATCTGCTCTTCCAGACGGGCCGCGATGCGAGCAATGCCTTCGATCTTCACGTCGACCTGCGGATCCTCGCCTTCAGCGCCGCGCTGTCGATCCTGACGGCATTTGTCTTCGGGCTTGCGCCGGCCACGCGCGCCGTCCGCGCCAACCTGAACGACACGCTCAAGGCGAATGCCAAGTCGGTCAAGGGCGGACTCTCACGGTTGCCGCGGCTGCTCGTCTCGCTGCAGATCGCGCTGTGCCTGGCGGCGCTCGTCGCGGCCGGTCTGCTCGGTCGCTCGCTGGAAAACTTGAAGTGGATCGGACATCGGGTTCGATCGCGAGCACCTCGCTTACGTGTCCATCGAGTCCGGCGCGCGCCGGATACGCTGCCGATCGCCTCGGTCCATACGTCACTCGCGTTCGCGACGAGCTGGCGAGGCTGCCCGGTGTCGTGCGCGTGAGTCCCGTTCAGACGCGGCTATTATCGGGCGGAGGCAACTGGGGAGGCTGTCAATATTCCCGGCCGGCCGTTCGACAATGACGCAGGGAGCGCACCTGAACAGCGTGGGAGAGGAATTCTTCGAGACACTGCGCATTCCACTCCTGGCCGGCCGGACGATCGCAGCCTGGCGATATCCGTCCGGACGGCCGCGAAGGGGTCGTCGTCGACGAGCTGTTCGCCTCGCGGTATTTTCCGAACGAGGATCCGCTCGGGCGCCGCTTCGGCATAGGTCCGAGAGGCAAAACAACGATCGCTACGAAATCGTCGGCGTGGTGGCGAACAGCCGCTACAACAGCCTGCGCAACGAGGCGGTTCCGGCGTTCTATCAGCCTTACCGGCCGGGAGGCACGGTTCACTTCGCGATTCGCACGACGCTCGACTCCGTCCATCTCGCCGAGGCCGTACGCAAGGCGGTTGCTGCGGTCGATCCTGCCGTTCCGTTGACGGAGTTTCACTCGCAGGCGCGCCTCATCGATCGTCTTTTGCGAACGGAACGGCTTCTGAGCTTCGTCTCCGCCGCCTTCGGGCTGGTGGCGTTGGCGCTGGCCGCCATTGGCCTCGGCGGTCTGCTCGCCTACGCCGTCGCGGTCCGCACCAACGAAATCGGCGTACGCATGGCATTGGGCGCGGCGGCGAGCGACGTCGTCCGCATGGTGCTTCGCGACTCGCTATGGATGGTGGCCGCGGGGATTGTCCTTGGATTGCCGTGCGCCTACGCCGTCACGAGCTTCTTGCGTACGGCGCTCTTCGGGCTGCAACCGTTCGACGTCCCGACGCACGGTCTGGCATTTGCCGTTCTTCTCGCCGTTGCCCTCGCCGCCGCGTGGATTCCCGCCCGACGCGCGGCCAGGACCGATCCTGCGGTGGCTTTAAGGCAAGAGTAGGCCCGCCCCCTGAAGGGCGGGCCTACGGTTACGAGTCTAGAAGCTGTACCGAATTCCGAACCTCACCTGGCGTTCGACAAATGCGTTGCTGTAGAAGGTGGTGATGCGCATGAAATTGCCGCTCGTCAGGTCGCCGTTCGGATTGCCGAAGTTCGTCTTGTTCGTGAGGTTGCTCACTTCGAGTCGCGCTTCGAGGCGATGCGTCCCGGTCAGGAGAAACGACCGGAAGACGGAGAAGTCGACGTTCCACCCGCCGGGACCACGGAACTGGTTCGGCAACGTGTTTCCAAAACGGACGCCTTGCGGCTGTGCCCATGCGGCTGGGTCGTAGTAGGTGCCGGCTGCGCCGATGTCGCCGATCTTGTTCACGCTGCCCACGAGGTCGGCTGTCTGCAGGTTGCCCGGTGTGTTCAAGGTATTTCCATCGGCCGTGACCGTGAACGGCGTCCCACTGAACGCGCTGAAGATCCCGTTCAGCTGCCAGTCGTTGATGAGCATGCGGGCAATGCCTCGGCTGTCTTCGGAGCGCCAGGGCAGCTGGTAGACGAAGGCCATCTGCAGTGTGTGCGGCCGGTCGCCGTTAGCGAGGGCCCAATTGCGGTCCTGAACGGCCGGGTCGGGAAGCTCGTAGTCGGTCCGCAACGCCTTGGAGCGGCTGTACGTGTAGTGTCCCTTGAGCAGCACGCCGTGCGTGAACGGACGTGTAATACCCATCTGCATCGCGTGATACGTCGTTCGGCGATACGGCGAATAGATCTCGATGTCGAGCTGACGCCCGTTCGAGATGAAATATGGGCGATCGGTGTCACCGCCGCCGAGGTGCTGCACGTTGTTGATGTTGATGGTCTCACCCTCGGCGGGCGGCAGGCCGTGGACCAGCCTGTTGCCGACGTAGGCGAGATCCACTGACACATCCAACGGGAGTCGTCGCTCGATGGCGACGTTCCACGAATGCGTACGGCCACGGTGCGTCGAATCCGTCACGGCGGTCTGCATGCCGTAGTCGTTTGGCAGTGGCATGCGGCCGCTGCTCAGATTCGGTCCGTCGAGGCGCGGGATACCCTGGTTGAGCGTTCCGTACCATCCGAACGTCGACGTTCCGGCAACGGGCTGGAAAGTCGCGTTCAGCACGAGCGGATAGCTGAAGTCACCACGGAAGGCTTCCTGCGCCCCCAACCCGCGGGCGTCGAGCGTGGCGCCGTAGCCGCTGCGCAGCACCGTTTTGTCGTTGAGGCGATAGATGGCGCCGAGCCGCGGCGAAAACCCGTCCTTCGGCGCCTCCAGGCCCATGTTCTTCGGGTTGCCGCCAACGCCGCCGATCAGGATATCGAGCGTCTGCAAGTCCATTATCTCGATCTGCCGATCGGCACGCCGGAAGATCGGGTAGTACTCCCACCGCAACCCGAGATCGAGCGTGAGCTTGTGGTGCGGCGTCCAGCGATCGCGGAAGAACATCGCGTGCTGCCACTCGCGGGTCGTGAACAGCTCGTACTGGAAGCTCTTGCGCGCCGTGCCGACCAGGCCGAGCAGGAACGCCGCGTACTGGTTGTAGAAGTTCCCGGTCTGCGAACCCGTGCCGAACGTCCTCGTCGCGTCCCTGGCGAAGTCGAACCGTCCGCGCGGGTTGGCGCGCTCCGGCTGCCAGTTGTCGAGGTACAGGAAATCGCCGCGGTAGCCAGCCTTGAAGTCATGACTGCCGACCACCTTGGTCACGTTGCTGCTGAAGGAGACGGTCTTCTCCTCGCGGTAGGCGGGACTCCAGGTTGGAGTGTTCCAGAGATTCGTGAATCCCGTCCTGAATTCCGGGCTGCCGGCGTAGCGAGCGTCGCCTCTTCCTTGATCGTTGGTGCCCGGAATGCCGAGCTCGAGACCAAGATTTCCGAGCTGGAAGTCCGCCGAGCTGCAGAACTGATCGAACAGCGACACCCCGAATGAACTGTCGAGCAGAAACGAATTTCCGAGCGACCAGGTCTGCCCGCCGGTGATGAGATGGACTTTCGTGTCGCCGCCGTCGCCATCGGAACTGCCCATCGGGAACGTGAACAAGTCGTCCACGAGCGCGTTCATGTGGCTGTATTTGCCCCAGATCTGATGCGCGCGGCGTCCGATTCCAATTGACCTTGAAATCGTAGTTGTGGCGGTCGGTGTTGCTGTCGCGCGTGGTCCGGTAGTTCCCGGTGAAGCCGCCCGCGCCGGTGCCCTGGACGTTCGGCAACGGATACTGTGCCAGCAGTTGTCTCGCAATCGCATCGAATCGAGTGCTGGGGATGACGTTGTTCGCAAACTGCACGCGTCCCGTCCCCGTGGCCATGTCGCCGCTGAACGGATCGTAAATGCGCTGCAGCGTCCCGTTGGCATTCAGCGCGTTGCTGAAGTCGCCATTCCGCAGTGCCGCATCCGGCACGTTGAATAACGCGAACTCGCTCCGCCGGCTGATGTAGCCCTCGTACGACCCGAAGAAGAACAGCTGATTCTGCCGAATGGGCCCGCCGAGCGTTCCCCCGAAAGTCTGGCGTTCGATCGGGAGCTTCGCGGGAGCCGCGCCAGTCCCGAAGTAGTAGGGCGTGGCATTCAGCTTGTCGTTGTTGAAGAACTCGAACGCCGAGCCCTTCAGCGTGTTCGTGCCGGATTTGGTGATGACCGTGATCGCAATGCCCGCGGCCATTCCCTCTTCCGCGTCCATGCTGCCCGTCGTGATGTTCACCGTCTCGATGGTCTCGGCCGGCGGAATGTAGACGTTATGGTGCGGCAGCCCCACATTGACGTTCCGCGTGCCGTCGGTCAGCGTGGTGTTGGCGGCGCCGCTCTGGCCGTTCACGGCGACATCCAGCGAACGCTCGGGAGTATCGGTCTCGGCATTTCCGGTAAGCGTAGCCGGCATCGACCCCGGCGTCAGCACCACCAGCGCCTGATAGTTTCGGAAGCGATTGAGCGGGAGATTCGTGATCTCGGTGGAGTTCAGCTCGGTGCGGACGTCGGCTTTGTCCGTCTGCAGGAGCTGGGCCTCCGATTGGACGGTGATGACCTCGTTGACGGCACCCACCTGCAGCGTCATCTCGACGCGGCTGATTTGCCCGACGGTCACAGGCACTCCCGATCGCACCGCTTCGCGGAACCCGGTCAGTGTGACCTTCACATCGTAGGGGCCGGCCGCCGACGTTGGCGAAGGTGAACGCGCCCTGCGCGTCGGTGACGGTTTCCCTTGTGAGGTTGGTGTCGGTATTGATGATCTTCACGTCGCACCGGGGATGACGGCTCCCTGCGCGTCGACAACCGATCCGACGAGCCCGCCATAGAGCAGCTGGGCCCCGACGGGAACAGCCGGGAGGAAGACCAGGACGGACAGGATGGTATGCAGAAAAAAGCGACGCGGTACTGAAAGCTCTCCACGCGTTCTCACAGCCCCACCTCCTCAAATTGTTTATCTGTATCCGTTCGATGTTTCCTCCGTGCGGACTCGCGCACTTTGCGGATGACCAAAGAATTCGACAGAGTCTGCGCGCGATGAAGTCGGGGTGTCAAGAATTGATACTGGGTATTTTTTGCCCCGACCCGGCTGTTCAGATTCTTGGATCGCGCTACAGTCTCTCGACGGGAGGGGCACGATGACGGCGAGAATCCTGGGTCCACGGGATGGGGTAGCGGGCTTCCTGGGAAGCATGGGCGTGCGGTTCATGATCGACGGCGGCGACTCCGGTGGCGGGTTCTCGCTGGTCGAACACGTCATCTCGGCACGGGCATTGGCCGCGCCGCTCCATCGGCATACGCGCGAGGATGAATTCAGCTACATCGTCGAAGGGCGCATGGGAGCCCTGCTCGGCGATGAAGTCGTCTTCGGTAGCCCCGGTGACCTCGTTTTCAAGCCGCGCCAGCAGTGGCACACGTTCTGGAACGCCGGCGATGCACCAGTGCGGCTCCTCGAGGTCATCGCACCCGCAGGATTCGAGAAGTACTTCGCCGAGCTGGTCAGGCTTGGCGGCTCCACCAAGCTCGATCCGGCCACGCTGGGCGCTCTCGCCGGGCGGTTCGGTCTCGAAGTGGATCCGACGAGTATTCCGCTGCTGGTTCAACGGTTCGATCTGAAATTCCCGGGGCTGCCTATCGCGTGACATACCAGGAGTTGCTCGTCCGGACAATCAGGCGCTCGGGAGCTTCGCCGAGATCCAAAATGATTTACTCCTGAACTCCTGAATCTCCTGTTCGATCTCCTCCTGATCTCCGAACCTCGCTAACCTCTCCCTCCACTTGACAAACTAGATAAGGCCGGCCATCCTTCACTAGTTTAGCTAGATGAGTGGGGTGGCATGGGCGCGGACGACAAATCGAGCGGTCTGGTGCAGGGCACGCTCTACATGTTGATTCTGAAGACGCTGGCGCTCGAGCCGATGCACGGGTACGGCATCGGCCAGCGTCTCCAGCAGATCAGCCGCGGCGTCTTTCAGGTCAACGCCGGCTCGCTGTTCCCGGCGCTGCGGCGTCTGGAACGCGACGCCCTCATCAGGGGTGACTGGCGCGTCACCGAGAACAACCGCCGCGCCAAGTACCACTCGCTCACCACGCAGGGGCGCGCCAAGCTCAAACAGGAAACACGCGACTGGGAGGTCCAGACCACCGCCATTCACAGGATCCTGCGTGCGTCGCTCGGAGAGCTGTAATGGCCTGGGTCACACGGATCATCGGCGGACTGCGAGGTCTGCTGCAGCGGCGTGCCGTGGAACAGGAGCTCGACGCCGAGCTGCACGACTTCTTCGAGCACGTCGTCGACGAGAACGTCCGCGCCGGGATGACGTCCGAGGCAGCCACGCGTGCCGCCCGGCTGAAGCTTGGCAGCGCGGAGTCGGTGAAGGACAGCGTGCGTGACGTCGGCTGGGAATCGACCGTCGAAAGCGTGTGGCAGGACGTCCGCTATGCGCTTCGCAGCCTGCGCAAATCTCCAGGTTTCACCGCGGCCACCACGCTGACGCTGGCGCTCGGGATCGGGGCGACGACGGCCATCTTCAGCCTGCTCGATGCGGTCATCCTGAAGTCGTTGCCGGTCAGAAATCCAGAAGAGCTCGTCCTGGTAGGCGGCCCACAGTACCCGGTCTTTCAAGCCTTTCGACAGCACACCGACATCTTCATCGACTTGTGCGCCACGAGTGGCGTCACGCCGCTCGATCTCGAAGTCGAGACGGGCGTCCGCGAGCGGGCGGCCGTCTCGCTGGTGTCCGGTTCGTACTTCTCGACCTTGGGCATTCAGGCCGCGAAGGGGCGGTTGTTCGACGTGCAGGACGACCGTGGGATGGGTGAGCCACCGGTCGCCGTGGCCAGCTACGGTTACTGGCAGCGCCGCCTCGCCGATGCGGGCAGATCGCGACCGGGTCGTTCGCATCAGCGGTACGCCGGTCACGATAGTCGGTGTGGCGCCGCCGGGCTTCTTCGGCGAACAGGTCGGCGTGGCGCCCGACCTGTGGGTTCCGCTGACGCAGTGGGGTCAGCTGGTACCCGGACGAAATCTGCTGCAGAGTCCCGGCACCGGCTGGCTTCAGCTGATCGGCCGCATCCGTCCAGGCGTTGCGACATCAGGCGTCCACCCGAAGCTCACCGAGAATTTTCGCCAAATCCTGACGGAGATCTTCGGGCCACAGCTGTCGGAGGACGACCGACGCGATATTGCGCGAGCGACCATCAGGCTGCAGCCGGCGAGCAAGGGCATATCCCCGCTGCGCACGCAATTTTCGCGGCCGTTGCTCCTGCTGATGGGCGCGGTCGTCCTCGTGCTGCTGATTGCGTGCGCCAACATCGCCAATTTGCTCCTGGCGCGGGCGGCCGCGCGGCGACGCGAAATTGATCTTCGCCTGGCACTGGGCGTGAACGCCGCTCGGCTGATCCGCCAGTTGTTGACGGAGAGTCTGGTGCTGGCGGCATTCGGCGGCGCGATGGGCGTCGCCTGCGCCTGGCTCGCGCGCGAAGCGCTTCTCCGGCTGATATCCGCGGACGGCTCACGGCTCCCCGTCGCGGTGGCGACGGACGCGCGGCTGTTGCTGGTCGTCGCGATGGTTTCGCTCGGAACCGCCGTCCTCTTCGGTCTTGCCCCTGCCTGGCAGTCGGCGCGGACGGCCGTCGTCTCTTCCCTCGTGACAAAGCGCGAGGGTAGCAGTTCGAAACAGCGGCTCACGTCCATCCTCGTCGTCGCACAGGTCGCCGTGTCATTGGTCCTTCTGATGGGCGCCGGTCTGTTCCTGCGCACGATAGCCAATCTGCGCGAGGTCGATCTCGGGTTTGCGCCGCAGCGATTGCTCGTGCTCGATCTGAATCCGCAGGGTGCCGGCTATCGCGGCGATCGCGCCGTTGCCCTTACGCGCAGACTGCTCGAACGGATTGAAGGCGTGCCGGGTGTCGCGTCAGCCAGCGTCTCCGAGAACGGCGTGCTGACGGCGTAGGGACCTCAGCACGAACCTCCTGCGTCCGGAAGGCTTCGTCGCCGGGCCGCAAGGGTTCCCCCGCTCGTATTGGGACGTGGTTGGCCCGGGATATTTTTCGACGATCGGCGCGGCAATCGTCTCCGGGCGCGACTTCACACTGCAGGATACGGCCGGCTCGCCGAACGTCGTCGCCATCAACGTGGAGATGGCGCGGCAGTTCTTTGCCGGTACGAATCCCCTCGGCCAGGTGCTGGTATGGGGTGACGGAGACAAACCGACAAAAGTGCAGGTTGTCGCGGTGACGCGCGACGTGAAGCACGGCGGCCCCAGAGACGAGCCGCAGATGCGCGTCTACTTTCCGTATCTGCAGATGTCGAGGATCCGCCCCAATTGGATTCTGGCCAGCACTCGCTTCCTGGTGCGCACCACCGCCAATCCGGTCGCCCTGGCTCCCGCTCTTCGGCAGGTCGTCACCACCGAGGATCCGCGATTGTCGATTGCCAGCCTCGACATCGGGCCTGCGCT
This sequence comes from uncultured Acidobacteriota bacterium, assembly GCA_963804245.1. Taxonomy (GTDB): domain Bacteria; phylum Acidobacteriota; class Vicinamibacteria; order Vicinamibacterales; family 2-12-FULL-66-21; genus CAWDPQ01. The sequence continues at coordinate 94,323 of CAWDPQ010000002.1, forward strand.
TGTCAGCCGTACGCTGGTGCGGGAGCGGATGGTCGCGACACTCCTGGTCGCGTTTGGCGTCCTGGCAGTCGGTCTCGCCTGCCTGGGTCTCTATGGCTTGATTGCGTATCACGTGACGCAACGCACCAGCGAGATTGGCATACGCATGGCGCTCGGCGCGCGGCGCGGCGATGTGCTGTTGGCGATGCTTCAGCAAGCCTTCGTCTGGATTGGCGCCGGCGTGGCTCTTGGTGTCCCGCTCGCCTTGAGCGCCTCACGCGTGGCGCAGGGCCTGCTTTTTGGTCTGAGCACGACCGATGCGCTGACTCTAATCAGCGCCATTGTGGTCATATGCGCGATGGGCCTGCTCGCCGCCTACCTGCCGGCGCGCCGCGCGTCCCGGGTCGATCCGTTGGTCGCTCTCCGCTGCGATTGAAGTCGCGCTCTCGCGTTCGAGTCGAGCCCCGAGCATCTTCTCTCAGCGCTCGCGGGGCCCCACCCCCACTCGCTCTCGCTCGCGCATCCGCGCTCGCTCGGGCCGCAGGCGCTGCCCCGAGCCCCCGAGCCATAGAATCTACCCGATGAGCGTGGCCACGATCGATGTCGGAAGTCTGGTCGACCGCGGACGCTGGGGTCCTTACCAGCAGTGGCTCGTCTTTCTGACCGCGCTGACCATTATTTTCGACGGCATCGACAATCAGCTGCTCGGCGTGTCGATTCCTTCGATCATGCGTGACTGGCGATTGGAGCGGGGCGCCTTCGCTCCGGTGTTCGCACTGAGCTCGCTGGGAATGATGGTTGGCGGCGCCGTCGCCGGCATGGCCGGCGACCGGTTCGGGCGGCGAGTCTCTCTGTTGTGGAGTGTTGCCATCTTCGGTGTGGCGACGGTCGCCGTGTCCACGGCCGACAGCATCGCCGCCCTCGGATCGCTGCGCCTGTTGGCGGGCCTCGGCCTCGGCGGCGCGATGCCGAACGCCGCGGCGCTGGCGGCCGAATACGTCCCCGCGCGGCAACGCCCGTTCGCGGTCACCGTCACCATCGTGTGCGTACCGCTCGGCGCGACGCTCGCGGGTCTCATCGCGATTCCGCTGCTGCCGGTCTTTGGCTGGCGCGCGCTGTTTGCCATCGGCGGCGTCGTTCCGATCCTGGTGGCTGTGGCCCTCGCGGCTGTCTTGCCCGAATCTCCCCGCTACCTCGCGCGCCGACCGGAACGATGGCCCGAGCTTCAACGCGTGCTGCGGCGGATGGGACACCCGGTGGCTGCGGATGCGGTCTTCCAGATCCCGAGCGGATCGAACTCGCCGCGAGAGCCATTACGCGCGATCTTCGCCGCCGACTGGCGCACGGATACGTTCGCGCTCTGGGGAGCGTTCCTGTCGTGCCTGTTCGCGGTGTATCTCGCATTCAGTTGGCTGCCCACTATCTTCGCGGCAGCCGGCCTGGGGCCGACTACGGCGAGCACGGCCATCAGCGCATTCAACCTGGGTGGTGTCGCCGGCGCCATTGGCGGCGGCCTCCTCATCACCCGATTCGGCTCGCGCCTGACGATGCTGGCGATGACGGCCGCTGCAGTTGCCGGTGCCGTGGTGCTGAGCAGCCTGACGATCGGCCCGGCCACCGTGACGCCGACGCTCGCCATGCTCACCGTCACCGGCGGCTTGATCAATGCGGTGCAGACGACGATGTTCGCTCTGGCTGCGAATGTGTATCCCACGGTCATGCGCGCCACGGGAGTGGGCACCGCCGTCGCATTCGGCCGTCTCGGCGCCGTTCTGAGCGGTTACGCTGGACCATGGGCGCTCGAATACTCGGGCAGCTCCTCCTTCTTCGCGGTGATGGCCGCCGCGCTGGTCGTGACCTTCCTGTCGCTGGCGTCGGTTCGGCGACACATAAAGAAAGGATGAAAAAAGAAACATGAAGCTGCGAAGTGATGTGATCGGCAGCCTGCTGCGGCCGCCCGAGCTTCTCAACGCGCGGGCTTCGCTCGAGCGGGGCGACATCACCGCGGCCGAGTTCAAGAGCATCGAGGACCGTGCCGTCGACGACGCGGTTGCGCTGCAGGAGGCCGCCGGGCTCGATGTGATCACCGACGGCGAGATGCGCCGCTACGCGTTCTATGGACATCTGGTGGAGGCGCTCGAAGGGTTCGACCGGTTGGGCGGGTGGTCGATTACCTTTCGCGATGGTCACGGGCAGGAGGCCGCCCTTCGCCGCCCGGTGGTCGTCGATCGGCTGCGCTGGCGCCGCCAGATGAGCGTCGAGGAGTTCACATACCTCCGCGGCCGCACGTCGGCGCCGGTCAAGATCACGCTGGTGAGCGCGCAGCAGGCGGCGGCGTACTACGATCCGGACAAATCGCGCGCGGCCTATCCGACTCGCGACGCCTACCTTGCGGACCTGGTCGACTTCACGCGTCGCGAAATCACGGAGCTCGGACGCCTCGGTTGTCGCTACGTGCAAATCGACGCGCCGCAGTACGCCGCGCTTCTCGACGAGACGATTCGCGAGGGATACCGGCAACGCGGCAGCGATCCCGATCGTCTGCTCGATGCCTGCATCGAGCTCGACAACGCGATCATCGATGGCCACGAGGGCATCACCTTTGGCATCCATATCTGCCGCGGCAACCACAAGAGCATGTTCTACGCCTCAGGTAGCTACGATCGAATCGCGGCAAAGGTGTTCGGACGGGCGCGATTCCACCGCTTCCTCCTCGAGTACGACGACGACCGGTCCGGCGGTTTCGAGCCGCTGCGATACATTCCCGACGATCGCGTCGTCGTGCTCGGCCTGGTCAGCTCGAAGACGCCTCGGCTGGAGGCCGCGAGCGAGCTGCAGGCTCGGATTGCTGAAGCATCAGCCATCGTTCCGCTGGAGCGCCTCGCGCTCAGTCCGCAGTGTGGATTTGCTTCGACCTACGAAGGCAACCGGCTGTCGGCCGACGATCAGCGGCGCAAGCTGGAGTTGGTGGCGCAGACGGCGCGGGAGGTGTGGGGCAGTCGCAGTCGCTAGTCGCTAGTCGTTAGTCGTGTTAGTCGTTGTGCGATCTCCTCATTCGCAATCGCAAATGCCGTGTTGGCCGCGGGCACGCCGGCGTAAAGCGCCGTCTGCAGGAGAACCTCCTTCAGATCGCTGGCTTCGAGCTCGTGCCCCAGGCCGGTGCGGACGTGCAGGCGAAATTCCTCCCAGCGGCCCATCGCCGCGGTCGTGGCAAGGACGAGCAGCCGCCGCGTGCGCCGATCCAGACCTGGCCGCGCCCACACGGCTCCCCAGGCGAACCTGGTGATCAGCTCCTGGAAATCCTGCGTCAACTCCGTTGCGGCTGCCAGAGCGTTATCGACGTGCGCGTCCCCGAGGACGCTTCGGCGCACGGCGGAGCCGCGATCGATGGTGTCTGCCGGCGCCGGCATGAGGAAATCGAAGAGCGCGCTGGTGAACGACCGGGGTTTTTCCAGGTTCGAGATATGTGCCGCGTCGAGCCTGACAGCGCGCGCGCCCGGGATTGCCCGCACGAGCTTCTCGCCGTGATCCGGCCACGGCATGGAAACGTCACGATCGCCGGAGATGACCAGCGTCGGAACCTTGATCCGACCGAGCAGCGGCGTCAGATCCATGTCGCGGATCGCGGCGCAGCAGTTGGCATAGCCGACCGGATTGGTTGCGAGGAGCGTGCGCCTTGCTCGGGCGACTTCGGGACCCACCGCGGCGAGCACCGGCGGCGAGAAAAACCGCGACATGACGAGGGACTCGATCGCGGTAAGGCCACCTTGGTTGACCGCCATGCGCCGCGTTTCCATGGTCGAGGGATCCGTCAACCGCGGAGAGGTATTCGCCAGGACGAGGTGGGTCAGCCGCTCCGGCGCGTTAGCGCCGAGCCATTGTCCGATCATGCCGCCGAGCGACAGACCGCACCAGGCGACACGCGGCAGGCCGAGGCCGTCGAGGAGCGCGAGCGCGTCGCGGCCGAGCCGTTCGATCGAGTAGTCCCCGAACGTCACGCCCGATGCGCCGTGGCCGCGCAGGTCGTAGCGCACGACGCGGAAGTGGTTCTGCAAATCCGCGGCTTGGGCGTCCCACTGTCCGTGGTCGAGCCCGAGCGAGTGCGCGAAGACGACGACTGGCGCCGCGTCCACGCCGTCGATGCGGTAGAAACAGGTCGTGTCGCTGAGTGAAATGGAAGGCATGTTTCAGTAACGTCAGGCGCCGCGCTTTCGTGCCGCGGCATCATGCGCGGCGAGCGCCGCCTCTACGAACGTGATCGCCGAGCCGAGGTATAGCTCCGGAGTGAGGACTTCGTCGAGATCGCGGCGGGACAGCACGCGCATGACGTCCGGATTCTCGGCGAGCAGATCTCTGAAAGGCCGGTCCTCGTTCGTGGCACGGCTCGCCACGGACTGAACAACGGCGTGCGCGTCCGCTTTCCCGAGTGAGGCGGACAGGCGAACGGCGACGGCCTCCGCCATGACCGTGCCGCCGGAGATGTCGAGATTTGCGCGCATCTTCGCCGGATTCACGATGAGCTCTTCGAGCGCCGCCGCGGCGCTGTGCGCTGCCACGCTCGCGAGACGAACGATCTGCGGCAGCGTGTCCCACTCGACGTGCCAGCCGCCGGCGCCCCGCTCGTGCTCCTGCGGCATGGCCGAGAGCATGCTCGCCACGAGTGCCGGTACGCGGCCGGCCGCGGCGAGCACGAGCACGGCGCGCACCGGATTTCGCTTCTGCGGCATGCTCGACGAACCGCCAGCGGTCGTCGCCGGATCGCCGGCTTCTCCCACTTCGCTCTGCGCCAGCAGCACGAGATCGCGCGCAATCTTGCCCAAAGTGCCGACGGCGACTCCCAGCTCACATGCGAGGCGCGCCAACCGTCCGCGTTCGGCGTGCCAGGGAAGTATCGGCGTCTCGAGATCCAGGCGCTCGGCGAGGGCGGCCATCACGCGTGGTCCATCAGCTCCGAGAGCGGCCAGCGTGCCGGATGCGCCACCGAACTGCAGGACCAGGGCTCCCCGGCGCGACGACTCGAGCGACTGGCGCACGCGGCCAATCGCGTCAAGCCATCCGGCCGCTTTCAATCCGAACGTGACCGGCGTTGCGTGCTGCAGCCACGTCCGCCCGGCCATCACCGTGCGTGCGTGCTGACGGGCGTGACGTGCGGCGGCATCCGCCGCACGATCCAGATCGCTCAACACCGATGGCAGCGAACGGGCAAGCTGCAGCACCAGTCCGGTATCGACGATGTCCTGGCTGGTTGCTCCCCAGTGGACATACCGTGCGGCGTCGCTGTCCACCGCGGCAACACGCATCGTCAGGCGCGCGACGAGTGGGATCGCCAGATTCCCTGATCGCCGAGCGTCGGTCGCCAGGTCTGCCAGGTCGTAGAGCTCGGAGCGTGCGGCAGCCCGGATTGCGTCAACGGCGGCGGCAGGAATGACGCCGCACGACGGCCTCCGCGTCAGCCAGAGCCGCTTCGACGTCGAGCATCGCCTGAAGGCGCGCGCGATCGCCTAGCGCTGCCAGGACCGCCGGCGCGCAACCGAGCAGCTCGATGACGTCATGCGAGGATTCGAGCTCGTTCACGGGGCTATGATTTCATACGCCTCTGGGGTCAGATCTTGTTTCTTGCACGGGTGTCTTCTTTCGGAGACATCTCCAAAAGAGGACACATCTGCAAGAAACAAGATCTGACCCCCTTAGTCGAAGGGCGCACCCGTATAGTTCTCGGCCAGGCTGGTCAACGCCGCGCGTGAGCTGACCAGATAGTCGAGCTCGGCGAGCTGGCGTTTGAAATCGAAATCGTTCTCGCGGTTCACGCGATGCAAGGTGGATGTCATCCACCATGAGAATCGCTGCGCGCGCCACGCGCGAGCGATGCCGCGATCCGAGTAGGTGTTGAGCAGTGTTTCCTCCCCCGATCCGTAGAACCGGACCAGCGCCGACGCCAGACGGCTGACGTCCGCCATCGCCAGATTCAGGCCTTTGGCTCCGGTCGGCGGCACGATGTGCGCGGCGTCGCCCGCCAGGAACAATCGGTGATACCGCATGGGCTCCACGACGAAGCTTCTCATGGCCGTCACGCCCTTCTGAGTGATCGGTCCTTCATTCGGACGCCACCCATCGTCGGTTTCGAAGCGGGCGCGAAGCTCCGCCCAGATGCGATCGTCAGGCCACTCGTCGAGATTCTCGTCTGGTGCACACTGAAGGTAGAGCCTCGTCACCGCCGGCGATCGCATGCTGAAAAGCGCGAATCCGCGCTCGTTCAGGCAATAGACCAGCTCGTGAGACGACGGGGCAGCGGTCGCGAGAATGCCGAGCCAGGCGAACGGATAGACTCGATCGTAGACACGCACGTCGCCGTGCGGGATTTGCTCACGGCAGACGCCGTGGAAACCGTCGCACCCGGCAATGAAGTCGCAAGTGAGGAGGTGCGACCGATCCTCGATTCGATAACGCAGCTCGGGAACATCCGTGTCGACGCCATGAACCGTGACGTCCGCGGCCTCGAAGTGCAGGGGAGCTCCAGCCGCAGTGCGGGCGGCAATCAAGTCCTTGACGATTTCATTCTGGCCGTAGACCGTGATCGCCCGCCCACCGGTGAGCTCGGCAAGGTTGATGTGATGTCTTCGGCCGCGAAAGGCCAGATACAGCCCCTCGTGCCTCAGGCCTTCACGCCGCAGTCGCTCGCCTACGCCGACCGCATGCATGAGGTCAACGGTGCCTTGTTCCAACACACCCGCACGGACGCGCTCGATCACATGCTGCTCGCTCCGCGCTTCGAGGATGACGGATTCGATGCCGGAGCGGGCGAGCAGATGACCGAGCATCAGACCGGCAGGTCCGGCCCCGACGATGCCGACCTGCGTGCGCGCGCGTGTCATCGGTGGCCGATTATGGCTCAAGCGACAGGAATCGCGGCCGCGCGAGCGCGGACAATGAGCGAAGCGGCGAAAACGGCCTTAAGATTTCATCAATGAAGGCCACCAGCGATCTCCACGCGTTTCAGCCCCGGCTCCTGCATCCCGCCTATCAATCGACGGTGCGCCGCGCGCCGTCCCAGGCAGCGCTGCGGCTGCCGCGAAACCTCGACAATCTCCGGGCGCCCGTCTATGGCTATCTGCCGATTGGCGAGACGGACAACGATCTCACCCGGCAGCATGCGGGCGAGCCGGTCGGCGAGCGGATCGTCGTGTCGGGCCGGGTCATGGACGAAGATGGCAGACCAGTGCCACGCTCGCTCGTCGAGATTTGGCAGTGCAATGCGGCGGGCCGCTACATCCACGTCGCCGATGACCATGCGGCGCCGCTCGACCCGAACTTCACAGGCGCGGGACGTACGCTGACGGACGACGAAGGTCGCTATTCGTTTACGACAATCAAACCGGGCGCGTACCCGTGGCGGAATCATCCGAACGCGTGGCGGCCGGCGCACATCCATTTCTCACTGTTCGGATCGAACTTCCTCGCGCGGCTCGTCACCCAGATGTACTTTCCGAACGATCCACTCCTGCCGCTCGATCCCATTTTGCAGTCGATTCCCGATGCCGGCGCACGTGAGCGGCTCGTGTCGACATTCGATCTCGACCTCACCCAGCCCGAATGGGCTCTCGGCTATCGATTCGACATCGTCCTCCGCGGTCGGGAGGCGACGCCGGTGGAAACACCTCGATGACCGATCGACCACCCCTCAGGCCGACCGCGTCGCAGACCGTGGGACCCTTCTTCCACTTCGCTCTGGCCGAGCAGGCTTCTGTGGCGGACATGGCGGGTCCGGACACACCCGGTGAGCGGATGACCCTGCGCGTGTCGGTTTTCGACGGCGCGGGCGAACCGGTGCCCGACGCGCTCATCGAGTTGTATCAGGCGGATTCGGATGGGCGATATGCCGCGAGCGAAAGAACAGCTCCAGCGTTCGCCGGTTTCGGACGGCTCCCGACCGATCCAGATGGCGTTTGCGTATTTCGCACGATCAAACCGGGGCCGGTGCCGGACGGCCGCGGCGGCCTGCAGGCCTCCCATATCAATGTGTGCGTGCTAGGCCGCGGGCTGTTGCGGCACCTGTTTACGCGGATGTATTTCGCCGGCGATCCTGCGCTCGACGGCGACCCGATCTTCGCGGCGGTCGAGCCGTCTCGGCGGGCGACACTGTTGGCCGTCGCTGCTGACGCGCCGTCGGTTTGGAGCTTCGACATTCGGCTGCAAGGAACAGGGGAGACTGTATTCTTCGATTGAAGTCGTTAGTCGCTAGTCGTCGCTAGTCGGCAAGTCGGCAGTTTACTAACGACGACTAACGACTAAGCGACTGACAAGTTACTCGGCTCTGAGCGCCTGTGTCACATCGACTCGCGTTGCCCGTCGCACTGGCACGTAGCACGCAGCCAGGCCGGTCAGGCCGAACATGAGCAGCGTGCCGCCGAAGCTCACCGGGTCGATCGATGGGATGCCGAAGAGCAATGCCGACATCAGGTGGCTCGCGGCTGCGGCAATCATCAACCCAATCACGCTGCCGATCGCGACGAGCGACATGCCGTTTCGGATCACCAGGCGGACGACATTGGCACGCCGCGCCCCGAGCGCCACCCTGATACCGATCTCACGTGTCCGGGTGGCAACGGCGTAGGCCGTGATGCCGTAGATGCCGATCGCCGAGAGCAGCAGGCCGACCACGCCCAGGCTTCCCGACAACGAAGCGGCGATCCGCTGCGGTGTCCAGCCGACCACCATGCGCTCTTTGAGCGATCCTGCGGACACGATCGGCAGGCTTGGATTCATGGAGCCAACGAGCGCCGCGATCTGAGTGCCAAGCTTTCGCCCTGGCCGGGTGCGCACGACGATTGATATCCGCGACATGTACGCCTGCTGCAGCGGCACGTACACGAACAGTTCGCGCGTGCCATCGACGAGGCTGTTGTAGGTCACGTCGCGGGCAACGCCGACGACCAGCATGCGTTGCCGTGGTTCCGTGGCGGGCATGTCCGACGTCAGCAGATACTGGCCGACGGCGTCACGGCCGGGCCACAGCCGGCGTGCCGTCGCCTCGCTCACGATTGCGACGGGTTCGCTGCCCACACGATCCGCGGCGGTAAAGTCGCGGCCTGCCATGATCGCGATGTCGAGCGTGCTGAAGTATCCGGGTTCGACGATGTTGCCCGCGGCGCCGAGAAAACTCGAACTGTCTGCGGGACTTGTTGTGGCGTCGGCGATGCCAAGTCCGAGCCCCTCGAACGATCCCGGAGGAGTACTTGCCAATGTGGCCGCCGCGACGTCCGGGAGCCCACGCAGTCGCTCGACCAGCTCACTGGCGAAGATGCGTCCCGTGATCCCGGTGTAGCCTGCCAGGGAGAGATCGAGCTCCGCCAGCTGGACATCTTGCGGGTTGAAACCGGGATCGAGCGATGCGACGCGATCGAGTGCTCTGACGAACAGGCTTCCGACGACGACCAGGACGAGGCTGAGCGCCACTTGCACGATCACGAACGTGTTGCGAAGCCGCATGCGCCCGATTCGTCGCAGTCCGTCCTCCCGCATCGCCGACACGAGGTCGACCCTCGACGCCTGCAGCGCCGGCACCAGCCCCGACAGGACGGCCGTGACGAGCGAGAGGCCGGCCGTGAAGGCCAGCGCGCGGCCGTCGAGAGCGAGTGACACGTCTATCGGAACGGGCAGCGCCGGCAAGAGCAACACGAGCGCTGTCGTCATCCAGCGGGCCAGCAGCACTCCGGCTGCGCCGCCGAGGACGAACAGCAGCATCGTTTCCACGAGCAGCTGCCGGACCAGTCGCGCCCGTCCCGCGCCGATGGCCAGGCGCATTGCCATCTCGCGCCGGCGGACCGAGCCGCGGGCGAGAAGGACACCCGTCAGATTCATACAGGCGACGGCGAGCACGATCGAGACGATTCCGAGGAGCAGAGCGAGGAAGGCCGCAAGCGGCCCGCGCAGGTCCGGTGTGGGTGACAATGCCGCGGCCCGGAATCGCTTGCCGCGGTTGGCATCCGGGTATTCCTGTTCGAGTGCCCGGCTCAGGGTATCGAGCTCGGCCGTCGCTTCGCCGATCGAGATACCTGGTTTCAGTCGCGCCCCCATCAAGAGCGACGTGCCCACACGGTTCAGAAGATCGGGCGACGTGCGTACGTCGATCGGAACCCAGGCATCAGGTGAACGGACGGTAGTGCCCTGAAAGCCTTCGCCAGCCACACCAACCACGGTGCACGGCTTCCCATTCAATTGGACCATCCGGCCGATCACGGAAGGATCCTGCTGAAATCGTCGCGTCCAGAACCGGTGACTGATGACGACAACGGCCTCGCGTTCGCTTTCATCGAACAAACGCCCGGCGGCCGGCCGTACTCCGAGTACCTCGAAGAAGTTGCTGGATACCGAATCGCCGTAGATGCGTTCGGCGCCGTTGCCGGCAGCAAGGCTCATCGGCGACGGCATCACGGAATACGCGTACGCGCCACTCAGGGTCGAGGCGCGCTGCCGAAGGTCGAAGTAATTCCGGTAGGAGACAGTTCCCAGGCGAAAACCCTGAGCGCTCAGGCCGACGTCGACGAGGCGATGCGGCCTCGCGAACGCCTGCCGGCGCCCGAAACAGCAGCGCATCGGCGACCGTGAAGATGGTCGTCGTGGCTCCGATGCCAATCGCAAGCGATAGTGCCGCCGTGGATGCGAAGAGGGGATTGCGGCGCAGGAGTCGTGCCCCGAACCGTACATCCTGCAGCAGCGTGTCGACGAAGGCGCCGGCTCGAACATCGCGCACGTTGTCCTTGATCGCTGCCGTGCTGCCAAGTTCGGCGCCCGCGGCGCGGCGGGCGGCTTCTGGCGACAGCCCGTCTCTCATCTTCTCTTCGACGAGCAGGTCCAACGTCGCCCGCAGCTCGTCGTCGAGATCGCGCTCGACATGGTCACGGCGCAACAGGTTTCGCAAGAAGTTGATAAAAGGCACAGTCGTTAGTCGCTTGTCGTTAGTCGTCGTTAATCGCTTGTCGCCAGCCGCTTGTCGCTGGCTGCTATCGACGTTCTATACGAGCGGGATTGTCGGGAGGTTCCGGGTGAAGATCAGGAGATGGCTCAAGCAGTATCCGAACTCCCCACTCGCGATAACAGTGATGAGTCACGTCGGGCGCTCTTATGAAACGTCGTGGTCCTTGAGCCTGGGTGCGAGACGGCGGTCGCAATCGCGGCGTTTGCATCATCCCGGCGCACCGCGCCGCTCACGTCGGCTAGATGCGGATCTTCAGCGCGCCGTAGCCGCGGGTGCCGGCGTCGCCCGTGGTGCGACATCACGCGCAGGCCGGGTGGGGCGGCGTCGAATTGCCCCACGACCTCTCGAATGCTACGCTCCGCCGCATGATCACCAAGCCTGGCCTGGGTGGCCTGTGTGCCCTGTTGCTTTGGCCGAGGGACTCTTCGCGCAGCGTTCGATTTCTTGCGTTCACAACGGGCGGCGCGATCCTTGTCGCGGTCCTCACCATTGCCGCTGCGCCGACCCAGTCTCGGGATGCCAATACAGACCTTGTCCTGGTCCATCCGGCGGATCCGGGCACCGCGCTGGACAATCCCGGCATGGGCTGGGTCTTTCACTACTACGACAACAGTATTCAGCGGTACGGCTCACGGCTCGCAGCCTCTGACACCGTCGATGACTTCCCCGGCCTGACGGTGGTCTATCTCCGGCTGGCTTGGGCGTACCTCGAACCCGAGGAGGGGCACTTCAACTGGTCGGTTGTGGATACACCCGCACAGCGGTGGATCGCCAAGGGCAAGAAGGTCGCCCTGCGTTTCACCACCAGCGAGACCGGACAGATGTACGCGACACCGGAATGGGTCAGGAAGGCCGGCGCCCAGGGGACGTTCACGAAGAACCGCCAGGTGGTGACGCAGGGCGGCGTGTGGGAGCCAAACTTCGACGATCCAGTTTTTCTCGAGAAGCTGGAAGGCTTCATGGCTGCGGCCGGCCGCCGCTATGATGGCAACCCCAACATCGCATTCGTCGACGTCGGGACGATGGGGGTCTGGGGCGAGGGTCATAGCTTTGCCACGACGCTCAAGCCGTATCCACGCACCACCGTCTTCACACACATCGACCTGCATCTCAAATACTTCAAGCACACCCTTCTCGCGATCAACGACGACTTTGCGGGCCCTGAAGCTGGCGATCAGCCGGAGCCGGACGCGACCGGCCTGCGCGCGCCTGGCGATCCGGCCCGCGTGACGTACGGTTTCGAGAAGGGTCTGACGTTGCGGGATGACAGCATCCTGGTACAGGCGGGACCGCGGGCGTATTTTCACGCCAACATGGCCAAGGCAGTCTGGCACGACCGACCGGTGATTCTCGAGAGCGAGCACTACGGCTCGTCTGTCAAGCGCGGCGCCTGGCAGGACGGCAGTCGCTACCTGGACGCGATCGAGGACTACCACGCGAGCTATGCGTCGATTCACTGGTGGCCGCGGGAGTTCCTGCAGGACAACCGCGCCCTCATCGACCGCATCAATCGACGCCTTGGCTACCGCATCCAGCTCCTGGAAGCGTCATGGCCGAAATCTGTGGCGGCCAACTCCGCGTTCGCGTTCACGGCGCGCTGGCGCAACGCCGGAGTTGCCCCGTGTCTGCCCGGAGGACATCCGGCGATCACGCTGAAGGATCGCGACGGCGGAATCACCGCGGTCTTCGTCGATGAGAGCGCCGACGTGAAGACGCTGTCCGTCGGACCGCCTGACCAGGGGCCGGTCCTGGTACAGACCGTTGGGTTCACGATTTCGCCCTGGGTCCAGCCCGCCACGTACGACGTCTATGTGTCGGTGGGCGCCCGCGACGGTACGCCGGCGATGGCTCTGCCGCTGCCCGACGGTGACGGCCAACGCCGGTATCGGTTGGGGACGGTTCGGATGAACTGACTCCTAGGTCTCGAATCCTCGGCCACTCGGGGTTTTGACCGGCGCCGCCGCGCGGACGCGGGCCGAGTGTTCGATCAACGAGCGCTTCTGAGTCTGTCGAGCTGGCGTAGCCAGCTGATCAGTCGGTTCGAACTCGCACAAATCTGGGCCACCAAATTTAACGATTCTCGCAAACGCCTGCTGAAGCAAGAGTTCAGTGGTTCGATCGCAATAAATCCCTCTTCGGCCAAGACCTTTATTTCCAACGAGATCCATTTTCCGACCAAACCGGGATCAACCGCGACGCATGCGTCCGAGGGAGCCACGAGCGTGGCGACCCGAACGGGAGCATCATCAAGACAGCACAGCCCCTCACCGAAGACTTGCTGTCCGCCCGTCATCGGTGCAGTTCTCGGTCGTTGAAGGTCACCCTACACTGAAGAAGTGGGGGCCGACATCGTTGAGGCGATCAGGATGAAACGAACTGGTCATGCAACTTTGCGTGACCGACGGGTCTTCACGACGAGCCGCACGCCGATCCCCAGCCTTGCCAGCATGTCGATCAGCGCATCTGTGCTGAACAGATCGATCCGACCTCGCAACAGGTCGCTGACCCGAGGCTGCGTCACACGCAGCGTCTTTGCAGCCTCGGCCTGCTTGAGCCCGCTCGCCGCGATGGCTTTCTGCAACTGAATCAGGAGGTCCGCCCGAACCAGGAGATGTTCGGATTCCTCCTCGGAGAATCCGAGATCGCGGAACACATTTCCGGTGGACGGCGTGATCTTAAGGTCGTGGGTCTTCGCCATCGTGCTGCCTCACCTTGTCCAGACTGCGGAACCGCTGTCTGCCGATCTGCAGATCTACGGCACTGGTCTTCTGCGTCTTCTTCTCGAACGCGTGGAGCACGTAGATCGCTTCAGGTCGCGTCGTGACGTAAAACACCCGGTGGGCGCCGGCCACGTGGATCCGAATCTCCCTGACTCCGGGCCCCACCGTCTTCATGGCCTTCCAGTCGTCCGGGTCGAGCCCTTGCTGAACTCGCCGAAGCTGGAACCCCGCCAGGCGCCGAGCGAGCGCGGGAAAGGCTGCAGGTCCTTCAGTGAACTGCCGAGCCAGATCAGCGCCTTGTCCGCCATTGCCTACGCTTGGAAATTATACAAGTTTTTGTATTGGAGCGGACCTGCCGCTAGCGCTCCAACAATCGAACCATGGACTGGCCCGTCTGGGTGAATGCGACCGCGATGCTGGAAACAAGCGACCCGATGACTGCTATTGAGCCCCAAGTCGTAGCAGGGTGGACCCGCTTGGTCACGATTCGGTCGTGCAAGGCGACTAGCAAGGGCAGCACGGCCTGAATTGATATCCCGACCAGGGGTGTGCCAGTGGTGTTGATCGACAGGCGTCCGAACGCCGGACTGGACATCGCGATTGACGCCAGGAGCAGCAGCCGACTGTGCGCCTCAGGGTGACGACGCCAGGAGAGGGCGAGACCGGTGAGGAACGGCGAACACCACCATCGCTGACAAATCGGCGATGGTGATGAAGTCACCAGCTCGATCGGCATGCCGGCGGCCAATCCCTGGGACCCCCCCGGACGACCACGAACGGATTCACCAGGGTGATGACGACCGCGATGACCGCGCCTGCGATGCCCGTTCGGCGGTGAATCGACCGACGCCCCGTCGCGATGAGCAGACTTTGCAGGAGCAGCAACAAGAACCACGCGGTCATCGCCGCGCCATGCACGTGTAGATACCTCGGGATCGGCACCGCCTCAGATGGCCTGAGGTAGTAGGTTGGCGCGAAACCGAGGAAGACGCCCGTGATGAGCACTGCCGACATCGCTGAGAAGAACACCCGATGCCGCATGCGTCCCGACCTAACGGCTGTGCTGCGGACGACGAAATCGGGCCTCGACACGTCGCCACTTGGAAGTTCCTGCATGGCTCCTCCTGGTGAAGCTTGTCGCGGGCATTGTGAACAGTGGCCTCTCAATCTGTCCTTCGGAGTCCCTTGAAGAACCCTTTGAATTCGCTTCTTTTTTTCTTGGAACCAGAACTTCCGGTTTCCTTGCATCCCGACCGCCTGGCGTTCAATGATGCCGGCCGTGGACCTAGGCGCCTCTGCCGTCACGTTCGGGCCAGTCACTCTCGTTCCAGGTGAGCGGGCCGTCCTGAAGGACGGCCGGCCCGTGGCCCTGACGCCAAAGGCGTTCGACCTGCTCGCATATCTGGCCGCGAACCCTGGACGTCTGCTGACGAAGGACGAGCTGATGCGCGAGGTGTGGCCCGACACCGTCGTCGAGGAGTCGAATCTCGCCTCGAATGTCTTCGCGATCAGGAGAGCGCTCGGTGAGAGCGCTGACGGAGAGCGATACATAGAGACGGTGCCGAAGCGCGGGTATCGGTTCATCGCGCCGGTAAGCCCCCTCCCGTCAGGTGTGCAGTCGCGCCTCGAGCCTCCGGTCGCGGCAGCATCCGCCACGACAGACCGCCGGGGGCCGTCAGTCCCCCACAAGTCACTCCTGCTGGTCGGGCGCTGGATGTATGTGGCAGCCGGCGTCGCGGTTGGCGCAATCGCGGTGGCGATGCTGCCGGCGAGTCCCACGCAGAACGCGACGACTTGCCGAGCTACTTTCAGGAATCAGCGTGGGATCGCCATGAGGGCACCGGGGTCGGCACCCTCTACCCGTTCCACGTCACCATGCCACTGGTCGCGGTTTCGCCCGACGGCCGTCATTTCGCCATCGCCATGGCTGGAGCTGATGGCGTGACGCGACTCTGGATCCGGACGCTGAGCGAGCGCGTGCCACGGCCCTTGGCCGGAACAGAGGCGGCGTTCTTCTATCCTCTTCTGGTCGCCCGACAGCAGTTCAATCGCGTTCGATGCGACCGGCGCAGGAGGCCTCAGGATGGTGAACCTCGTGGGCGGCGCGCCGCAGCGAGTCTGCGATCTGGGAGCCCCAGTGGTGGGTGGCAGTTGGAATCGTCGGGAGTCATGATCGTCGGCCAACCGTACGGCGTGATCATGCAGTGCCCTGCAGCTGGTGGTGCGGCCACACCGGTCACGTCGGTCGCTGCCGGGGACCCGGAGGCCCACCTCTTTCCGTCGTTTCTGCCAGACGGCCGGCATTTCATCTACCTCTCGATTTCACGCCGTACTCCCAAACGGACCGGCATCTATGTCGCCGAGTTGAACAACCCTTCGCCGGTAGCGGCCAAGCGGCTGCTGACGACTGGCTTTGCCGCAACCTATGTCGCCGCAATCGACTCGGGACCAGGTTTTCTCGTGTTCGCACGTGACGGCGCCCTCATTGCTCAGCGCTTTGACGAGCAGCAGCTACAACCCGTGGGCGAGCCGATTTCGTTAGCCGATGGGGACGTTCCTCGATGGAGCGGATTTTCGGCGTCGCCGACGACGCTCCTCTATCGGGCGCCGGCGGCTCCGCTGCAGCTCACATGGTTCGATCGAGCGGGACGCGACGTGGAACGGGTCGGCGCGCCAGAACACGTGACCGCATTCGATCTTTCTCCAGACGGGACGCGCGCTATCGTGGCCAGGCATGCGCCGCTCAACACGGTTGACCAGGATCTATGGCTGTACGACGCGCGGCGCGACGCCAATCCTCGGCGGCTGACAACGAGCCCAATGCTGGAGTGGTCTCCACGGTGGGCGGCCAGCGACCGCTTCGTCTTTACCTCCGAGGAAGGCGAGCCGGGACTCTATAGCCAAACCGTGAGTGGTGACCGCGAACTGTTGATGACCGACCGACCGTGGCCGGTGACATCCAGCGTCTCCGGTGATGGACGCGTCATCCTGTACCCGCAATTGCATGACCCGAAGACGGGTGTCGACGTTTGGGTCACGCGGTGCGCGGCGACCAGGCGGATGACGTGCCCCTGCTCACGGGCCCTGGTAACCAAGAGCAGGCACAGATCGCACCGGACGGACGATGGGTGGCTACATCTCCAACGAGTCCGGGTCGAACGAAGTGTTCATAGCCGAGAGCCGACTCGATCCGGCGACGCACAGATTCATGGTCGGCGAGAGCGTCCCGCTGTCGAAGGGGGGTGGCTTCGCGCCTCGTTGGCGAAGCGATGGTCGAGAGTTGTTCTATCGGACCGCGGACGGTTCTGTCATGTCCATCAACATAACAGGGGGCCGGGGTTTCCACCGGCCGACGCGACTCGCTTGTTCGCGGTTCCCGGCGCCCTTCCCGATTGGGGCGTGACGCCGAACGGCCGTCGCTTTCTGTTCGCGATGCCGATTAGTGACCCACGGCCCTATCAGATCGTCCGCGACTGGCAGGCGGCGATTCCAAAGTAGCGGCGGTTGACGCCCCGGCGGATGCAATGATCGCGCAATGAGCACTGGAGCCAGATGAGACAGTTACAACCCCGGTGGTGGCGCGACGCCTGCCGGGCAGGCGCTTTTACGCGGTTCGGTGGAGACCCTCGATTTGGCGCATCCAGCTCGTCAGTGGATTCCATCTGGGACAAATCTGGGCCACCAAATTTCCAGGTACCGGTAAACGCATGCAGGCGCGAAGGTTAAGCGGTTCATCGCTTGAAATCCCCTTCCGGCTAAGACGTTTATTTCCGACGAGATCCATTTTCCGAACCAAACCGGGATCGAACCGCGTTCATCTCTAGCGACCTCGCGAGCTCGTCCTTGCCTTGTTGATCAAGATAGATGTCGATGAGTACGTGTACCCGACGCGCCGGTTTGATCCCGAATCGCTTCGATCTCCTCGTCTAGAGGCCGCCGTCTTCGGTGCCGAGCAGTTCCCGACAACGTTCGATCGAAAAAGGGTTTGAATCGCCGTCACCCATCGGTTTTTGCGACTCAATGGCGGCGAGTCCGGCCAGGACGACCGGGTCCTGATTCGGAAACTCTGCGATCAGCGACAGGCGGCCGCCCATCGCTTCGACGTAGCCACGCAACGTCGAAATCAGAAGATCGCTGCGCTGTTCGAGTCGCGACACGCTGTCCTGACCAATCCCGAGGACTTCAGCCATTCGCTTCTGCGTCAACTTGTGCGCGTGCCGCAACTCCTGAAGCGTTCTCTCTTCAGAGATCAGCGCCGCGCACGTGCCTTGATCTTCTTGCGGCGAGCGGGATTCAAATGCTTCCGAATGCGATCGAGATTCTTCATGATCGTTCTTACCTTTCTTCTTCGTCTCTCGCGTCTTCAGGTCGGCAATGTGGGCATCGAAACGTCCGTCGGCCTTCGCGATGAGTTGACGATAGAACCGCGCTCACTACCGCCGGACTTGTCGCCACCGCAAAGGACGATGGCTGTCCGCTTCGGATCGAAAGCGAAGGCGAACCGCCAGACACCGTTGTCGGCGTCGAAACGCAACTCCTTCATGTTCTTGTGCCGCGAGCCGTTCAGCGTGTCGACGCGCGGACGCCCGAGCTGCGGTCCGAAGGTTTCAAGAACGGCGACGTGGGCGAGCAGCTCGTCCTGGACCGCTTCCGGAAAGGCCTCAAACTCGGGAACGAACTCCGGATGCAGGTCGACGCTCCACGGCGGCACCAGCTGATCATGGCACACAGACCATATGTATTGAAATACATATTAAAGGCCGGCTACTCGGACGCCGGCAGGGAGGTGCGTCTTGCGATGGGCTGGCTGGGTGTTAGAGACGGAATCCGGAACTGGCTGGTCC
>CAWDPQ010000003.1:0-255745 GCA_963804245.1 uncultured Acidobacteriota bacterium
AGCCCATCTGCTAAGATGCCGCGCGGGGGTGCGAGTGGCTTTCAGGTTGATTCCCAGGGAACAACGGTTTTTCGACGATTTCGTGGCGCTCGCGGAAGAGATTAATCGTGGCGCGGTATTGCTGGAAGAAATGCTCGCGCCCGAGCGACCGCTGTGGGACAAAGCCGACGAGATCAAGAGAGTCGAGGACAACTGCGACTCGCTGACCCACGAGATCATCAAACGTCTTCACACGACATTCATCACGCCGCTGGACCGCGAGGACATCCACGCCATGGCCAGCTCGCTCGACGACGTGATCGACGCCATCGACGACTCGTCGGCCATCGTGCGCCTGTATCAGATCGACCAGGTCCGACCCGACGCGCGCGCACTGGCGAGAATCATTTCGCTGTCCACGGTACAGATCGTCAGTGCGACAAGAGCGCTCGGCAACAAGATGACCGGCCTCACCCAGTGCGCGGTGGAGATCAACCGCCTGGAGAATGAAGCGGATCGCGCCAAGGAGAACGCCGTGCGCCGTCTCTTCGAGGAAGAGAAGGATCCCGTCGCGATCATGAAATGGAAGGAGATTCTGGACTTCCTGGAAATTGCAACCGACCGCTGCGAGGACGTGGCCAACGTCCTCGAAGGCGTTGTCGTCAAGCACGCCTGAACGGATGGATTCCAATCTCGCCGCGGTCGCGATCTTGATCGCGGTTGCGCTCATCTTCGACTACATCAACGGCTTTCACGACGCCGCCAATTCCATAGCCACGGTTGTCTCCACGCGCGTGCTGACGCCGGGCAAGGCGGTGATCTGGGCAGCGTTTTTCAACTTCGTCGCCGCGTTCACGTTCGGCACCGCGGTCGCGAAAACTGTCGGCTCCGGTCTCGTCGATATCACGGTGGTCACGTTCGCGGTGATCTTCGCCGGTCTCGTTGGCGCCATCGTCTGGGACTTGATCACGTGGTACTACGGATTGCCGACGAGCTCCTCGCACGCGCTGATTGGTGGTTACGCCGGCGCCGCTGTCGCCAAAGCGGGCTGGGGCGCGATCATCGCGTCGGGCTGGACCAAAACGCTGATCTTCATCGTCCTCGCCCCTCTACTCGGCATGTCGCTCGGCTTCCTGCTCATGGTGATCCTGTTCTGGGTCTTCGCGAAAACGCCGCCGGCAAAGGTCGACCGCTGGTTCAGACGTCTGCAGCTGGTGTCGGCGGCCGCGTACAGTCTTGGCCATGGCGGCAACGACGCGCAGAAGACGATGGGCATCATCGCCGGGGCGCTCCTCGCGGGTGGTTACCTCCCGGAATTCCGGATCGATATCTGGGTGGTGCTGGCGGCGCACGCGGCCATCGCGCTCGGCACGCTATCCGGCGGTTGGCGCATCATCCACACGATGGGATCGAAAATCACGAAGCTGCAGCCGGTCGGAGGATTCGCGGCGGAGACCGCGGGAGCGATCTCGCTTTTCACCGCCACCCACCTCGGCGTTCCGGTGAGCACCACCCACACGATCACCGGTGCCATCGTCGGCGTTGGATCGATCAAACGCCTGTCGGCAGTACGTTGGGGTGTCGCGCGACGGATTGTGTGGGCCTGGTTGCTGACGATTCCTGCCTCGGCGCTCATCTCGGCGCTTACGTACTGGCTGGTTTCCGCGACAGTCGCGCCCTGATTTGGTTGGCGGCCCTCCGGTCCGAGCCTTCTCGAGGTGCTCGACCTCAAGCCGGTAATTCGACGCTCAAGATCGCTCCGCCCTCCGGTCTGTTGGCGGCTGTTACGTGGCCACCGTGCAGCTCGATCAGATGTTTGACGATGGCCAGGCCGAGCCCGGTACCACCGGGATCGCGGTTTCCGCGCGACCGCGCTTTCTCGACGCGATAGAAGCGCTCGAAGACGCGCGGAAGATCTTCCATGGGAATGCCCGGACCTTCGTCCGCGACCGTCAGGTACGAGATGGTCATTGCGGCGCGCGGACCCCATCACGATGTGGCTGGCCTCGGGCGCGTAGTTCGTCGCGTTCTCGAGCAGGTTCTTCAGCGCGTCGTGAAGCTTGGCGGGATCGCCAGTGACGATCGATGCGTCCGGCTCGATCTGGTGAGTAACGGTCTGGCGCCGGGCCTCGATCACCGGCGCCAGCTCCGCTTCCACGCCTGCGAACAAGGCTTCGACCGGGCAGGGGACGTGCTCGCGTGACTCCTGCCCGGCGTCGAGCCGCGCCAGTCGCAGCAAGTCTCGCACCAGCCTTTCCATTCGCAGGGTATGGCGCGCGATGATTTCCAGAAACCGCCGCGCTTCATCCGCATCCTCTCCGCCGTCGAGCAGCGCCTCCACATATCCGCGCACGGCGGTCAGCGGCGTGCGCAGTTCGTGCGAGACGTTGGCGACGAAATCCCGTCGGATGCGATCGGCGCGCCGCAAATCGGTGATGTCGTGCAGCACGACCACCGCGCCCAGACCGGGTGCGCCGGTGACCGGCGCGCTGCGAGCGATGATCGTCAGATTCGGCATCGCCAACTCGAGCCCGGCCCCGGCAGTGCCTTTCAATGCGCCGCCGACCTGCGCCGCGATATCCGGCTGGCGCACGATTTCCAGATAGTGACGTCCCTCCGGCGACCCGTCGATGCGCAGCATGTGTCGGGCAGCGGCATTCACGAGCTGAAGTCGTCCCTGATCGTTGACGACCAGCACGCCTTCTTCCATGCCCGAGAGAATGGCTTCCATTCGCGCGCGATCCGCGGTCAGGGCGGACGCGCGCCGGCCGATCTCGCGCACGGAGTCGTCCAGCGCGCGGGCCACCATTCCGATCTCGTCCGAGCCGTAGTCGCGCGCCGGCCGCGTGAGGTCTCCCGCCGCGTAACGCTTGGCCACGTCAGCGATAGCGCGGACGCGCTTGGAGAGGAATCCGGACGCCGCCCAGGCGAGCAGCAGTGCGGCAACGAGTCCCACGAACGCGGCAGCGATCGCGGCCTGGCGTACGGCCTGCAACTGATCGCTGACGTCGGTAAGTGGGAGCGCGAGCCGGACCTGCGCCAGCTCCGGTACCGCCGCGTTCTTCACCGGAACGGCGACATAGAGCATGTCGGTGCCGATCGTGGTGCTGTGCCGGCGCGCGACTCCGAAGCCGTCGCGTGCCGCCTGAACGACTTCCGGACGGCTGGCGTGATTTTCGGCGGCACGCAGCGCCGTCGCCGACAGCTCAGAGTCGCCGATGACCCTGCCGTCGGGAGCAATGAAGGTCACGCGAGCCGACACCAGCCGTCCGAGATCATCGGCCTCGGCGTCGAGCTCCTCGGGCGTGGCCGGACGGCGGTGCGACAACGTTTCCGCCGCCAGGCGCGCCTGCGCTACCAGCGATTGCTCGATGCGCTGATTGACCGCCGATCGCATGTGATAGGAGAGCAGTCCAACGGCGACGCTGAGCGTGACCGCCATCGCCAGCAGCGCCGTGGCGAACACGCGCGAGCGGAAGGTCATGGTGACGACGGGTTCTTCACTTTTCGCTTGGGCGGTCAGCCAGCTTGTAGCCGAACTGCTTGATCGTCTCGATCGCCTCGCCGAGCAGCGGCAGCTTTTCGCGAAGACGACGGATGTGGACGTCCACGGTCCGGGTGCCGCCTGTGTATTGGTAACCCCAGACGTCGGTCAGCAGCAAATCGCGAGACAGCACACGGCCGCGGTGCTGCACGAGGTACTGCAGAAGCAGAAACTCCTTGGCGGTGAGGCGCACCTCTTCGTCGTCGATCGTCACGGCATGACGATCGGCATCGATCGTGATCGAGCCGTAGCGAAGCACACCACCGCCCGGTGAGCCCGTGGATCGCCGCAGCAGCGCCGTGACTCGCGCCGACAGCTCTTTCGGGCTGAAGGGCTTCGTCACGTAGTCGTCCGTGCCGAGCTCGAATCCGGCGACGCGGTCCGCTTCATCGCCGCGTGCGGTGACCATGATCACGGGGATGCGGGCCATGGCGGGGTCGTTGCGCATGGCCTGACAGATGGCGAGCCCGTCGATCTCCGGCAGCATCAGGTCCAGGATCACCAGGTCGGCCGGATCGGCGCGCAATCGCGTCAGGACCCCGGCACCCGTGGTGAGGTTCTGTACGGTGTGGCCGCTCTTCTCCAGATAATGCCGGATCAGATTTGCAATGTCCGGATCGTCCTCGACGACCAGAATTTTCGACATCCTCAGGGAGTATAGACAACCTGTCCCAGCAGGGCGACGGCTGAGCCCTGTAGAGGACACTTCAAAAATCGGATCGGCATGCAATGCGTGAAAACAGGCCTTTTTAAGTGGTTTTTCTCGACAACCGGCTGGCATCCCGCTTGGAGTAGACGGGGCAACGCACACGCGGAGGTGAGGGATGTCCATGGAAACGAAGTCGCGATGGAGAACGGTGCTTGGTGCCACGGCCGGTGCGAGCATGCTGATCTTCACGTATGCCTGCGGAGGCGGAACGTCCTCCGACCTGACAGGTGTCGCCGCGCAGACGCTTACGACGAACCAAGCGGGCGCGCCGGTGCTCGTCAGCTGTGAACCGCATCAACGCACGCTCGTACGCCCGGTTGTCGTCAACGGCGCCACGGTGTCGCAAGTAGAGTGCGTGGCGGTGGGGCAGACCGCCGCGGATGTGCAAAACCAGCTCGCGGCCGCTGTGCCGGTGAGCTACAACAGGACCGCCTACCCGGCGGCAGCCGCTGCGCGCCCCGTCAACACGGAGCTCGGCGACGCGCAAGTAGTGCCGGTTTCTTACCCGTCGACGGTGGCGCGGCCGGTGCGCACGCAGCAGGTGGTGTACGACGAGCAGCCTGTGCGGCGCACGCGTTCGGTCAAGAAGAGCGCAGTCATCATCGGCTCTTCTGCGGGCGTCGGCGCCGGTGTTGGAGCTGCGGTCGGCGGCAAGAAGGGCGCGCTCATCGGCGCGGCCATTGGCGGCGGCGGCGCGGCAATCTGGGATCAGGTCACGCGCCGGAAGTAAGGCTCAATCAATCGCAGTGGTCAATCGACGGCGGAGTCCAACGGGGCTCCGCCGTTTTAGTTTCAGCTGTCCAGCCTACGATGACGCCCGCCCTTAAGGGCGGGCCTACCAACTCACTTGTCGAGCTGGAGCGTCCAGGACACCGGCACACTTTCCGGCAGATAACAGATCTCATCGTCGCAAGCCTGGTAGCGCAGCGTGCCGTCGATCCGGAGTGTTGTTGCCGGCTTGATGCCTGCCTGACGCAGCGCGGCTGCTGAGGCGAGCGTGACATCCACGGCAATCTTGAACGGACTGCTGTAGACGAGCTGCATCTCTTTGAGCGGGGCGAAGAAAAATTTCTCAGGTTTCGGAAAAACTGGCCGCTCTGCACGGAAGGCGCGGCTGTCCTTCAGCGTCAGCGAAACAGGAACGTAGGTATCCTGCTGCGGCGCGTAGACGTGCATCCTGGGTTTCGGTGCGATCTCGACGAAGAGCGACGTGCGGGTGCCGGGGGCGATGCGACCCTGGCGGACGGATGTGGTCGCTGTCAGGTGCCGCGTCTCCACCTTCGACGCGTCAGCGACCGGCGTCAACGCCAGCCACGCGGCGGCGCTGACGGTCAGTATTCGCATGGCCGATTATGGACCGTAGACGCTGGAAGCTGGAAGCTCGTGGCTCGTAGCTCGTGGCTGGAAGCTGGAGAGCTGGAAGCTGTTTTACAGCTCCCTCACACCGTGGCTGCGAATCAGGAAATACAGCCCTACGAGTGATACCAGCCCGCCGTTGATCGCGAGCACGAACGGAGCCGACGTCAGGCTCGCAGCATATCCGCCCCACAAGCTCCCGAGCGGCATGCCGCCGCGGAACGCCACCATATAGACACTCACGACGCGTCCTCGCATGTGATCGGGAACGATCAGCTGAACGAGCGAAGCGGTCATCGAGAACACGACGATGAGCGCGGAGCCGGCGAGAAAGAGCAGGAGATTACTGAGCCATCCGATGCGACAGATGGCGAAGGCGGTGATGAGCAGACCGAAGGCGAACTGCACGATCAGTAGTGTCAAACCCATGTGCTTGAAGCGTCCCAGCCAGGCCACCACAAGAGCCCCGCAAACGGCGCCCGCGCCGGAGAAGGCCATCATCTGGCTGTAGCGTCCGACGTCGCCGTGATAGATATCCCGCGCGAAAATCGGCAGGAACGTCAACAGCGGCAGCCCCAGAAACGTGGTCAGCGAGGCGAGCACCGTCAGCGCAATGATCGCGGTCTCGCCGCGAACGTAGGTGAGGCCGACGTTCAGTTCGTGGAGGATTGACTTCTGCTCGGCGGGCCGCGTGTGCTGGATGGTCAGCGACATGATGGCGACGATGACGACGAGAAACGAGAGACCGTTGAGGGCGAAGCAGATTGCGGTGCCAAAAGCGACGAGGGTGACGCCGGCGAGCAGCGGTCCGAAAACCCGCGCCAGGTTGAACTGGATGGAATTGAGCGCGATGGCGTTCGGCAGATCTTTCTTCTCGACGAGCGACGGCACGAGCGACTGGTAGGCCGGGCCTCCGAACGCCTGCGCGATGCCGGCGGTAAATGACAACGCGAGAATCTGCCAGATGTGGACGCGATCCCAGTACACGAGCGCGGCCAGGGTGAAGGCCGTTGCCAGCTGTACACATTGAGATCCGAGCAGCAGCTGCCGACGATCGTGGCGGTCGGCAATTACCCCGCCGATGAGCGTCAGCAGCAGGATGGGAAGCTGACCGAGGAAGTCATCGAGGCCGAGATAGAACGACGACTTCGTGAGCTCGAAGACCAGCCAGCTCTGCGCCACCTTCTGCATCCACGTACCCACGGTGGAGGCGAAGGCACCGAACCAGAGCACCCGAAAATCGCGATAGGTGAACGCCGCCAGCGCGCGGCGTAGGAATGGCGATCCGCCCAAGGCTTTCAATCTTACTGGTTTACCGGCACGCTTGATCTGCTGCCCGGCGGGGTCTATACTGCCGCGCGAGGCGAAGAAAAAGCGAAAATGCCACGGGTTGCTCGCGCCGAACTCGAATCGCTGTTGCAGTCACGCAAGCTGGACGGCACGTTGACGACCTCCGCCGTCTGGCGCGACGCGCGGGAGGACCGCCTCGCTCCCACAGGGCTGCCGGAACTGGACACCGCCCTCGACGGGGGCCTCCGCCGCGGGCATCTCTCTGAAATCGTCGGTCCCCGATCGTCGGGCCGGACGACGGTGGTCGGTGCGATTTTGGCTGCGGCAACGGCACGCGGCGAAGTGGTGGCGCTCGTCGATACGCACGACCGCTTCGATCCAGCGTCTGCGGCTGCCGCCGGCATCGATCTATCGCGCGTCTTGTGGGTCCGGGATCGCGGCGACGCCCTGCGCGCGTTGAAAGCGGTGAACCTCGTCCTCCAGGCCGGCGGCTTCGGCGTGGTCGCGTTCGATCTGGCCGATGCCCGCGGACCAGAGTTGCGACAGTTCCCGATCACCACGTGGATGCGGTTGTCGCGCGTGATCGAAGGCAGTCAAACCGTGGCGCTGCTCATGGGCGCCGAGCGCCTGGCGCGGAGTCCGGGCGGCGTCACGATCGCGCTCAATCGCAAAGATGCTGGCGGATCGATTCAGTGGAGCGGGCAGGCGGATCGCGCACGACTGTTTCGCGGCGTGACCATCAGCCCGCGCGTGGTCGCGGCGCACGGGTATGCCGCAAACGGGTAATGATGACCGCTCCTCCACGCCCGCCGCCGTTGTACGCCGCGCTGCACGGTCTGCCGATCGATCCGCTGCTGGCCATTGCCCGCGATTTCTCCCCGCGCATCGAGCGGTATGGCGAGACCGACGTTGTCCTGGATGTCTCTGGTCTTGGCAGGTTGCTGGGCGAGGCTCAGGCCATCGCTGCCGAACTGGCGCGCGCGGGGGCTGAACGCGTGGCTGTGTGTCAATCGCAAATCGGCGCGCGGCTGCTGGTGCGTGCCCGTGCAGGTGTGTCGGTCGTCCCTCCCGATGACGATGAGGAGACGCTGGCGAAAGCGCTGAGCACGATTCCGCTCGACGTGTTGAAGCAGCTGACCACGGAGGCCGATCCAAATTCGCCGTTCGAGGTACTCCAGCGATGGGGTCTGACGACGTTGGGGGAGTTTGCCGCGCTGCCGGCGAGGGCGCTCTCTTCGCGGATCGGACAGAGGGGTCTCGCATTTCAGCGTCTCGCCCGCGGTATCGATCCGCGCCCGCTCGTCCCCGATCCTGGCGTCGTCAGATTCGTGCAGTCGATGGAGCTCGAATGGCCGATCGACGCACTCGAGCCGCTGTCGTTCGTGTTGGCACGGCTCCTCGACCCGCTGGCGGCCGCGCTCGAAGCGGCAGATCGCGGCGCGGCGGCCATTCGCCTCGACTTGCGGTTGACGAATCGCCACACGCATTCACGTCTGCTGCAGTTACCCGTGGCCATGCGCGACGCGCGGGTACTGCGCACGCTGCTCCTGCTCGATCTCGAATCGCACCCGCCGTCCGCGGCCATCGACATCGTCACCATCGAAGCGGATCCGGCTCCGGCGCGGATTGTCCAATACTCGCTCCTCGAGCGCGCCTTACCGTCCGCCGAAACACTCGCCACGCTCAACGCCCGGCTCGGTGCGCTGGTCGGCACGGAGCGATGCGGCTCCCCAACGCTCGTCGATTCATATCGGTCCGATGCATTCGTGATGAGCCTGTTTGGAACGTTTGCACACGCCGCTTCCGGCTTCGCCAAGGCTCCGGCGGACCGCCGAAGCTTTGGCGGAGGCTGGTTGGCGAGGCCTCGCCAAAGCTTGTCGCTCGCAATGGACGCGACAAGCGACGGCGGGCAGTTGAGACGCTTCCGTCCGCCCGTTGCTGTTCGCGTGACGATCGAGCGAGGCCGTCCCGTGCGCGTGGCTGTCGACCGCCAGGGGATGCCGGGTGGACAAGTGACGCAGGCGGCGGGACCGTGGCGCACGTCCGGAGCCTGGTGGGAGGGAAAGCCCTGGAATCACGACGAGTGGGATGTCACCGTGTCCGATGGTGCCGCATGCCGGCTCTTTCGCGATCGGGAGAGCGGTGTCTGGTTTCTCGAAGGAGTGTTCGACTGACCCGGCGTCTTCGCCCTGATCTCTCGCCCAACGAGAATGTATATCGAGCTCCACACGTCCTCAGCATTCTCGTTCCTCGACGGCGCATCGCTGCCTGAAGCGCTCGTGGAACGCGCCGCGGCGCTCGGCTATCCAGCGATCGGATTGCTCGATCGCGACGGCGTCTACGGCGCACCGCGCTTTCACATTGCCGCGAAGCGTGCCGGCCTGAAAGGGATCATCGGCGCGGAGCTGACGATCGTTTCCGGGGCTCGGGACTCGGCGTTCGGCGCTCGAAGACCGATTGCCGGCGACAAGCTTTCGGGCCGGCCCCCCGAGTTCCCGAGCGCCGAATCGCCGAGCCCGACTTCATTACGTTGCCGGTTCTCATCGAATCGCGTCAGGGGTATCGCAATCTCTGCCGCCTGATCACGGCGATGAAGATGCGGTCGCCGAAAGGAGAAGGTGCGCTGACGATCGAGGACCTCGACGGACACGTCGGCGGCCTCGTGGCCCTCGTAGGACGGACGGCGCTCAATGCCCCGCGGTTTGGCGTCGGCGGGCTGATCGATCGCCTCGTCGGCGTTTTCGGCCGCACCAATGTTTACCTGGAACTGCAGCGCCACCTGCTGCGCGACGAGGAAGCTGATAACCAGGCGCTGCTCGATCTCGCATCTGCGTTCCACGTGCCGGTGTTGGCCAGCAACGGCGTTCGCTTCGCCGAAACCACGGATCGTCCGCTCTATGACGTCCTCACCTGTATCCGCCATAAGACGACGCTCGAGCGCGCCGGCCGTCGTCTCAGCTGGAATTCAGAACGGTATCTGAAACCGCCGGATGTGATGGTGCGGCTGTTCGCCGATATTCCGCACGCGGTGGCTTCGACGCGCGAGCTGGCGGATCGACTGGAATACACGATGGCCGATCTCGGCTATCAGTTCCCGGAATATCCGGTGCCGGCGGGCGAGACGATGGCTTCGTTCCTGCGCAAGATAGCGCAGGCCGGTGCGCGCGAACGCTATCGGCCGTTGCACGATGCGGCGCGCCGCCAGATCGAGCGTGAGCTGAATCTGATCGAGAAACTGGATCTGGCCGGCTACTTCCTCATCGTCTGGGACATCGTCAATTTCTGCCGGCAGGAGGACATCCTCGTGCAGGGACGAGGGTCGGCTGCCAACAGCGCGGTCTGTTACAGCCTGGGGATTACCGCGGTCGATCCCGTGGGGATGGATCTCCTGTTCGAGCGGTTCCTCTCGGAAGAGCGCGGCGAGTGGCCAGACATCGATATCGATCTGCCGAGCGGTGATCGCCGCGAGCGGGTGATCCAGCACATCTACCGGAAATACGGAACGCCGGTCGGCAGCACGCGGGCATCGGACATCGCCGCGACGGACGGACCACGCGTCGCCATGACGGCCAACGTCATCACGTATCGCGGACGCAGTGCCGCGCGCGAGGTGGGGAAGGCGCTCTCGCTCGAACCGGCGCAGATCGACCGGCTCGCGAAGGTCATGAACCATTTCGAGTGGATCGACCCGAAAGAGACGCTCGATCGCAACCTGCGCGAAGTGGGCCTCGACGCCCAGCATCCGACGATTCACTTGTTCGGGCAGCTGTGGCAGCAGATCCAGGATTTGCCCCGTCACCTCGGGCAGCACTCCGGCGGCATGGTCATCTGTCAGGGACGCCTCGACGACATCGTGCCTCTCGAAAATGCCAGCATGCCCGACCGCGTTGTCATTCAGTGGGACAAGGACGACTGTGCGGACATGGGGCTCATCAAAGTCGATCTGCTCGGGCTCGGCATGATGGCGGTGTTGCAGGACGCGCTGGCGCTGGTCAATGGGCCGCCGAGCCCCGATCTTGTCGACCTCGCCCATCTGCCTGCGGACGATCCAGCCGTCTACAAGATGCTGCAGGAGGCGGACACGGTCGGCATCTTCCAGGTGGAATCGCGCGCGCAGATGGCGACGCTGCCGCGATTGAAGCCGCAGAAGTTCTACGACATCGTCGTTGAAGTGGCGATCATCCGTCCCGGACCGATCGTGGGGCAGATGGTGCATCCCTACTTGAAGCGCCGGCAGGGCGTCGAGGTGGTGTCGTATCCGCATCCGTCGCTGCAGCCGATTCTCGAGCGGACCCTCGGCGTGCCGTTATTTCAAGAGCAGCTGCTGCGGATGGCGATGGTGGCGGCCGGTTTTTCCGGCGGTGAAGCGGAGGAGCTGCGGCGGGCGTTCGGATTCAAGCGCTCCGAGAAGCGCATGCAGCAGATCGAAACCAAGCTGCGCGCCGGCATCGCTCGTCAAGGCATCTCCGGCGACGCGGCGGAGGAGATCATTCGATCGATCACGTCGTTCGCGCTGTACGGATTTCCCGAATCACATGCCGCCAGCTTCGCGCTGCTCGTCTACGCGAGCGCCTACTTGAAGGCGCACTATCCGGCGGCCTTCTCCACCGCGATGCTCAATAACCAGCCGATGGGCTTTTATCATCCCGCCACGCTGGTCAAGGATGCACAGCGGCACGGCGTACGTTTCGCGCCGATCGACGTCCAGGAATCCGACTGGGAGTGCCGTGTCGAAGAGGATGGCCGCGTGCGGCTCGGGCTGATGTATGTGAATGGGTTGAGGAAGGAGACGGGGAAGTTGAATTGCCGGGGCTCGGGAGCTCGGCGGTCGGCGCTCGAGAAGCTCGGGGCAGCAGTCGGGAGCACGGATTCAAGTTGTGATGCCCGAAGTGCGGCTGCGACGATTCGATCGATGATTGAGACAACGGCGAGCGGTGGTCGCTTCTGCAACGTCTGCGCGAATGAGTGGGGAGAGCAGCTTCACACGTGGCCATGGGCTCCGAGCCGGACGAGCCCCGAGTCACGCCGGGCCCCCGATACAAATCGCTCGAAGATTTCGTCACTCGCACCGGTGTCCGACGAGATGAGCTCGCGACGCTGGCGGAAATTGGTGCGTTGAATGCGTTCGGCTTCGACCGCCGCAGCGCGCTCTGGCAGATCGAGAAGGTCGTTCGGCCGGCGGGGGAGTTGTTCACCGAAGCTCGGGAGCTCGGGAGCTCGGGAACTCGGGAGCTCGAAAACCCCGAATCGCGAACCACACTACCCTCCGGCGCCTCGTCCTTCGGCAAGCTCAGGACGACCCTGAGCGACGTCGAAGGGTCGGTCGGGCCGCAAGCGCATCCCGAGATCCCGAGCCCCCGAGCTCCCGAGCCCCCGAGTCCCCGGAACAGTTCACCCTTGCGACCGATGAACCCCACCGAACGGTTGATGGCGGACTATGCTGGCACAAGCCTCACGATTGGCCCCCATCCCATGGCCATGCGCCGAGCCGAGCTTGCGCTGCGCGGCGTTCTGCGAGCAACGGATCTTCCGCGCGGCCGCCATGGCCGTCGGGTGCGGATCGCCGGCGCGGTCATCACGCGGCAGCGACCGGGCACCGCAAAAGGATTCGTGTTTCTCACGCTCGAGGATGAAACGGGCATTGCCAACATCATCGTGCAACCCGATCTCTTCACCGCTCACCGATCGGTCATCGTCGGCGAGCCATATCTCTTGATTGAGGGAACTCTTCAGATTCAGGAGGGGGTGACATCGGTGAAGGCGGAGCGTGTCATTCCGCTCGTCAGTGGCGGGCCCGATCCGCAATCGCACGACTTTCGTTGAGTTTCAGTTGCCTCGCGGATGAGTCGCAATCGGCTGAGGTGGCCCGCCGCTTGCAGCCTTTTGCCGGTGAGGCAATTGTGCGCCGTGACCACGGCGGAAAGGACTCCAATTGCAGAGGCCCGATTCCAGAACGTTGACGACCGTTGCCATCTTTCTGGTCACCGTCTCGCTCATCTGTGGATGCCAGCGGGCCATCCGCGCCACGATTGCCGGTCCGCCAACAGCGGCTCAGATAGCGGAGTTGTGGATCAAGCCGGACGCGAATCGCGACCTCTTCTGGGGGGTCGGAGGAAAGCGGCTCGCTCCCGATCCCGCCGGGCGCTACACGGTCATCGAAATCAAGCGAGGTGGCTACAGCCGCGGGTATACGGTCCTCGGTCCCGGCGACGCGAAACGCGAGTGGGCCGTCAAGTTTCCCCCCGAGGCCTCGACGGAAGTTGTCGCCTCGCGTCTCTTCTGGGGTGTCGGCTACCACCAGCCGCCCGCGTACTATCTCGCTGAGTGGCACGCCGAGAAGGCGCCTTCGGCCAATCCCCAGCTCCCGGCGCGGTTTCGAGAGAAAAATCCCGATCTCATCGGCCTCAAGAGCGATACGTTCTGGTCGTATTACGAGAATCCTTTCATCGGCACGAAGCAGTTGAATGGCATGCTCGTGATGCACGCGATGCTCGGCAACTCGGATCTCAAGGACGATCAAAACGCGTTCTACGCTCTGGAAAAACCGCTCGAGGGAGCCTCGCGATGGTATGTCGCGAGAGATCTCGGACAGACCTTCGGCCGGACCGGCCTGCTCGACCCGCCGCGTGGCGATGTCGAGGTATTCGAACAAACGCCGTTCATCCGCGGCGTGGCGAACGGCCGCGTCCAGTTCGAGTACCACGGCCGTCACAAAGGGCTCTTCGCGAACATCGCGCCGGCCGACGTCCGATGGATTTGCGACAACCTCGCGGGCTTGTCAGATCGTCAGCTCGACGACGCCTTCCGTGCCGGAGGGTATCCGAAATCGCTGGCCGACCGCTTCATCAGGCGCCTGAAGCAGAAGATCGCGGAGGGCCGCGCCTTGAAGGGTTGATTCGAATGCTTCGTTCTCACAGCGCCGCGCGGATCGTCTTCGTAGCGGTGGTTCTCATTGGCGCCGGCCTTCCAACCGGTCTCGGGGCGCAAGCGCCTCAGGAACCGGCGGAGCTGCGCGCCCAGCCGCCGCCGCCGCGGCGGGATACCGACGACCATGCGCCGCATCCGTTGCACGAGATTGACGATGCCATGATTCGTTTGCCGCTGGCGGCGCTGTTGGGGACAGCCCTGGCGCTGCGTCCGCGGCGCAAGGGAACGCCTCCACGCCAGCCAGCGGTCGTCCAGACGCAAATCATTCTGGCGGTCGTCGGCGCCATCATCATGCTGGTTGTCGGCGCGAGTCTCGCCCGCGCGTTCGGCATCGTCGGCGTGGCGAGTCTGATTCGTTATCGCTCCAAAATCGACGATCCGAAAGATGCCGTCGTGATGCTGAGTGCACTGGCGGTCGGCCTGGCATCGGGGGTAGGTCTCTACGCCTTGGCGGGATTCTCAACCGTCTTCCTGGTCGCTGCGCTCTGGATCATCGAATCCTTTGAAAAGGGACTGAAGCCGTTCGATTTGAAGATCAAGATCGACAAGGATACGGACGCACTGCGCCCGAAGATCGAGGAGATCTTGCGGAGGTATAGCCTGAAATTCGAGCTGCGCACGTCTTCCGACGAGGAGGTCTGCTACGATGTGCAGGTGCCGTTCGAGCTGAAGACCGACCGCGTCTCGAACGCCCTCCTCCGCCTCGACCCCGGCGGCCATGCGTCGGTCGAGTGGACCGAGAAGAAGAAGACAAAAGGCAAATAGGTCCACTCAACGGCTACGACGTGAAGCTCATTATTCAACCCGACGATGGCCTTGCCCCGCTGCTGAAAGCGGTGCGCAAGGCGAAGAAGACCATCGACATCGTGATCTTCCGGTTCGATCGGCCGGAGCTCGAGAAAGCGCTCGAGGCGGCCGTGGGCCGCGGCGTGGTCGTGCGCGCGCTCATCGCGCATACCAACCGCGGCGGAGAGAAGATCCTCCGCAAGCTCGAGCTGAAACTGCTCGCCGCCGGCATCACCGTTGCGCGGACGGCCGACGACCTGCCCCGCTATCACGGCAAGATGATGATCGCCGACGACACGCTGTTCGTGTTCGGATTCAACTACACCAAGCTCGATATCGAGAAGAGTCGGAGCTTCGGTGTCGTGACCACGGACAAGCGACTGGTGAAGGAAGCGTCGACGCTCTTCGAAGCGGATCGCTGTCGCCAGGGCTACATCCCGAGCGACGATCGCCTCGTCGTCAGTCCCGAGTCATCGCGCGAAGTGCTGACCACCTTCATCAAGCGCGCCCGCAAGCAGCTGCTGATCTACGACGAGAAGGTTAGCGACAACCTGGTCCTGCGCGTGCTTCATCAGCGGGCGAAGGCCGGCGTGGAGATTCGCGTGATCGGCCGGGTCGAAAAGGTGATCGACGGGCTGGTCATGCGCAAGATGCCCGGCCTTCGCCTTCACGTTCGAGCCATGATCCGGGACGGCTCGTCAGCCTTCGTCGGCAGCCAGAGTCTCCGACGGCTCGAGCTCGACGGGCGGCGCGAGGTTGGAATCCTCATCAATCAGGCCAGTGTCGTCAAGCAGATGCTGGAAGTGTTCGAGGACGACTGGAAGGAAGCCGGCGGCAAGCCGTTGGCGGTGCTCGAAGCAAAGCTGGAAAAGGGGAAGGAAAAGGAGAAGGAAAAAGACGTCAAGGCCGAGAGCAAAGCGTCCTGAGGAGACGTTAGTTGGTGACGCGCCGTGGAATGAGTCCGGAGTCGATGACCGTTCCTTGTCGCGAAATCGTGTTGAAATACATCTCGTCGCCGGAGATCTCGACGGCCATGAAGGCGAGATCGGTGTCGAATCCCTTGGCCGTCAGGCCGGTGCGGGGATCGATGTTCCCCTCGCGCAGCTTCCCACTTGACCCCACCACGAAGTAAGAAATGCCGTTCTGGGGCTTCAGGCGCTCGTAAAAGTGATCGTGTCCCGCGAATACCACGCTGACGCCGTATTTGATGAAGAGCGGCTCCAGCGCCTTTCGCAAGGTGACATCCGAGCCGTGCCGCTCACCCGAGGAATACAGCGGGTGATGGAAGAAGGGAATCTTCCACTTCTCGCCGGAATCCTGCAGCTCTTTTTCCAGCCATCTGATCTGTTCGGGTAATGGATAGTCCGATTCCAGCGCGAAGAACCGGACATCCTCCTTCGGTGCTTTGAAGGTGTAGTACCGCCGTCCATCCATGTTGAACAGCTTGTATCGGGCCTGCGCGCGGTCGTCGTGGTTCCCGAGCGACGCGTAGAACTTCACGTTGGCGTCGAGCAGGGTCTTATATGGTTTTTCGAATTTGCTGACGAAATCCTGGGGGCGTTGCGACCCGTAAAGGTTGTCGCCCACGGTGATGAACATCTCGTAGGGAAATTTCGCCAGCAGCTTTCCCATCTGCTCACCGAGTTGATACTGCTCCCGGTTACCGGTCCCGAAATCGCCGATCACTCCGAACTTGAGCGACCCCTCCTTGGTGGGGAGGGCCACTGTCTGCGCCTGCGCCGTCTGCGAGTCCTTGAGCGACGTCAGAGCGAGCGGGCACCGCCCCGCCCACACTCCATGCGAGCACGGCGGCGACGACGAGGATTCCGGGTAAGCGGCTACGCATACGCACCTGCTTCATGGGCCCCTACTTTGGCAGGGCCTCCTCGATGTAGTCGACGATGAGATGGGCCGGTTCGTCGAGGAGAATCAGGCGTTCGCCGATGAAGCGATACTCCAATTCCTGAGGCAGCTTCGGCAGTGCAGCGAGTACCTGCGGGGGCATTGTCGCGAGCGGAACCGAGTCGGGGTACCGCCCGTTGATTTGCAGCTTAATCGGCCCTGGATTCTCGTCCATGATCGACGCCTTCAGCCCCCGCCCTTCCGGGCCGCCGAAAACGCTATCGAGCTGGCGCCGGAAATACGCACGGATCTCCTTGGTGAAGATCTCGCCAGGCTTGGCTCTGGGCCGCAGCTGCTGAATCGCCCGGGCCAGCGCCCGCTGGTACTTGTCGATCTCTTCGGGCGTGGTTTCTTTCGGCAGGCCGGGAACGCCACCCTTCTCGTGCACCTTCTCGTGCACCGCCATGTACTGCTCGACGCGTTTCGTGAATTCAGCCGCGAGCGCGGCATCAGGATTGACGCGGGTTTGTCCGCCCGGTGTCCGAGCGCTCGTGCCATGTGTGTAGGCGACGATCGTCAACGCCACGGCAACTATGGATGCTGCCGCTCGCGTTCGTATTGCTCGGACCATGCGCACTCCTCTACCCGCGGTAGTTGCCGAACTGCAACGCGACACCAAAATCATGTTCGCGTAAAAGGCGGATCGCCTCCTGAAGATCGTCCTTCGACCCCGAAGAGACGCGTACCTGGTCGGCCTGGATGGCCGCCTGTACTTTCTTCAGCTTGCGGTCCTTCAGGAACTTGACGATCTCGCGGGCCGCTTCGGTCGGGATCCCCTGCTGAAGCGTGATGACGCGCCGCACCGTGTCGTTGGCCGCCCGTTCGATTTCGCCGGGCGTGAGGTTCTTCGTCGGCACCCCGCGGCGCACGAGCCGCCCCTGGAGAATCTCCCAGACGGCGTTCATCTTGAAGTCGTCGTCGGCGGTCAGCGTGATGGTGTTTTCCGGGCGGTTGAGGTCGATGGCGGCGCGCGACCCTTTGAAGTCGTAGCGCTGCGCGATCTCCTTGCGCGCCTGGTTGACCGCGTTGTCGACTTCCTGCATGTCGACGCCGGACGTGATGTCAAAAGATACCTGGTTGGCCATGCGGAGAGATCAGGACACTTCCGTCACGGAGCCCCGTCCCACTGGCGTTCTGTGTCCCTCGGGCTTGCCACCACGACCCTGCGGCTTGCGCCAGTAGTCCATCGTGGACACACGGTGAACGCAGCCGATGGTGCACATCGGGGCGCACCACTTAGTGGCCATGAATTCCCGTTGAATGTCCTGCAGCGTATACGAGTCCAGCGGGACTCCCGGTGTGCCGCGTTGCTGCGAGCACCAGTGCACGAGGCCCTTCTCGCAGATATACAGATAGCGCGCACCGGCGCGGCAGTCCCACTGGTTTGGGTTGCCGTCCGCCAGATTCGTCTGGAACTGGCGGATGCCGGAGTAGAGATTCTTGAACACCTGGCGACGCCCGTCGATCTGGTTCATGACGGCGTCGAACACCGCGCGTTCGGCCGACCCGAGCGGCTTGAGCAGGCCGGAACCGTCGTGGATGATGCCGATCGACGTCGAAAAGCCCAGCTGCTGGGCTCGCGTGTTGATGGTGCGGGCATCCTCCGGGTTCTTGATTCCTCCACCCACGACGGAATTGATGTTGATATCGAAGTGGGCGCGTTCGGCCAGCCACCTCAATTTCATGTCGAGCAGCCGGAGGCTCTTCTTCGACACGTGATCGGGCTCGACGTTGTCGATGCTGATCTGCAGGTAGTCGAGCCCGGCCTCGTTCAGCGCATCGATGCGCTTTGGGGAGAGGAGATAGCCGTTGGTAATGAGCCCAGCGATCATGCCATGCGTGCGAATGCGCCTGATGAGCTCGTCGAGATCCGGATGCAGCATCGGTTCGCCGCCGCTGAACGCCACGACGGACGTTCCGAGCGAGGCGAGCTTGTCGATGCGCGCGATCATTTGCGCCGTCTCAACCGGCTCCGACACCTTGTCGTATTCGTTGCAATAGCCGCAGTCGATGTTGCAGCGGCGGATTGGGACGACGTGCACCAGCAAGGGATGGTCGGTGGCCGCGAGGCCGCGGACGAACTCCCGCACCGACCGCAGCTTACGGCTGGTCTTCCGCAGAATTCGCATCGAAGTGGAAGTATATCAGGAGGTTGCGCGCGTCCGCATGCGTCGCACGGTGTCGCCCACACGTAGAGACTGCTCGAAAATCGCCCCCACGCGCAGCCCTCCGGGCAGGCGGTGACGGGCGACAGCACCGAGCCCGGCCGATGCAATGCAGCCGCAATTTTCGCAATCCGGCTTTCCACCGAACTGGCACGGCGAGATTTCGCGGGTGAAATCCGCCGAAACGCAAGTCGTCGTCCGCGCGAAGATGCACTCGGCCGGCGATGCTGGTGGCTTGGCCAGCACCGAGATGAGCCCTCGCGGCATCGACAGCTTGGGGTAGAGCGAACGCAAATGCATCAGTGTGGTCACGACGCGCTCGCGGTCGGCCGGCTGGAGACGTTCGTCCGACACCTCACCGATCTGCGGCGTATACAGGCTGACCCAGATCTGATGCGTATCCGGGTTCGCCGACCAATAGTGGACGAACTCCTCCAGATAACCATCCCGCTGCGCCTGCTGACGAGTCACGGTGCAGTGCACCGTGACCTTGTGTCCGCGAATGTGCTTGAGAATGCGATCGTAGGTCGCCGGCTTGCGCCGCTCATCGTGCTCGGGTTGAAGACCGTCGATGGAAACGACTATCTGAAACCGGCGCAACGCTGCCCATTCAATAGGCACCGGCCGTACCGCGCTCGTGACGACCTGCGCGTAAATGCCGTCGTCGGCGAGTCGCGGCAGAATCTGATTCAGCTCGCGGTAGCGCACCAGCGGCTCGCCGCCAACGATCGAAACGTGAATGGGACGATGCTCTTCGATCAACTTGAAGAACCGTGAGACGAGCTCGTCGCCCTTGTAATCGCTGACTTGCCGAAGCGTGACGCTGCCGCCGAGGTGGTCGTCGCCGTACGCGTAACAGCCGGGGCAGCGCAGGGGACATTCCCGAGTGATCTCAACCGAGAGCGCGGGCCGATAGCCGCGCAGAATTTTCCCCCACGCCGTGATAATCCCTTCCATGTCGCGACTATATCATTCCGATGCGCAGCGAACATGGCCGATTCATCTAAACCGTTGCGACGGACGGGCTTATCGTTCTGTTCAGCTTGAATGAAAGCGTCCGGCGTGCTCCAATAAACGTCTACCCGATTTTCGCAGCAGCGCCGGAGGACTCCTTTTCTCGTCCGAACGCGCGCTGTTCTGGGAGCAGCGGAGAAATGTCACAGGACGTGCGACATCCGATGATGAATCGTGAGCTCAACCGACGGCGTTTTCTGGGTCTTGGTGCCGCGACTGCGGCCACCGCCGTGGTGCCGGCGCGCCTGCACGCAGCCAGTTGGCGCAACGTGTCGCCGCCCGAGCGCGTCCTGTCGTTTTTCAACACGCATACAGGCGAGCGATTGAAGACGGCGTACTGCTGCGGGGGGACCTATCGGCCAGAGGCGCTCAGCGAGATCAACCACATTCTGCGTGACTTCCGGGCCAACGAAATCAAGCCGATCGATCCCACGCTGCTCGATCTGCTTCACGAGCTGGGAGGTACGCTCGAGACCGATCAGGCCTTCCACATCATCTCCGGCTATCGCTCCCCGGCGACCAACGCACAGCTGCGCGAACGCGGCGGATCCA
Organism: uncultured Acidobacteriota bacterium; assembly: GCA_963804245.1. Classification (GTDB taxonomy): domain Bacteria; phylum Acidobacteriota; class Vicinamibacteria; order Vicinamibacterales; family 2-12-FULL-66-21; genus CAWDPQ01. The sequence continues at coordinate 20,225 of CAWDPQ010000003.1, forward strand.
ATGCCGGCGTGGCGAGCCACAGCCTGCACATGGATGGAAAGGCCATCGACATTCGAATTCCGGGCGTGAGACTCGACTACCTTCGTACCGCCGCTCGTTCGCTCAAGCTTGGCGGCGTCGGCTACTACCCGTCATCCAACTTCGTCCACGTCGACACCGGCCGCGTCCGCTTCTGGTGATAAGAAAAGATGAAGGCGGAAGGAAGAAGGAAGAAGTAATATTTATTCTTCATCCTTCTTCCTTCTTCCTTCTTCTTTTCTTCCGATGATTGAGAAGCGGCGTTCCCAAATCCAGGGTTGGGGCGTTTTTGCGACCGAGCCCATCACCAAAAACACTCGCATCGTCCATTACGCGGGCGAGAAAATCACCAACCAGGAGAGCCTGCGGCGCGAGGTGCGTTACCTCAAAAAGGGCCACATCTGGTGCTTCAAACTGAACAGACTGTACGTTCGCGACGCCGCCGTCGGCGGCAACATCGCGCGCTACGTCAATCACTCCTGCACTCCGAATTGCTATACGCAGGTCATCGGCGACACCATCTGGATTCGCGCGGCACGCAACATCGGGCGGGGAGAAGAAATCACCTACGATTACTCGACTGACGGCGTCGGCTCTATCCGGTGCCGATGCCGGCCTGGCTGTACGGTGTTGTTGTGATCTTCTACCTGCACGGATTTGCTTCGTCCGCGCGATCGTCGAAGGCGGCATTCTTCGCGACCCGGCTCCGCGAGCTCGGCCTGGCGCTCGAGACGCCCGATTTCAACGAGCCTGACTTCTCGACGCTCACCATCAGCCGCATGGTTCAGCAGGTCATCGCGAAGATTGATGCGCATCCAGGCGTGCCTTGTGTCCTGATTGGTTCCAGTCTCGGCGCCTTTGTCGCCGTCCAGGTCGCGGTGCTCCGTCCCGAGCGCATCGACCGGATGATACTGCTCGCGCCGGCCCTGGACTTCGGCGGCAACCGCATGCGATCGCTGGGCGATCGCGGACTGGACGAGTGGAAGCGGACGAATCGACTCGATGTCTTTCACTACGGTTACGGCCGCATGATGCAGGTCCACTACGAGCTGTACAGCGATGCACGGCGCTACGACTGCGTCAATGCCGCCCTGACGATGCCCATTCAGATCTTTCAGGGCCGCGCTGACACCGCGGTCGATCCCGAGAGCGTCGAGGGATGGGGGAAGGCACGGCCGAACGTCGAGCTTCACATGCTCGACGACGACCATCAGTTGATGGCGAGTCTTCCGTATATCTGGGGCGAAGTGAAGCGATTCCTTACCAGCAAATCCCCGAGTACTGCGCCGGCACGTCCGCACGCGCCAGGTTCTTGACGCGAAACAGATCGATCACCACCTGATCCGGTCGCGTCTTCTTCAACGCGTCGGCGAACTCCGGCGACCCGTTTCCGACAACGATCACCTCCGACCTGTCGACCACTTCTGCAACGTTGTCGCACAGCAATGAGGAGAGGTGAGGGATCTGCTGATTGATGTACTCCTTGTTGGCGCCGACCAGGCGCGCGATGGAGACATTCCTGTCGTAGATCGAGAGCTGATAGCCCTTTCCGAGCAGTGCCTCCGCGAGGATGACGATCGGGCTCTCGCGCAGGTCGTCCGTTCCGGCCTTGAAGCTGAAGCCGAGCAGGCCGACCTTCTTGCGTCCGGTCTCCACCACCATTTCGATCGCGTGCTGGATCTGAAGCTGGTTGCTGCCCAGAATCGATTGGATCACCGGCATCTCGAGGTCGACTTCCTTCGCCCGGTACTGCATCGCGCGGACGTCTTTCGGCAGGCAGGAGCCGCCGAAAGCAAACCCCGGTTTCAGGTAGTACGACGACAGGTTCAGCTTTTCGTCACGACAGAAGATGTCCATGACTTCGTGGCTGTCGATATCCAGCCGCTTGCAGAGATTTCCAACTTCGTTCGCGAAGCAGACCTTGAGCGCATGCCAGGTGTTGCTCGCGTACTTGATCATTTCCGCGGTTCGGATGCTGGTGGTGATGAGCGGCGCTTGCACCATGCTGTAGAGCGCCTCGGTCGGGCGTGGCGTCCGACGCGTAGTTGTGTCCGACGAGCGTCAGCGGCGGATTGCGGAAATCCTGGATCGCCGTACCCTCGCGGAGAAACTCCGGGTTGACGGTAACGCCGAATCCGGTCCCGTATTTCTTGCCTGACGAGCGCTCGAGCGCCGGTATCACGACGTCGTGCGTTGTGCCCGGCAACACGGTGCTGCGCACCACGACCACGTGGTGCGTGGTCTTGTCGCGCAGCGCCTCGCCGATCTGCTCGCAGACCCGTTCGAGGTAGGTGAGATCGAGGCTGCCGTTCCGGCGGCTCGGCGTCCCGACGCAGACGAGTGAAAGCTCGCTGGCCGCAATCGCTTCGGAGGTGTCGGTGGTCGCCCGAAGACTCCCGTTGGCGACGGCGTCACGGATCAGTTCATCCAGCCCTTTTTCGACGATCGGGCTGCGACCCTCGTTCAGGCTCTGGACCTTGGTTGGATTGACGTCGACGCCGACGACGGTGTGTCCATCCGCGGCGAAGGATGCGGCTGAAACGCTGCCGACGTAGCCGAGACCGAAAACAGAGACTTTCATTGCGACATGCTCCCAGCAAGACTCTCGACCGCCGCGGGCTCGCGATCGCGCCGAATGTGCAGACGCGCATCGCCTGTGCCGCACACCAACGCGAGGGCATCCTCGAAGCCCTGAGCGACGGCCGACCAGTCATAACGGTCAACAACGAGCGTCCTGGCGGCGCTCTCGATACTCCTGCGGACATCCGGCTGATGGATCAGGCGGACAACGGCATCCGCGAATGGCGCCGGATCGTCGGCGATGACGATGTCCCGATCGGGCGTGACGGGAAGCCCTTCGGCGCCGATGGTCGTGGAGACCACGGCTTTGGCCATCGACATGGCTTCGAAAATCTTGAGTCGCGTCCCGCCACCGATGCGCAGCGGCACGATGTACACGGTCCCGTCGGCGACGTGCGGCCTCACATCGTCGACCCGGCCGGTGACCACGATTCCTGCCTGTTCTCCAAGTCGCTGGACGGCAGGCGTGGGTGCGCGTCCGATGATGCTGAGCGTTGTACCCGGTACCTGGGCACGAATCCGCGGCAGGATCTCGTTGACGAAGTAGAGCATTCCGTCTTCGTTCGGCAACCAGTCCATCGAACCCGTGAAGACAAGGTGCGGGGGTGCATCGCTGCGATCGCTTCGCGTGGGGACCGGGCTGAAATACTCGGTGTCGACGCCGGTCTGCACGATGTGGAGGGGCCGCTTCGGCGCACCGGGGTAGAGACGAGCGAACGTGTCGCGATCCGCTTCCGAGACGGCCAAGACCAGCTCGAATCTCCGCAGCGCGTTGCCTTCGAAGCGAAGCATGCGGCGCCATTGCTGCGCGAGCAGCGGGCGGGTGATGGGGTTGGTGCCGTTCTCGAAGTGGCGGCGCCAGATTTCCGCTTCGACGTTGTGCGTGAACAGGATCGCCGGGCACGGCAGCCGGTCCGGGAGGTTGACGATGGGGACCAGGAAGTCGCACACGATCGCATCGAAGCGTTCGGAGCGCAGCAGCGACGCCAGCCGACTGCGGTATTCGGCGGAACGATATTTCGCGACGCCGTACGGAACCGGGTCGAGGACGTAGCCGGCGGCGCTCGTATAAAACTGCCAGGTGCCTTTCGCGACGTCGCTGCGCGGCACGGTCTCGAGCCGGCGGCACACCTCACGCATTCCGAGCCGGTGCTCCTCGGTATGGAGCGCGTCGGAAAACGAGAGGTAGGTGATCTCGTGACGGGCCGCCAGGTGGCGCATGACGTGCCACGTACGGAGCTTGCCGCCCTTATCGAGCGGGAGCAGGAGGTTGGCGTTCAGCCAGAGAATCTTCATGCCGTGGCTCGCAGCGCGCCGGCAGTCGCCGCCGGCGCATCGTGGACTTCAGGAAGCGTCTGGATACCCTCGCCGTCGATGAACGTGCGATACCACAGCTCGAGATTGAGCAGGCTCCAGATGGCGTCGGTGCCGTTGGTCGTTCCCGCGGCATGCGCATCGAGCAGACGCTCGACGGCGGCAGGATCGATGATGCCGCGCTGGCGGCTGCGCGAATCGAGCAGCACATCCCGCGCGACCGCGCTCCACGGTCCTCTCATCCAGATGCCGAACGGAACAGGAAACCCCATCTTGGGGCGCGCGAGGATCTCCGGCGGCAGCAGCTCGCGCACGGCCTCGCGCAGAATCCACTTGGTCTTGAAGCCGCGCAGCTTGAGTCTGTTGGGCAGACCGGCGGCGAACTCGACGAGCTGATGATCCAGGAACGGCACCCGGCTCTCGATGGAGGCCGCCATACTCATTTGGTCCTGCTTCATCAGGAGCTCGACCAGATAAACCTTGAGGTCGGCATACAGCAGCCGATCGAGGATGGTGCTCTGTCCGTTCGGCGCGTCGAAGTACGCGCGCGACGGTCCATACGCCCTCTCCGGCGTCGCCGCCGCCGCGAATGGCGAGCGCAGCAGCGATCGTTGACGCTCGAGGCCGATCGCGGCGAAGTTGTCGAAGAACAGCGCCTCGGGAGTGACCGGGCGCGTCACGAACGAGCGCTTCGCGTAGCGCTGGACGGCGGACGGCAATCGCGGGACGACGGCGTTGGCTACCCAGGTCCGCACGGGTGCCGGAACGGCAGCGTAGGCTTCTCCGGCAGTCCAGTTGAGCAGCGCCCGCGGATATCTTCCATAGCCGGCAAGCAGTTCGTCGCTGCCTTCGCCGGTGAGCACGACCTTCACGTGCCCGGCCGCGAGCTGCGAGACGAAATACAGCGGCACGCTCGACGTGTGCGCGATCGGCTCGTCCTCGTGCCAGATGAGACGGGGGAGCGCGCCGAAGTAGTCATGTTCGTCGATGACTACTTCGTGCGCGTCAGCGCCAATCGCGCGGGAGACCTGCCGCGCGTAATCCAGCTCGCTGAAGGCGCGATCCTTGAACGCGACCGAGAACGTCTGCAGCGGACGGTCGATCATTTTGGCCATGATCGCCGCAATCGCGCTGCTATCGAGGCCGCCCGAGAGGAACATCCCGAGTGGCACGTCCGCCATCAATCGCATCCGCACGGCTTCCTCGAGGAGCTCGCGGAAACGACGAACGGCATCCCGCTCCGACAGCCTCTCACCAGCCTCGGCCGCTTGCCCCACCGGCACATCCCAATAGCGCCGGATGCGAACGGCTCCGTTCTCGAAGGTCAGCGTATGTCCCGGCAGCAGGCGCTGAATGCCTTTGAAGAGCGTCCCCGTTCCGGCGAGCGACCGGATGCTCAGCTGCTCGGGGATCCTCGAGTCGTCTGCCTCGGCAGCAATGAGTCCGCTTTCGAGGATTGCCTTGATCTCGGAACCGAAAATCATCCGGTTGCCGACCAGCGCCCAGTAGAGCGGTTTGACCCCCAGGCGATCGCGCGCGAGGAGCAACCGGGCGCGTCGAGCGTCCCAGATCGCGAAGGCAAACATCCCGCGGAGCCGCTCGACGCAGGCGTCACCCCACTGCTCGTAGGCGTGAACGATCGTTTCCGTATCGGAACGTGTTCGATAGCGGTGCCCGGCTGATTCGAGCTCGGGTCGGACCGACGCGTGGTTGTAGATCTCACCGTTGAAGATGATCCAGATCGATTCGTCTTCGTTGGCGAGCGGCTGATGGCCGGCGGCCAGATCGACAATGCTCAGGCGGCGGTGACCGAGCGCGGCTCGCTCATCGACAAAGATCCCCGCATCGTCTGGACCACGATGCGCGATCACGTCGCGCATCCGCGTGACACGGGCAGGGTCATCCGCGAGCAGTCGATCCGAAGCGACGATACCGGCAATACCGCACATATATCTCTCGTAGCCTTACCGCGAAGGCGAATCCTTTACCTCAGCAAGCGACATACCAGTGCACGTCATCAGGGCAGCCTCCTTTTCGCGTTGCCCTCGGCAAGCGGCTTCACAATCTGGGTAGCCGCCCGACATCAGGAAGCGACTTGCTCGTGGTCCGGCATGGCCGGCGCGCGATACTCATTTCCGAACCGCAGGATCGGCCAGCCTTCCAGAATCGCCCGAAACGCCAGGAAGGTCACGCCTGTCGAGATCACGACTCGGCGGACATTGGCTGGATTGGCTGGTGCCGTGTTGTGTCCGCCGTACGCCGAACAGCAGATCTCGAACTCCCTGTTGGCGATCGCTCGTGTATCGCGCCGCATGTTGGCGCGATGGCCGTACGGAAATGCGAACAATCGAACCCGGTGGCCGAGCTCGCGTTCCAGGTGTTCACGGGACAATCGAACCTCGCGCTCGCCTTCGTCGATGGGCACGGTACCCATGTCCGCGTGCGTACATGTATGCGAGCCGATCTCGAATCCCTGCGCATCGAGAGCCCGCACATGGTCCCAGGTCATGTGATCCTGGGGCAGCCGGCCCTGCAGCACGTCGTGCGGGAACGGGCGTCCGCCGCCAATCATGTCCGTGGAGACGAAGAAGGTTGCCGGCAGATCCAGCGAGCGCAGGATCGGGGCGGCGATGGTCGCGTTGTCGAGATACCCGTCATCGAAGGTGATGGCGACGAGCCGCTCGCTGGTGCCCCGGGTGCGCAGCGCCTCGACCGCTTGAGACAGTCCCATCACGCGGTAGTTGCGCTTCAAGAACTCCATCTGCTCGCGGAACTGCGCGACGCCCACCGTCGAATTGTCGTCAGCCGGATCCTTCACCTGGTGATACGCCAGCACCGTCAACCGGCCACGGCCGAATCGCGCGTACAGTCGGTTCCGGGCCGAGGGGACGCCGGAGGCGAGATAGCCCTTCATGAGGGCGCCCTTGACGGTGCGCTTGACCCGATGCCTGCCACTGAATTGCCGCGTTCGCGCACGCTCCAGCTCGGTGACATAAAGCGTCTCCATCTGCTCGACCATGCGATCGAAGGAGTAGTTCGCCTCGATCTTGATTCGGCCCGCTCGGCCTGTACTCCGCGCTGCGGTGTGGATCGTCGAGGAGCCCGTTGAGGGCGGCGGCCAGTGCTTTAGGATCTCCAGGCGGAACCAGGTGCCCGGTCTTTCCATCCTCGACCAGCTCGGGGATGCCGCCGACATTGCTGGCGACGACCGGCAGGCCGGACGCCATCGCTTCGATGATGGAATTGGGGAATGCCTCCGATCGCGAAGGGAGCACGAAGACATCGGCCTGCGCGAGAATCTGCGGAACGTCGTCGCGATGTCCCAGGAATGAAAAACGATCTTGCACACCCAGGCGCCTGGTAAGCGCAACCAATGACTCCCGGCAGGTGCCGTCGCCGACGATGAGGAAATGAGCGTCCGGGAAGCGGGCGAGGATTTGCGGAGCGGCCTTGATGAGGACGTCGATCCGCTTCTCCTCACGCAGGCACGCCACCATCGCAATCTGTCGCGGCCGCTGCGAGTACTCACGGACCGTGAAGACCGCCGAGTCGATGCCGTTTGGTATGACGACGATTTTCTCGTCCGACACGCCTTCCCGGCGCAGCCGCTGGGCGGCCGCGCGCGAGTTGGCGACGATTCGGTGCGCCGCTGCGTACGATGCGCGCTGGAGTGTCTGCAGTCCCGGCGTTTCAACGAACCCGCGACGGCTGCCGATACGGGCCGGGACCGACGCCATCGCGCCGCCGGGCAGACCGAAGATGTTCGAGTACAGCTCGCACGTGTGCAGAACCGCGATCTCCTTCTCACGGCACCACTGAGCGAAGGCGCGCAGCTCGCGTGCCGTTGCCGGCCGGCGAAAACCGTGAATGGGGAAGAGCGCGACCGGTTCACCGAGACGCGCGACGCGGTCGTACCAGACGCCAGCCGTGTGGAAGCAGACGGGGTAGACACGGAAGCGACGGCGATCGAGCCGGGCCAGCAGCTCGATCATCTGACGCTGCGTCCCTCCGGGCGCGTATCGGTCGACGAATATCGCAACGGGAATTTGTGTCGGCATGGTCGTCGTTAAGAGGCCACGGACGCGGCGACCGCTTCAGAAGCGGTCCGCTGCCTCCGCGAATCAAGATACTGACGGTGCCACAGTTCGAAGACGACGAGCGCCCACAGCCGGAGCGTGTGGTCGCGGCGCCCGGAGACGTGCTCGCGAACGAGCCGCTCGATGAATCGCGGCTCGAAGTAGCCGCGCTGACGCGCGCGCGGCGAGAGCAGGACATCGGAAAACAGCTCGCGCAGATTCCCGCGGAACCACGCGCCGACGGGAACGGCGAAGCCCTGTTTGCGGCGGTTGAGGATCTCTGCCGGAAGCAGTCCGGCAGCGGCCTCCTTGAGTACGTGCTTCCGCCGCCCGTTCCGGATCTTCAGCTCGGATGGCAGCCGCGCCGCGAAATCGACGACCTCGTTGTCGAGCAGGGGCACGCGCGATTCGATCGAGTGCGCCATGCTCATGCGATCCACCTTGGTGAGGATGTCTTCGGGCAGATACGTCTCGAAGTCGAAGTGCATCAGCTGCGCGTGCCAGGGCAGGGCCTGGAGCCGGGCGAAGTGCCGGCCGAGGCGTGCCTCGGCGTCGGCATGTCCCAATTGCCGCCAGACGTCCGCGGCCAGCAGCGACCGCTTCTCGTCGTGCTGGAAGTAGCCGATGGCGTCGAGATAGCGTCCACGCTCGTCTCTCGCGATGCGACGGAGAAAGTTCTTGCCCGTGACGCCGTGCGGAAGCCAGGGCCAGACCAGCGAGGCCACGGCGCGAGTGCCTGGAGGCGCCCAGCGGTCGAACGCCGCCACGCGCGGGTGCGGGAAATAGCGATCGTAGCCGCCGAACAATTCGTCGCCGCCGTCTCCCGACAGCACGACCGTCACATGGCGCCGCGCCATCTCAGACACGTACCACGTCGGGATGGCCGATGAATCACCGAACGGCTCGTCGAAGTGCGAGATGAGGTCGTCGATGATGGCCAGCGCATCCGGCTTGACCACGAACTCGTGATGATCGGTCGCGAAATGGCGGGCGACGGTGCGCGCATACTCCAGCTCGTCGGTACTGGGCGACGTCGAAACCAATCGAGAACGTGCGCACGGGACGTGAGGAGGCCTCGGCCATGAGCCCGACGACCAGGCTCGAATCGACGCCGCCGGAGAGAAAGGCACCGAGCGGGACTTCGCTCATCAGGTGCGATCGCACCGCGTCCCTCAACACCGACCGCAACCCTTCGACGGCTTCAGCGTCGGAGGCGGGTGCGACTTCGTCTACCGGAACCTCCCAGTAGCGACGTACCTCGAGCCGGCCGTCTTGCCAGCGCAGCAGATGGCCGGGGGGCAATTTGCGGATGCCCGCGAAGATCGATCCGTCGCGCGGCGTGTAGAGATAGGACAGATAGTGGTCGAGCGCCTCGACATCGATGCTCGGCGCGCTTTCCCGGGCGGCGAGGATGGATTTGATCTCGGATCCGAAGTACAGGCGATCGCGTTCGACCGCGTAATGCAGCGGCTTGATGCCGACTCGATCGCGGGCGAGGAGGAGCGTCGCCTGGCGGCTGTCCCACAGCGCAATCCCAAACATGCCGCGCAGCCGCACGAACGCGTTCTCGCCCCATTCTTCGTACGCGTGCACGATCGTTTCCGTGTCGCTGGCCGTATAGAAGCGGTGTCCCAGGTCTTCGAGCTCGCGGCGAAGGAGGGCGTAGTTGTAGATCTCGCCGTTGAATACGACCCAGATCGTCGAATCCTCGTTATGGATCGGCTGTTGCCCGGTCGCGAGATCGATAATCGACAGTCGCCGCATGCCGATAGCCACGCCTGGTTCGATGTGGCTGCCTTCGTCGTCCGGCCCACGATGACGGATCGCTGCGCACATCTCGCGAAGGCGGAATGCTTCTCCGTCGGCGGTCGACGAACCGCGGGACCACGTGCTCCTGATGTTGCCGTCGGCGAAACCAGCAATGCCGCACATCGCGCTATCCCACCCGCCTGACGCTGTTCATGGCCATCTGGTGTTGTCGCGTCTCGCCGCTCGGCACGCTTCGATACGAATCGAGCGCGGCCGCATCGAGATGGAGATCCGTTGGCTCTTTCGTTGGTGATGTTCTGAAGCCGCCTGGTCCTCGCCACTCGACCGAACGGCCGCCGATCACGGCGATCGACAGCGGTTCGCCGGAATGGGAGAGTCGGAGTATCGCCACCCGCGCATCCGTCGCCAGTTGACCGTGTGGGATGGAGACTCGATGCATGGAACGCTGCGCGGCGTCGTCGTTGTGAGGAGCGGCAAAAAGCGCTACGAACGAGGTCTCGTCCAGCGTGACCAACGCGGCGGCGCGATGCCAGCCATCTTCTTCATCCGCGAGGACCGAGACGGCGTTGACTCCGAGCTGGACGGGCGCGGTGTTCCAGGCGATCGCCGTCAGGCGAGACGTTGGCACTTCCTCGGACGCGGCAAACCGCAGCGTCGTCGATGGCAGCAGACGTCCGTAGACCGGAGCGCACCAACCCACGCCGCCGCCATCGCCGTGGAACGGTTCGGGATTGACTGCGGTCGACGCGAGTGAGGCGAAGAGGCCGCCGGCGTGCGTGAAGTGGCTCTGTGCTCCGAACGTGCCTGCAAGCGTCCATTCAGGGTGGATATGCCAGTGCGTGGTCGCGTGGTAGTCCCCGGCGCCGAGCAGGTGATCGGCGATCAGCCACAACGCCTCGCCGATGCGCAGCACCGAGCGGCGATGCCTTAGCGGAGCGTGACCGTCGTGCAGCCCTTCGACGCAATCAATTTCCGGTGCCGCACGCCAGAGATCGAGCCGGGCATCGGTCCGCCGCGTCCAATGAAACGGCCCCGCGGGCTCGGATTGCGGTCGGCCTGCGATCGTCACCGTGTTGTGCATCGCATCCGATCGAAAGCGATCGCGCAACGACGCGTCCATCGTATAAGTCCCCGTTCCCGGATCGATGAGGAACGGCTGGCCGGCAACGGACAGCACCAGCGAGAGCGCGTCGGCGTGGGCGTGACCACCATTGAGGAAACCGTGACGTCCCGCATCGACAATCGCGTGGCCCGTGGCCGAACGCAGAACGGCGTAGCCGGTGTCGGGAAAGTATCGTGAGGCGGGCCTCGGCCCAGCCGCGCTGGGCATCGCGCTGACGTCGCCGCCGACCATCCACAACACTTCTTCAGGTGCCGCGCCAACAGCCAGATCGTGACGTTGCAATAGCGACGCGGCGAGCGCCAGGGAGTCGGACGCATCCGCCGCCGGGCGACCGCAGATGGGGAACAGCATGCCCCCGTCGTCGTCGCCGATCGTGGGTAAGCGGCCGTGATCATCGGCGAGCGTCCTGCAGAACGTGGCGAGTCGCGAGACCACTTCGCGGAAGACGTCAGCCGCGGGATCGGCGGTTCGACGTGCAACCGCAAGGGCGAGCAGATAGAAATCGAGTGCGTAGCGATGGTAGTGCGGGGAGAGCTCGACGTGTCCACCGTCGGCGTGAACCTGCTTCTCCGTCTCGCGGACGAGGATGTCGCGCCCGATTCGCTCCCAGCGTGCCGCGGAGCTGAGCTCGGGTAGCACGCGTCCGCCGACATAGAGTGCGAGCGCTTCGCCGAGCAGGTGCGTGTTCGGGCTGAAGTAGCACCGAGAGATGCCGCGCAATGTGATCGAGCTGCCGATCGAGTCCGAGGAGCAGATCGACGAACCACGCCGCATCCTCCCGCTCGTCGAGCGCGGCGGCCAGGTGCAGCGTCCAGATCCAGGAGATCGAGCGGAACCCGAGCTCCAGCATGCTGCTCCAGTTGATTCCAGTCAGCGGCGGGTTGGACTGGAGCCAGCTCTCCAGCTCGGCGGCGACAACGTCTACGTAGCGGCGGTCTCCTGTCAGCCACGCCGCCCGGCCGAGCGAAAGCCAGTGCTGATGGCGATTGAGCTCCCAGATGATCTTGTGATCGCCAACCTGGGGATCGAGGTAGGGCACTCGGGACCAGAAGGCAGTCGGGGCTCGGCGCCCGTGCACGGGGTCGAAGTGCCAGTCGGTCGTGCCACCGCTGGCGAACGAGAGGTCGCGGTACCCGAGCAGGTCGTAGCGGCCAGCCACGAGCCGTTCACCACGGCTGACGGCTTCATTGAGGGAGCCGGGGAATCGGTTCCGAAGCGTGTGGACGAACTCCTGCCGGCGCGCCGGATCAATCACGAAGCGGGGAGCCCGGCGGACGAAATGTGCGCGCACCGCCGCCCCGGCTCGCGACCAGTCGCCGCCCTCCACGGCCCCGATGGCGTCCTTCAGTTGCGACGACAGCGGAACCAATCGCCGCCGCAGGTCGCCGCGCCGCCACTTGGCGCCGCCACTCATGTAACGGAGCGCTTCGGCTGTCACCGACGCCTTTTCCCGGCACCGAAAACGGAGCTCGCCCGCGCTCGTCTGCGCCAGGCGGTGGACGACGCGCTTCATTGGACGAACTTCGACAAATCCCGTGACTGCATGGGCCCTACCTGGTGTGCAAGACGTGCGCCCCGAAAATGCCGCCGTTGTCAGGCTGAAGTGTGGAACGGCCGAGCCATCCACGCCGTCCGCTTTCCACTTCTGGGCAGCGGCGGGGTGTAACTAGCGGGCATTTGGCCAAAAAACCCCGGGCATATCGGTTGCTCAGCCGTTTCCGTCGCACGGAGGTTCCGACCTTATGAAACGAACTGCCCAGGGTCTGCTGTTTTGTATGTTGGTTGTCGCGCTCGACGCGAGTGCTCAGACGGTTGATTTGGCTGACGGAACGGGACGGCAGATTGTGAACGGTTCGGTGGCGGGCGGACGTGCGGGGACCTGGCTCGACGTAGGAGACGTCAGCGGGGACATCAGCAATAAGGATCTCATCGTCGGATCCCCTGATGTGGCCGCGTCCAGGGGCGAAGTGCGGGTGCTCTACGGGTGGGTGGCCCGCACGGACACGTTCACACTGGACGATTTTCATGTGCTCCTTGCCGGTGACAACGCAGGCGATCGCTTCGGGGCTGCGACCAATGCCGGTTTCGTCACCACGCAGGAAACACAGCCCTTCCCGACCACCCCTCGCGATCTGATCGTCGGAGCTCCAGGGGCTTCCGGCGGCCGCGGCGAGGTCTACCTGTTTGCGGGTCCGATCAGCGGTCCTTCCCTGACGACCGCCAATGCGCTGATCCGGATAATCGGCGCCCCCGGCGATCAGCTGGGGACCGCGCTCGAGAGCGCCGATCTGAACAACGACGGCTTCCGCGAGATCATCGCCGGCGCTCCGGGCAACGGACGCGTGTACGTCATCGACTATCACAGCGCTCCCGTTGCCACGCGCGACCTCACCGTTCCGCACGCCAGCGTTCTTACCATTACCGGAACGGGCATCGGCCACGTACTGGCCGCGGGCGACGTCACCGGTGACGACATCTTCGATCTGGCGGTTGGTGCACCGACCGTTGGCGCAGGGGCCGGCGCGGTCTATGTCGTCAATGGACGGGCCACAGGGCCGCTGCCAACCGCGCTCAGCCTGCCGGCGGCAGCCAATTCCACCTTCAGCGGACTCAATGTGGGTGACAACGCCGGATCGGGACTCTGGATCAGGGATGCCGATGGCGACCGCCAGTGGGATCTCGTGGCCACCGCCGTCGACGGTGACGGCCCTTCCAACGCCCGCGCAGAAGCTGGCGAGGCGTACATCTTTTTCGGTGGCGCGGGGTTCCCCGGCGTGTTGACGCCTAACGTCACGATTTACGGCGCGGCCGCGGGTCACCGTCTCGGCTATCGCGTCTGGATGGGCGGAATCACACGCGACGAACCGGATGACATCGCGTTGCTGGCTCGCGGTGCGAACGGCGGATTCGGCGAGGGTTACATCGTGTACGGAAGGACCCGCGGTTCGTTCCCTTCCGTGATCGACCTGGCTTCAACAGTTGACCGTCGGATCGTCAGCGACGAAACACAGGGAGCGATCGAGCGGATCGTGATCTTCGAAGTGACCAGCGAGGGGGCCGAGGACATCGTCCTCGGTGTTCCGTCGGCCAACGCCGGCGCCGGACGGTTGTATTTTTCCATTTCGCCGACCCTTTCGGCCGAGGCGCAGGGAGGAGCAACCGCCGGCGGCGGTGATCTGACCGTCAACATCATCGTCAACCCTGGCCAGAGCTGGTCGACTCCCATCCGCTTGAAGAACCGCACGAATGTGCCGGTCAATTGGGAGATCTCGACTAACCAACCATGGCTGACCGTCGTGCCGGCGACCGGAACGTCGACCGCATCTCAGGACGGTCTGTTCTTCGTCGTCGCCTCAGCGCAGGGGCTAGCGTCAGGGACCTACGCGGGACTGGCCCGTGTCTTCAACACGAACAACCATCTCGCGGTGTCGCTGGGCGTGACGGTGAACATGCGGGTCGCCCCACCGTCGCGGGAACCTGGGGACTTCAGCGGCGACGGCAACTTCGACCTCGTGTGGCAGCACCAGGCCACCGGTGCGATCGCGCTGTGGCGGATGCTCGGCACCACAATGCAGAGCGGCGATCCGTTCAGTCCGGGGCAGGTGATGGACACGAACTGGAAGATTGTCGGCACTGGAGATTTCAACGGCGATGGTCATCCCGATCTGCTCTGGCACCACCAGACGCAGGGACTGCTCGCGCTGTGGGTGATGAACGGGTTGAACCAGGTCAGCGCGACCGCGTTGACGCCGGACCGCGTCACCGATACGAACTGGCGCATTGCCGCAACCGGCGACTTCAACGGCGATGGATGGCGCGACATCATCTGGCAGCATCAAACCGATGGATCGATCTCCGCCTGGCTGATGAACGGCACGAGGCTCGTGAGCGGCACTTTGCTGACGCCGAACAAGGTCGCGGACACGAACTGGAAGATCGTCGGCGCGGGAGACTTCAACAACGACCGTAAGACCGATCTCGTGTGGCAGAACCAGTCGACGGGTCACCTCTCGGTCTGGTTCATGGATGGGACACGGCTCATCGAAGGCGTCTGGGTTTCACCGAATCAAGTGGTCAATACCAGCTGGAAAATCCGCGGAGTCGCGGATGTCAACAACGACGGCAAGCCGGATTTGATCTGGCAGAACACCGCGAACGGCGGCCTGTCCGTGTGGTTCATGAATGGCATCGTCATGGTGAGCGGCACGTCGTTCGCACCCGGGATGGTCGCGGATCTCAATTGGAAAGTCGTGGGGCCCAGGTAGTGCACGGACACGGGCGGCCTTCGGGCCGCCCGCGCCCGACGGCCTCGCGCCGCGCGCGGGATGCGAGAATGTCACCAGCGCACGAAGATCGTGACCGGATGTCGGTTCTCATCGTCGCCTGTCACCTGTTGCCTGTGTCTTCCGCTCCCGCCAAGCGCAGGCCGAAAATCGTCTGGAAAGACTACAAATTATACGGTTCAGCACGCGGCGATGAAGTGCTCGGCGTCACGAATGAGTTGAAACACAACTCGGCTGTATTCAGGCACGTGATGGAATCGTAAAAAATTGGCCACAAACCGTTAGTCCTGAAGACGACGAGCCCGCCTGATGTAAAAAGTGCAGATTTGTGTGTCACTGTTCATTCGACATTGCACGTCTCATTGTCAAGGTTTCGTGTACGACCCTTCATTCTCAGCGGTTTTTGACCTGGCAGGATGATTGCCCCTGCGCTCGGCGCGCTCGAATTAGCCGGGCCCTTCCGCTAACTCCCCAGGGCTGAAGTCGCCGTTGTCTGCTCGCGGACCCTAGCCATGCTTCGGACCGCTGGCGGCCACGGAGACGGCCTACGCGTTCGAGCATTCCCCAAACCCAAGGTGCCCTGACGTGGAGGTCAGATGGACGTACGTGTGCGTGCTTACACCAGGATCGCAGTCCCGGGTCGGCGAGCTGTTTTCTCGTGCTTAGGACTTCTGGCGGCGCTCTCATTCAATCCATTGACGGTACGGTCGGCGGCGGCGCAGGAGGTCGTGCTCCATGCGATCGACGTCGGACCGGTTTCAGGAAACTGGGCGCGGGTCGATTCGTCGAGCGGGGCCGGCAACAAGAAAATGGGGAGCAACGACGGCGGCTGGTCGTCGACCGATGCACCGCAGGCTTCACCCGGCAACTACTTCGAAGCAACGTTCAACGCGCAGGCCTGGGTCGGTTACCGCGTCTGGCTGCGCATGAAAGCCGCAGGCAACTCCAAGTGGAACGACTCGGCGTGGGTGCAGTTCTCGGATTCACTGGTTTCGGGCGACGCTCGCTATCGAATCGGGACCAGCAGTGCCTTGCTCGTCAACCTGGAAGAGTGCTCCGGTTGCGGTGTCTCCAACTGGGGCTGGAGCGGCGGCGCCTGGTGGGTTTCGCAGCCGTTGACGGTGGAGTTTCCGAGCGACGGCGCCAAGACCATCCGCATTCAAACCAGGGAAGACGGCGTCGAAATCGATCAGATCGTGTTGAGTCCATCGAGCTACATGAATACAGCTCCGGGCCGCTCGAGAGACGACTCGACAATCCTCCCGAGATCCGCCGGGTCGTCGACGCCCTCGCCGGCACCCGCGCCTCCGCCGACGAACAACGCCAAAGCGCTTCCCGGAACCATTCAGGCTGAGGACTTCGACAACGGCGCCAACGGCACCGCGTATTGGGACAGCAGCAGCGGCAACAGCGGCGGCCAATATCGGTCGACCGACGTGGATATCGAGACCGCTTCCGAAGGCGGCTACAACGTCGGTTGGATCAGCGCGGGCGAGTGGCTGAACTACACGGTGAACGTTGCGTCAGCCGGCACGTACACGTTCGAGTTCCGGGTCGCCTCCACTGGAGGCGGCACGCTCCACCTGGAATTCAACGGACAAGACAAAACCGGTGGCGTCGGCGTTCCCGCCACGGGTGGCTGGCAGTCATGGACGACGGTACGAAAGGAAGCGACGCTGTCTGCGGGTGTTCAGACGATGCGCGTCGTCTTCGACACCGGTAACGTCAATCTGACGGCGATGGTGGCCACGGCGGGGTCAGCGCCACCGCCGTCGGCTCCGCCGCCGACCGTCAGCGTCACCGTACGGCGGTTCGGCACGGTCGCTGCCTGGCACCGTTCAGGCGGAAGACTTCGACATGGGCGGCAACGGCGTCGGTTACTACGATGGGTCGTCGGGCAACACCGGCGGCGCCTATCGGTCGACCGACGTCGACATCGAGGCCACGCAGAACGGCGGATATGCCGTCGGTTGGGCCTACGCCGGCGAATGGCTGAAGTACAGCGTCAACGTCAGCTCCGGTGCGAACTACCGGCTGGTGGCGCGGGTCGCGTCGTCGGGAGGCGGCGGGACCTTCCACGTGGAGTTCAACGGCATCGACCGAACGGGTTCGATGCGCATTCCAAACACCGGTGGATGGTCGACGTATCAGGATCTCGCGGTGGACGTCTACCTCGATCCAGGGCGCGCAGCCGATGCGCCTCGTCCTCGACTCGAATGGATCGACGGGCGCGGTCGGTAATTTCTCGTTCATTCGCGTCGAAAACGTCGCTGCGGCGCCTCCGCCCCCCGCCCGCCGCCACCACCGCCCGCGCCGGCGCCATCGGGCGGCAGGGTCCGCGTCGGCACCTGGAACATCCATTTCGGCAACGGGGATTTCTGGGGTCAGGCCCAGTCAATCGCCAGCTCGGGCGTGGACGTCGTCGCGCTGCAGGAAGCGCAGACGTGGGACGAGAACATGCCCGTAGCCTATGCGGATCGCTTGCGCCAACTGACGGGTCAGACCTGGCACAGCGTGTGGGCCGGCGCCGCCGAGTGCTCGGGCGGCTGTCAGGGCACGATGATTCTCAGCCGCTTCCCGATCGTGGACTCAGTCGGTCACCATCCTTTCAGGGATGCCGGCGGCGCGGGCATTGGTCGATGTCGGCGGCGTGCGGGTCAACGTGTTCTCGCTGCACCTGGAGTACTACAACACCAGCCTCCGCTCGACGCAGCTGGTGCAATTCATGGACTGGTCACGCGGATTCGGCGGACCACGCATCGTCGGCGGCGACTTCAATTCGTGGTGGGGCGAGTGGTGGATCCGCCAGATGGAGTCGGAGTACAGCGACACGTGGCAGGACATCACCGGCAGCGACGAGAACGGCTACACGCTGAACGGGACCGTCCGGTTCGACTACCTGTTCCGCGCCTACGATCAGAACTGGCGAGTGGCGCCGACCGCCTGCTGGACCCAGTGGGGTTCGTCCGACCACGCGATGGTCATCGCTGATTACCGGGTCCAGTAACGTCGGATACTCGGCGTCCTCCTCCTGCGCCCGCGGCGTCACACGTCGCGGGCGCTTTTTTTGTATCTTGTTGTAGTCGCCGTGAACCAGGACGAGCCAACCCCCTCTCACCGTGCCATGGTTTTCCTCGCGAGCCCGCGCGGCTCGCGCTGGATCATCGGGCTGTTCGCCGTCGCCATGCTGGTTGGCACGCTTGGACGGGACGTGCGCCGGCCGCTCTGGCACGATGAGATCTTCACGCAGTACGTGGCGTCGGCTTCCGCGACGGCTGGGCTGTGGAACGTCTTGTCAACCGGAGTGGATCTCAATCCGCCCTTGTATTACCTGTGCGTTCGGATCGCCGCCGCAATCGTGGGAGAGGGGGCGGTCGCCACACGCTTGCCGTCGACGCTGGGATTTCTCGTTGCCTGCCTCGCGCTCTACGTGTTCATGCGGAGACGTGTGCATCCATGGTTCGCCATCGTCGCCGCGTTGGCGCTGCCAATGACGAGCGCCGTGATTTATGCGTACCGAGGGACGCCCGTACGGCCTGCTGCTGGGACTGTCGGCGGTCGCGCTTGCCGCCTGGCAGTGGCGGAGCGAGCGCCGGGGTTCAGCACCCCTCATCCTGTGCGGACTCGCACTTGCGGCTGCCGCCTTCACACACTTCTACGCGGTTCTGATGGTCTTGCCGCTGGCCGCGGGAGAGGCGACACGAGTTTTCATTCGACGACGCATTGATTGGGCGATGTGGATGGTGCTGGGTTTCGCGATCGGCGTGCCATTGCTGTTGCTGCGCCCGTTGGTTCGCGCTGTTCGTCAATTCGCGGCGACGTTCTGGTCCGGCCCGACGACCGAAAAAGTGATGCTCTTCTATCGAGAGTTGCCTGAGCCGCTGGCGCTGCTGCTCATCATCGCCGTGGCATGCATGGCAATCTCCGTCGTGGTGTGGCCGGACGGCGCCGGCGACAAGGACACGCTCGGACTGCCACGTGATGCGTCGCGCAGAACAGGTTTGCAGCCTGACGAAGCCGCCGCGACAGTGGTGATGGCTTTCCTTCCATTCATCGGGTTTGTCGTCGCTTTGAAGACCGGGGCCTTCCATGGTCGGTATGTGATTCAAACGGTCTTGGCGCTGGGCATCCTCGTCGCGTGGGGATTCTCGGTGCTGATCAGCAGTCGCAGGCACGCCGCCATCCTGCTCGCGACGCTGTTCGTGGCGTTCGGCGGGCGCATGGCCGGTGGCGCCATCGGCATCGTCACCGGTCCCGACGATCCGCTCGAGGTTGTGCAGCCGCTGTTATCGAAGACGAAAGATGATCTTCCGCTTGTCGCATCACACGTTCTCGATTACCTCCTGATCGCACACTATGCAGACGCCAGTACCCGCACCCGCCTGCTGTACTTGATGCAACCGCCTCCAGACCCACGGCGTGGCATCAGGACCGCCGATCGAGCGATGCGACTGCTGACCGAATTCGCACCACTCCGAGTCGAAGACCTCGATGCGTTCGTCGCCACGCACGAGCGCTTCTATGTGTACGGGCGCCCGAGCTTTCTGGTGCCGGCGCTGCTCTCTCGGGGCGCTTCGGTAGGGTTTCTCGGACAGAACGATGAAGCCTCGCTCTACGTGGTCGACGTGACGCGGTGAAGAGGATCGCGCACGTCCTGCCATTTCCCGCGGTGGGTGGAACCGAGCATGCCACGCTGCGCATCGCGAAGGCAGTCGATGCGTCCCGTTTCACGAGCGTGGCCTTCCATCTTCCCGCAGCGGAATCCGTGACTCAATTTTTCAGCGCCGCCGGCGTGCCGTGCACGCCATACGAACCGGCCGTACCGAGCTACCGACATGCGGCACATTACCTGCGGGCTTCTCTCGCCATCGCCAGAGACTTCCGGCGGCAGCGAGTCGATCTGGTGCACTGCGCCGATCTGCTTGCGGCTCAGCATGCAGGCCTGGCAGGATGGCTGGCGCGAATTCCCGTTCTTTGTCACATTCGCAACCGCTTCGACGTGATCTCCCGGCGCGATTGCAGCTTTCTCTGGCCAGTGCGCCGCTTTGTCTTCGTTTCACGACACACGCAGCGGCACTTTGCGTGCCGCGTCGCACCATCTCGTGGAGCCGTTGTCTATGACGGCATTGACGTTCTGCCCGTCACAACTCTCGGCAATGATGCGGCCGACGTTCGACGAGAGCTGGGCATTGCCCCCGCCGCCCCGCTCATCGGCATGGTGGCGCGTGTGGCACCGCAAAAGGACTACCCAACGCTCGCGAAGGCGGCCGCGCGAGTGCTCGCCGAAGAGCCGCGCACCCGATTTCTTGTGGTAGGAGACTACTCGAGCGAGGCGAACCGTGAACACCATGCTCGAGTGCGCGCTATCCTCGACCAATGTGGCGTGGGTCACGCGTTTGTGTTCACCGGTCAACGTCAGGACGTGACGCGCCTTCTCAGGGCGATCGACGTTTTCGTCCTGAGCACCCATCGGGAGGGTCTGCCGCTCGCGGTACTCGAGGCAATGTCGTGCGGAAAGCCAGTCGTGGCCACTTCGGTCGATGGAATTCCCGAGATCGTCGAGAACGGCAGGACGGGGCTGCTCTTTCCGCACCAGGACGACCGGCAGTTGGCCATCCACATACTCGCGCTGCTCGGCGATCCGAGGATGGCCGCCGAACTCGGCGACGAGGCCCGGCGGTTCGTGGAGGCGCAGTTTACGACGAAGCAGTTCGCATCGAGCATGAACGAAGTCTACTCGCGGCTGCTGGGTGCCTGATCCGATTGGTTGCCAGGCGACAGGAGGGAGGATCAGTGAAGAGCCGTTTGAGAGAGCTCGTCAAGAAGGTGCCGGTTCTCGGGAAGCCGTATGTCCAGCGCGACGAGTTCCGGGCGATTGTCAATCAGCTTTGGCAGCGCCCCGGTCACTTCTACTCGCCCCTGCCGTCCCTCGACGAAATCAAGCGCAGCGAGGACCGGGTATTCGACAGCAGCACACGAGAGCTGGGGGGAATCGATTTGAACGAATCCTGGCAAATCGCGCTCTTCCAGGAGCTGACGAGATACTACCGCGACCAGCCGTTCGCGGAGCGCCGGCAAGACGGGTTACGGTATCACTTGGATAATCCGGCATTCGCGTACTGCGATGGGATCATTTTCTATTGCCTGCTCAGGCACGTGCGGCCGCGCAGGGTGATCGAAGTCGGTTCCGGCTATTCTTCCTGCGTGCTGCTGGATACGAACGAGCGCTGGTTCGACAACCGCGTGTCCTGCACGTTCGTCGAGCCATACCCGCAGCTGCTGCACTCGCTCATCAGCGACGAAGATCGCCGCCGGGTCACCGTCCTGGCGCGCAACGTTCAGGACCTGGAGGCAGGGGTATTCGATCAGCTCGCTGCCGGCGACATCCTGTTCATCGACTCCTCCCACGTCGCGAAAACGAACAGCGACGTCAACTACATGTTTTTCGAGATTCTGCCGCGTCTCGGTAGTGGGGTCTGGGTTCATCTCCACGACATTTTTTATCCGTTCGAGTATCCGAAGGAGTGGGTCTATCAGGGTCGCGCGTGGAACGAAGCTTATCTCGCACGCGCCTTTCTGCAGTACAACCCGGCGTTCGAGATACAGCTCTTCAACTCGTTCCTGGTGCAGTTTCACAGCGACACGGTAATGCGTGAGATGCCGTTGTGCGCTCGCTACAACAAGTTGAACATGGTGCCGACATCCGCTCAGAGCCTGTGGCTGCGAAAACGGTAGCGCGACGTGGGACACGATTTCCATACCGGGCGTGAACCTGCAGGCCGGCGAGCAGAATTGGCGGATGCAGATAGACCGGCGGCTGCTGACATCACGCTCCTCGTCTGCACATTCAACCGCTGCGGCGATCTGCGCGAGCTGCTGGAGACAGCGCTCGTGCAGACGACTGACGGCACCTTCACGTATGAGGTGCTGGTCGTCGACAATAATTCGACAGACGATACTCGTGCCGTGGTCGAGGCGTTCCTGACCCGCAGCCCGCGGGAGGTGCGATACCTCTTCGAAGGCCGTCAGGGCAAGTCATACGCTCTCAACACCGGCGTTGCTGCCGCTCGCGGCGCGATTGTCACGATTGTCGACGACGATTTCATTTTGCCGCCAGACTGGGTGCAGAAAATCGTTGCGGCATTCAGGGCTGATCCCGCGCGCTCGTTCGTCAGCGGCAAGATCCTTCCACGGTGGCTGGGGGATGTGCCGGCATGGCTCGGTCCCGAACTGTGGTCGCCCGTGGCGGTCATCGACTACGGCGACCGTCAACTCACCATCGACTCCGGCAAGCCTCTGTGCCTCATTGGCTGTTCGTTCCGGCGCGCCGACGTCGAAGCGGTCGGCGGATATCGTGGGGACCTGAGCGTGTCGAAGAATCTCATCGGCGGCGTGGAAGACCTCGAAATCCTGCAGCGCCTCTGGAAATCGGGGCGATGGGGAGTCTATGTGCCCGAAATCGTCTGCCATCACAAAGTCCAGGCGAGCCGCCTGACCAAGGCCTACCATCGGCGCTGGCACACCGGCCACGGGCGTTTTTATGCTCTCCTGCGCGACGAAGGTCTCGAACGATCTTCGACGACGCTCTTCGGCGTGCCGGCGCACCTGTACACGCAAGCGGCCGCGAACGCCCGCGCCTGGTGCACATCGCGCCTGTCAGATCCGAACAAGGCGTTCGAGCGCGAAACGCAGCTGCGGTTTTTTGCTGGGTTCTTTCAAGAGCGGCGCCGGCAGCATCGCGCCAGCGGAGGCCGCGGCGCCCTTCCCGAGCTCGCCCGCTTTGCGCGCGCTCTTCTGGCGCGCGTGCGAGAGTGAGGCTCTTTCTCGAACGAGATCCGATCGGGGTTCTAGCCTCCTGCCCCTTCTCCTCAGCAGCACGCGCTGCTGCCATCACGCAAGCCGACTCGAGCGTTCACGTTCTTCGCGCGTGATCCGGGCTGCTCAGCTTGAGACTGCTCAGACGCGCCCGTACACTTGTCAACTGTTTCACGCACCATCATCCCGTCCCACGCGAAATTTCTCCGGGGTCACCATCGCGATGCATCGTTCCAAGGTCGCTCTACGGCTTGCTCTGTTTCTAATCGCTGCTCTGCTCGTCCCGCCACGAAGTGGCGATACTCAAGTGAACGTTCCGCCGGGCTTCGAAGATGCGCTAGTCGCCACGGTTCCTGCTCCGACCGCTATTGCGTTCACGCCTGACGGGCGCCTGCTGATTTCGTCGCAGATTGGTCAAATCTACGTCCACCAGAACGGCGCGCTCGTCGAGGCTCCCGCATTGGATCTCGGCACCGACGTGTGCGCCTCTCGTGAACGCGGCCTGGCCAGCGTGGCGGTCGATCCGGCATTCACATCGAATCACTTCATCTACGTCACGTACGTTTTCAATAAATTTGGCAACTGCGAAGCCGAGAACACGGCGACGCCGGTGGGTAGACTGTCACGGTTCGAGCTGAAAGACGACAACACGATCGATCGCGCCTCCGAGCACATCCTCCTCGACAACATTCCTTCGCCAGTCGGCGTGCACAACGTCGGCGATGTGAAGTTCGGCCCGGATGGATACCTCTACGTCAGCGTCGGGGATGGCGGCTGCGACTACGCGGGCGACAGCGGCTGCTTCGACAGCAACGACGCGGCCACCGATAGACATGCGCTGGTCGGCAAGATCCTTCGCATCACACGCGACGGCGATATTCCGCCCGACAATCCGTTCGTTGGATCGGATACCGCGCGATGCAACGTCAGCGGCGTGACCGATCCCGGACTCACGTGCCGGGAGATCTTCGCGCTCGGGCTGCGCAACCCCTGGCGCATCGCCTTCGATCCCAATGCCAGCGCTACGCGTTTCTACATCAACGACGTCGGACAGGACACGTGGGAAGAAATCGACGAGGGAATCGCCGGCGCGAATTACGGCTGGAACACGCGCGAAGGTTTCTGTGCGAACAGTTCGACGACGGACTGTTCGCCCGTTGCGCCGCCAGGTCTGACCAATCCGCTTGCTGGCGTACGGTCGCAGCGATGGCTGTTCCTCGATAACCGGCGGCGCATTCGTGCCGAATGGGGCGTGGCCGGCCGACTTCAACGGCGTGTACCTGTTCAGCGACTACGTCTGTGGCGCCATCTTCAAGCTCGTTCGTGAGGAGGACGGCAGCTTCACGCGCCAGACGTTCATACAGGGGCTCGGCCAGGATTCCACGGCAGTCGACCTGCGGTTCGGGCCGCAGAACGGCCGCACGGTTCTCTACTACACGACGTTCAACAACGGGGGGGAAGTCCGTCGGCTCGCGTTCGTCGGAGACGAAAACCGTCCACCCCTCGCGGCGTTCACTGCGTCTCCCGACGCGGGCGCCATCCCCCTTCAGGTCACCTTCAACGCCAGCGGCAGCAGCGATCCCGATGGTGACACGCTGACCTACTCCTGGGACTTCGCCGATGGCAGCCCGCCAGCGTCGGGCATCGTCGTTCGCAACCTGTACGGAACGGCCGGGACGTTTACCGCCACTCTGACCGTCAGCGATTCGAGAGGGGGCACGTCCATCGCGACCCAACGCATCGATGCAGGCAACACGCCGCCGCAGCCCACGATAAATACACCAGCCGTCGACCATCGCTTCGCTGTCGGCGACACGATCGTGCTGCAGGGTGCAGCGACGGATGTTGAGGACGGCGCGTTACCGGATTCGGCCCTGACGTGGCGTGTGATTCGGCATCACAACACCCACACGCATCCCTTCCTGCCACCGACGACCGGAAACAACGTGACGTTCCCGGCGCCAGGACCCGAGAACATCGACGCCGGCGGATCCTCGCACCTCGAGGTACAGCTGAGCGTGACCGACGCCAAGGGTCGATCCACGACGGTGACGCGGACGCTCATGCCGCGCACCGTGCGACTCGATTTCGCGTCGGATCCCGCGGGAGCGACGCTGACCATCGACAACCGTCAGGTGACTGCGCCGGTGTCGTTTGTGTCGTGGGTCAACTACGGCGTGGTCGTCCAGGCGGCATCGCAGGTCTTTGCCGACGGATCGACGCTGGCGTTCGGCTCGTGGTCCGACGGCGGCGCTGCCACACATACGATCGTGACCCCGACGGCGGACACGGCCTACACCGCGCGGTTCACACCGTCGACGTCTGCGTCGACGCCCTTCGGTGACACGCCCGTCGGATTGCCCGGTGTGATCCAGGCAGAGAACTTCGACGAGGGAGGGGCCGAGGTTGGCTACTCCGACAACACCGCCTGGAATGCGGGTAATCAATACCGGACAACTGGTGTCGACGTCGAAGCGACGGCAGGAGGCGGGTTCAACGTCGGGTGGGCATTCGCCGGCGAGTGGCTGAAGTACACGGTGAACGTGGCAACCGCGGGCACGTACGATATCGAGTTCCGCGTGGCCTCCAACGGCACCGGCGGCTCCTTCCACCTGGAAGCGAACGGGGTCAATCTGACCGGACCGATGACGGTTCCCGACACCGGCGGCTGGCAGACGTGGAACACGATCCGGCGAAGCGGAGTCAACCTCGCGGCTGGTGCACAGGTCTGGCGCCTGGTGATGGACGCCGACGGCCCGTCGACCGCCGTTGGAAACTTCGACGAGGTTCGCGTCACATCGTCAGGCGGTGGCGGTGGCGGTGGCAGTGGCACCACGCCGTTCGGAGCCACGGCCGTCGCGTTGCCGGGCACGATCGAAGCGGAGAACTTCGACGTTGGCGCGGCCGGCGCCGCATATCTGGATGACTCGACGGAGAATTCCGGCGGTCAATATCGTACGACGGCCGTCGACATCGAAGGCTCGACCGACACGGGCGGCGGCTACAACGTGGGCTGGATGTTCGCGGGTGAGTGGCTCGCTTATACGGTGAACGTTGGCGCTGCGGGAACGTACGACCTCGAATTCCGCGTTGCGTCGAATGGCAGCCGGAGGGACGTTCCATGTCGAGGTCGGCGGCGCGAACGTGACGGGACCTCTCAGCGTTCCCGACACCGGTGGCTGGCAGACGTGGATGACCATCCGCAGGACCGGCGTGAGCCTCAGCGCTGGCAGCCAGGTGTGGCGCGTCGTGATGGATTCGAACGGAGCGACCACGGCCGTCGGCAACCTCAATTGGATCCGTGTCGCATCGCCAACCTCGCCTGTGGGCGCGACGCTCGTCCGGGAGCCGTACCTGCAGCAGGTCACCGCGAACAGCGCAATTGTCGTCTGGACCACTCGTCAGCCTGGTGCCGCGTCGGTTCGTTACAGCACTGGCGGAGGGGCCTCGGCGACGGTGACGGCGCAGACGGAGGTCTTTACCGCGGCGGAGACCGGCCTCGGATTCGATTTCTACCAGCACGAGGCGCGACTGAATGGGCTCGCGGCTTCCACTCGCTATACGTACGACGTCTTCATGGCGAACGTCGACGTCACCGCCGGACAGGATGCGTTCACGACGGCACCACCGACCGGCACCGGAACCGTCAGGTTCATTGCGTTTGGCGACAGCGGAATCGGTTCGACCGCGCAAAGGCAGCTCGCGCTGCAAATGGATGCGCAACCGTTCGACCTCGCGATCCACTCAGGAGACGTGGCTTACGGCAACGCAAACACCAGCGGAGGAGGAAGCTACGCCCAGTACCGACGATTGGGTGTTCGGCGTCTATCGCCCCTGGCTGCGGTCGCACCCAATCTTCCCGGCGATCGGGAATCACGACGAGGAGATTGGATTTGCTCGCGCCTATCGCGATGTATTTGTACTGCCGGAAAATGGCGCCCTGCCGGCCTACCCGGATCATGCCGAGCGTTACTACAGCTTCGACTACGGTCCGGTACACTTCGTCGTGCTCGACACCGAGCGGGCATTCACGGATCCGGCCCGTCGCCAGGCGCAACTGGCGTGGCTCGAGGCGGACCTGTCGTCGACGAGCCAACCCTGGCGGATCGTGACCGTCCACAAACCGCCGTACAGCGCCTCGGCCGGGCACGGATCGGACTTGGCAGTGCGCCAGGCATTCTCGCCCGTGTTCGAGCGGCATGGCGTGCAACTGGTCATCAGCGGCGACGACCATAACTACGAGCGGACCGTGCCATTGCGCGAATTCGCGTCGGGAGGTGCCGCGGTCACGTATGTCGTCACCGGTGGCGGAGGAGCGGCGCTCTACCCATCCGGAACGAACTACTGGACGGTCCGGTCCTCGTCCGTCCACCACTTCATCCACGTCACCGTGGGGTCATGCGCGCTTCAGGTCGCGGCGCAGGCCGTTGACGGCAGCGTTGTCGAAACCTTCGCCATCGATCGATGCGAAGCGGCAGGGGACACACGCGCACCGGAGGTGACGGTCACCAATCCCTCGAACGCGGCCACCGTATCCGGAAGCCTGCCGGTGGAGGCAACCGCGTCCGACGACACCCGCATCGTCAAGCTGGACATCTTCGTCGACGGCGTCCTGAGGGGAGTCGACCTGACGGCCCCGTACTCGTTCAATCTTGATACGACGACGGTATCGAACGGAACGCACCTTCTCGAAGTCCGTGCTTACGACATTGCCGGACGAATCGGTCGCTCGACGATTTCGATCACGGCCGCGAACGCGGCCACGAGCGCGGGCGATATCGTGCTCTACCCATCCGACGTTTCGGTCATTCAGGGAAACTGGAGCCGGTTGACGTCGACGACCGGTGCCGGCGGATTCAAGATGACGAGCGAGGATCGTTCGGTACAGAACTCCGCGCCGCTCGGTGCACCAGCGGACTATTTCGAAGCCTCATTCAATGCTCCGGCGGGTGACTACAGGATCTGGCTCAGGCTGCGCGCTGCCGGAGACTCCAATTTCAACGAGTCGGTCTGGGTGCAGCTGTCCGATGCGACCAATGCGGGCGGATCGCCGCTCTGGCGCATCGGCACCGACCAGGCCCTGCTCGTCAACCTGGAGGATTGCGGCAACTGCGGCGTGTCCGGCTGGGGCTGGCAGGACAACGCCTGGTGGCTGGGAGAATCATCCGTCGTGAAATTTGCAGCCGCCGGGTCGCATACAATTCGCGTGCAGACGCGAGAGGACGGCGTCGACGTCGATCAAATCGTTCTCAGCCCTGTGACGTTCTTCACGAATCCTCCGGGGCCTGTGCGCGACGATCAGAGGATTGTCCCGAAGCCGAGCTCGACTCCCTGACACGGAGGACCTTGCGCCCGCCCGATGACGTGACCGGCTCGGAGATAACGTGGAACGACTACGATGGCTACGTCCGAGCCGAATGGGCGATGCTCAGCCGCGATCCCGCCCGGTTCGCCGCGGCGCGAGCGTCAGTCGACGGCTTTTCAATCGCGCGCGTCCTCGACATCGGGTGTGGCGCCGGGCAACAGCTGCGGCCGTTCCTCAACGACGGCCGAGTACCTGGGGATCGGTATCGACGTGTCTCCCGAGACCGGTGTGGCCGGTCGACAACTGTTCGCGCGCGATGAGCCGCACGCGCGAGTGGCGTTCGTGCGCAGCACGGCGGAACATCTGCCTTTCGAGACCGCATCGTTCGATCTGGTGATATGCCGGCTCGTGTTGCCGTACACCGACAACAAACGGGCACTGGCGGAGATGGCTCGTGTCCTGCGACCGCACGGCGCCCTGCTCTTGAAGTTTCACCACGCTCGCTTCTACACGATGGAGCTCGGTCAGGCGCTATCGGCCGGACGCATCAAGTCCGCGCTCCATGCCTGCCGTGTTCTGCTGGCGGGGGGCATCTACCACCTGAGCGACCGGCAGCCGCGGGGCCGCGTCGCCGGTGGCGAGACTTTTCAAACGATGTGGCTATTGAGGCGTGAACTGAGCCGCCATGGGCTCGAGGTCCGCCGGCTGCTGAACGACTCCGTTCCCGCCGCGCCCAACCTTCTCATTACGCACGCGAACAGTTCGTCTGCCGCCGGCGCCGTCGGTGCGCCCAGAGCGTCGTGATTCCTGCCCCGGTCAGCAACAGCGTCGCAGGCTCCGGTATCGGCTGAAACTCGTAGCGTGGCTGCGGCGTAGCTCCACGTCGCCGAGAGCTGGCGTTTCGCCGCAGCAGTTAGCGTGACCGTGCCCTCGCCGGAGAGCGATTCCACGAGTCGCTCGAAACTCGGCGTTGAAGTGGACGAACTCACCCTGGAAAAGAAAGGGTACGATGAGCGTCGCGGTTTCGCCGGTGAACGCCGGGGCAATCGCAGACGCGAAGAAGTTGACGCTTGCCGAGGCGTTCGAGTCGCGCCGCCGACGTCGTTGAACGTCTTCGCCGCGGACCGTCGCCGTGGTTGAGCGCAGGCCCGAGCCCGACCAACGCGCGCTCAGATCGAGCGAGGCGCCAGGGACACAAGCCGGGGTGAGACGGCATTGCAGCCAGGGTTGAAAGACGCCGTCGTGTGGCCGACACGCCTCCGCTGAACAGGAATCCGTCACCCTGC
Organism: uncultured Acidobacteriota bacterium; assembly: GCA_963804245.1. Classification (GTDB taxonomy): domain Bacteria; phylum Acidobacteriota; class Vicinamibacteria; order Vicinamibacterales; family 2-12-FULL-66-21; genus CAWDPQ01. Next base: position 49,795 of record CAWDPQ010000003.1, read on the forward strand.
AGCAGCAATGGGCCGGCGATCGAACCCATGTCGAGAGCGCCGTCGGTGATGCGCACCGGATCGGCAGTGGCGGGCCAGACCGAGAGCAGGATGACGCCGATTATCCATCCGAGCCGACCGCAACGCTGCATCATCGAATTTCTCCTCACGTCATCGTCCTGTCACCGGAGCCCCACGGTACCGAGGGTTTCCCACGTGCGACGAGCCGGCCGGAGTTCCGGCCGCTCGGCCAAAACGTCTCAACTCGCGTCAGACGCCGGTGTAATCAGAGCACTGACTTCGGAGATCCGCGACTGCGGCACGGCGACGAGATTGTAGTGGTCGCAGTCATCACGGAAAGCCGGTAGCGGAATGAGCTGGCCGTACTTTCGAAGATGGAAGATCTCGAAACGAGCGGGTTCGAGCTCCCGCAGAATGCTCGTTGCCGCGTTGATTGGGAGGCCGAACGCCTTTGCCGAACGCTCGTTGGCCTCGTACAGGACGATCGGCGCATCCACACCGTTCAATGTCTCACGCCCTCCCCGAAACACCAGCGTCTCGGCCCCCTCGACGTCGCACTTGATGAACCGCGGACGTCCGACCGTGCCGCTGCGCACGAGCTCATCGAGCACGCGCAGCTCACAGGTCGCCGAATGGACCTCGCCGACGCGTCCCTCGGTCCAATCGGCGAAGCTGGCCATCGAATAATCATCCTCCGGAATATAGAACGTGCGATGTTCGCTGCGCTCTCCTAAACCGAAGGGATGCACCGTCGCGTTCCCTCCGTGCTCCGCCGTCCGCCGCAGAGCATAGAGCAGGTCCTGCTGGGGCTCGAAGGCGTGCACGTAACCCGCCGGTCCAACCAGATCGGCGAGGAGCGCGGTGTGCAGACCGATGTTGGCCCCGATATCGAGAACGACATCTCCCGGCCGGACCATGCGGCGCATGAGCGTCTGTTCTTTCGCTTCCCAAGGCACCCCTTCCCACGGCGAGCCCTCGAGCAACATGTGGGTGAGCCCATTGCGCAGATCCACGAACATGGTCTGGTGGGTGTTGATGACGACCGGCACCGCCTGCAGCGTTCGCATCCAGCGGGCAAGCGTAAAAGTGGCGCGCGTGCTGCCGCGGAGCCGCGCGCGCTGGGCCGCGCGCAGGAACGAGGCCAGCAACGGCATCGCCGGAGCGCTCGGACGCGACTCGCCGACCGCTCGCGCTCCCGGTAGCGTTGAAATAGTGCTCGCCATACAGTCAGCTCCTCACAATGCCGCAGACCTTAGAGCTCATGGCGTTACAACACGCGGCGTCGTCGGCAGGGCTCCATAAAGCTGCCGGATCGAAGCGGAATAACGCGCTCGGTCGTCGGCGTTGAGGCCCAGCGACCAGAACGTCATCAGATAAGCCAGTCCCACGGTAATCGACTGCGTGGCGAGCATCGTCACCGACGTCGCGTCACCGACGAGCCGGAACGCAGCGCTGATGATAACAGCGGGTATCAGCGCGACAAGAGTGGGAACTGCAACGTCGTACGCGAACGCACGAACGGGCAGACCCACGGCGCGACAGGCGGCCGGCATGAGTACGAAAAGGTTGATGAGCGCGAACGGAATGGCCGTCCCCAATGCGACGCCGGTGAGTCCGAAGCCGCGGACGAGCGCGAGGCTCAGAACGGCGTTGGCGGCGATCTCGGCGATTGACGCATAGGCGACCATCCGGTGACGTCCCGTGCCGAGCAGAATGGTACCTGTCGGTCCTTGCGCGACCATGACCACGCCGGCGAGTGCGAGGACATACATGGGAACGACCGTCGCATCGAAGGCGCTGCCCATCCAGATGTGAATCAGGCCGCGACCGAACGCGATCAATCCGAGCGTGACGCAGGCGACCAGCGCCAACGCGATACGCGTGCCGTCGACCAGCGTTGCGCGCAGCGCCTCGTCGTCCCGCGTCTCGTGAAAGCGGACCACCATGGGGAAGAGGAAACCGGTGAACTTTCCACACAACTCCCGCTGATACTCGGAGAGCCTGACTGCCACGGTGTAGACGGCTATCGCGGCCGTGCCGACGTAGGCGCCGATGACCAGATTGTCGATATTCGTGGCGAGATGGTACGCGATGCTGATCAAAAACAAGTAGAGGCTGAATGATGTCACGTCGCGTACGTGGCGGAAACTGAATCGGGAGGGGGACAGCCGCATCCCCGGAAACGTGCGGCGTGCGGCCGCCGCATACGCAACGAAGCTGGCAACGCCCACGGCCGTGGTCGCGCCGACGAGCGGAACCACGCCGTAGCCGGCACTGAGCACGAAGAACGTCACGGCACCTTGTATGAGCGCAACGACGATCGCGATCGAACCGGTAAGGGCGAATTTCTGACGCGCGGTGTTGATGGCTCCAAAGATGCCCATCGGAAAGCCAATCGCCATCCGGGTGCCGAGGATGGCGAGGACGACCTGGGCGGTTCGAACCTGATCGTGAGTGAGCTTCGGGAAGCGTGGGACGACGAACACGGTCAGCGCCGCAGTGGCGGCGAGGGTGACGATTCCGACAACCGTGTAGACGACAACAGCCGTGCTCAGGACGACGTTGACTTCGTCTTCGTCGCCGCGAGCATCAGCCTGCGTAATCTGCCGGACCAGTCCACTCCCGTAACCGAGGTCGAGCAGCTGGAAATACGCTGTCATCGACGCGGCCAGCATCCACACGCCGTAGTTCGCTTGACCGAGGTGTCGCATCGTGAAGGGCATCAGAAAGATGCCCAGCACGATGGTTACTCCCAGCAGCCCGTAAACCGTCAACGTGCCGGTCAGCAGGTTCCAGGCAGGACGCTGGTCCGCGCTCGTCACTTTTGCACGATGGTGTTGTCGCCAGTCGGCGGACCAGGCGCCGAGTCGACGAATCGTTGCGGGCTGAGCACGATCTGATCGACGGCAACCCCGTCCTCACGGATTTGAATCCGAATCGTCTGTGTTCCGCTCGCGGAGAACCAGATCTCGCCGGTGTCCGGTTCCCAGTAGCCGCGATTCTGCCAGCCCCAGCCCGAGAGAGCGCAATCGGAGCATGTCGCGAGGTTGACATTCAGTCCCTGCGCCGTGCCGATACGATATCGCTGGTTTCCGCCCGAATCGGTGCTTCCTGAGAATTGGACCCAGACCGCGTCGTTGAACTTGTTGTTGGCCGCCGCGCTCATGCGCAGCCAGAGGCGATAGCGAACGCCTGCTACCGCATTGAACGTCGCTTCGAAATAGTCGGCGGGCGCGGCAAACGGCGTGGAGACCGTCGGCCCGGCGCGATCCGCGCTCGCGACCTTCGTGTTGCCTGCGGCAGTGGCATCCGAGACCTTGGACCAGTTGCCGTGCAGGTTCGCGGTCGTCACGTCGGATCCGTAAATGACGATCTCCGAGGCCGCCGGTGGTGGCGGCGGCGGAGGTGGCGAGGAACCAGCGGCCACGACCCGGATCCAATTGAAGTTGCCCACCGCCGTGGTCGCGCCGTTGGTCGCCATTACGAGTTGCCAGACCTGCTGGCCCGCGGCAAGCGTGACGCCCGTTGCGCGCACGGTCGTCCCACGTCTGCCATCCCCCGGTATTCGGGACTGTTATCGGTCCGGTCTTGTTGACACCATCGACTGCGACATGGAAGGTGCCGCCTGCGCCGCCGGAGGCGACTCGAAATTCGATGTCATACGTGCCTGCGGTGGTGACGTTCACCGTGTACCTGAGCCACTCACCCGCGAAAGCCCAGCCGACGTTGTAACCACCGCCGGTATCCGACGTTCCCTCGATGTCCACGTCCGTGGTGCGATACTGCCCGCCGGCATTGCCCGGCGAGTTGTCCACGTAGGCGACGTTCTGAGCCGCCGGTGTCGAAGTCTTCAGCCTGCAGCGTTCCCGGGAGAGTGGGAAGAGCGGGTGGCGGCGGCGGCGGTGGTGGCGTTCCACCGCTGGTCACGCGGATCCAGTTCAGGTTTCCGATCGCACCGCCGGTGCCGACGGCGTCGAAGCGGACCGTCCACACCTGCGGTCCGGCGCTGAGATTCACACCTGTCTTCGTGACCGTCGTCCAGTTCTGCCAGCCGCCGGTGTTGGGGATGGAAATGGGGCCGGAGATGTTCTGAGTGCCGGAATCGACGTGGAACGTACCCCCGCCACCTGACGACGCGACTCGGAATTCGAGCGTGTAAGTGCCTGCGGTACTGACGTTCACACTGTATTTCAGCCACTCGCCGGTCGCGATCCATCCGACGTTGTTGCCGCCACCCGTATCAGTCGTCGCCTCGACGTCGACGTCGGTGGTGCGATAGGCACCGCCCGAGTTACCACTCGACGTATCGACGTAGGCGACGTTGGCGCCGCCGTTATCGAAGTTTTCCGCCTGGATGGTGCCGGGAAGCGCGACCGGTCCTGAGCCGAACGGAGTCAAGCCGCCGCCGGAACCAGATCCGGCAGTCGTGAATCCCCAGAAGTCCGCTGTTGCGGAGATCGCCGGGTTGACGTCGGTCGCAAAGGTGCGCGAGACAACCTTCCAGTAGTAGGCCGTATTCGGCTGCAGCGGTTGCGGCGGCGTCCACGAGTACGTCGGCGGGGGATCTCCGGAGACCACGGCGTTCACGCGTCCCACGAGCGGCGGATTGCCGGAGTTTGTCCCGAAGTAGACATCGTAGGAAGTCGCCCAGAAGGCGCGGCTCCATTCCAGCCTGGTCGTCGTCGGCACGTTGGAAGCGGAGATGGCCGGCGTCAGGAGCGATGCGGGAGCCGGATTCTGCGGTTGGAACTGGACGTAGTTCACGCCATCGTTCCACATCGCGTTGAAGCGATTCTTGAATGCCGCATGCAGTGCCGGCTTGGTCTGAGCGGGAATGAAGTAGTTGTGATCCCGCTCCCAGTTCTCGGTGAAGTTGGATGACGCGTTCAGCGCGATATTCGACGTGATCAACGTCTTCATGTGCGTCAGACCCTCGTGCTGACGCTGTTTGATCTCGATGCCCGCGGCCCACAGCCGGTCGATGTTGGCGCCGGTCATCTCGTATTCGGGCCACAAACGATTTCGGTACTGCGTCGGTTCGACGATGACCCGGACCTTCACATTGGCCCGATGTCTGGCAATCAGCGCATCCGTGATTGACGGAATGGTGAGCCGGTAGATGACGATGTCGATGGCCTGGGTCTCGCGATTGATCTCCAGCAGCATCCGGTTGGTCAACTCGTCGCCCTGCGACCAGACCATTCCCGGGGCATCGCGGCCGTCCGGCTCCCGACGCGTGCGGTTGATGGCAGGGTAGGGCGCCGTCCACTGCTGGCCGGTCTCCGCCAGGTAGGCGTCCTTCCAATCCAGGAAGTCGGTCGTGTCCGCCCAATACTGATCGAATTTGGTGAGGAACGCGTTGACGAGCGTGAGGTCGCTGCTGAAGAGCGCCGTCTCGTCTTTGAAGATCGTCGGACTAGGTCGGACCAGTTCGTCTGTCGTCCAGTTCGCGGAGCCGAATTCGACGGTGCGCTGGCCTTTGAAGATGCCGCACTTCCAGTGAATGATGAACGGGAACCAGGTCGGGTGATATCGCAGGCGAATGGGGACGCCATTTCTGGCGAGGTACTCGAACCACGCCCGCGTGTTCGGATCGGCCTCGAAGATGGATCCGCGATCGCCGATGACGCGTACCGTTACCCCGGAAAGGTGCTTGTTGACGATGGCTTGCGCGATCTCGCCGTCATTCAGGTACCAGGTCGCGATGTCGAGACGCTCCTGCTCGGCGTTGATCATTCGAACGATCTCGGCCTGGGCATTGTCACCGGCGGCCGGGAAGAAGGGTCGGTCCTGGGCGGTGGCCGAAACGGCGGCGAACATCAGACATGGCCGCCGCGAGGGAGACGATCGAGCAACGTCGCGCCACCGGCTGCCCGGCGCGTGGACGAGGAAATGCCATATCACTGGAAAGATTTGCCATATTTATCCCGAACACCGCTGCTGCTCTGAGCATCCGAGTCGCAGGACCCAGGCCCACCGGTGCCAGTTTTTCCATCTGTGCAAGCCAGATTCCCGCTCAGATTCTCGCGGGTCTGGGCGTGCGGTTGAGTTGCTTACGAATATAGGAGCGAAGGAACGTCACCAATTCTATGGGAACGCTCCGCGGACTGTCTGCCCTGAATAGCTGATAGCGGGTCTTGACGTAGCTCCAGACGTGCCGAAACTGGTTCGCATAGAACAGCGAGTCGTCGCGGCGCAGTACCGCGTCGGCCCACAAGTAGGTGTAACGGACGAGGTCCACGTGAACGAACGCCGGCGATCCGAACAACGTGACGATATCCTGGGGTTCGGTCACTGGACCGACATCCATCGGAACGAACTCCCGCAGCCGCATCATCGCGCAGTGACGCCCGTTGCCGCGGTGCCAGCGCCGGTGATACGCCTTCTCCATGCGGTCGGGAGTCACATCGGCGATCACGATTGGGGCGGGATGGTAGAGGCCGCGCATCCCCGCCCGCCACACCCGCAGCTGCATGTCGTGGTCTTCAGTCGATCCGATGCCGTCCTTGATCCGGCCGAGGGCCGGGCTGAACGTACCGACCCGTTCGAAGACGCGACGCCGGAACGCCATGTTCGCGCCAACGAGGCACATCCCGCGCTCCTTGCCGGTCACGATTCCCTCCGAACCGTAGTCCTGCAAGGCGAGCGGTCCCCAGTGTCCCTTGGTCAGCCATCGTGGCGGAGGCTGCAGCCAGTTGGGTAGCACCGGGCCGCCTACGTAGTCGATGTCGGGATGCTCGTCGAAGACGCGTTTGAGCGTGTCGCCACCCAGTCCGGCGCCACACGAACGTCGTCGTCCGTGAACGCCACGAGCGGGGCCAAGGACAACTCGATGCCGGTATTCCGGCCGTACGAGAGCCCCTGACGTGGTTCGAAGGCGTAGCGAACCTTCCCGCCCGACTCGGCGGCGATCGCCTCCACGACCGCACGCGTCGAGTCGGTGGAGTTGTTGTCGACGACGATGATCTCGTAGCGGACGTCGCCCGATTGATCCCGGAGGGCGTCCAGGGCCAGCGGCAGTCGATCGGCTCTGTTGTAGGTGCTGACAACGACGGTGAGATCGCAAGTGTGAGTCGTCATCGTTCGCTGCTTTGACCGAGAAGGACGTCAGGCTGCATCCGGTACTGCCGTTGGGAACGCAGCGCGGCCGCGGGACCATGACTCGGCAAAGAAGCCGAGATACTCGAGGAGCGTAACTTCCTCGATGAGCACCGCGAGGCCGTCGTGGCTGCCCAGTCAGTCGAAGCCAGCGGAAAGTCTGGACGAGAGACTCGCGATACAAGAAACGAGGCACGCCGCCGACGTACGGCACGCGGGCGAGATCGAGGTCGATGTAGATCGAACCGGCCATGCGCGCCATGGTGCGGCCGTGCCAGTAGAACCAGCGGCGGAAGTACCGGCGTGTCAGGCGGCTCGCCGGCACGAAATGCCGCACGACTACCGCCGGATCGTAGAGCCCGGTGTAGAGTCCGGCGCGGAACAACCTGACGCAGAGCTCGTGATCCTCGCCGGCGATCAGGCTGTTGTCCACCTTTCCGAGATCGGTTCGCCAGCCGCCAACACGCTCGAGCGCGTCACGGCGAACGGCGAGGTTGGCGCCGATGGGCAGACGCTTCTCGGCGAACGATTCGACACCATAGTCGGTAGGCTCGTCACCGTAGTCGACGAGCGCCAGAGGTCCCCAGATATCACGCGCCCGTGTCGAGAGCATCTCGGGTGGGGGCGGCACCTCCCACCGTGGCAGGACTTTGCCGAACACGAACACGATGTCGCGGGTACGGAACCGCTCGACGATTCGCACCAGCCAGTCATCGGCCGGCAGCACATCGTCATCGGTCAGGGTCACCACGTCGCCTCGCGCGATGGCCAGACCGCGGTTGAGTGCGTAGCTCTTTCCTTGCCGGCGCTCCATGGCGTAGTGCACGGCCCAGGGTCCGCGGAGCGCAGCGCGCTGCACCACCGCCGCGGTCTCGTCCGACGAGTTGTTGTCGACGACGACGATGTCGATGTCGCAGCGCTCGGGGGCACGAGCGGCGGCGAGGGCGGAGAGGGTTTCGTCCAACAACCGCGCACGGTTGTAGGTGCAGATGAGTACCGTCAGCGAATCGATGGCTCGCATTGCTCAGCCTGTCGCCGCGAGCGCGTGAGTCGATTCTACGGCCGCAGGTGCCTCGACCAGCGCCGGCAATTCGATCAGAGCGATAGATGAGCGCCACGGCGCGATCGGTCGCCGTGCCGGGACGATAGAAGAGATCGTCGGCCGTGCGGCGACGCTCGCGCGACAATCGCTGCGGCTGCCGCAGCGCGGCCACGACCGCGCGCGTCATTTCCGTTGCGTCGCGCGCGACGTCGGAGGCAGCCTGCAGCCGTTCGACCTTGTCCGGTGCTGATGGTGGCTCTGGCGATGAGATCCGGTCTGATCGATCACGACGATCGGACGATCGAGAAGCATGTACTCGAACGCGATCGAGCTGTGATCGCTGACCATGGCATCGGCGGCAGCCATGAAAGGCGATCCATCGGCATCCCGCACCACTCGAATCAACGGATGGTTGTCGTACTTGGCCAGCCGCGCCGCCCAATCGATTCCTCCCGATCCGCGCTCGCGGCGGTCGTAGGAGCGGTCGTGCAGTTTCACGATGACTTGCAGGCCTTCGGCGGCGAGCTGCTCGACGACCTGCTCGCCCATCGCATTCAGCGATGAGTACGGTGACCAGGTCGGTGCATAGATGACGGTCGGGACCGCGGAATCGAGCGCGAGCTCGCGCGCCACCTGCCGGCGATCGAGCGATCCGTCGACGAGGCGGTCCAGCTTGGGGTAACCGACGAGGGCGGCCTTGAGGTCGTCATCCGGGACGAGCCCGGCCTCGATGTACCGATTGCGACGGTCAGCATTGGCGAACATCAGGCAGTCGAATGCGCTGATCGTCGGGGCCAGGTCGATCGGCGCATCGAGCCCGTACTTGCCCGCGACGCCGTGAAACAGGTGGACGCGGCGCGTGCGCCGGTGCAGCCACGTCATGTCCCAGAAGTCCGTGTTGACGTAGGCGTCGACTTTCATGCGCGCGGCCGTCGAAGCCGGAACGATGTGCTCGGCGATGCCGTGCGTGCCGAAAGATCTCCTGCGGCCGCCAGACCGCACCGTGAGCGGTGAACCAGAATTCGAGACGATTGTCGCGGCGCAAGCGCTCGAACACGGGCCGGAACACGGCAAAACTCATGGGCGACACGGCATCGAACATGAATTCGCTTTCGCGGCCGCCCGGACTTCGACAGACCGTCGTCCAGGTCGTGCATGCGCGAGATGAGGCGCCGGCGGAAACGGCGATACACGGTGTCGTGGATGAGCGACTGCGCTGACTCGCCGGTCTGGGCCGCGTGGGGTGCGCCATTCACGCTCACTGGTGCGGCCTGATGATGTCGGCCTCGCCGCGGCGCGACGGGGTACCGGATGGGTCGCCGAGGAAAGTCGAGAAATAAGCGACTGCCGTCTGTGGGTGCCACGGCGACGAGCGGAGCGCGTGTGCCAGCTGTTCGCGCGCACCCCGACGGTTTCCCGCCTGCAGCCGCTTGCGCGCCCACTCGTCGTGCAGCGCGTAACGACGCTCCGCGATGCAACGCGCGGGTGATGACCGATGCAGGTGGCAGGCATGCGCACAGAGCTCATGGCTTCCATCGATGACGCGCTGCAAGGCGGAGTAAGTGCTCTCGTGCTCGCGGCGGCTCGTGCCGCTGAAACGTGAGCAGCTCGGACAGGTAGCCGATCGGATGGCGTGCGGCCACGCGCAGCCACAGATCCCAGTCCTCCGCATGACCGTCGCCGAATTCGCGGAATCCACCGACTTCCTCGACCACGCGTTTCGGCACCATCACGGTTTGCGCGTTGACCGTGAACCGTGCGTGAAACACGTCCGTAAACGCGTGGAGAGGCGCAGCTGGCGCCGCGCCGCGGTTGGCAATCGATCCGACAACGCCCGTGCACAGCATTCCTGTCGCCGGGTGACGTTCGAAGTAGTCGACTTGCGCTCCGAGCTTCTCCGGCATCCACTCGGTGTCGGCATCGAGAAATGCGATGAGTTGGCCGCTGGCCGTGGCGGTCCCGGCGCTGCGGGCCTGGGCAGACATGGGATGCGACTGGTGAAGGCGACGAAGCCTTCCAGCCAATCCGGATGGCAGCGAGCTCACGACCTCCTCTGCCGAGCCATCGTCGACGAGGATGATCTCGAAGTCCTGGTAGGTTTGCGCGAAGACGGATTTCAGCGCGGCTCCGAGGGGAGATGCTCGGTTGAACACCGGGAGAACCACGCTGACTGATGGCATGCGGTGCGAACTGACCTCGAGGGAATATTTACTTTGCCAGGCGCATCGGTTTGGCCGCGCGCATTCGAAACCCCACCTGATGTCGACCGAGATCGCTACCAGCCTGCTGCGAGTCCTGCTGCGAATGCGCGTAGTACCCTTCGGCGCTCAGCCAGCGCGTGAGTCGGTAGCCGAGCGTGGCGGACACCCACAACGAGCGCAGGCTCGGCTGCGTGGCAACAAGCGGATCGTTGTCGAATAGCGCCACGCTGCCGTCGATGTAGCCGCGCGTGCGGTAGAACGGCACGTGGACATTGCCCTGCCATTCCTCGTTCTGAAACGTTCCGCCGAATCCGAATGAGGGGATGAACGATCGCGAATACACGGCAGACAGGGCCAGGCGACGGGCGCGGTGCGTGATAGCTGCGCGCACAGCCGGACCGACCTCCGCGTCGTGAGCGACGCCGGCCCCGAGCCTCGACACGCCGGCGAAGCCGGACACGGTCAGCGACGGGGTGATGTCGTATTGCAGGCCGAGGCTCGCCGTGTTCGAATCAAAGCCGTCGATGTCGCCGGCGATCACGGCTCGTCGCGCCTCGAACTCGGCGCCGATCGTGAGCCTTGGGGCGAGGAGACGGTCGAGCGCGACGACGAACTCGTGCTCGTGCCCCCCCTGGAGGTCGGTCGCGACCGGGCTGTCGTCAGCAAACGTGACGTGGTTGAGTGAATACTTTCCGCGCAGCGCGAGAAATTTCGTGAGACGCGCTTCGACGCCAGCGCCCACTTCGTTCATCTGCGATCCGACGCGATAGAACGGGACGCCAGAGAGCAGCAGCGCGTCGGTGGTGGGGACCTGCGTGAAGGTCTCTTCCCCAGACAGCGTCAGCCGCTCCGTCAGACGCTGTTCGAGCGTCGCGTGGGCGTGCTGTTCGGTGCTGTTCAACTCGTCGAAGGTGCGATACAGGAGAAACGCGCCCTCGTATCCGGTCGACAACCGTGTGCGGCGGCCGCGATAGTCCAGGTCGGCCGCTGGGTTCAGCGGCGTCGCGTAGTCCCCGGGCGGATTATCCCCCGTGTTGGCGAGCAGAATGTTATTGTCCCACGCTCCGCCGAACCCGACGGCGGGGGTGAAAATCCAGCCGACGGCCTGCGGTTCCTGCGGTTGCGACGATTGGGCGCTGGTTCCCGCCGGCATGCCGCAGAGCGATGCGAAAAGCAGAACGATCGGCAGCGTGCGAGCTGTCTTCATGGGTAGTCCTTCGTCGGCGCCCGGCGCTCGGACAGCCACCTCACGAATCTCCAGATTGGCCGTCAATCGCCGAGGCGCGGCGCAATCCCGCGCAGCTCTGGGCAGCAAGCGAAGTGCCACAACAAAGCAAAAGTTTTGCACCTCCGGACGCGGCGGCCGGGCGTTTGACTACGCCGGCGAGCGGGGAAAGGGTACCGGGTCACTTGGTCAGGGAAGCGCGTTGCACATTCGGAGTAAATTTCTTCCGAGTCACCGCTGAGTGTAAAGGTTACAAACGGCTCAGTTCCCTAAAGCAACACTGATCGCGCACCCCTCACCCAGAAACACCGAAACGGCTGCAAAACCGCCACTTGACGGTTTGGTCCTCACCTTGCCCCTGTCGCCATCCGCCGCTCTCCGTTCGCGAGCGGCATCCCACATCGAACCCCTTCGGAGGCGGCGATTCACATGCGGCGTGCCCTAATCCTCGGTTTCCGGACGAAAATCAGCGTCCTCGTATCCACGTTCCTGTTCATCGTGAGCCTGTCAGAGGTGGCCGGCGCGGCCACATTGCGGGTGTGCAGCAGCGGCTGCGCCTTTACGGACTTCCAGGCGGCGCTCGACGCCGCGCAACCGGGGGACACAATCCTCCTGAGAGCCGGTGAGACGTTTGTCGGACATTTCGTGCTGCCCGAGAAGGCAGCGTCCTCGGGCCCACCGATTTTGATTCGATCCGACGCTCCGGACTCCGCGTTACCGCCCGCCGACACCCGACTTGTTCCCCATGGATACGCGGGAGGTAATACCGCCCTGAGCTCGCTGGCCCGGCTGCGCGGCCGCGGCGGGATCTGGAAGACAACCCCGGTGTTGAAGGCTGCGCCGCGCGCGCATCACTTTCGACTGCAGTTCCTGGACATCGACGGGATCGTCCAGAATGGGTGGTACACGCTGCTCGAGCTTGGAACGAACAGCGACGAGCAGCCTACGGCGGATTCCACGCCATACGCGATCGTCTTCGACCGCGTCTTCGTCCACGGGCACCCGACCAAGGGGCAACAGCGCTGCATCTCGATGAACGGGCGCGATCTGGAGGTGCGCAACAGCTACGTTACGGACTGCTCGAGTTTTGCCGTCGACTCGCAGGCGATTGGGGCGTTCAACGCTCCCGGACCGCTCAAGATCATCAACAACTACCTGGAGGCGGCAACCGAGAACGTGATGCTGGGCGGAGCCGATCCGCGGATCAATGGTCTCGTACAAAGCGACGTCGAAATCCGGCGCAACCATTTCTTCAAGCCGGCGGCCTGGCGCAATCCCATCATGGCGCCGCCGTCCACGCCGTCGGCGAGCGTCGCCGGTTCCGGCACCGGCAACCTGCAGCCGGGGACGTACTATTTCAAGGTCGTTGCCGTTCTCGAATCGGGCGGCGACATCGCGTTGTCCGCGCCATCGGGGGAGGCCTCGGTGAATATCGGCAACAGCGATGCTGGGGTCGTCTTGAACTGGAGTGCCGTCGCCGGCGCCGATCGATATCGGGTGTATCTCGGCACCTGGCCGGGCGGTCAGGATCGCTACATCGAGACCTCGGGCTCCGATACGCAGCTCGTGTATCGCGCCGAAGGGGAGGTGTGGGAGGGTCCGCCGACCTCGGGCCAGCGTTGGAACGTCAAGAACCTGCTGGAGCTGAAGAACGCCCAGCGGGTGCTCATCGACGGCAATGTTTTCGAATATCTGTGGCCGGCATCTCAGAGCGGATACGCCATCCTGTTCAGTCCGCGCAACGATGAGGGGCGGGCGCCGTGGTCGGCCGTCCGGGACGTGACGTTTTCGAACAACATCGTGCGCCACACGAGTGGCGGTATCAACATCCTCGGCCAGGACTACCTGCAGGTCAGCGAGCGAACCGAACGAATCACCATTCGAAACAATCTGTTCTACGACCTCTCGTTCGACTGGGGCGGACACTCCCACGCGCTCCTGATAACCGGCTCGCCCCTGGGCGTCAAGGTCGATCACAACACCATCTTCCACGAGGGGATGGTGATGCTCGCCGACAACGGCGCCACCTCGGGTTTCGAATTCACCAACAACGTTGCGCCGCACAACGAGTTCGGCTTTTTCGGTTCCGGCGCGGGAGCCGGCAATTCCGCGTTGGCGGTCTATTTCCCTGACGCGGTGTTCCGCCGAAATGCGCTCGGCGGGGGACCAGTCTCGCAATACCCGCCGGACAACCTGTTTCCCGACAACTCGACATTCAACGCGCAGTTCGTCAACGTTGGCGCGGACGATTACCGACTGGTCGCGGGCAGCCTGTTCCGTGGCGCCGGCACGGATGGCAAAGACCTGGGCGTCGACTTCACCGCGCTGAATGCCGCGCAGACGTCGGTCGGCGCGAGTGGGCCCGTCACGCCGGATCCCGATCCGGGCGGCGGCGGTGGAGGCGGTGGTGGCGGCGGCGGGGTGGTGGTGGTGGACCTACGCCGTACCCGTCGACACTGGTCGCGCTCCCGGGCACCATCCAGGCCGAGAACTTCGATAACGGCGGCGCCTCGGTGGGCTACTCCGACACGACCTCCGGGAACTCCGGCGGGGAATATCGATCGACCGATGTCGACGTCGAAGCTACCGGTGACACCGGTGGCGGCCACAACGTGGGCTGGGCCCTCGCCGGCGAGTGGCTCAGTTACTCGGTAACCGTTGCATCGGCCGGCACCTATGACATCGACGTGCGGGTGGCGTCGCCAGCTGCGGGGGGTACGTTCCACATCGAGGCGAACGACGTGAATATCACGGGCCCGCTCACCGTGCCCAGCACGGGTGGCTGGCAGACGTGGACCACCGTTCGCCGGTCCGGAGTGACGCTCGCGGCGGGCACTCAGCGGTGGCGGCTGGTGCTGGACGCCAACGGCGCGACGGGGGCAGTCGGCAACTTCAACGACATTCGCGTCAACCCGGCGGCCGGTGGCGGATCCGGCGGCGGGGGCAGCGGGAGCAACTCGCCCTACACCGGGGCACCCGTAGCGCTACCGGGCATCGTTCAGGCCGAGGACTTCGACGCCGGAGAAGGAAGCGGCTATCACGATCTCTCCGGCTCCAACGAAGGCGGCGCCTATCGCGACACCGGCGTCGATGTCGAGAGCACCGGCGACGCAGGAGGCGGTCATAGCGTCGGCTGGTTGTTTGCCGGCGAGTGGCTGAAGTACTCGGTCAACGTCACCGCGGCCGGCACCTACGATCTCGAGGTCAGGGTCGCCTCGAAGGGGGGCGGCGGCACCTTCCACCTCGAGATCAACGGCTCGAATGTCACGGGTCCGATCGCCATCGGCGACACGGGCGGGTGGCAGGCGTGGTCGACCGTGCGCAAGACCGGACTCAGCCTCAACGCGGGGCAGCAGGTGTGGCGCCTCGTCATGGACTCGAACGGTCCGTCAACCGCCGTCGGAAACATCAACTTCCTACGAATCGTGAGCGCCGCCAGCGCGCCGGCCGGAGGAGATGTGGTGCTCTATTCCAGTGACGTCAGCACGATGCTCGGCAACTGGAGCCGTGTGGGATCGTCGAGCGGCGCCGGCGGACTCAAGATGCAAAGCACTGACAACGGAGCGTCGAATGTCGAGGCGGCCCTGGCCTCGCCCAGCGACTACTTTGAAGCCCAGTTCGTCCCGCAAGCCAATCGGCCCTACCGCCTCTGGCTACGCCTGAGGGCCACCGGTGACTCGAAGTTCAACGATTCGGTGTGGGTGCAGTTCTCCGGTGCCGTCGATTCGGGCGGTTCGCCGCTCTGGCGGACTGGGACCGGATCGGGATTACTGGTGAATCTCGAAGCGTGTGCCGACTGCGGCTCAGCTTCGTGGGGCTGGAGCAGCGCGGCCTGGTGGCTCAGCGACACGTCGGTTGTCACCTTCCCGTCCACTGCAACCCAGACAATCCGCGTCCAGACCCGCGAAGATGGGCTGGATATCGACCAGATCGTGCTCAGTCCAGCGACCTATTTCGACCGGGCGCCGGGGGCGCCAGTGGCAGACACAACGGTCGTAGCCAAGTAATCGAACTGGGGAACTGGGGAACTGGGGAACTGGGGAACTGGGGAGGTGCGGCCGACAGCGACGAGCCATCCCCCAGCTTCCCCAGCTCCCCGGCCGTAGGCCGCCCTTAGGGCGGGCGCTCATCAGTTCCCCGGTTGGGAGGCACGTGTATTGCTGAACTGGATGTCCGCGGAGGGGTTCATCCCTCGAATTACCATGATCGCGCGGAGGCGGACCGTCCAAAGATATGAAACAAGTGCTCCGAAAGGGATTGAAAGACATAGTCGTCGAAGAGGTGCCTGATCCGCTCCTCCAGGCGCATCACGTATTGATTCGGCCTGCGCACTCCTTAATAAGCAGCGGAACCGAGACGGCAAGCCTGCACCAGGAAGGCGTCGTGGCTGAGCTTCGCCACAACCCTTCACACCTTCAGAAGATTGCCGCCGCTGTTCGTTCGACCGGACCGGTTCGTACTTTCTCTGAAGTCAAAGCCAAGTTCAGCGAATACGCCGTGCTCGGTTACTCGGGCGCGGGCAAGGTGGCCCAGGTGCACCCCAGCGTCACCGACATCGAGGTTGGACAGCCAGTCGCCTTTGGCGGCGAGGGGTCCGGTCACAGCGAGACGGTGCTCGCCGGTCGCAATCTGGTGGTGCCCGTCCCGGATGGCGTCTCGCTCGAGCATGCGAGCTTCACGACGCTGGGCAGCATTGCCCTCCATGCCGTGAGGACCGCGAACATCGGCCTCGGCGAAACCGTCGCCGTCATCGGTCTCGGCATCGTCGGGCAGCTCGTCGCGCAATTGGCGCGTCTGCAGGGAGGTACGGTCGTCGGGATCGATCTGAAGCCTGAGCGCATCGCGCTCGTGCGAGAGCTCGGGGCCGAGTTCGCCATTGCACCGCAGGCGGCGGCGGAGATTCGCTCGCTCACCAATGGCCGGGGAGCGGACTGCGTGATCGTTGCCGCCGCAGCAAAATCCGCCGCGCCCTGTCTTCAGGCGCTCGAGATCTGCGCAGACCGCGGGCGTCTGGTGATTGTCGGCGCGGTACCGATCGACTTTCCGTGGCACGACATGTACATGAAAGAGATCAAGCTCTTCATGTCACGCGCCTATGGTCCCGGCAGCTACGATCCGGCGTACGAAAAGCGCGGGCAGGACTATCCGGTCTCCTACGTTCGCTGGACGGAAAACCGCAACATGGAGGAGTTCCTCCGCCTGGTGGCTGCCGGCCGTGTCTCGCTGGCTCCGCTCGTGACGCACCGGTTCAAGATCGAGGATGCGGCGAGCGCGTACCAGACGATCCTCGAACCCGCGGCGAAGAGTCTCGCGGTCATACTGCAGTACCCGAGCTCGGACGATGCCGGGCCCGCACCGTTCGTTCCGCGGCGCCGCGTTGAGGTCGTGCCCAAGGCGCACGGACCGGCGGAACTGCGCATCGCGCTGGTCGGCGCGGGCAACCTCGCCCGCTGGGTGCACCTGCCGATCATCGGAAAGACATCCGGCGTGTCGCTTCGCGTCGTTTGTTCGACGAGTGGTGCGCGCGGTCTCAGCTACGCCAAGCGGTTCGGTGCGAACTATTGCTGCGCGGATTACGACGAGGTGTTACAGGACCGCGACGTCGATCTCGTGTTCATTCTGACGCGCAATCAACACCATGCCGCCCAGGCTGCCGCCGCACTGCAGGCAGGAAAGCATGTGTTCGTCGAGAAGCCGATGGCCCTCACTCGAGACGAGTGCCGGATGCTCGAGGACGCGGTCAGGCAGGCCGGCCGGCAGCTCACCGTGGGATTCAATCGCCGTTACGCGCCGTACTACGTGCAAATGAA
The DNA here is from genome assembly GCA_963804245.1 of uncultured Acidobacteriota bacterium. Classification (GTDB taxonomy): domain Bacteria; phylum Acidobacteriota; class Vicinamibacteria; order Vicinamibacterales; family 2-12-FULL-66-21; genus CAWDPQ01. The sequence goes on from CAWDPQ010000003.1 coordinate 67,171, forward strand.
GCAGCGCCTTCGCGGCCGAACGACGCCGGTTGTCATCAGCTGCCGGGTCAATTCGCCTGGCATCTCCGGGGCGTACTGGATGGCCGACCCGGCAATCGGCGGCGCGATCCTCGGTGAAGCGTGTCACTTCGTCGACTTGATGTATTGGATGCTCGAGTCGGAACCCGTGGCGGTCAGCGCCTTCACGCTGCCCACGGGCCGCCCGCATCCTGTCGGCGAGAACAATCTCGTGGCGAGTTTCCAGTTCGCCGACGGTTCGATCGGCAACCTCACCTACTGCACGGTTGGCAGCCGCACGTCGGGAGGCGAGCGCGTGGAAGTCTTCGGTGAGGGGTTTGGCGCGGCCACCGAAGACTTTACCCGCCTCGACGTCCGCGGCAACGTTCGGCGCACGCAGTCGAAGTGGTGGCCGGACAAAGGCTATGCAGGGCTGGTCGACTCGTTCGTGCAGGCGGTGCGCGCGGGCACGGCGCCACCAGTCAGCGTGCGAGACGGTTCTCGGGCAACGATCGGATGCCTCGAGATGCTCGAATCGGCGCGCGAGTCGGCTCCACGCCGCTTCATCGTGGAGAGCTCGCTGGAACGGATAGGTTGATGACCGTTCTCCAGCTCGGTCCCTACCCTCCACCACACGGAGGTGTACAGACGAATCTGGTGGCGATTCGCGAGCGGTTGCGACGCCGTCAGATCGGTGCGCCCGTGATCAATCTGACGAGGCACCGACAGGCCGCGGCGGACGACGTGTACTATCCGCGATCGGCGTTCGAGGTCGTGCGGCTTCTGTTCACGATACCGGCGAATATCATTCATCTGCACATTGGCGGTCAGCTCACGCCGCGCCTGCTGGCGCTGATCCTGACGTGCATGCTGGTGCCCGCCCGCCGCGTCGTTCTCACGTTTCACTCCGGCGGCTATCCGAATTGGGAGGAGAACCGCGAAGTAAGCCGGCGTACGCTGCGTGGATTCATACTCCGCCGGCTCGACGCTGTGATTGCGGTGAACGCTCAAATCGCAGAGATGTTTCGCCGTCTCGGCGTGGCCGAGGAGCGTGTTCACCTGATCAGCCCGTATTCGCCCGTATCGGTACAGAGCGATCTGCCTCTTCCCAAAGAGCTCGAGACGTTTCGCGAAACGCACTCGCCTCTGCTCACGACGATTGGACTGCTCGAGCCCGAGTACGATCTGGCGCTTCAGATCACGGCGCTGAGTGAGATCAGGAAGAGACTGCCGGAGGCGGGATTGGTCATCATTGGATCCGGCAGCCTGGAGGCTGAACTGCGCCGGCTGATCGCGGCGGAGCCTTCCGGGAAACATGTCCTGCTTTGTGGCGATGTGCCACACTCGCTGACGGTTCGCGTGCTGTCAAAGAGCGACCTGTTTCTGCGGACCACCCACTATGACGGCGACTCGGTGTCCGTCCGAGAAGCATTGCAGTTGGGGGTTCCGGTGATCGCCACGGACAACGGCATGCGGCCGCGCGAGGTTCACCTCATTCCGCCCTCTAAAAAGGAGGCGCTCTGCGATGCCGTCGCGCGAGTCGTTGCCGCCGGCGCCCGCGAAGTCGTTACAGCTGAGTCGCCAGCTGAGCACCTGGACGAGGTACTGGATTTGTATTCGACGTTAGTGGGTCGCGAACTTGACGTTCGCCGCCCGTCGCTTCCCACCTCATCGGTGCTATAGCGCGCGTCGCCGAAAGGAATCGAATTGCCTGTCATCGTTCTCATACTTCTTCTTCTCCTGGCGTCCCCCGTGTCGGCGGAGATCAGGCAGGTCCGCAGCGGCGGAGACCTGCAGGCAGCGCTCAGCGCGTCGCAGCCGGGGGACGAGATCGTGCTCGAAGCCGGTACGCGATTCGTCGGCGGATTCACCCTGCCGGCGAAACCGTTCGGTGCGCTGATCACGATTCGATCGTCGGCGACGCTCCCCGAGCGCCGATTGACGCCTGCCGACGCCCCGTTACTGCCGATCATCGCTTCCGGCAGTGGCGGTCCCGCGCTGACTGGTGTTGGCGCGTCGCAATGGAAGCTGGACGGCCTGCGGTTCGAATCGAATTCCAGTGGCGCCGGCAACATCATCGAACTGCAGGACGTGTCGAACGTCACGTTGGATCGGCTGCTCATCATCGCCGGATCTTCCGGTCAGAAGCGGGCGATCATGGGCAATGGGCGGCACGTCACGCTGACGCGCTCGCATATCGCCAACATCTGGACGCGCGGACAGGACTCGCAGGCGTTCTGCGCCTGGGACGGGGCAGGACCCTACACCGTCACCGACAATTACCTCGAAGCCGCGAGCGAAAACGTGATGTTCGGTGGTGCCGACAGCAAAGCGGCCGATCGAGTGCCGTCGGACATCGTCGTCGAGCGAAACCACTTTTCGAAGCCGCTCGAGTGGAAGGGGCAGCCACGGACCGTCAAGAATCTGTTCGAGCTGAAGTCGGCGAAGCGCGTGGCTGTACGCGACAACCTTTTCGAGCGTAATTGGACCGACGCCCAGAATGGCTACGCCATCCTGTTCACGGCGAGAAATGATGATGGCGGATCCCCCTGGGCAGCCGTGCAAGACGTGGTGTTCGAGCACAACATCGTGCGCGACGTCGAGAACGGGTTCAACGTGCTCGGTTACGACAGCTATCAGGCTTCAGGGCGTACGACGCGTGTGACGATCCGAAACAACCTCATAGTTACGGCCGGGACGTTTCTCCAGGCGGGCGGTGAAGTTGGCACCCTCGTCGTGGACCACAACACCGTCGATCAGGGATACAACTTCGGCATGCTCTACAACGGCGCGGTGTGGCCGTCCGGCATCGACAAGCCACGACTCGCGCAGTTTGCGGTCGAAGACCTGACCATCACCAACACGCTGGCGAATCACAATGAGTACGGCCTCGTCGGTGAGGAGGCGGGCATTGGGACCCCGGGGCTGACGCAGCGAACGCGTCATTTCAGATGGACGCACAACGTCCTCGCGGGCGGCGGGGCGCAAAACTACCCAGTCATGACGTGGCGTCCCTCCGTGGAGGAGCATCGCCGCAACTTCACGTCCGACTACCATCTGATCGGAACCAGCAAGTATCTAAAGGGCGGCAACGACGGCTTGGATCTCGGTGTCGTCTGGATCGCGCGCGCGCGTGACCGCGATCGCGATCGCAATCCGCGAAAGTGAGCCGTGAGCGCACACGAAGCTGTTCGCGCTCGAATTCGCGCCAACGACGGTTTTTAATCGCGAGCGACGATATCGTAAGCGGCCTCTCTCACCGCATGCCGCGAGCTGCGCAAAACAACTCATAAATACCCATCGATCACGGCGCTAATCGATCGCCGTGTCAGGGCACCACTCTTGCCATCCCCTGCGGCGAGCCCACAGTTCTGCGCTCGTATCAGAAGGGATATCCATTGCGTACCCACTCGAGTCGACGGGTGTCGGCAGCTTTCGCCACGGGTGTGGCGACGGGAATGATCTTCTTGGCGTCGGCCCCTCCCGTACACGCCGCAACGTTGCACGTTGCTGCAGGCGGAGACTTACAGGCGGCGCTCATCAACGCCCAACCTGGCGACGTAGTCAGCCTGCAAGCGGGCGCGACCTTCACGGGCAATTTCGTGCTGCCACCGAAACCGGCCGGGGCGATCATCACGATCCGCTCGAGTGCGACGTTGCCTATCCGCCGCATGACGGCCGGGGACTCCGCGCTGATGCCCCTCCTGCAACCGGCGACGGTCGAACCGGCCGTGGCCTGCACCAACAGCAGCAACTGGACATTCGACGGCATCCGCTTCGGATCGAATCCCGGTGGGATCTACGACGTGGTCGGCTTGGACGGCTGCACGAATATCACGTTCGACCGCGTGATCATCATCGGCGGACCGCAAGGCCAGAAGCGCGGGATTCGGGCTAACGGTCGCCACATTACGCTGACGCGCTCGCATATCGCGAATATCTGGGCGCCCGGGCAGGACAGCCAAGCCTTCTGCGCGTGGAACGGGGCCGGACCGTTCACGCTGGTGGACAACTACCTCGAGGCGGCCAGCGAGAACGTCATGTTCGGCGGCGCCAACAGCTCCTCTCCAGCAAACGTTCCCGCGGACATCCTGGTGGAGAACAACCACTTCAGCAAACGGCTCGAGTGGCGCGGCGACCATCCGGCCGCTGTCAAGAACCTCTTCGAGCTGAAATCCGCGAAGCGGGCGATCATTCGCAACAATCTCTTCGAGCAAAACTGGTCGGATGCGCAGAACGGCTATGCGATCCTGTTCACGGTCCGCAATGACGACGGCGGGGCGCCGTGGTCGGTCGTCGAGGACGTCCTGTTCGAACGCAATGTCGTCCGCGACGTGGAGAACGGGTTCAACGTCCTCGGTTATGACAGCTACCAGCCGTCGGGCCGGACGACGCGGGTGACGATTCGGAACAATCTGATCGTGACCGCCGGCACCTTCCTTCAGGCCGGCGGCGAGGTGGGGACGCTCACAGTCGATCACAACACGGTCGACCAGGGCTACACTTTCATGATGCTCTACAGCGGCGCGGTGTGGGTCGCCGGCACCAGTGCGGGGCGGCTCGCGCAGTTCGCGGTCGAAAACCTGACCGTGACCAACATGCTCGCCAATCACAACGAGTATGGGTTGATTGGAGAGGACGCGGGCATGGGCACACCAGGACTGATCCGGCAGGCCCGCAGCTATACCTGGACGAACAACGTGTTGGCAGGAGGAAATACCGGCATTCCATACCCCCCGTCCACGTGGCGGCCGACGATGGCGGAGTACCTGGCGCAGTTCAGCGGCGGTTATAACCTGAAGGCCACGAGCACATATGTCACCAGTGGCACCAACGGCTCGGCGCTCGGCTCACAGAGCGGCCTGGAGCCGAGAGCCCCGGCGAACCTGAGAATGACGGCGAGTCACTAGCGAGCTCATAACCGCTCGAACACGAACTCGTTGCAGCCAAGGCCCACACCACCGCACTTCATGCGCGTCAACGTGAAGCCGCGGGCACGGTAGAAGTCGAAAATCTCGTCCGGGGTCGCGAACTCGTACGGATATCCTCCCACCCAGTCGAGGATGTCGTGCCACCGATTCATTCCACGCCGGCTTCTGTAGTCGGTCCATAGCCGCAGGTATTCGGCCGGACGCCGCCTCAGCGTCGCCGCCGTTAAAGCCTTGAGCTCTCCGGGCAGTGTGACGGTGACCGCGAACGGCACGCGCGCCGGTTGCGGCAACCCGTTGTAGATTTTCTTGATCTGGTGCCAGCGGCGGCTCTGGGAGCCGGTGTCGTTGTAAATGGCGATGAACAGCCTGCCGGCTGGTGCTACCGGCAGCGCCGCATTTTCCAGCGCGTCCCACATCCGTCCGGTGTGGTGCAGTACGCCCCACGAATAGACGATGTCGAAAACACCGACGGAGCGCATCTTGTCCGCGTCGAGGACGGACGCGCGTTCGACGACCCAATTCGTGTCAGCGGGAAAGTATCGCCGCCGCAGCTCTGTGGTACAGCCGACCGATTGCGGATCGTAGTCGAAGGAGTGAACCTTCGCCCCGAGACGCCGCGCCGCAAGACTCGAGAGGCCACTTCCGGATCCGATATCGAGAAAGCGCAGTCCATCCAACCTCTGTAGCTGCAGCATGTCCTGCAGCGCACGCTCCGCGGAGAGGATTCGTTCCTCGTCGAGCACCTCCAGAAAGCGGGCCCAGTTGCTGCCGAACTCGAAGCGTTCGCCCCGAGCGACCTCGGTTGCGTGCGCATCCGCCGCGGTCATGAGCGGTGCCGTGGCAATCGACTGATTGTTCATCCGTGAACTCCCGCCTGCTCTCGAGCGGTACTCGCGTCCGTCGGGCTTTGAACGGGGCTTGGTGTGCCTCGTCTCAGAATCTTGATTCGCTGAACCAGGTAACCGGCCGCGAACGCCGCGTCCATTGCCTGTGCCACGGCGTCTCGAGGACGACCCGTGACCAGATGACCAACAGCGCCCAATGACGACAGGATCAGCTGCTTGGTGAAGTGTCGATGGGCTGCGGCAGACGTTTCGAGAAGCGCGTGGGTCACGCCGGACCAGAAGAACCAACGCAGAAAATAGCGGAGGCGCCTGCGCTCAACGGGTACCCAGTGCCGTACGCGCAGCTCCGGTCGGTATTCGCAGCGTAGCCCCGCGGCGACCGCACGCTGGCAGAGGTCGTGATCCTCGCCACTGAGCAGCGTGCCGTGCAGTCGCCCGAGATCGGCTCGAAATCCGCCCAGAGCATCCAATACGTCACGTCTCACCGCCAGGTTGGCGCCAACCGCGGTGCGATGGCCAAGTTCCTGCGCCTCTCCGTAATGGAGCAGTGCCAAGGGCGACGCCATCGATCCGTAACGGCCGTCCTCGCCTGCCTCGACGCGCAGCCACCAGGGTGCCGGGCGTTCCCAGATCGGGTCGACGCGGCCGCCGACGAGCGCAATCGCTGGATCGACGAAGATCTGACGGACGGCAGCGACCCAGTTGTCGGCGACCTGCACGTCATCATCGGTCAGCGCCAGCACCCCTCCCGCCGCCATGCGAATGCCGGTGATCAGTGCCGCTGTCTTCCCTGGAGTGGTTTCACGAACCTGGCGCAGCGGCACGGGGAAGTCCCGCGCAGCGAGCGCGATAACCTGCGGCGTGTCGTCACTGCTGCCATTGTCCACTACGATCACTTCATCGCCGGGACGATAGTCCTGGGCCCGGAGTGCCTGCAGCGTGGACTGCAGCAGCGCGGCGCGATTATAGGTGGCGATGACGACGCTGATCGCATCAGCGTGAGCCAGGAGGAAGGGGAGCAGCGTGCGCGGCGACGCGCGGAATCGATCGCCGGCGGCGCACGCTCCAGCGATAACGCACGTAGCCCGCGAACCACTCGAGTCGGGTAAAGCGGGCGACCACGCGTTTTGTGTCCAGGCTGACAAGTCCGACGAGCAGACCGGCGAAGTCGCCGAGCGCCTGCCGCCACAGGTAGCGCGGTATGTGAAACACGTAGCTGTCGGTCGTCGGATGCCTGTCCTCCATCTGCGCTTCGACTTTCCCGTTGTCATAGAACCAGCGGCGAAAATACGACAGACGCAGCCGCTCCGCCGGCACGCGGTGCTCGACGCTGGCCTCGGGCTCGTAGATACCGTGGTAGCCGGCATCGATCATTCGCAGAAAGAAGTCGTGATCCTCACCAGTGCGGAGGGTTCCCTGGAGCTTGCCGAACTGCGTATTCCAGCTGCCGACGCGGTCGAAAACGTGCCGGCGGATCGCCATGTTTGCGCCGAGCGGCATGATGTCGTCTTTGGCGCCCTGTCGAATGGCGATCCTCTGCGTACCGCCATCGCCGACCGCCAGCACGCCGTAAAGCGCTGGCGACATCCAGGCCGGCGGCGGCGCTTCCCAGAGCGGCCGGATTCGGCCGGCGGCGAAATCCGCATCCGTTTCCTGAAACGCGCGTGCGTAGGCCGCCAGCCAGCCAGGCGACGGCAGCACGTCATCGTCGGTGAAGACGAGCACGTCGCCTCGCGCATGCGATACCGCAGCGTTCAAGGCGTTCGATTTACCAGGCTTGGGTTCGTAGAGGTACACGATTGGCGCGCCGCGACGCGCCGCGGATTCGACGACGATGGGCGTGTCGTCTGTCGACGCATTGTCGACGACCACTATTTCGAATGGGTGCTCAGAGGCGTTCTGCCGCGCAAGCGCGTCGAGCGTGCTCGCGAGCAACAGCGCTCGGTCGCGGGTCGCGATGATCACGCTCAACATCATGTGGCTGCCCGTTGTCCACGTGCCGCTGGTTGAACGGCGCCGACCAGTTCGCGTTGGGTGATGTCGCGCAGCGCAGTCGCCAGCCCCAGGACGAGATACAGAGTCCAGTAGTAGGCGACAGACGCGAACATCGCCGCCACTAGCCAGCCGGTCAGGCTGGCGACAAGGGCTGCGGCATAGAGCTCCAGCGGTTCCCGCCGAGTGCGGACATGAGCGGGCTCGCGGGCCTTGCGCCGGCGCCGGGCGCGGCGCAGCGCCGATCCAGTACGAACGGCCGCGACAAATCCGCTCCCAATGACGATGATGAAGATCACCAACCCGCCCACGCCGAGCTCGGCGGCAACCTGGAGCACCGCGTTGTGCGTCTCGCGCCATGGCGCTTCGCGGTCCCCCGTGCGGTAGTTCATGAACTGACCGGCACCGAGACCGACCGTCGGGTTCTCGAGGAACGCCTGGTAGCCCTCGCGCAGCAACGTCTTCCGCGCTTCGCGCGATCCCGTTGGATCTTCTTCCGCGTTGAAGATGCTCGACATGCGGCTGGTGAACGAGGCGGGGAGCATCGGAATCGTCGCAAACGCTGACGCCACGACGAGCGCCGCCACGACGGGGCGGAGTCGGCCGATCTGGTACACCAGAACGAGCAGCATGGCGATGAGTCCCACCGTACCGCCGCGGCTCTTGCTGAAAATCACCGCCAAGCTGATGGCAGGAATGCCGATTAGCGCGATGAATCGAAGTGCGCGCCGTGACTGCCCGAGAGCCAGCATGACCGCGAGGGGCAGAAAGGCGATCATGTTGAGCGCCATGTCATTCGGGTTGCCGAACAGCCCGCCGGTCCCCTGAACGCGCCCACCTTCCACGATGTTGGCGCCGCGGCCGTAATCGATGACGGCACGGACGGCGATATACGACGTGCCGAGCACGACGATATTCACGAGGCGCTCGAAGCGGTCGCGCGTCGTGATCGTGTTGACCATCAGCACGAACACGAGGATCACCTTGACGAAGAGATCGGTGAAGACCGCAACGGCACCACCGGGCCAGAGCGAGAACGGTGCGGTGGCCAGCATGACGCCGCCGAGCGACAGGATCGCGAGCAGCTCAGGCGTTATCCGACTGAGCGGTGCACCGCGTCCGAGACGGCCGGCGATCAAGGAGAACGCGGCGAGCGCCGCGGTCAGATCGGCAAGATGGAGCGGCTCGAGAAAGGGGAACGTGTCCTGCGGCCGGACGAAGAGGACGAAGGTAAAGGCCAGGAGCGCTCTAAACGCCGCTGAATCTTGCCGCTCGACGCGCGCGTCGCCAGCCGCAACACTAGCGTCCGGCTCATCCGTGCGCCTGTCGTCTACCGCGGCGGCCGGGAGCCCGCATGAAAACGCGAGGCGCTCCATATCCAGTGAATTTCCCTTTTTATCCCCGTGGGTTCCTATCTCCACACGTCGCGGCTACGAACGGCCACGAACAAACCGGCCACCGCGGCATAGTTCATCATCACGAACGTATAAGCCACACCCGCCAATCGTCGCACGGCGACGTTCATCGTGTTCCCCCCGGCGGGTCACCGAACGGGGAAGAAACGGTTGCAGCGTCGCTGCTTGCCGAATTATCCCGCTCTGACCCTGGTTATCCCGGCAGATGGCAGAACCTGGTCGCCAGAGCTGCCTGTGGGAGGCATCTCATCCGTACGGCCGGTGTCTGCGCACCTTTTGGACTCGACCCATCCGCCGAAAGCGGCCAGGCCGTAGAAGCAGAGCTGCACTAACAGTGCCACTGCATAGAACCAGGAACGACTGGCCAGAGCCGCTGAGGCGACGAATGCGAGGAGGAGGGCCCAGGGCACGAACAAACGACCGAGCTTGTGGGAGAGGTATTGAACCCAGACCGGATTGACAACCGGCAGCAGCAGCCGCGGCTCGAGCTTGACGATTTGATAGTTGCCGGCAAGTGTGCGGACCTTGCGCCGTGACTCAGCTGAGCCGCTCTCAGCGACGCGATCGAACGCGTGAGCCTTGTCGTCGAACACGATGCGCTTGCCCGCGAGCACGACACGCATCGGCGAGAGCACGTCGTCGAGCAGCGTGGCCGGCGGCAGCGGCGTCCACAGCGACCGCCGGAGCGCGTAGATCGCGCCGGTCGCCCCGAGCGTGGACCAGACGCGGCTCTCGTGCCGACGGAGCCATTTCTCGTACTTCCAATAGAGCCCGACGCCGCCGCCGATCGTCGAATCCGATGGCGCCTCGTCGTATTCACAATCGAGGATCAGCTCGCCGCTGGCGCCCCCGACGTCGCCGTCGGCGAAGTTGGCCACGAGCTCGTAGATGGCGTCCTCAGCGAATCGCTGCCGCGCGTCAGCGAACACGATGATTTCCCCCGTCGCCGCAGATACGCCGGTATTGAGGGCGGTGGGTTTTCCTCCGCGGGGCAACTCGACCGCGCGAATGCGATCGCCGAACAAGGCGAGCACGTCCGACGTGTCATCCTCCGACCCGTCAGAAACCACGATCACCTCGAGCCGACCGGGATAGTTCTGGTCGAGGAGGTTGGCAATTCGTCCGCGCAGCTGCTGCGCTTCATCGTGCGCGGCCAGCACGACGGAAACCGCTGGCCACGGCTTCCCGGGGCCGGGCACACGCTTCCGTACCGGACGATTCACTATCCACGCCCAGAGCCCCAGGAGCATGGGGTACCCGGCGTAGCACGTACGCCACGAGCAGAACCGAGACCCAGAAGAGTGTTTCCATAGCCTTTTGCGGCTCTGCCATGTTCAATGCCGTTGCACCGGGCGTGCCTATCCGATGCCGACGCTTTCGCCCAGCCGATCGGGGCGGGCGGCGCCCAGCTTGAACACATTCGGAGCCGGCCTGCGAATTGCGTTCCTCGTATCGACAACCAGGTCTGCTTCGGCGACCATCGCGTCGTAATCGAATGTTTTGTGGTCGGTGATGATGACTACACAGTCGTAGGCGGCAAACGATCCGCGCTTCGCCTCCACGGCATTGACATCGAATCTGCCCGACCACTCTCGTCCGTGCACGACCGGCACATAAGGATCGACGTAGGCGACGTGCGCGCCTTTCGCATACAGGAGGCCCATGACGTCGAGCGCCGGTGACTCGCGCATGTCGTCGATGTCGCGCTTGTAGGCGACGCCGGCGATCAGGATGTTGGCGCCGTTGATCGATTTGCGTCTGGTGTTCAACGCGTCGCCGATTTTTTCCACGACGTAGTGAGGCATGGAGGCGTTGATGTGCCCGGCGAGCTCGATGAAGCGCGGGTCGAAGCCGCTCTGCTTCGCCTTCCATGACAGATAGAAGGGGTCGATGGGTATGCAGTGCCCGCCGAGTCCCGGGCCGGGATAGAAGGCCATGAAGCCGAACGGCTTGGTCTTGGCCGCATCGACGACTTCCCAGACGTCGATGTTCATGCGGTCGCACATCAGCGCGAGCTCGTTGACCAGGCCGATGTTGACGGCGCGGAACGTGTTCTCGAGCAGCTTCACCATCTCGGCGACGCGAGTCGAGGCGACCGGCACGATGGTGTCGATGGCCGATCCGTAAAGCGCGGTCGCGAGTCTCAGACAGTCCGGAGTGAGACCACCCACGACCTTTGGCACGTTGCGGGTGTGGAACGTCGGGTTGCCGGGATCGACACGCTCGGGAGAAAACGCGAGGAAGAAGTCCTTGCCGGCCTTGAGCCCTTTGGCTTCGAGCAGCGGCTGCACGACCTCATCGGTCGTGCCGGGATACGTCGTCGATTCGAGGCTGATGAGCAGGCCCGGATGCAGGTGCTCGGCGATGGACTCCACCGCCGAGACGATGTAGGACATATCCGGGTCCTTCGTCTTGCGCAGCGGCGTGGGCACACAGATGTTGATCGTGTCGAGCTCTTTCACCACCGAGAAATCGGTCGTGGCGTCGAGCGTGCCAGCCTTCCTCAGTCCCTTGACATCGGCCGCCGGCACATCGGGAATGTACGACTCCCCATCCATGATTGCCCGGATCTTGCGCGCGTCCAGATCGATGCCGGTCGTCCGGAAGCCCACCTTGGCGAGCTCGACGGCGAGTGGCAGTCCGACATAACCAAGGCCGACCACGCCGGCCCTGGCGCGGCGCGTCTCGATCTTCTCCAGAAGGGACGCGACGAGTGCTGACATCGAATGACTCCTAGCTCCCGAGCAATTATCTGGTCCCCTCCATCGCCCGGTGCGATGTGTTGGAGAACAGGCGTCTAAGCCAGCCGCGCAGGCCCTCGGGCCGGGACGGCTGGAATCGCGTGGGCGCAACCGGTTCGGGACGCCGGGGTGCGCGCGCGCTTGCGCCGGCGCCTCCCGTCGCCGGACCCGGGGGCCGTCGATTGCGAAGCAGCCGGTATTCCTCTGCCAGTACACGGCGCTGTTCGGCGAGCTCGCGCTCGCGCTGCAACAGCGTTTGCTCACGGCTGTTCAGAGCCGCCGCCCGCGCCGCCGTTTCCTGCGCGACGCGCGCGAGCGCGTCGTTCTGCAGTTCGGAGCTCAGGACCGCTGGCGCCTCCGCCCCCCGGACGGCAACCGGCGCTGAGGCCAGACCTGCGTCGAGGCGACAGGTACGCCACCACGGTTCACAGGCGCGGCTGAGCTCGCGGACGCCGCTTTGAGAACACCGGTGAGCTCGAGTTCTGCGACGACGTCCTGGATCAGCGTCAAGTCGATCTGACGCCGCTCTTCAGCGTAGCCAAAGACCAGGGCCGCATCACAGATCACGTTGATGGTGCGGGGTACGCCTCCGCTGCGCCGGTGCACCAGTTCCGCCGCATCGGCTGGGAAGCGAGGCGGGGCGCCGAGGGCGGCATGATCCAGCCGCGAGTGGATGTACGCGGCCGTTTCCTGCACGTCAAGCGGTAACAAATGGTAACTCACGGCGACCCGTTGACGGAACTGCTCCAGCTCGGGCGAGGCAATCGTGTCGCGCAGGTTGGGCTGTCCGGCGAGCAGGATTTGCAGCAGCTTCGACTTTTCCGTTTCGAGGTTCGACAGCAGTCGGATCTCCTCCAATCCGGCGGCGCTGAGGTTCTGCGCCTCGTCGACGACGAGGAGCGGGCGCCGTCCTTCCGTGCGCTGCCTGACCAGGAACTGACCGAGATCGCGGAGGAAGGCCGGCTTCGACTTGCCGGTGGTGTCCAACCCAAACTCGATCAGGATGGCTTCGAGCAGCTCGCGCGGTTCGAGCGTCGTGTTCACGAGACGGGCAACGACCGTGCGGTCGTCCAGCCGTTGCAGGATCGTCTGCAGCAGCGTCGTCTTGCCCGCACCGATATCCCCGGTGATGACGATGAAGCCGGCCCGGCTCTCGATGCCGTAGCGGATGGAGTCGAGCGCCTCGCGATGCACCCGGCTCAGATACAGATACTCGGGATCCGGGCTCAGCGCGAAGGGCCGCTCCCGCAGGTTATAAAAGCGTTCGTACATCGGTCTGTCCTTCTCTTCGGCTACTGCAGCCGGCCAAATCTGTCGCAGGCGATGATCGCTGCGGCCAGTCGTCCGGGATGGTGGCGCACGCGGCCAGTCGGTCCCTCGCACGCGAGCGGTGCACCGAGCGGCTTGATTCCCATCTCGCGAATGGCCGCGATCTCTCGCGTGGTCACGGAAATGGGTGACGAGCCTTGCTTTCCGTACTCCTCCACGAGGTGCGGCGGTACGGGCGCCGTATTGAAGATCACGTGGTCGAACGGCTGAAATCCGAGATGTTCCTCGATGACCTCGAGGTGCCGCGGCGCATCGAACGCCGTCGTCTCGCCCGGCTCGGTCATCAGGTTCAACACGAACACGCGCGCCGCGTCCGCCGACCGGATGGCCTGGGTCATCTCCGGCACCAGCAGCGGTGGCAGCACGCTCGTATAGAGGCTGCCGGGACCGGCGACGATCACGTCCGCGCGCCGCACGGCCTCGAGCGCGCCGTCTACACACCGCGGCGCCGCCGGCATGATCGAGAGGCGGCGGATCCCGGTGCCGGCCGTCGTCATGGCCGTTTCGCCCAGTACCCGGCTACCGTCGAGGAGCTCGGCGGCCAGCGTCATTTGATCGGCAGTGGCCGGCATGACGCGCCCACGGGCCCCGACTACACGTCCTGCGAGCTCCACGGCGCGGGTGAAGTCACCGGTGACCTCGGCGAGGGCGGTGAGCATCAGATTGCCGAGCGCATGACCTTTCAGGCCGTCGCCCGACTCGAACCGGTACTGGAACAGGGCGGTCAGCAGCGACTGATCCTCAGCGAGGGCGGCGAGGCAATTCCGGATATCGCCCGGCGGAATGATGCCGAACTCGCGGCGCAGCCGGCCCGAGCTTCCACCATCGTCCGTAGTCGTCACGATTGCGACGAGGTGGTCGGTCGGGCGGGCGTCCTGTTTCCGCGCGGCGCCGCCGTAAAGCAGCAGGCAGAGTCCGCGCAGCACGTTGGGCAGACCGGTTCCGCCGCCGAATGCGACGATGCGAATACTGTCGAGGAACGGTCCGACGTCGCGCCGATCGAGAGCGGCGTGGGCCGAAGCGTGCGCCGTCACGATGCCCTCCATCGCAAGGCCGGCGCCATCTCGGCAACCGCATCTCGAATCGCCGGATAGACCTCTGAAGTGGCGCGCCGATAGTCCTCCGGCGTGTCGATCTCGATCCACGGCAGGCCGCGGGTGCTCACCGCGTAGAGCGGTTGCTCGCCGGCAAAGTCGGCGAAGGCGCGCGGCGCCCAGTCGCGCCTGCCGCGCAATTCGACATTGCGATCGAGATGCGAAATCAGACGACCGACACTCGATGCGCTGAATTTGACGATACCGACGTTTTCACCGTCGGTTTCGCCGGCCGGGAGATCCTTGCGCATGTCTGCGACGCGGCCGCGCCGCACACACACCTTCATCTCTTCGTCGGTGAACGGTGGTTGTCCTGGTTCCGGGTAAGCCACCAGTAACGCGTCGTCGTGTCGCGCCGTGAGCAGGTCCGACAGCATTGCCGGGTGAAAGAGCACATCGCAGTTGAGTACCACGAACCCATTCTCAAGCAGCGGGCGTGCCAGCCACAGCGAGTAAAGACTGTTGGTCTCGGCGTAGACGTTGTTCTCGAGGAAGCGCACGTCCGGTCCGCAGGCGCGACGTACGCGGTCGGCCTGGAAGCCGACGACGACGCCGATGTCGTGGATGCCGCAGGCGCGCAGCGACCGCATCTGCAGCTCGATGAGCGGCGTGCCATCGAATGTCGCCAGACACTTCGGCAGCAACGCATCGCTGCCATTGAGCCGCGTACCCGCACCCGCCGCCAGGATCAGTCCGATCACGCCGCCTCCAACGCAGGCCAGCGCGCCAGGCTTCGCAGCTTGCCCAGATACCGGTTGCGATCCTCACGACCGATCGCGAACGCGATGAACACGGTCCAATAGAGCACGCCGGTTCCTGCTCCGTGCAGCACCGCATGCCCGAACGAAAGCGATGCCGTCTGTCGCATGGCAATCAGGCAGGCCAACGCGATGACCGCCGGCCAGGCGGCCGGCCAGACGGCGAAGCCTACGAACGCCGGCAGGGACAGCCCGACCCGTTTGCACGCAACCGGGATCAGTACTGCGCACGCGCGCACGAGCACCGGCAGCAGCGTCGCGACGGCGACGCCCGGGAGTCCATGAGTACGGATCAGGACGACGCTGAGCGCGACGTTGACGGCGGCAGCCACGAAGTTCGAATAGGAGAGAAGGCGCAGGTGTCCGGCACCTTGCAGCACCGTGCTTGCCGTCGCACTGCCGACGCGCACCAGCACCACCAGCGTGAGCAGCTGCAGCACCGGTATCGAGGTCCGGAACTCCGAGCCCGTCCAGCCGATGATCACCGGCTCCGCCAACACGATCAGTGACCCGGCGATCGGCAGCGTTGTCGCGAGTGAGAGACGCGTGCCCTGCAGGAGCAGATCGCGCAGGCGGCTGTCGCGTTGCGCCGTGTCGCAGTCGACCACCACGGGGAAGAGGACGTAGTTGAACTGATTCGTCAGCTGCAACACGACGTCGGCAAGACGCTGCGCCACTGTCCACACCGCGACCGCGCCCGTGCTGAGGAAAGCGGCGATGACGATGGGATCGGCGGCATAGTTGACGCGGGTCGAGACGTCCTGCACCAGCATGTACACGCTGAACTGCGCCATCTCGCGCATCCGCGACCAGCGGAACAGCGTCGGTCGGATTCGCAGCAGCGGAAACACGCGATAGGCATTGACCCGGTACAGCAGGAACCCCATCATCCGCGTCAACGTCAGCGCCGCGACGAGCTGCACCAGGCTGCCGCCGGCCAGCACCACGGCAACGTTCACCACCACGACGGCCAGCGAGACGCCAATGCCGACCATCGAGTTCAGGTAGGTACGCTGAAAGCCGTTGACGACCGCGCCGAAGACACCGAACGGAAATCCGAAGGCAAACTGGACGGCCACGAACATCATGAGCAGTCCGCCCGTCCACGCTCGTTGCGGATCGAGATCGAACAGCGATCCCAGATTCCAGGCGATGCCGGCAATGATCGCGAGCGCGACGAGGCCCATTCCAGCGAACACGATGACCAGCGTGCTGGAAATCTCGTTGATGGCCTGCGCCTCGCGACGCGCGCGATAGTGCGCGACGAAGCGCTCGAGGGCGCCGCCGTAGCCGAGATCGATGATGGGGAAATACGCGACGATCGAGGCCGCCAGCATCCACAGGCCGTAGTCGGACGCGCCGAGGTGACGCGCGTTGAACGGCAGCATGAGGAGCCCGAGGAACAGCTCGAGCGCCAGCGTCACATAGCGGGCGCCGACGTTCACCGCCAGCGTGCGTACCTGATCGCTCTCGTCCCAGGAGATCGGTCGATGCACGGATCCGCTCATCGCGCACCTTTCGCGAAGAGCACCACCTTGACGGTGTCGAACAAGATCGTCAGGTCGAAGGGCAGGGACAGATGCTTCACGTAATAAAGGTCGTAGCGCAGTTTCTCCAGCGAGTCCTCCAGCGACGCGCCATACCGGTACTTCACCTGCGCCCAGCCGGTGATCCCCGGTTTGACGGCATGTCGCTGCTCGTAGAAGGGAATCTGCGCCGCGAGCTGGGATACGAAGTAGGGACGTTCCGGCCGCGGGCCGACGAAGCTCATGTCGCCGCGCAGCACGTTCCACAGCTGCGGCAGCTCGTCGAAGCGCATCTTGCGGATGACGCCACCGACGGCGGTGACGCGCTCGTCGGACGCGCTCGCCCAGATCGGCGTGGCGCCTTCGGCGTCGTGGCGCATCGACCGAAACTTGTTGAGCATGAACCGGCGCCCCTGTTCACCGACACGCTCCTGCCGGTACAGCACCGGGAAACCGCTCTCGAGCCACACCGCGACGGCGACGAGCACCATCAGGGGGGCCGCGATCACGAGGCCGACGAATGCCAGCAAGGTATCGAAGGCGCGCTTCGTCTGCCGTGTCAGGCGTGAGGCGCGGAAGTCGTCCGAAAAGATCAGCCAGCTCGGTCGCAGGTCTTCGACCATCAGCTTGCCGGTCAGCCGTTCGTAAACGGTGTTGACGTCCTCGACGCGCACACCACTGAGCTTGGCGCGCAGCAGCTCGCGCACGGGGAGCCGGCCACGCCGATCCGACAGGCCGACGAAGATGCGATCGATCCCGCGCGTGGTAACGAGCTCCTGGATGTCGGCGGGAGTTCCCACGATACGCGGATTGACGATCGACTCGCCAATCCGCCGCGCGTCCTCGTCGATGAAGCCGACGATCTCGTACGGAAAGTCCCGTTGCGCCAGCACTTGCCGCGCCACCGTTCGCGCGGTTTCGTCCGTGCCGATGATCAGGATCCGTTCGCCGAAGGACTGCAGCGTCGCCACGCGATTGAAGACGAGACGCCACAGGAACATGCCCAGGAGGAAGACGCCGGCTGCTGGCAGGAAGGCACCGTCCGCAACGGCAAGACCCGGCAGCACCAGGTAGAGCAGCGCGATGAGAATGGACGCCGTGCCGACGGCCTGCAGCATCCGGATGATGACTTCGCGGCTCGTTCGCACGACCGTCAGGTCATACAGGTCGTTGTAGTAGAGGCAGAGGAGGCAGAGGACCGTCACGACGGCCCCTTTGCCCGCCGCCGAGACCAGATCGTCGGCAGGCCGGTACATGTGCGCGACAAATGCCGTCGATCCGAAAATCACCAGCAGCTCGCCGGTGAAGACGGTCAGGTGTCGCTGCGAAACGTACCGATTGAACACACGCATGGTCGCGAGTCCTATTCCGCAGGGCTCCGCTCGTATGCGCCGGCGTAGGCATATCCGTCGGGCTTCTCGTCGACCTCGTTCAGGACGATGCCAACCAGTCGGCGCCGGTCCACAGCCGCCAGCGCACGCTCCACCGCCGGCCTCGGTGTCACACCGGAGCGGACCACGATCAGCAGGCCGTCGGCGAGCCGGGCGAGCACGTGCGTGTCGGCCAGCGTCATCGGCGGCGTATCGATGACGATGCGATCGAAGCGCGACCGCAGCATGTCGAGCGTCCGCTGCATCGACGTCGACGCGAGGAGCTCCGTCGACCGCGCGGCACCGGAGCCGGCGGGCAGGAGGAACAGCTGCTGACCGGGAACCATGACCAGCGCGTCATCGATCGTCGCCGTTCCCGTCACGACGTCGACGAGCCCAGGTCCTGGCGCCGCGCCGAAGAGCTCGGCCAGCATCGGACGGCGAAGGTCCGCTTCGAGCAGCAGCACCTTGTGCTGAAACTCCTGCGACATGGTCAGCGCCAGATTGGCGCTGGTGACGGTCTTTCCTTCGCCGATCCGCGGGCTGGTGACGACGAGCACCTGCGTGCGCCCGGCGTTCTCGCGTCCTTCGAGTCGGGTGCGAAGCAGGCGATACTGCTCGGCCGCGGTCGAGGCGGGATCTCTCGCCACCACGAAGAGTGGGCTGAATGGCAGCGCCTCGCCGATGCCCTCGGGCTGTCGCTCCGCGCCGTCGACGTCTGGTATCTCCCAGGTGGGCGGCGGATCGACGAGCGACACGGCGCTGTCGGCACGGCTGATACGCGGCGGCGCCTCGACGCTCGACGGCGCCGCGCTCCGGCGTTCGTCATTCTGCGTCCAGGTCAACAGCCCGTCGCGTTCTGCCTTCTGCATTGCCCGATGGATGCCACTCATCTTCGAATCCTCACTGTTGTCGCGCCTGCTCTGTCTCTACGCCGCATCGTGGATACGGGGAATCTCCGCCAAGACCGGCACATCGAATTCGTCCTGCAACGACTGAGCGTCACGAATCGAACGGTCGAAGTACTCGCGTCCGAACACCATGGCCGCGCCCAGTCCGACGCCGAGCGCCAGGGCGACGAGCAGCAGCCGCAGACGGTTCGGACTCTCCGGGCTGTCGGGCAGATACGCAGGACTGAGTACGCTGAACCGTTCTCCGCCGCGGGTCCGTGTGATCTGCTCCTGTTCGAGGGCGGCGGCGTGGCGCTCGGAGAGCTGCTTGTAGTTCTCGCGCTCGAAGTCGTACTCGCGCTGGGTCGAGGCCAGTTCCTGCTCGACCATCGGTGCCGCCTCGAGCCGCTGCGTGTAGCGGCCGATATCGGCTTGCAGCTGCACCTCAGTGCGCTGCAGCGCTTTCATCCGCAGCTGGGTCAGATTGCGCTCGCCGATGAGCTGTTGAAACATTGGGTCGGCCGACAACAGTTCCTGTCGCGAGCTCTCGGGCTGCTGGCCGGCCGCCGCCACCTGCGCTCGCGCGTTCTTCAATTCCTCTTCGAGATGCTGCACCTCGGGATGCTTGTCGGTGTACTGCGCTCGCGCCTGCGCCAGATCGCGTTGCAGGACGATCACCCGCTGCTGCGGTGAGGCAGCCGCCACCGAGCTGCCAATCGGGGCCGAGTAAAGGCCCTGCCGCATGCTCTGAACCTGCCGCTCGATGAGCGTCATCCGGTCCTGCTCCGAGCGGAGGTTGTTGCTGGTCGTTTCGAGCTGCTGACGCACCGCAGAAAGAGTTTCCAGGTTCGCCTGCGTCTGCTCCGGCAGCTTGCCCATGTGCAGTTCCTTGACCGTCCGCAGCTTCGATTCGAGCTTGGCGATCCGTTCCTGACTCGCCCGGATCTGTCCGCCGTAGAACTCGGCGGTGCCTTCGGCCTGTCGCTCCCGGCTCCGCGAATGCTCCTCGACGAACACCTGCGCCAGGCGGTTCGCGATCCGGCGCGCCCAGTCGGCCGTCTTGTCCCGATACACGATCTCGAACGCGTCGAGGGCCTGATCGCCGTCACGCGTAATCGGCTTCGGCAGCTCGACGTCGAGCTTCGCGACGATGTCATATTTCGCCTCTTCGATCGGTCGCTCGGCGGTCAGGCCTTCTTCACGGGCGACCCGATCGAGCACCGAGTCACTGCGCAGCTGTTGGGTGAGCGCGCGGACGCGATCCTCGCGGCTCAAACCGCCGCTTGCCGACGACACGGCGGGGGTCGCCACCGCCACCATCGCGCCGGATCGGTAGACCGGTGGCAGGAAGAGCGCCAGCGCGATCCCGGCCACAGCACATACGGCAAATGTGACGATGAACCACCATTTGCGACGATCGAGAACGCCGAGGTACTCGATTGGGTGTACGGTTCGTTCGTTCATAGCAATCTGCCTTGTCTCTCTGTCTCAGAATCTACGGAACGATGATGATGTCGGCCGGTTGCACGAAGACTGGTTTGCTGTCCCGCTTCACAGCATCCTTGTAATTGAAAGGAATGCGTTGCAGTCCGGTCGCCGTCGAGCGCTGGATGATGATGTTCTTCGTGTTCGCGAAATCCTTGAATCCGCCGGCCATCGCCAGCGCATCGAGCATCGTCACCATGCCCTTGTACGGGTGCACGCCAGGGTGGTTGACTTCGCCCATCACTGAAAACGTCTGCGGCTGGGTTTCGACGACGATGACCGTGACAACCGGATTGGTGACGTATTCCTTCAACGAAGTGGCGATGGCATCACGGAGCACCAGCGGCGTCTGGCCTGACGCCATGACATCGCCAATGAGCGGCAGCGTGATCTTGCCGTCGGGCCGAATTTGCAGCGACTGCGACAGTTGCGCGTCCTTGTAGACCTCGATGCGCAGCTTGTCGCCGACGACCAGCCGATAGTCCGGTGGAACGTTCACTCCGCCGGCGGTCGGCGCCGGCCGCGCCGCCGCCGCACCGCTCCCCTGTTGCGCGCCGGCCGGCGCGGCCATGCTCAGCAGAAAGAGGGTGAGGAACATCGTGGTGAGAGTCTTCATCACAGCACCTTCATTGCGCGTTAGAGGCATTGCCGCGATCCTCGCGGCGGGGAAGAGGACGTGATTCCGCGGCGCGTCGCAGCGTTTCAGCATCGGCGCCATGAGTCGGACAACACGCGGCGCCGACCTCGATGGTCAGCGGCGTCGAGAATTCGTAGTGATCGAGCCTCGACATGAGGCGCTCGACCACGCGCAAGGAGTTCGGAAGATCCGCATCGAGCAGCACGACCGACAGTTGGCCTTCGGCGGTTTGCGAGAGCAGGTCGGTCTCCCGAACTTCCCGGCTCACAATCTTGGCGATCTGACGGACGGCGGCGCCGGGATCGACCGGCGGCTCCGCCGGCCGGGGCGTCGGCTCCATCAACAGGAGGGTGAGGAAATTCTGCGACCTCACGGCCCGCTTGAGCTCGTTCGTGAGCACGAAGTTGAAGGCTTCCGGGGTCAACACGCGGCGGTCCTCTTCAAAAAAGGGGTCCCCCGGCATCACGACGCCCGGTCGAGCTCTGCCTCTTTGATCTTGTAGAGGAGCGCTTTGTAGCTGATGCCCAGTATCTCCGCCGCTTCGCGACGGTTCCAGCGCGTCTGCTGGAGAGTGCGGAAGATCAGCTCCCGCTCCGCCTCGCGTGCCGCGTGCCGCGCGATGTCTTTCAGCGACCCCAGCGGCTTTGCCGGCGCCGCGGGTGCCGCAGCACTCGCCGCCGGAACGGCGGGCGGCAGCGGCGCGGCCACAACAGGAGCCGGGGCGTGCTGTAAAGCCGGTATCGGTCCCAGCAGCCGGGTCTTGGCGGAGATCGCGTCGGCAATCTCCCGGCGGATCGACTCGTCGGAGCCGAGGATCACCGCACGCTTCACGAGGTTTTCCAGCTCGCGCACGTTCCCCGGCCAGTCGTATTCGGCGAAAAGCCGCAGGGTGTCGTGGGCGAGCACGAGCGGTTGCTTATTGTAGTGCTCGGCGTACTGGCGCAGGAACATTGCCGAGAGCGTCGGGATTTCATCTTTACGCTGGCGCAGCGGCGGCAGCGTGATGCAGACGACGTTCAATCGGAAGAACAGGTCTTCGCGAAACTGGCCGTCGGAAACAGCACGCTCGAGGTCCCGGTTCGTGGCGGCGACAATGCGGACGTCGACGCGGACGTCGTTGCGGCTGCCGAGCCTGGCGAACTCACCGTCCTGCAACACCTGCAGCAACTTCGACTGCAGCGGCGCATGCATCTCGCTGATTTCGTCGAGAAACATCGTGCCGTGATTCGCAAATTCGAACTTGCCGGGCTTCTGCTGAATCGCGCCGGTAAAAGCACCGCGCTCGAAACCGAAGAGCTCCGACTCGAGGAGCTCCGACGGCAGCGCCGCGCAATTGACCTTGACGAACGGTTTGCTCTGCCGCGGCGACGTGGCATGGATGGCACGGGCGACCAGTTCCTTGCCCGTTCCACTTTCGCCGCGGATGAGTACCGTCACGTCCGTGTCCGCGACACGACTCACAAGGTCGCGCACCTCGCGCATCTTCTCGTTGCGATCGAGAAGGACGCCGGGTACCGAGGGGGAGCGTCGCGCGCGCGGACTTGCGTCGTTGCGGGCTGGAGTACCGAGATCGCGCTGCATCATCGTGCGTTCCGTTCCGAAAGGACGGATATCCTCGGCTCAGTTGAGCAAGGCGAATGCCACAGAGGTAAACCTTTCCCGTAAGTGGGGAAACGCGGGGAGTTGTAAGGGAAGAGGCGGCCGCCGAAGCACTCGGCGACCGCTAGAGTGGAAGCGCAGGTACTCAGAGTAGGTGAACGGAGGGTACCAACTTGCCCACTGTTCACCCTCGGCTGATGCCGCACTCCTTGATTTTGTTCAACAGCGTCTTGTAGCTCACGCCGAGATGCTGAGCTGCTTTGCGACGATTCCAGTGCACCTGCCGGAGGGTCTGCTCGATGGCGGCTCGCTCGGCTTTGATGGCTGCCGCCTTAGCCACCGATGCCAGGGAACTGGAACCTTCGTCGGCGCGTTCGCCCTCCTCGCCGTCATCGTCCGCTTCTGGACGTTCGGGTGGCCCCGGCAATGGACCCGGCATCGCGCCGACGCTTGCGGGAATACCGACACCGACTCCAGCCATCGCGACTGGGGCACCAGCCCCAACCATTACGGGAGCGGCTGCCACTCGCGCCATGTTGCGTTCGATCTCGCGCGCAACCAGTTGTTCGTCCTGAAGGATGACGACTCGTTTGATCATGTTTTCGAGCTCGCGGATATTGCCGGGCCATTCGTAGACCAGGAACAGCTGCCTCAGCTCGTCGGAAATGGGCCGCGCCGGACGGTTGTACTTGCGCGAATAGCGGGCGACGAAGAAGTCCGTCAGCGTGGCGACTTCATCGCGGCGCTCGCGAAGCGCCGGCACCGTCAGCTCGATGACTTTGAGTCGGTAGTAGAGGTCCTCGCGGAAGTCGCCATTCTCCAGCATCTTCTCGAGGTCGCGATTGGTCGCGGCCACAATCCGGACGTCGACCTGGATCCGCTTGTTGCTGCCGAGTTTAGTGAACTCGGCATCCTGCAAGACGTGCAGGAGCTTGGCCTGGAGAGCCGGCCTCATCTCGCCGATCTCATCCAGCATCAATGTGCCGCCGTCCGCCTGTTCGAATTTTCCGACGCGGGTGGCTGCCGCTCCTGTGAACGCGCCACGCTCGTGGCCGAAGAGCTCGCTCTCGAGGAGCTCCGCCGGCAGTGCGGCGCAGTTGACCTTTACAAACGGCCGGTTTCGCCGCGTCGATCGCTGGTGGATCGCCCGCGCCACGAGCTCCTTGCCGACGCCGCTCTCACCCCGAATCAATACCGTGACATCGCTGTCGGAGACCTGTTCGATGACCTGGGCGATGCCGCGCATCTTCTCGCTGTTGCCCCAGACCGCCCGATCCTCGTCGTCACTCAGCTGCTGCCGGAGCTCGCTCAGCTCGGAGACCAGACGATTTTTCTCGATGGCGTTCTTGATTGCGACATCGAGGGCAATTTCCCCCAATCCTTCAGGGTCGTCGGGCTTGACGACGTAGTCCGCGGCGCCGAGCCGCACGGCCTCCACGATCGTCGAGGCATGATTCCGGCCGGAAAGCATGATGACCTGCGTCTCGGTCCTGGATGATTTCAGCGCGCGAAGCGTGGCGAGACCGTCGAGCCCGGGCATCATGACGTCGAGGAGAACGACGTCGGGGCCTTCCGCCTGTTTCATCGCCGCCAGTAGCTCGTCGCCGCGGGTGTAACAGCGCGCCTCGTACCCGCGCAAAGAGAGAAACGTTCGCAGGTATGAGGCGAACGGGGCGTCATCATCAACAATGGCTACGAGGGGCTTCTTCATCTAACTCCTGTCACCGTTTGTAGGGGTCGGTACCGAGACGAAAGGACGAGAGCGAACTGCCGCAACCGACCGCGACTATTCAAGACTCGTACCCCGTCTGACCTAGAGTGTATAGTCGAACCCCACAAACAGGAAAAACAGTTCTCAGATCGCGCCATTGTCGCGAATCACGGCTGGAATTCTGTCCTCAAAAAGTGGTGCTTGGCTGGCTCGATTGGGTGAACGTGCGGACTGCCGGGTCGGATCCGCGAACGGGCGTGCTACGACGAAGTCTTGAAATAAGACACCGGGTGGAATCAGCTCTACCCGTGCGGCAGCATGACGACGGCCCCAGCCTTGGCGTTCTCGTCGGCCGACCAGACGCTTCCATGGTGCGCCGCAAAGACTCGACGAGCGATGGCGAGGCTGAGACCACAGCCGCCGCGCCATTCGTCGAACGTGGCAAGTGCTGACGGCTCGGCAGTCGCCAGCCGCTCGATCTGCTCATCGTCTCCGACCGCGATCCAGGCAACCGTCCGCCCCTCATGCTGTCTGGTCACGTGACGGACGTGCAGCCGGTTGCTGGTGACGAGCTCACGTCGCAGCGCGGTCAGCAAGGATGTGAACGCAGTCCTCAGACGGCTGGGATCACCTTGTACCGTGGCCGATTGGTCGGCGCCCGACATCTCGACGCCGATTTCGCGGTCAGGCAACTGTGGAAGGGCCGCGATCGCATCCCGTAGAAAAACGTCGACGTCCACGCTGCTGCGGTTGAAGGGGCTGCTCCCAGCTTCGAGGCTCGACAGCTCGCTCATTTCAGCGACGAGCGACGACAGACGGCCGCATGATTTCTCCGCTTCCTCCAGAAGCCGGCGCTGCTGATCGTTCAGTGGACCGGCGCGGTCTTTGAGCAGCATCCGGATGTAACCGGCGACAACGGTGATGGGGGTGCGGAACTCGTGCACCGACAACGAGAGCAGCCGATGCCACTTCGGGTCGGCCAGGGCGTCGATCATCGTCGAATTCTATACGGGGAAGAAAGCATCCCGGGCGAGTGTTTTAGATAATAGCCGCTGTTTCTGGCCCGGGTGGATCAAGGTGCTAGAGTGGCAGCAGCCCAGGAGAACCATGCTCATTCGACCCGTCGGGCAAATCCCGTCGTCCGAAGTTACCGATGAAAGGGTCTATCTCCAGCGCCGCGAGTTCATGAGGCTGGCCGGCGGAGTGGCGGTGGGAGCCGCGCTCAGCCCGCTCGCTGCTGCCTGCAGAACAGGCGGCGGGGCCGCCGCCTCCGACGGCGACGGTTCGGGTGTAGCCATGGCGGCCGAAGGGGGCCAGACGCCGCTCGAAGGCATCAAGCCGAAAGTGGTGGCCACCGACGAGAAGCTCAACACCTTCCAGGAGATCACCAGCTACAACAACTTCTACGAGTTCGGCACCGGCAAGAACGATCCACAGCGCTATGCCGGGCGCCTCAAGACCACCCCGTGGAAAGTGAAGATCGACGGCCTGTGCGCCAAGCCCGCCGACTACCTCCTCGAAGATCTGATCAAGCCTCACCAGCTCGAGGAGCGGATCTACCGATTGCGGTGTGTCGAAGCGTGGTCCATGGTCGTGCCTTGGGTGGGGATCCCGCTGGCCGACATCATCAGGCGGGCGGAGCCACAGGGGAAGGCTGCCTTCGTTGAGTTCACGACGCTATTGCGGCCCGCTGAAATGCCGGGTCAGCGCGAGCCGGCGCTGGAATGGCCCTACCTCGAAGGGCTGCGGATGGACGAGGCCATGCACCCCTTGAGCATTCTGGCCGTCGGCCTCTACGGGAAGACGTTGATGAACCAGAACGGTGCCCCCATCCGCCTGGTCGTCCCCTGGAAGTACGGTTTCAAGAGCATCAAGTCGATCGTGCGTATCAGGTTCGTCGAGCGGCAACCGAGAACGGCCTGGAGCACCGCCAACCCAGGGGAGTACGGGTTTTATTCGAACGTCAATCCTGAAGTCGATCATCCGCGTTGGAGTCAGGCGCGCGAAAGACGGCTCCCGGGGCTGTTCGCCTCAACCAAGACCTTGATGTTCAACGGCTACGGCGATCAGGTGGCGTCGCTGTACAACGGCATGGACCTGCGAAAGAACTACTGAGGCTAATGAAAACAGACTCCTGGCTGAAGCTGGCCAAGCCGGTCGTTTTCATTGCTGCTCTGGTTCCTCTGACGCTGCTCGTCTATAACGTCCTCACCGGACATACGAGCGCCAATCCCGCGGAGGACATCCAACTTACAACCGGCATCTGGACGTTCCGTTTCCTGCTCGCCACCCTGACGATTACGCCAATGCGGCGGCTCACCGGCTGGAACCGCATCATTCAGTTCCGCCGCATGCTGGGGCTGTTCGCGTTCTTCTACGGCTCGGTGCATCTCCTTAGTTATCTGGCGTTCGATCGAGTCCTTCGCCTTTGGCGAGGTCCTCGGCGATATTGCGAAACGACCGTTTATTACGGCCGGCATGGCAGCGTATGCCTTGATGGTGCCCCTGGCGGTGACTTCGACCAAGGGGTGGATCCGCAGGCTCGGGCGACGGTGGCAGATCCTGCACCGCCTGATCTATCTGAGCGGGGCCGCCGCGGCCCTGCACTTCGTCTGGAAGGTAAAGGTCGCGATAGGGGAGCCTGTCTACTATGCGGTCGTGTTAGCCGTCCTTCTTGGATTTCGCCTCATTTGGCGGTTCCGCCCAGTGTCAGTTCCGCCGTCCCGACGGCCCGTTCACCCCCAATAGGGCCCGTTTGACCGAAATCAGGCGAAAAATCGTACTTCCGCCAGTAGTCTGGGCTTATGCATAAGCCCATCAAATATGTAGAGAAGGGGCTGACATACGCCGCCAAGGGCGCCTGGGTAGCGTTCGACGCCCTCAACAGCATCAAGCCGGGGAACGCGTTCGTCCCCAAATGGTCCGACCTGCCTCTCCAGAAGTCCTGGCAGAAAGTAAAGCCGCCGCTTGGCTGGCCGCGCGAAACCGATTCGCTGTGCCCGGTCTGCGTACGCGAGGCGCGCCAGGAGATCCTCGACGGCAAGCGTGACTATCGCATCCTGCTGAACGAGAAGGTCGGCGAGATCAAGGCGCAGGTCGTCGAGCGCGACGGTCGCATCCTCATGGTCAAGGATTGCCCCGTTCACGGTCACTTCGAGGACGTGATGGCGATCGACCCCGCCTTCTTCAAGCACCTCGAAGAGGCGTTTCCGGGTAGCGACATCCGCTCTCACAATGACGAGAAGCTGCACAACCATGGCAGCAGCACCATCAAGTACGGCCGCGGCTCGGTGCTCACGGTCGACCTCACCAACCGCTGCAACATGATGTGCGATCCGTGCTTCATGGACGCGAACCAGGTCGGGTTCGTTCACGAGCTCTCCTGGGAAGACATCAAGACGCTGCTCGACAACGCCATCACGTTGAAACCGAAGCGGCAGATGTCGGTGCAGTTCTCCGGCGGTGAGCCGACGATGTCGCCGTATTTCCTGGACGCGGTGCGCTACGCGAAGAAGGTCGGCTACAACTCGGTGCAGGCAGCCACCAACGGGATCGAATTTGCGAAGAGCCCGGAGTTCGCGCGAGCGGCCGCGGAAGCAGGGCTGCGTTACGCGTATCTGCAGTTCGACGGCATTGGCAACGCCGCCAACGCTCACCGGCTGGTCGGCAACCTGTTCGACGTCAAGCTGCGCGCCATCGAGAACCTGTGGACGGCAGGGGTCGACATCGTGCCGGTCGTCACCATCGTCAATGGTGTCAACAACGAGCAGGTCGGGCGGATCATCCAGTTCGCGCTCGACAACCCGCGCAAAATCAACTTCCTCTCGTTCCAGCCGGTCTCGTTCACCGGCCGCGACGAGGAAATCACGCCGGAACGGCGTACGGCGCAGCGTTACACGCTGTCGCACCTCGCCCACGACGTGAAGAACCAGATGAACATCGGCGAGCCGGTGCGCGACTGGTTCCCG
This sequence comes from uncultured Acidobacteriota bacterium, assembly GCA_963804245.1. Classification (GTDB taxonomy): domain Bacteria; phylum Acidobacteriota; class Vicinamibacteria; order Vicinamibacterales; family 2-12-FULL-66-21; genus CAWDPQ01. The sequence continues at coordinate 95,459 of CAWDPQ010000003.1, forward strand.
ATCTCGTTCATGGGCACGTTTACCGATTGGGCCGACCTGGTGCACGGTCCGAGCGCAGAGTGGGGCAACCTGACCTGCGGCTGCCATCCGAACTGCGGTATCGGCATGGCCGTGATGATCGACAAGGAAACGAAGGAGGCCGTGCCTTTCACGGCCTTTGTCCAGGCCGACAACCTGGCGAGGGATCTGAAGAGGGTCAACGACGCGGCGCGCGGCAGATTCCTGTCGGTCGTCGGGATGGCGTTGGCGCTGATGAAGAACTACGACCCGTTCCAGGCGCCGAAGCACTTCAAGCTCACCGACTTGATGAAGAAGTTCGACAAGACGTTTGGCGCAACCGGCCACAACTACGGCAAGGTCACCGCCGATCGGACGAAGGCGGACATCGACATGCGCCGCGCGGATCGCTGGAACTTCCTGTTCATTGCCGGCATGTGGTTCCAGGACCTCTTCAACTACGACTTCCGTCGGACCGAGCGCTGCATCATTCCGTATGCGACGCAGGAAGGGGAGATTTCCTTCTGCGCCTACAACACCGGCATCGGCTGGCGGAACATCATCGAGAAGATGCACATGACGGCCACGCTGACGAAGTGGTATGAGGACCATGGCCGCCACGAGATCTTTGCCGGCAACAAGCAGGTGCCTCTGGCGTCGAATGACCACCGCCTGGTGCTGGATCCGGTGGCGGTGGCCGCCGGCAAGCAGACCGATCTCGACGATGCCGGCATCGCGAAGAACGCGCGCGAGGAAAAGCTGCGCGCCCGCGAGGCGAAGAAGAAGACCGACGTCGAAAACGAGCGGCTGGCGGCCCTCTATCGCCAGCACGTGTTGAAGGAAGCAGCGCCAGAGCCGACGATCCAGATCGCTGGCCTCAGTGGGAAGAAGAAGCCGGCCGTTCAGGACGTGCTGCACAAGAAGCACGAATAGAACTGGAGAGCTGGGGAACTGGGGAACTGGGGAACTGGCGAACTTCCCCAGTTCTCCAGTTTCCGCAGTTCCCCAGTTTCCCCAGTTCCTCAGCTCCTCAGTTCCCCAGTTTCCCCAGCTCCTCAGCTCCCCAGTTCCTCAGTTTCTTTAGTTCCCAGCCTGAGCTCGTACCAATTCATCCTCCTCGTGATGAACATGACTGTACTCAGCACGAGGAACAGGCCGATCGATCCCGCCAACAGCGCGTAGTCTTCCAGCCGCAGCAGGAGATAGAGAAAGCCGTAGAGCGTGGTCAGCGAGGCGGCGACGGATGCGCCCTGTCCGGTACCTCGCAGGACGGAGCGCGCGTAGCCGCCGATGGCGAGCGTCGTCGCGGCCGCTGACACGCCGTAAGCGATGTCAAAGCCGGCGTGCTCGGAGATCGAGACCAGGAGCAGATAGAACAGGCACAGCGCGAAGCCTACGAACGCATACTGCACCGGGTGCACCAGCACGGATCGAAAGACTTCCCAGAGGAAGAAGACGAGGAACGTCAGCACCAGGAAGAGCACGGCGTATTTGACCGCGCGCTCGGCCTGTTGATAGATGTCGACCGGTTGCACGAGACTGACGCCGAACGCTGAGCCGTTGACGCGGCCGAGCAGCGCCTCTCGGTTGTTCTCGAAATCCGAGCACATCCAGCGGGCAGGATATGGTCGGCCGAAATCCGGCACGCGCCAGCGCGCAGTAAAGCCATTCGCGCCGGTGGTGCGCGTCTGCGGCAGCGGTCCGCCGACGAAGCTGGGATGGGGCCAGGACGAGTTGAGGTTCACCGTCGTTTCCTCGGCGGCGGGGATGAAGCGGATATCGCGCGTGCCGTTGATGGCGATGGTGAAGGAGAACGGAATCTCAGTTCCCGCCGCAATCGACTCGATGCCTCTGGCCGGCGCCTGAATGCCGGTGCTGAAGATGCCGACGTCGGCGATACCGCTGGCAAACGGCTCGGATTTGCCGTTCCAGCCGATGGCCGCCCGCTCGGTGAGCGCGCGCGGATCCGATATGCCGACGCTGAGGATGGCGTCGCCCCATTCGATCGAGGTCGGCGTCGGCCGCACCCACGCCAGATCGCTACGCACGAAGCGCCCCCGCACCGTCACGTTCGTGTGATACACGTTCACTTCGAAGATCCCTCGGGCGCGACGCTCCGTTTCGAGGGTCGCGTCGAACATCAGATCTCGCGGCAGGAAATGCGCGCGGCGAGTGGTGCGCTGTTCCTGGCCGGAACTGTTCTTCCACGCGAGCGTGTAGGGAACCGTCAACACCGGGCCGGTGAGGGTCTGAGGACCGCCCCAGGTGGCACCGATTTCAGTGACCGCTTCGCCGCGGCGGGACGCGCGCTCGCCGACGACCGAGGCGACCATTCCCAGCGGAATCAACAACGTCATCACGAGGACCGCCATCACCCCGAGCCGCGCCAGTGCCGATCTTCTCATTCGGTTGACCTCCTCAACAGCTCCGACGATACGGCTTGCCCGCGGCCGGAGAATGACGCCCGTGGACAGTTTTGAAGGCGGATTGTGGCGAAACAAAGGCGCCCGCGCCGGAATCGCGTGCGCTAGAGTGGTGACCGATGGCAGCCGGCAGGCGCACCATTGCCGTCGTCGAAGACGAAGAAACGATTCGCGAGGGCATTTGCCATGCGCTGCGGCGCGAAGGGCACACGGCGGAGCCCTACGACGACGGGTTGACCGCGTGGGAGGCCTTTCAGGGTTCGGTTCCCGACCTGGTTGTGCTCGATATCGGCCTGCCGCGGCTGGACGGACTGGAGCTGTGCCGGCTGCTGCGTTCTGCCTCCACCAACGTGCCAATCATCTTCGTCACATCGCGCGAGGAGGAATTCGACCGCGTGCTCGGCTTGGAACTCGGCGCCGACGACTACTTGTGCAAGCCATTTTCGATGCGCGAGCTGATGGCGCGCGTGAAAGTGCTTCTCCGCCGAGCGCGATTCGTCGAGGGCCCGCGGGAAGCCGAAGAGCGCGTGATGGCGGCTCGGCGATCTGGTGATCGATCCGCTCCGTCTGGCAGTCAGCTGGAAAGGTAATCCCGTCACCTTGACCGTGACTGAGCTCCTCCTGCTGCAATCGCTGGTGCGACGGCCCGGAGTGGTGAAAACGCGCGAACACCTGATGCAGGACGCTTATCCCGACGTCGTGTCGGTGAGCGACCGGACCATCGACTCCCACATCAAGCGCATCCGGCGGAAGTTCGTGGCAGTCGATTCTGACATTTTCCGCTATCGAAGGAGTCTACGGCGCCGGATATCGTTTCAATCACGGAACGGCATGAGACGTTTCCTGCAGTGGCGCCCTTCGAAGATCGGCACACGGCTTTTTGCCTTCAATCTGCTCGTCGTGTTCGTGCCGGTCATCGGCGTGCTGTATCTGGACGTGTACGAAGCGCGGCTGTTGCAGGCGCAGGAACGCGAGATGGTGCAGCAGGCGCGCATCCTGGCCGCGGTCCTCGGGGACGCGCCGCAGATCGACGTGGCCTTCATCGAGCGGGCGTTAGGCCGTCTCGAGCGGCGCACCGAGGCACGGCTGCAAGTCTTCGATGCGCAAGGCGCGCTCGTCGCGGATTCGCGCGACATGGCGGTCCCGGTCGCGCTCGACAGCCGCACGGACTATCAGACCGTCTCGCGCAGCGCCACGCCGGCCGTGCGCGATCGCGCGTTGTACAGGCTCGGTGCCTGGATGGCGAATCTACGCGAAGAAGTCGGGACACGGGCGAGATCCTGGTTACTCAAGCCCGACGACATGCCGCCCGCGGATCCCGGCCAGCCGAATCCGGAAGCGAAGCAGGCGCTCGAGGGACGTTATGGCGCATCGATACGAAAAACTCCGGGCCAGCGCTCCTTGACGATGGTGAGCGCGCTGCCGGTGCGGCACGGAGGAGCGATTACCGGCGCCGTTGTCGTGTCGCAGTCGACGTTCAGAGTCCTGCAGGCGCTCTACTACGTCCGGCTGCGCATATTCGAAGTCGTTCTGATTTCGATCGTTGCGGCAGCGGGTCTGACCATGCTGGCCTCGCGGACGATCGTCCGCCCGCTGAAGCGGCTGCACCGGCAGGCATCATCCCTGGCGGAAAGGCGTCAGCCACTGCATGCGGCGTTTCCCGGGACGGAGCGCCGCGACGAAATCGGCGCCCTCGCGCGCGCCTTGCAAGAGCTGACCCGGCGACTCGACGATCACATCAGCCGGTTGGAATCATTCGCCGCCGACATGGCGCACGAGTTCAAGAATCCGTTGGCGTCGATCCGCGCCGCGGCAGACACGATCGGCGACGCTGAGTCGGACGACGACCGGCAGCGCTTCCTGTCCATGATGCGTCGCGATGTCGAGCGACTCGACCGGCTGGTCGCCGCGGTACGCGAGATGGCGCGAATCGACAACCAGCTGGAGCACGAAGCACTCGCGTCAGTGGACTTGCATGAGCTGCTGAATACCGTGGTGGAAACGGTGCGCCTGACATCTTCTTCACCGGCCACGGTCGTCATGCGGGACGTCGACCGGGCGTGTATGGTTCGAGGGAATCCGGAACGACTGGCGCAGGCGCTCGAAAACATTCTGTCGAACGCGATGAGTTTCGCGCCTGCCGACACGACCGTGGAAGTGACAACGGCAGTTACGGAAGCCTTCGCTCGCGTAACCGTTGCCGATGCCGGTCCCGGCATCCCCGAGGCGCACCTGCCACGGGTCTTCGATCGCTTTTTCTCCTACCGCCCGGGCGGCGGACGCGGTGACCACCTCGGACTCGGTTTGGCAATCGCCAGTCAGATCGTAGGTAGTTATGGTGGCCGGATTACCGCTTCCAACCGGGAAGGGGGCGGGGCCGTGTTCGAGGTCGAGCTTCGCCGCATTTGAGCCGCCGCTGACGGATTTGTTCGCAGCGTCCTGGATTCAGGTCCGCAGCGGGTAAGGACGATGGACGGAATCGCTCGGCTACGCAGAATTGCTCGATAAATCACGGTCGCATGTAAATCTGCGATCGGAATCGGTCCGGGCCGGAGAGCTCGGTGGATGTTCGTTCAAGAATTCTTCATACCAGCGATGACCTCATTGTTCGTTTGCAATGGCACTGACGTTGCTAACGAGAGAAAGTCGCGTAAAGCAGAGGTTTATGCGTAGATTTCTCTCGTTTGCGGCGGTCGGCGATTCTAGGTTGCTCATTACTGTCCACGGCCTTTCCGAGCGGAGGGCTGGTGACCGGGCTGTCCGCTCAGAGCAGCACGTTCCAAATCGACAGGTCATACGTAACCGGGCTTTCGAGCCCCACCGGGATGAAATTTGCGCCGGACGGCAGACTTTTCGTCACGGAGCAGGGCGGAGCCGTGCGCATCATTACGCCCGGTGGCCAGCTGCTCTCCACGCCATTCATGACGGTCGGCGTCAGAGGCGATGGCGAACGAGGGTTGCTCGGACTCGCGTTCGATCCGACCTTTACGTCGAACGGCTACATTTACCTTTTTTACACACCCAACGACTCCGCCGTCAGCCGAACTCGTTCGCGTGACCGCGAGCGGCGACCGCGTCGTCTCCGGCAGCCAGGTCACGATCTTCGAATACGGCAACTTCTCCGGAAACCATCGCGGCGGCGACCTGCACTTCGGCCCGGACGGAAAACTCTATGTTGGTCTCGGTGACGCCGGGGAAGGTCCTAACGCCCAGAGCGTGTCGTCATTCGATGGCAAGATCCTGCGGCTCAACAGCGACGGCAGCATCCCCGGCGACAACCCGACGTCGTTCACGAATACGTCCGGCGGCACGATGACGCCGAGTGGGGCGTTCCGCGCCATCTGGGCCATCGGGTTGCGAAATCCCTATCGATTCTCGTTCCATCCGTCGACCGGCGCGATGCGGATCAACGACGTGGGCGCGGGCGCGTGGGAAGAAGTCAACGCGGGTCAGGCCGGACGAAACTACGGATGGCCGACGTGCGAAGGGATGTGCAGTAACAGCTTTGCGACGAACCCCATCTACGCGCACGAGCGCGGCGTGGTCGCAGCGGGCGAACAGTGCGCCATCACGGGTGGCACTTTCTACACCGGTAATCAGTTTCCTGCTTCCTATCTGGACAACTACTTCGTCGTCGACTACTGCAACACCTGGCTTCGTCATATCCGATCCGACAATTCTTTCGCGACGTTCCCGTTGACGATCCCGCAGTACTCCGTTGATTTGAAGACTGCGCCCGACGGCAGCCTCCTCGTGCTCGGGCACGGGGCTGGCACGATTTCAAGAATTACATCCAGCAGCGGCGGCAGCAATCGCAACCGACCGCGCAGTTCACAGCGAATTCGACGTCGGGCATTCCGCCCCTGGCCGTCAGCTTCGATGCCCGCGCATCGAGCGACCCTGACGGCGATGCGCTGACGTACTGCCTGGCAATTTGGCGACAACACCAGCGGGTCAGGGGCGACGACCTCGCACACCTACACGGGCAGTGGAACGTTCGTGGCCAGGTTGACCGTGTCGGATGGCAGGGGCGGCAGCGCGTCGCAGCAGCAGAATATTTCCGTCGGCAATCGGCCGACGGCGACGATCACCGTGCCGCAGAATGGCGCGCAGTATACGGCGGGAGAAACCATCAGCTTCGCGGGTCAGGCAACGGACCCGGAAGATGGCAACCTCCCGGCGAGCGCGTTCAGTTGGACTGTTCTCTTCCATCACGATACGCACACGCATCCGGAGTTGGGTCCGATCAACGGCGTAACCTCGGGCTCCTTCACGCCGCTCGGTCGTCGGCCATACGGAAGACACGGTCTTCTACCGGATCTATCTGACGGTGACAGACTCTTCGGGAGTGCAGACGCAAGCCACTCGCGATGTCACACCGAGGAAAGCTCAGATCACATTGAACAGCAACGTGCCGGGCGCACAGGTTCTGCTCGACGGGCAGCCGCAGGGCACGCCGCATACGTTTACCGGTGTCGCCGGCGTCCGCAGAACGCTCGACATCGTCTCGCCGCAGACGATCAACGGCCAGAACTATCAATTCGCATCATGGTCCGATGGCGGGGCGGCCAACCATACGATCACCACGCCGCTGACCAATACGACGTATACGGTGAATCTGTCGCCGTCCTCGGGGTCGCCAGCTCCTCCGCCTCCACCGCCGTCGCCGACGTCAACGCTGCAGTGGCGGTTCGACAACAATCTGACGGAGAACGTCCAGTCCATCCAGACGACCGGCTTCGGCAGCGTCGCCTACAGTAACGACGTGGCGCCGGTGTCTGGCAGCACGGCATCGCTCAGATTCACGGGCGCTGACGACGACCTACGTCGCGGCAGCCGGCGACCGTGTGCTGAGCGGCTGGTCGGCGGCGACGACGTCGGTGTGGGTGAAGATCGATGCGGCAACAGCCGCCAGTTGGGGAACCAACAGCATTCACACGGTCCTGTACAAGCACTACGTCCTGCAGAACCGAATCGTGAAGGACGGCTCGGGTGAATTGAAGTTCATGTCGACGCATAGCGACGGCTCGCCCTTCGGATCGAACATCACGTCAACCACTTCCATACCGACCGGCGTATGGGTGCAACTGGTCACGGTCCATCAAGGGACGACGGTTACGCTGTACATCAACGGGCAGGAAGCCGGCAGCGGCAGCACCGGCAAGACGATCGGCGCTGCCAACAGCAACACGTTTGAAGTGATCGGATTCGGTGGGGCATTCACCGGGCTCGTCGACGACCTGCGCCTCTACGATCGCGCATTGTCTTCTTCCGAGATCGCATCGAATCCGGCGCCGACCAATTTGCGGCCGCCAACGAACATCAGGATCATCCGTTAGAACGCCGGCTTCCACCACGGCAGCGTATCAGCCCGCAGGTGGAAGCCGACGCCCAACCTCTCAGATCACCTCTTTTACCGCCAGGGCGGGCAGCCGCGCGGTGAAGATTGCACCTGTACCCGGAGGGCCGTTGGCGACGGTCACGCTTCCGTCGTGGCGCTCAACGATATGCCGCACGATCGCCAGGCCGAGACCGAGCCCGCCATGCGCGCGCGTCACCGAGTCGTCCGCCTGGGCGAAGCGATCGAACACGTGCGGTAGGAAGTCGGGCGGGATACCCGGGCCGGTGTCGCGGACGACGAGTACCGTTTCGTTGTCGGCACGGGTGAGCTCGACGGAGACCCGGCCGCCGCGCGGTGTGAACTTGATCGCGTTGTTCAGCAGATTGTTCAAGACCTGCGCGAGGCGTTTGGCGTCTCCCTTGACCCACGCCGCTTCGTTCAACGACGTTTCGATCTCGATCCCCTTCTCGACAGCAGCCGGCCGCATCGTCTCTGCCGCGGACTGGACGAGCGACGGCAGATCGACGAGGTTGACGTCGAGCACGATCTCTCCCGCCGTCATCCGCGAAATGTCGAGCATGTCCGACACGAGCTGGCTCTGAATCATCGCGTTCCGATAGATCAACTCGAGCGCACGTTCGCGCGCCGCCTCGTCCAGCGTGCGCTGCAGGAGCATGTGCGACCACCCGAGCACGGCGTTCAGCGGGGTGCGAAGCTCGTGCGACAGCGTCGCCATGAAGTGGTCCTTGGCGCGGCTCGCATCCTCCGCCTCGACGCGGGCGGCGTGCTCCCGAGCGAGCGCGGCACGCTGCTCTTCGGCGCGGCGCCGATCGGTGATGTCCTGTGCCGTGCCGGTGAGACGTATCGGCCGCCCGTCCGCGCCGAGTACAACGTCAGCCTGGGCGGCAAGCACGCGCAGGCTGCCGTCGGGGCGAACAATCCGATGCTCGAACGTCATGCGCTTGGCCGCTGCTGACGGCATTGGTCACGTATTGACGCACGCTCTCCACGTCGTCGGGGTGTACCCGCGCGAGAAAGCCGTCGTAGCTGGCGGTGAACGAGGACGATTCAAGACCGTAGATTCGATAGAGCTCGTCCGACCACGAAACGCGATCCTTGAGGATGTCCCACTCCCAGCTGCCGATGCGCGCGATGTGCTGCGCCTCCTCGAGATGTTCCTGTGCTCGTGCGAGGTCGGCGGTCCTCGCTCCGACCCGTTCTTCGAGCTCGCGGTTCAACAGTTGCAGCTCCACTTCACGCGCCCGGCGCTCGCGGCTTTCGGCGGCGGTCGCGAGCGTGGCCAGCATCAGCACGCTGATGAAGCATTGCAGCATCAGCAGCGCGTGGTTGGGCGGGTGACCAGCAAAGGGGCCGAGGCCGTCCAGCGTGTTCCGGATGGCGAGGACCGACACGAGCGTGGCGCCGGCGACGCATTCTTTCGGACCAAAGCGCAACGCCGTCCACAGCAGCACCGGCAAACAGAGCCAGGCCAGCTCCCAGTGCTCGCGCCCTGCCAACGTATAGCTGACCGAAAACACCGAGCGTGACGCCGATCAAGGTCACAGCGACCAGCACGGCCTCGATTGGACGTGCGGCGAGGGCGGCCAGCTGCGGCTTCTGCGTCCAGAGCAGAACGAGTGGAGTCACGGTGACGGCGCCGGCCGCGTCGCCGAGCCACCAGGTGGCCCAGACGACCGCCACATCTTCACGCGCCGCGAGATGTGTTGCCAGGAGCGTCAATGTGCCCACGGATCGCCGCGATTGGCGTGGCGACCAGAAGAGCAAAGGCCGCGGCGCGAACGATGTCGCCGGGCTTCTCGAATGCGCGAATGCCTCCGGCGTGGCGTCCGATGAACCACGCCGCGAGGACCGCTTCCAGCGTATTGCCGGCGGCGATCGCCGTCGACGGCACGATCGGCGCCGGTTGTGGTGAGGTTGACGAGGAAGGCCCCGACGAACACGGCGGGCCAGAAGCGGAGGCCATAAAGAAGCAGCGACGCGACTGCGATGCCGGTTGGCGGCCAGATCGCGCTGGCGTTCGCGTTGATGAGCGCAAACGAAAGCCCGACGCGGCCGGCGACGAAGTAGACGCCGGTAATTGCCGCCAGCCGCAGTAGAGTTCTGAGGCCCGGGGTCACGCTATTTGCCAGCCTCCAGCTTCTTCCACTGCTCCGCGTACGCCTCGACGTTCTCACGGGTGACGACGTCGACGCCGGAGTTGATGATCGGCGATGGCGGCATGCGGCCGTTCTTGATCCCGTGCAGCAGTTTCACGGTTTCGCTGCCCCAGCCGAAGTACTTCTGGCCGAGCAGCACCTGGACCTTTCCCTCACGGAGGAGAGCCAGGCCGCTTTCGACCGTGTCGAACGAGATGACTTTGGTTTTCATCGGATCCACAGCGGCGAGGGCATTGCGCGTGAACACCGGCCAGCCGCCGACCGCAATCCAGGCGGAAAGATCCGGATAGCGCCGCGTGCCGGTGGCGATAATCTCAGCGCATCTGACTACGTCTTCCTTGATGTCGTAGATTTCCGCGATCTCAATACCGGGTGCCGTCGCCAGCGCTTCACGCACGCCGTCGAGCCGCTGCTGCAGGTTGGTGGCGCCGACGCTGGTGATGATGGCGACCTTGCCCTTGCCGCCTAGCAGCTTGATCGCCTCTCTACCCATGATGCGGCCGGATTCCATGTCATCGACGCCGTAGAAGGCGATGCGTTTGGACTTCGGTGCATCGGAGTCCCAGGTGACCACCGGAATGCCCGCGTCGATTGCGCGGTTGATGGTCTCGGTGAGGAAATCACCGTTCAGTGCCGAGATGGCGATGCCGTCGACACGCTGGGTGATGAACGATTCGAGGATCTCTTTCTGTCTGAGCTGATCGGCGGAGTCCGGCGCCCGCCACTCGACTCGGATGTTGCCCAGCTCGGCAGCCGCACGCTCCGCGCCGATCCGCGCGTAGTTGAAGACGGGAATGTCGAGCGCCTTGGGAATGACGGCAAACCGCAGCTCGCGCGTGGCCGTAGCGGTGGATTGTGGCGGAGCCTCAGATTTTGAACATCCAGCCGCCACGGCGGCGGCGATCAGGAACAGGCTTATCTGCTTCATGGTGATCATCTTTTCTCAGTGCTCGTGGGGCCCCACCCCCACTCGCGCTCGCTCGCGGGCCCGGCTGCGCCGGGCTTCCCTCCGGCCGCTCGCTCGGGCCGCAGGCGCTCTTCCTTCTTCCTTTCTTATTCCCCTCGCTTCAACAGCAACTGGTCCGTGACCACGATGATGATGACCGCAAGCCCGACGATCGCCCGATCGTAAAACGTCGCCCCTGGAATCTGCGGCAGCGCGTTGCGCAGCACGCCGAAGATGAGCGTGCCCAAAACGGCGCCCAGGACCGATCCTCGTCCTCCCGACAGGCTGGCGCCGCCGACGACGGCGGAAGCGATGATATCGAGTTCGTAGCCAGTGGCGAGATCGGCTTTGCCTTGTCCCTGCACGAGTGCCAGGACGATCCCGGCGACGGCCGCCAGTACCCCGCTGAGGACGTACACCGACGTTTTGATCCGCCCGACGGCGATGCCAGAGAAAAGGGCCGCCGTCTCGTTCCCGCCGACCGAGAAAACGGCTCGTCCCCATTGGAAACGCGTCATGAGCACTTGAAACACGAGCGCCGACCCAATCATGACCAGCGGGGCGACCCAGTCGGCAGGCAGCCCGAGAGGCCGCCAGCCGCCGACAAGCTTGCTCGAGAGATCGAAGTATCGTCCCTCCGTGATGATGAAGGCCGCTCCGCGGGTAATGCCCATGATGCCGAGCGTGGCGATGAAGGGCGGCAGCCCCACGACGACGATCAGGATCGAGCTCAGGACGCCAGCCGACAGTCCGACGAGCACGGCCGCAATCATGGCGACACCGAGCGGCCAGCCCGCGCCCACGAAGAGCGCTCCGCAAATCACGCTGGCGAGCGCGATGATCGATCCTGGAGCGAGATCGATTCCGCCCGAGATGATCACCACGGCGGCACCGACGGCGGCGATGCCGTAGATCGACGAATACTTCAGAATCAGCAGCGCGTTCTCCACGTTCAGGAACGGGTGAGCACGGTCGCCGTCCGGCCAGAGATACCAACCGAAGAAGGCAACTTCCAGTGCCAGGATGGCCACGGTACCTGAGCTCGCGAACGTGCCAGAGCCGCTTCAAGACGCGTCCCTGAGCTCGTGTGTGGCCAGGTGCATCACGAGCTCCTCGCTGGCCGCAGCGCCTGCCAGTTCTCCTTGAATGCGTCCCTCGCGCATGACGACTATCCGGTTGCAGAGGGCCAGCACTTCTGGAAGGTCGCTGGACGCGATGAGACACCCCGCGCCCTCGGCCGCCTGGCGCCGGATGATCTCGTGAATCTCGAATTTCGCGCCGACGTCCACGCCCTTGGTTGGTTCGTCCAGGAGCAAGACCCGCGGGGCAGTCGCCAACCACTTGGCGAGGACGACCTTCTGCTGGTTGCCGCCACTGAGGGAATCTGGAAGCGCGTCGGCATGCGCGGCCTTGATCCGCCACGATCGAAGGAGCGCTTCCGCCTCGCGCCGTTCCGCCTGCGGTCTGATGAGCACCGTCCCGCGCATGGCTCTCGACGGCAGCATGAGGTTGTCTCGCAGCGTCATATTGAAGAACAGTCCCTGGCGTTGTCGCTCTTCGGGTACGAGCACGATACCGGCGCGCGCGGCTTCGCGTGCCGAGTGGAATCGAACGGTGCGACCGGCGACGAGCACGGTGCCCGCGTTCGGTGGAAACAACCCGAAAATCGTCTCGAGCAGCTCCGACCGTCCCGATCCGACGAGGCCGAACAGACCCACGATGTCTCCGGGGCCTACGCGGAGCGAGACGTCTTCGAAGTGGGGACGTCGTGTGAGCGTACGGATCTCGAGCACCGGTTCGCCGGTGCCGTACGGCCGCCGCTGCCGCACGCGGCGGCAGCTCGCGGCCGACCATCGCCGCGACGATTCGGTCGGGTGTCACCGCATCGCGATCGAACGTGCCGACGTAGCCGCCATCCCTCAGCACCGTGATGCGGTTGCACAGCCGGAAGACCTCCGGAAGACGATGGGACACGTAGAGGAGCGTCGTCCCGCCCTTCTTCAGCTTCTCGAGTACTGCGAAGAGGTGATCCGTTTCTGCATCGGTCAGGCTGGCGGTGGGTTCGTCGAGGACGAGGATGCGGCAATCGAACGCGAGCGCCCGCGCCACCTGGAGCAGCTGCCGGTGGGCCGCCGAGAGCGACTCGGCACGGGCGTTGGGGTCGATGGAAAGGTGCAGTTGCTCGAGCAGCCGCACGGTCTGTGCGCGCATCTCGCGCTCGAGCAGACGTCCACCCCGGACGATTTCCCGGCCGGCGAAGATATTGCCGGTCACGGTGAGGTTGGGAAAGCTCAACATCTCCTGATACACCATCCCGATCCCTCGCTCCAGGGCGTCGCGAGGGTTGGCGAGATGGAGTGGCTGATCCCGCCACTGCAGACTGCCGGAATCAGGGCGAAGGATGCCGGCGAGAATCTTCAGGAGTGTCGACTTGCCCGCGCCGTTTTCGCCGACCAGGGCGTGCGCGTCCGTTTCGGCGACGGCGAAGGTCACGCCTCTGAGCGCCTGCACCGCGCCGAACGATCTGCGCACGTCGCGGAACTCGAGACCCGGCATGGCGGCCGGCCATCTTACTATGCGCCGCGCGCCAGGACCGAGACGCGGTCCGATTCGTGTGATAGCGACGTGTTACGCTTGGCCGCGATGAGAACCTACGGTCCAAGTGTCTGCAGCATTGTCACGATGATTGGCGTTGTTGTCATGGGTCTCGCAGTGGCCGCTGAACAGGGATCGGGCAAACCTGGAGTCACCCGGGCGCCGTACGGCCGGATGCCTGGCGGCAAGTCCGTGGAGTTGTTTACCCTGACGAACACTCAAGGCATGGAGGTTCGCGCCATCACCTACGGCGGGATCATCACGTCCATCCGCGTCCCGGATCGGAGCGGCGCAATCGGTGACGTGGTGCTCGGCTTCGATGCGCTCGAGTCGTATCTCAAGGGACACCCGTTCTTTGGCCCGATCGTGGGTCGCTACGGCAATCGCATTGCGCGAGGCCAGTTCACGCTGGATGGGCACACCTACAAGCTGGCGACGAACAACGGACCCAACCACCTTCACGGCGGCATCCTGGGCTTCGACAAGGCGGTCTGGTCCGCGCAGCCTCTCTCCGCAGGCATCGGCGTCGTCTTCACGCACACCAGTCCCGATGGGGACGAAGGGTATCCCGGCACGCTGAAGGTTCGGGTTACCTATACGCTGACCGAGCGGAACGAACTGATGGTCGATTACCGCGCGTCAACGGACAAGGCGACGCCCGTGAACCTGACGCAGCACAGCTATTTCAACCTGGCCGGATCGGGAGACATTCTGTCTCACGAGCTCGCGGTTCAAGCCGACAGGTACACGCCGGTCGATTCCACATTGATTCCGACCGGGGAGCTGGCATCAGTTGAGGGGACGCCGTTCGATTTCCGCAAACCGATGGCCATTGGCGCTCGTATCGAGCAGCCGCACGAGCAGCTGAAGTTCGGCCAGGGCTACGACCACAACTTCGTGTTGAACGGCAGCGGGATGCGGCCGGTCGTCCGCGTCACGGATCCGAAGAGCGGTCGCACGCTGGAAGTGGCGACGACCGAGCCGGGACTTCAGTTCTATACCGCCAACTATCTCGATGGGACGATGAAGGGAAAGGGCGGTCAGGTTTACAACCGCCGCGCCGGTTTCTGCCTGGAGACCCAGCACTACCCGGACTCTCCCAACAAGCCGACGTTTCCGTCGACGATCGTCAAGCCGGGTGAAGAGTACTCGTCGACAACGACATTCACGTTCGGCAGCGTCCAGTAGCTTCCGCCTGTCTGTCGCTTCCGCCTGTTCCGTAGCTTCCGCCTTTAGGCGGAAGTCGCTTGTCGGAGGCTGACCTTCCGGCTGAAGCCGGAAGCCGCGATTCAAGCACGAGATCTTCCGGCTCAAGCCGGAAGCCACGATTCAAGCACCTGCCTCGCGGGCTTCCAGGGCTGCATAACGCTCGCGCAGCTCGGCATAGATCGGGTGGTTTTCGCGTCGTGTTCTGACCGGAGAAGCGCCGTCTTCGGTGAAGCCGGCGACCACTTCGCTCCACGAGATCGATCGGTTGAGTGACTGATGGGCGTGAAACGCGCGGAGCGCGCCCCCGAGGCTGGCGGCGCTCGTCGCCGCCGCGGGGTAGACGTCGGCACCGAAGACGTCGGCCATCACCTGGAGAATCTCAGCGTTCCCCGACGCACCGCCGGTTGCACGAATCCTGCTGACCGGGCGACGCGACAGCGCGGACCAGTGATTCGCCATAGCCATCATCTGTCCCTCGACCAGCGCTCGAACGTTCGCCGGCGCATCCTCGTTCGACAGCCCGAATCTGCGCACGCCTCCTGATGAAACCGTCGGTGTGATCTCGGCATCGACCCAGGGAAGCATGATGGCTCCGTGGTTCCCTGGCGGCGTCGTGGCGAGCGCGCGTGAGAACCCGTGCCAGCTCATGGCGTAGCTGTCACGAATATGTTCTCGTGCGAGCGATCCGTTGCGGAAACACACCAGCAGCATGTAGCCGCCGGCAGGGGATCCAAAGACGTTGGCGCCGCCCGGGTTGTCGGGGACGCCGTCCACCGGACCGAAGACGGTGTCGCTCGTTCCGAGCGAGATGCCCATGTCGCCCTCGTGAACAAGCCCTGCACCGATCAGAGACGACGGGTTGTCGCCGGTCCAGGGGATCAGCAGGGCTTCGGGCAGCCCGTATCGTTCTTGCCAATACGGTGCGAGCACTCCTATCGGCGCCGATGAATGTTGGAGGTGGGGCAGCTTGGCACCCAGGTTCGGCGCGGTCGCGGCCAGTGCAGCGGCGTCCCAGCAAAGCTGCCGGAGGTTCATCAGGTTCATGCCGGCTGCATCGCCTGGTTCCATTGGCGCTTCCGCCCCGAGCAGGAGCGACGCCATGAAGGAGCTGACAAGGTGGATGCGAACGGTCTCCGCGTAGGCAGCGGGTGCTTCGGCGGCGAACTTGCTGATTTGCGGACCCGCAAAGCGGGCGAACGGGCGGGACCCGGTCAGGCGGGCCACGGCAGCGCCGCCGCCGAGTGCCTGGGCGATCGCCGCACATTGAGCTCCGGTGCTTTCGTCCATCCACACTGGGGATTCAGGACGGGCAAATACGCCAGCCAGCTGATCGGCAGCCCCTTTGGAGGCGTCGAGCGTCGCAATGGCCCGCGCCGCTCGCTGATTGAGATAGACAGTACCGTGCTGCTGGGCGCAGCCGCCGATCGCCGCGATCCGCGCCGGGTCGAAGGCCTTCTCGCGCGACACGCGTTGCATCATCACGTCGAGTGCTTCAACCCACATCAGCGGGGGAGAGGTGACGACCAGGGGATCGTCGTGACGTAACACGCCGTTGCGCGTGCCGTAATGGGGCAGCTCCTCGTCGAAGTTGAGGGAGTGGTGAAAGACCACGCGACGCTCGTCCGAGTCGATGACAGTCGCGCTGAGTGACTGGGTGCTGCTATCCAATCCGAGATACAGCGACATGGCTCACCAGTTCGCGTGCACGTGCGGTCGAATCATCTCGTCGTAGATCTCGAGCACCGTTTTCAAAACCGGCGCTCCGAGCGGAGGCATGGTGCCCGCGCGCGTGTTGTCTACCGCCTGCTGCACGGTGCGTGCCCCCGGAATTGCGCAGGTCACCCCTTCGAGCATCAGAATCCAGCGCAGGGCGAGCTGCGCCATGCTCGCGCCGCCAGGAACGAGCGGCCGCAATCGTTCCACCGCTGCCAGCCCGACATCGTATGGGACACCTGAGAGCGTTTCTCCCTTGTCGAACGCCTGGCCTTCGCGGTTGTAGGTTCGATGATCGTCCGGCGGAAATCGCGTATCAGCTCGCAGCTTGCCTGTCAGCAGTCCGCTCGCCAACGGCACTCTGGCCAGGATAGCGACCTGTTTCGCCAACGCTTCGGGGAGCACACGCTCGGCAGGCTTCAGCCGGAACATGTTGAAGATGATCTGAATGCTCTGCACGCCCGGGTAGCGCATCGCATCAATCGCTTCGTCCGTCGTCTGAACGCTGACGCCGTAGTAGCGCAGCTTGCCCGCGCTCACCAGATCGTCGAGTATGCCGAAAACGTCCGCCTGCCGGTAAAGCGCCGACGGCGGACAGTGCAGCTGCAGCAGATCGAGCGCATCCATCTCCAGATTCTGCAGACTGCGATCGATCCATGCCGACAGATTCTCGCGACTGTAGCCTTCGCACGTTTGCTGCGGCAGACGCCGGCCGGCCTTGGTAGCCACCCAGATGGTCTCGCCCGGCCGCTCGCGCTTCAGTTGCGCGACGAGCCGTTCGCTGCGGCCATCGCCGTACACATCCGCGGTGTCGATGAAGTTGACACCTTCGTCGACGGCGGCGTGCAACGCGGCCAGCGACGTGTCGTCGTCAACCTGTCCCCAGTTTCCGCCAATCGCCCAGGCCCCGAAGCCGATTGCGGAAACCTCCATGTCAGTACGTCCGAGGCGGCGATAGTCCATGGAGACGCTATTATCATCAAAGCGCCGTCGGCGCCAACGTGGAGCGTGGTCATGGCTGTGCGCTACATCGCTTTTCTCCGTGCTGTGAACGTCGGTGGACGGGTGGTCAAAATGCCCGTCTTGAAGAAAGCGTTCGAATCGCTCCAGTTGTCGAACGTCGAGACGTTCATAGCCAGCGGCAACGTTGTCTTCGAGGCCGCCGCGCCGGACGTGCTCAAGGTCGAGCGGAAGATTGAGGCGCGGCTGCGCGAAGCGCTCGGTTACGAAGTCACGACGTTCGTACGCTCGGTGACCGAAGTCTCGGCGATCGCCCGCCTCGCGCCGTTCCCACAGTCGGCGCTCACTGACGGCGCTCAGATATACGTCGGGTTCCTGTCTGGCGAGCCCGGGAAGCCGGAGCGGCAACGCCTGATGTCGCTCGCCAGTGAAATCGATGATTTCCACGTGACGAAGCGCGAAGTGTGGTGGCTGTGCCGCAAGGATCTCACAACGAGATCGGGAGGACCTCCGTTCGAAAAGGTACTGGGGCTGCGGGTCACGTTCCGCAACGCGAGGACCGTGACCAGAATCGCAGCGAAGTACTGTCAGTAGGGCCGGCCTTCGATCGCAAACGAAATTGACTCGTCCCGTAGCCGCGACTACCATACGAATCGCTTACGGGACGACACGATGCTTGGCCACATCCTCGGCCAGCAGTTCCCAGGGGCGCTCCCCGCGCCGCCACTGCCGGTAGCTCTGCGCCGTCGCAGGGCTGGAGAACTCCCATGCATTCACCAACGTCTGCAGCTCGCTTGTTGATTTGCGGAGCGGTGTTCATTGCCGGTGCAGGAAGCCTGTACGCGCAGGCTAGGGATCCGAGGACCGGTAATTGGCAACTCAACGTCGCGAAGTCCAGCTACAAGCCAGGTCCCGCTCCGAAGAGTCAAACGGTACGGGTCGAACCGTCCGGTCAGGGAGAACGTGTGAGGAGCGAGGCCATCAATCCCAATGGCACCCGCGTGGTCACCGAATACACGGCCGCTTTCGACGGCACCGACTACCCGCTTAAGGGATCGCCGGTCGCGAACACCGTTTCGCTGAAGCGGATCGACGCGCGGACCACCGAACGCGTTGACAAGAAAGACGGACACATCGTCCTGGTATACAAGCGTGTGGTCTCCGACGATGGCAAGACCATGACGGTGACTGTCAACGGCGTCAACGCGCAGGGGCAGCAGGTCAGCAACGTCGTGGTCTTCGAAAGGCTGCAGTCGAAACCGCCAACGCTTTGAAACGTTCCCTGACTTGCCGATGCAGGACTACACGATTGCGTTGCTGAAGATTGTCGAAGCCGCGACACCGCAGCTGCTTGCTCTTGGCGATGACGCCAGCGCGCGTCGGCCGGCGCCGGGAAAATGGTCACCACGGGAGATCGTCGGGCACCTCATCGACTCGGCGTCGAACAACCACCAACGCTTCGTGCGCGCGCTCTGGCAAGACGATCTGATGTTCACGGGCTATGCGCAGGCAGAGTGGGTTGCTGCCCAGGAATACCAGAAGGCACCTTGGCCAGAGCTCGTCTCGTTGTGGGGGCACTTCAACCGCCACCTGGCACGCGTGATGACCGCCGTGCCTGACGAAATTCGTACCAGACGTCACCTCCGTCACAACCTCCATGAGCTGGCGTGGCAGCCGGTGCCTCGAGACGAGCCGGCGACGCTCGACTATTTCATGCGCGACTACGTCGGGCACCTGGAGCACCACGTTCGACAGATTCTCGGATCGCGGTGGTCAGCCTGAGCCGAACGCCCAGAACGCCGCGCGGCCAGACCAGCAGCGGACGCCGGGGGCGGTCGCGGGGCCTCGACGTCGTTTACGAAGACGATGCGATCGTCGTCGTCAACAAGCCGCCTGGCCTGCTGTCCGTGCCGCTGGAACGCAATCCGGCAGCGCCATCGGTCTTCGATCAGCTCGTCGCCCGATATCGATCGCACGGCAAGCAGCGCCCGTTCGTCGTGCATCGGATCGATCAGGACTCGTCAGGGCTCGTCGTGTTTGCGAGGAGCCCCTCCATGCAGAGGGTACTCGTCGATCAGTTCAGGCGTCGCGAACCCGAACGCGTCTACCTGGCCGTCGTGCACGGGCGTCTCAATCCCGCAACCGGGACCTGGCGCGACCGTCTCGTCTGGAATGCGAAGGCGCTCATTCAGAGAGTTGCGCGGCCCGGCGATTCAGATGCTGAAGAAGCGATCAGCGACTACACAGTGGTCGAGGAGCTGCGGAATGCGTCATTGCTGGAAGTGAGGCTGCGGACCGGCCGGCGAAATCAGATCCGCATTCAGACCGCGATCCGCGGGCATGCGCTCGTCGGTGAGCGGCGATATCTTTCCGAGGATCCACCGGCCGCCGTCATCCACTTCGAACGTCAGGCGCTGCACGCGCTTCGCCTGACCTTCGGTCATCCCCGAGACGGCCGGATGGTCACGCTGGAAGCACCGCTCCCGCCGGATTTTGCCGATCTGCTCGCGCGCTTGCGCGTGCGGTCCACTCGTAGGCCCGCCCTTTAGGGCGGGCGTGTTGAAAACGCGTCTCGCCCGCCCCAAAGGGCGGGCCTACGGTACTACTTCTTGTACGCGTACGGCGCACCCGTCTTCGAGACATCGAACTCTTGAGACTTACCGCGAGGAATGCTCAAGGTCTGCCAGCCCGATCCCGCGTAGTGCTTGGCGAGCAGCACGATCTGCCCGACATGGGCCGCGTAGTGGGCCACCTGCCGATTGATCGCTTCGAGGACAGTATGGCCTTCGCCGCGAACGTGGACCGTACGGCTCAAGTCGCCCGGTGTGAGCGCCGAGATGGCGCCGATCGTGCGCGCCCAGCCGTCTTCCCACGCGTCCATGATCTGCGTCCTGGTCTCTTCTCCCCGCACCAGGAACTCGCCATCGCGGTTTCGATCCGATTTCTCACCATCGGACGTGAGAAAGTCCGTCCATCGCGATCGCATGTTGCCGGCCACGTGCTTCATGATGATCGCGATACTGTTGGCCTCCGGGTCCAGCACCGCGAAAAGCTGATCGTCGTCGATCTGCGCGATCGATTTTTCGGCTTGCCCTTTCAGCTTTTTCAGCTGGAGCAGCATGTCGTCGAGATATTGCTGTTCGATCATCCGACTGTCCTCCCTGACGATCGAGTATGCCCGATCGCCCTCACTACTGCCGCACGAAGTCGGCACTCTCGACGAGCAGCCAGGTGTTGGGATCGAGCACGACCGACTGCGGCTCGGCGGCTGCAGCGATCGTGAAGCGACCCTGTGAGGACGTGAGCTCCACAGGTTCGACACGAAGCTGACCTCCGGCCGCAGCCATGATGCCGATTTCGATCGGCAGGCGATAGGGCGCTCCACTGTGGGTTTGCCGGATGTCGAGTTCGATGGCCTTTGCCGTTGCGTCGTATCGCCAGGTGCCGGTCAGCTTGGGGATACCCGGACGTTTGAGCCACTGGTCGAAGAACCAGCTCAGATCTTTGCCGGAGGCCTGTTCCATCACGTGCCGGAAGTCATCGCTCGACGCGCTCGAGTTCCGGTATCGGCGGTAGTAGTCCCGAATGCCGGTCCAGAACTTGTCCGTACCGACGTAGCCACGAAGCATGTGCAGGACCCAGCCCGCCTTCTGATAGACGAGCCGGTTCAGCACGTCGCGCATCTCGCTGATGTTTCGATGAATGATCGCCTGATCCGGCAGTGCCTGCTGCGTCTGCAGCACGATTTTGATGTCGCTCTTGAGGCCGCGAACGAACGCGTCGCGGCCGCTGAACTGCTCGGCGTAGAGATGGGCGAAATACGTCGCGAAGCCCTCGCTCAGCCAGACGTCGTCCCAGTCTTTTTCTGTGACCGAGTTTCCCCACCACTGGTGTGCGACTTCGTGCACGACCGGGCCTCGACCACCGGTGACGCTCCGTTCTCCGTAGAAGATGGCGGACGCGTGTTCGGTCGCGCCGTTCAGCCCGGCGGCTTCGACGTGCGCGAGCTTTTCATAGGAATAGGGTCCTATCCAGTCGCTGAAGTATTCGAAGGCGCGGCGGCCGGTGAACTCGAAGAGCTCGTATGCCTTGTCGCGGTCCTGCGGAAACGACCAGACCTGCAGCGGAATGCCGCGCACGACGTCGTAATGGTGGACGGCAAATCGTGCCAGGCCCAGCGCGTAGAGCCACGACGAGATCGGTACCGACTGCCGCCAGTGCGTGCGGCGCTCGTTGCCGGGAAGGTCGACCTCTTCAACGAGCTGACCGTTGGCCACGACCTGGAAGTACGCCGGTGCGGTCACCACGAACTCCCCGGTGGCCTTGTCGTAGGGATGGTCGACCATGGGCAGCCAGTGCCTGGCATTGTCGGGCCAGTTTTCGCTGAAGACAGTCCGTTCGCCGTGAATGTTCTCGCCGAGCCTCAGGCCGCCTGTGGGAGTCCCCGTGTAGACAACATTGACCGGGAGTTCGGCGCCGGCGGGGGATGGTGGCAGTGAAATCCGAAGCCGGTTCGCCTCGTGGGTATGCTTTACCGCGCTATTGGCGACGGTCACCTTCGAGACGGACATGCCCTTTCCGCTCGCCGCCGACGTCAGGTCCAGATATGCCTCGCTGACGTTGGGCGCCGTAATTTTCATCGTGATCGTGGCGTCCCCGGAAATCTCGTTCGAGGCTTCCGTGAATCGCAATCGAAACACGTAGTGCACGACGTCGATTCCCGGCTGACGCGGGTAGGTGTCGGCAGACGAAGCTGTCGGAAATGTCACGAACAAGGCGAGCAGCGCACCACCGACGGACCTTTGCATATCGGCAGTATAGAGGCGTCGGATAAGTTTCGAGCTCCTCTGCGGTAAGCTCGAAGCGTGACGGTCGTCAAGAACGCGCGGGAGCGTTTCGGGGCAATCTTCCACGGCACCCCCGCCGCCGTTGTCTTTGCGCCGGGCCGAGTGAACCTCGTCGGCGAGCACACGGACTATAACGACGGGTTCGTGCTCCCCATGGGCGTCGACAAGGGCATCGCCATGGCCTTCGCGCCGCGCAGCGACGACGTGCTACGGGTGCATTCGGCAGATGTGCCGCAGACGCGGGAGGTGCATCTCGACCAGCTGGGTCGTCGGGTCAGCGTGGAGCCGAACCGCCGCGGTGAACGCGGCGGATGGTTCGGGTACGTTGCCGGCGTCGCCTGGGCGATGCTCGGTGCCGGCTTGTCCATACGTGGCGCAGACGTGGCACTGGCCGCTGATTTACCGATGGGAGCAGGTCTGGCCTCGTCTGCAGCGCTCGAGGTGGGCATTGCCCGCGTCCTGATAGCCGCCTCCGATCTCGAATGGGATCCGCAGGCGGCCGCCTTGCTCGCGCAGCGGGCCGAACGCGAGTTCGCTGGCGTGGCGTGCGGCATCATGGACCAGCTTGCCGTGGCGTCGGCCCACGACAACGCCGCCCTCCTCATCGACTGCCGCTCGCTCGAGACGCGTGACGTTCCGCTGCCGGCCACAATGGCCGTCGTCATCCTCGACAGCAGAATCCAGCGCGATCTCGCGTCAAGCGCGTACAACGAGCGGCGGGCGTCGTGCGAGCGAGTTGTCGACGCCATTCGCGTCCGCCATCCCGAGGCCGTTGCTCTTCGCGACATCGACCGCGACATGCTCGAAGAGGCGAAACCGTCGCTCTCGGACGTGGACTACCGTCGTGCGCTGCACGTTATTCAAGAGAATCCGCGCCCGTCGGCTATGAGCGCGGCGCTGACCACCGGAGACCTCGCCGCGGCCGGTCGCATCATGCGCGACTCGCACGACAGCCTGAGGGAGCTCTACGACGTGTCCACACCGGAGCTCGACACGCTGGTTGATGCGGCAATGTCCACCCCGGGATGTTACGGGGCCCGACTCACCGGCGCCGGATTCGGCGGCTGTGCCGTGGCAATCGTGGAGGCCGGCACCGAGCGGCGCGTGATCGACACGGTGGCGGAGCACTATCGGACGCGCACCGGCCGGGAGTTGAGCGCCATCGTGAGCCGCGCGTCGGCAGGGGCGCGAATCGTTGAATAGTTCTCCAACTGGGGAACTGAAGAAACAGGGGAACGGGGAACGGGGGAACTGGGGAACTGGGGAACTGGGGAGCTGGGGAACTGGGGAGCTGGGGAAACTGGAGAGCGTGGGAACTGGGGAAGTACCCCCGAGCCCCGGAGAATCTTTTCTCAGCGCTCGCGGGGCCCCACCCCCGCTCGCTCTCGCTCGCGCATTCGCGCTCGCTCGGGCCGCAGGCGCTGCCCCCGAGCTCCCGAGCCCCCGAGCCCCGAGCCCAGTAGAATGTTCAGCTGAGTACCCGATGACTTCTCCAGCTTCGTACCGCTCTCCTCGACTGCCTGTGTGTCGCCCGACGATCTGTTTCTGGATTCCGTTCATTCTCGTCCTGACGGCATTCGCAGGACATCCGAGGGACGCCTGCGCGCAAGCGCCCGCCGCGCAGGCCCCCGCGGCGCAGAAGCGCAGTCTCAGTGCCCTCGCCGATCTCTCACGATCGCTTCAGGATCTTGCCGCGGTCGTCAGCCCGAGCGTCGTCCAGATCTTCGTGACCGGCTACGCGGCTCCGAACGAGGAGGAAACGTCGCCGGCCGAGCCGGCGGTGGAGCGGTCGAGCGCCTCCGGGGTCATCGTCGACGCCGACGGCTACATCGTGACCAACGCGCACGTCGTCGAGAACGCGACGCGCCTCGAGGTGGAGCTGCCGTTTGCGGCGACTGGCGGCGATCCAGGCCGCTCGATCGTGAAGCGGCGCGGCAGAACGGTTGGCGCGCAGATCGTCGCCGTCGATCGGGAGACCGACATCGCCATCCTCAGAGTGGAAGTCCGTTCGCTGCCGGCGCTGGCATTCGGAGATTCCGATTCGCTTCGTCCCGGACAGGTGGTGCTGGCGTTCGGCAGTCCCCTCGGCCTGGACTCGTCGGTGACGATGGGCGTTGTGAGCGCGGTGGCGCGACAACTGACGCCCGAGGACCCGATGATTTACATCCAGACGGATGCGCCGATCAATCCTGGAAACAGCGGCGGCGCTCTCGTCGACACGGACGGGCGGCTGGTGGGGGTCAGTACGCTCATCTACTCGCAGTCGGGCGGTAACGAGGGGATCGGCTTCGCCGCACCGAGCAATATCGTCCGCAACGTCTTTACGCAGATTCGCGCGTCTGGAAGGGTTCGGCGTGGAGACATCGGCGTGAGTACGCAGACGGTGACGCCGCTACTGGCCGACGCCCTGGGCCTGCCCGGTGACTCCGGCGTCGTGGTAGCCGACGTGGTCGACGGCGGACCAGCGGCGCGCGCGGGACTTCAGCCCGGCGATGTCCTCATGTCGCTCGACGGCAAGCGCATGGAGAACGGCCGACAGTTCCGCATCAATCTTTACACGAGGGCCGTCGGTCAGCAGGTCACGCTCGGTATCCTCCGCGGCGAACGGCAGCTGTCGCTGCGCGTGCCCATCGTGGAACGGCAGTCGGACGCGGGACGCCTGACCGAGCTCGTGACCCCCGAAAACGCCATCAAAGCTCTCGGTGTGATCGGACTCGAGCTCTCGCCACGCATCGCCGCGCTGCTGCCACCCCTGCGGCGACAGTCCGCGGTGATAGTGGCCGCCGTGTCGGCGGACTCGCCGTATTCGCAGCAAGGCCGCCTCCAGCCTGGCGACGCCATTTACGCCCTCAACGGCCAGGCGATTGCCGGCATTGCCGACCTGAAGACCGCGGTTGCCGCCCTCAAGCCGGGAAGTGCCGCCGTCCTGCAGATCGAAAGGGAGAGCCGGCTGATGTTTCTATCCTTCAGGGCGGACCGATAGGAACTGGGGAAACTGGGGAACTGGGGAACTGGGGAAGTGAGGAAGTGAGGAACGGAGGAACTGGGGAACTAGGGGCCGGGGGTTTACTTCCCCAGTTCGCCAGCTCCCCAGCTCTCCAGCTCCCCAGTTGGAATTTGAGTTCTAATTAGAGAACTTCAACATGACTCCCAGGGTTAACGATCGGTTCGGCCGTCCGCTGCGCAGCCTGCGCATCTCCGTCACCGACCGCTGCAACCTGCGCTGCCAGTACTGCATGCCGGAGCCGGATTATGCGTGGCTGCCGCGCGAAACCCTGCTGACGTTCGACGAGCTGGTAGGCGTGGCCGGAGCGTTCGTGGCACTCGGCGTCGATCGCATTCGCATAACCGGCGGCGAACCGCTCCTCCGGCGGAACCTGCCGGCACTGATCGAGAAGCTCGCTCGCATCGACGGTCTGACCGATCTGGCGATGACGACAAACGGCGTCCTGTTGGCGGCGCAGGCCGCTTCACTGAAAGCGGCAGGACTCCACCGTCTTACGGTGAGCCTCGATACGCTCCATCGGTCGCGCTTCAAGTCGCTCACCGGGTTCGACGAGCACGCGGCAGTGATGGCAGGTATCGATGCCGCCACGCACGCCGGGTTCGAGAACCTCAAAATCGACACAGTCGTCGTTCGCGGCGTCAACGACGATGAGCTCGTGGAGATGATCGAGTTCGGCCGTCAGGTGAGGGCCGAAGTGCGTTTCATCGAGTACATGGATGTCGGTGGAGCCACGCGGTGGACCCGGGACTCGGTCGTCTCGCGCAAGGAAATCCTGTCGACGCTGACCGCGCATTACGGCGCCGTCGCACCCGAGCCCGAGCGTGGTTCTGCGCCGGCGGCAGTGTATCGTCTGCGCGACGGCACGCGCTTCGGCATCATCTCGTCCACGACCGAGCCATTCTGCGAGACATGCGACCGCAGCCGGTTGACCGCCGACGGGATCTGGCTGATGTGCCTTTACGCGCGCGCCGGGACCGATCTGCGCCGCCCGCTCCGCGCCGGTGCGACGACCGCGGACCTGCAGCAGCTCATCACCGCCGTGTGGAGTCAACGATCTGATCGTGGAGCGGAAGAACGGCTGGCCGTCGAGCGCCGTGAAGTGCTCATTCCGGTTGCTGCCCTCAAGAAGGACGCGCACCTCGAAATGCACACAAGAGGGGGGTAAGCACGTACTACGTGCGACGTGCGACGTGCGACGTGCGACGTGCGACGTGCGACGTGCGACGTGCTAACTGGATGGGTAGTAGTAGAAGCTGGGAGCTGGCGGCTGGAAGCGGAGCTGGCGGCTGGAAGCTGGGAGCTGGAAGCTGGGAGCTGGAAGCTGGGAGCTGGGTTCAGTCCGGGGACATAGGTAACACTTTAGTCCGGCGACATGGGTAACACTCATGGCCACAGGCCGGGGCACCTGCTACGCCGGAGGTGCTTCGATGCCGTGGCGGGAAATGTCGCCCATGGACCCACGGTTCGAATTTGTCCGTGAGTACGAGACCGAGCTGTTTACGATGACGGAGCTCGCCGCGCAGTACCGGCATCAGCCGCAAGACGGCGTACAAGTGGCTCGAGCGCTACCACGCGGACCGGGTGCGCGGGTTGTGCGAGCGCTCGCGGCGGCCGCATCACAGTCCGCAGGCGACGGCGACGGACATGGTGGAAGCGATCGTGGCCCAGCGGCGGCGCCATCCGCACTGGGGCGCGAAGAAACTGCTCGCCGTGCTTCGCCGGCAGGAACCGACGGTGGCCTGGCCGGGGCGCTCGACGGTGTGTGATCTCCTGACGCAGCGGGGGCTGGTGGCGCCGCGCCGACGACGGCCCCGCGCCCTCGCGCGGCCGCGACCGCCGCTGCCGCCGATCACGCGGGCGAACGAAGTCTGGACGGCGGACTTCAAAGGCGAATTCCTGACGGGGGACCACGTCTATTGCTACCCGCTGACGGTGCGGGATGGGTTCAGTCGGTTCGTGTTGCGCTGCGACGGGCTGCTCGGCACGGGGTATGAGGCGACGCGGCGCCGGTTCGAGCGCGCCTTCGCCGAGTATGGGTTGCCCGAGCGGATTCGCAGTGACAATGGGGGCCCCTTTGCGGGCCCCGGTCTGGGCGGGTTGTCGCGGCTGTCGCTGTGGTGGCTTCGCCTCGGCATCGGGCTGGAGCGCATTGCGAAGGGCCATCCGGAACAAAACGGGTCGCACGAACAATTCCACGCCGTGCTGAAAGCGGAAACCGCGCGGCCCCCAGCGCTGAATGTGCACGCGCAACAGCAGCGGTTCCGCCGGTTCTGTGTGGAGTACAACGTCGAGCGACCGCATGAGGCCCTGGGCAACGAACCGCCCGCAAGGCAGTACGCTCGGTCGCCGCGCCCATGGCCTCGTCACCTGCCGCCGATCGAGTATCCCGGTCATTTCGAGATTCGTCGGGTCTCGCCGGTCGGTACACTTAAATGGCGCGGCGATCCAGTCTTTGTCTCCCATGTCTTGGCCGGTGAGTCGATCGGCTTTGAAGAGGTGGCCGATGGCCTCTGGACGCTCTACTTTGCGACGCTCGCGTTGGCGCGGTTCGACGAACACACGCGCCGCCTGCAAGCACTGCGATGAACGGACCGACGTGCCACGGTTCACGGGGGGGCGCTCGGCGGCATCTGCTCGCTCGCCACACGGCCCTCGTTGGCCGCCGCCGAGCGCCTGCACGGCGCCCGTTCGCACGCTGAGTGCTGGAGAGGACACAGTGATCGTCAGATCCTCAATAAACTGTTACCCATGTCGCCGGACTGATTTGTTACCTATGTCCCCGGCCCCCCGCTGGGAGCTGGAAGCTGGGAGCTGGGAGCTTTTTGGAGGTTTGGTATGCGTGGCGTCGAATGGGTTCCGGTTTTCGCCCTCGCGGCCTTGACGATCTCGGTGCCGCTCGCGCAGGAACGGCCGGCGCCGGAAGCGTCGAAGGTGGCGCCGTCGAAGGAGGTGCCGGACAACCCTCGTGTGCAGCGCATGAAAAACCAGGCGACGGAGGAGGTCGACGCCATGACGACCTTCACCCAGCAGATGGTGGATCAGATCTTCAGCTTCGGCGAGCTCGGCTTCCAGGAGGTCGAGACGCATAAGTACCTGGTCGACTTGCTCCGCAAGAACGGGTTCACGGTTCAGGAAGGCATTGCCGGGATACCGACGGCGTTCATGGCGACGTGGGGAAGCGGCAAACCGGTCATCGCGCTGGGTTCGGACATCGACGGGATTCCTCAGGCCTCGCAGAAACCCGGCGTTGCCTACCATTCACCGCTCATCGAGGGGGCACCGGGTCACGGCGAGGGCCACAACTCAGGACAGGCCGTCAACATCACGGCCGCGCTTGCGGTCAAAAAGCTGATGGAGCGGGAAAAACTGCCCGGCACGATTCGCATCTGGCCGGGAACCGCGGAAGAGCTGGTCGGGACGAAGGCGTATTACGTCCGCGACGGATTTTTCAAAGATGTCGACGTCGCGCTGTTCACGCACGTGGGCAACGATCTCAACGTCTCATGGGGTGATCGCGAGGGTACCGGGCTCGTGTCCGTCGAGTACACATTTCGCGGGCAGACGGCGCACTCCGCCGGCGCGCCGTGGCGAGGACACAGCGCGCTCGATGCCGTCGAACTGATGAACATCGGCTGGAACTACCGTCGCGAGCACCTGCCGCTGGAGCACCGATCCCACTACGTCGTCACCAACGGCGGCGACCAGCCGAACGTCGTCCCACGCACGGCATCGGTCTGGTACTACTTCCGGCAGACGACGTATCCGAAAATCAAGGAGTTGTGGGAGCTTGGCGATACCATGGCTCGCGGTGCGGCGATGATGACCAGCACCGAGCTGATGCCCGTGCGTGTGCTCGGTACGGCGTGGCCGCAGCACTTCAACAAAGCGGTCGCGGAAGCGACGTGGGCCAACATCAAGAAAGTGGGAATGCCTCAGTGGAGCGAGGCGGACCAGACGCTGGCGAAGGCGTTGCAGAAGGAGCTGGGCAGCCGCGAACAGGGGCTGAGCGTGAAAATCGGCGATCAAGTTGGCGGACCGGTGGTCGAGAATCGCGGCGGCGGCTCGGACGACATCGGCGACATATCCTGGAACGTGCCGACGGTCACGCTCCGTTTTCCTTCGAACATCCCCGGCCTGCCCGGCCACAACTGGGCCAACGCCATCGCGATGGCGACCCCTATCGCGCACAAGGGCGCGACGGCCGGCGCCAAGGTGCAGGCGATGACGATGATCGACCTGGTGACGAAGCCGACGCTCGTGCAGCAGGCGTGGGACTACTTCCGCGACGTTCAGACCAAGTCCATGAAGTACGAGCCGCTCATCCGGCCGCAGGACAAGCCTGCCATCGACTTGAACCGAGCGACGATGGAGAAGTACCGCGGCGAGATGCGGAAGTACTACTACGATCCATCACGCTACAAGACCTATCTCGAGCAGCTCGGCATCGACTATCCGACGGTTAAAAAAGATACGAAGACGAAGGAAGCGGTTCCTTTCTCCTATCGTCATCACCTGATGTCCTTCTCCTTCCTGGCGGCAGCTGTCCGTAATGGCTGCCCAAAGCCGTCCGGCGCGCGGCATGCGCGATTTTCTGCCGGCCGACGTTCGCCGACGGCGCTACGTGATCGCGGTGGTGGAGGACGTGTACCAGCGTTACGGATTCGAACCGCTGGAGACACCAGCACTCGAGAACATCGAGACCCTGACGGGCAAGTACGGGGAAGAGGGCGCGAAGCTCATTTTCAAAGTGCTGCGCCGCGGTGAGCACGAATCGTCGGGCGAAACCGATCTCGCGCTTCGCTACGACCTGACCGTGCCTCTCGCGCGCGTGGTGGCGGAACATCGCGGCAAGCTTTCGAGGTTCTTCAAGCGCTATCAGATTCAGCCGGTGTGGCGTGCCGATCGTCCCGCGCGCGGACGATTCCGCGAGTTCTATCAGTGCGACGTCGATGCCATTGGCTCCCGTTCCGCGGTCGTCGAGGTCGAGCTGCTCGCCGCGTGCTCGGATGTTCTGCGCCGCCTCGGCTTCACTGACTTCGTCCTGCGGGTGAACCACCGTCAGCTGCTCACTGGCTTGCTCGACGCATGCGGCGTCCCCGAACCTCTACACGGCCCGGCGCTCGTGGCGCTGGACAAGATGGACAAGGTGGGTGCGGAGGGCGTGCAGCGAGAGCTGACGGCGCGCGGAGTCGAAGACGCGTCCGGCAAGCGACTGCTCGAGCTGTTTGCTGGAGGAGCGACCGTCGATCGCCTGGAGGCTGCGGTCGGCGATCGGCCCGCCGCGCGGTCGGCGCTGGGCGAGCTGTGCCGAATCATGGATCTGGCATCAGCCACGAGCGCCGCATCGCACGTCAAGCTCGATCCGAGCCTGGCCCGCGGCCTCTCGTACTACACGGGTGCAATCATGGAGGCGACCGTTCCCGATCTGGCCGGCAGTCTCGGCGGCGGTGGACGGTACGATGGTTTGATTGGCATGTTCAGCGGCGAAGACATTCCGGCCTGCGGCTTTTCGCTCGGGCTGGAGCGCATCCTCGTGGTCATGGGAGAGCGCAACATGTTTCCGCCCGACGTCGACGCGCCGGCGGCCAACGTGCTGGTGACGCTCTTCGACGACGAAGCGATTCCCGACGCGCTGCGGCTAGCCAGTGAATTGCGAGATGCCGGCTATCGAGTGGACGTGTATCCGGAACCGGACAAATTGGGCAAGCAGTTCAAATACGCGGCAACGAGCGGCGTGGCATACGTGGCGATTGTCGGCGCCGACGAGCGTGCGCAAGGTGTCGTAACGGTCAAGGACATGAGAATCGGCACACAGACTCAGGTTCCGCGGGCCAACGTCGCCAGCGCGCTGTCGACCGCGCCCGTCCCTGAAGTCGACGACGCCCGCCCTGAAGGGCGGGCCTACGGCGGCGACTAACGACTCGACGACTAACGACTAACGACTAACGACTGAACGACTGACAATGATCAACGTAGTACCCTTAGGCTCTCTGCATCGGACTCACACCTGTGGCGCCCTGACCGCTGTCGACGCCGGACAGGATGTCGTGCTGCTCGGCTGGGTGCACCGTGTCCGCGATCTTGGCTCGCTCCTGTTCCTGGACGTCAGAGACCGTCACGGCATCACGCAGGTTGTGGTCCGCGACAACGCGGCGTTGATCGAGGCGGCTCAGCGCTTGCGGCCCGAGTATGTGGTGGCGATCTTGGGCCGTGTCGATCGACGGTCGCCCGAGTCGGTGAATCCGAAGGTCTCGACCGGCGAGATCGAGGTGGAGGCGCACGAGATTCGATTGCTCAACGACGCGAAAACGCCGCCGTTTCCGATTGCGGACGAGAGCGTGTCGGTGTCGGAGGACACGCGTCTGAAGTATCGCTACCTGGACCTGCGCCGCTCGCGCATGCAACGGAACATCGCGCTGCGGCACCGCGCGACCATGGAGATCCGGAAGTACTTCGACGGGGAGGGATTCCTCGAAATCGAAACGCCGATGCTCACGAAGTCGACGCCGGAAGGGGCGCGCGACTACCTGGTACCGAGTCGCGTGCATCCCGGCGAATTCTACGCACTGCCGCAATCGCCACAGATCTTCAAACAGATCCTGATGATCTCCGGACTCGATCGCTATTTTCAGATCGTGAAGTGCTTCCGCGACGAGGATCTGCGCGCCGACCGGCAGCCGGAGTTCACACAGGTCGACCTCGAGATGTCGTTCGCCACCGAGGAGCTCGTGTTCACGACCATCGAGCCGCTGATGGAACGGCTAATGGCGCTCATCGGCCGCGGCGCTCCACGGCCGTTTCGCCGCATGGCCTACGCCGATGCCATGGCCAAGTACGGATCGGACAAACCGGACCTGCGCGCCGGCATGGAGATCCGCGATCTCTCGGATGCCTGGAGCGACTCGAATTTCACGGTCTTTCAGAACGCGCTGACAGCCGGCGGCGTGGTGCGCGGGTTTACCGTCCCCGGCGGGGCACGCTACTCGCGGCGTGAGCTCGACGAGATCGTGGAAAGTGCGAAACAGCTCGGCGCGTCTGGTCTACTCTGGGCGCGGCGTCAGGAGAGCGCCGTGCAGAGCTCCGCGCTGAAGGCTGCCGGTGAGGAAGCGATTCGCCGAACGCTGGATCTCGCGCAGGCAGGCGCATCAGACCTGGTGTTGCTCGCAGCCGGCCCTGGCGAGGCGACCTCGAAAGTGCTCGGCCAGCTGCGCCTGCAGATCGCCAAGAAAGAAAATCTCCTCGATGCGAACGCCTTCGAGTTTCTCTGGGTCGTCGACTTTCCGATGTTCGAGTGGCTCGAGGAGGAATCACGGTACGAGTTCATGCACCACCCGTTCACGTCACCGCTCGAGAGCGACGCCGGACTTCTCGAGACCGATCCGGGCAAAGCCCGTGCGCGTGCCTACGACCTGGTCCTCAATGGCAGCGAAATCGCCGGCGGGAGCATCCGAATCCACGATCAACAGTTGCAGCGCCTGATATTCAAGCTGCTGAAGATTTCCGACGAGGAAGCGAAGCTGAGGTTCGGGTTCTTCCTGGAAGCGCTCGAGTACGGGACACCGCCGCACGGCGGCATCGCGCTGGGGCTCGACCGTATCATCGCCGTCCTCACCGGCGAGCCGTCGATTCGCGACGTCATCGCGTTTCCCAAGACGGCACAGGCCGTGGATCTGATGGCGGGGGCGCCGTCGACTGTTAACACGAAGCAAATTAAGGAGTTACATCTTCGCATCGAGGGGTAAACGGGCAGGCGGTGTGGTAGTCTGTGGCTGCGACCCCGTGTTTTGAAGGAGCGACTTCCATACCTCCCGCGACAATTATGCGCAAGATCGCGCTCCCAGATCAGGGCGCGGAAACCCTGTTCGGCACGTACGACGAAAACCTCAAACACCTCGAGTCGCTCTTCAACGTCCGGATCCGGACCAGCGGACAGGAGCTGGTCGTTGAGGGTGACGCCTCCGATGTCGCCCGCGCCGAGCGCGTCCTCGACCAGCTGTCGTCGCTGATGCGCGGCGGCTACAGGCTCGGCAAGGGAGATGTCCGCACGGCCTCGCAGCTCGTGGCGCAGGACGACACGGTCGACCTGTCGGACTACTTCCTCAAGTCGACGAGGACCTCAGGCAAGCGCCAGGTCCTTCCGAAGAGCCTCAACCAGCGCCGCTATCTCGATGCCATCGAGGCGTACGACATCGTCTTCGGCATCGGCCCGGCGGGAACCGGCAAGACGTACCTGGCCATGGCGCAGGCCGTCTCGTTCCTGCTCGCGAAGAAAGTGAACCGCATCATCCTGGCGCGGCCGGCGGTGGAGGCGGGAGAAAAGCTCGGCTTCCTGCCGGGTGACCTGCAGGAGAAGGTGAATCCCTATCTGCGTCCGCTGTACGACGCGCTCTACGACATGCTCGACGTCGAGCGCGCGGAACGGCTGGTCGAGCGCGGCACGATTGAAGTGGCGCCGATTGCCTTCATGCGCGGGCGCACGCTGAACGACGCCTTCGTCATTCTCGACGAGGCGCAGAACACCACGTCGGAGCAGATGAAGATGTTCCTGACCCGCCTCGGCTTCGGATCGAAGGCGGTGATAACCGGAGACATCACGCAGATCGACCTGCCGACCGGCCGCACGTCCGGACTGGTCGAAGCGATGAAGGTTGTCGGCCGGATCGAGGGCATCGCGTTCATTCACTTCGACGAAAAAGACGTCGTGCGGCACCAGCTGGTGCAGCAGATTGTCAAGGCGTACGAATCGTACGGTGGATCCCGACAGTAGCCGCTTCCTGGTGACGGTCACGGACGGTCGCGGCCGTCCGGTCCGGGATGAGGGCCTCGCTCGATGGGTGGCCGCAGTGGTCCCCGCGCGCCTGCGCGGGGAAGTGGCGATCGCCCTCGCCCCGGATGCACGAGTCCGCGCCCTCAATCGCCGGTATCGCCGCAAAGACAGCGCCACCGACGTGTTGTCGTTCCCATCCGGAACCGCGTCGCGATTTCTCGGCGACATCGTGATCGCCACCGGCGTCGCCAAACGTCAGGCCCGCGTGATGCGCCATGCCTATCGGACCGAGCTGCGGGTCCTGGCGCTTCACGGTTTACTGCACCTTCTCGGCTACGATCACGACGACCCGCGCGATCGCGGCCGCATGTCGAGAATCGAAGTCCGCCTGCGCCGCAAAGGCGGCCTGCCGGCGACGCTGATCGAGCGGAACAAAGCGGACGACCGGCGGAAGGTCCGATGACCCCCGTCATCCTTTTCGTTCTCGCCCTCGCTGCCGTCTACGTCGGGACGATCGAGACGGCGTTCAGCGCGCTCATGCGCCTGTCGCTGCGGTTCAACGCCGAGCGGGGCACGCGCGACGATCGGCTTGGCTTCTATCTCGACGATCCGATCCTCCTCTTCGTGCCTGCGCGCCTGCTCCTGGGGCTGATCTTCTCGCTGGCGACAATGTGCATCGCGATCCTGACCGGCGCAACCGGCCTGCAGTCGATCGGTTTGCTGCTGCTGTTCGTGGCGGTGTTCATTCTCGTCTGCGAACACGTGCTGCCGATGCTGCTCGTTCGCAACAACCCCGAGCGCGCGTTGCAACTGTTGCTGCCGCCGTTCGACGTGGCCGCCCGCTTCCTGCATCCATTGACCGGCGGACTCGTGCGCCTGATCGATCAGGGACGCCGCGAACGTGAACGGCCGCCAACCACTGGCAGCGACACCTCGCAGGAGGAGGCGGGGGAGGTGGCGCACGCCTACCTCGAAGCCGGCGCCGAGCAGGGCCTGATCGAAGGGGATGAGCGCCGGCTGTTGCAGTCGATCGTCGACTTCGGCGGCACGCTCGTCCGCGAGGTGATGACGCCGCGCCCCGATATCGTCGCGATTCGCGAGGACGCGAAGATCGGCGATCTGCTCAACCTGTTTCGCGAGCAGGAGTACTCGCGCTTCCCGGTGTTCCGAGAGAATCTCGACAATATCGTCGGGTTCGTGTTCGTCAAGGACCTGATTCAGCTCATCGACCAGTCGATTCCCAACGACGCTCCGATCGAACGACTGTTGCGGCCGGGCACGTTCGTGCCGGAAACGAAGCGGGTGCCCGAGCTGCTGAAGGAGTTTCAACGCAAACGCGTTCAGGTCGCAATCGTCGTCGACGAATATGGCGGCACCGCCGGTCTCGTGACTATCGAAGATCTGCTCGAGCAGATCGTCGGCGATATCCGCGACGAGTACGACGTGGAGTCGGAGCCCATCGTCGACGAAGGTACCGGTACTTACGTCTTCAGCGCGAAGGTGAGCATCGACGAGTTTCGCGAGCGCCTCGGTGTGGAAATTGAGGGAGATGGGTTCGAAACGGTAGGCGGCTACGTCCTGGCCCGCGCCGGTCGCGTGCCGTCGGTCGGGGAGACGTTCGAGATCGACGGTCTGTTCGTCGAGGTGCTCGAAGCGGAACGCCGGCGGATTCACAAGGTTCGCGTGCGGAAGGCCACACCCGCCCCCTCACCCGTTCACGAGGCCTGATGGAAACCGACACGCGAAGGGCCGGTTACGCATCTTTCATCGGCCGTCCGAACGCCGGCAAGTCAACCCTGCTGAACACGATCGTCGGCGCCAAGGTCGCTATTGTCTCGGACAAGCCGCAGACGACGCGGCAGCGCATCCTGGCGGCGAAGAACTACCCCGAGGGGCAGATTGTCTTCGTCGACACTCCTGGCATCCATCGTCCCTTGCATCGCCTCAACGTTCGCATGGTGGATGCGGCGGTCGAGACCCTCCGCGAAGTCGACGTGGTCGCGCTGGTGTTCGATGCCTCGACCAGGCCGGGACGCGGCGACGAGTATGTATCGGGATTGTTGAAGGACGTCAGTGCGCCCGTCGTGCTCGTGCTCAACAAGATCGATCTCGTTCCCAAAGCGAGACTGCTGCCGCTCATCGAGCGCGCTCGAACGTGGCACGACTTCGTCGCCATCGTTCCGGTGTCGGCCTTGACCGGCGACGGCATCGATCGCCTGGAGCGGGAGCTCCTCGGGCACCTTCCCGAAGGTGAGGCGCTCTATCCCGAGGATTTCCTGACCGACCAGCCGGAGCGGTCGCTGGTGGCCGAGACCGTGCGAGAGAAGCTGCTGCGGCATACTCGCGCCGAGTTGCCGTTTTCGACCGCGGTGACCGTCGATACGTTCGACGAGGAGGATCGCGGGCGAATTCTCCGGTTGTATTGCACGATTTACGTCGAGCAGGAATCGCAAAAGGGTATCGTGATCGGCCGCGGCGGCGAGATGCTGAAGCGGATCGGGACCGAGGCGCGGCAGGACCTGGAGGCGTTCTTCGAGACGAAGGTCTTCCTCGATTTGCGCGTCAAGGTCAATGCCGACTGGCGCGACAACGACCGGGTGCTGGATGATCTGGGTGTTCCGCGTACCGTCGCGTAGACGGAAGTGGAAGAGGCGCTGCAAGACTCCCCCAGAATGGAGATGAATGTGTTGATTAGTCGTGAGCTCGCGAAGGCATTCAACGAACAGATCGGGCATGAATT
This sequence comes from uncultured Acidobacteriota bacterium, assembly GCA_963804245.1. Lineage (GTDB taxonomy): Bacteria > Acidobacteriota > Vicinamibacteria > Vicinamibacterales > 2-12-FULL-66-21 > CAWDPQ01. Next base: position 132,181 of record CAWDPQ010000003.1, read on the forward strand.
TGGCGCCAGCATGCAGTACGTCAGCATCGCCGCGCATTTCAGTCAGCGGCAGCTGAAGCTGCTCTCCAAGATCTTCTTCGACCAGGCAGACGAGGAAAAACAGCACGCCATGAAGTTCGTGCAGTACTTGCTCGATACGAAAGGCGGCCTGGCCATTCCGGCGATCCCGGCGCCCGCCGCCACGTTCGCGACCGCGGAAGACGCCGTGGGGGCGGCTCTCAAGTGGGAGCAGGAGGTCACCGGCCAGATCACCGCGCTCATGGATCTCGCGGTCAAGCAGAACGACTACCTCGCCCAGAGCTTCCTGCAGTGGTTCATCGACGAGCAGCTCGAAGAAGTGGTCAAGATGGATCGCCTCTTGAGCGTCATCAAACAGTCCGGCGAGAAGAATCTCCTGATGGTCGAGGCCTACCTGATTCACATCGAAAAGGCCGGGTAACGGGGCACGAACCCTGTGTTAAATTGAGCAGTTCGTCCTCGTCGTCAGGGACGAACTCTCCTCATGCCTCAGCGCAAACTCGACGTCGTATTGGACTCCGTGAAGCGCCTGCTCCGCATGGGCGCCACGGCGAACCTCGTCAACCTGCTGCACAAGCAGCACCCGGCCGATCTCGCCCAGCTCTTTGCCGATCTCCCGGAGAAAGACCGGCAGTCGGCGTTTTCCCTGCTCGTCGAGCGCAACAGCCGCCTGGCGATGGAAGCGCTCAGCGAGATGGGGCCCGAGGCTGCGGCCTCCTTCCTCGCCGGACGGACGCCCGAAGAAGTCGTCAAGCTGACCCAGGAGCTGCCGTCAGACGATGCGGCGGCGATCATCGATCACCTGCCGAAGGAGCTGTCGGTTTCGGTCCTCGAGCTGATTCAGAAGCGGCCGGCGGGCGGCGACGTCGGGGAGCTGCTCGAATACGCCGAGCGGACGGCCGGCCGCATCATGAATCCGAAAGTCTTCGCGCTTTCGGAGGACATCACCGCGGCGGAGGCGATCACGGCGCTCCAGGGATCGCGCGACGTGGAGATGGTGTTCTACCTCTACGTCATCGACGTTCGTCGCCACCTGGTCGGCGTCATCTCTCTTCGCCGTCTGCTGCTGGTGCCACCGGCGACGCCGCTGAAGCGGATCATGACGACGGATCTGATCAGCGTCCGCGCCGACGTCAAGCAGGAGGAAGTGGCGCAACAGGTCGCCTCCTATAACCTGCTGGCGATCCCCGTTGTCGACGAAGAGAACAAGCTCGTCGGCGTCATTACGGTGGACGACGTCATCGACGTCATCAAGGACGAAGCGACCGAAGATGTCTATCGTCTGGCCGGCGTGGCCGGCGACGATCGCGTATTCACCCCGCCCATGGAGTCGCTCCGCAAGCGGCTGCCGTGGCTGGTGATCAATCTGGGGACTGCGTTTCTCGCCGCATCGGTTGTCGGGATCTTCGAGTCGACGATTGGCGTGGTCACTGCGCTGGCGGTCTTCATGCCGGTGGTGGCGGGTATGGGCGGCAACGCGGCAACGCAGACGCTTACCGTGATTGTCCGCGGAATCGCGCTCGGCGAGCTGACCTGGGCCAACACCCGCAAGGCACTCTTCAAAGAGGCCGTCGTTGGAATCGGGAATGGCGTCGCGTGCGGCATAATCGGCGCGCTCGTGGTCTGGCTCTTCAAAGGCGATCCGGTGCTCGGCGGGATCCTGGCGCTCGCGATGCTGATCAACATGTTCATCGCGGCAACGGCCGGGACGGTGATCCCGCTGTCGCTGCGCGCGCTGAAGGTGGATCCGGCGCTGGGATCGGCGGTCTTCATTACGACCCTGACCGATGTGTTCGGCTTCCTCTCCTTCCTCGGTCTGGGTGCCCTCTTCCTGCGGTTCCTGCACAAAGCAGGGTAGAATGCCCGTTTACACGTCCGAGGCGCTGATTCTCCGTACATACAAGCTCGGCGAAGCGGATCGGATCGTGGTGTTCCTCACGCGGGACCGTGGAAAGAAGCGTGGCGTCGCGAAAGGTGCGCGGCGGCAGCGATCGCGCTACCTGGGTGCGCTCGAGCCGATGACCCGGGCCGGCGTCGCTTACTACGAGCGGGAACAGCGCGAGCTGGTCCGGCTCAATTACGTTGAGCCCTCGCGCAGTCCGATGACCGCCGCACACCGCGGTGGCGAGGCGGATTCGGCGCTTGGCGCGCTTGGGCACGCGGGATACTTCGCTGAGTTGATCGACGAGTGGTCGCCGGAAGCGCACGCGGATGAGCGCCTGTATCGTCTCGGATCGTCCATGGTCGACGCACTCGCGGTCGGCGCCCCGATCGAACCGCTGGCGCGGTACTTCGAATATTGGCTGCTCCGTCTGCAGGGCGTGTATCCCTCAATCACGGCTTGTACGGGGTGCAGCGCTTCTCTGCAGGACGGTGCGGTAATGCCGCCGCGTGAGCACGTGTTCATCTGCCGCAGCTGCGCTCCATCCAACGGTGGCACGCTGGTGTCGGCCGAGGGCATGCGCTTTCTGAAAGGATCCGCGACGGTCGGTCCCGACGCGCTCGACGCGCTGCCGCTCGCCACGGCCTCCGCGCGACAGCTCGAGACGGCGCACCGGCGCCTCATCAACCTGCATCTCGAGAAGGAGCTCAAGTCCGCGCGGGTATTGCGCGAGATACGACAAGCCCGCTAAGCCGAATGGTGACGCTGCAACAACTGATCTTCAAGCTGTCGGAGTTCTGGTCCTCGCGTGGCTGTCTCCTCCAGCAGCCCCTCGACGTCGAAATGGGTGCCGGCACCATGCACCCGGAAACGTTTCTGCGAGTGCTCGGCCCCGCGCACTGGAACGTGGCCTACGTGCAGCCGTCGCGGCGCCCTGCCGATGGTCGGTTCGGCGAAAACCCCAACCGGTTGTTCAAACACCACCAGTTTCAGGTGATCCTCAAGCCGGCACCGGACGAAGTACAGCAGCTCTATCTGCAGAGCGTCGAGGCATGCGGTATCGATCTCCGCGCCCACGACATCCGATTCGAAGAGGACAACTGGGAGTCGCCGACGCTCGGCGCCTGGGGCATCGGCTGGCAGGTGCTCTTCGACGGTCAGGAAATCACGCAGTTCACCTACTTCCAGCAGGCTGGCGGAATCGATCTGTCTCCGATTTCGGTGGAGCTGACCTACGGGATCGAGCGTCTGGGCATGGCGCTGCAGGATGTCGACAACGTGTTCGATCTGGAGTGGGCGACCGGCGTGACATATCGCGACGTCCGGCATCGCGACGAGGTGGAGCAGTCCAAGTACGCCTTCGGACAGGTCGACATGCCGGCCGGGGAGCTGAACGCGCTGCACCGGACATTGTTCGATCAGTATTACGGCCTGGCGCAGACGCTGCTCAAATCCGGGCTCGTCCTGCCGGCCCACGAGTATTGCTTGAAGTGCTCGCACATGTTCAACCTGCTCGATGCCGGCGGCGGAATCGGCGTGACCGAGCGGATGGCCTACATCCTGCGCGTCCGCCAGCTCGCGGTGGCCATCGCAAAAGCGTGGGTAGGGGAAGAACCGGCGACGGAATAACGACCAACGCGACATGGACAGAGAGTTACTGATTGAAATCGGCGTCGAAGAGCTGCCGGCCGCGTGGCTGCCGGGACTGACGCGCCAGCTCCAGGAGCGTGTCGAGGCAGGCCTCAAGGATCTCCGCATCGCACCAGGTGCGCCGGTGGAGAGCTACACGACGCCGCGCCGCCTCACCGCACGCGTGGCGCGCATCGCCGAGCGCCAGGACGATCTCGACGAGGAGATCAGCGGTCCACCGGTCTCGGCGGCCTTTGCGCAGGACGGCCGCCCGACGCCGGCGGCGCTCGGGTTCGCGAAGAAGCAAGGCGTCGAATTCGAGGCGCTCGGTCGCAAGCAGACGCCGAAGGGTGAGTATCTCGTCTTCAACAAGCACGTACGCGGGCGCAGCGCCGCCGATGCGCTCCCCGATCTGATGCGTGCCGTGCTCCGCGAGCTGGCATTTCCCAAGCAGATGCACTGGGACGCGATGCTCGACGACGGGCGGGGTGAGCTGCTGTTCGGCCGGCCGATTCGCTGGCTCTTGTTCCTGTACGGCGGCCGCGTGGTGCCGTTCACAATCGGCCGCGCCGCCAACGCCGCCAGCATGCAGGTGCAGGACATCGAATCGGGCGCGCTCACATACGGTCATCGCTTTCTGGCGACGAGCGGCCGCGCTGGACGCTCCATCAAGGTTCGCAGCTTCGAGGAGTACGAAGCCCGGCTCAAGGAACATTTCGTCGTCCTCGACCACACCGAGCGGCGCGAGCGCATCGTCCGCGCCCTCGAAATGCACGCACGACGATTGGGCGGCCGGGTGCAGCTGAAGGAGCACACCGCGCTCATCGACGAAGTTGCGGATCTCGTCGAATACCCGTCCGTGGTGGCGGGATTTTTCGACCGATCGTTCCTGTCGCTCCCGCAGGAAGTTCTGGTGACCACGCTCGTGCATCACCAGCACTATTTCCCGGTGGTGTCGGAGCAGGGCACGCTCAAGGAAGCCTTCCTGGCGATCGTCAACACGCAACCGCAGGACGAACGGGTCATCGCCAAGAACGCCGAGCGCGTCGTGGCAGCGCGGTTGCGCGACGCGAAGTTCTTCTGGGATGCCGATCGCAAGGCGCCGCTTGAATCGCGCATGGATCGACTGCACACGGTGCTGTTCCACAAGAAACTCCGCGGCAGCAGCTACCGCGACAAGACCGAACGTATCGAACGCCTCGCCGGGTGGATTGCCACGCATGCATTCGGACGTCCGGACGCCGCCGCTCATGCCGCGCAGGCCGCCCGCCTCGCCAAGGCCGATCTGACCACCGATATGGTCTTCGAGTTCCCCGAGCTGCAGGGGACGATGGGTGGCATCTACGCGCGGGAGGAAGGCCTGCCGGAGCCGGTGTCGAAGGCGATCTACTTCCACTATTTGCCGGTTGGCGTGGAACCTGACGCCCCGCCATCGAAGGAACAACTCGGCGCCGCTGCTGTCTCTTGGGCGGCAGTCTCGCTCGCCGACAAGCTGGATACCGTCATCGGACTCTTCGCGGCCGGCGAGCGTCCGACGGGTTCTCGGGATCCGTTCGGCTTGCGCCGCAATGCCCACGGCGCGATCCGGATACTGATGGATCTGCCGGAGCTTACGGGTCTCGACAAGGAGATTCTGCTCAACACGCTGCTGGCTGAAGCGGTCAAGCTACACGCCGAAGCCGCTGCCGACCTCGGTGCGGCGGGAGTGGCGAAAGGGTTTTGGCTTGAACGCGTGAGATACGCGCTCGAGCAGCGGGGTTTCAGCCACGAGACTGTTCGCGCAGCCACGTCGCCTGAGGAAATCTCGCCGCTTCGCGCCCGTCGCGTCGCCGACGTCCTGCAAACCATGCGCATGTCCGTCGACTTCCAGGCCCTGGCCGTTCTCTTCAAGCGTGTGAAGAACATCGCGCGAGAGCGGACCGACGACGGAGCCGTGGATCGCAGCGCGTTGACGGAGCCGGCCGAGCGCGCGCTGCTCGACGAACTGGATGCGCGCAGCCCGCGGATTGCCGCGGCCATCACTGCCGCGGACTACAAGCGAGCGTTCACGGAAATTGCGGGGCTCCGGCCCGCGGTCGACCGGTTCTTTACGGAAGTGTTCGTGATGGCAGAAGATCGCCGCGTCAGAGGGGCACGGCTTGCGCTGATGGCGGAGTTGCGCGACCTGATCCTCCAACTGGCGGATATCTCGGAAATCGTTCCTCAAACGGAGTAGGCAACATCGATGGCAAAGAAAGCGGCACGCAAGCAATCAAGAGCAAAAGCGACGACGAAACGGACGGCGGCAGCGAGCCAGCGCCGGGCGCCGAGCGCCGCAGGGAAAACAGCGAGCGCCGAGCGCCGAGCGCCGACCGCCGGAAAGCGTAAGTTCGTGTATTTCTTCGGCAGCGGCAAAGCCGACGGCAACCGCGAGATGAAAGGGCTGCTCGGAGGCAAGGGCGCGAACCTCGCCGAGATGACCAATGCCGGTTTGCCAGTGCCGCCGGGTTTCACGGTGTCGACCGAAGCCTGCAATCTTTACTACAAGGAGGGCCGGAAAACGCCCGCCGCCGTCGACCGTGAGATGGAGAGTCACCTTGCCAAGCTCGAAAACGCTGCCGGAGCGAAACTCGGCGACGTGAAGAATCCGCTGTTGGTATCCGTCCGCTCCGGGGCGAAGTTTTCGATGCCGGGCATGATGGACACCATCCTCAACCTGGGTCTCAACGACAAGACCGTCGAGGGCCTGAAAGCCCGCACCGGCAACGGCCGCTTTGCATTCGACAGCTATCGCCGCTTCATCCAGATGTTCGGCAACGTCGTCCTCGAGATTCCGAAAGAGGCGTTCGAGAAGAAGTTCGAGGAAATCAAAGAGCAGAAGCACGTGCATCTCGATACCGACCTTGACGAGGCGGCGCTGCGGGACGTCGTGAAGAGCTACAAGGAAGTCGTCCGTTCGAAGTCGGGTCGCAATTTCCCGCAAGAACCGCTCGAACAGCTTCGCGGTGCACGAGATGCCGTCTTCCGTTCCTGGAACAATGCCCGCGCCATCGAATATCGCCGGATTTACGAGATCCCGGACTCGATCGGAACCGCCGTGAACGTGCAGGCGATGGTGTTCGGGAATACCGGCGATCGATCGGCGACGGGTGTGGGCTTCACGCGCAACCCGGCGACCGGCGCCAAGGAGTTCTACGGAGAGTTCCTGGTCAACGCGCAGGGTGAAGACGTGGTCGCCGGGATCCGCACGCCGCAGCCGATCGCCGAGCTCGAAAAAGTCATGCCCGCGGCCTACAAGCAGCTCCGCGAGATTACCTCACGTCTGGAAAAGCACTACCGGGACATTCAGGACTTCGAGTTCACGATCCAGGACGACCGGCTCTACATGCTGCAGACGCGGAACGGCAAGCGGACGGGCTACGCGGCCGTGGTCATCGCTACGGATCTGGTGGACGAGAAGCTGATCAGCCCGAAAGAAGCCGTCCTGCAGGTGGATCCCGAATCCGTGTCGCAGCTGCTCGCGCCGGTGTTCGATCCCAAGGCGTGGAAGGCTCTCCCGGTTGCCACCAAGGGTCTGCCGGCATCTCCGGGAGCGGCGTCGGGCCAGGCTGTCTTCACAGCCGACGACGCGGTGGAGTGGACCCGGCAGGGGAAGACGGTCATTCTGGTCCGGAAGGAAACCGTACCGGACGACATTCACGGCATGTTCGTCGCGCAGGGCATCTTGACGGCAACTGGCGGCATGACCTCACACGCCGCCGTGGTCGGCCGCCAGATGGGGAAGCCATCCGTTGTCGGCGCCGGCGCTCTCGATATCGTCGAGGCGACGCGCTCGTTCAGCGTCGGCGGGAAGACCATCAAGCAAGGGGAGTGGGTGTCGTTCGATGGGCTGACCGGCGAAGTGAAGATTGGTCAGGTGGCGACGAAGCCGAGCGAGATCCTGCAGGTCGTGGCCGGCGAGATGAAGGGATCAGCCTCGAACCTTTATCAGCGGTTCGAGAAGCTGCTGTCATGGGCCGACAAGTTCCGCCGGCTGGGTATCCGCGCCAATGCCGACCAGCCCGACCAGGCGGAGACGGCTTATCAATTCGGCGCGCGCGGCATCGGCCTGTGCCGCACCGAGCACATGTTCTTCGGGGAAGGCCGGATCCCGATCGTGCAGCGCATGATCCTCGCCGACAACGAAACGGATCGCCGGAAGGCCCTCAGCGAGCTGCTGCCGCTGCAGCGCGGCGACTTCTACGGCGTGTTCAAAGCCATGCACGGCCACCCGGTCACGATCCGGACGATCGATCCACCGCTCCACGAGTTCCTGCCCAAACGGGAGGACCTCATGGTGGAGATCGCCAAGATGGAAGTGCAGGGCAAGAACGATAAGGACCTTCAGGAGAAACAGTCCCTGCTTCGGCGGGTTGAGCAGCTGCACGAGTTCAACCCGATGCTCGGGCATCGCGGAGTGCGGCTGGGCATCACCTATCCCGAGATCACCGAGATGCAGACGCGGGCGATCATCGAAGCCGCCTGTCAGTTGGCCAAAGAGGGCACCAAGGTCGTACCCGAGATCATGATTCCGCTCGTCGGGCACGTGAAGGAGCTGCGCGATCAGAAAGCCATCGTCGATCGCGTAGCGGCGGAAGTCATGAAAGAACAGGGCGTCAAGATCACCTACCTCGTGGGAACGATGATCGAGGTGCCACGCGGCGCAACGACGGCTGACGAAATCGCCGCCGAAGCGCAGTTCTTCTCTTTCGGCACCAACGACCTGACGCAGTTGACGTTCGGATTCTCCCGCGACGACATCGGCAAGTTCCTCGGTGCGTATCAGGACAAGAAGATCCTGGATAAGGATCCGTTTGCGACGATCGACACCGTGGGCGTGGGCCTGCTGGTGGCGATGGGCGTCGAGAAGGGGCGCGCGACGCGGCCCGACCTGAAGATCGGCATCTGCGGTGAGCACGGCGGCGATCCCTCCTCGATCCACTTCTTCGACAAGGTCGGATTGGATTACGTGAGTGCCTCGCCGTACCGCATTCCAGTGGCCCGACTGGCCGCCGCCCAGGCCGCGCTCCAGGTGAAGGTTGGGGATTGATCAAGGTTTACAAGTACGCGGCGGGATCCGTCGAGTGCCTGGACTCGGTGGATCCCACCTGGCTCGCTCCGGACAGCGGCGTGACTTTGTGGGTGGACCTCGACGAACCGACACCGGAAGAGGCCCGCGTCCTCTATGACGTGTTTCACTTCCATGAGCTGTCGATCGAGGATGCCCTCGCCGAAATCCACCAGCCGAAGATCGAGTCGTACGGCGAGTATCTGTATCTCGTGTTGCATGGCATTGATTTCAGCGCCCGCCAGCACAAGTTTCGCACCAAGGATGTCGATTTTTTTCTGAACCCGAAGTACCTGGTCAGCGTGCACCACGGTCTGTCACGGTCCGTCGGCCGAGTTGCCGAAGCATGTTCGCGCAACGGCCAGGTGCTGGCGGAGGGCACCGCGGCGTCTGATGCACCGCATCGTCGACACGATGGTGGACAACTATCGACCCGAGGTCGAAAAGCTGGCGCAGAGGCTGGACCGGCTGGAAAACGAGGTGTTTGAGGACCCGAGCACCTGACGCTGGTGCGCAGCAATCCTGGAGTTCAAGAAGGACGTGACTTCGCTGCGACAGGTCGTGATGCCAGAGCGCGACGCCGTCGGACGACTGGCGCGGCGCGAGTTCGCCTTCATTTCCGAGCAGATCGCCTACAGGTTTCGTGATGTTCACGATCATCTCGTGAGGCTGTCCGACGAGGCCTTTTTCTTCCAGGACCGCGTCAGCGGGATTCTGGATGCACACCTGTCGGCCGTGTCGAACCAGTTGAACACGGTGATGAAGGTGTTGACGATCATCGCCACGATCTTCATGCCCCTCACGTTCATTGACCGGGCTGTACGGGATGAACGACATCGACCTGCCGCGATTTCCGGGCTGGGACCCGATGCAGTTTTGGTGGGTCTGCGGGATGATGCTGGGGATTTCGGCGGCGCATGCTGCGTCTGCTTCCGAAGTCGACGCTGGATCTGACGTGGCGCGAATTCACCGGCTTCCCCTGCACCTGGCCAACCAGATCGCCGCCGGCGAAGTGGTCGAGCGGCCGGCGTCGGTCGTCAAGGAACTGGTCGAGAATGCGCTGGATGCCGGGGCGACTCGAATCAAGGTCGCTATCGAGCTGGGAGGCAAGAAGCTCATTCGCGTCGAGGACGATGGCGAGGGAATGGAACCCGCGGACGCCGCCCTTGCCGTCGAACGACACGCGACGAGCAAGATAGCCACGCCGGAGGATCTCGGCGCGATCAGGACTCTGGGGTTCCGCGGCGAAGCGCTGCCGAGCATTGCGTCGGTGTCGCACTTCGTGCTCCGCACGCGCCCGCGAGGTCAGGACTCGGCCACCGAGGTTCGCATCGACGGAGGAGCGACGGCGTCGGTGCGCGAGGTTGGCGCGCCGCACGGCACGGGCATCGAGATCGGCGATCTCTTCTACAACCTTCCCGCCCGGAGGAAATTCCTCAAGTCCGACACGGCAGAAGCGACGCAGGTCTCACGCCTTCTCACGCAAATGGCGTTGGGCTATCCGGAGGTCGGGTTCGCGCTGTCGAGCGGCGGGCGCAAGCTGCTGGAGTGTCCTCCCGCCGCAGATCTGCCCGAACGGTTCTACCAGCTGTTCGGTGAGCGTCCGGATCTCATACCGGTGCACAAGGAGGCTGGTGGTCTGCGCATCAAGGGCTACGTGGCGGCCCTGGGCGATCAAGGACCCGTGCGCGGCCCGCAGAACGTCTTCGTGAACCGCCGAATCGTCAAGGACCGCACGATCGCCCACGCGATCATCGATGCCTACAGCGTTGCCACCATCAAGGAGCGCAGCCCGGAGGTCCACCTCTTCATCGACGTGCCCGCGGACCGTGTCGACGTCAACGTGCATCCGACCAAGGCGGAAGTCCGCTTTCTGGAGCAGTCGCTCGTTCACGAAGTGCTGCGGCGGACGTTGGCCGACGCGCTCGGCCAGGGGCCCGCGCCCGAATTGCAGTTGACGCCGCAGGTAGCCATGGGAGATGAGCCGCGGCCGATGTCCATTCCGGGCGTTCTCGCGGGAGCGGCCGTCGGGAACCGCTGGAGTCCGGAGCCCTCCTTCTCGGGCGTGTCCAGCGTTCAGGGGTTCAATCGTGTTCTCGGTCCGGCAACCGCGACCGGCGTCGATCCTTCGAATCCGGCGGACCTCCGTCCGATGATTCCACTCGGACAGTTTCGCGATACCTTCATCATTGCCATAGACGATGAAGGCATCGCCATCGTCGATCAGCACGTCGCGCACGAGCGCGTGTTGTTCGAGCAGGCGATGGAGAGACTGACGGCCGGAAGGATGGAGAGCCAGCGGCTGCTGGCGCCGATCCTGATCGAGCTGTCCGCATCGCAGCGGCACGCCCTATCGCAGCACGCCGAGGCGCTCGATCGGTTCGGTCTCGAAGTGGAAGAGTTCGGCGGCGACAGCGTGCGCCTTTCCGCTGTGCCGGCATCCCTCGATCCATCGGATTGCGAGGCCGCGGTGCGGACTCTTGCCGAGGATCTCGATGGGTTGGATCGCGGTTCGCGCATGGAAGACGCCCTGCGCCGGATTGCCGCGACGATGGCGTGTCATGCGGCGGTGAAAGCCAACTACCCGCTGACACTGGAGAAGATGCGGTATATCCTCGAAGAGCTGCGTCGCACGGCGTACTCCAGCGTCTGTCCGCACGGCCGCCCTGTGGTTCTGAGAATCACGCGACGCGAGATCGAGAAGAATTTTCAGCGCATCTGAACTCGGTGCTCGGCGTTCGGCGCTGCGTATTGCAGCCTGCCCGCCGTAGCTTTAGCGAAGGCGGGCCATCCTAAATCGGTTTTGCGACGTCCAATCACAAACTGCGTGCCGCTCGAAGGGGGCTACGGCCTCAGCTTCATCATTGCCGGCCGCCCGCTGCAAGGAACGGAGCACGGCGGCGGTGGGTGGATCACGGTATCTCCCGGTTATTTCGAAGTGTTTCGTATCCCGGTCAAGCGCGGTCGCACGTTCAACGATCGCGACACGGCTCAAGCGACGCCGGTCGTCATCATCAATGAAGCCATGGCCAGGGAGTTCTGGCCACAAGGCGATCCGCTCAACGATCGTTTGATCATCGGGCGCGGCGGCATGCCGGAGTTCGCCACGGAACGCGAGCGTCAGATCGTCGGCGTCGTCGGCAACGTGCGCGACGGGGGCCTCAACAACGATCCGTTTCCGACGATGTACGTGCCGCAAGCGCAGATTCCGGACGCGGCCAACGCGTTGAACGTGCGCTTGACGCCCATTGCGTGGGTCGTCCGGACCCAGGTGAGTCCATACGCGCTGAGCAGCGGGATTCAGGAGCAGCTCCGGCAGGTCAGCGGCCTGCCGGTTTCGGACGTCCGCACGATGGCCGAGGTCATTTCGCGCTCGACGTCGCGCGAGCGGTTCAACATGTGGCTCATGACCGTCTTCGGCGCCTCCGCGTTGCTTCTCGCGGCGATCGGCATCTACGGCCTGATGGCGTATTCGGTGGAGCAGCGTACCCAGGAGATCGGCATTCGGCTGGCTCTCGGTGCGCGTGCCTCGGACGTCAAAAACATGGTGGTTCGGCAAGGGATGAGCTTGGCCTTGATCGGGGTCGTGGTCGGTCTGGCTGCGTCTTTCGGTCTGACGCGATTGATTTCTACGTTGCTGTTCGGCGTGACTGCCCTCGATCCGGTTGTCTTCACCGCAGTGCCCGTGGCGTTGACGGTCGTGGCTTTGCTCGCCGTGTGGCTGCCGGCCCGCCGTGCGAGCCGCGTGGATCCGATCATCGCGCTCCGCTACGAGTGAAAAGAAAGGAAGAAGGACGAAGGACGAGGAGCGAAGAGAAAGAGGAAAAGAATGGATGACGTAGGAAAGAAGACAGACGAAGCAGCGAACACGAAAAATTTTCCTCGTAGGTTCTGCACGAAAGTTCCCGGAATTTCCGACCTCAGCCGGTCATAAGTGCATCACCGCGTAAGATTTACGCTTGACTCGATGCTCGCGGCATTTTACTCTTCGATCATCCCAGCAGCCCGGTAGTCCAAGCGAAAAAGGCAAGTCCTCCGTCGTCGTCTGGGGGGCGCGCAAAGCCGGTCGCCTTTCGAAGGGGCGGGTCGGTTGCCGAACTTGGAGTGTTTATGTCCACCCGTCCAGCGGTTCCGGCAGTTCTCGCATCGGCATTCGCCCTGTTGTTCTTTGGGCTCGGCAACTATCTCGCCGCGCGCCAGAGTGCGGAGAGTGATGGGCGCATCGCTGCGCTTCGAGCGGAAATCGATCTCATGCGTCGCGAGAAGGCGCCCACCGCGACCGGCACGTCGGGCGGTGCTTCGAACGTGCCTGCGCCGGCGATCGACATCGAAAGCCGCGAAGGCATCATCGAGGACGTCAAGCGACAGCTCCAGTCGGAAATGGGGCTCTTTCCTCTCAACCTCCTCCGTCAGCGCCGCGACAGCTTCGTCGAGCTCTATTCCTACGACGACCGTGGGGCGAGCAGCTACGGCACGGCCGGGTATCTCGGCAACGGTTACTTCATCACGGTGAAGCACGGTGTCGTGGCGCTCGGACAGGAGGGCGTGGCCGACGCGCGGCAAATCACGTCCGTAAAGCTGATGCTCAACGGCAAGGCTTGTCCCGGCGCGCATCGTCGACTCAGGTGATGCGAAAGTTGAAGTCGACCCGGGCGACTGGGCGATCCTCAAGATCAAAGAGCCGGTGAACCTCCCCGCCCTGGATCTCAACCTGGAGTACGGCTTCGAATTCGCCGACCCCATCTTCCGTCTCGGCAACGACTATTCGAAGGGGATCATCCTTTCAACCGGCTACGTCGGCCAGCGGACTCCCAATGAGCTGGTGACCTGTCTCACGGATGGACATCCCGGCGTGTCGGGCGGCGGCGTGCTGAACAGGGAAGGGCAGCTCGTCGGTATCCCGATCGGGCGGATGCAGGGGGACTATCGGTTCTCGTTCATCCTGCCGCTGCGCCAGGAGATGTTCAAGAAAGTTCGCCTGAACTAGCGCCGGTCGCGGCTCAGCTTCCGCAGCGACTCGAGTCGCTTGCGAATCTCCGCTTCGAATCCCCGCTCGGTCGGTTGATAAAACCGGCGGTCGCGATGGGCCGGGGGCAGGCAGTCCATCTCGGCGACGCCACCGGTTTCGTCGTGTGCGTACTTGTAGCCTTTCCCGTATTCCAGATCCTTCATCAGCTTCGTCGGTGCGTTGCGTAAGTGCAGCGGCACGGGCTCGGCGACTTCCTGGCCGGCGGCGTCGGCTGCCTCGAGGTAGGCGCGGTACACGGCGTTGCTCTTCGGAGCCACGGCGAGATAGATCGCGGCCTGAGCGAGCGCGGTATTGCCCTCGGGCATGCCGATGAAATGCACGGCGTCCTTGGCCGCGACGGCGATCGTGAGTGCTTGTGGGTCGGCGTTGCCGATATCTTCCGAGGCGAATCGGACCAGCCGTCGCGCCACATACAGCGGATCCTCACCGGCCTCGAGCATCCGCGCCAGCCAGTAGACGGAGGCGTCGGGATCGCTGTTGCGCATCGATTTGTGCAGCGCCGAGATCAGGTTGTAGTGCTCCTCACCGGTCTTGTCGTAGAGGAGCGCGCGGTGTTGGGCGACGTCAGCGATGAGCGCGGCATCGAGACGACCGGTGGCGGCGGCCGTTGCCGCCGCGAGCTCGAGCAGGTTGAGAGCGATGCGCGCGTCGCCGTTCGCGTAGCGGGCCATCGCTGCCATCGCCTCCTGATCCACCTGCAGATCGAGCGCACCGAGTCCGCGAGTACGATCCTCGAGCGCGCGCCTCAGGATGGTCACGATACCGTCGGAGCCGAGCGGCTTCAGCACGTAGACTTTCGACCGGGAGAGCAGCGCGGAATTCACCTCGAACGACGGGTTCTCCGTCGTGGCGCCGATGAGCACGATGTCGCCGGATTCCACGCGAGGGAGGAAGGCATCCTGCTGCGCCTTGTTGAAACGATGAATCTCGTCGACGAACAGGATCGTGCGCCGGCCTCGACGCCGTCGCGTCTCTTCCGCCTCGGTCATGACGGTCCGGATCTCCTTGATGCCGGACAGGACGGCGCTGAAGGCGATGAAGTGCGCACGAGTGGCGGTGGCGATGAGTCGCGCCAGGGTCGTTTTGCCGGTACCGGGCGGTCCCCACAGGATGATCGACTGCAGCCTGTCTTCCTGGATGGCTTTTCGCAGCGGGCGGCCCGGCCCGATCAGCGCATCCTGGCCCACGAATTCGTCGAGCGTACGTGGCCGCATGCGCTCGGCGAGCGGTGCTGACGGATCGATCGCGGCCGGCGGCGCGCCCGGTTCATCGAAGAGATCCACGATCGACTCCTGCGCGCTGGCGCGATGCTTCGTAAGCGATGAGCGCCGCTGCGATGCTGACGTTGAGCGACTCGACCGGGGCGCGCATGGGGATGGTCAGCCTGACGTCCGCTTCGTCGAGCAGATCCTGCGGCAGACCGCTGCCCTCACCGCCCAGGAGCACTGCAGAGGGCTGGCGCAGATCCGCGTCGTGCAGCGCAGTCCCCGCCCGTGGTACGGTCGCGACCAACCGGATGCCGCGTGCTTTCGCCCTGCGCGCGGCGTCGAGGAGCGAGATGCGCGATGCGACGGGTATTCGAAACGTGCTGCCCATCGATCCGCGCAACGCCTTCCACCCATACGGATCGGCAGTTCCCTCGCCGGCAACGATTCCCGTCACGCCGCAGGCTTCGCCGGCGCGAACGATGGCTCCGACGTTGCCCGGATCCTGGACGTCGCGCAGCATGAAGATCAGCTGAGGTTGTTTTTCGAGCGCCGTGTCGAGCGGCGTCTCGCGCAGCCGGCCGATGGCCACGACGCCTGAGGGTGTACGCACGGGGCTCATCGCTTCGAGCACGGGAGTGGTCACGGTAATCACCTGCGCTCCGCGGCTGGCCAGCTCGGCCGCGAGCGATGCGATCGAGCTTTCGCGCGCGCCATCGGCGAATGCCGCCACGTCGATCTGAACTCCGGATGCGATTGCTTCGCGCAGCAGATGTTCGCCATCGAGCAGAAGGTGGAGAAGATCGTCACGCCCGTCGCCGGTTGCGCCTCGAGCGAGCGCGCGGAAGCGCTGCACCAGTGGATTCTGGCGGCTCGAAATGCGCTCCATTTGTGGTGATTGTATGCGCACTCTGTTACCATGCCGGGAAATGAGGAGGCGGAAACGGGAACCCTGACCATTTCCGGAGTCACCAGTCTGAAAGCGCAGATACTCAAGAAGTTCGAGGACGAGATTCACCAACTCGAGAAGGAGTTGAAGACCGAGCTGCCGCTGGAAATCAAGCGCGCGCGCGAGCTCGGGGACCTTCGCGAGAACGCGGAATATCACGCGGCGAAGGAACGGCAGCGCCTCGTCGAGTCTCGCATCAGCTTGTTGAAGAAGCGCGTCAGCGATATCCACCTCATGAACCTCGACAAGGTGCCGCGCGACAAAGTGGGCTTCGGCTCAACGGTGCACTTGAAGGACGTTCAAGGATCGATGACCGTCTACCAGCTGGTCATGCCCGAGGATGCCGATGTCGAGCACGGGCTGATCTCGACCGCGTCGCCCATCGGCCGGGCGCTCCTCAACAGAGAAGAAGGCGACGAAGTCGTCGTCACCACACCGAGCGGCAGCCGGAAGTTCGAGGTCGTCAAGCTGGTGACGATTCACCACGATGCCTAGCAGCCTGGCTCATCCGGCCGGATACCCGACCATCTCGACTCGCGCCCTGAGTCCGGCAGCACCGTGATCACGCCCGACAGTCCGGACCGCGTTTACTCGACCCGCCTTCGAACGGCGCTCGTGCTCGCCGGATCCGGAACTGCCGGTGCCTACCATGCGGGCGTGCTCCGCGCGCTGCACGAAGCGGGGATCAAGATCGATCTCGTGGCGGGGCGTGGGATCGGCGCGATGACGGCGCTCTTCGCGGCCGTCGACGGTGGCTCGCGCTTGTGGGAGGCGAACGGCCTCTGGAAGAGCGGCTCGGCAGCCGGCTTCTACGGCTGGCGCGGGCCGCTGCGGGCCGCGGGCTGGTCGATGATCGCCGCCATGGCCATCCTGGCCATTCCACTCCTCCTGCTGGCGACCGCGGTTATCGTCGGCAGCATCGGCCTGTTGCTCACGCTGGTCGGACTCGAAGGTCCCGGCACTGCGCTGAGTGCGGGCTTCGGCCGGTGGATTGCCGTCCTTTTTTCGGCAGACTCGCTTCCGACCGTCATCCCGCGCCTGGTGCTCTTCGCCGTCATCGTTGCCGCGGTGATGCTCGTCGGCGGCGCTGCTGCTCGGGTCCGCGCGCGGCCACGCCAAACGGCGTACGCGACAGGGCATGGCGTGGACGCTTCTCGGCGCGCCGCTCTCGGCCGGTTCTCTCTGTGCCCGTGCAGCTGCGGAGTTGTGGAATCTGATTCGCGGGGCAGCGCCACTGGCGGCGCCGCCGCACCCCGAGCTCGGGCGTCGTTACGTCGAGCTCCTGCTGGAGAATCTGGGTCAACCGGGCTTCCGGGAACTGCTCATCGCCGTGCACGACATGGACGCACGCCGCGATCTCGTCTTCGCGCTGCTCGGCGACGCACACCGCTCGCGGTTCTTCGGACGGCCCGTCGGTGGCGAGAACGCGATGCGCCTCACGGAAGCCTTCGATCTCGCGGGCGTCGGTCGCGATCACGCGCTCGATGCACTTGCCGCGGCGCTTGCAGTCCCGATGGCGACGGAGCCACACCTCATCGCGTTTGCACCCGAAGGGTCCTGGCGTGGGGAGACGCACCGGGCATGCGATCGCCCCGGGGCGGTCGCCCGACTACTCGAAGAGGTGGCGATTGCCGGCGCGGAGCAGGTGATCGTGCTGTCTGCCTCAGCACCGGCCGCGCGCCCGCACGAGCTGAGCGCCGGACGCGCCGATCTGCGAGGTCGCGCCGGCGAGCAGCTGGCTGCGTTCGAAACGGCCGGCCTTCGCGACGTCCTCGAACATTTCGGCGGCCGCTTCGCCGGACTGTTCGTCATCCGGCCGGCGCACAATCCTCTGGGACCCCTCGACTTCGCCGGCGTCTACGACGAGCGCTCCGATCGCAAGCACACCCTCGCCGAGCTGGTCGATCGTGGATACGAGGATGCGTATCGCCAGTTCATCGAGCCGGTTGTCGGCGCCAGCGGCGATCGCATCGAGGCGAGATCCGCTAGTCCGGTGAGCCATTCAACTCCGAACCCGACGGGTATCCATTGAAAAGTTGGCGCGCGGCTCGATAGTCCGCGCCAGGTACAACAGTGAAATGCCGAATGTGACCAAGCCGCCCATGAGTCCAGCGACGAAGACCATCCACCTCGCCGAGGGTGTGAGCGACAGCGCGGAGCCACTGACCACGCCGATCTACGAGACGACGACATTCGTGTTCGAGTCGGCGGACGAAGTCAGAAAGTACAACGAAGGGAAGTCGCAGCGATTCCTCTATTCACGGTATGCGAACCCGACGGTAACCGCGGTTGAACGCAAACTGGCGGCGCTCGAGGGGACCGAGGCGGCACTGCTGCTGTCGAGCGGCCAGGCAGCGACGACGACCGCGCTTCTCGCGCTCGTCGGCGGCGGCGACGAGATCGTGTGCAGCGCGGCGATTTACGGCGGCACCCTGCACCTCATCGCCGACCTCTTCCCGAAGTTCGGCATCACGGCCCGGTTCGTCTCCATCGACGAGTTCGCCAACCTGGATCGCATCGTGACGAGCAAGACGAAGCTCGTCTGGTTCGAGTCTCCCATCAATCCCACATTGCGGTGCGTGGACATCGCCGCGGTCGCGCGCGTCTGTCGCAGCCGCGGCATCACCTCGGTCATCGACAATACGTTTGCCAGCCCGATCAACCAGCAACCGATTTCACTCGGCGTCGATGTCGTGATGCACAGTGCGACGAAATATTTGAACGGCCACAGCGACGTGACGGCCGGCGTGCTCGCCGGACCGCAGGCGCTCATCGATCAGATGCTCAGCGCGAGGAAGCTGCTCGGCACGATTCTCGATCCGTATGCGGCGTACGCCCTCGGTCGCGGGCTGAAAACGCTGGCCTTGCGCGTGGAACGTCAGAATGCGAGCGCGCTGGCCGTCGCGCGGTTCCTCGATGAGGACAAGCGGACGGCGGGGGTCTACTATCCCGGCCTCGAGCGGCATCCCGACCACGCGATTGCGCGCCGCCAGATGAGCGGATTCGGCGGCATGGTCTGTGTGGATCTCGGCGGTGGCTACGAGCGCGCGGCGCGCTTCTTCGATCGGCTGAGCGTCTTCAGACGCGCCGCGAGTCTCGGCGGCGTGGAAAGCCTGTGCAGCCTTCCGGTCCTGACATCACAGTGGGGTCACACCGACGAGGAACTCGCGCGCGCCGGCGTCACGCACAGCATGGCCAGGCTCTCGGTGGGTCTGGAGGATGCTGGAGGATTTGATTGCGGATCTGGATCAGGCGTTGGGATAACGGTCGGACGCCCGTAGCGCGCCGCTTCAGCGGCCGTCTGACGCGGGGGGTAAACCGCCCGCGCTACCGGGTGTCACTTCAGCACAGTCTCTTTCTTCCGGTCAGCAGCTGGTTCGTGCAGGAACTGTTCGGCCATTTCTGCGATGCGCGCGGTGATGGCCGGACCGGTCAGGTCGCCGAACTTCTGACGGAATCGATCCATGGGCACGACGGCTTTGGCCATCGCGCGGTGGCCGCCAGCGCTGCCGACGTCGCCGAACCACTTCTTCACGAACTCGCCCGCGTTGCGTGAGTAACCCAGGTTGCGCACGCTCACGATGAGAGACGATGAGACGACGCCGGCGACGATCGTCCATTTGACATCTTCGAGCTGGAGGAAGAAATCGGCGGTGTAGGGAATGAAATCCTCCCTGAGCGCCTCGCCGACGAAAGCGCTGAAGACCTGATCCCTCAGGATCCCACCCTGGCTCGCGCGCGTGACGTAGTCGAGCCGCTCGAGCGTGATTTCCGCCCCTTCCATCTTGCGAATCAGCGCGGCATCGGACAACGGATACAGGAACGTGAAGGCGTCGAGATCGACGCGGTTCGTGTGCCGGGCGAAGAACAGCGTATCGGACTTGATCGCGTAGAGCATGGCGGTCGCCGTACGCTCGGAGATGTTCACATCGACGGCGCGCAGGTGCTCGGTGAGGATTGTGCACGTCGACCCGTAGTCGGCGCGGATGTCCTTGAACACGGCGCTGTAGCCCGGCTGCTCGGGATGATGATCGATGACCAGATCGGCGCGGTCGAGCATGCCGCCGAAATAGTGCGGCTGCACGTCGACGGTCGCGATACGCTCGAATTCGCGGAACGAGGCGGACGTGATCCGCTCGACGTGGATGTCGAGCATGTTGGCCATGCGCAGGTTCTCGGGCCGCGTCACGTCCTGCATCGCGCCGATGATGGCCGTGGTCTTGGTGCGGCGCAGCAGGTTGCGCAGCGCCAGGCCGCTTGCCAGGGCGTCGGGATCGGGATCGTTGTGCAGCAGGATGAGCACGCGATCTGCATCGGCGAAGTAGCGCTGGTATTGCTGGACGCGCGCCCGGGTCATCGAACGGCTGAGCTCGGTGACCATCGTCGGGCGAATCAGCTCCGAGAGCTCGACATCGGTGATGTCGGGGAATTCGTTGCGGAGCGCTTCCGCCTCCTTCGGATTACGTGGGCCGGTGTGGAGCACGTAAGTCAGCGTGCCGCCGGCGTCGCGAATGGCTGCCAGGATCTTCCGGATGCTGCGGCGGCCGCTGTTCTGAACGATGAAGCAGGTGCTGGGCGAGAGGTCGGCTTTGAGGTATGTGTCGATCCGGCGGGGATCGCCGGAGCCGATGTGGATGCCCGCGTCGTGGAGCCGCCGCGCCAGCGGCCGGCTTTCGACCAGGAAGTCCACCTCGAAGCTCGGCACGAGCACGTCGTCGAGGCAGCGTATGACGAGTTCGTCCTGGCAGACGGCGAAAACGCGCACGCCTAGCCAGCCCCTTGGATCAGACCAGCAGGCTCTCTGCGTCCTGCCTTCCGACTCCCTGCAAACGTTTCCATGCCCAAACGATGATTATACGCCCCTGCGGAGCCGGTCGTTTCGCCGTGCTTTGCTGATCCTCATGCTGACGGCGAGCGCCGTGGCCGGCCAGGGACGAACGGCGCCGTGCGCCGAATGCGTGACGCTGGTCATCGAGCCGCGCGAGGCGCACGGCTTCAGCGGACCACTGAACGGCGCCCGCATCGCCGTGAAGATCCGCGCAGGGGAGGAACAGACCGCCATCGCCACGCTGTCAGACATTCGTGATACCGGCGGTACGCCAGGCCTCGTCGTGACCGGCCTGCCGTCGCAGCCTCTGCCCGGCGAACCCATTCGGCTGGCGCAGGACATCTTTCTGGACATTACTTCGCTCGAAACCGAAACCACGTTACCAATAGACGAAACGGCGTTTCGTCTGAAGTCCCGATTTGCGGAGCTGCGCGGACAGTCTCCGGAGATGACCCTTGGTCTCGTCGCCACCGCCTCTCAGCGACAGCAGCTGCTCGAGCGCGACATCGCCCCCTATGTGGATGTCATCGTCGAGCCCGCGCAGGACGGTTCGCGGCAGCCGGATTGGCCAACGGCGGGCTCACTCTATGCCGCGATCGCGGCCGCTGATGCTGCGCCGCCCACGTCTTCTCGATCGCGGCGGCTGCTTTGGAGCGCGCCCCAGGACCGGGTCGAGGCCGACTCGCTGGTGCGTGATCTGTCCAGAAGCATGCGGCTGCTCGTAGCCGATCTAATCCCCGGCGGGGCCACAGAGGTCTGGTGCGGGGGAACGCCCATGACGACGTATCTGAACCCCAGAACTCTTGACGTCATCGCGTTCGCGTCGGGGTGCAGCGAGGCGACGATTGAGGTCAAGAGGGAGGCGCACCGCGCAGAGCCAGTCACTCTCTCGCACGGCGTCGTCGTCGTGCGCGTTCCCGCCGCGGCGGGTCAGTTTGCCGACGACGTGAATGTCGTCGGGGCGCGGGAGCTGACGGTCGAGGAGATCGTCGCACGGCACCAGGCGGCGGCGGCCCGGCAGCGGTCGCTCGTGAAGACGTTGATCTCGTCGGGTGCAATGACGCTGACGTTTGAAGCGCCGGGGTTTGCGGCGCCGGTCGCGATCAGCAGCGAGACCGTGATCTTTCAGCGCGAGGGATCCACCGAGATCGCACAGCGGTCGATACGCGTCAACGGCATCGAGTTCAAGGGCGGACACGTGCCGCGGCTGCCGATCATCGAGCCCGAGCGTGTCGCGTCGCCACCACTCGCCATAACGCTATCGGATCTCTACCGCTATTCACTCGCCGGACGCGAACCGTGCGGCAGCGCGACCTGCTACATCGTCAAATTCGAGCCAGTCGACGGCAAGCGCGCGCTGTTTCGAGGCCGCGCCTGGATAGCTGCCGGTGATTTCGCCATGGTTCGCGTGGCCGCGACACAGACGGGACTGCGCGGGCCGATCGTATCGTCCGAGCAGATCGACGAGTTCGCTCGTCAGCGAGAAGGCATCTGGCTCCTCGCGCGGTCGGAGGTGCGGCAGATTTACGAAGGCGCTGCCCACCGCACGCCAATCCATCGCGTGCTCGCCGTGACGGCTCACGAGGTGAACCCACTGGACTTCGACGCGCGGCGACGGTCGGCGTACGACTCCGCGGCGGTGATGTTGCGCGACACGGCTGACGGCTTCCGCTATCTGCAACGCAGTCCTGACACGGTCGCGCGCGCCGCCGAGCCGGTGCTAACCGGGCCGTCCAATCGCGTGCGAACGCTCGTGACGGGCCTGATCGTGGATCCGAACATCAGCAGGCCGCTGCCGTTTGCCGGCCTGAGCTATGTGGATTTCGATCTGTTCGGGACCGGCACGCAACTCAATGCGTTCTTCGGCGGAACGTACGGTCAGCTGGCCTTTCTCGTTCCGTCAATCGGGGACACGCGATGGCAGCTTGCCGGGCGCGCATTCGGCATCGCGACGTCGTTCAACGATCGCGCCTTCGACCAGGGACGCGAAATCTACGAGCACAACATCACGCAACGTCCCGGGCAGGCGTCGATCTGGACGTTACGGCCGCTGACCACGCGCCTGACCGTGCGCGCGGGGTATGAGATGGACTATACGCAATTCGGTGCGAGCGACCTGACGGCCACGAATTTCACCGTGCCGGCCGATCAGGTGGCGCATTCCATCCGCCTGGCGATCGAAGGTCAGCGCGCCGGATGGAACGGTTCCGTATGGTGGGCCGGGTCCAGGAGATCGGGCTGGAAGGCGTGGGGGACTGGCTCCGCGGATTTTCACCCACGCCAGATGGACTATCAGCGATTCGGCGTCACCCTGACCCGCCCCTTCGTTCTCACGCCGGCACTCCTCGCGCGGGTCGAAGGTGCCTGGATGGACGGCCATGATCTCGACAGGTTCAGCCGTTATGCGTTCGGAACGTTCGATAACCGGCTGCGCGGCTACCCTTCCGCACTCATCCGTTACGACCGGGGCGGGGCGGTGCGGGGCGCTCTGGCCTGGGCGGCCGGCCGTCGATTAAGGGTTGACGGCTTTGCCGACACCGCGTACGTTCACGATCCAGGGTTTGGTTCCGATCTTCGAAGCTATTCCGGGGTGGGTGCGGCGATCGAGGCTCCCGCGCCGTTCGGCATGCTCGCCGGCGTCGAGTGGGGCTACGGTTTTCAAGGGGTGAACGCGAGCGGCCGTCGCGGGACGCAGGTTCTTCGAATTACGGCGTTCAAGCTCTTCTAACGCTCAGCGCCGGCCGGTCCATTTTCCTTGGGGGGCGTCATGCGCGCACGGGTGTTCACGCTGCTGGCGGTAACGGCGGTCTCCGCTGCCACATTGCAGGCGCAAACGTTCCGCGTCGGTGTGGACCTCGTTCACTTCGGCGTCACCGTCACCGACAAACAGGGACAGCCCATCACCGGGCTCACCGAAGAGGACTTCGAAGTCATCGAGCGCGGCAAACCGCAGCGGATCAAGTTCTTTGCCAAGGGCGACACGGCTTTGGCGCCGCCGCTGCACCTCGGGTTTCTCCTCGACACGAGCGGCAGCATGTCTGCGGACATGAAAGATGTTCGTACCGCGGCCGTCAAGTTCCTCAACAAGAACGAGCACGCGGTGGACGTCACGCTCGTCGACTTCGACACGGAAGTGCGCGTTGCGCGCTACGACGGGAACGACTACCCACGTCTCATCGAGCGTATCCGCGCCCGCAAGCCTGACGGCTGGACCGCTTTGTACGATGCCATGGGCGTGTATCTCGATGGCGCCTCGCACGTCGAGGGCCAGAAGGTGCTCGTGGCGTACACAGATGGAGGAGATACGCGCAGCTCGTTGAACGCCGGCGAGCTCAGCGACCTGCTGAAGGCATCGGACATCACGATGTACGTGATCGGCTACCTGGAGAATCAGTCCAGCAGCGTGCGCAACAACGTGCGCATGGAGCTGATGCGCTTCGCGGGCCTCACTGGCGGACAGGCGTTCTTCCCCACCAGCGTCAAAGAGGTCGAGGGGATGTACGACAAGATCCAGCGCGAAATCGAAGCCCGCTACACGATCGGCTACAGCTCGACCGATGAACGGACGGACGGGGCCTGGCGTCAGGTGGAAGTGAAGCTCAAACGCGACGACCTCAAGTCGGCCAAGCTACGCACGCGAGCCGGGTATTTTGCTCCGTACCGCGACGGTTCGTCGGTAAAGCGCTGAACCCTCCCCTCCAGCGGATCTGAGGATGATCTTCCGGCTAAAGCCGGAAGCCACACGATTGGACCTTCGGGCTGAAGCCGGAAGCCGCACGATTGGGTTGGAGATGGGTGGCTTCCGCCTTTAGGCGGAAGTCTGTGGTACGATCTTCGATCGCCGTCCGCTGAAGGACGGCCGCCTTATATCCATCTCCGTGGCATCCAAATACGACCGGTTCAAGCTGGTTACCGATTTCGAGCTGCGCGGCGACCAGGCGCGCGCCATCGACGAGCTGGTCGAGGGGCTGAACCGCGGCGACAAAGCCCAGGTCTTGCTTGGCGTCACGGGGTCCGGCAAGACCTTCACCATGGCCCAGTGCATCGCCCGGGTCAACCGGCCGACGCTGGTCATGGCCCACAACAAGACGCTGGCGGCGCAGCTCTATCAGGAATTCCGGCGATTTTTTCCGGAGAACGCCGTCGAATACTTCGTCAGCTACTACGACTACTACCAGCCTGAGGCCTACGTTCCGACGACGGATTCGTACATCGAGAAGGAAGCGACCATCAACGATGAGATCGACCGCATGCGCCTGTCGGCTACCCGGTCGCTCTTCGAGCGCCGGGACGTCATCATCGTCGCCAGCGTCTCATGTATTTACGGCCTGGGATCGCCCGAGGCGTACTACGGCATGATGCTGCCGCTCGAGCGCGGTCAGCGCATCGAGCGGGAGCAGATCCTGCGCAAGCTGGTGGAAATCCAGTACGAGCGGAACGACCACGACTTCAACCGCGGCGTCTTCCGGGTGCGCGGCGACATCGTCGAGGTCTACCCGTCGTATGAGGATCAGGCGCTCCGAATCGAGCTGTTCGGCGATGAGGTCGACGAGCTGGTGTCGTTCGACCCGCTGACCGGCAAGAACATTCGCCGTCACGACAAGGTGGCCATCTACCCGAAGACGCACTTCGTCACCTCGCGCGACAAGACCAAGATGGCCGTGGAGAGCATCAAGGTTGAACTGGCCTGGTATCGCGGCAAGCTGGAGTCGGAGGGCAAGGTCCTCGAAGCCCACCGCCTGCACCAGCGGACGATGTTCGATCTCGAGATGATCAAGGAGATCGGGTATTGCCACGGCATCGAGAACTACGCCCGGCACCTGACCGGCCGTCAGCCTGGCGAGCCGCCGCCGACGCTGCTCGACTACCTGCCGGCCGACGCGCTGACCATCGTCGACGAGAGCCATCAGACCGTGCCCCAGGTCCGCGGCATGTATCACGGCGACCGCTCGCGCAAGGAAGTCCTGGTCGCCTATGGGTTCCGCCTGCCGTCGGCGCTCGACAATCGGCCGCTCAATTTCGAGGAATGGGAGTCGCGCGTCAGCCAGCAGGTGTTCGTCTCCGCCACACCTGGTCCGTACGAGCTGCGTGGCTCTGGAGGTGCTGTCGTCGAGCAGATCATCCGTCCGACCGGGCTGGTCGATCCCGTCATCGAGGTGCGTCCGGTGCGAGGGCAGGTGGACGACCTGCTGTCGGAGATTCGCCTGCGCGCTGCCGCACGTGAGCGCGTGCTGGTGACCACGCTGACGAAACGGATGGCGGAGGACCTCACCCAGTACTATCAGGAGCTCGGAGTGAAGGTCCGCTATCTGCATTCCGACATCGATACGCTCGAGCGTATTCAGATCCTCCGCGATCTGCGAAAAGGGGAATTCGACGTTCTCGTGGGCATCAACCTGCTACGGGAAGGTCTCGACTTGCCGGAGGTCTCACTCGTGGCGATCCTCGACGCGGACAAGGAAGGATTCCTGCGCTCGGGCGGCTCGTTGATTCAGACCGTCGGCCGCGCAGCGAGGAATGTGAACGGCCGCGCGATCATGTACGCGGACCACATGACCGATTCGATGCGGCTGGCCATTGGAGAGACCGACCGCCGCAGGAAGATTCAGGAGGCGTACAACGCGGAGCATGGCATCACGCCGGCATCCATCGTGAAGAGCATCGATGAGGTGATGACGAGCATCTACGAGCGCGACTACGTGACCGTTGGCGCCGACGATCGGGAACCCTTCCGTACCCATGCGGAGCTCGAGGCGCACGTCGCCGAACTGCAGATGCAGATGAAGGCAGCCGCCGCGAATCTGGAGTTCGAGAAGGCGGCGAAGCTGCGCGATCGTATCAAGCAGCTGAAGACGCGCGAGCTTGGGCTGGCGGGAAGCCGCGGGTGATGGCGTCTCCAGTCGACTGGGCCAAAGCGGCGCTTCTCGAGGTTCAGGAATTCATCGCGATGATCTCGCAGACGGGCCGCGCGCTGGTCACCCGGCC
The DNA here is from genome assembly GCA_963804245.1 of uncultured Acidobacteriota bacterium. Lineage (GTDB taxonomy): Bacteria > Acidobacteriota > Vicinamibacteria > Vicinamibacterales > 2-12-FULL-66-21 > CAWDPQ01. The sequence goes on from CAWDPQ010000003.1 coordinate 158,792, forward strand.
GTATTATTTCCGCGACATCGTCGAGCAGTTCGACCAGATTGGCGTCGGGTCGATGACCGTCGTGCTGCTCACCGGCATGTTCACCGGCATGGTGCTCGCGCTGCAGTCCGGCCTGACGCTCGATCAATTCGGCGCTCGCTCGATGGTCGGCCGGCTGGTGAGTGCGTCCATGGTGAAAGAGCTCGGACCGGTGCTGACGGCGCTGATGGTTACTGGCCGCGTGGGTTCGGGCATCGCCGCCGAGCTGGGCTCGATGATGGTGACCGATCAGATCGCGGCGCTTCGTGCGCTCGGCACCGATCCCGTTCGCAAGCTGGTGCTCCCGCGCGTGCTCGCCGGCCTGATCATGGTGCCGCTGCTGACGTGCATTTCAGTCTTCGTTGGCCTCCTGGGTGCCTGGCTGATCACCGTCACGCAGCTCAAAGTGGCATCGAGCGTGTACTGGAACTCAGTGGTGATGGGGCTCTACATCCAGGATGTCTGGATGGGCCTCATCAAGCCGTTCTTTCTGGGATTCGTCATCGTCACGATTGGGTGCCACGTCGGCCTGCGCACGCGGGGTGGCACGCAGGGCGTCGGGCGTTCGACGACCAACGCCGTGGTCGCAGGGTCAGTGGCTGTCCTCGTGGTGAACTTCCTCGTCACGAAGCTCCTCATCGTGCTGATGTACTGATGGTCATTGAACGCGGCCCCCGTTCGGCGCTCCTGGAGGAGGCCCTCGCGTTCGGCGGACCCATTGTCGTCTTCGACAAGGTGTCGCTCGCGTTCGATGAGAAGGTCATCCTCCATGAGATCAGCTTCACGTTGAAGACTGCGCACACGAAGATCATCCTGGGGGCCAGCGGGGCCGGCAAGTCCACGGTCCTTCGGCTGATCCTGGGCCTGCTGAAGCCCGATAGCGGCTGTATTTTCGTGAACGGCGAGCGCGTGGACAACATGACCGAGGATCAGATGATGCAGGTGCGCGCGGACCTCGGTATGGTGTTTCAGGAGGGGGCGCTCTTCGACTCGCTGAGCGTGCGCGAGAACGTCGGCTACAAGCTGTTCGAGGAGTCGCGTGTCCCCTTCGACGTCGCCAACCGGCGGGTCGAGGAGGTGCTCGGGTTCGTGGGTCTGGCCGAGTACATCGATCGGAAACCGTCGGAGCTTTCGGGCGGGCAGCGTCGTCGCGTGGCCATCGCGCGCGCGATGGCGGCCAAGCCGCGTATCCTGCTCTACGACGAGCCGACTACCGGCCTCGACCCGATTACGGCGGTGACGATCGACGACGAGATCATCAAGCTGCGTGATCTGGAGTCGGTCAGCTCGATCGTCGTGACCCACCAGCTGCGCGATGCGTTCTACGTTGCTGAGCACACGGCGTCACTCGACAACGGGAAACTGCGGTTCGCCCGCGCCACGGCCGACAAGGCCGACGAAGCCGAATTCATCATGTTGAAAGACGGTCGCATTTCGTTCGAAGGTAATGCCTCGGAGTTGCGTGCCGCAGCCGCGGCCGATCCGTACATTGCCTCGTTTTTGTCCTGAGAAACCTATGCCGAGGACGCGTTCGCTCGCCTGGTCGGAACTCAAGATTGGCATCCTTGCCGTCACTGCCGTGGTGCTCGCGGCGATGCTGATCCTTGCCGTTGGCGGTCAGGGGGGATTTGCCTGGCAGCGCTACGAGCTCAAGACGAAATTTGCCGACGTGAAGGGGCTGAAGAGCGGTGCGGTGGTGCGCGTGGCGGGCGTCGAAGTGGGTAAGGTCACGGACGTCGGCCTCGTCGGCTCCGAAGTCGAGGTCACGCTCGAGGTGAACGAGGAGAACCAGCAGCGCATCACCACTGAATCGCGCGCGTCCATCGGCTCGCTCAGCCTGCTCGGTGAGCCGGTCATCGACATCACTCCGTCGACGCAGGGCACGCCGCTCAAGGATGGCGAATTCCTCCCTGCCGGCCGGGCGGCCGGACAGTTGTCGGACGTTGCCGTGAGCGCCACGCAATCGCTCGAACAGCTCGCCGGGATACTCAGCGACATCCGCGCCGGCAAGGGGACGGTGGGGAAGCTGTTCACCGACGACGCGGTCTACAAGGAGGTACAGGGTCTGGTGGCGTCTGCTGAGATCGTGGCTGGCAATCTGAGTCGCGGAGAGGGCACCCTGGGGATGCTTATTCGCGATCCCGCGGCCTACCGCAGTTTCAACGCGGCTCTCGCCGATCTTCAGACGATGACCCGGCGCGTCAACGCCGGCGAGGGGAGCCTCGGCCGGCTGCTCAACGATGATGCGCTGGCGCGCTCGCTGACGTCCGCAAGCGGCAATGTCGACCAGATCACGGCGCGCTTGAACAAAGGCGAGGGCACCGCCGGAAAGTTTTTGACCGACAAGGAGCTTTACGAGCGTTTCAACTCGCTCGCGGGGCGCATCGACAAGCTGACCGCCAACCTCGAGAAAGGCCAGGGTACGGTGGGTCAACTGCTGCAAGACAAGCAGTTATATGAGAACATTAATGCCGCTGCGAATGAGCTGCGTCAGCTCATTGGCGAGATTCGCAAGGATCCGAAAAAATACCTGAACGTCCGCGTCAGCATTTTCTGAACGAGCCGCAGGGTGCGGACAAGGAGAGCGTTATGAGGGATGACAGCGGTGCTGCGGGAACCGTGATCGTGGCATTTGTCCTCGGCGCAATCACCGGGGCGGCGGCCGCGCTGCTGATGGCTCCCGCGACCGGCGAAGAGACTCGGCGCAAGCTGGGCGAGCGCGCCCGCGAGGGCAAGAGCACGTTCTCGTCAGCGGTCGAGCGCGGGCGCGAAGCGTACCAGCAGGCAAGAACCAGCGGGAGCACCGCTGTTCCGAGGCCCGGGGAGACACTGTGACCGACTGGAACGACCTGTTCCTGGGCACGATTGCCGTTGCCACGCTGCTGATGGCGCTGGCCCAGGTGGGCGCCATGGTCGTCGCGGCACGGTTCGCCCGCCAGGCGCAGCAAACGCTGGTCACCGTGCACGAAGAGATCCGGCCGTTGCTGGCGAAGGCGAGCGCCGTCGCCGACGAAGCCGCTCGGACTGCGGCGCTGGCGTCCGCTCAGGTTCAGAAGATCGACAGTTTGGTAACCGACCTCTCGCAGCGGGTGGACGAAACCGCCACGGTCCTCCAGCGCGCCATCGTGACACCGGCCCGTCAGGGGGTTGCACTTTTGGCCGCCGTCAAGGCCGGTCTGGCGGCCTTGCGCGGCATCGGCGACCTCCGCCGCAGCTCCTCCCGGTCGGAAGAAGAGGATCCCCTTTTCATCGGCTAGCTCGGCGTGATAGAACGGGTCTCCCGAATTATCCCGAGGAGCCCTATGTCCTTCGCATGCGCCCGTTTTGCCCGCATGGCATGGTTGCCCGTCGCCTGCGGCGTCCTCGCGCTCTCCCTTGCGGCGCCCGCAACCGCCCAGGAATCCAAGTCTTCGGTCGCGGCCAAGGAGCTGGGCGACGTTCTCGATCGCCTCAAGCTCGATAGTATCGCTGCCGCCGATCCTGGCGACCCCGGTACCTATGTGGCGGCCCTGTACTTCCCAGGCGCGCAGATGCTCGTCGTCTCAGCGAAGTATTCCGCCCCGTCGCTGCTGAACGACAAGCTCACGAAAAAGGACTTCCGCGACGTCTACATCGATCTGAGCTCCGCCTCGATCGCCGCGACGAAGGTCTTCATCATGGACCAGGCGGCCAACGGTCTCGTCTTCAAACCTGACAGCGATCAGCCCGCCGACAGCTGGGAGCACGGTAAGACGACGACTTCATTCGATGGTGATTGGAAGAAGGCGAAAATCACCGAAGAGGAGTACACGAAGGCGTTCAGCGCGGCGGATACCCGTTACGCGCAGATCCTGTCATTGCTGGCGGCACAGGCCAAGAAGTCGGGATCGTAATCCACGTTCGTTGCCGTCGGTCCGCGACAACCTTTGCGGTGGTTGGGAGTCCGCCACCGCGCGCCTGCGGCGCGCTTCGGCGAGATAATTTTCGCGTGGCCGTCAAGTAACGAGCCACGCGAAAGTTAGTGGGCGCTGATGGATTCGAACCATCGACCCCCGCCGTGTGAAGGCGATGCTCTACCACTGAGCCAAGCGCCCAACCCGTTTGAACAACCGATTTTACCGGTACTTCCTACTTGCGCCTCTCCGGCAGCCGGCGTTCTGACGGGCCGTCGTAGACGTGGTCCTTCGGATCGATCTGCCGCATCGGCTGCTGACGCGCGCGCTCTTCTTCGGCGTGCGCCGCGATCCCGGGTACGCGGGAGATGATGAAGAGCGCGTTGGCGACCGTCGGCGGAATCCCGATGTCGCCGCAGACCGCGGCAATTGCGCCATCGATATTTACCGGCAAAGCCTCGGTTTCTGGCTTTTCGTGCAGCACGTTCTCTACTGCACGAATCATCTGGATGTGCTCGGCCTCCGCCTCCAGTTCGAGCGCCATCTGAAACAACCGGGCGGCGCGGGGGTCCCTCGTATGGAACCGGTGGCCGAATCCCGGCGGGATTTCCTCCGCCTCGACACAACGCTGGACGATCTGCTCGGCGGCGCTGCGATAGGACGCGCCCTTTCGCACCAGTTCGAGTCCGGTATCCAGGAACTGCATGCAGCTTTCGATGTCGCCGCCGTGGTATTTGCCGAAGCCGAGTATCCCTGCGGCTACGCACGCACGCAAGGCCGCGCCGGTCGTGGCCGTATTGCGCGCTGCCAGCGTCGAAGGCGGGGTGGCCCCATGGTCGATGAACGACACCAGCACCGCCTCCATCAGCCGGCCGAGAGCAGGCGACGGAACTTCCCCCATCAGCAGCAAATAGATCGCTTCGCCGAACGTCAGGCGACCCATGATCTCGTCGAGCGGATAGCCGCGCAGGATGATCTTGTTGGGCTCGATCCGCGTGAGCGCAGTACGCCACCGTTCATCGTTCGTTCGACGCTGGGTGCGGCGGTCTTCTGTCATGCTCTTCTCGCGCGTCTGCGACATGCTGGTGATGCCCCGGGCCGGCGCCTCGTTCAGAACGTTCCGTAGAGCCGATCGCCGAAATCGCCAAGGCCCGGGACGATGAATTTGTGAGCGTTCAGCCCCTGGTCGACCGCCGGCGTGTAAATCTGCACTTCGGGATGGTGCCGGGCGACGAGCGCGATTCCTTCCGGTGCCGAGACGATGCAGATCATCCGCACATCACGTGCGCCGGCGCGACGCAGGAGGTCCAGTCCCGCTACGGCGCTCCCGCCGGTGGCCAGCATCGGATCGATCATCAACACGAAACAGCCGGTCAAATCCGACGGCAGCTTCGAATAATACTGCGAGGCCACGGCCGTGATCTCATCCCGCTGCAGGCCGATATGACCGACCCGCGCGGACGGGATGAGCTCGAGCACGGCATCGAGCATCCCCAGCCCGGCGCGCAGGACGGGCACGACGACGACGCCTGCCTTGACCCGCCGCCCGGGGGCCGGTCCGAGCGGCGTCTCCACCGCCACGGTCGTGCTCGGGATGTCGCGGGTGGCCTCCGCCGCCAGCAGCAGGCTGATGCGCACCGCCATCCGCCGGAACAACTCCGGTGGCGTCGACTTTTCCCTGAGCGTCGCCAGCGCGTCGTGGACGAGGGGGTGGTCGACGATGTGCACCGGCACGGGACAACACTATACCGAAATGTCGCTTCGCGCTCCCCTGATAGAATCACGCACCCATGCTCTGGCGCGTGTGCGCGTGGCTGCTGACGGCGGGGATCATCGCCGGCGGCCAGGCCGCTCGAAAGCAGATTTCGCTCATTGTTACCAACGGAACGGTCGTGACGCTGGACGCATCGCGCGGGACGATCCCGTCAGGCGCGGTCGCCATCGACGGTCGAGACATCGTCGCCGTGGGCACGGCTGAAGAGATCGCGTCGAAGTTCACGGCGACCGAGTCGATTGACGCAACCGGCAGCGTCGTGGTCCCCGGGTTGATCAACACCCACACCCACGCGCCGATGGTCCTCTACCGTGGCCTCGCCGACGATCTCGCGCTGATGGAATGGCTGCAGAAATATATCTTTCCCGCTGAGGCCAAGACCGTCACGCCGGAATTCGTGCGCATCGGGACCAACCTGGCTGTTCTCGAGATGATCCAATCGGGCACGACGACCTATGTCGACATGTATTACTTCGAGGAGGAGATCGCCCGGGCGACCAAAGCGGCGGGAATGCGCGCCGTCCTCGGTCAGACCATCATCCAGTTTCCGGTGCCGGATGCGAAAACCGCCGCCGACGGCCTGGCACGCGCCTCAGCCTTCGTCAGCGAGTTCCAGAACGACGATCTGATCACCCCGGCGTATGCGCCGCATGCGATGTACACGCTCGATGCCGCGATGCTCAAGTCGATCAGAGCCGCCGCAACGCGGGCCAAGGCACCGCTCATCATTCATCTGGCCGAAACCCGCGACGAAGTGCGGATCGCGCAAAAACAGCATGGCACCTCGCCGGTTCAATACCTGGACTCGCTGGGGATGTGGGCGGCCTCGCCGACCCTCGCCGCCCACGCGGTGCACGTCACACCGGCCGACATCCGTATCCTGGCGAAGCGGGGGATTGGCGTTTCGCACAACCCCGAGAGCAACATGAAGCTGGCCAGCGGCACCGCTCCTGTACCGGCGATGCGAACGGCGCGTCTTGCGGTTGGCCTGGGTACGGATGGTGCCGCCAGCAACAACGATCTCGATATGTTCGAGGCGATGCGGCAGACGGCGTTTCTCCACAAGCTTCAATCCGGGGATCCGCGTACGATGCCTGCGAAGACCGTTCTGGAGATGGCGACGATTGAGGGTGCGCGAGCACTTGGCCTCGAGAAGACGATCGGATCGCTCACGGCCGGCAAGCGCGCTGACCTGATCGTCGTGTCGATGGGGGCGGCTCGTCAGACGCCGATGTACGATCCGATCTCTCATCTCGTCTACACCACACGAGGAGACGACGTGCGAACGACGATCGTCAACGGAAAGATCCTGATGCGCGACAGAAAGATGTTGACGCTGGACGAGCGCGCCGTCCTCGCGGATGCCGGGAAACAGGCAGCGGCCGTACGCCAGGCGGTGGGCAAATGAACGTTCTGCTGTCGGCCGAGCAGATTCAATCGCGCATTCGCGCTCTCGGAGCGGAGATCGAGCGGGAATATCCGCCGGGTGAGGAAATCCACCTGGTCGGTGTCCTCAAAGGCGGGTTCATGTTCATGGCCGATCTGGTGCGCGCCATGAGCGCTCGGGTGACGCTCGATTTCATTGCCGTCTCGAGCTATCAGCGCAGCACCCGATCGTCGGGTGAGGTGCGCCTGATCAAAGACCTCGATTCCAGCGTGGAAGGACGCCACGTCATCATTGTCGAGGACATCGTCGACACGGGATTGACCTTGACGTATCTCCAGGACATTCTGCGCGCACGCTCGCCCAGGACGCTGCGGACGGCCTGCCTGCTCAGCAAGCCGTCGCGACGGAAGATCGAGGTGACCGTCGAGTACATCGGCTTTACGATCGAGGACAAGTTCGTCGTCGGCTACGGGCTCGACTACGCCGAGCAGTACCGGAATCTGGCACACATCGCGGTGCTCGAGGGACAATGACGAAACGGTTCGAGATCATCACCGAGGCGGACGCGCGCACGCTCGATGTGGGAGCGACCGTCGAGCTGGCGGCCGGTGGACATGTGACCCCGCTGGCCCGCGACACGTTGGCGTCGCGGCGAGTCACGGTGATTTCCTCGGGCCCGCATGACGCATCGGCATCTCAGGATCTCGCTCCACCCAGCGACATCCGGCGCGTCGCGATCGGCAGCGATCACACGGGACAGACGCTCAAACGGTCGCTGATTCAGCACCTCCGAGGGCGGGGGCTGTCGGTGATCGATGTCGGTCCAGACACGACGGACCCTTCCGACTATCCGGATGTAGCCGCGGCCGTGGCCCGTGCCGTCGTACATCGGGAGGCGGAGGCGGGCATCGTCATCGACGGAGCCGGTATCGGTTCCGCGATTGCCGCCAACAAAGTGCGCGGCATTCGCGCGGCCAACTGCACGGATGAGACGATCGCCCGGCTACTCCCGGGAGCACAACGGCGCCAACGTCATGGCCATTGGGGCGACGTTGTTGCCGATAGAGCAGGCGACGCGAGTCGTTGACGTCTGGCTGACGACACCAATGCGAGAGCCTCGCTACATCCGGCGGCTGCTCAAAATCCGCCGGCTCGAGCAGGACAACTGACCCGTTCATGCTGAACCCTCAGGACCTCCAGCGGCTCATCGAGATCATCACTGAAGAAGTGATTGCGTCGCAGGCACCGCGCAGCCAGCGCGCGCGATGTGACTGTCATGCGGTCCTGACCGATTGCTGCCCGGGTCGCCTGCGCGGCGTCCTCGACGCCGGTGCGACTCGGCTCGGCGTGCATGCCACGGGCGGCGCTCCTGGCGATGTGGCGGGGCTCATCGATCACACGCTCCTGAAACCTGATGCGACACTGCAGGACATCGAAAAACTCTGCCGCGAAGCGGTTGAATTCCGTTTCGCGACGGTCTGCATCAACGCGACCTGGGTCGCGGCGGCCGCTCGATTTCTTCGCGGCTCTTCCGTTCGAGTCTGTTCCGTCGTTGGGTTCCCGCTTGGTGCCACGACGCCGGACGTGAAGCAGTACGAGACCCGGCGGGCGATTTTCGACGGCGCCAGCGAGATCGACATGGTCATCAACGTCGGAGCCCTCAAGTCTGGCGACCTCCGGACCGTCGAGTGCGACATCTCGTCCGTTGTCGACCCCTGTCGCGAGGCTGGCGTGGGAAGCAAGGTGATCATCGAGGCGGCGCTCCTCACGGACCAGGAAAAGGTCACCGCCTGCGTCTTGTCCAAGGCGGCAAGGGCCGACTTCGTGAAGACATCCACCGGATTCGGCCCCGGAGGCGCCACGGCGGCCGACGTAGCGTTGATGCGCCGGGTGGTTGGGTCCGACATGGGCGTCAAAGCCGCCGGTGGCGTGCGCGACCTCGAAGGACTGAAGGCGATGGTTGCCGCGGGAGCGTCACGCGTTGGTGCCAGCGCCGGCGTCAGGATCGTGCAGGAAGCACAGGGCAAGCCGTCCGCTCCCGCCGGCACCCCGTCGTCGGTACTGACGGAGCGTTCATCTGCCAGGTGCCGCGTCTCTCTTGTCGTCGTCGGAACGAACGCTGACGACGCGCTCAGGGAAGGTCATCTCGATGCGCTGTTCGTCGAACGCCCTCTTGAGACGTTTCCGCAATTCGCGTCCCACTTCCCACTGCTTCAGCGGCACCGTCTTGATTCGCACCTTCAGCTGCATCGACCACATGCTGAACGCATCGACGCCAAGCACCTCAATCGGTTCGAGGATGAAGGGTCCGAATGTCGGATCGGCCTGCATCTCGGCTCCCACGTGACGCAGGACAGCGGCAACGCGATCGGGGTCCTCCTGGTAGGAGATCGGGAGATCGATCACGTAGTACGAGAAATCCTTGCTCCGGTTGGCCAGGGTTGTGATGGCTCCATTGGGGAACACATGCACAGCTCCTTCGACGTCCCTGAGCACGATCGTGCGCAGGTTCAGCTCCTCAACGAGTCCGCCGGTTCCGTTGATCGCGGCAACATCACCGACTCTGACTTGGTCTTCGAGAATCAGAAAAAAGCCACTGATGATATCGCGCACGAGCGTCTGCGCTCCGAAGCCAACCGCGAGTCCGACGATACCGGCGCCGGTCAGGACCGGTGCGATATCGATTCGGAACTCGCGCAGGATCATCAGCACGGCAATGCCGACGATCAGCACGGTGGCGGCCTTGGTAATGACCGATCCCAACGTCCTGGCGCGTTTGGCGCGCTCGAGCGCGTCGAGGCCCGTGGCGCGGTTCAATTCGTGCTCGAAACGGCTGACGACGAGATTGACCGTCCGTACGAGCGCATACGAGAGGAGGATGATGAGCAGGACTTTCAGGCCTGATTCGAAGGTCCACGTGGCAATCGTCTGCAGGGGAAGTCCCGCCCGCGGCTGCAGGCCGACGACCTCGAACGCAGGGAAGAGCACCACGGCGACGAGCAGGGCGAAGGTGCCCGCGCTCACCAGCCGCAGCGGGCCGCGAACGAGTGGGCTCGACATCACCAGCGTGTCTTGGAGGAGCCGGCGGATTGCCGCGGCCGCGGCCCGCTTGGCGAGCCGCGCGCCCAGCCACGCGATAATCAGGGTGGGGATGACGGCGGCGACGACGAGTTGCCACTCGATTGGCCCGAGGAAAAGTGATTTCCAAAACGACATGTGAGGCGCCGGCGATGCCGGATGCTGCGCAGCATAGCAGATACAATCATCAAGAATGCTGGAGCGCCCAGGGACCCGCCGCGCGCTGATCCCGTATTTACTCTGTCTGGCGGCGCTGTCGCTCACGGCCTCGGGCGCGCGCTACGCGGCTACCACCGGGGCTGTCGAAGAGCGGCTGCGGTTCGGCAATGCGGCCGAGCAGCTGCGCAGCGAGATGGTTCACCGCGTCGACGCCTACGTGTCGATGCTCCTCGGGGCCGCGGGACTGTTCGCAGCGAGCGAGACCGTGGAAGGTCGGGAGTTCCGCTTCTACGTGGAGCGTCTCGAGCTCTCACGCCGGTATCCTGGCGTGCAAGGCGTCGGCTTCTCGAGGCTGATCAAGGGCGACGAGCGTGCCAAAATCCTCGCGCAGCGGCGTCAGGACATTCCGAATTTTCACTACTGGCCCGACCGTCAGGAGGGCCCGCAACAGGCGATTCTTTACCTGGAGCCACTGGATCAGAGGAATACGTTGGCGCTCGGATTCGATATGTCGTCGGAGCCGGTGCGCCTGGAGGCGATGGACCGCGCGCGCGATTCGGGGGAGCCCGCCTCAACGGGCAAGGTCACGTTGATTCAAGAGCGGCTCGATCCCCAACATATGCAGGCCGGTTTTCTGATTTACGTGCCCGTGTACCAGCACGGCACCATGCCCGAAAACGTCGAGCAGCGGCGGCGGGCCCACGTCGGTTTCATCTACAGTCCGTTCCGCGGCACCGATTTACTCTCGGGTCTTCTGGAGGAGCGTGGGCTCAGCGCCGCCGGTCTGCAGCTGGAGGTGTACGACGGTCCCGCCGAAGAAGACCAGCTGCTCTTCCGATCGGGCGCGCCGCCCAAGAACAATGCCCTGACGTCGCTGCAGACGATCGATGTCGCCGGCCGGCAATGGACGCTGAGGCTGCGGGGTGCGTCTGGATTCTCCGGAGGAGCCCGCCGCGCGCTGACCAACCTGGTCGTCGGCGCGGGCATATTCCTTTCGCTGCTGCTGTTCGTCGTGACTCGATCACAGGTCAAGGCGAGAGCCGTCGCCGAACGCGCGGCGGACGAGCTGCGACGGTCGGAGGAGGCCCTCCGGGCTGCTAACGAGGCGAAAGACGAGTTCCTCGCCACCGTCTCTCACGAACTGCGCACGCCGCTCAACGCCATCGTCGGGTGGGCTCACATGCTGCGGAAGGGGCAGGTGCCTGCTGACGGACAGGACCATGCGCTCGAGGTCATCGCAAGGAATGCCGCGGCCCAGACGACGCTCATCGAAGATCTGCTGGATGTGTCTCGTGCCGTCGAGGGTCGACTGCCGCTCAAGAAGAGCGATGTCGACCTCGGGCAGCTGCTCAAGGTGGCGTTGGACTCTCTCGAGCCGGCGGCCAGGGCCCAGGAGCTGACGATGGTCTCACGGGTGTCGTCGAACCTGGGTTTCGTGTTCGCCGATCCCGGACGTCTGCAGCAGGTCATCCTCAACCTGCTCTCGAACGCAGTGAAGTTCACGCCGCCTGGCGGCCGGATTACGCTCTTGGCCGATGCGGGTACGGATGTGGTGACAATTCGCGTGTCGGACACCGGTGCCGGCATTGCGCCGGAGCTGCTGGCGCACGTGTTCGAGCGGTTCTGGCAGGCGGACAAGAGCACGACGCGAAGGTATTCCGGTGTCGGCCTGGGACTCACAATCTCCCGACACCTCGTCGAGCTGCACGGGGGAACGATCGAAGCGGCGAGCGAAGGAGAAGGTCAAGGCACCACGATCACGGTACAACTGCCGCGACGTCCCTGACGACCGCGCGGACGGGAATGCGGAGGCTGGCGCGACATCCGGGACCGCCGTCGCGGTTCTCGAGCAGCAGGCTCCCGCCATGCGCCTCCGCGATCTGCCGGCTCAAGACGAGACCGATTCCCGATCCGCCCGGTTTCGTCGTGAAGAAAGGCACGAACAGGTTGCCGGTGTTGGAGAGGCCGTGACCCTCGTCTTCGACCCAGAGCTCCATGGCCGCGGGCGACGAACCCGGCAGGCGCTGCCAGCCGACTCTCACCGCCCCACCGGTTTCGCGAACTGCGTCGACGGCGTTCCGGATCAAGTTGATGAGCAGCTGCTCGAGCTGATCGCTGTCCGCTTGAATCGTCAACCGCGGACCAGGTGCGACCTGGAGGTGATGCGCTTTTTCGAGGGTCACCACGCGATCGACGAAGGCGCCCACGTCAATCGGCGCGAGCTTGGGTTGTGGCAGTTTCGCCAGCCGCGCGTAGGCGCTCATGAAACGGCTGAGCGATTCCGAGCGTGAGGCGATCACACCAAGTCCGCGCTGCATGTCGTCGCGCCAGTCGGCGGGAGGCGGCTCCCGTTCAATCAACGTCGACAGGCTGCCGGCAATCGACTTGATCGGCGCGAGCGAGTTGTTCATCTCGTGCCCGATCACGCGGATCAGACGCTGCCAGGCCTGCCGTTCTTCCTCGCGGAGCGGCTGGCTGAGGTCCGACAGCACGAGCATCTCGTGCGGACGCCCGCCCTGGCGGAATTGACTGCGCCGGATCTCCCAGCGGCCGACACCGCCGGGGAACGCCGTGTTGATCACACGCGGAGCCTCCCCGGCCAGGCACTCATTGAGATCGAGGTCCATCGCGTGGCGTCCGAGCAACCGCTCCGCCGGCTGGCTGAGGAGCCGCGCGCCGGCGCGGTTGACGAATTTCAGCGTCTGATCTTCGTCGAAGGTGAAGACCGCGACGTCGATTTCCGCCATGACCTTGCGCAGGAGCGTGGTGGCTTCGAGCGCGTCCAGACGCTGATGGCGGAGCGTCTCCACGAGCGCGTTGACTTCAATCATCACCTCGCCCAGCGGATCACCCGCGCGCGCGCCGCGGGCCCGGATCGAAAAGTCGCCTTCACCGAGCGCGGCAAGGAGGTTCGACAGGGTCTGCAGCGGCAGGACAACCCGTTCGCGCAACGCGAACGCGAAGCCGAGGCAGACGGTGACAATCAGGACGGACAGGGTCCACTGGACCTTGGGCGTGTAGTCACCGGTCCAGAGAAAAATCAGCGAGATGGCGGCGCCGGGCAGAGCCGACGCCAGCGCCATGAGGAGAATGCGACGGTCGTGCCCCAGTCGCGGCTCACGGGGATATGGGGTACTCAATCGACGCCATTTTAGAGGCCGTAGCGCTGGAGTCGTCTATAGAGTGCGCTTCGGCTCAGCCCGAGGCCTTTTGCCGCCTGGCTGACGTTCCCATCGTAGCGGGTCATCGCCTTCTTGATCAGGAAACACTCCACGTCTTCCAGGCTCATGTCCTCGAGGCGGCCGCCACCCTCGCGGGTGCGTGCGAAGCCCCAGATCGCCGGCTTTGATGAGCGGGCCCGGCGCCATCAGCACAGCGCGCTCGATGGCGTGATCGAGCTCGCGCACGTTGCCGGGCCAGGGATGCTCGAGCAGCATCTGCATGGCGCTGCTCTCGAATCCGGTGAGCCGCTTTCGATAGCGCTGGGCGTGCTGCCGCAGGAAATGCTGCGCGAGCAGCGGCAGGTCTTCCCGCCGGTCGCGCAACGCAGGGATCCGGATCTCAATCGTGTTCAGCCTGAAGAGCAGATCCTGACGGAACCTTCCCGACGCGACTTCCTCGGTCAGGTTGGCATTGGTCGCCGAAAGGATCCGAACGTTGACACGACGCGTGCGCGACGATCCCAGGCGCTCGAACTCGCCGGTTTCGATGATGCGCAGCAGCTTGGCCTGCTGGCTGAGCGGAACGTTGGCGATTTCATCGAGAAAGAGGGTTCCGAGATCCGCGAGCTCGAAGCGCCCGACGCGATCGGTTTTCGCATCGGTGAACGCTCCCCGAACGTGCCCGAACAACTCGCTCTCGAATACGCCTTCGGACACGCCGCCTGAATTCACGATCACCATGGGCCGCGAGGCGCGGCTGGAGACGGCGTGGAGCGCGCGGGCCACGACCCCCTTGCCGGTGCCGTTCTCGCCGAGCACGAGCACGTTCGCGTCCGACGGCCCCACGCGGGAAATGACCTGCAGAACGTTCTGCATCGCGGGCGATTCGGCGATGAGCTTCGGCATGCCCTCGCCGCGCAACAATGAATTTTCCGCCTCGAGACGCTGGCCCTTCCGCAACGCCTGGCTCAGTTCGATCTGGGTGCGGATGATGGCCAGCAGCCTCGCGTTGTCCCACGGCTTCTGGATGAAATCCCGTGCGCCGCGCCGCATCGCCTCGACCGCGACTTCAACGCTGCCCCAGGCGGTCATCACCACGACGGGGAGCGTGGGATCGAGCCCCTGGATTCGAGACAGCAGGTTCAGGCCTTCCTCTCCAGACGTGGTGTCACGCGCGTAGTTCAGGTCGATGAGCGCAACGTCGAACTCACGTGCTTCGAGCGCAGCGAGGACACCAGCCGGCGAGGAAGCCGTTTCGAGGTGGAAGCCTTCGGCCTTGAGCAGCAGCCGCAGCGCCTCGAGAACATCAGCCTGATCGTCGGCGATGAGCACGCGAGGTTCGGCCGGACGTCCGAGGTTTCGCTCGGACGCGTTGCGGTCTTTGAGGTGATCGGTGATCAGCATATTGGTGTCCTGTCGTCGTTCATTCCGCCCTCAACGCCAGCAACGGATCGATCTTCGTGGCCCGCCGGGCTGGGAAGAACGTTGCGACGAACGCGACCGCAGCAAGCAGCAGGGAAGTTCCGACGAACGTCCACGGGTCTCTCACTCTGACGTTCGGAAGCAAGCGGTCAGGCACCGCCGCCGTGAGAGCCAACGATCCAGCGAGACCGAGGACCAGTCCGAGGCCCACCACCAGCAGCCCGCTGCCGAGGACCAGTCTCAGCACCGAGGACGGTCTGGCGCCGAGCGCCATGCGGACGCCGATTTCCCGCGTTCGCTGGTTGACCGAGTAGCTTGCCACACCGTAGAGGCCGATCGACGCCAGCAGCAGCGCCAGCGATCCAAAAACGGTCAGCAGGATGACGTTGGTCCGCAGCGGCGCCAGTGACGTCGACACCTGATCTGCCAAGGTCCGGATGTTGAACACCGACAATGTCGGGTCGAGCTGTTGGACTTCGCGACGGATCGCCGGTGCGAGCGCGGCAACGTCTCCTTCCGATCGAACGTGCAGCGTCGCAGCCGGGTTGTAGTTCTGTCGCAGCGGCTGGTAGATGAACGGAATCGGTTCTTCGCCCACCGCGTTGTACTTGGCGTTCTTCGCGATGCCGATGACCGTGGTGAAATCGGTGTCACCGAAGAACTTGAAACGCTTGCCGACCGCGTCCTGGCCGGGCCAGAAGCGTTCGGCCATGGTCTCGTTGATGACGACCACGAGCGGTGCACCGGTCGTGTCCGATGCTGTGAAGTCCCGCCCGCGCACGAGCGGGATGGCCACCGCGTCGAAGTATCCGGTACTGACGGAGTTCACCTGCACGAGGATCCGATCGCGAGTGGTGGTATCCGTCCCCTCGGGAAACACGCTGCGCAGGAACCCTCCGGCGAGCGGCGGATTCTGCGCAACGGCGGCGTGACGTACGCCCGGGAGTCCGATCACGCGCTCGGCGATCTGCTGATAGAAAACCTGTCCGCGCTCAGGCGTGTAGCCCTCGCGCCCCAGATTGAATGTCATGATCAGCACGCCGCGCCGCTCGAATCCGGTGTCGATCCGCTGCGAGTCCCTCAGGCTGCGCAGGAACAACGTCGCTGCGACGAGCGAGATCAGCGACAACGCGACCTGCGAAACCACCAGGGCCTGTCGTAGATTGAAGATCGCGAGCCAGCCGCGCCGGGGCGATCCGCTGGGAAGGGTCTCGTTCTTCAGCACGGGGACGACGTCCGGCCTCGATGCCTGCACGGCCGGGGCCAGGCCGAAGAGAACACCGGTCGCGAGCGCGAGCAACGTGGTGAAAAGCACGACTCGTCCGTCGAGCGCCAGATTGTCATCCACCGGCAGCGGCAACGGCAGCGTCGTAGCGGCCAGGGCATCGATCAGCCAATATGCGAGGAGCAATCCCAGCGTGCCGCCGAGCACCGCGAGCAGCGCGCTTTCCGTCAGCAACTGCCGGACGAGGCGACCGCGGGCGGCGCCGAGCGCCAGCCGGATGGCAATCTCTTTCCGCCGGCGGTTAGCGCGCGCCAGCATCAGGTTGGCGATGTTCGCGCAGGCGATGAGGAGCACGATGCCGACGACGCCCATCAGAATCATCGAGATCTGCACGACCTGGGCGCCGCCGTTTCCGTCTGGATTCAAACGCGCGTCGAGCAGCGATCGGGCGCCCGCGCTGCGTCCCTTGTTGTCGTTGGGGAAGGATTGCTCGAGTTGTGCGAACACGGTCCGCATGTTCGCAGCCGCTTGTTCCACGCCGATGCCGGGCTTCAGCCGGCCGAACGTGAACAGAAACAAGCCGCGTCGCTGCTCGTACCAATCGAAGTTCGGCTGGAGGACGTCGTGCATCGACATCGTCGTCCACAGAGAGGGTCCCCCGCCGAGAAGGGTCCCCGTGAACCCGCGCGGCGCGATGCCGACGACCGTGAACGGCGTCCGGTTCAGCGTCAGCGTCCGCCCGACGATCGCGGGATCGGCGCCCAGGCTCCGCTCCCAGAAGCCGTAGCTGACGACGGCAACCGCCGTCGGACTGCGATCCTCATCCGGCAGGAAGCCGCGACCGAGAAAGGGCTGCGCGCCGAGCAGCGAGAAATAGTTGCCGGACACGAGCTGTGTCGGAATCTGCTCGGATTCGTTCCCGTTGCTCCAGTTGACCTGGGCAAACGTGAAGGCCGCCATCGCGCTGAACACCTGGTTCTGGTCGCGCAGGTCTTTGTAGTTGAGATGCGAGAGCGGCAGGTTGCCGGGATTGCGCTCGTCGGTCATGAAGACCGACGCCAGCGTCGACGGTTCCTCGACCGGAATCGGCTTCAGAATCGCAACGTTGACCAGGCTGAAGATAGCGGAGTTGGCGCCGATGCCGAGGGCCAGCGAAATCGCGGCAACCGCGGTGAAGACCGGGCTCTTGGCGAGCAGCCGGAACGCGTAACGGAGATCCTGAAGCATCAAGAAAGGAAGAAGAAAGAAGGAGGAAGGAACAAGGATTTTTCTCTTTCTTCTTCCTTCTTCCTTCCTCCTTCATCCTTTCTTTCAGTGTTCGATGTGGAAGCCGCTCTCCTCGAGTTCCTTTTCGCCGCGGCCCTTGCTGCCGTCCTCTTCGACGACGCGACCGTCGAACAGATGGATCGATCGGTCGGCGTGCCGCGCGTAGCGAGGATCGTGGGTGACCATGCAGATCGTCGCCCCCTCGCGGTGCAGCTCGCGCAGCAGCTCCATCACCGCTTCACCGTTCTTCGAGTCGAGGTTCCCGGTGGGCTCGTCCGCCAGCAGGATCGACGGCGAGCCGGCGACGGCGCGGGCCACGGCGACCCGCTGCTGCTGACCGCCGGAGAGCTGGCTGGGCAGGTGCTTCGCGCGATGGGCCATGCCGACCTTTTCGAGCGCCGCCATCACCCGCTCCTTGCGCTCGGCCGACTTCATCCCGCGGTACGTCAGCGGCAGCTCGACGTTCTCGTAGACGTTCAGGTCGCCGATCAGATTGAAGCTCTGAAAGATGAACCCGATCTCGCGGTTGCGCACCCGCGCCCGTTCGGAGAGCGGCAGGTCCGCAACGGACTTGCCGTTTAGTGTGTACTTGCCTTCCGTCGGCGAGTCGAGCAGACCCAGAATCGACAGGAGCGTTGACTTACCGCAGCCGGACGGGCCGGCAATCGCGATGTACTCGCCGCTCTTGATCTCGAGGTGAATGCCCGCCAGGGCGTGGGTCTCGACCTCGTCGGTGAAGAACACCTTCGTCACGCCGTCGAGGTGGATGAGCGGTTGTCCGGCAGTCGTCATCGTTGCTCCTTTAAATTCAGCTTCCAGCTGTCTTCAACTCGATAGCTTGATTCGCGAATACTCGTCGTAGCTCGACATGTCAGAGAGGATCACCTGATCCCCCGGCTGCAAGCCTTCGATGATCTCGATGGTGTTGACCGAACTGCGTCCGAGCTTCACGTTGACTCGCGTCGCCTCGCCGTCCGCTCCCACTTTGAACAGACCGACGGTGCTGTTTTCCTGACCGAATGCCGGACGGCCGACGTGAATGACGTTGTCGAGCAGCTCGAGGCGAATGGTGCCGTCGACGCTGAGGTCGGGCCGCGCGCCGGCAGGCAGTTGACCTTCCAGGATGACGTCCACACCGACCGTCCCGTTGGCCGACGCGGGGTCTATGCGCGACACACGTCCCTTGACGATGCCGTTGCGGGTATCGACTTCCGCCGGCAGCCCGAGGGTGATGTCCTTGGTCTGCGTTTCCGCGATCCGCAGCTCCGCCTTCAGGTTGTGTGGGTTCGCCACACGCGCCAGGTTCGCGCCGGGCTGCACCGACGCGCCGACTTCAACCGGCACGAGCTGCAGCACGCCGTCCATGCTCGACTTCACCTTCAGATCTTCGAGCTGACGCAAGCGAAGGTCGTAGGCGGCCCGACGCTGATTCACGTCCGCTTCCTGCGGCGCGATCTGCGACTTGATGCCGAGTTGCGTCATCTCCAACCGTCTCTGCTCGATCGCCAGCTGGCTCTTCAGCTCCTCGGCTGCGGCCCGTGATTGCTTGAGCGCGATCGCCGAAATGAGTTCATCCTTCGCCAGCTGTTCGTTCGCTTCGAGGGTCATCATGGCATTCTTGTATTTCGCCTCGATGCCCGCGACGTTGGACTGCTGACTGAGAAGGTTGCTTTCGAGCTCCGCCTTGCGATTCTGGAAGGCCGCCTGCGCCGATTGGTGGGCCAGCTCCGCCTCCTTCACCGACTGCTGCAGCTCCGGGTTACTGAGCTCCAGGATCACCGTGCCGGCCGTCACCTGGGCGCCGGGGCGGAGGATGATGCGCTCGACCCGGCCTTGCGTGGTGGCAGGAATCCAGCGGATTTCCTCGGGTACCAGCGTGCCGGAACCGCGAACCTGACGGATCATCGGACCGCGCTTCACGGTGTCGACCCAGACGGTCGCGCGTTCAACGGAGGGAGCCGCGGGCCGAAGACGCGAAACGCCGACAGTTATGAGGACAATGACCACCAGCGCCGCGGCGGCGTAGAGCGCGCGGCGGATTTTCTTCTTGCGCAAGACGTCCGGGGAACGAGCTATGTCGACCATTTCAAGGTGCCTCTGCTGCTGATTCCGAGCTCCGGGAGCCGGACCCGGCCAGTGCAGATAAGCAAAACCGAGTGCCATGCCAGGTAACTGCGTTAACTCTTACAAAGATTAGGGTTGCGTTCCACGGTTGGCTTCGCGTCACGTCTGGTATCTGACCGTCTGCGAAACCCCGTCGTCCCATAACCGGACAGCGCGTCGTGGTGCCGAATCGCGTCTCGAGGCCGTTCCTGCTGAGGTTTGTCGCTCGAGGTTCGTTACCGTGATGGACAATTTGACGAGACCGGGGACCGGCTGGTTTAGAACTATCTGCAGAAAAGGACGGTTATGGGTTACGACGCCGCCTGCACGATTCGATTCGAGGGGCAAGTCGCGCGGGGGACTGCCTTACTCGAGCACAAAGACCTGGTCTTCCGCGGTCCGTTTCGACTCGCGATCCCCCTGTCAGAGATCTCCGACGCGCGCGCCGAGGCCGATACCTTGATGGTGCGTTTCGGCGGCAGGCGCGCCGAGCTCGACATCGGTGCCGCTGCTGCCTCCCGGTGGGCCAAGCGGATCACCAACCCACCGTCGCGGGTCGACAAACTGGGTATCAAAGCCGGCATGCGGGTGGTGTTCGTGAACCTTCGAGACGACGAGCTGAAGGGGGAGATCGAGCGAGTGGGTGCGACGGTGCTCGCCCGGATGGCGGCCGGTGCCGACGCCGTCTTTGTGGGCGCAAAGACCGCCAAGGACCTCGAGCGTCTCCAGACGGTGTCGGCGTGGCTGCAGCCGGCGGGGGCCGCCTGGGTCGTGCGCCGCAAAGGAGATCCGGTGGTGTCGGAGCGCGCATCGATGGCGGCTGGCAAGAAAGCCGGCCTCGTCGACGTCAAGGTCGTGAGCTTTTCCGACACCCATACGGCCGAAAAATATGTCATCCCGGTGGGGAAGCGAGCGTCAGCTGCCCGGATTTCGACTCGGTCACCTCGTACACGCGGATCGCGGCCTTCGCGGGACCGCACGTGACGGTGCCGGTCTCGCAGTCGAATTGCGACCCGTGCCAGAGGCAATGCACCGTTTCGTCGACCAGCACGCCACCGGCGAGCGAGCCGCCGCGGTGGCTACAGCGATCGTCGAACGCGGCGAACCCCTTGGACGTTCGCGCCAGCACGACGCGGTGACCGTTGATGTGCAGGAGTTTCATTTGCCCGGTTTTCAAATCGTCCACGTGTCCGACAGCGAGGGGCTTGCCGCGTCCATCAGTGATCTCTGCCTCCTGCCACTTGCCCGCGCTGGCATAACGATGGTCGACGCTGATCAAGTTGCGGCTGACGAGCGTTCCACCGAGGTATCCGCTATAGGCCAGCACGCCGGCACCGACGAATTCGAGCACCAGGGTGAGAACGCCCGGCTGCCAGCCGGCACCCCGCGTCAGCCAGGCTGCGGCAAAGAGCACGAGCGCACTGACATTGCCGAGGGCATGCCGCGTCGCGCGTGTTTTTGCGGAGCTTGCCGGTGGCACCGTGTAGAGGTAATCAATCAGGCCGGGAATAGCCGCCAGCAGACCGGCAGCGATTCCAGCCACTTCGAGGTGTCCACCGGTAGTCCAAAAGGCTGGGGCGCCGCGAATGACGCCGATCGCGTCGAAGATCAGCGCGCCCGTCAAGAAAGCGAACGGAAACGGAATGAGCGCGGGATGAATCGGGTGCGATTGGTAGTGCGCGCGGCTCCTCATGTCAGACTCCCGTGCGGTACGATGAATGCGAAGGAAGCGCAGAGCATATGAGCGAGCATCTCAACGATCGTCTGCTGACTGAACTGGTCGACGCCGTCAAGGAAATCGTCCGCAAGGAACAGACGGAGAGGGTGCGTGATGTCTACCTCATCGGCGATATCGAGAAAGACAGCGCGCGGTCGGTCATCGAACGGTTGCGCGAGCTGGCCAATGATGGCGCCCGCCCCATCACGCTGTACATCAACAGCGCCGGCGGCAACGTCACGGACGGGCTGGCGATCCATGACGCGATACGCCACCTTGTGTCCCTCGGCGTTCCCATCACGATCGTCGTGCAGGGCATGGCGTACTCAATGGGCTCCGTGGTTCTGCAGGCCGCCAGCCCCGGGCGCCGCTTTGCCTTCCCCCACTCGTGGATGATGATCCACGAGCCCGCAAAATGGGCAGGCTGGCAGTCGACGACCGCCGCCGCTCAGCACCTCGATCGCCTGAAGCAAATGCAGAGCCAGATTTATCAGATTCTGTCGGAGCGTTCAGGCAGACCCCTTCGCCAGATCATTCGCGATACGAAGCGGACCGACTTCTACCTCGATGCTCAGAAGGCCAAGGAATACGGTCTGATCGATGAGGTTCTCGGGCCCGCGGACAAGGCGCTGGGCGTGGAGGATGCAGCCGTGCTGGCGGGGTCCAGCGATCAGGGCGCGTCGGCGCCGCCCTCGCAGCATCCGACCGAGCTGAGCCCCGCCGCGGCCGCCAGCGAGCCCCAGCCCCCTCCATCCGACGCCATCGTGAACGTGCTCAGCGGTAAGCGCATGTCACGTAAGGAATAAGCCGTGAATCCGTGGCACGCCCGTTGCGAGATGGTCGGGAGTGAGTGATGCCGCAGATGCGTTCCCTTTTCGACCCCTCCCGCCTCCGCTGCGTTACGCCATCGCTATTACCGCCGTCAGTCTGGTCTACCTCGTCAGTCGAAGCTTTGATTCGCTGATAGACGAGGGCAGTCACTTTCTCCTGCTGGGAACGGCCGTCATGGCCAGCGCCTGGTTTGTCGGCACCGGGCCGGCGCTGGCAGCCACCGTCGTCGGTGCGCTCCTGGGCGCGTGGGATGGCTCGGCTGCCGGCGTCGAATCGCGAGCCGCCCAGACCCACCTTGCGCTCTTCGTCGTCCAGGGCCTGCTGCTGACTGGCGTCATCTCAGAATTGCGTGCCGCGCGTCTAGTTGCGGAGGGCCGTGCCCGGCTCGCGCAGGACGCGCGCCATGAGAGCGAAGCCGCCAGCCGTATGAAGGACGAGTTCCTGGCCACGATCTCACATGAGCTGCGCACGCCACTCAACGCGATCCTGGGCTGGGTGAATTTGCTGCGGACAGGGAAGCTTGATTCGGCCACGACGGTACGAGGCCTCGAATCGATCGATCGCAACGTCCGGCTCCAGGCACAGCTCACAACCGATCTGCTCGACGTGTCCAAAGCGCTCACCGGCAAGCTGCGACTCGAGTCGCGATGTGTGTCGGTGCTCGAGGCGACGCGCGAAGCCGCCGCCGCAGTGGTCTCGTCGGCGCAGGCGAAAGGCGTGGTCGTCAAGACAAAGTTTCCGGACGAAGAAGTGTCGGTGTTGGGCGATGCGACGCGGCTGCGGCAGATTGTCTGGCACCTGCTGGCCAACGCCATCAAGTTCACGCCGCGAGGGGGGACGGTGGTCGTCGACATTCGTACGTCGCGCGAACACGTCATCCTGATCGTCTACGACAGCGGACCCGGCATCGCGCCGCAGTTTCTGCCGCGTATCTTCGATCGGTTTACACAGGAGGACGCGTCGCCGACGCGATCGGCCGGAGGACTCGGCGTCGGGTTGTCTCTCGTTCGCGAGCTCGTGGAGCTGCACGGCGGCGAGATTCACGCGCGGAATCGCGAGGATCAAACCGGAGCGATCTTTACCGCGACTTTTCCGTTGCCGCCGGGCGAGCCAGTAGCCAGCGACCGCCTCTCCGGCCTTGCCGAGAATTGGCGCGTCCTCTCCTCCGCTCGACGGCCTGCGTGTATTGGTCGTCGACCGCGACGTCGAGGGTCGCGAACTGCTGCGAACGGTTCTGCAGCAGCGGGGTGCAACCGTGCGGACGACGGAAAACGTGGCCGATGCACTCGAGGCGCTGGAGGCATGGCGGCCGGATGCGCTCATCACCGACAGTGCGTCACCGGAGCGGGACTCGTATGCGCTCATTGGCAAGGTCCAATGGCTGGAAGCCGACCGCGGCGGCCGCATACCCGCCGCCGCACTGACGGCGTATTCGCGAACGGATGAACGGGTCCGGCAGATGCTGGATGCCGTGCACAGCGACTTACCGAAGCCGGTCGAACCTGCGCAGCTGGCCGCCGAGATCGCGCGGCTCACCGGCCGCGAGCGCCGCCGCGTCGAGCGCCTCAACTGACCATGACGATCGAGAGTCAGACGCGGCGGCTGGCCTTTGGTGTGGAAGTCCAGCAGGAGGGTCGCTCCCATGCCCGCGTCTGGGCGCCCGCCTGCCGATCGATCGACGTCATCGTGGAAGCGGGCGGTCGGAAGGGAAGCCGCGCCACGCCGTTGCGGCCCGACGGCGAGGGCTACTTCGCCGGTTGCTTCGAGGCGAACGCCGGCGATCGCTATTGGCTTCGCCTCGACGGGAGCCGGCTGCGTCCGGATCCGGCATCGCGCTTCCAACCCGAAGGTCCCGCTGGACCATCGGCGATCGTGGACCCCGCCTCTTTCGATTGGACCGACGCCGCATGGTCGGGTGTCTCTCCTACCGGTCAGATCATCTATGAGATGCACGTCGGTACGTTCACGCCTGAAGGCAATTGGCGAGCGGCTATGGAACGGCTGACAGACCTGGCCGACTTGGGCGTGACGGTGATCGAGATGATGCCGGTCTCCGACTTCGCGGGCCGCTTTGGATGGGGCTACGACGGCGTCTGTCTGTACGCCCCGACCAGATTTTATGGAGCGCCTGACGATCTGCGCGCGTTCATCGATCGCGCTCACGCGCTGGGCATCGGTGTGGTGCTCGACGTCGTGTACAACCACCTCGGTCCCGACGGGAACTACCTGCCTGAATTCTCCCCCGACTATTTCACCGATCGGTACCAGAATGACTGGGGCCGGGCGCTGAACTTCGAGGGGCCGGAGGCGGCGCGCGAGTTTTTCGTCGCGAACGCCGGTTACTGGATCGACGAGTTCCACTTCGACGGGCTGCGACTCGATGCGACGCAGGACATCCACGACGCGTCGCCGGAACACGTCCTGGCTTCCATCGTCTCTCGCGTGCGCGCGGCGGCGCCGAGTCGCCGTACGTACGTCGTTGCCGAGAACGAGCCGCAGCGTACGCGCCTGGTCCGGCCACGGGCGCAAGGTGGATATGGTGTGGACGCGCTGTGGAACGACGACTTTCACCATTCGGCCGTCGTGGCGCTCACCGGTGTTCGCGAAGCCTATTACACGGATTACAAAGGCACGGCGCAGGAGTTCATTTCGTGCGCAAGGTTCGGGTATCTCTATCAGGGGCAGTGGTATCACTGGCAGAAACAGCGTCGCGGCGAGCCCGGTCTCGACCTGCCACCCCGCGCCTTCGTGTCATATCTCGAAAATCACGATCAAGTCGCCAATACGCCGTTCGGTTGTCGCCTGCACCAGCTGGCGTCACCGGCACGGCTGCGCGCGCTCACCGCGCTGACCCTGCTCGGACCGGCTACGCCGATGCTCTTTCAAGGACAGGAGTTCGCGTCCTCGGCGCCATTCCTGTACTTCGCTGATCACAAGCCGGACCTCAACGAGTCGGTCGAGAAGGGTCGCGTCGAATTTCTCACACAGTTTCCCAGCGTGCGAGATCCCGAAGTTCTCGAGGCACTGCCTTCGCCAACCGATGAAGCCACGTTTCAGCGCTGCAAGCTGGATTTCAGCGAGCGCGAGCGCCACTCCGCCGTCTACGCCCTGCATCGGGATCTGTTGCTGCTGCGGCGAAACGACCCGGTGCTCCGCCGCCTCGGCGACGTGCGGCCCGAGGGTGCGGTGCTTGAATCCGCAGCGTTCGTTCTCAGATATCTGGGCGGGCAGGACGGCGACCGTCTCCTCGTCGTCAATCTCGGTTGCGATCTTGATCTGTGTCCCTTGCCGGAGCCGTTGCTGGCGCCGCCAGCAAACAGCCGGTGGGTGCTTCAGTGGAGCAGCGCTGCGGTGCGTTATGGTGGCCAGGGGACGCCCCCGCTCCGTGCGCATGCGCAACTTCACGTGCGGGGTGAGTCCGCGATGCTCCTGCGATCCGAGTCGGGCTCGCCACCGGACGAGGAAGAACGGTTCGAAGATTCTGCTCATGCCGACGCTGACAAATGACCTGACGCGATCGATTCCCCATCCCCACGATCCCGAGCTGCCGGACGGTTCGGTGCCCAGACTCGAATGGCTCGTCACCAACGGGCTCGGCGGCTATGCGTCAGGCACCGTTGTCGGGGTTCTGACGCGGCGGTATCACGGCTTGCTCGTGGCGGCACTGCCGGCGCCGCTCGGGCGGATGGTGCTCTTGAACCATCTTCTCGAACGGGTTCGACTCGAGGATCGGCGTGTCGTCTGGCTGGGCGATGAAGATGAAGTGGCCGGTCCGAACGCCGCCGATCGGCTCGATCACCTCGTCGAGTTCAGGCTGGAGCTTGGCCTGCCGGTCTGGCGATACGAGCTGCCGGGCATCGCCATCGAGAAGCGCGTCGTGATGCCTTATGGGCAGAACACCGTCCATCTGACTTACCAGCTCGTGCGCGGCGACGGCCCGATTCGTATCACGCTGCGGCCGTCGATACAGTTTCGAGGCTACGGGGAACCGGTCAACACGTCGCATGTCAGCCAGTACACGCTGACCTCGGTGGACACGCGATACGAGGTCTCGGGCGGAATCGGGCTGCCATGTCTGAGATTTCTGATTAATGGTGAGCGCGCGTCGCTGACGCTGGATGAGAAGGGCGTGCCCGCCGTGCCGTACGACATGGAGCGGTTCCGTGGATACGATTGGCTCGGCTCCATGTGGAGTCCGGGATACTTCCGAGCCGATCTCCGGAACGACCAGCCGGTCACGCTCATCGCTTCCGCCGAGCCGTGGGAAGTCATTCAGGCGCTAACACCGGAAGACGCGGAGCAGGCGGAGCGCGATCGGCGGCGCCGGCTGCTGACGATTGCACGGTGTGACGATAGCCGCTCGCCGGCGGCCGAGCTCGTGCTCGCCGCGGATCAGTTCATCATCACGCCGGCCGGCCGTGCCGAAGAGGCGGCGCGGGCCAGGGCCGCGGGAGAAGAAGTCCGCACGGTCATCGCGGGCTACCACTGGTTCACCGACTGGGGGCGCGACACGATGATCAGCCTCGACGGGCTCACGCTCGCGACCGGCCGATATCGCGAAGCGGCCTACATTCTTCGCACCTTCGCCCACTACGTGCGCAACGGGCTGATCCCGAACATGTTTCCCGATGGTTCCCGGGAAGGCCTCTATCACACGGCCGATGCGTCGTTGTGGTTCTTCCACGCCGTGCACCGCTACCTGACGGTGACAGACGATGCGGACACGGTCCGCCAGCTCGTGCCACACCTCGCCGATATTGCACGGCATCATCTGGCCGGGACGCGGTTCGGCATCGGCGTCGATGCAGCTGACGGTCTCCTGACGCAAGGAGCCGAGGGATATCAGCTCACCTGGATGGATGCGAAGGTCGATGATTGGGTCGTGACACCCCGTCGCGGCAAGGCCGTGGAAATCAACGCGCTCTGGTTCAACGCGTTGTGTCTGCTGCACGAATGGTTCCGCCGCTTCGGTATGGACGACCAGCTCGGTCTGCTCGCACACGCCCAACGCGCGAAGAAGTCGTTCAACGAAAGGTTCTGGTTCGCCGAGGGTGGCTATCTGTTCGATGTGGTCGACGGTCCATCGGGAAACGATTCAGCATGCCGGCCCAATCAAATCCTCGCCTTCTCGCTCGAGCATGCGATCCTCGACCAGGCCAGATGGCTGCCGGTGCTGAATGTCGTGCGTGAGCGACTGCTGACGCCGGTAGGTCTTCGATCCCTGGCTCGCGGGCACCCCGACTACAAGTCCAAGTATTTTGGGGACCTCCGCGCACGTGATGCCGCGTACCATCAGGGCACCGTCTGGGCCTGGCTGATCGGCCCGTACGTCGACGCATGGTTGAAAGTGCACCCTGGCGATCAATCCGGCGCCCGCCAGGTACTCGAAGGATTCCAGTCGCACTTGAATCAGGCCTGCGTCGGCTCGATCAGCGAGATCTTCGACGCCGAGGAGCCGTATACTCCGCGCGGATGCGTGGCACAGGCATGGAGCGTCGCCGAGGTACTTCGCCACCTCCAGAAGCTTGACGCCTGCTCGACGTGACGGCGATCGGCCGACTGTTCTGTTTCTCTCTTTCAATGTGAGCAGCCGCTCGTAATGGCGTTGGACCTCACCGCACTCGGCTGGAGCGCGCGGCTGGAGGAGTTGTTCGCGCCGCATGCGGCCGCCGGCCTTCTCCCGGCGCGTGTGATTCTCGAGCACACGCATATCTACCGTGTGTTTGCCGCCGACGGCGAGATCCTGGCGCGCGTCGCGGGACGACTGCGGCACCGCGCGGCGGAGCGGGCGGATTATCCGGCGGTCGGCGACTGGGTCGCGATCGAACCGGATCCGCACGATGGAGACGCGCGTATTCACGCCATACTGCCTCGCACGAGCCGGTTCTCGCGCCGGGCAGCAGGCGATGTCACCGAGGAGCAGATCGTCGCGGCCAATATCGATACGGTGTTTCTCGTCGCCGGCCTCGACCGGGATTTCAACCCGCGTCGAATCGAACGCTACCTCGTCGTGGCGCGTGAAAGCGGCGCATCACCGGTAATCGTCCTCAACAAAGCCGATCTCAGCGACGATCCTGGTGCGCGCGTGGAGGAAGTTCGAGCGCTCGCAAACGACGCACCGGTGCACGCCGTGTCCTGCAACGCGCCGGCGACGCTCGATGTCCTCAAGCAGTATCTCGGCTACGGCAAGACCGGTGCGCTGCTCGGGTCGTCAGGCGTCGGCAAGTCGACCATCGTGAATCGGCTCGTCGGTCACGATCTCCTGCGCACGCAGGACGTGCGCGAGTCCGATAGCCGCGGACGACATACCAGCGCGAACCGTCAGCTTGTCAGGTTGCCGGGAACCGGTGTCCTGATCGATACGCCCGGGATGCGGGAGCTGCAGCTCTGGGAGACGGGCGAGGCCCTGGCGGACACGTTCGCCGACATCGAGGAGCTCGCACCGGGCTGCCGCTTCAGAGATTGCCAGCATCGTTCGGAGCCTGGCTGCGCCGTGGTCGAC
Organism: uncultured Acidobacteriota bacterium; assembly: GCA_963804245.1. Taxonomy (GTDB): domain Bacteria; phylum Acidobacteriota; class Vicinamibacteria; order Vicinamibacterales; family 2-12-FULL-66-21; genus CAWDPQ01. The sequence goes on from CAWDPQ010000003.1 coordinate 187,307, forward strand.
GCGGTCGCCACCGGTGCGCTGCCTGCAGATCGTCTAGCGAGCTTTCACAAGCTGGCCGACGAGCAGGTGTACCAAGCGCAGCAGCAGGATGAGCGGGCGGCCATCGAGGCGAAGCGGCGCGGCCGGATTGGAGCAAAGTCGTTGCGCAAACGCTTGAAAGAGAAGGGGAAGGCGCCGTGAGCATTCTTTCGGTGGTCAACGCTCGGAAGTCGTTCGGCGCCGTCAAAGCGCTCGACGGGGCCTCTCTCGAGCTCCGGAAAGGCGAGCTGCTTGGACTGCTCGGTCCGAACGGCGCGGGGAAGACCACGCTCATTCGCGCGATTACCGGTCGCGTGCGCCTCGACGCAGGTGAGATCAAAGTGTTCGATCGCGCCGTCGACGGCCGGCGAACCCCACCGGAGCTCGGGATCGTTCCCCAGGAGATTGCTCTCTACCCGTTGATGACAGCGCGGGAGAATCTCGAGATATTCGGGCGCCTGCAAGGGATCGCGCGCCGCGAGCTCAATCAGCAGATTGATTGGGCGCTGAAGAGTACGGGGCTCGCAGATCGGGCGGCCGAACCCATCCGGCAGTTTTCTGGCGGCATGCGCCGCCGCCTGAATATTGCGTGCGGCGTGCTGCACCGGCCGAAGATCGTGCTTCTCGACGAACCGACCGTCGGCGTCGACCCGCAGAGTCGAGATCGGATCGGGATCATGAGTGGCCTGCTGGCAGGCAAGTGGATGTTCCTCTCCATCGTCGGAATGGCCCAGCTCACGGTGATGTTCCTGTGGGGGCGTGTCGTGTTCGGACTGCCGCTGTTCGACCATGTGCCGGGCTTCGTCGTGATGACGGTCATCACCGCGTCCGCGGCGGCCGCGCTCGGGCTCGTGCTGGCCACGCTGGCCCGGACGCGCGCGCAGCTTTCCGGGTTTTCGACGATCTTGATTCTGACGATGTCCGCGCTGGGCGGGAGCATGTTTCCGCGATTCCTGATGAGCGACACGATGCAGCAGGTCGGCCTGCTGACGTTCAATGCCTGGGCGCTCGACGGCTATTTGAAGGTGTTCTGGCGCAACGCCCCCCTGTGGCAGCTCTGGCCGCAGGTGCTCGTCCTGATCACGTTGACGCTGCTCTTTCTTGGCTGCGCGCGTTTGCTCGCCCGTCGGTGGGAGGGCAAACGTAGGCCCGGCCTTTGGGCCGGGCGTGCAGGAATCGAGCAACGATCGCCAAGCGCCGGGCCCCGAGTAAGATCCCCCAGTGCGACCACTGGTTGCGGCGGGAATCGTGGCGTTCTGCTTGGTGATGGCTGCTGGGTGCCGCGACCTGCAGGTGGTCACCAACACCTACGCGACGCTGGCGGAGGCGCGGAGCGCCGGTGCGATCGAACGTGGCTGGATTCCGGCGCTCCTGCCGGCTGGCGCCCACGACATTCGAGAGGCCCACGACGAGACGCGGATGCGCCGCCGCTGGGGACTCTTCAGCTTTCGGCCTGAGGATGATGAAACGTTCAAAGCCCGGATGGGCTCGGAGATCAGCTTCGAGGGTGTTGGAACGGACGCGCCCCCTCGAATCGAGTGGTGGCCGGTCCTGCTGCGAGGCTCGCTGGATCCCGTCCAGCTGACGGCCACCGGTCTCAGGGCCTACGCCATGCCAGGGGACGAGCTGATAGTTGCCGTGAACTGGAATCAACGGCGCGCGTATTACTGGTCAAGACGGTAGCCTGCACGCCTGATGAACCCTGACACCGACGTTCGCGTGGCCACCGCCCCGCGTCGCGCCGCACGCGACATCATCGAGGCTGTACTCGAGAACCTGCGGAACAACCTGGAACCGCTGAAATACTCGGTCCTCGCACCCAGCCGGTTCGTCGTGTATCTCCACCCGGCCGAGCACGCCCGAATAGCCGGCATCATCCCCCTGCTCGAAAAGGAGACCATCCGCGCGCTCACCGAAGAGCTCGCCAAGCTGAACCGGCGCACCGGCTGGCGTCGTCAAGTCGACCGGTTTCTAGGCTCGTCGCCCGAAGTCCAGAACGCCGGGAGCGAATGGCACGTCGAATTCCTGGGAGACCCGGATGGCGAATTGCGGGAGGGAGACATCCTGGTCGACTCCGAGCTGCTGCTGCCGCAAGCATCGGATCTCGGGGCCGGAGACCGCACCCGCCGCGTGACGACGCGCCACCTGGCCCGGCGTGAGGCCGAGCCACAGGTGCCGGCAACAGAGCCGCCTCCGGTTGCGCCAACGCGGGTCGAAACGGTCGAGCGCCCGGCGGTTGCGGCGTCGCCGATTTTCGCGCGGCTTCGCTACGAGGACAATTCAGGCGTGCACACGTACGAAATCTCGCGCGATTCGGTCACGGTCGGGCGGGGCGGCCTCGCTTACCGTGTCGACGTTCGCGTCGAAGCGTCCGCCGATGTGTCGCGCGAGCACCTGCGGCTCCGCCGCGATGCCGACACCGGACGTTTCTTCGTCGTCGACCTGAGCTCTCTGGGAACGACGGTAAACGGAAAGCGAGTGCCGAAGGGATACGAGGAAGCCGAAGGCAGCAAGCGTGAAAACGGCGTCGAAACGGTGCTGCCGTCGCGGGCCCGCCTCGGCCTCGCGGAAACCGTGTTCCTCGATTTCGAGGCCGTTGGCCGGTGATCTCGATCCTGCTCGCGGGCCGCTTCGTTCTCCTGGTTGGATTCCTCGTTGCCGCGGCGCTCGTCGTGTGGGCCGCCGTGCGCGCCGACTGACGGGCTCACGATGCGGGTCGAGAACGCGCTCCGCGCCGCCGGTGACACGCATCCGGGCCTCCAGCGGGCGGAGAACGAAGATCGCTTCCACTACGATCCCAATCGCGGCATCTTCCTCGTCGTCGACGGAGTAGGCGGTCACGCCGCCGGCGAACAGGCGGCCGACACAGCGGTCACGATGCTGCGCGCGCGGCTGGAGCGCGAGACAGGACCGGTCGACGACCGGATCCGCGAAGCCATAACCATCGCCAACAACGAGATCCATCGGCGGGCGTCGCTGCGGCCGGAGTGGAAGGGCATGGGCTGCGTGCTCACGGTCGCCGTTGTGGACAACGGCGGCGTGACCGTCGGACACGTGGGCGACACCCGCCTGTACAAACTGCGCCGCGGCGAGATCGTCAAGGTCACACGCGATCATTCTCCGGTCGGAGAGCGCGAGGACGCGAACCAGCTCTCCGAGGCGCAGGCGATGCGGCACCCGAGGCGCAACGAAGTCTACCGGGACGTGGGCGCCGAGCCGCACGAGACGACCGACCCCGAGTTCATCGACATCCTGAAGGTGCCGTTCGAGCCCGATGCCGCGCTGCTGCTTTGCAGCGATGGGCTCACCGATACGGTTTCGTCCACGGCCATCGGCCGTGTGGTCGAGGAGTACGCGGGGCATCCGTACGAAGTGGTGCGCGCCCTCATCGATGCGGCAAACGACGGGGGAGGCAAGGACAACGTCACGGTGGTTTACGTCGAGGGGCAGCAGTTCGCTGGCACGGTCTCAGTGGCTCGTCCTGCCGTCCCGACTCCTCCCTCGCGCACGTCGTCTGCAGAAACCCCGCCGGTTTTCACTGAGCCCATACCGCACCGATCGAAACGCTGGATCGTCGCTCTTTTGACCGCTTTGCTGTTGCTGGTTGCCGGCGCGGCCGCCTGGCGTCTTGGCCTGCGGTTTCCGTGGAAGCTCCCGGCGCTCGATCTCGTGTCAAGTACCAGCGTCGTTTCGCCATCCGGGTCGATCGGCGAGGCCATCGACCGTGCCCGGGTTGGAGGTGAGGTGATTGTCGAGCCTGGGGAGTACCGCGAACGGATTCGGTTGAAGAGCGGTGTGCGCGTCCGCAGTCGCGTACCGCGATCCGTATCGATCCGACTACCAGGCGGCGCGTCCGAAACGGACGCAGCTGTGGTCGCAGCCGACATTGCCGGCGCGGAGCTGATGGGCATCAAGATCGTCGGCGATGCGGCCACGCCGCTGGGGGTTGGGCTGCTCGTCCGGAATGCCGACGTGCTCATCTCCGATATCGAGATTTCAGGGGCTCATCTGACGGCAATCGAGATCGGTCCAGGGACCGGCGCATCCATCATCGCCGCCGCCGTGCACGACAACCCTGGTGCCGGTCTCACGCTCCGGGCGTCCGCAGCCCCGCGTGTGGCGCACAGCGAGTTCGTCCGCAATGGCATGTCCGAGCGTGCGGCCGGCGCCATCGTGATCGACGCGGGTGCGCATCCCGTGCTCACCGGAAATATCTTTCATGGCGTGCAGGCCGAGTCGCTGACCGGCCTGACGCCGACCGAACGCGCCGTGGTGCGCGCCACGAACTGGTTCTTGTCGGCGGAGGAACCTGCCGTGCGCCACGCGCAGCCTCAGGGCAGGCGGGGACGTTGACGACCGTCTTCAACCGTCTCGGCCCGTATGAGATCGTGCAGCCGATCGGCAGCGGCGGCATGGCCCAGGTGTTCCTGGCGCTGGACACGCGATCGCAGCATCGGGTCGCGCTGCGGCTCGTGCCGCTCGGCCGCGACCGCGAGGCGCGCGAGATCCTCGACGCCGAGCGCTGGGGCGCGAGGCTGCAGCACGAATTCTCGAACGTCTGCAATCTCGTACCGCGGAGCTACGAGCACGGCGAGCTTCCGGATTACTTCTTCGTCGCGATGGAGTATCTCGACGGGGAAAACCTGTCGGACGTGATCGGGCGCGGCCGGATACAACCCGAGCGGGCTGTCTCGATCGCTCTACAGCTCTGCAGCTTCCTCGAGGCGGCGCATGCATTCGAGACGACGGTCGACGGACGTCCGCTTCGTTCTCTGCTGCACGGCGATCTGAAGCCGCGCAACGTCCGCGTCACGTCCACAGGACATATCCGAGTGCTGGACTTCGGGATGGCGAAGGCGCTGTCGCTCAGCCGAAAGGTCACGCGCACTGACTTCGGGACGCTCGGTTACATGTCTCCGGAACGGCTCGAGTCCGGGGAAATGGACGCGCAGTCGGACTTCTGGGCGCTTGGCGTGATCCTGTACCAGATGGTCTGCGGCATCCCGCCGTTTGCCGCGCCAGACACTCGACGGCTCGAACGGCTGATCGTCTCGCGGCGTCCGCCGCCTTCCCTCGACGGAGTCTGTACACCGGCGCTGCAGGCGATCGTCGCGAAGCTGCTCGCCCCGACGCCAGATCTGCGTTATTCCAGTGCGGCGGGTATCCGGGAGGACCTGGCCCGCTACCAGTCAGGTGAAGAGACGGTTGCGCAGCAGGAGGGCTGGCCGGCACGAGTCGACGAACCTCCCACGCAGCGGACGAGCCCCGCTCAAGATCCTCGAGACGAAGCCACTCGGCGGACTCGGATCGAGCCAGAGCCAGTCCCGGTGCCGGCAATCGGCCTGCAGCCGATCGAGGCCGTCGAGAGCACCGAGGAGAAAACCGCACCAACGACGGCGGCCAATGCGGCGCCTCCGGAGCCGATTGCGACACCCGCGACCAAGCCCGTTCCCGCAACGCCGGCAGTCGTGCCGACCGTCCGCAGGCGTCGCCTTCGCAAGGTGCTCATGGTCATCGCCTTCTTCATGGTCGTCAACGAAGTGATGATTGGCAGTGCGGCATCGCGCGCGGCGGCAAAGGCGGTCACGCGCGAGCTCGCTGACATCGACGATCTGTGGAACGAGTACGACCAGCTGGCGCGACGCAGCTACCTGGGCTTCGGCATCGCGGGGCTGCAAGAGGCGCTGAAGAGCCGCACCCAGGAGCTCGCGGATCGTGTCATCCACAACTACCGCAGTCCCGAGCCGACCGTGCGCGAGGCGCAGTGGGAATCTGCGCGCAATGCGCTTCGTCACGCGCTGACCGCGGAGCCGGGAAACCGTCGCATCAAAGCGGCGCTGCGCTACTGCGACGGCCATCTTCATCGCATCAATGGCGAGGCGCGAAAGAGCCGACGGCAACTGCCCGGAGCGCGACAGGAGCTGACCGATGCCGTCACCGCGTTTCGTGAAGCGGCGGAACTACGGCCGGACTGGCCGGACCCGTTCCTCGGTCTGATGCGCACCTTCATCTACGGTCTCGAAGACATCGATCGCGGTGCCGACGCACTAAAGCAGGCGCAACAGCCTCGGGTTCAGTGCCGGGGCACGCGAGACGATGCAGTTGGCGGATGGGTATCGGACGCGCGGCGAAACGCTCATCCGCACGGCCCGCACGCTGCAGGGGCTGCCGCAGGAGTCGGAGTACCTGCAGCGGGCGGCGGAATCGCTGCGTGAAGCGCTGACGTTGTACGGCCGCGTGCCCGGCTCGGATGGCGTCGCCCAGAACCTCAGGCGCACGCAGCAGGCGCTGGAACGTGTCGAGGAGCGTCTCGCCGACATGGCGGCTCGCGGTCTTGGAAATCTCGAGAAGATCATCACGGCTCGAGATCTTGCGGACCGTCTCGTGCGGGCCATCCCATGGCCATAACCTACACGCGCGCCGCCGAACGCGATCAGCAGGTGGTCCATCGAGCGTTGCAAACGCCCGGCGTCGGCGACCTCGTCCTCCTGGCCATTTCTGTCGTGACGATCGGGCTCCTCTCGGCTGCCTATCTCGGCCGGACGACGCTGGCGCAGGCGGCACCGGGCGCGTCGCCGGTCGTGAATCTGAATACCGTGGCCGATGCCGCAGCCCTCGAACCTGCGCTGGCCGCGGCGTTCGACAATCCTGCCGACCGCCGCCTCGCGGCACGCGAGCTGTTCGGATTTCTGGCACAGGCCGATGGCGGCCGCCGCGTGCTGCCCAACGTCGGGGCCATCACGCGAGCGGAGGTCCCTGCGGCCGCGATCGAAAAAGACCCGGGACTGATTGTCTACCGCGACAGACTGCGCGACGCGCGTCAGCGCGAACCGGCGTCGCCCCAGGCGGCGCGCATGGTTCCGCTCGTGACATCGGCAGAACTCTCCGCCGTCAAACCGTCACTCGTGGTCCGCAGCACGTCCGTCGTGCGCCGCTCCCTCTTCGTATGGGGCCTTCTTTATCTGGCCGCCATGCACGCGGTGTCACTGGTGTGGCGCCTGCGCGGGATTCGCGGCGATCACGCGCTGCTCGCGGCTGTTCACTTCTTGACCGCAGCGGGATTTGCCGTCATGGTCGGGCGCGCCGATCCGCTGCGCGACGTGATGCTTTTCGTGCGTTACGCGCAGACGGCAATCATCGGAGCGGGCGTCATGGTGCTCGTGTCGACCGTGAACTTCCGCACGGCCGCGTTCCGGGATTTCAGCTTCATCCCGTTGGCGGGCGCACTCGTGCTCTCTCTGGTGCTCATCCTCTTCGGCAGCGGGCCGTCCGGGAGCAACGCCAAGGTCAATCTCGGACCGATGCAGCCGATTGAAGCGATCAGGGTACTGATCGTCCTGTTTCTCGCCGGCTACTTCACGAGGCGCTGGGAGCTTCTCAGAGAAGTGCGGAGCGAGACGGTCCGCGGCCGCACGATGCCGCGTTGGGTGAACGTCCCGCGCCTCGAGTACGTGCTGCCGGTGCTGGCGGGAGTGGTGCTGGCGCTCGCGCTGTTCTTCCTGCAGCGTGACCTCGGGCCGGCGCTGGTCATTTCGCTGGTGTTCCTCGCGATGTATGCCCTCGCGCGCGGCGCGCTGGTGATGGCCGCCGTCGGGCTGGCGCTGCTCGTCGCCGGTTTCTATGCCGGACACGTGCTCGGCATTTCCGCCACGCTCGCCGATCGCGTCCGCATGTGGCAGGCACCATGGGACAACGCGGCGCGCGGCGGAGATCAGATAGCGCAAGCCCTGTGGTCCTTCGCGACGGGATCCATCTGGGGCACCGGCCTCGGCCTCGGGGACACGAGATACCTGCCGGCCGGCCACACCGATCTGGTACTCGCCGCGGTTGGCGAGGAACTCGGCTTCGTCGGCATCGTTGCCATCGCGCTGGCCTATGCGGCCATGGTCTGGCGTGGGCTGACGATCGCACAGCGTGCATCCACCGATTACGGTCTGTTCCTGGCCGCTGGCTTGACGCTGCTGCTCGGAGTGCCGGTGAGCCTGATGATGGCGGGCCTGCTCGGACTCGTGCCGCTCACGGGCGTGGTGACGCCGTTCCTGAGCTACGGCGGATCGGCGATGCTCGCGAACTTCGCGGCGGTCGGCGCGCTTTCCTCAATCCGCTCCGACACGCAGCCGCGAGGCGACTTCGCCTCGCTGCGCCGTCCCCTCGGCTGGGCCGGTGGGTTCATGGCGACGGTGTCCGTCGTTCTGCTCATTGCGCTCGTTCGTGTGCAGATCGTCCGGGCTGATGAGATCGTGGCGCGCCCACATCTCGGCATGCAGGCTGACGGGTCGCGCCGGTATCAGTACAACCCGCGGATGCTCGATGTGGCTCGACAGATTCCCCGCGGGCGTGTTCTCGATCGCCGAGGGGTACCGCTGGCCGTGGAGACGGTGGCCGAGGCGCGCACCGCCCGCGCCGACTACCAGCGTCTTGGCATCTCGCTCGACGTCAGTTGCCCCGATGCCGCGGCGCGCTGCTATCCGATCGGCGGCCGCATGTTCCATCTGATCGGCGATGCGCGCTCACGCCTGAATTGGGGCGCGTCGAATACCGCATTCGTCGAGCGGGACGCCGAAGCCAGGCTGCGCGGATTCGACGATCACCAAACGATGATTCGGACGATTGATCGCGAAGGGGGGCCGGCCTGGGCTCTCCGTCGCGACTACCGCGATCTCATTCCGCTGTTGCGGCATCGATATCAGCCCACGCATCGGTCGGTGAAAGCCATATTGAACAAGTCGCGGGATGTCCGTACCACGCTCGACGCGGCGCTGCAGCTGAAGACCGCGGCGATCATCGCCGAGCATGTACGCCGTTCGGCTTCCGGACACGCGGCGGCCGTGGTCCTCGATCCGGCGACCGGCGACCTGCTGGCGAGCGTGAACTACCCCTGGCCCGAGGACACGACAGCCGGGCGCGATCCCGGTGCCTCGTCGGACGATCTTCTCGATCGAGCACGCTTCGGGCTGTACCCGCCAGGTTCGACGTTCAAGATTGTCACCGCGGCCGCGGCGCTGCGCCGGGATCCGGGCCTGCGGGGCCAGACCTTTACCTGCTCACGACTCGGCGACGGCCGCAACGGCGCCCGGGTTGCTGGGTGGGGCCGTCCAGTGCGCGACGACGTGTTGGACCGCGCGCCGCACGGGACGATCGGCATGCACGACGCGCTGGCCGTTTCGTGCAACGCCTACTTCGCGCAGCTCGCGGTTCGCCTGGGTCCTGAGGCGTTGATTAGCGCGGCGCAGTCCGTCGGCCTGTCGCTCGCCCGCGGCAACACACCTGCACAAGTCCGCGACGCCCTTCCGCAAGTGGGATACGGACAAGGAGAAGTCGTGGCGACGCCGCTGCGCATGGCCCGCGTCGCCGCGGCGATCGCCGCCGACGGTCTGGTGCCAGACGTACGGTGGGAGATGTCGAGCGGGACGGGAGAGGTCCATCCCTTCGTCACGCGCGAAAGTGCACGGCTGATCGCGCGCTACATGCGCGACGTGGTGCTGACGGGAACCGGCCGGGCGCTCAGTGGACATCCCATCGCCATCGCCGGCAAAACCGGAACCGCCGAGATCTCCGGCGCGCCGTCACACGCCTGGTTCATCGGCTTCGCTCCGTATGGTCCGGCCACGCGGCGCGTGGCGGTCGCCGTGCTGATAGAGAACGCGGGCTACGGTGGGACAGCCGCCGCACCAGCGGCAGGCGAAATCATCAGCGCAGCCGCGGGCCTGGGGTTGGTGAAGTAATGCTCGGGGCTCGGGGAGCGCCTGCGGCCCGAGCGAGGCGCGAAGCCGCCGAGCAAGAGCGAGCGGGGGTGCCCGCCTCCGCTGGTCGCGGAACAGGCGGCGCCAGGATTGTCCGCGCGCGGAGGCGGAGGGCCCCGCGAGCACTGAGAAAAGCCTCGGGGCTCGAATACTTAGTGGCTTCCGCCTTCAGGCGGAAGTCTTCCGGCTGAAGCCGGAAGCCACGCAACTGGTTTGAATTGGCCTACGTGAAAGGCAGTGTCCGATGGACTTTCTCGGTAAGGCTCGCAAGCTCGAATCGCAGATCTCGCGCACGCTCGATGTGGCTGTCGAAGGATTTGTTGGCCGCTCGCCGCGTCAACCGATCGAAGTCGTCCAGGCCATCGTCGACTGCGCCGAGCAGCAGGTGCAGCCGGCGGGCCGCGGGCGCCGCGTGTTCCCGTTCAATCAGCTCATCGTCCACGTGGTGGCGGCGTCACGTCCAGACCGCGCTCGCCTGGCGGCGGTGATCGAAGGTCCGCCCAGCCTGCAGCAGCGTCTCTCGCAGCGCCTGTCGGCGGCAGGCTGCGCGGCGTCCCAGTTGGACGTTCAGGTCGTGTACGTGTCGAAGCCGAAGCCCGGCTGGCGCACGCTCGAATACCACGTCGCGTTCGATCGCGTCGAGACATCGGCGCCCGCGGACGAAACGGAGTCCGTCTCGCCGACGGTCGAGCCGACACGCCTCGATCTCAATGTGCTATCGGGTATGGCTGAGCGGCGGACGTACACCTTCACCGGCGGTCGCATCGACATCGGGCGTCGCGCGGAAGTGCTCGATCAGCAGCAGCGGCTGATCCGTCGTAATCACATCGCGTTCGTGGAGGGGGATGCCGACGCCAACCGTACCGTCTCGCGGCGCCACGCCCATATCGCTTTCATTCCGACTTCACGCGAGTACCGCCTGCGCGACGATGGCAGCGCGCGCGGGACGGCAGTGCTTCGCAACGGGCGGACGATCCGCGTTCCGGAAGGCGCGCGTGGAATACGTTTGGAGTCTGGCGATGAGATAGCTCTGGGAGAGGCCAGGCTCAAAGTCAAAATCAAATGAGCACGTGCACGTGCTTACGTGCGACGTGCCAGGTGCTACGTGCTACGTGCGAAGCTCACGCGGTCGTTAGCACGAGCGTGAGCCAAGCCTGCCAACCGAAGCTCACGCGCTCGATTGGCAAGCGTGAGCGAAGGTTGGTGCCGAGGACTGGAATCGAACCAGTGACACCAGCATTTTCAGTGCTGTGCTCTACCAACTGAGCTACCTCGGCACACGCCAGCGGCTGTCGGGCGAACCCCGATAATAGCAGTCCGCCCGAACCGTCGACAAGTTGCGGGTCCCTTTGACTGCGGCCAACGGAAGCGGCACGAGCCGCCGCATGAACGCCGGCGGCTCGACTATTTAGGGGTGGCATCAATGATGCTTTTCCACGCCCTGAAGGACTACGGCTGGGGAAATGTGTATCGCAGCCGTCCACATTCTGTGAGCGATGTACCCAAGGAAGAACAAATCAAAGCCCGGCTGCGGGAATTGACGGAGGATAGCCGTCGTCTTCGAGCGGAGCTCGAGCAGCTGATCCGTTACGCCCCCAATCGCTCCAAATCGTACGCCGACGATCGCCCCAACAGGTTCCGCACGGCCCAGCGTCGTCGAAAGCCGCGCTAGGCCGTCAGCTGCGGGGGCCGTTCAGACCGCGGCCGGTTCGGCGTCGCGCGCCACCAATCCCAGTTCCTTCCGTACCCGCTCTTCGATGGCCTTGAACACGGCCGGATTCTCTTTCAGGAACTGCTTGACGTTTTCGCGTCCCTGACCCAGCCGGTCTCCGCCGTAGGCGAACCACGTTCCGCTCTTTTCGACGATCTTCCGGTCGACCGCAAGATCCAGCAGATCGCCTTCGCGCGAGATGCCTTCGCCGTACATCACATCGAATTCCGCTTCGCGGAACGGGGGAGCGACCTTGTTCTTGACGACCTTGACCCGAGTGCGGCCGCCGACCACAACGTCGCCATCCTTGATAGCGCCAATCCGGCGGATATCGATTCGGACCGATGAGTAGAACTTCAGCGCGCGTCCGCCGGTCGTGGTTTCGGGGTTGCCGAACATGACACCGATCTTTTCGCGCAGCTGGTTGATGAAAATCAGGCACGTCTTGGATTTCGAGACCACGCCGGTGAGCTTTCGAAGCGCCTGCGACATGAGGCGGGCCTGAAGGCCCATCTGCGCTTCGCCCATTTCACCTTCGATTTCGGCCCGCGGCACGAGCGCGGCCACTGAGTCGACGACAACCACGTCGACGCCGCCGGACCGGACGAGCACCTCGACGATCTCGAGCGCCTGTTCACCGTTGTCGGGCTGCGAGACGAGCAGATTGTCGAGATCGACGCCGAGCTTCTTCGCATACTGCGCATCGAGCGCGTGTTCGGCGTCCACGAATGCCGCCATGCCTCCGAGCTTTTGCGCCTCGGCGATGATCTGCAGCGTCAGGGTTGTTTTGCCCGACGATTCCGGACCGAAGACCTCGACGACGCGGCCGCGCGGAACTCCGCCGATACCCAAGGCGAAATCGAGGCTCACCGACCCCGTGGAAATCGCGGGGACGGCGTAGACGGCATCCTTCTGGCCGAGCCGCATGATCGAACCTTTGCCGAATTGTTTTTCGATCTGGCCGACGGCCATTTCGATGGCCTTGAGACGTTCGCGGTCGTTTCGTTCTTCTACTGGCGGCATGCGAGAGGCTCCTACTGTGAAACTTTGTTGAGAGTGGGCGATGGCCTTACCACGGCCAGTGTGCCCGGATGCATTGACAGGACAGGTCATTTCCGCATCGATGCCCCGAGGCCCACGTGGGAAATCTGGAGCGGGTGCATTCTAGGAGCGTGCCGGGGAGAAAGTCAAGGGCAAAACTGTGCAGCGAATCACCATAGCATCCTCGTAATCAGTTATTTACGGCCACGCTGGACTTTCGCCTCTCGACCTTGAAAATTCGCAGAATCTGCACGCTCGTCCGAGAGCGTTTCCGCGCGGTTTCTGCGCTTAATATGCGACGTGCCTTCACCGATCGGTCATGCGCTCGGCGGTCTGGCGGCAGGATGGCTGGTTGCCGGGCGCAGCACCTCGCCGCGCCGTTCGGCCGTGGGTGATTCGGTGGTCCTTGCCGTTGCGGGGATGGCTGCAGACCTCGACCTGCTCTTCGCCCTCCACCGCGGACCTACCCATGGCATCGGGGTGGCCTGTCTCGTCGGGATCGTCGCCTATCTCGCGACGCGAAGGCGCTACCTGGCTATCGCCGTGGCTGCGGCCTACGCCTCTCACACGCTGCTCGACTGGCTCGGAACCGACAGCACGGCACCTATCGGCATCATGGCGCTGTGGCCCTTCAGCCGCGAGTACGACGAGTCCAGCCTCCATATTTTTCGCGCGATCTCCCGAAGGTACTGGCTGCAGGAGTTCTGGACGTTCAATCTCTTCGCGCTGCTGCGCGAGCTGCTGATCCTGGGTCCGATCACCGTGCTGGCTGGGTACTTCCGAAGGAAGCCGTAGGCCCGGGCTTCAGCCCGGGCGTGCAGGGACCGGCTTGTTGCCAATCCGCGCACGCCGGCCTTAAGGCCGGGCCTACAGCTGGGAGCTGGAAGCTTCAGACTATAAAACCCCTGCCCACTCTTCCGCCCGAGATGCCCCGCAGCCACCATGCGGCGCAGCAGGGGACACGGGCGGTACCTTGGGATCGCCCAGGCCGGACTGGAGGACTTCGAGAATTGCCAGGCACACGTCGAGGCCGATGAAGTCGGCGAGGGTCAGCGGACCCATCGGCTGATTCGTGCCGAGCTTCATGACGGTGTCGATGGCTTCCACGCTGCCGACGCCTTCCATCAGCGCGAAGATCGCCTCGTTGATCATCGGCATCAGAATGCGGTTGGCCAGGAATCCCGGGTAGTCGGCCGATTCGACGGCCGTCTTGCCAAGGTGCAGGCACAGCTCGGTTGCCGTCATCATGGCGTCGGCAGATGTCTTCTGCCCGCGAATCAGCTCGACGAGCGACATCAGCGGGACCGGGTTCATGAAATGCATGCCGAGAACCTTGTCCGGACGATGAGTCGCCGAGCCGAGCAGCGTGATCGAGATCGAGGACGTGTTGGACGCGAGCACGACGTCGGGTCGTGCGATCTGATCGAGCCGAGCGAAGAGCGATTGCTTGACGCTGGCATCCTCGACGACGGCTTCGATGATGTAGTCGACGTCGGCGAGCGACTCGACGCTGATGCCGGTGGTCACACGGGCGAGGGCAGCGTCACGATCGACCGTCGACATCCGTCCCTTCTCGACGAACTTGCTGAGCCCGCGTTCGATGGCGGCACGCGCGCGGTCGAGCGCGGAGGATGCCGTGTCGACGAGCCGCACCTCGTAGCCGGCGTGCGTGAAAACCTGGGCGATGCCGTTGCCCATGGTGCCGGCGCCAATTACGCCGACCCGTCTGACATTCACGCGGTGAGCTCCACGGCCAGGGCCACACCATTTCCGCCACCGAGGCACAGCGCGGCGATGCCGCGGCGGGCCTGACGCCGCTTCATCGCGTAGAGCAGGGTCGTCAGCACGCGCGCGCCGCTTGCGCCGATTGGGTGGCCGAGCGCCACGGCGCCTCCGTGCGCGTTCACGCGCGACGGATCGATGCCCAGCTCGCGCATCACCGCGACCAGTTGCACGGCGAAGGCTTCGTTGATCTCGAAGAGGTCGACGTCGCCGAGCTTCCAGCCGATCTTTGCGGCGACCTTCCGAACCGCCTCGACCGGCGTCATCATGACCAGACGCGGTGCGAGACCGCTCGTCGCCTGGCCGACGATTCGGGCCATTGGGGTCAGTCGCAGTTCGCGCGCCTTGTCGGCCGACATCACCACCAGCGCCGCCGCGCCGTCGTTGACGCCGGGCGCGTTGCCGGCGGTCACGGTCCCGTCTTTCTTGAACGCGGGCTTCAATGCGCCGAGCGCGTCCGTCGTCGTGTCAGGACGGATGGGTTCGTCGGTGTCGACGACGATCGGCGACCCTTTTCGCTGGGGAATGGTGATCGGCAGGATCTCGTCCTTGAACCATCCCTGACGTGTCGCCGCCGCCGCCTTCTTGTGGCTCGCGGCAGCGTATTCGTCCATCTCCGTCCGCGCCACGTGGTAAGTTTCCGCAACGACCTCGCCGGACATTCCCATGTGGCAGTTCTCGAACGCGCACCACAGACCGTCGGTGATCATCGCGTCGACGATCTCGCCGTTACCCATGCGCAGACCTTCGCGGATGCGCGGTAACAAGTAGGGCGCGTTGCTCATCGATTCCATGCCACCGGCAACCGCTACGTCGATGTCGCCCGTGGCGATACCCTGCGCGGCCAGCATCACGGCTTTGAGACCTGAGCCGCACACTTTGTTGATCGTCATCGCGGCGACGCTGTCGGGCAGACCGCCGTTGAGAGCAGCCTGGCGCGCCGGGTTCTGACCGCTGCCAGCTTGAATGACGTTGCCCATGATGCATTCGTCGACGACCGCCGGATCCACGCCCGCTCGCGCCACTGCCTCGCGGACCACCATCGCTCCGAGCTCGGTGGCCTTGAAGTCTTTGAGTGCTCCGAGAAATTTGCCGGTTGGCGTTCGAACGGCGGAGACGATGACCGCGTCGCGCATCGATCAGCGGGGTTTGAGCACTTTGAGGGCGGAGATGGTCTGAGCGCCCAGCAGATGTTGCATGCGTGGAAGAATGGTCGCCGCGCCGCGCTCCACGGCCCGGGCCCAGTGCGCATCTCGCGCGGTGACCAGAATGACGCCGTCTACCAGGTCGATGGTGGTCGTGCGCGAAATTGCGGGTCCGACCGCGATCTGCCAGGCGAAGCTGGCGCGCTCGGCCGAAGGCGCCTGACGGCGGATGATTTCGGCCAGCACGCCCGATGAGAACTGTTGAATCGGATGCATCTGTCGCGTGGGCAACGACAACGGTCGCTTAAGCGATAGTATCAGACCCGGATGCGACTGATTCTGGCCTCGGCCTCGCCGCGGCGCGCCGAATTGCTCAGAGCGGCCGGCTTCGCCTTCGAGACGTCGCCGCCGGCAGTCGATGAAGCCCCTCGTATCGCTGAGGCGCCGGCGGCATACGCCCTTCGCGTGGCGCGCGACAAAGCAGCGAGCGCGTCGACCTATTCACCCGGATCGCGTCATCCTCGCCGCCGATACGATTGTCGTGGTGGCTGACCAGATTCTCGGCAAGCCTGCCGGTGCCGCCGACGCGACACGGATGCTCCAATTGCTCTCCGGCGCCGAGCACGTTGTGCAGACAGCGGTGGTGGTGTTCGCCGGGGGACGCGAGTGGTCGGATCTGACGAGCACGCGCGTTCGATTTTGTCCGCTGACGCCTGAAGAGATCGCCTGGTATGTCGGCACGGGTGAGCCGGCAGGAAAAGCGGGCGCATACGCGATCCAGGGCCACGCCGCGCGCTTCGTCACCTGGATCGAAGGATCGTGGTCGAACGTCGTGGGCCTGCCCGTCGCGACGGTTTATCGGATACTCAACGAGGCCGGGGCACGTGATATTCTGAGCCCGACTCCGCACCCTGAACAGCTCGGCCCTTGATGAAGCTTCTTATGAGAGCCAAATCCGCAAAGATTGGTGCAACAATCGCGGCCATCACGCTGGCGCTTGGCGGTCTCATGTACACGACGCTGAGCGAAGGCACCGAATACTACAAGCACGTGGATGAGGTTATGGCCGAGCCGGCGGCCTGGCAGGGCAAGCGCGTGCAGCTCCATGGCTTTGTCGTGGACAAGTCGATCGAACGCCGGCCCGACACCCTCGAATACCGGTTTCGAATCGAAAGCAAAGGCAAGGTCGTGCAGGCTCAGTACACGGGTATCGTGCCCGATACCTTCAAGCACGGATCCGAGGTCGTCCTGAAGGGCACCCTCGGTCCAGAGGGATTCTCCGTGGCGCCGGGCGGCGTCATGGCGAAGTGCCCGTCGAAATACGAACCGGCAAAAGGCATCGCTCCCGGCACGTCGGGCGGCTGAGGCCAGAGTTTCATCGCTATGCCCGCACTTGGAACGTTTCTCCTCCTTGCGGCGTTCGTCGCGTGCGCCTACGCCATCGCGGCGTCGGTGACCGGGGCGCGGCGCCAGTCCTCACGACTGGTTGAAAGTGGCATCGGCGCGTTCTACCTGGTAGCGGCGTTGATGACGCTCGCGTCTGCGGTCCTGATTCATGCCTTCGTCACCAACAACTACACAATAAAGTACGTCCAGCGAGTGTCGGATGCCGCGTTGCCCCTTGGCTACAAGATCGCCGCGTATTGGGGCGGCCTCGACGGCTCGATCATGTTCTGGGTGTTTCTGCTCGCCGTGTTCGGCTCGACCGCTGTCCACATCAACCGTGAACGCTATCGCGAGCTCATTCCCTGGGTTGTGTCCGTCATCGCCGCGACGGAGATGTTCTTCATCTTCCTGATGGTGGTTCACAACAATCCGTTCTCGACATTTCTGACGCCGACGCCGGCTGACGGCCAGGGCCTCAGCCCGCTGCTTCAGAATTTCTATATGGCGATTCACCCGCCGTCACTGTACGTCGGGTTCGTCGCTATGACGATTCCGTACGCGTTCGGCATTGCCGCGCTGATCACCGGCCATCTGGACGAAGCGTGGCTCCGCGCGGTGTGGCGCTGGACGATGATCGGTTGGCTGATGCTCTCGTTCGGGCTGACGCTCGGCATGCTCTGGGCCTACGAGGAGCTCGGCTGGGGCGGCTACTGGATGTGGGATCCGGTCGAGAACGCTGCGCTCCTGCCCTGGTTCACGGCCACTGCGTTCTTGCACTCGGTCATGGTCCAGGAACGGCGCGGCATGCTGCGCGTGTGGAATGTCACGCTGGTCATCACGACGTTCTTCCTGACCATTTTCGGTACGTTCATGACGCGGTCGGGCATCGTGCAGTCGGTCCATGCCTTCGGCGAGGATAAAGAGCTGGCGTTCCTCTTCACGATCTTCATGATCGCGATCATCGTCTTCAGCTTTGGCCTGGTGATTTACCGTCTGCCGCTGCTGCGTTCGCGACACGAGCTGGATTCGTGGATGTCGCGCGAGGCGGCTTTCCTCGCCAACAACTGGATTCTGCTCTTCTCCGCCTTCTTCGTGCTGTTCGCGACCATGTTCCCGACGTTGAGCGAGGCGGTCACGGGCGAGCGCCTGACGGTCGGGCCGCCGTTCTTCAACCGGTGGATGCTGCCCATCGGCCTCATCCTGCTCGTCCTGACTGGAATCGGCCCGCTGCTGGCGTGGCGCAAGTCCACCTGGACGAATCTGTTGCAGCAGTTTCTCTGGCCGTCGCTGGCCGGCCTCATCACCGCCGTTGCCCTGGTCGCTGGCGGCGTCCGCGTCTGGAGCTCCGGTGTCTGCTTCGCGCTCTGCGGGTTCGTGTTCGGCACCATTACCCAGGAGTTCATTCGCGGCGCGCAGGTCCGGCGCGGAGTGACCGGCGCCGACATCGTCACATCGATGATTGGGCTCGTCGGACGTTCCCGTCGCCGTTACGGCGGCTATATCGTTCACCTCGGCATCGTGTTGATCTTCCTCGGCTTCGCCGGTGAAGGCTTCAAGCAGGAAGAGCAGGTCGTCCTCAAGCCGGGACAGCAGGTGACGGTGGCGCATTTCACGGTGCGGCACGATGCGCTGCGTATCACGAGCGACGCCCAGAAGCAGATGGTCACCGGCCACGTCTCCGTCTTCGACGACGGCAAGGCGGTGACGACGATGAGGCCGGCGCGTTGGTTCTTCAGCAAGAAGGAATCGGAGCCCACGACCGAAGTTGCGATTCGCCGCGGCCTCGGTGAAGACCTGTATGTCGTGCTTGCCGGATACGATGCGGCCTCGCAGTCGGCCACCTATGCGGTAACAGTGAATCCGCTGGTCAACTGGATCTGGTTGGGCTTTGGCATCATGGCTCTCGGCACGGGGATCGCCCTGCTGCCGGAGCGGGCCTTTGCGTTCGCGGCGGCGAAGCTGCCGGCCGGCGCCGCGACGATTCCTCTCATCTTGCTGCTGTTGCTTCCGCGGCCTGCTCATGCGCAGCACGTGGAGAACGCGCAAGCCGTGCTGGTGATTCCACGCACGCCACTCGAACGTGAACTGCAGCGGGAAATCATCTGCATGTGCGGGACGTGCGGCCGCAAACGCATCGGCGAGTGCACGTGCAGCATGGCTGCGGACATGCGCGATGAAGTCTCCCGCCTCGTGGGAGAAGGGAAGAGTCGCGAGCAGGTCTACGAGTACTACATCGCCAAGTTCGGCAGCCAGGAACCGCTCGCCTCTCCGATCGACAGAGGCTTCAACCGGCTCGCGTGGTTTGTGCCCTATCTCGTCGGCACCTCCGGAGCGCTCGGCATTGCTTTGGTGGCCCTGCGCTGGTCGCGTCGCCCGCAGGTCGCTCAGGGGAAGTCGGCCGCAGAGAGTGCGCCGCCAGATCCGGATCTCGACGCCCGCCTGAACGATGAACTCCGCGACCTCGATTAAGGGTCGGTCCGGACCCGCCGGGAAGGCGGAAAGTCCGGCAGTGACCGACTCGGCCGAAAAAGAGGGGTTCAGGCCGTGGCACTTTTTCGTCCTGCTGTCGCTGGTCGGTGCGACCGCGGCGGTGATCATGGCGCGTCAGCCCTCACCCGAACATCTCGTGCTCCTGAGCCTCACCATTGGCGCCGCCGGCGTATGTGCCGCAGCTCTCTACGCGACGCTGGTGCCGCTCGTCCGGAAAGAGTCCGCTGCGGGCACGACAGTTCTTTCCGGACGATCTCGAGCAGTTCTCGAACGCGAGAAGACGCTCGCGTTGCGGTCGATAAAGGAGCTGGAGTTCGATCGCGCGATGGGCAAGATCTCGCCGCCAGACTTCGATGAGATGGTGGAGCGCCTGCGCACTCGCGCGCTGTCGCTGATGAAGCAACTCGAGAGCACCGATCCAGGCTACCGGGCGATTATCGAACGTGAGCTTGCCGCCCGCCTCGAACGAGATGTTCAACTGGCGCAGCCGTGCAGCTGCGGAATAGCCAACGATCCGGACGCCATGTTCTGCAAGCGCTGCGGCACTCGCCTGAAAGTCGAACCCGCGGACAAGTCATGACACCGCGCCGCACGATGCGCTCAGCGATTTTCTGGGTATCACTTCTGTCGGCCGCGGCCGCCCAGGCGCAGGTGATGCCGGATCCGAAGGAGATTGCCGGCGTGCCGCTGCCGGTCAGCGACGTTGCCGCCGGCACCGTGACCGTTCGCGTCATCCGAGGCTCTCTCTCCAACAACCTTCCCGGCCAGGCGGTCGAACTGCTCGTCAACGGGGAGTCGCGGCGGGAAACGACAGGCGAGTCGGGCCGCGCCGAGTTCGCCGGCTTGGCGACCGGATCGCACGTAAAGGCCGTCGCCGTAGTTGGCGGCGAGCGTCTCGAATCGCAGGAGTTTGCCGTTCCGTCGGCGGGCGGAACTCGCGTGCTGCTCGTTGCGACCGATCCAGAGGCTGAGAAGCGGACGGCAGAGGATCGCCAGCTGGCGGCAGGGCCCGCTCAGCCGGGGCTCGTCGTCCTCGGCGAGCAGACGCGCTTCGTCGTCGAGCTCGGCGACGCTGCGCTCAACGTGTTCAGCATCCTGCAGATTGTGAACACCGCGCGTGTTCCAGTTGAACCGCGAGACCCTGTTGTGTTCGAAGCCGCTCCCGGCGGAGGGACCGTCAGCATCCTCAATGGGTCCAGCCCACGGGCAACGGCTGAGGGGAGTCGGGTCAAGGTTGCCGGACCGTTTCCTCCAGGACCAACGCTGGTGCAGTTTGCCTACGCCGTGCCGTACTCGGGAGCCGACCTGACCATCGAGCAGCGTCTCCCGATTGCGTTGAATCAAGTCATCGTGATGGCGCAGAAAGCCGAGGAGATGCAGCTCGGCTCTCCGCAGATTGCCCAGCAGCGCGAAGTGGCGGCACAAGGGGACACGTATATCGTCGGACAAGGTCCTGGTGTGGCCGCTGGAAATGCGTTGAGACTGTCATTCACCGGTCTGCCGCATGCCGCGACCTGGCCGCGTAACGTCGCCCTTGCGCTGGCCGTCGTCATCCTGGGGTGCGGCGCCTGGTCCAGCATTCGCGCCGGCTCTCGTTCCACGGCGCCGAAGCGCGACGAGCTCGAGGGCCGACGCGATCGCCTCTACGCCGAGTTGGCGTCCATCGAGCGCCAGCGTCAGACGGCGGCGTCCGACAGCGGCCGCGCGGCAGCCAACGACCGCCGCCGCGCCCTCATCTCGGAGCTCGAATCGGTTTATGCGGCGCTCGACAGTTGACGCTTGATTTTTCCTCGCTCACCTTCGCCGACGTCACGCTCGATTTCCGGCGCCGTCGTGCGCTCAATCGGGTCAGTCTCAGCCTAAACAGCGGCGAGATCGTCGCCGTTCTCGGTCCGAACGGCGCCGGAAAGACGACGCTCCTCTTCGTGGCCGCGACGCTGCTCGACGCCGACTTCGGGGGCCGTTCGTTTCGGAGAATGGACGGCTGCCAGCGGCGGCGACGACCTGCGTCGCCTCATCGGCCTGGTCGGACACGATCTCTACGTGTACTCGGATCTGTCTGCGGTTCAGAACCTACGCTTCTTCGCCAACCTGTATCAGGTCGAAGGGGCGAATGGGCGCGTGGAGTCGGCGGTGCGTGCAGGCCGGCCTCGACGGAAGGGGTCACGAGTCGATCACGACGTTCTCGCGCGGCATGCGGCAGCGCCTCGCCATCGAGCGGGCCCTGATCCACGATCCTCGTCTGGTCCTGCTCGACGAGCCCTTCACCGGGTTTGGACGAAGCGTCCGCAGAGAAGCTCAAGACGCGCCTGCGTACGCAGCGCGAGCGCGGGTGCATGATCGTGGTGACCACGCACGACATCGAGGCGGTCGACGGTCTCGCCGATCGCGCCGTGCTGCTGCGCGACGGGCGGCTGTCGCCTATCGAGGCCGGACCAGCCCCGCTTCGCGAGCGATATCGTCAGCAGTGTTCGGTGTGATGCGCTTCCTCTCGGCCGTCCGTCTCATCGTCGCCAAGGATCTGGCCATCGAGCTGCGCAGCCGGGAGATCGTCTACACGACGTTGTTCTTCGCGATGTCGTGCGTTCTGATTTTCGCGTTTGCGTTCGTCAAGGACGGGCGGGCCGTGGATGACGCCGCCGCTGGCATCCTCTGGATCGCCATCGCGTTCTCGGGGACTCTGGCGATCGGACGCTCGTTCGAGCGCGAACGGCAGAACGAGACGCTTCGCGCGCTGCTCGCCTCGCCGATGGCGCGTCCAGCGCTCTATGTCGGCAAGCTGGTAGCCGTCCTGGTTCTGCTGACGGCCGTCGAGCTCGTGCTCGTTCCGCTCGTTGCACTGATGTTTGGTGGAGGCTTTCTTGCTCATCCGCTGATGCTGACCTTGCTGTTGCTCCTCGGCAGCGCAGGTTTCGCCGCCGTTGGGACTTTGTTTGCGGCCATGCTGCTCCGCAGTCGCAGCCGAGACGTGCTGCTGCCAATTGTTTTGTATCCGATCACCGTACCGGTCATCATCGCAGGTGTGCGCGGAACCGCAGCCCTGCTTCAGCCCGAGCCCGACCTGGCTTCGGCACGGGCGTGGGGAGCGATGCTCCTCTGCTTCGACGTCGTGTTCGTCACGCTCGCACTGTGGACGTTCGAGGCAGTCATGAGCGACGGAGCGTAACCGTGAAAAAGGCATTTCCCGTGGCCGTCGTCGTGGCGGCGATTCTCTTTGTTTACGCACCTGTGGCGATAGGCCGGGCGCCGTTCGAGTCGACGATGGGGCTCGTGCAGAAGATTTTCTATTTCCACGTGCCCTCGTGGTTCGCGATGTTTCTGTCCACCTTCGTCTGCGGAATTGCCAGCATCAGCTTTCTCTTCACCCGGCGCCGCGGCGGCGACGTCATCGCGGCGGCTGCCGCGGAGCTGGTCGTGCTCTTCGGTCTCATCGGTCTGGTGACCGGTCCGTTGTGGGCCAGGCGCGCCTGGGGCGTCTGGTGGCAGTGGGATGCGAAGCTGACGACGGCCCTGGTGCTCTGGCTGATTTTCGTCGCCTATCTGCTGTTGCGTCGTTACGGCGGCCCGGGATCCGAGCGGCTCGCGGCGGGGCTGGCGCTGTTCGGCATGGCGAACGTGCCGTTCGTCTATTGGTCCGTGCACATCTGGCGGACGGTTCATCCGCTCACGAGCGTCGTGCCCACGCTGCCGCGCCCGATGGCCGGTCCGCTGTGGCTCAGCGTGTTCGCATTTCTGACGATGTGTCTGTTGCTGCTGGCCATGCGTGCCCGGCTCGAACGGCTGCGTCGCGAACTGGATCGGGCGTATCTGGCGCTCGAAGAATTGTCATGATGAGACTCATTCACGCTTTCTTCCTGATACTGGCCACGGCGGCGGTGAGTGCCGCCCAACCCCCTTCCGCCGGACAGGGCGGTTTCGTGCCGATCGATCAGCTGCCGGCACCGGAGTCATTTCCCGCTGCGCCGCTGGTGATTGCCGCATATGCGTTCGCCTGGCTGGCGGTGCTCGTCTACGTCTTCTCGGTCTGGCGGCGGCTGAACCGGGTGGAGAGCGAGCTGCACGAGGTGATCGGCCGGTTGGAACGTGGAGGCCGGCGGTGAACTTCTCGGAGATGACGTCGGCGCACTTCATCTTCATCCCCGCCGTCCTGCTCATCGGGATCGTGATTGGTTGGGTCTTGGGATCGCGCGCCGCGGCCGATGCATATCAGGCGGAGCTGAAACGCCGCGAAGAACGGAAGGCGCGGCAGTAGATCGTCTACTCCCAACGTCCAACTCCCAACAAGAGTCGTTCGACGGAACTGGGTGAAAGACGTACCGACATCGTCCAGACAGTCGGCTTTCACCCAGTTCGTTCGCGACGGTTTCGTTTGGGAGTTGGAAGTTGGGAGTTGGGAATTGGACGCTTTTTATCGCCCAATAGCCAATCGATTGGCCAGCGTGTGCGGCAACCCCGCCGCCACGATCTTGCGCTGCGCGATTTCGACGGGATACGGCACGCGATAGAGCACGAGCTTTCTCGAGCCGGAATCGAACGTCGCGTAGCCGGCACGCGGATCGCCGTCGCGCGGCTGACCGACCGACCCGACGTTCACGAGCAATTTCACACCGTCCTGCAGCGAGACCTCGTGCACGGCGCCCTCGGGAATCTCGCCGCCGATATCACCCGCCTCATCGAAGAAGACCACCGGCAAGTGGGTGTGGCCGAAGAGGCACAAGTCGCGCTCAGAGGCATCGAGTGCGCGTCGCGCGTCGTTGCCGTCGAAGATGTAGTGATCTTCGTCGAACGGCGCGCCATGGCAGATCTCGATGCGGTCATCGATGATGACGGGGCCAGCAGGCAGGTCGCGCAGGTACTGACGGTTGTCCGCCGTCAGCGCCTCGCCGGTCCAGGCGGCGGCGAACCTGGCGATCTGATTGAAGCTGCTGCCATCGTCCAGGCCGCAGGAGGCCTTGTCGTGGTTGCCGCGGATCACCGACAGGGGATTGAGCGCGCGCACGCGATCGATGACGGGGTTGGGATCGGCACCGTAGCCAACCAGGTCGCCGAGCACCAGCACGCGGTCGTATTTGTGCGGCGGCGTGGCGGCAAGTACCGCGTCGAGTGCCTCGAGGTTGGCGTGGATGTCGGAGATGACCAGATAGCGCACGTTCGCCCTTCAGGCGCTCGGAATCCGCTCGAGGATCCGCTCGGCGATCTCTTCGGCGGGCGCAGTTCCGGCTTCGAGCCGCAAATGTGCCTGGGCATAGGCCGTCTGACGGGCGACGAACAAGCGTTCCATCTGTCCGCGGTCGGTAGCCAGCGGCCGTCGGCCATCGGCGGGGAGGCGGGCGACGACGGTCTCGAAGGGAACGTCCAACCACACCGAAAAGCCATCGAGGTTGATGGCCGCGCGATTCTCGAGATCCATGAACGTGCCGCCTCCAGTTGCGACGACGGCATGGCGGATGGGCAGCAGCAAGCGAAGGATTTCTCGTTCTATCGTTCGAAAGTACGTTTCGCCTTGTCGCGCAAAGATATCTGCCACCGGCCGGCGCTCGCGTGCCTCGATCAACTCATCGACGTCCTCGGCGCGCCAGCCGAGACGCGCCGCCAGGGCCCGCGCCACCGTCGTCTTGCCCGCTGCCATGAATCCGACGAGGTAAATCTTATCGGTCGTCACCGCGACGCGTCAGGCGCTCCAGCTCTTCGAAAAAGCCAGGATAGGACACATCGACGGCGCTGGCGCCGGCAATCGTCGTGACGTCGGAAGCGCCCGTCGCGGCCACGGCGAAGGCCATGGCCAGACGGTGATCGCCGACAGAATCGACGGTGCCGCCGACCAGTTTGCGGGCTTCGATGCGGAAGCCGTCCTCGAACTCCTGCACCGAGGCGCCGAGTGCACGCAGGCCGTCGGCGAGTCGTGAAATGCGATCGCTCTCCTTGACGCGCAATTCGGCGGCGCCGCGCACCTCCATCGTCTCCCCTTCGGGCAGCAGGGCGCCCAGCGCGGCAAAGGCCGGGATCTCATCGATTACCCCGGGTACTTCCGCCGGGGCGATGCTGAAGCTGCGCAACGTCGACGAGGCGATGCGCAAGGTGCCGACGGGTTCGGCGTTGACCTCGGCCTCGACGGTTGCGCTGACCTCGGCGCCGGCGCGGCGCAGGATCTCGAGCAGCGCCAGCCGGCTCCGGTTGAGGCCGACCCCGGCGACCTCGACGCGGCCGCCGCGGGTTCCCGCCGCCAGGACCGCCCAGAAAGCGGCTCCGGACAGGTCACCCGGGACGTCCACCGTGCAGGCGCGCAGCGCTTGTCCGCCTTCCACCGAGATCGTGCCCCCGTCGATATTCACGTCGACACCGAACGCCGTCAGGGCCCGCTCCGTATGATCGCGTGTGGGTGCGGCTTCGGAGACCGTCGTGAGGCCGCGCGCCTGGATGCCGGCGAGGAGGAGGGCGCTCTTGACCTGCGCGCTGGGCACTTCGGGCTGGTATCGAATACCCTGCAGATCGGCGCCGTGGACGGTCAGGGGCGGCCGGCCGTCGACCGCCTCGATCCTGGCGCCCATTCGCGTCAAGGGCTCGATCACCCGGCGCATCGGGCGGCGGTTGAGCGATTCGTCTCCGCCGATCGTGGTTCGAAACGGCTGCGCGGCGACAACCCCGGCGAGGAGCCGCATCGTCGTGCCCGAATTGGCGGCGTCGAGCGGTGCCGGAGATGGGACGAAACCTCGAAACCCGCGGCCGGTGATTTCAATTGTGTGAGTCTGGCGGCGGATCTCGATGCCGAGGCGGCGAAGGCAGTCCAGCGTGGCGGCGCAATCGGCGCCTGGCGAGTAATTGCTGATGTGCGTGCGGCCTTCGGCCAGCGCCGCGAGGAGCGCGTATCGGTGCGAGATCGACTTATCGCCGGGGACACGGATGCGGCCCGAGACGGTCGCCGCGGGTCGGACCACCGCGGCGTCGGAGGGCGCGCGGAACATCCACGCACTATAGCATTCGCGTTATTGGATGGATCCGGTTTAGTATGGTATTGACTCGCGTGGCCGGTCCCAGAATTAATCAGAGCTTCCGCCCGGTGACAGGTCCTGTCAGCCCCGGCTTGCACCGCCCTGCATGCTGACACGTGGCGGTACCGTCCGCCTCCAGATTCACAGCAACTTCGAGATGTTGGATTTCGTGCAGGTGATCAGCGACCGCATGGGCCAGCTGGCCGGCCTGGATGGGGACGCGGTGCACTGGATCGGCGTCGCCGTGCGCGAGTCGGTCATCAACGCGATCAAACACGGCAACCGCGAAGATTACGGCAAGCTGGTCACGGTCGAGTTCAGCTTCACTCCGCCGGCGAAGCCGAGCGAGCTCGTCGTCCGCGTCCTCGACGAGGGCGAGGGCTTCGAGCCCGAGGAAGTCGCCGACCCTCTCGCTCCGGAAAACATCCTCAAGTCGAGCGGCCGCGGCATCTTTTTCATGCGCAACTTCATGGACGACGTTACCCTGCGGCGCGGGTCCGAAGGGGGAATGGAAGTGCGCATGGTCAAGAAGCTGGCGTCCAGTGCCTGAGCCGATCGATCCGGTTTACCTGGCGACCGCGATCGAAGCCGTGATCCGTGCCGGTGAGGCGCAGATGGCGCGCTTCGGCAGCGATCTCCACGTCGGCAAAAAAGGGGCAATCGATCTCGTCACGGAAATGGACCTGGCGATCGAGCGGGCATTTCGCGCGATGATCGCCGAACGGTTTCCGTCGCACACCGTGCTCGGCGAGGAATTCGAGGAGTCGGGCGATCGCGAGGCGCAGTCGCGCTTCTGCTGGGTGCTCGATCCGATCGACGGCACCACGAACTACGCACACGGTCTCCCAATCTTCTGCGCGTCGCTGGCGCTCGAAATCGATGGTGTGGCGGCTGTCGGCGCGATCTACGATCCGACGCGACACGAACTGTTCACCGCAGAGTGCGGGAACGGAGCGTGGCTGAACGGATCTCCTCTGCGCGTCTCCGCGTCGGACAACCTTCTCGACTCTCTCCTGGTCACTGGTTTTCACTACGACATCCATCGCGATTCGACGGAGCTCATCGGCCTCTTCGGTGAGTTCATTTCGCGCGCACGCGCGGTTCGCCGTCTCGGCTCGGCGGCTCTGGATCTCTGCTATGTGGCGGCCGGGCGATTCGATGGATTCTGGGAGCACAAGCTCCAGCCCTGGGACGTGGCCGCCGGCGCTCTGATCGTGGCCGAGGCCGGTGGCCGCGTGACGACGATCGATGGCGGTCCGTTCGCCTCGCGATCGGGCAGCGTGCTCGCCACCAACAGCCACGTCCACCAGGAGATGCTCGAGACAATCGCTGGCTTCAGCGCCCGCTTTCGTTCACGAAACAGGACGGAGTGACACCCCGGTAAGACAGCGCGACGCCAAATCAGGCGCGTTTTGCAGGATTTGCCTACCTTGCGCTGGCACCGTTCGTGCTCGACGGCATGACAGCGCGCCGGTTCCGCAATCGAGCGGCGAACGGTGGCGCCGGCACAACGGAGATTGTCATGAGGAAACGTCTTGGCACCGGCCTGTGGATATCCGGCTGCGTGGCCGCGCTGGCACTCGCGGCTCCAGCAATTGCCAACGCGCAAGTGACCCGAGTCGAGCCGCGGCAGTCGATCGGCTTCAACGTCGGCTATTTCGCGCTGCGTGGCCTCGACTCGCGGGTCGACGGCGATGTGCTCTTCGCGGATCTGGAGCCGCTGCTCTTCGAGGTGAACGACTTCAACAATGTCACCTTTGGCGGCGAATGGCTGATCGGCATCGGTGACTACCTCGAGGCTGGTGCCGGCGTCGGCTACTATCAGCGAACCGTGCCATCGATCTATCGACACGTCACGCACTCCGACGACACCGAAATCGCACAGGATTTGAAATTGCGCGTCGTTCCGCTGACGGCGACCGTGCGATTCCTGCCGCTCGGCCGCGGCGCGGTGCAGCCCTACGTGGGTGCGGGCATTGGTCTCTTCAACTGGTAT
The DNA here is from genome assembly GCA_963804245.1 of uncultured Acidobacteriota bacterium. Classification (GTDB taxonomy): domain Bacteria; phylum Acidobacteriota; class Vicinamibacteria; order Vicinamibacterales; family 2-12-FULL-66-21; genus CAWDPQ01. The sequence continues at coordinate 215,608 of CAWDPQ010000003.1, forward strand.
TACAGCGAGGTCGGAGAGTTCGTTGACTTCCGTGACGACTCAATTTTCACGGCCCGATTCAGAGCGAACGGAAACGCCGTCGGTCCGGTCGTAGTCGGTGGCATCAGAGCACCTATTGCAGACGTCTGGATGATCGGCGGCGAGTTGCGCTACCAGAATGCGAAAGGCACCATCGACAACGTCGACGATTTCCTCGGAGACAGGATCGATCTGGGCGGCTGGACGACGAGCTTCACGGTCCATTTGCGATTCTGATAGCTCCCAATCGCCCGTAGCGCGGAGCTTTAGCTGCGCGTTAATGACGCGGGGCTGAAGCCCCGCGCTACGGGCGAGGAGTGATCGCCCGATAGAGCGCCACCCCGCCACCCTCAGCCACGCGTTCGAACCCCTCCAGATACTTCGGGTCGCGCTGTGACGCCTGATAGAGCGCGTCTCCACCTTCGGCGCGCTCCTCGATCACCAGCCAGGTGACGTAACCTCTCGGTCCGAGCACCGCGTACTGCCACGCCTCGCCATTGCCCTCGTGCAGGAAGCTGTGAATGTTGAATCCGGCGCGCCCGAGGTCGTGCATGTAGTGAGCGAGTGAGCCCATGCTCATCATGATCGGCCCTTCGCCGTGATAGTGCTGGCGAAGATATGCGGTCACAGCCTGGCGTCCCGCCGCATTGGCGGCATCGCGTTTCGATTCGACGACCAGCAGGGAATCGCGATTGAGTGGCGATGCTTGAAACAGGACGGCGGCGACGAGCGCTGCTGCGGCGACGCCTCGGAGCGGGCGCCAGAGGAGGCCGATGCCCGTGCCTGCCAGCGCCGCGCAAGCGGCCACGATCAAAAGCCCATAACGAACCCTGACCGGATGTCCCTGCATGTAGGCATACCAGGGCAGTGCGGCCGCAGCGGCGAGTGCGAGGATGAGGACGGTCATCGCGCGCCGGCGTGAGAGCCCAAAGGCCAGCACAGCGCACGCAGCTCCGGCATATGCGGGCCAGACGTATGCCGTGCCCGACAGCAGGTACACAGATTCCGTGACCTGCTCCCACGCCAGGTGCGCATTTCCCAGTGCGGCGTTTTCGGGAACGAAAAAATCCCGGGGAATGAACCAGGATCCGATCGTCCACCGGCTGTTCGCGGTAAAGAGCACGATCGCGGCGACCGGGAACACCGAGAGCTTGAGCGACGCGCGAAGAACGGCAGGCACCGGCGTTTCACGCCGCAGGAGCACGAGTGTCGCCAGGACGACGGCCGACGGTGCGATGAGCCACGCTTCGTATCGCGTCATGCACGTAGCCGCCAGCGCCAGGCCGGGAGCCCACGGCCATCGTTGGGCGCCACGCTCGATCCAGGTGGCGATGAGCGTGAGCGAGACGAGACCCGTTGCCAGGAGCAGGGGCTCGGTCATCGGCGTGCTCTGGATATAGAGCAGATTCGGATTGGCGAGCAGGAGCGCCGCGCCGGCGGCACCGCCGGCCACGGAACCAGTCGAGGTCAGGATGAATCGCGACAGGGCCCAGGCCGCAACGCCGGAGCTTGCGACCGAAATGGCAATCGCGGACGCGCCCGATCGATACCACGCGTCGACCTGCACTGGCACCATGTTCAGGAGGTGAGGCAGGGGAAGCCAGACGGCGCCGATCTGTTGCCACCCCGGCGTCAGGCTGTCGAGGATGCGGCGTGCCACGACGAGGTGCGCCCGCGCATCGAAATGGCTGATCGCGAGATCGCCGGCCGAGTAGAACCAGGCGCCGGCCGCGCCAGCGAGGAACGCGGCAACCCCGATGAGCAGTGGCGCCAGTCGATCCTTCAATTGGCGGCTCCGCCGGTTGTCTGACGACGGCACTCCCAGACGTCGAATAACGCCGTGCGGTTGACACGAACGTACCGTCGCAGGAATGCCAACCGGAACTGCGCAGAAAAGACACTCTCCGGGCCGAGCGGCTGATAGGCGCTGGGTACGTCGAAGGGTTGCGCGTCGTCTGGGAGCAACCAGTAATCGAAGCGGCAGTCATCGATTGCGCGAATCGTTGCGGCCGGAATCTCCAAACCGGACAGCCGGTGCTCCTGCACGGCCGGGGCGTCGATCAAGTAGTCGCCGGTTCGGAAGACCAGCTCGGGCCGGACGTGAGAAAGATATGAGGTTCCGGCATATCCAACCGCAGTACGCTTCGATGGCGTCTCATCCGCGAACTGTCGGACGTCGGCAATCGCACGTTCCAGATGCCGTCCCGACACGGTACGAATGAAGACCAGCTGCCGCGGGACGGCGATGACTGTCGCGGCGATGACGAATGCTGCGGCAAGTCGTGTGGGCGACGATCTGTTCCACGTTCCGCGAGGCGCCGTCAACACGGCATACCCCAGGATCGGAACGAACGGGAGGAAGTGAAACGAGCCGCCGCCCGGCTTTGCCGAAACGATCGCGATCACGCTTACTGCACATGTAAGACCCGCCAGGACAGGTCTGGATTCGCGCTCGAGTCGAGTGTTGCGGATCCCCCACCACGTGACCAGCAGCGGCGTCAGAAGGAACAGACCCCACTCGGTATTCTCGAGGAGTTTCGATTCCAGCAACCCGTTGCGCGCCGACAGCCGCAGATAGTCCAGATAGTGAGAGAAGGAGATCTGCGGCAACAGGAACGGGGCAGCAGCCGCGACGACCGCGAGGACGGCCGCAGCCGCGACGACTCGGTACGCCGTGCTTCGAGAGCGCGATTGCGAAGACCGGGATTAGATAGATAGCTCCCGTGACCTTCAGGTTGATGGCCGCACCTGTCGCCAGCCCGAGAACGATCGCCGCCGCGAACCGTCGCCTGGAGAGTGCTCCGGCAAGTCCAATCGACGTAGACAGGATCAGCAGCGGATCCGAGCGTGTCCAGAACGTGGCGTTGTTGAAGTACAGGTAAACGAGCGCGCTCGCGGCCGTCACGCTGCAGGCCGCCAGGACCCCGGCGCGACGGGAATAGACAACGTAGGTAAGTCCCAGGCTCGACAACGCCGCAACCGTACCAACCGCCTTCGATGCCAGGATGCTGGCGCCGGCTACGGCGAACGCAGCGGCGTGCACGATGAAGAGGACCGGTCCATAGATGTGTGCATACCGCTCCGGCGCGTCGAGTGCCGGATACAGGGGCTGACCTGATGCAAACGCCGCGGCAACCGCGGTGATAGTGGGCTCCGCCGCGTCGAAATACGAGGCTTTGAAGGTATACCAAACGACGATGGCGCAGTAGCTGACGATGACCGCGATGCTCGCAGCGAACATCAGGCCACGAGGAACTGACGGATCCCCGAGTTCAACCCTTCGTCGGAGAGATGCCAGGACCAGCAGGGCTACCCATGCGATCGCCAACAGCAACGCCGGGTGGCGCATCAGCCCCATGCGAAGTTCAGGAGATACAGGTGGGCGCTGGCGATGAGCAACACCAGCAACGCCATCGCCACTCGCCCGGCTGGCAGCCACTGATGGCGCAGCCATCTCAGGCCGAGCATGGCGAAGACGACGTAGGCCGGGAGAAGAAACAAGATGTACTTCGTCTTGAGCGCCCAGTCTTCCTGCGCCAGAAACCAGACGACGTAGGCAACCCACGTCAGGCTCGCGGTGACCGTCAACGGCCAGAGCAGACGGTGCCTGAGCGTGGCAAGGAAACCGGCGATCGCGAGCAGCGACGGGACGAGACCGAGCACGAGCACGGACGTCGCGAGTATCGGTTTGATGCGCTTACGCGGATACGGCTGCCGGGAGAAGCCGTGGCGGCTGGGATCGCTGAAGAGACCCATGTCGCCCCAGGCCATTCCGTAGAGCGTCGTCCACACGCTGCGGTAGAAGGGAAGATACGTCAGCTGGGCGGGTCGCACCTGACCCCGGGCCAGCCTCAACAAATCCTTGAGGCGCAGCGAGTGGAAGTCGTAGCGGTTCCAGAACGACGGCCGATTGGTCACCGTGAAACCAAGCTGCGCGGATCCGTTCGCGAAAAGCGGCTGGCCGTAGCGTTGGACGTTATCGACGTATTTCCAGGCGCCAAGAAGCACGCAGATTCCAAGCGCGAGCGCTATCTGGCGGGTCAGGTGGCGGGGAACGTGGCTTCCGGCTTTAGCCGGAAGATCTCCTGTCCGAAGATTCTTCCGCCTGAAGGCGGAAGCCACGAAAGTCCGCCTGAAGGCGGAAGCCACGAGAGCCAGCGTACCGAGCACCAGCAGCACCATTGGCGCGATGAGGCCGGTGTATTTCGTGGCGCAGGCGAGGCCGGCTAGAGCCCCGAGGCGAATTGCCGGCAGGGTGTCCGTTCGACCGGGCGCAGCGAAGAATCGGATTGCGTAGTACGTGAACGCCGTCATGATGGCGGTCAACAGGATGTCCGCCTCGATGCCATACGAGCTGATGAACAGGCATGGGAAGGTGAGGATCAGACCGGTTCCAATGACCAGCTCGGTGCCCTGGAATCGATACAGACGAAGAATTCGATACGCGTAGTAGGCGGAGACGCTGCCGCACACGAGCGAGAAGATCGCCACGAAGCGCAGAGCCGGATCGGCAAGACCATCCGATCCATCTGCCAGAAATTTCCCGATCGCGTAGAGCGGAACGCCGAGCCACACGTGGAGCGGCGGATGGTAACACTGCCAGCAGTCGGTGGACGCGGGAAGGTGCCCGAGCGCGTAGAACCGCTGAATCGCCTCGTGATAGAAGTCGAATACGTACCCGTACGGCGTGGGCGAGCGTGCCGCCAGGATCACGCGGAGAATCGTGCCAAGGCTGACCAGGACCAACAGCCATCCGGTTTGGCCTCGAGCGACTGATGACGTTTTGCCCATTTGCTCTGCGGCGAGCGTTCCTCTAGTCTTACGCTACTGACGACGCATCATAAGACGGGGGCGCAAGATGTTCCGAGCGGTCCGGGTCTTGCGCGGCTCACCGCCGTCCTCCACACGCTGCTCGCGATAGGAGCGGGCGCCTACATCGCGTTGCTCATCGTCCTCGTTGGCCTGCGAGTGGGTTATCCATTCGAGTTGGAGTGGCTGGAAGGAGCAATGGTGGATCACGTGCGGACGATCCTGTCCGGCGCGCCATTGTACGCGAAGCCCTCGCTGGCCTTCACTCCTCTTACTTACACGCCCTTGTATTTCTACGTTGCCGCCGCGCTGTCAAAAGTGATCGGCGTCGGGTTTCTTCCCTTGCGGCTGATTTCCATTGCGGCGTCAGCCGGCGTCCTCGGCATCCTCTACCGGCTGGCGGCGCGCGAATCCGGCGACATCCGCGCCGGCATTCTTGCCGCCGGTCTGTTCGCAGCCATGTTTGGATGGACGGATGGCTGGTTCGACCTTGCCCGCAACGATTCCTTGTTCCTGATGCTGGCACTCCTCGCCATCTACGTCTTGCGCTGGCACACATCGCCCGCCGCCTACGTCTGCGCGGGCGTCCTCATGGCGTTGTCGTTCCTGGTCAAGCAGACCGGGCTCGTCGTCTCGATCCCTCTGGCGTTGTTCTGTGCCTGGCGTGGACGGCTCGCGTTCGCGTATTTTGCGGGGACCGTCGCGGCAATCGTGTTGGGCACGACCATCGTGCTCGACCGCGTGTTCGACGGCTGGTATCTCTACTACGTCCGCGACGTTCCGGCGCAGCACCCGCTCGCTCTCGAGATGATCTGGGGTTTCTGGCGTTTCGACCTGCTGCGGCCGCTGCCGTTGGCATTGCTGGCGTCAGCGGGTTACCTGCTCGTGAAGCTGCGTCAAGGCGATCGGGAACCGGCCCTTCTGCATCTGCTGGCGGCCGCCGGCCTGTGCGGCGGCGCGTGGGTCTCGCGGTTGCACTCGCTCAGCTACGTCAACGTGGCACTTCCCGCCTATGCCGCGTTGTCGCTCGTCTTCGCCGCGCTGGTCCACGACCGACGTTTCGCCAGCGACCTTCTCGGTCCGTCGCGCGTCTCGATTACGCGCTGTGCAGTGTGCTGCGTCGCCTTGCTGCAGTTGATGCGGCTGGCCTACGTGCCTGCCCGGCTCGTACCGACCGAGCAGGATGTCGCCACTGGACACTCGCTGTTGACGGCGGTTGCGGCACAGCCTGGCGAGGTGTTTGCCCCGTTTCATGGGTATTTGCCGATTCTTGCCGGCAAGACCTCGCACGCCCATGCGGTGGTCATTGCCGATGTCATCCGTGGGAATCCCAGGCAGGCGGGGAAATCTCTCGCCGACGAGCTCGAACGCGCGCTGGAAGATCACCAATTCGAGGCGGTCATCGGCGTTGAGGGTCGTACGCCGGTCCACGCCTGGTTGCCCATAGAGCAGCACTACCGTCCGGCTGGGCCCGTCGTGAACCATCGGTCGATGTTCTGGCGCCCCGAGCTCCGGTACATGCCGCGGTAGCATCGTCTACACTCACGAGGATGGAACGGTTCCTCAGTTGGGTGCAGGGTTTCGCGCTGTCGCTTGGCGCCCCTGGACTCTTCTTCATTGCATTTCTCGATTCCTCGTTTCTCTCCTTTCCAGAGGTCTGCGATCTGCTGATTGTCTGGCTCACCATCCAGCATCCTCAGCGAATGCTCTACTACGCGTTCATGTGCACGGTCGGGTCGGTCGCCGGCTGCTTCGCGCTCTATTGGGTGGGGCGGCGGGGTGGACAGGCCTTTCTCGAGAAGCGTTTCAAGACGGGTTCGGTCGAGCGTGCGATGGGAATATTCCGCCGCTTCGGGTTGCTGGCGATCATCGTGCCGTCGCTGCTGCCGCCGCCGATGCCGTTCAAGATCTTCGTCCTGGCGGCGGGAGTCGCCGGCGTGCGGCCTTCGGCATTTCTCGCCGCTGCGACGATCGGCCGTGGGATCCGATACTTCGGCGAAGGGTTCCTGGCCCTGTGGTATGGCGAGGCGGCTGTCGGCTTCCTTCGCGAAAACGCACGGACGGCGGGGCTCGTCACGGCGATCTTGATCTGCGCTGCCGCGCTCGCCTGGTTCTGGTGGCGGCAGCGGCGGGGCCGGGAGCGGAACGGAATTGACGGCACGCGAACAACGTCCGTATAATCAACTGTTTACAGAATGAAACCAGAGGTCTCCGTCGTTATCCCGATGCGCAATGAGGCGCCGAACGTGGAGGAGCTCTACCGGGAACTTACGACAACTCTCAAACGGTTCGGCCGGCCCTACGAGATCATCGCCATCGACGACGGCAGCGAGGATGACACCTTCGAACGGCTCGTCCAGTTGCAGAGCGAGGATCCGCGACTCCGCGTGATCCGGTTCCGGCGCAATTTCGGCCAGACCGCCGGTTTTTCAGCGGGGTTCGCCCATGCGCGCGGCCGCTTCATCGTGACCGCCGACGGGGACCTGCAGAACGACCCGGCGGACATTCCCGGCATGATCGAGCTCGCCGAACACACGGGCGCTGACATCGTGGCCGGGTGGCGGCGGCAGCGGAAGGATCCGTTTCTCAATCGCCGCCTGCCGTCGATCATTGCCAACTGGATCATCTCGTTCGCGACCGGCGTCAAGCTCCACGACTATGGCTGTTCGCTCAAAGTATTTCGCTCCGAGGTCGTCAAGCCGATGCGGCTGTACGGCGAAATGCACAGATTCCTGCCGGCGATTGCCAGCGAGCTCGGCGTGAAGATTGTCGAGCGTGACGTCCATCATCGCCAGCGGCGGCACGGCCGCTCCAACTACGGCATCTCCCGGACCATCCGCGTGATCCTGGATCTGATGACCGTGAAGTTTCTGATCTCCTACTCGACCCGCCCGCTGCAGATCTTTGGTCTCCTCGGGCTGATGCTCGGCAGTCTCGGCACCGCCATCTGTCTGTACGTGACCTACATGAAGTACTTCGGTGGGCAGTGGGCGGATCGGCAATGGACGCTGCAGCTCGGCATCCTGCTCGTCTTCATCGGCGTGCAGCTGCTGACCATGGGACTGCTCGCGGAGATGCTCGCGCGCACCTATCACGAGTCGCAGGGGAAGCCGATTTACGTCATCCGCGAAATTCGGCAGAGCGAGCCGGGCGAGCTGGAGGGAGACGACGATACCCGTGTCAGCCTCGAGCGGTTCATCTGAGCCGCGGGTCGCCGACCCCCGCATTACGGACATCCAGAAAGAGTTCGGGGCCAGCCGCTCGCGGCGCCAGCGGTACGCGGACCTGGTCATCGGTCGCGAGGGCTGGGGTCCGCTGATCACGTACGAGCTCGTCGCGCTGTTGTGCGCGTGGGTGCCGGGCGCTCTGGGTTTGTTCCTGCGCGCCAAGCTGTATCCAATCCTGCTGGGACAGGTGGGTCGAAACGTGGCGTTCGGCGCCAACGTCGTGCTGCGTCATCCGCACAAGATTCGAATCGGCAGCAACGTTGTCGTCGATGACGGATGTTGCCTCGATGCGAAGGGCACGACCAACCGCGGGATTGTCCTCGAGGACGGTGTGTTTCTGGGCCGCAACACGATCTTGAGCTGCAAGAACGGAAACATCTCGATCGGCGAGGAAGCGAACATCGGCTTCAACGCGGAGATCTTTTCCGCCGCCGAGGTGCGCGTCGGTGCCCGAACGCTCATCGCGGCGTATACGTATCTCGTCGGGGGCGATCATCTCTTCGATCGTGTGGATGTTCCGGTGCTGCACCAGGGCCGGACGGCGCGCGGCATCGATGTCGGCGAGAACGTCTGGCTCGGGGCCCACGTGGTCGTGACCGACGGCTCGCGCATCGGTCGAGACGCGGTGATCGGAGCCGGGGCGGTCGTGATAGGCGACGTGCCGGAATATCACATCGCCGCGGGGGTACCGGCGCGCGTCGTGCGCGACCGGCGCGATTCAGCGATTAACGACTAACGACAAGCGACTAACGACTAACGACCAAATGTGCGGAATTGTCGGCATCGTCGAGCGTGACGCGCATCGCCCGATTGCGGTAGACGAGATCGAGCGAATGGTGCGGACGCTGAACCATCGGGGACCCGATGAAGAGGGGAGCGTCGTGCTTCCTGGCGTCGGTCTGGCGATGCGGCGGCTGGCGATCGTCGATCTCGCGGGCGGCCAGCAGCCGTTCGCCAACGAGGACGGCTCGCTTCAACTGGTGGCGAACGGCGAGATCTACAACTTTCAGGAAGTCAAACGCGAGCTCGTCGCTTGTGGACACCAGTTCCGCTCGCAATCCGACGTCGAGGTGCTGGTTCACGCGTACGAGGAGTACGGCGAGAGCTTCCTGCAACGAATCCGCGGCATGTTCGCCCTGGCGCTCTGGGACGACCGGCGCCGTCTGCTGCTGGCGGCGCGCGACCGTGCGGGAGAAAAGCCCCTTTACTACACGCTCACGCGCGATGGGCTGCGGCTGGCGTCCGAGATCAAAGCGCTGCTATCGCGAGCCGAGGTGGAACGAGCGCTGGACGTCGAAGCGCTCGATCAGTTTCTCACCTACGAGTACGTGATCGCGCCGCGTACGATTTTCCAGGGCATCAACAAGCTGCCGGCCGCGCACTATCTCGTGTATCAGGACGGCGAGGTCAGGATCAAACGGTATTGGGATGCCGCGGATGTCCAGACGCGGCCCTGGTCCGATGCAGAGGCGGCCGAAGCGCTGCGCAGCACTCTACAGCGCGCGGTGCGCAGCCAGATGATGGCGGACGTACCGGTCGGCGTGTTTCTCTCCGGTGGCGTCGATTCGAGCGCCGTGGCGACCTTGATGACCCAGGGGACGGCGGCGGGTCCCGTGCACAGTTTCAGCATGGGCTTTGCCGACGGCAGCTACAACGAGCTGCCGTACGCGCGACGAATCGCGGCACTCTGCGGGACGGAGCACCATGAGGGAACCGTCGATCCCGACGTCGTGGACCTCTTCGATCGGCTGATCGTTCACCTCGACGAGCCGTTCGCCGACGTGTCGCTGTTCCCGACGTTTCTCGTGTCACAGATGGCTCAGGCGCACGTGAAGGTCGTTCTCACAGGAGACGGCGGCGACGAGCTGTTTGGCGGATACGACGCGTACGAGGCACAGGCGCTGGCGGCACGCTGGTCTGGCGTGTTGCCGGACGCCGCCGTCCGCGCGGCCGACCTCGTGCTCGAGCGCTTGCGGCCATCCGAGAAGAAGAAGGGGCTCGTCAACAAGGCGCAGCGCTTCGTCGACGGTCTGGTGCACGCGCCCGAAGCGATTGCGCAATACCGCTGGATGACCTTTCTCTCGACTGATGTCAAGAAGAGGCTGTACACTAAGAGGTTTCAAGACGCGCTGCAGTCATCCGACGTGTACGCACCCGTGCGATCCGCTCTCGCCTGCGCGCGCGGCGACGATGTGCTGAACCGTCAGCTCTATGCCGACCTTTCGATCTATCTGGCCGACGACATCCTCGTGAAAGTGGATCGGATGAGCATGGCCACATCGCTCGAAACGCGAGCGCCGTTTCTGGACACCGACGTGATGGAGCTGGCCTTCTCGATGCCCGGAGATCTCAAGATACGCGGCGGCGTGCGCAAGTACGTCCTCAAGAATGCCCTCCGGCATACCGTGCCGCCGGAGATCCTGGACAGACAGAAGGAAGGGTTCAGCATCCCGATGAAGAACTGGCTGCGGAGCGGGCTGAAGCCGCTCATGAACCGCCTACTGGCGCCCGATCGCTTGCGTGAACGGGGCTTGATCGAGCCATCGGAAGTGTCGCGTCTGATCGAGCAGCACTGCGCGGGGCAGGCCAATCACTCGCACGTGCTCTTCAGTCTGATGGTTTTCGAGCGGTGGGCAGAATCGGTCGCCGTCAGGTTCTGACGGGTAGTTGATACGTAGTCTCGACGTCGGCAATTTCCTCGGACACTCGTGCAGCGGTCCAGCCGAGCTCCTCGGCCATGACCGCCGCAGCCGCGTGGACGGCAGCCTCGCCGGGGTGACCTCCGGTTCCAGCTTCCGTGCGCCGGACCAGCGCGTCGGCAAGATGGATGGCCATCTCGGTGCGGACTGCGTGCACGATTTCGGCGCGCGTGACCGAGCAGGTGGGGCTGAGCGGCGTGGCCAGCGCTGGATCGTCGCGGAGCTGTTTGACGACGGCAGCGCAGTCGCTGCCGTAGGCGGCAATCAGTCGAAGCGTCGTCGAAGGTCGCAGCGCCGGATCGGCGAGTTGCTGTTGTTCGAAGCTTTGCAGGTTGGGGATGTTGCCGCCGGCAATCGGCTCGAGCGACGGAGCGCTCGTGCCGGACGGTTTGCCCAGTCGGGTGGCGACGAGTTCCGCTGCCGCGGCGGCGGTCGCTCTGGCGGTCGTGTAGCGAACGCCAAGCACGGTCACGAGGCCGTCGACACCGTCGGTCCGATGGTCGTGCACGAGACTTTCCGTGAGCAGGCTGGCCCCGTGTTTTGCCGGCAGGAGGCCGCGGTGAACCAGTCGCACATCTTTCGCAGTGATGCGCGCTCCGGGAAAGGCCTGCGCCGCGTCACGGAGAAACGATTCCAGCCGCGTGTGCGCGGCCGAGAGATCGTCGGCCTCACCGGTGAAGGGATCGTGGCTCGTTCCGACGATTGAGCGGTCGCGCCAGGGCACCAGAAAGAGGAAACGGCCACGAGCGAGGCCGCCGACAGCGTTTGTGGGAGGCCGATGGTCGATGACGGCATTGAGCGCCAGCGACATGGCCGGTCGCGCAACAGAAGCCGGGACCGCCTGGGAGCGTCGTAAGAGGTCCCACGCCCACGGTCCGGCGGCATTTATGACGAATCGGCACCGGACGTCGAACTGTGCGCGACCTTCGAGATCGTGCACGTGGACGGCGCGGATGGCGCCATTCTGCTGCACGAATTGCTGGGCTTCGGTATAGTTAGCGGCCGCGGCGCCGCTGCGAACCGCGGTGGTGAGCAGGCTGACCGCCAGCCGTTCGGGGCTGTGCAGCTGGTAGTCGTGCCAGACGGCGCCGCCGGTGACACCAGACGGATCGATGAGCGGGTTGAGCCGCAGGCATTCGAGGCGCGAGACCGTTCGACTGGCCGGCAGGGCCAGGCTGGCATCCACGCCGTCGTTGCGGTCAGAGGCGAGGAGATCGTAGGCGGCGAGAAACGCCGTCATGACAGGGTGATTACGCACGGGATGGCGATGGGTTGGGACGACGAAGGGCAGAGGGCGGACGAGGTGCGGTGCGATGACGGCGAGGCCGCGTCGCTCCCGCACGAACTGGCGCATGGTCGAGAGCGCGCCGTGCTGAAGCGCACGGATGCCGCCGTGTACGGTCTTGAGACTGTTGAACGACGTCGCCGCGGCGAAATCGCCGCGATCGATGAGGGCCGATCGAAGGCCCCGCGCCGTCAGCTCGCGGAGGGTGGCGAGTCCATAGATGCCGCCGCCAATGACGAGAACGTCGAAGGCCTCGTTCGCCAGGCGCTCGAGGTCACGAACCATCAGATGAGTCATTCTACGCCACGGTTGCGCCGCGTCCCGGGCGTCGCCCGACTCGGATTGGCGTGTGGCGTATTTGCTCTCGTGGCTGGTTGCAGTTCGCCGACCGGACCGCCACCGCCCCCTCCACCTCCGGCAGCCCTGACGGTTACCTGTCCGGCAAACGTGGACGTTCAGTCGCTCGACGGCGCGCCCGTGAACGTCTCGTTCGCGTCCCCGCAAACGGCCGGTGGCGTGGCGCCAGTTTCGACGACATGCTCATCGGCCCCAGGTTCGTTCGCGGTCGGTTCCACCGGCGTCACGTGCCAGGCGACGGACTCGCGCGGACAGGGGGCATCGTGCACCTTCGTCGTCGCCGTGCGCCCGCCGCCGCGGCTGCGCTTCACCCGTTTCCTCGCCTTCGGCGATAGCTTGACCGCCGGCGAAGTCTCGATCGACGCGGTCGGCAACATGTTCTATTCGCCGAATGACTCCTATCCGACCGTGTTGCAGAAGCGGTTGGCTGCCCGCTACGTGTTCCAGTCAATCACCATCATCAACGCTGGCATCGGCGGTGAGTCGGCGACCGAAGGCGGATCGGCGCGTTTTCGCAGCGTGCTGCAGCAGAACCGCCCCGAAGTCGTGCTGCTGATGGAAGGCACCAACGATCTCCTCGACCGCCCGGACATCGGCCGCGGCGCCGACACTGCAATCGCTGCCTTGCGGCGGATGGTTCAGGATGCCAAAGGGCTCAACGTCACCGTAGCCCTGGCGACCGTGCCACCGCAGCGGGCCGGCGGTGTGCGGCACCGCGATGCCGTCGCCCAGCTGATTCCGAGCTTCAACGACCGGATACGCGCGGTCGCGACGAGCGAAGGCGTGCTGCTCATCGACGTCTACGCCGGGATGAAGGACGATATCTCGCTCATCGGCGTCGACGATCTCCACCCGACGATTCGCGGATACGACACCATGGCGGGCATCTTCTTCGAGGCGATCAAGAGGAGCCTCGAAGTGGTGTCCAGCGAACCGCGAGGGAGTTTTTGAACCAGCGGGAGGTTGATCCGGAGACATTGCGGCTCGACCGGCGCATTCGCGAGTACTGGAACGGTCGGATCCACGATCTGGAGATGACCACTGCGCCCGTGGGCTCTCGCGAGTTCTTCGCCGATCTCGACGAATATCGATTCGACAAGCTCGCCTATCTGCCAACGCTCGTCGACTTCTCGGGCTACGCCGGACGTCGCGTCCTCGAGATCGGTTGCGGCATTGGCACCGATCTCGTCCGCTTTGCCCGGGGCGGTGCGACGGTGGTCGGCGTCGATCTCTCGGAGACAGCCGGGCGCCTGGCCCGTACGAATCTCGCGCTGCATTCGAGCTCACCCGGCGGCATCGTGGTCGGCAATGGCGCCGCGCTGCCGTTGCCAGACGAGAGCGTCGACGTGGTCTACGCGCACGGCGTTCTCCAGTACTCAGCCGATCCGCGCGCCATCGTCCAGGAATCGCAGCGGGTGCTGCGTCGCGGGGGAACGGCGATCTTCATGGTCTACAACCGCCGTTCGTGGTTGATGGCGCTGTCACGCGTCATGAAAGTGGGGCTGGAGCACGCGGACGCTCCGGGTTTGCGTCTCTATTCTGCCGGGGAGTTCCGGGATCTCGTCCGCGGTTTCCAGGAGACGACGATCGTGCCGGAACGCTTTCCGGTGAGATCGCGCCTCCACCATGGCTGGAAGGGCGCCCTTTACAACGGGCTTTTCGTCGGCGCGTTCAACGCGGTGCCCCGAGCGCTCGTGCGGCCGCTCGGCTGGCATCTGATGGCGTTCTGTCGAAAAGGGGACACTCACCTTTTCGCGAAATCGAACACTCACGCGAAAAGGTGAGTGTCCCCTTTTCTAGCGCAGCGCGGCGGGTTCCGTGCGGCCCATCGCGACCTTGTTGTGGAACCGGCGCTTTTCCCGTGCGGCCTTGACCAGGAACCTGGCGTACGGCGCCACCTGCTTGATGGCCGCCACGTTCATCTGACACGGGCTCAGGCACGTCGGGCACTTCTCGTCGCGGATGAAGTCGCGATGCGCCTGGCTGTCGGCGCTGAAATACAACTCCTCGGGATCGCGGTCGCGAACGTTGCCGACAACCTGGCTGTTCTCGCAGAAGAACAACCCGCCATCCGGATTCAACATGATGCCCTGCGTCTGAAACGGGCAGGGGGCGAGGCGGTGATACCCGTTCGCAATCATGTCGGCGTAGTGCATGTAGATGTAGTTCTGGCCGTCGAGCAGCGGATCCATCCGCACGCGGTCGAGGAAGAACTGGCGCATGCGCTCCTCTTCCTCGCTGCCGTTCGGGCCACACGTCGCCGCAAGCTCGCTGTTGCCGAGCATCGGATCCGTGAACCGCACCATGTTGAAGACGATGTCGAGGTTCTCCGAGCGGGCCCAGGCGAGGATGTTTTCCGCGTCGTTCAGGTTGGTGTGGAAGATCGTCGTCGAGATTCCAAAGTTGAAGCTGTACTTCTTCTGCAGCTCCTGCATCGCGCGAATCGTCTGGTTCGCCTTTTCGAATCCCCTCTTCACGGCGCGAACCTGGTTGTGCATCTCGCCGACGCCGTCGATCGACACGCGAAAGCTGAAGATCACGCCACGTTCGTGGCACAGCTCGACGATTTTCGTGAGCATCGGAATCGCCCGATGCGGCGTCAGCCCGGTGGTGTTCAACCCGAACTTGCGGAGCCGCGGCATGCGATCCAGCATGATCCGGCAGATATCGACCAGGTCGTTCCGCGTGGTCGGCTCACCACCCGAGACGTTGGCGTTCTCGATGTTCTTCCAGAGACCCGAGCTGAATGCCTTTTCGATCTCGGGCAGGGTCATGTCGCTCTTGCGATCGCCGCGCTTCCAGTTGTTGCACATCTCGCAGCGGGCATCGCAGACGAACGTGCAGTGGAAGATCAGCACCGTCGGATGGATCGGTCGCATGCGCGCCACGTAGCTGTTCAACAGATCTCTCGGTGCGCTGGCGGCCGCCTTCGCGAGGTACTTTAGCGCGTAGACTTGTGCCATAAAGTATTGATTTTAAACCTTCTGCGGCTCCGAAGTAAAGCTCGAAGCCGACGAATCGTGCTCACGTGCGTGCGGCCAGACCAGGGCGCCCGCCGCAAATACAGCCAGGCGCCAGGCAGATTGGCGACGATTCCCGACAAGACGATGAGCGTGGACAGGGCAAAGGCGTCCGCGTCGGCCACCCCCACCGGCCTCAGCATCCAGACGATGATCCCCTGCGGTGCGCCGAACCCACTGATCGAAATCGGGAGCATCAAGGCCACGAGCCCGATCGGCATGAAGAAGAGGTAGTAGGCGAACGGCACAGTCAGCCCGATGCCGATGCCGAGGAGCCACGCCTGGACGATACGCAGCAGCTGCACGCCAATCGACAACATCGAGACGCTCACGAGCGCCACGCGATGTTCCCGGTATCGGATAACGCCGACGCCAGGCGCTGCATGCGCCTCCCAATCGCGGTTTGGGTCCATCGCACGGGCACCAGGAGGATCCAGCGGTCGGCCCACAGCACGGCTGCCATTCCGATCGCGACCATTGCGGCAGCCAGGGCGAAAGCCCATACGTCTCTCGAGCCGCGCGTCCATCGCCCCCCGACGACAATGCCGAAGATCCCGACCAGAACGATCGACAGCAGACCCAGCAGACGGTCGACAGCGACCGAGGCCGCCGCCGCGCTTGTTTCAGACGTACGTTGCGACAGCGTGTAGGCACGGGCGAGGTCGGCCCCGATGCCTGCGGGTAGGAAACCGCCCACGAACGAGCTGACGAGGTAGATCCACGCCGCAGATTTCGTGGCAATCCTCTGTCCCGTAGCCCGCAGCAGGATGATCCACCGCCAGATCATCACCGCCCGATCGGCCGCGAGCAGCACCAGCACGGATACGACCATTTCGGGACGCACACGCGCGATGACGTCGAGCACCTCCGCCACGGAAATCCTGCTCAGCATGATCGCGAGCACGATCGCCGTGATCGCCGACCGGATCCACAGCGATCGGCTGAGATGGGTAATCACGCGGACTTGCGCGCAACGAATTCGAGTGTCTCGAACAGGTTCTTTCGAACGCGGAACAACAGGTCTTCCGTCGAGGTATAGCGCGACAGCGTGTCCAGGCCGGGCAGGTTGGTGAAGAGTGCGCCGGCGGCCAGGAGATCTCGACCGAACCCGGTCGCCGCCCCGATGCTCCGGACGACCTGCTGCACCTCGAAGCCGCCGTCATACATGAGCTGCCGTACGCGTCTCTCGGTGGTCACGAAGTTGTGCGTGTAGTCCACGTCCCAGAAGAACGTCCGCTCTTTCAGATAGTCGGGAACCACGACGAAGAACACACCGTTCGGCCGTAGAACGCGGCGGGCCTCGGCGACGAACTGACGCGCGGCGTCGATGCCGGACATGTGTTCCAGAACCTGGTCCGCGTACACGACATCGGCGCTGCCGTCCGGGGCGAGCATCGGCGGCGCCCAGCCCTCGATGATCTCCAGGCCTTTGCCCCGCAGCTCGTCGATCAGAATCGGGCTGGCTTCGATGCCGCGGTATCGCCACCCGGCCTCGACGGCCTGCAGCGCCAGCGAGCCCTGACCGGGACCGATCTCGAGCATCTCGCCGGGGGGATTGATGTGGCGCATGAGCAGGCCGAGGCGCGCACGCTCGGTTCGGCCGCGGCGGGCACGGCCAAAATCAGTCAGCTCTTTTTGTCGATCGGAAAACCAGCGGTAGAAGGTGGCGGGCATTACGCGAAAGCGACGCCGGGAGAAGGATCGCAATCCTTCTCCCGGCAGCCGCGCATTACCAGCGGCCGCGGCTCGTGAAGCCGTTCGTCCCCGGCACCGCCTTCAGGATGCTCGATCCAGACGGTTCCAGGAAACGTTCCACAGTGCCCGCTGATGATGTCGACCGTCCGAACCGTCACGCCTGTCACAGTCGGGCCCGCGAGGTGGTGATACGCCACAACGTCGAGTGAGGGGTCGCCGCAATTGCCACGCTTGCAGTTGTACCCCCAGCGCGAGTCCTCCAAGCGGAGCGCGTCCACGACGCGATCCATGAATTCCCAGTTGCCGCCATGCTCCTGACAGGAATTTCTCAGCGCGTTGGGGAACTGACGAGCGATCTGTTCGACGACGGCAGCCCGATTCGGCACCGGCAGTCTTCCACCCGGGGGCGGATCAGGCGTCCGGTTTTCGCGAACGGTGATGAAGCGTCCGACCGACGACCACGGTCCTCGCGCATCTGCCAGCGTCGCGCGGACGCGCCATCTATACGGCGTGTCCTTCTCGAGCACGTCCAGTGCCCACGCGGTGTTCGACGAGCCCTGCGCGATGTTCGTGCTCTGCACGACGTTGCCGCCATCGTCCATCAATTGAAATTCATAGACGTAGCTGCTGATTCACGAACCGCCCGGTGGTATTCGCAACGACCAGCGTCGGTTGCCGATTGTCGAGCCGCACGTCGTTGATCGGCGACATCAGCGAAGGGGCGTGCACTTTGAGAGTCGAGCCATCCGCGGCGGCTTCAGACGACGAGGGCACGCCAGCATCTGACTCGGAAGGTGCGCTCGGCGACTTACTACACGCAACCGCGAGAGCGAGCAAACACACAGCGCTAAAGCGCGGACTGGTAAACATCCGATACATCAAAAGTCTCCGTTGTGGTTCGGTGCGGTGGCAAACCGCGCCGACAAAGTGTAACCGATCATGCCCGGGTTTTAACCCCCATTTTCGCTGTCGAGGCAGCAGTTTACGAGGTTCCTATCGTCAGTCGCGTGCTAGTATTGGGCGCCAATTTCAGATCTTTCGTTCGAGGTGCGAATGCGTAAGTGTGTTCTCCTCGCCGCCATGTTGGCGGCATGCATCCCATCGCCACTTGCAGCGCAGACCCCAACCAAAACGCAGACCAAACCAAAACCTCCGAGCCCATATCCCGAGCCCGCACGCTGGTTCGTGTATCTGCACGGCGGTGCGCAACCGGGCAGTCAGGACCTCACCAGCGCCACCGACTTCACGCTCTACGACGAGAACGCCCACTTCGAGAGCAGTCAGAGCGCAGATGGCGGCGGCTTCCTCGACATCGGCGGTGCCGCTCGTCTGTATGAGGACTACGGCGTCGGCATTTCCTATGCGGGTTTCAGCAACTCGGGAGACGCCACCTACAGCGGTTCGCTCCCGCACCCGGACTTCTTCGATCGGCCGCGCACTTTCAATGGAACGGCACCAGTCGAACACAAAGAGAGCGGCGTCCACATCCAGGCAGTCTGGTTCATTCCATACACCGACAAGATCGATTTCACCGTCGGAATCGGGCCCTCGTTCTTCAGCGTGACGCAGGGTTTCGTCCGGGGGATAACCTTCACCGAGAACCCGCCGGACTACAACACCGTCACGATTGACGCGGTCGACGTCGTCACCCTCAAGGAATCGGGCGTCGGGTTCAACTTCGGAGCCACCGGGACATACGCCATAACCCGCCATATCGGCGCAAGCGTGATGCTCCGATACGTTCGAGGGTCGCTTACATTCCGCCTCGGGGAGGGGCAGACAGCTGATGCCGACGCCGGCGGCTTTCAGTTCGGGGCGGGAGTTGGAGTCCGGTTCTCGAAACCGCCATGGACAAAGTTCTGGGAATGAAACGCGTTTCACAGCCACTCGGCGCCGCTTTCGCGTTCACAGCACTCGCTCTGGCTTCGGCTTGCGGCGACACTGAAGCACCGGCCGGACCCGCAACTCCAGCCGTGCCGTCACCCGCTCGCGTGGTGGGGGTCGAGGTGAGCGGGGGGACTACGCTCTTTCAGCGTGGCCAAACCCAGCAGCTCACTGCTCGTGTGACGAACTCGAACGGCTTCGTCGAGGATCGCAGCAGCGCGGCCTCCTGGCAGTCGAGCAACGCGGGTGTCGTCAGCGTCTCATCGTCCGGCGTCGCCACCGCAGGCGACGAAGGCGAAGCCACGATTACGGCGACCTTCGAAGGGCAGCGCGGCACGACAACGGTTGGCGTGAGGTATGGCGCGCGGACACCGGATCCGCCTCCCGGCGGCCGCATTCCAAAGCCGAATGAGGCAGCATTCGTCGCCTCGCTCATCAACTCGCGCGGCGATCTCCTCGCACGATCGTGCCAGGACGCCGGCGGAACCTGGGAGCTCATGGACTTCATCGTCGATCGGCTCAGACAAGAGAAGGATCTGCGCTGGGGCTACAACGGCCGGCGAGGTGATGTGAATTTTCCCGCTCGAGATGAGATCGCCTATCACTACGGCGCGGGTCCCGATGAACTGAGTCGCGAGACCTATGCCTTCGACATCATCGTCGGCCACTGCGGTCCAAATCCCGGTCCGGGCTGGATCGATCAAAGCGATCTCGGGACCGTCTGGCTCAGCCGCGGAAGGTTCTAAGAAATCAGGAAGGACGAAGGACGAAGGAGGAAGGAAGAAAACCTTTCTTCACCGTAGCCTGAAGAGCATCGTTCCACCTGGCGCTCCCTGGAGAGGCTGAGGCCCAAGCGCCAGCAGAAAGTCTGCAACCTCCGGGTGCTTGGCTTGTAGCTCCGGCCAGATGGTCGTCGCGAAGTAGCGCGCACCCTGCCTGCGCAATTGAACGAGGCCGTGATCCGTCACCGAGTTCAGGTCCAGCGACCAACCCCGCCGATTCGCGTAGTAGAGGAGCGTGGGGGAGTTGTTCCCGTACTCCGTGTACTCGATGACGACGATCAGCGCTTCCTGCGGAGTTGCGGCAGCGATGGCGGCGCCGGCATTCATTCGATTCCTATCCAGCGTGTTTGGCCTGAAGTGCGTGTTGATCACGTCGCTCCTCTGGAACGACATGATGGCAACGAGGCCGATCGCAACAGCGACGCCCGCCGCCACGAGGTGTGACCCGACACGCACCTCTCGGAAAGGCCATAGCGAACCGCGGAACAGGTCGAACGCGGGAGCCGCGGCGAGACCGGCCAGCAGTGCCGCGGGAAGCAGGATGGGCAACTGGTGATATTCGTGAAAATAGTTGCCTTCCGCAGTGGCGAGGATGAACGCTGCCACAGCCGCCAGCCAGACCACCAGCATCGATTCACGAAACGATCGGAACGCGAGCGCGATTCCAACGAGCGCAAGCGCGAGGCCCGGCGGCGTGAGGTGCAGATCCCAGAACCGCGCCAGCATGCGCCAATAGAAGTCCGGGTCCATTATTCTGGCAGCAGTGCTCCAGCTGCTCACCGGCGACATCGGTCCGGCGGCAATCGCGACCTCGGGACCATACGTTCCCGCGGCGTGGAAGGCCGCCACACCAAGGCCGGTGCGGTGAAAAATCACGTCGGCGTGCCAGTACCAGGCGGCAATCAGTGCCAGCGCGATCACGACGCTGACGACAAAGCGTCGATCCTTCGCGATTCTCCATCCCCGCACCGCCCAACCCAGATAGACGATAGGGCCGACGATCAGAACGTTCGGGAGCTTGACGAGACCCGCCAGTGCCAGGGCCGCGCTGCCGAGAAGCAGGGCGCGCCGGCTGTTCGATTCGAGATAGCGGAGATATCCGAGCAACGCACCCGCTGAAAAGAACAGCATCGGCACGTCCACCATCACGGCCTGGCCGAAGAAGACACCTGACGGCGAGGCGGCGAATACGAACGCCGCGCCCCGGCCGGCGCCGCGCCCTGCCAGATCACGCCCGAGCAGGTAGAGCAGTACGCAGGTTCCGAGAGAAAACGCGACGGTCAGGCCTCGCGCCACCGCCGGGCGCTCTCCGGTGATTGCAAAGAGGCCGGCAATCATCGCCGGGACCAGGGGGAACTCCATGGCGACCACGCCATCGGCGCCGCCCCAGTTCACGCGCGGATGGAAGATGTCGAATGAGATCTGCAGAAACTGTCGAGCGACGTCGGCGTTGAACGTCTGCCGCCAACGGTGCGCTTCGGCCAGCGGTGAGGTGATGTAGAGGACGCGAAGGGCGGTCGCGAACAGCAGGATCAGAATGAGCGGGACGTCGACCCTCGTCGTCAACGATCCGGCGGACCGTCCGCGAACGGTCCGCCGGTAGACGACGGTTCTCTCAGAAACGTCCGCGGCTGGTAAAGCCGTTGCTGCCCGGAGGTCCTGCGTCGTGGACACCCCATGCCGGGCCGGGGCTGGGTCCGCAGTGTCCACTGATGACGTCAACGGTTCGAACGTATGCCCCTTCGACGGTGGGGCCGGCGGCGGCGTGATAGGCAACTACGTCCTTCGAGGGATCTCCACAGTTTCCTCGTTTGCAGTTATACCCCCACCGTGCGTCATCTGTCGCGCGGAGATAGTCGACGACGGCATCGACGAATGCCCAGCTGCCGCCGGTATCCTGACACGAGTTCCTCACCAGGTGGGGATACTGCTGCGCAAGCCCATTCACGACGTGCGCCATGTTCGGCACGGGCAACAACTGACCGGCGGGAGGATCCGGACGCCGCGGCGCTCTCCCAGGCGGAATCGGAGGTAATGGACCACCACCGCCGCCCCCGCCACCACCTCCGCCACCACCGCCGGCCGGTGCCGGCGTTCTGAAATTCTGGATTCCAGAAAAGTCCGTGACGACGCCGTTGGTGGCGATGACCCGCCAGAACAACTATGCGTTGACGCGGAAGCGCCGCCGTCTGGACCGACGTCGTGTTGCCGCCGCTCCGCTGCGTGAGAATCTCGGCAACGATCTGATTGAACGACGGGTCGCGCGAAACGAAGAATCGATAGTCGACGGTGCCGGTCCGTCCCTGGACGCGGCCGTTGGTCACTGTGAGCGTCGGAGTATTGTTGGAAGTCGTTTCGCCGCCTGCCGGTCGCAAAGGGTCGGGGATTCCACGATAACCGGCACGACAACGTCGAACTGCGCGGCCGTTGAGAACGTGCTCTCATTCGCACCGTCGGCTGCTTTCACACGCCAGTAGTAGGTACGCTCGGCCGCCAGCGTGCCGTCCACGACGACCGTCGTGCGACCACTCTCGCCAGCGGCGACTTTCGCATTCGCGTAGAGCTTGGTGCTGAAGTTCGTATCCGATCCAACTTCGACGACATACCAGAGCGGCCGCACGCCGTTCGAGCTCGCGTTGTTGAACACCAGTCGCAGCGGATCGGTGTTCACCACTTCGGTCCCATTGGTGGGGGAGACGGGAATGGGCGAATTGATTGAAACACCGGCTATCGGTCCGGCAACAGTCGGACTGAGCGGGTTCTCGCTTTTTTCCGCCCCGCAGCCGACAGCCGTTGCCGTGAGAATGGCGCAGACACCGAGCTGTGTCAGAGAATTAGCGATCCTGGTCATGAGGTCGTTCACCCAAATCCCGCCTGGGCAGGCAGATCTCCAGCGGGTTTTCGTCTTACCGGCACTTATCGGGCGTAGGGGCGGTCGAATATAGACCCTGCGCTCCGCAAGAACGCTTCTACGAAAATTCGCCGGGTGTCGCAGGCACCAGGCGTCGGCTACGGGATCTGAGCAGGAACACCCCTCCGCCGCTCAGGGAGAAGAGCATGATCAGCGCGGCGCTGCCGAGAGACAGCGTGAGTGCCGAGCTGACGTCGAACCCAAGACTCGAAAAGAAGAACGCGAACACCGCCTCACGGACGCCAAAGCCGTTGATCGAAACGGGGGCCATCTGGACGGCCAGGCTGACCGGTACGATGACGGACGCCGCGAGCAGTGGGAGCGGCACCGACAGGCTCCGGGCCGCGCACACGTAAAAGAGGACGAGGAGCGCCTGAACCGCGATAGCGCCGGCAAACGCGAGCCACACGGTCCACGGCTGGCCGGCAAAGCGTTCGATGGCCGTGACCAGATTGTGGAGGCGCGTCTGCAGGGCGGCCGCCCGGCCCCGTCCGGCCGCGCGCAGGGCGCGGGAGAGCGTGTCGGGAAATTTCAGAAACAGAAACAGACCGGCGCCAAGACCAACAAGCGCCAGCCAGACATAGGCCATACCCCACAGCCGTATGCCGACCGATGCCGCCAGCGCCGACGCGATCGCCGCGACCGCAAGCAAGGCGACCAGTCCAAGGATCCGATCGAGCAGGACGACGGTTGTGGCCAGCGTCTTCGATCCGGCAAACGGCGCCGTGTCGGCGACGCGGACGACGTCGCCGCCGATGTTGCTCGGCAGGAAGTTGTTGAAGAACGTCGCGACCAGGAACGACTTGGTCAGCGTGGTGAGGCTGACGTCAACGGTCTGCACTTGGAGTAGCAGCCGCCAGCGCCAGGCACTGACGAGCAGCATCAACCCGTACATGCCGAGGGCCGCGGTCATCCAGTACATGTTCATCTGGCGGAAGCGGCTGAACGTTGAGCTGACGTCGGCGCGGCTGAAGAGCACCCAGAGGAGGCCTACGCTTACGGTGAGCTTTAAGGCGAGAGCCGCCTTCAGACCCGGTCGATTCATCGATGAGTTGAGAGGATCACGCGCGTGGCGTCGAGACGTAGAATACCATGACGTCAGTGGACTCAAGCACTTAGAGCATCGCTTGTCAGCCGACTCAGCCATTCGCGCATCGCAGGACCGTCCGCTGCGCATCCTGATGCTCGCACCTGAGCCCTTCTTCGAGCCTCGCGGGACACCGTTCAGCGAGTATCACCGAATCAAGGCGCTGACCGAGCTGGGTCATCACGTGGATCTGGTGACCTATCCGTTCGGGAGCGATGTCTCATTGCCGCGCCTGCGCATCATTCGATCGCTGCGGCCGCCGTTTCTGCGCCGGGTGACCGTAGGACCGTCGGTGGCGAAGCTCGTTCTCGATATGTTCCTCGCCGGAACGGCCTGGCGTCAGGCGAGACGAGAGCGCTACGACCTCATCCATTCGCACGAGGAAGCAGGAATCCTCGGCGTCTGGCTCGCGAAACGGCTCGGCATACCGCATCTCTACGACATGCATTCGAGCCTGCCGCAGCAGCTCACCAACTTCCGGTACGCGCGCAGCCGGTGGCTGCGACGGGCGTTCGAGATCATGGAGGACCGGACGATCTTCGGTTCCAACCTGGTGGTGACAATCTGTCAGGATCTCCAGGATCACGTCACCAAAATGGGTGCGGGCGATCGCGCGGTCCTGATCGAGAACGTGATGGGTGGGGATGTCGACGAGCCACCGCAGCTGACGTCCGACGAGATTCGACAGCGCTGGAAGGTCCCGACCGATGCCCCGCTGGTTCTCTACACAGGTACCTTCGAACCGTATCAGGGGCTGCCCCTGCTGCTTGCCGCATCGGAAATCGTGGCCAAGACGCATCCACACGCGCGCGTGCTGGTCGTTGGCGGCAGGCCGGAACAGGTGGAAAAGATTCGAGGCGAAAACGGCAACGCCGGCGTGATTTTCACGGGCTATCAAAAGGCGCGGGACATCCCGGCGTTTCTCGAGGCGGCGGACATCCTCGCCTCGCCTCGCAGCTCGGGCACCAACACGCCGCTGAAGATCTACAGCTACCTTCGCGCGGGGAAGCCCATCGTCGCTACCGATCTGCTGACGCACACCCAGGTCCTGGACCGTGAGGTCGCGCTTCTCGTACGGCCGGAACCGGGAGCATTTGCCTCAGCGATTGTGTCGCTCATCGACAACCCCGGGCGCCGTCAGCAACTGGCTGATGCTGCTGGCGCGCGGGCTCGCGAGCGCTATAGCCGTGAGGTTTACGTCACGCGCACGCGGTTGGTGTGCGAGCGTCTTGCCGCGGCCGCCCCGTCCGACTCAGCCCGCCGATGAGGGTGCTCGTGACCGGTGCCACCGGCTTCACCGGCGGCCACCTCGCGCGTCATCTCGCGGCGGCCGGGCATTCAGTGGCGGCGCTCGTCCGTCCATCGAGCACAGCGCGGGCGAATGACCTTCGTGAAGCAGGGATCGAGGTGCGGACGGGCGATCTGATAGACGCAGCGGCTGTCGCGTCGCGCCGTCGAGGGCTGCGAGGTCGTCTACCACATCGCGGCCACATACCGTGAAGCCGGACAGGCGGACGCTTCCTACACACGCATCAACGTCGATGGAACGCGTCACGTGCTGGAAGCCGCGCTCTCGGCCGGCACCGCGCGCGTCGTGCACTGCAGTACCGGCGGGGTACACGGTCATATCGAAAACCCGCCCGCCGATGAAACGGCGCCGTTCGCGCCGGGTGACGTCTACCAGCGGACGAAGCTCGAGGGTGAGCGCCTGGCCGCCGATTTCGGCCGTCGGACCAAGCTCGAAGTCGTCATCGTTCGGCCGATCGGCATATACGGTCCGGGGGACACGCGTTTCCTGAAGATGTTTCGCGGCATCGCCCGGCGACGCTTTCCCATGCTGGGCCGTGGCCAGGTGTTCTATCACCTCACCTACATCGACGATCTGGTTCGGGGGTTCGAGCTGGCAGGAACGTCTGCAAATGCGCCGAACCGGGAGTACGTAATCGCAGGACCGGAGTACACGACGCTCGAAGAACTGACCCGGTTGATTGCCGAGGAGCTCGGCGTGCCTCCACCTCGCCTGCGACTTCCCATCTGGCCGGTGTGGATTGCGGGAGCGCTTTGCGAGGCTGTCTGCGTGCCGTTCGGCATCGAGCCGCCGCTGTTTAGAAGGCGAGTGGACTTCTACCGCAAGAGCCGCGCGTTCAGCATCGCGCGAGCGCGGACTGAGCTGGGCTACAATCCGACCATCGACCTCAGAACCGGCATCCGGCGCACCGCGGAGTGGTATCGCACACGAGGCTTGCTCTGATGACCGCTGCGCCTCTCACTTGCGAAAGCTGAACATCGTCCACATCTGCGACCACCTCGGGTGGGCCGGATCGCGTATGCACGGCGTGAAGCGGCTCTTCGCCTGGATGATTCCGCGTTTCGATCGGCAACGCTTCGACGTGTCGCTCATCAGCCTGCGCAAACGAGACCTGTCCGACGACACGCTGGAGGATCTCGGGATCCAGGTTACCTATTTGCACCGTTCGAAGTTCGATCCGGCGACGCTGCCGGCGCTCCTGAAGGAGCTCGATCGCCGGAGCGCGGACGTCGTGCACATGCACGGCTACGGTGCGACGACGTTTGGCCGGCTCGCCGCGGCGAGGCGACGCCTTCCGGCGATTCTGCACGAGCACGCCAACCTGACCGATACCCCCTGGTTCCAGAAAGTGGCGGACCGCGTGCTCGCGCGGCATACCGATCTGGCGCTGGCGGTGTCGCGATCGACGGCGGAGTTCGTGATCCGAGCGCGACTGATTCCGGCGGATCGGACAAAGGTCGTCTACCTGGGTGTTCCGCTCGAGGAGTTCAGCAGGCCGCGAAGTGCGGATGACGTCAGCGCGGCACGGCGCGCGCTGGGCATCCCGCCGGATGTTTTCGCCGTTGGTACCGTGACCCGACTGATGCCGTCGAAAGGCAACGAGTATCTCGTCGAGGCCGCGCGGATTGTGTGCGATCAGATCTCGAACGCCCGGTTCTACATCGTCGGCGAGGGTGAGCTTCAGGAAGAGCTCGAGGCTCGCGCCCGGTCGCTGGGCCTTGGCGATCGATTGATGTTCTGCGGTTTCCGGCGCGACGTGGCCGAAGCATTCAGCGCCTTTGACCTGGCGGTCTTTCCGTCGTTGTGGGAGGGAACACCGCTCACCGTTCTGGAAGCGCTCGCGATGGGTAAGGCGATCGTCGCTACCGATGCGGATGGTCTGCAGGACGTCCTCTCGGACGGCGTCGATGCCCGGATTGTGCCAAGGCGTCACGCCGGGGCGCTGGCGCAGAGCATCGTAGCCCTCGTGAACGATTCTCAGGAGCGTGAACGTCTTGGTGTAAGTGCCCGCGCCACGGGATCGAAATACGACATCGATCTCTTCGTGCGGAAGATGGAGCGGCTCTATCCGCTGCTTCACGCCTCGTCGCGCGCGACGAAGCGGCAAGGGATCATGCGGGAGGATCTCAGCTTCCTGACCGGTGGGGCGGCATGATCCGCAGTGCCGTATCCGCGCGATGGCGCGAGGTGGCCACCCGTCCCGGAGTGCTGGCCACCGCCGGTGTCTTCGCCGTCCTGTTCGGGCTGGCCGTGTCGCTCGATTATCCTCGCGCCGCCCGAGGCTTCAAAGGCGACGAGGCGACCTACTACAGCCTCACGCACAGCATCGCGCGTGATTTCGACTTCACGTTCCAGCGTCAGGACCTCGTGCGCGTCTGGGAGGAGTTTCCCGGCCCCGAGGGCATCTTCCTGAAGCGCGGCAGCCGAATCGCCTTCGCTCGAACATCAGGGTTTCCATTCATTCACATGGTTCGGACGGAAGATCCGGCGCGGTACCGTCTCTATTACGCGAAGTCGTACATCTATCCGCTGTTCGCGGCGCCCTTCGTCCGCGTGTTTGGCACCAACGGCTTTCTCGTGTTCCACGCGCTCCTGCTCGCGCTCAGCTTCGCGGTCGCGACCCGATTTCTGGAGGCCCTCGGCGCGAAGACGGTCATGGCGGCCTCTTTTGCCGCCGTCTT
Organism: uncultured Acidobacteriota bacterium; assembly: GCA_963804245.1. GTDB lineage: Bacteria > Acidobacteriota > Vicinamibacteria > Vicinamibacterales > 2-12-FULL-66-21 > CAWDPQ01. The sequence continues at coordinate 243,372 of CAWDPQ010000003.1, forward strand.
CATCTTCGCGTCGGTCGTGCCCATCTACTTCTTCTGGTTGATGCCGGAGGTCTTCAACTTCAGCATCGTGTTCTGCGCCTATTTCCTGTGGACTTACAAGCTCATCGCGCCTGCGGCGGAGTCCCAGAGCCGGCTCGAACGCTTTCTTCGCTCGGACCGGTCGGACTATGCGGCGGCCGTTCTGCTGGGTATTGCCACGTTCTCCAAGCCGACACACGTGATCCTGATCGCACCGCCGCTCGTGTTCGCTCTCCTGAAACGGGACTATCGACGCGTGCTGCTGTCCGGTGCCTGTTTTGCGAGTGTGGTCGTCGCTCTATTCGCCTTCAACGCGGCGGTCACGGGTGATTTCAACTATCAGGGTGGAAATCGGAAGACCTTCTACAGCCGCACCGGTTTTCCGTTCGCGAATACGTGGGAGACGTTCGAGAATCGCGGCCAGGGGATGACGACCGACGCCGTACCGTTCGATATTCTGCTGCATCGCGATACAGCGACCGTTCTCCTGTGGAATCTGTGGTACTTCGTGGCCGGTCGCTACAGTGGCCTGTTCGCGTATTTCTTCCCCGGCCTTGTCGCTGTGTCCATGTTCTTGTCCGCCAGGAAAGACCGCCGGCTCTGGCAATGGCTCGTCGCCGGCGCGCTCGCGGCTGGCGCGGTGGGTCTCATCTGCTACATGCCGTACACGTATTCGGGCGGCGGTGCGGCGATCGGGAACCGTTACTATCTCGGCTACTATCCGCTCTTTCTGTTCCTGATGCCGCCGCTCCGCAGCGTCAGGCCCATACTCACCGCGCTGACGATTGGCGCGCTCTTTACCGCCAAGTTGATCTTCAACCCGTTCTACACATCGTCCAACCCCGGAGAACATGCCAAAGCCGGTCCGCTTCGGCTGTTGCCGATCGAGTTGACGCTGCTCAACGATCTGGCGGTGAGTGCCGACGCCGAACGATCGCGGCGGCCGCTTGGCGGTACGCCACCCGTCGCGGCGTACTTCGTGGACGATGGCGCGTATCCGCCCGAGGGAGACAAGTTCTGGTTGCGGGGACGATCGCGAGCCGACGTGATACTGCGCAGCCCGACGCGACAAGGCGACAACGGCGCCGTCGTCCCGATGCGCGTGCGCGCCTGGTCGTTCGAGTTGATAAACGGCAGCGTGGCCAACCGCGTGGATCTGCGATCGGGCTGGCATCGGGCCACGGTGGATCTCGCGCCGGGCGAAACACGCGTCGTCGAGCTGGCGGCCGGCGCCGGCGTGCCGTACAAGCCAGCGCGGTTTCCAACCAACTACGTGTATTCGGTATCGTTGGGCGCGCGGGAGGGGTTCGTGCCGTTCCTCGACGACACCACGAACAGCGATAGTCGATACCTGAGCGCGATGGTTCGGCTGACGCCGGTGTACGACAAGCCGTAACGCGCGTGCTCATGTCAACTCCCAACGCCAAACTTCCAACGCCCAAAGCGAGCGGTTCGCGCCATCTGGGTCACCCCACCCTTTTGAATCCCTCCGTTTGGGAGTTGGGAATTGGGAGTTGGGAGTTGAAATGAGAGTGGCTGTCGTGACGTCGAGCCCGCCGATGACCGAGGGCGGACACCTCGTTATCGCCCGCGCCCTGGTCAACGCGCTGCGCGAAGCCGGTCATGAAGCGGAAATCGTCATCACGCCGCAGAACCGCTTCGGACGCCAGGCGTCGGCTTACCTGGCCACCTGGTTGACCGATGTCGGATCGAGCGACGGGCGACCGATCGATCAGGTCATCAGCTTCAGATATCCGAGCTATGCCGTGCGGCACCGGAACCACGTGTGCTGGCTCAATCACACGATGCGCGAGTATTACGATCTCTGGGAGCGATTCAGCGCCACACTGACACCGGCAGGACACCTCAAAGAATCGTTCCGGCGCCGTGCGATTCATGCGGCCGATTGGTACTTGCTGTCGTGGAACGTAAATCGCCTGTTCGTGCAATCGCGCACAATCCAGAACCGCCTGCGCCTCTGGCCGTCTCTCAAATCGCAGATTCTCTATCCACCCGCGCCGCCGCGTCCGTATCGCTGTGAAACCTACGGCGATTACATCTTCCTGGTGTCGCGGTTGACGCCGCTCAAGCGCGTCGATCTTCTGGTGCGGGCGATGGCCTTGCCCGCGGCTGGTGCCATTCGCGCGGTGATCGCCGGCGATGGAGACGACCGTGCCCGGATCGAACAGTTGATAGATACCTTCAAGCTTGGCGATCGCATCACACTCACCGGACAATTGAGCGACGACGAGATCCTGTCGCACTTTGCCCAGTGCCGCGCCGTCTGTTTTCCGCCGTTCAGCGAGGATTTCGGTTTCGTCACGGTCGAAGCGTTTGCTTCACGCAAGCCCGTAATCACCTGTCGTGATAGTGGCGGTCCCGCCGAGCTCGTCACCGACGGCGAGCACGGCTTCGTCTGCGAACCGACGCCGGAAGCCCTTGCCGATGCGCTGCGAAAGGTGATGAAGAGCCGCGACCTGGCCGAGCGCATGGGCGAACAGGCGTATGCCCGGGGAGCGCAATTCACCTGGCCCGACACGGTCAAGGCGCTGCTCGGGTTAGACTGAGAACTCAGGTCCGCACGAATCACATGGGTTACAAAACGCCGCTCGAAGCACGGCTCGCGAAAAAGGTCACGAAGGCGATCAGCGACTATGGGCTGCTCGACGATGGCGATCGGGTGATGGTTGGCCTTTCGGGCGGCAAGGATAGCTGGGCGCTGCTGCAGATTCTGGATGTACTGCGTCTACGCGCGCCGATTCAGTTCTCGCTGGTGGCCGTGACCGTCGATTCCGGTTACGACGGATACCGCCACGACCTCATCTCGAAAACCTGCGAGCAACGGGGCTGGGAATACCGGATCATTCACACCGAAATCGGCGACGTCGTCGACGATCTCCTCGACCAGAGCGCGACGCCGTGCTCGCTTTGCGCGCGAATGCGACGCGGCGTCTTGTACCGGATTGCCAGCGAGATCGGTGCGACCAAAATTGCTTTAGGGCATCACCTGGATGACTTCATCGAGACGCTGTTGCTGAACCTGTTTTTTGCTGGCAGTCTGAAGGCGATGCCAGCACGGCTGGTTTCGGACAACGGCGAGCACGTCGTCATCAGGCCGCTCGTTGGAGTCACCGAAACGGACGCACGGTCGTACGCGAAGGAACAGTCGCTGCCGATCATCAGCTGCTGCTGCCGCGCCTGCGGCGACCTGAGCCTGCAGCGGCAACGGGTCAAGAAGCTCATTGCCGAGCTCGAAGTGGAGCACCCCGAGATCAAGAATTCGATGATACGAGCCCTCGCCAACGTTGCCAGTCGCCATCTCTTGGACACACGTCTCAATCCGCTGCCAGAGTTGCGGGAAACCGCCATTGCCGCGACGCCGCTGCACTGGCGGGGGAATCCGTAACGTGTCCGGTCGCCGCTTACTCTCGTTTGCGATCCTCGCGATCGCCTGGCTGAGCCTGCCATCCGTCGCCCGCGGCCAGCAACGGCCGCTCCTGACGGAAGATCCGGAAACCGTCAGCGCCGGTCTCATCCTCGTCGAGGGAGGGCTCGACCTGCAGGAGAGCATCTTCTATCCGGTTTCCGGGCTCGAGGGCGATCTGCTGCGGGTGCCGGTTCTGGGAATGAGCATAGGAATTGGCTCGATGGCGGAGGTGCAAGTCGACGGTGGCTTCTACAACCGGCTCAGCATCAAGTCGCGCACGCCCGCGCCGCTCTCGAACCAGCTCGATGTTGACGACGACGATACAACCGACGTCGAGGATCTGGTTGTCGCGACCAAGGTCCGCCTCCTCCCTGAAGGTCCTGGTCACCCGGCGCTTGGAATCCGTTTCGCGACCCGGCTGCCGCTCGCCGACAACGAAAGCGGCCTCGGCACCGACACGTTGGAGTTCAACGTCTCGGCGCTTGTAGGGAAGACCGTCCGATCGATCCGCGTGGTTGGAAACCTCGGTATGTCGATTCTTGGCGATCCCACGCGTGGCGATGAGCAGGGCGACTTGATGACTTATGGTTTCTCTCTCGCCCGCGCCGTCAGACAAGGCATCGAGCTCGTCGGCGAGATCAATGGCCGCTATGGGCCGAACGAGGACACGCCAGGATTGGAGAGCCGGGCGGCCATGCGGTTTGGCGGGCGAATAACCACCGGCACGCTGCGTCTCGACGCCGGGGCGATCATCGGCCTGACGTCACGCGACCCGAGCATCGGCTTCACGGCCGGCTTGACCTGGGTGTTCCGGGCGTTCACCCCGTAGCGCCTGTCGGGGGTCAGATCTTGTTTCTTGCACGCGTGTCCTCTTTCCGGGAATGAGGACACACGTTGCAAGAAACAAGATCTGACCCCGACATCTTCGCAACTACAACCGGTAGAACTCGTCGACCTGGGCGATCTCGGTACTGGTGCGCGCTCGATCCCATTCGAGCTCGGACGCGGCGACCGACGCCGCAGCGTGCAGCACGGCGTCGCCTGGCCGCTCGGTCGATCCCAAGCCAAGCCGGCGAATCACGATGTCAGCGAGGCGTACGGCTGACTCGTGTCTGATGGCGTAGACAATCTCCGCAGCCACGTGTGGACGATCGGGGAGCGCTTGCTGCAGCGCAGGTTCGGCGGCCATCAGGCGCACGATGGCCGCCGCATGTTCGGCGTAGCGTCCCATCAGATGCCGAATGAGCGGCAGCGGCAATTCGAGGCCAACGTTGCGCGCCGTCTCGATGGCAAGCGCTTCGTGATCTGCAATGCCCGCCCCGGGCAGGGCACCCGTTCCAGCGGGGACCGAACGCAAACGTCGCCCGAGCTTTCTCCCGATGAGCGCCGCGACCTGAAGCGCCGTTCGTCGAGCGGACGTATATTCGGCTCCGAGAACAGTGACAGCACCATCTGCACCATCGGCTGCGTGATCGATGATCCGTGGCGTGGAGAGAGGCCTCAGCCGGCCGGCTCGATCGGCGGTTGCCGGCAGAATTCCGGACTGCACGAGCGTAATCTCCTCACGTTTCAGGTTCAGGGACGGGAACGCGCGATTCGCTTCAGCTACGAACGCGCTCACGTCGGACTCTGTTGCCCGACCTGAATGGCCGTCGCGCGGCGCAGGCGTCAGGCTCGGCCCGACGACGGCCCGGCTCTGCCAGGGGATCACGGTCAGCACTCGACCGTCGGCCGACGGTGCCGCCAGCGCGATGTCGGTGGCGCGCTTCGTAGTCACGACGCTGAGGGCCCGCAACAGGGGCCAGGACCGGCTGCCGCCGAATGCCGCGAGCAGTCCGCTGGCCTTCCCCCCCGCGACGTTGACGACAACCGGCGCCCGAATCTCCGACTCGGCGCCCGTCAGCACGTCGCGCACCTTCATCCCGGCCACGCGACCGTTCTCGCGCAAGGCGCTGACGCCTTCCACATGATTGACGAGCTCCGCGCCCGCCTGCTCGGCGGCGGCCGCGAGCGCAACGATCAGCCGCTCGTTCTCGACGAGTTGATAGTCGTACCACTGCGCGCCGCCGGTCAGACCATTCTGGTGTAGGCCGGGAAACAATCGCACCGTTGCCGCACGCGAGACGAGCCGCGCGGCGGGTAGGTGCAGCTCGGGTTCGACACCGAGGTTCCTGTCGCGGCCGATCCAGCCATCGATCTTGAACGCCGCCCGCAACGCCATCCGGCTCTTCACAACCGAGCGATAGGTTCCGACGATCACCGGAACGGGCCGCAGCAGCCAGGGAGCGGAGCGGGCGACGTCTCGTCGCTCGCGGATCGCGCGGCGCGCGCGGCCGAGCTGCCCGCGCTTGAGCGCCGGCAGGCCGCCGTGGAGCAGTTTCTGTCCGAAGGACGATCCGCTGCCGAAGTCGGCGGCGTCGATGAGCGTCGTGCGCAAACCGCTCGCCGCGGCCGCGCGCGCGATGCTCAGTCCGTACATGCCACCGCCGACGATCAGGACGTCACACGCGGCGGCCGCCACGCGTTCAAAATCACGAGGTCGCATGTGGAAAGATGGTTACTCTATATTACCGGACGTTCCGAGAAAGGCCTGAGAAATAGGCCTATTTTCATTATGGCTGGGCATTCTGCTAACGGATCGCTAACGGGTGTGCTAAACAGCACAGACGATCCACACCTCGGCTGTTAATGTGCGTCGGTGAGGCACTATGACCGAGCATGAACCGTCGGCCATCCTGAAGGAACTCGCGGTGCTCAACGGCCATGTTGCGGGGCTGCGCTCGAATTGGCCCATGTGCGCAACACACTCGACATCCAATTCAAGCGCATAGCCGCGCTGCAGGCTGAAGTGGATCTCTTGCCACCAGCTGCCCGCCGACGCCGTCAAACGATACGTGCCCAACCTCTGGTTCCTGCTCACAACGGGAACGGTGACCGTTAGCGGTTCTGGGACGCATGGCAAAGTTGACCGACGCCGACGGGCCTGAGCTGGTGCGCCTGCTCAATGCGCTGATGGACGCGGCCCATGGGTCGCTCATCACTGACATTGATATTCACTACCGCACACAATTCGTCGGCGAACCAGACCCTCACAAAGCCGATCAGGGATGGAGCGTGCGGATGGGGATCGAAGAAGTGACACCAGGAAAACGGCGCCATGCCCACACTCGTGGACGCGCTTCAATTGGTGATCATGCAGCTCGCTGACGCACGACGTCAGCGCGACATTGATGCAGCCGTCGTCCCAAGAAACGCAAACGATAAATTCAACGGACACTGCTCGAAGGTGCGGAACCGTCTGCTAAAATACTGTTCATGTGCACCCTGTTCAGGCTGATGGTTGCGGCGTTTGCGACGTATATCGGGCTCGACCCGCGTGCCCGGTCACGAAGGTTCACGACGACCACGCGCTGCACTCTGATCACACGCCGCGAAACAGGGTTGTGTTGACTCCAGGTTCACCATCGGCGCAGGCGGCCTCTCGATCAACATCCCTGCTCGGCCGTCTGTCGATCACGCGGGTTTCGCACCGACCCTTCTGATCGGTTAGCGCCGCTCCTTCTCGCTGCGGCTCGGTGTGCCGCCGCTAGGAGCCGCGCCGACTAGTCGGGGATCCAATAGGTGACGTCAGGCGCGTTAGCTTAGCTAAGCTAAGCTAGATGTGCAAATCTCCACGCAGGACACGTTGACGGAGTATTTCGGTGCGTGCGGTACGCGGCGGCGCCCATATGCACGGACTCGGCGGTGACGACAGAATCGCCGCAATACACCAGAAAGCGACCCACGCCGAGGTCGCTCGTATGGATCTCGCAGCGCCAGTCGCCTTCGTGCCAGAGAATCAAAAAGTCTGGTGCCATATGGTTGCGAATCCCGCACTCGTGACTTACTGCATCTGTAGCGTTGACGCGACTACCGTAGGTGGTATCTCTGCTCGCGTCGAATCAGAATCGGATTCGGCGACACTATTACGTTCGAGTGCCATGTGCAGCGCGTCCTGGAGGATGCCTCGAAGAGCGCCAGTATTATCGGTGAGCCACAGCACACTCATGTAGCGGCACACAGTCCTCATTACTGTCCGCGGTGGCGATGCACTCGATATTCAGGAGGGTCCGCCCGGAGACAGGCTCGACGTACTTCTCGGTCGCCCACCATTCCAGCCTGAACTGATACGGAACGCCGGCAATGACGCAGGTGTGCTGCTCGATCACTGCGCGGACGTCGTCGATATTCATGATGCCTCGGGGTCGGGGTGCCACCTCTAGACTCAGCAAAGGGATGGCCATGGCCCAGTGGCCGAAATATCCAATGTTTCCGGGAAACATCGACGGCGCTCGGCAAGCGGCATGTCACACAACGACACACGTCGGTTGGCAGATCTGGTTAAGCGCTTGTGTACAGGGCAATTGCCTCCCGTGCACCAAAATGGACCGCGGACGTGCCCTTTTGGGTCTCGGCGAGGGCTTTAACCACGTAGGTGAATGGTTCCTCGCATGCCAAGGGTGGTTGGCCCCGCCTTGGAGAGCGATCACAGACTGGCGGTACGCTCAGTGATTGCCGCACACTCCCGCATCCGGGTCCGGCTTCCGGCTCAGTGCCGCTTCTGCCGGGCGGCCGGTGCTGTCGTTGCCGAAACCACTATTCACGGCGATTCCGGACGCCGGACCGGCGTTGCTGCATGCGTGGTCGGGACTGGCCGATTACCGCTGGCGAGCAGCAGACAGTGGATGAGCGGCGCAGTGGACTCCCTGATAGACGCCGCAAAACACGCATGGAACGGCGCGGACGAAAACCCTCACCATGACTGCTCCACCCGGGGTTTCCTGCGGCGGAACGCTCTCGATAGGGTCGCGCTGTCCGCTAATCCTGTGGAGATGCGTTGTCGATAACTTGCCTCTATTTCCTGACGCAATTCATGGAGGCTGTCGGTCAGTTCACGTATCTGCACGAGTAAACGCTGTTCGTTTGCGCTCTCAGTTTTGCCGCTTTGTGGGTGCCCAGGGTTCCCTTTGGCCGTTGGGGGGACAATTACGCCGTGATCCAGCACGATTAGTGCCCGCACAAACCCTGACCGAGCTTCAGCGATTCGGGATTCAGCCCAAGTGCCCAGCCTGTCCAAACTCCGAGAGGCGACCGAAATAGGCCTGATGTTCGGCTGTAGGGTGCTCGGTTTGCAGTCGCGTGCTCTCACGGCTCAGCGTCGCATGCTCAGCTCGGAGATCGCTCAAGGTCGTCTGGCGGAACCGAAGGGGATTCGGCAGTAAGCCAATGCTGACCCGCGGTTCACATCAGGCGGCCGCCATCCCTGGTGGCCTCAGCCAGCAGATTCGCGACGGAGCCACAACCGCAGGTCACCGCCTGCCCTTTACAGGCCGGACACCGTTCCACCTGTACAGCCAGGATGATGTACGCCGCCCGGCTGGACCCCGCAATCCGGACAACGCTCACACGTCGACGCGTACGGTTCCCGGTCGGCCTGTACGGTGCGGTACAGGTGGTGGTTGCGACGAGAAGCTCGCTGGCACGTCAGACATTTCGCCATCACGCGGCGCCTTTCCTGCTTTCAGTTGGTCGAACGTTTCTTCGTCGCGTTCTCGAGCATCTCGAAGGCCGTTTGGCGTATAAGCCTTCGTCCCATTCCCAGGCGAAAGGTCAGGTTGAAGCCGGCCAGCGCGAATCGGCGGCCATCCCAAGCGTCGAAGGACGCGTGGATATGTAGCCGTTCTGCGGTGCGCCACCGATGCAACGGAACCGCTGAGCGCGTTGACGCCAAATCTTCCGCCTCATATTGATGAAGTCTGTGCTCGTGCACCACGGGCGCGGCCATCACCGACCAGCCGACGATATCGCGATTCTGTACCCGCGATAACCAGGAAGTCTGACAGTGATGTCATGGTGGCCCTTCATTCTGAGTCATGTAATTGCGCCGACACCGTCCATCATCCGAGTGCATGCCGAGCACTTCGTCGGACGAGAAAGGATTCATGACCTTCAGCCAGCGACAATACTCTCAAATCACGCTCGCCGGCCGAGGACATCCGGCGCCGGCGGGGCCAGATGGCGTCAATAATATCAATCGCAATTCGACGCGCGGCATGACGGGCCGCAAGCGATGTTTGCGCTCGATCAGGGCATGTGTCTGAGGCTCCGCACGCGAGAAGGATCGTCGCCGCGCGCATGTGGATCGTTACAATGGAGGCGGAAGGTCCCACCACCATTGAGGACAACACCAACTATTGCCGTCATCGCTCGCCTACGTAAGCGCGATGGAACGGGAGATCTCCGCATCCTTGCAGCTTCACGCCTGACGAGTGGCACAGACTCGAGAAATTCGCGACCTATGCCGAGGAGCTGACCCACACCGGCTTTGCTCTAACGAAGGGGAAGCTCGCATATTCCCTACATGCGACGACAACGGCGTCAGGTTCGAGCCGAAGGACATGCCCGACGCATATTTTTTCAACCCTTCGGGGCACTCCTCCACCATATGCGCCCATTCGTGTTGAAAACGAGGAAACTTACTTCTATGCGGTCCGGAACATTCTGGTGCGACGACTTGACCATCCAACGTTCCGTGCCGACTCAGATCGGGCAGAAGGACATCTTCGCGGGTTGCCGCTGCCAAGCGGTGCGTGTCATTTCCAACGGCACCCTGATTAACTCGACTGAAACGCTGGACCTGTGGCTGAACGCCTACGAGTATCACCGAGATGACGAGAAGCGCGCAGCGTTCGAACACGACGACGACAATTGGCTGCCGATGGATTACTCGCGCGCCCTCTTCATTCACATCATGCTGGACCGCGCACGTGCCGTCGTGGAGATCGGTAACGCCATCTATGCCCTGAGGCGGGCAACTGGCGGTAGAGCCTGCGCCTGCTCGGTGACTAACCTGTGCGTGCGCACGGCAGCGTTGGCGGCCAACGTCGCGGGATGCGTCCGGCACGCGTTATCCTTCAGCCGGCATTGGCCGCGCTTCAAAGAGAGCACTGGACCGGACACCCGGTGCCGATCTCGGCGAGGGCTGGCGTCTCCACAAACAGATTTGCGGTCGGGCGCGCCAAGCCGTGTGCGAGCTGTGGTCGCATCAATTCGGCTGGGAGCTGCGCCTCGTCATCGACTGCGGCGAGCTGACGCGCACGGAGGTGTGCCGCTCGAACGACGAGATCCTCGACACGCGGGAACTTGCGCTATCACGCCATCGGCTTCTGAACGTCGCCGTGACGCGGATGGCATTCGATTTCTTTTCCGTTTTTTCTAAAATGTGCGGAGTGTGCAGGAGAGCACTGTGTTGGTCAGACACAACCTCGTCGGCGTTTGTAATCAGCTGCCCGTGCCATGTGTATTTTTTCGTATTACCGAGATAACACCTTCCAACCCTTATCCCTGAGTACGTGCTTCGCCGTTCTCACCTTGCGGACCAGGGCTGACACAGCATGTGACCAACGTAATCGGAGCGTCAGCCTATGGCTTGTATCGATGCGCAGCTCTCTGATAGCCTGCCTCACGTTCTCGCTGTACGGCAGCCACGTAGGTGCGCGGTCGAGTTGGCTAACGATGTGTTCCCGATAACCCGGCGTCGACTTAGCCATCGAGCAGTTCCGTAAAAACTCGCCCGCTATCTCCTCTTGAGCTTCTGGGCCAGAGACGCTCCATCCTTCTAAACGAGGGACCTTCCTAATTGCAAGATAATCAGTGACAGTGTCAGGTTGAAAGTCGCGCGCCTCTGTTGGACGAGTGATTCTGATTTCACACGATAGTTCCGATACCCGAATTTCTCGAAGGTAGCTTTTAAATTCCTCCGTCGTCGAGTTGTGGGTTCCCAACTAGTAGCCGTTCGACTCATAGAGGACGGGCGGTGCATCGGCGCTGGCCAAAAGACCCCTCATTCCACGAATAGCAGCCAGCTCGCCACCCTCTACGTCCATTTTGACAAAGCCGACGCGTTCACAACCGAGCTGGACGAGCAGATTGTCCACAGCGACGGCCTGGACCCTCACCGTTTGAATATCAGACCCTCGTTCGGCGTCTGTGTGGACGATATGTCCAAAGGGACCATCAGGAAGGAAATCCACTATTCCGGTACGATCGCTTACGGCAGCGTGGATAACGCGCAGATGGAAGAAGCCGTTTCGTGAGGCGCTGGCGCGTAAAACGCTGACGTTGCGAGGCGATCGATCAACAGCAATGACTCGATATCCGGCTGCGGCGATGGCAAGCGAGATAACTCCCACATGCGCGCCAAAGATCCAGGACCGTGTCACCGGGCGGCACAACGGCTTGGATCAAATCGACAAATGGCCTGTCGAGCTGTGGATACGTGCCATCGAGAAGAGACTGAGTGATGTAATCCGTGAGGATCCTGGACCTTTAACGGGAATGAGAATGTCAAACTGTAGGTCCTTAGAGAACACGATGTGCCGCGACAACTCAGCATCTGCCGCGTCGACGTTCTGAGTGACCATCGCTTTTGTTCCGGTCGAATTTCCAGAAGCTTATACTTCCAAAGCCACATGGCGTGCAACCAGGCCGATTCAGGGCCGCTGCCCGGTGACTAACCGTGCGTGCGCACGGCAGGCCATCAGCCCAGGGGCGGTGAGGCCGTGCTGCTAAGGGCGCGGGCTCGAGACGGAGAGCCCCGCTGCCTACCTTGAGCGGCTCAGGGCCTCGCCACTTGCGAGTATTCCAGCTTGTCGTCGTCCTTATCAAAAACACTGACGACAATGCTGTCCATACGGCGTAGCACCAAGAACAACAGCACCGATTCCGGACTGCTGGTTTTTGTCTTGAATCATCCCGATACATCTCTTGGCCGGGGTCCACGCTTCAGCGCCCAGACAACTCCCAACTTGGTCAGTCGCTGAATGCGCTCTCGGGTCAGTTGCTCTTGTTTCCTCGCAGACCGCTGTCCACTCAACCAACGACCCAGACT
>CAWDPQ010000004.1:0-110848 GCA_963804245.1 uncultured Acidobacteriota bacterium
AGCGGGGTCCGCGCAACATCGCCGCATCCATCGGCCTCGCACTCCACGCCGCGGCTCCGGATGTGTTTCGACTCGGTCGGTGCTTTACATCACGACCGTTCTGCTCTTCGCAATCCTGGCGCATTATCTGCGGAAAATCGGCTGGGCAACGGTTCGCGACGACCTCCGGCATCCGCTGCGCACCGTCGGGCTGCTGCTGTCGGAGCCGCGACCAGGTCCTATGGCGGCTTAGTCGCGGTGTCGATCACGCGGAATGCACGGTGAACGAGCGCTGACCACGCGACACAGTACGCTACGAAACGAGACTGACTTGAATCCGGACCTGATGCGGGCCATCGACTACTGGGTCGGAATCCCGCTCGTGTTTCTCCTCACCATCGTCTTCCGCGTCCAACGCTTCATCGGCCTGGCGACCTCTCCGGTCGGCACGCCGCGGAACATCCTGTTCATTCAGCTCGCCGAGATGGGGACGATGGTCGTGGCCTATCCCTCATTGAGGAAAGCGCGCGAGCTCCATCCGGACGCCACGCTGCATTTTCTGTGCTTCACGCAGATTCGGTCGAGCGTGGAGATGCTCGAGATCATCCCATCCGAGAACATCATCACCGTTGACGCGCATTCCGGCCTATCCCTCGCGCGCGACACGCTGCTGTTTCTGTGGCGTGCCCGCCGTCGCCGCATCGACACCGTGATCAACATGGAAGCCTTCGTCAGGTACAGCAGCACGCTGAGCTACCTGTCTGGCGCTTGCCGACGCGTCGGGTTCCACGGGTTCAACCAGGAAGGGCTGTACACCGGCGATCTGCTGACACACAAGGTGCTGCACAACGGACACATCCATGCCGCGCACACGTTCCTCGATCTCGTGCACGCTCTCGACACGCCGCCCGACCAGGTGCCGCGGGTGAAACGGCCGAGGACGATGGACTGTCTGGAAGTTCCGAAGATTTCGACCGATGCAAGCGCGGCCGCCGAAATCTGGCGGAAGCTCCGCGCGATCCATCCCGACATCGGCCCCACCCAGAAGCTCGTCGTCCTCAATCCCAACGCCAGCGACAAGTTTCCAATGCGTCGCCTGCCAGTCGAGTCGTTCACCGAGATCGCCCGCCGGCTGCTGGAGGATCCGCAGGTCTTCGTGCTGATCATCGGCGTCGCCGCCGAGAAGGTCGAGGCACAAGACATGTGCGCGCGGCTCGGCTCGCCACGTGCGCTGGACCTCACTGGCCAGACAACGATGACAGAGCTGCTGCATCTGTTCGATCTCGCTCACGTGCTGGTCACGAACGACTCGGGACCGGCCCACTTTGCGGCGCTGACACGGATCCACGTAGTCGTCTTCTTCGGGCCGGAGATCCCGACCGCTATCGGCCGCTGACGACCAACTCGGACGTGATCCACACCGGATACTCCTGCAGCCCGTGCATCGGTCCGCTCAACCAGCGGCGGTCGCCCTGCAACGACAACTTGTGCCTGAAGAGCATCAGCATCGAGGAGATCGCCGTACTGGTCCGCTCGCGTCTCGAGGCGGTACGGTCCGCAGCATCCGGGTGACGTTGCGTCCCGCTGGACCGGAAGGACGCCAGACATGAAACCGATCGTGCTTCGGCTCGTCCTGGGATTGCTCGTGTCGCTCGGCTGTGGGACGGTTCCTGGACGGGACGTTCGCTACGAGCCAACGCCGATGCCCGTCGTGCGCGCACTGCTGGAACTGGCTGAGGTGGGCCCGCAGGACCTCGTCTACGATCTGGGATCCGGGGACGGGCGCATCCCAATCACCGCAGCAAATGAGTTTGGCGCGCGTGGCGTGGGGATTGAGATCGATCCTTCACTGGTGACTCAGGCGCAAGCGAAAGCGCGTGAGGCAGGTGTCGACGACAAAGTGGAGTTCAGGCCCGGCGACATGTATGCTGCGGACATCCGGTCCGCTACCGTCGTGACGCTCTTCCTGCACCCGGGACCGAACCTGAAACTACGGGAGAAGCTGCGCTCCGACCTGCAGCCGGGTTCGCGGGTCGTTTCCTACGTTTGGGACATGGGTAGTTGGAGGCCGGCGGACGTTCGCCGCGTCAACAAGCATCGGATTTTCCTGTGGCGGATCCCGTAACGACACCGGGCTTAGTCGCGCGTCACAGTCGATGGTCAACGGCTCACAGCGCGTTGTCACTGTGCTGATGTAGGTTCCAGAGCCGGCCGCCGCGAACGCTGGAGAATTGCCGGCGGAATTGCAGGTAATAGCGCATTCCCGATCCCGCAGACCATGGCAGTGGCTTTGCACTTCGAGCAAACGATGTACGGGTTTGTTCCTCGCCCGAGCCGAGGTGTGGACGGAGAAAAACATGAGCAACCTTGTCGTCGTAGGATTCAACAACGCGGCCGACGCCTTCCAGATGCGCGGGGCTCTGGCCCAGATGCAGGCCCAATATTTGATCGAAATGGAAGATGCGGTCGTCGTCACCCGCGATGACAAGGGTGCGGTGCAGTTGCACCAGGCCGCGAACCTCACGGCCGCCGGCGCGGTGGGTGGCGCCTTCTGGGGCACCCTGATCGGACTCCTATTCCTCAACCCACTGCTGGGTGCCGTCGTGGGCGCGGGCTCGGGCGCCCTGTCCGGCAAGCTCGCCGACCTCGGCATCAACGATCAGTTCATGAAGGATTTGGGGGCAACCCTCACGTCCGGCAGTTCCGCACTTTTCGTGCTCGTGCGCAAGTCAACCCCCGACAAGGTTCTCGAAGGGCTCAAGCCCTTTACCGGCAAAGGTCGGGTGCTTCAAACCTCGTTGACCAAGGACAAGGAAGACGAATTGCGCAAGTTAATGGAAGGTGTGTAGGGCGTTGGATCAGGCAGGACCCTTCCGGCCATGCGGGGGACAACGTTCGCCGCAACCGCTACTCACGGCGGCCCAGAGCCAAGAGCTCGGCCGGTGTCCACGGCTCAGCACGTCCGTGCGAACTCGACCGGATCCTGGCGACGGTCTCGGGCGAAATCGATCCGGCCGCGTGTCCCCACGCCCCTCGAACATACGTGAGGATGCCGGAGAGCTGCTGATCGTCGAGGGTGCCCATGGCAGGCATCAGCATTTCCCCTTTCAGGCCGTTCAGAACGATTCGGCCCAGCAGGTCTTCGGAACCGAGTACCCAGCTCGAGTTTCTCAGCGGCGGGGCGAGCCTCGGCATGCCGTTCCCGTCCGTCTGATGACACGGCGCACAATGGGTCAGGTACGCATTCCTGCCTCGCTCGGCCGTGACAGCTACCGTGCGCGGTTGATCCGGCTTGCCGGGTATCGCCAAGAGGGCCAAGAGGCGCTGCGGCATCCGTTGCGCGGGCGGGCCCTGTTCCAGTCCAGCATTGGCACCAGCGATCATGCGATCGCGGAGTGAGGGCGGCGCCATTTCCAGCAGCCGCGCAAGCCGCGTGAAGTTTCTGTCGCTGACCTCAGGCGTGTAGTTGGTCGCCCATTCCGTGTAGTCTCCCTTGCCGCCGGGCATCCGGCTTCGCGGGTGCCACGCATACTGTTTCCAGTTGGTGTCGGGATCGACCCGCGTGAAGGAGGGGGAGTCTCCCCGGTCAGCAGCCAGTCGCCGGGCGATACGACCGGCCAGATGCTCGCTGAAGAGAGGCGCTTGCCAGAGGCCGGCCTTTTCGAACCAGCTCAGGACGCCGTCCGCGTCCCGGCTGATTCTCTCCTCGAGGGCCCACCAGATCCGCAGCGGAACATGCTTGTCCGGCACATCTTCCCGCCGAATCAACTCCTGCAGGACGGCAAGAGCGGCCAGGCTCGAGACGGGTGGTCGCGTACGCGAGCTCGCTCCGCACTTCGGCATCCGCGTCACTCCGAGCCAGCACGATCAACGTGTCGTGCAGCAGCTGTACGTTCGACACCGTGGGATTCAAGAGCCGCACGGTCCAGAATCGAACGGACGCGTCGGGATGAGCCAGCAGGTCGCGTGCCCATTCGGCATCCATCCCTGAGATCAGATTCGCCGTCCACAACGCTTCGAGTGCCAGTTGGCCGCGTTCGTCGCGCGCAAGCCGCCGCAATCGGGCAACCAGCGACTGATCTCGCCGTTCGCCGAGCAGCCGCCGCGCCTGCTCGCGGTACCATTTGCGCTTGTCGCCGAGGAGCTCAACGAGCTCCTGGCTGCTCCGGGCAGCGAGGTTGAACGGAGCGATCGGCCGAGAGCCGCTGGCCCGCAGCCGCCAGATCCGCCCGCAGGATTTGTCCCAGGTGTCGCGCGGGTCCGTGTGATCCATCCGGATATCGCACCAGTCTGCGATGTAAATGGCACCATCGGGACCGACGACGGTATCGACCGGACGAAAGCTGCGGTCTGCGGTGGTGACGATCGCCTCGGTATCGACTGTTCTGAAGGTGGAGCCATCCGCCACGAAGCGCGTGCCCTGCATCCGGCTGGTCAGCGCCATGCCCGAGATGAGCTGCCCCTCGTAACCGGGCAGCTTCCCATCCTCGTAGACGACCGAGGTCATCGCGAAGCGCGCGGCATACCCTTCATGGTCCATGTTGGAGATGTGCCCGTAAGAGTGTGGCCGCGTGAACGGTCCGTGCTTCGGCCAGTTCTTTTCGTAGCGTCCTCCCTGCACCCAGTGAAACCCGCGGCTGTTGCCGCCGTTGTCTCCCGAGAATGCCCGGCCCTTGCTGTCGAATGAAAGCGTCCAGGGATTGCCGCCGCCCTCCGCGAACAGCTCGAACGTGTCGCGCTCGGGGTGATAGCGCCACACCGCCTGTCCGAGAAACGTGATGCCCCTGACGTTTGCCGTGCTGGTGCTTCCGTGAACCCCGTAGAGCCAGCCATCCGGGCCCCAGGTCAGGCTGTTGGCGAGCGAGTGTGTGTCTTCGAGTCCGAAGCCCTGGAGGCGGACCTCGGGATCGCCGTCGGGCAATCCATCGCCGGTCCGGTCGCGATAGAAGAGAAGATAGGGCGGGTTCATCACCCAGACGCCGCCCCGTCCCGTCAACACACTGGTCGTGATGTTGAGACCCGTGATGACATCCTTGTGCGAGTCGAACACACCATCGCCGTCGGTATCCTCGAGAACCGTGATTTTGTCCGCGCCGCGGACATGGTTGGGTGGCGCCGGCGGCACGCCGGTGTAACGAGCTCGCAGGTATTGATCGTATGAGGAGACGGCGAGGCCGGCCGGAAACGGGTACTGCAGGTACTGCACGACCCACAGCCGTCCGCGCTCGTCGAAGTGCAAGTCGATCGGTTGGCGGATGACCGGCTCCGATGCGACCAGTTCCATGGTCAGGCCGCCGCTGGTCTTGAACGCGCGAAGGGCCTCGTCTGGCCGCGATGCCGTGTCGCCCTGCACCCAGTTCGTCAGCTTGTCGCCGCCCGTCTTGAGGTAGATCGCGACGAACTCATCGACTTCAGGAGTGAACGGCTTTGGCTTCGCCTGCTGAGCGGCAGGCGAACTGCAACCGGCGGCGAGCGCCGCCATCGCCACGCCACCCATCAACCAAGTCGTCGCGGAGAAGCGCATGAGCGACAAGTCTACCCGCGCAGCAGGGAAGGCATCGCGGGTGGGGTAGAACCGCTCGTCCAGGTCGTTGCTACGCGAGAGATGCTTTATCTATACAAAAGCGAACTAACTGTGATATCACTCGCCACATGAAGGGCGAGCGACTCGGCGAGTTCGAGGAATTCACGCTCCTGGCGGTGCGTGCTCTGGGCGATCACACCTACGCCGTCCCGGTGCAGCAGTTCGTGGAAGATGCCACGGGGCGCAACGTCTCTCTCGGCGCGGTGTACGCAGCGCTCGCGCGCCTCGAGAGCAAAGGCTTCGTGCGTTCCTCGATGGCGGCGGCCACCGCGCGGCGCGGCGGTAAGTCCAGGCGCCTGTACGAGGTGACCTCGCTCGGCCTGCGGACCGCACGTGAGCTACACCGTGTGCGGCAGGAGATCTGGACGACGATTGCGGAAGGCCGTCAGGCATGATCCCTGATGCACCTCCGCGCATCGCCCGCTTCCTCCTTCGCATGCTTCCGCTCGGCGAGCGCCGCGCGGATATCGAGGACGACCTGATGGAGCTGTTCGACTCGCGCACGGCCAGCCGAGGAGCTCGATACGCCCGGCGGCGGTATTTCGGCGACGTGCTGAGCCTCTGGCGAGACGGCCGTCGAAGCGAGCCACGTCTGCCTCGACACGCGGAGTCCAAGCGACCTTCGCGATTCACCCCGATGGAAGTGGTGCAAGACCTGACGTACGCGGCCCGGCTACTGCGTCGCAGTCCCGCCGTCGGTACTGATGACGATCGTGGGGCTCGCCCTGGC
Organism: uncultured Acidobacteriota bacterium; assembly: GCA_963804245.1. Lineage (GTDB taxonomy): Bacteria > Acidobacteriota > Vicinamibacteria > Vicinamibacterales > 2-12-FULL-66-21 > CAWDPQ01. The sequence continues at coordinate 6,294 of CAWDPQ010000004.1, forward strand.
AATCAGCGTCGGCACTTCCATGTTCAGCATTCTGAACATCATTGCGTTTCGTTCAACAGGCATTCGCGATTCGTCGGCGCTCGTCAGCGTCATGAGGGCGTACCGAAACGGGACCGGCAACGCGTGGAGCCATGCCGAGGTACTTGCAGATCCGTGACCACTCCAGGACCGTCAAGGTGGAAGCAGCGCTTCGCGATGGGGCTTCCGTCAGCACCAGCCGCGAAAGTGACGCCGAGCAGGGGGCCGCTCTGTTGCTCGTGAGCGGCGGCTATCTCGCGATGATGAACCCGCGCGTATCCGTTGGACGGATCCTCGCGCCCGCCGACGATGAGCCGGGGGCTCAGTCCGTAGTGGTCGTCAACCACGCATGGTGGTCGCGCGCGCTCGCCGCGGATCCCTCAATCGTGGGCCGTTCGGTCTGGCTGAACGGGAAACCGTTCGTCATTGTCGGCGTGACCGAGCGCGGGTTTTCGGGGACGGCAGATACTCCACCGGCCATGTGGACCACGCTCGCGAACTATCACGTGCTGCACGGGGGACCGCCCCTCGACCGTCGGTCTTCCACATCGGTGAGCCTCGCCTCGCGACTTTCGCCGGGCATTCCGATCGCGCAGGCCGAAGCGGAGCTCACGTCGATCGTCCAATTTGCAGGGTTGGGCCGAGCTGAGCTCGTCGACCCGACCCGGCCAACCCGCCCGGGTTCGCGAGGCGACTATGCGCGCGCGCCTGCGGAAACGGTGACCGGCGTCCGGCTACTTCCATTTGCGACTCGAGCCGGCAAGAATGCCGGTCAAATCGCTCTGATCGTCGTGGTCGTGCTGACAGCGATCGGGCTCGTGCTCGTCCTGGCATGCGCAAATGTCACGAACCTGCTGCTGGCGAGCGCAATCGCACGACGGACGGAAATCGGTTTGCGAATCGCTCTCGGTGCGCGTCGGGCACGTATCGTTCGTCAGCTCCTGACCGAAAGTCTGTCACTCGGCTTGATCGCTGGAGCGCTGGGCCTGCTGTTCACCGTGTGGCTGTTGCCGATCCTGGCTGGCGTGGTCGGCGTTCCCGATACATTCGACGTCAGGCCCGATGGCCGCGCCTACGCGTTTCTCTGTGTCATCTCGATCCTCGGCGGCCTCGGCGCCGGGCTTGCCCCATCGAAAGGCGCCCTGCGAGAGGCGCGTTGGCCGACAAAGGGCGGAGGCGCGTCGAGCAGCCATTCGACAGGATCGAGGCGACAACGCGCCGTTCTCGTCGGCGCACAGGCGGCCTCTTCGATGGTGCTGCTCGTCCTGGCTGCGCTGCTGGCCCGCGGCGCCGCGCATGCCGCGCGCCTCGACATCGGTTTCGACGCATCGGCACTGATGACCATCAGCCCCGCGTTCGGACGTGGCACGTACGATGACGCACGCGCACAGGCGTACTGGGATCGTGCGCTCGAGCAGGTGCGGGAGCTTCCAGGGGTGCAGTCGACGGCACTCGCCGAGGTCCCGCCGTTCTCTGGCAGCAGCAGGGTCACGATTTTCAGGCTTGCCGGAGGCCGCTACACGATCAATCACAATGACACCCAGGCCCAGTACTTTGAGACGCTGGGATTGCATGTGCGTGCCGGCCGCACTTACACGCCGGCCGAAGTCTCAGCGCGAGCGCCGGTGGCGGTCATCAGCGAGGCGCTCGCCCGCGATTTCTTCCCGGGCGAGACCCCGGTTGGACAGTCGCTCGGGCGCATCGTGGAAGGGTCTCAGGCGACAATCATCGGCGTGGTCTCCAACGCGATAACGGCGCGCCTGCGCGACCCGCGAGCGGCGGCCGTCTATCAGCCGATGCACGACGCACTGGCGGCGAGAATGATCATACGCAGCAGCGTCCCCTCGGACGCACTGATTCAATCGCTGCAGAGCACCTTCCTGTCGATCGATTCCGGTGTTCGCGTTGGCATCACAAAGGTGAGCGACGGTCTCGACAGACAGCTCGCGGAACCCAGAGCGCTGTCCACAATGGCCGGCCTCCTGGCCGCTGTGGCGTTGGCCCTCGCGCTGGTCGGCTTGTATGGCGTCACGGCATTCGTCACCGGACAGCGCCGGCAGGAGATCAGCGTCCGGATGGCTCTTGGGGCAAGCAGCAGTGATGTCATGCGCCTCCTCGTGCGCGACAGCTTGCGCCCGGTACTGTATGGTCTGGCCGCAGGCGCTTTTGCCGCGGCCCTGGGCAGCCGCGTCCTGACCGGCGTGCTCTACGGCCTCTCTCCCGCCGATCCCCTTACGTTCGGAGGCGCGCTGATTGTCTTGCTGGCTGCATCAACCGCCGCCATTCTCCTGCCTACATGGCGTGCGTCGGCAGTCGATCCGGTCGCCGTGTTGAGGGAGATCTAGTGGGCCGAGGTATTATTCCTCCCGCCCAGGAATGGCTGAGCGCGTCGAAGCTCGATCGATCCGTGACATATTTGCTTCTGCCCGAGCGGCGAAGCGCCCCGTGGTGTCACTCGAGTTCTTCCCCCCGAAGGATGAAAACGGGGAGCACACGCTTCTCGAAAAGACGATTCCTGCGTTACGACAGCTCCAGCCGGACTTTTGTTCGGTGACCTGCGGTGCTGGCGGAAACACGAGCGCTTACAGCAGGACGCTCCAGACCGTCGACCGGATTCAGCGCGAGCATCAGTTCACGGCAATGGCGCACCTCACGTGCGTGAACAGGACACGGGATCTGGTGGCCGACATTCTGAAGGAAGCCCGCGAGCTCGGGATCAGAAACATCCTCGCACTTCGCGGAGATCCACCGAAGGGCGACACCGAACCGGTGGCACAGGGCAGCGGCTTCGACTACTCCTACCAGTTGGTCCGGTTCATCCGCGACACGGACTCATTTTCAATCGGCGTCGCCGGCTTCCCTGAAGGACATACCGCGTGCAGCGAGGGACGAGAGACGGACTGGGAGAGGCTGAAGAAGAAGATCGACTGCGGAGCCGACTTCGTGATCACTCAACTGTTTTTCCAGAACCGTGACTATTTCGAGCTTCGTGACTTCCTGGCCCGTCGCGGTGTCACGACGCCAATCGTTCCTGGAATCTTCCCCGTCCTCAGCAGCCGCCAGATCAACGGGTTCGTCACGACGTGCGGAGCCAAGAAGCCGCGTGAGCTTGAATCGGCGCTGCGCGAGTACGGTGACGACGATGACGCCGTCACCCAGTGGGGCATCGACTACGCCACACGGCAGTGTGACGAGCTCCTGCGTGGCGGCGCGCCGGGCCTTCATTTCTATACCCTCAACCGGGCGAGATCTACGGTCGAGGTCGTCAGAAGCCTCGCGCTGGCGGCAATCGGCAAAAGCTAATGAACTGGACCGAGCCAGTTTCGCAATGCATGCTCGTGCAACAGGCTCACCACCGGCAACCTGGCGCAAGGGCGCGGTCCTGCAGCGATAGTCGAAGTGGCGCGCAGGACTCGGTGAAACCCGACCGGCTCTACAAAATCTTCGTTTCCCCGGAGCTCACAAATCCGCACCGCTCGAGCAGACGGTGCGATCTCCTCCACCGTCGAGTCGAGCTTCGAAGCCGCGCCGAGGAGATCGTCGGGCAGCACTGGGTACCAGTCGCGGCGCGTGCGATCGAGCAGGCCTGCCGTATCGAACGGTTCGATCGCCCGGTCGATGCGATCCAGCAGGGCGTCGCGGGTGCGACCGTGCGGCGATGCCATCGCCAGCGCCGCGCACGCCCGAAGCTCGGGGCCGAATCTCGAATGGGCGTGAAGAAGAAATCCTGGCGCCAGCGCTGACCTTCCGAGCCTGCGTGCGGCCTCGTTGAAGCTCGCAGCAGCGAAATACAAGAGCGAGAGTCGCTTGAACAGCGGAACGTCGGACATGTTCAAGTACAGCGCGGCGACCAGCTGCTCGGTCGCGTCCAGTTCGAGCTGCGTGACCTGCGCATAAACCCTGAGAGCCGTTTCGCGCTCGGACCCTTCAGACGTGTGTTCCAGCAGCTCCAGCAGCCGCCCAATGCCGAGCAGCGTCAGCGGAAATCCGGTCGAGAGCAGCGGGTCGATCACTCCCGCCGCCGACGGCAGCATCGCCCATTTGTCGCCCCACACCACACGGGTACGAAATGCCACGCGAGGCGCGTGCACGAACGGATGCACGACCTGAGCTTCGCAGAACTGGTCTCGCACCGACGGCAAGGTCGCCAGCAGCCGCTCCCAGGCTGCCGTCCCGTCGCCGGCATGCACCGTCTGCGCCACGGGATCTGTCAGCGCCGCCCCTGCGCTCGTGATCCCGTTATTGAACCGCAGCACCCAGATCCATCCACCAGGGAAAACATGATGAAGTGCCGCGTCGTCGGGCGGATACGGTGGCGTCTCATCGGGCGGCATCAACCGATCCCATCGCGCGACATTTTCGAAGTGCGCGTAGAGACCCTGCGTGGGCGGCAGCCAGCGGAGCGGAGGGTCATCGAGGCCGAGCGCCCGGTGCAGGAATCCGCGCGGTCCGCTGGCGTCGACCACGAACGGCGCCGCGATGCGGACGGAGCGGCCATTCCGGGTCCCTTCGAGCACCGCGCGGGTGCCATCGTCACGGATGCGCTCGAGGCGCGTCTCGTCGAGATAGATGGTCCCTTCGGATTCGGCCTCGTGCGCGAGCGCCTGATCGAAGTCCGGTCGGTACCAATGCGTGTCGCCGACCTCGTCGCGCGGGCTGGCCGCGACCAGGAGCTGGCGTCCGTGCTCGCGATCGTCGGTAAACGGTTCACCAGGACGGTGGAAGAAGAAGGTGAAACCGCGCTTCAAGCCTCCGGCGACCTCCGGCCGTGCGCGCTGCCAGGTTCCCCATTTCGAGAACGGACGAATTCGCGGCAATTCATATCGATCGGCCAGCTCTTCGAGCAACAGGTTGGCCAGGGGAGTGGACGACTCGCCGATGGCGAATCGCGGATGGCGACCGCGCTCGATCATCGCCACACGCCGGCCGCGACGCGTCAGCGCGAGGGAGACGAGCGAGCCGGCGAACCCGGAACCGATCACTGCCACGTCAGTGTCGACGTGTTCGATCGGTGTAATGGTCATGAAGTCACGCCGAAGCCACACACGGTACACGAAGGCCGCGATAAGAACCGTTGTTCGAGATTGATCGCGTGAAGGCGCGCGCGCCGCGCCTCGAAACAGTGCGGGCAGGCAGAACAGCGCCGAAGGTCCCAGAGATCGACGAAGATCCGGCCGCGATCAGGACGCACGGCAAGCGCCGACTCGATGCTGCGCTCGACGTCCTCGAGCCGTGGCGCCCGAAAAGTCCCTTCCGCAGCCAGGGCCTCCAGTGCTCCGTTGCCCGACCGGGTCGGAATGAGCGATACCACCGAGGCGCCGCAGGAGAATGCGACATCGATCGATCGCTGCAGCCAATCGTCCTGCTGGACGGCCGGGACAAACGGCGGCGAGATGAGAAGAAAGGCGCGCACCGACGCTCCGCGCCGCCGCAGTTGTTCACACGCGAGAGCGAACTCATCGACCGTCATTCGCTTGTTCAAGCGATCGAGGGCGTCAGGGTGCACGGTCTCCAGGCCCATCGCGACTTCGAGTTGAATGGCCGCCGCGCCCACGGCGCAGTGACGATTCAATGCCTCGAGAAACAAATCGACACGGCAGCCGACGAGTGCCGGATGCGATTCGACGACCACACGCTCGAGCCCCGCAATGTGGGCGGCCACGCCGTCATAATCCTCTTCAGGGAGGGCGCGAGGATCGAAGAAGCTCCCCGCGTTATAGAGCTTCAGCTGGCTGATGACCTCGGACCGCCCGCGTAGCTGATCGCGGGCGGCTGCGATCTGCGTTGGAATGGCACCTCGAGGAGTATCTCCCGCGATCGTGTATTGCCACAGATCGCACATCACGCACCGCCAGGGGCACTCCCGCCCCGTCAGAAAGACAGTCGCTGCGCGAGCGGTACGCCCATCGGCCGTGCGCTCATCCTCGACGATGATGCCTTGATGGTGCCAGGGGTCATGGAGCGGTCTGGGTTCCCGCCGATCGAGGATGAAGCGGTCGCGTTCGGTCGCGCCAACAGGATACATGTGCATTGGAGTGCGCGCGGGTCCCCGCACTCATTGCGCTACGGACGCCGACGGTCGCGTCGTTGACGACACGGTGGAGTAGAGGCTGTCAAATGTCCGGCGGTAGCCGCTCTCGTCCTGACCGATACGGAGGTGCAGAGTCTCAGCCGGCACCGCGCCGTGCTGAAAGCGCCGCTTCGGAAACACTGGCATGTCGAAACCGGTGATCGCTTTGACGCCACGCTGCACGATTTCTCCTTTGAGCGCGTAGAGTGACAGCACGTCGTACTGCGTCAGCCTCGCGAACGGAATTGCCTCAGCCACTTCGATCACGTTCGGCTGCGTGTACGGGCTGAAGCCGGCAAACCCATAGCGCTGGCCGGGCGCGTAGGTGCGCACATAGCTCCGGCTCAATCCGCCACTGTACGTGAGTGAATGTTTGATGCGTCCGACGCCCCATCCCTCCTGATACAGCATGAGATTGTCGATGACGCTACGGATTGTGAGCTCGGGATTCTCTTCGATCGGATAGTCCTTGAGGTTTTCGTCGCCCCCGTCCCCATCGGCCAGGTGGCGCCAGTCCGGATACCGGTCGCGAATGCCTTCGCAGAGCCGCAGGCCCATCGCTGCGCATTCGACGTCGAGCGGCTTATAGTCCTCGAGCACCCGCACGGTCTCCTCGACATCGAGATCGTCGGCTGTTGCGTCGATCTCCTCGAGGAACAGCGAGAGTCCGACCGCGGAAAGGAACTCGCGCGCCTGATGCACGTCCGGGCCGTCACCGAGACTCAGCACGAATGCCTTGAGCCTCGCCGGCGACATGCCGAGGCGCAGCATGGCCTGATGGGTGACGAGGAACACGGATCCGCTGTCGATGCCACCGGAAAAGGCGATCCCGATCGGTTCTGGCCGTGACGCGCGAGTCTCGATGCCGCGCAGCCATTTCACGATCTCGTCGGCGAGCGCGCCGACATACCTCCGGCCGATCTCATCGAGGTCCGCAGGGAGGGTGTCCCTCTGCGGCGTGAAGAAACGGGTGTAGGTCGGATCTGGATCGGGGCACCCCACGAGTGCGAGGTCGACCACGTAGTGGGCCGGCACCATGCGCGTGTAGCTCGGGTGGAACTGATTGGCCAGACCGTCGTTCGCAAGCGCCTGATGCAGAGTGTCGATGCGATCCGCCACATACAGCGCCGGGCCTTCCTGACGTTTGGCCAGGAAGTAGCGCATCGGGCGATCCATTGAGCGTGCCAGGCGGACGGCGATCCCTTCGGCGGCGACAAGGGCGAACGATCCGTCGATGGCGCGGATGGCGACCGGGTCGCCGGTGAGCACGCGGCGGCGTGCTGCTTCCACGTCCATGTTCGAGATTCGATTCAGCGACGGGTCCAGCAGGTCGACCACACGGCTGATCGGATGACGCATGGCCGGATTGTCGGGTACTTGTCAGGCGGAATCAAGAAACCTGACCGGGCTTCTTGCTGACCTCGTCGGAGTGATCAAGCGCAGCACGTCCTTCCATTCCGCCGACTGGCCGATTGCGGGGGGCCGGCCACCGTCGCGCCCGCTCGCAACCGATTGGATGCACGCGTCGAGCCGATCCGCGCGCGCGCGCTTCGCCCTGCTCCCGTTCTGCGTTGGCTCTGCTATCTATATCTCGACGCGCCCGGCAGAGCTAATCGTCACGAAGGGCCCGATGGTCTGCCCCATCCAGGGGACGTCGCTGGAGTACGCTGTGAACACCACCGCAGATGTGTTCAGGGAGCCAACCGATCACGAGCTCTACCTGCTGACCTCCGGCCGGTGGCTCGGTTCGTGGAGAACCGAGGGTCCGTGGCAGTTCGTGGCCAGTCGCGATCTGCCCGCCGACTTCGCGCGCATTCCAGACGGCACGCCGCAGGCGAAGGTCAAGGCTTCCATCGCCGGCGGGCGTCACTGATCCGTGCGGTGTCGAGGAGGCGTGCAAGGAAAGGGTTCAAAACCACCAGGCGGTGAAACATAGGAGGCGGTTGCCATGACGACTATCGGACTCATTGGTGCGGGGCACATCGGAAGTCAGATTGCACGACTTGCAGTGGCCAACAACTACAACGTGGTAATCAGCAATTCGCGTGGGCCCGAGACCTTATCAGCGCTGGTTGCCGAGCTCGGTCCGAGAGCCCGCGCGGCGACAGCCGTGGACGCGGCGAAGGCGGGAGACATCGTGGTGGTCACTGTGCCACTGAAGAACTACCGTTCCGTTCCGGTCGAACCTCTGAAGGGCAAGATCGTCATAGACACGAATAACTATTACCCCCAACGGGACGGCCACATCCTTGAGCTCGACAATGAGTCGACCACGACCGCGGAGCTCCTGCAGGCGCATCTCCCAACTTCGAAGGTCGTCAAAGCCTTCAACCACATCTACGCCGCAGAGCTGACCGCGCACGGCCAGCCGGCCGGTACGGCGAATCGTCGCGCGTTGGTGATCGCAGGAGACGATCGCGAGGCCAAAGCTACGGTCACTCGTCTGCTCGATCAGTTCGGCTTCGACGCCGTTGACGCGGGCCCGTTGAAGGAGGGGTGGCGCATCCAGCGCGATACGCCCGGCTACGGTCCGCGGCGGACAGCGGAGGAACTGCGCAAAGACCTAGCCGCGGCGAAGCGGTACGCGGAACAGCCCTCAGGCACTCGTTAGAAGGGTGCCGTTAGTTGGCCGACCAGCGGCGACCCTACTGGGGCTCGCCGCTCGTGGGAGTCGCGAGAGCGGATCGGTTGCCGCTCCGTTCGGCGTAGTACCCACTCCGAGTCCGGGCATTTGCATTCGTCGTGGGTGCGAGCCGAACGAAGACGCGTCTGAAGGTGCCGTCGCCGCCAGGCTTGACCGGGACATATCCCAGTTCGTACTGGCTGGCGAGTTCCTGCGCGATGGCGCCGTAGATCGTGGGCAACTCCGCGGCAGTCGTGGGGAAGAACGCACGGCCGCCTGCCTCGCGCGCGACAGCCCGCATCGAATAGTCCGCCTGCAAGATGGTCTCGTGCTGCTCGGAGCGAGGCACGCGGGCTGCCTCGCCGCGCAAGGCGATGACATAGATGTTCACACCCACGCGGCGCGCCAGTTCCATCACCTCATCGAAGGGAAGATGGCTGGTGGTGTCCAAGCCGTCCGAAAGCAGAATGAGCACCTGCCGCCGGACCTCGGGACTCCCGCGCTGCGCGCGCTCGAACTCCTTGAGCATCATGTAGAGGCCGTCGTAGAGAGCCGTTGTCCCAGACGCCGTCAACGCGCGGATGGTCGCTTCAACCTGTGCATGGTCGAAGGTCAGCGGCTGCGGAATGCGGATGGCGTTTTTCACCTCCACGACCGCGCTGCGATCGATTGCGCGGAGCGTGCGAATCAGGCCGCAGGCGGCCTTCTGGACGAGCGGCAGATCGGGGCGCATGCTGGCGCTGGCGTCGATCACCAGAGCGACGTCGACCGGCACGTCCTCGCTCGCGAAGAATGACAGTGGCTGCTGCGCGCCGTCTTCGAACACCGTGAAGTCAGTGCCGGTGAGCCCAGTGATGTGTTTGCCAGCACCATCCGTCACCGTGACTGTAAGCGCCACCATGTCGACGCCGGTTCTGAAGGGGGCGTGCTGTGCGCGCACGGACGCCGGATTGCCTAGGGTAAGGGCGCTGAGGGCCATCGGCACCGCCAGCGCAACTTTCGTGAAACTGTGGAATGCCATGATCTTGTCCCCGGATCGTGGGTGCCTCGTGCTTCCTACAACGTGTAACGGCCTCCGAACTCGAACCGAACGCCCGGGCGGATCCGCCGCCACGATGACCTCGCTGCACGCTGACCGAAGTGAGGCAATCCATATACCGGAGTGCGACTCGCGCCGCGAGCGGCCACCACGCGGAAATACTTCGCTAAGCCGATGTTCGACGCGATCGCCCGGTAAGTGCCTGCGACCAGGAGTGTGCACCGGCACGCACATCCGCATGTCGGGAAACATGGAAGGCGCAGACCGGCGCTCGGCGTGTCAGGCATCTCGTTTGCCCTGGCCTTTCACGTGATCCGCGAAGCAACCCGCCCCGCCGACGAGCTCGCCGCTGCGGTCCGGGCCTGTGACTACAGGGCCGTGCGCGGGATGATGGGCTTCAGCCATGCGGGCGATGCGGCTGCGCTTCTGATGCAGCTGACTCTCGACGATCAGGTGGTGGTGTTCCGCGTACTCCCGCGCAAGAACGCCGCCGCCGTATTCGAGTACCTGTCGCAGGGTGCGAAGGAACGGCATGCATTTCAAGCGGAGGCAACTCCGGATCGCAGGCGTCGACTCTGGTAATTCGCGCGCTGGCGCACGAGGAGCTGCGCCTGCCCCAATGGTGGCGTCTGACGCGGCGCGAGATTCCTCTCTGGGCTGACCCTGGGAGCCATTCTCGGCAGCATCGGATTTCTGCGCCTCGCGCTCTGGTCGGCATACTCCGGCATCTACGGTATCGCATTGGGTGTCGAACGCGAAACGCTCGGATCACATCCGACCACATGTAAAGAGTTCCTGAGGAGCGGTTGAGCACCGGCCTCACTCGGCGCGGAGAATGCTCAGGAAGACGGCCGCGGTCTGTTCTGACGGCTCCACGCCGAGCTCGTCTCGGAATAGCCTCCGGCAGTTCGCATAAACCCGCAGCGCTTCCGCGCGATTGCCGAAGGCGGCGTGCGCACGCATCAGTGCCTGGCACGCCATTTCGTCGAAGGGCTCCGCTGATAGCACGTCAGCAGCGTGTTGGATGCCGAGCTCGTGCTCGCCGTTTCGAACGCTGACCGCGGAGAGCACGAGCAGCGCTCGACGCCACACGCGCTGCAGTTGCGCGCGCTGTTGGTGGACCCACGCGTGCTCTTCATCCGGGAGGAACGGCTGACGTGTGATCGCGGCGGCGACATTTGCCGACGCCCACGCATTGGACAACGCGTTGCCCCGCAACGCACCCTCGGCACGATCGATTGCCGTGCGTGCGTCCTCAATGTCGATCCATGCCGATGGAACCACGAACTGGTACGTGCCGGCGTCGCTCGCGATCCCATGAGGCCGCGGCACGCCGAGTCTTCGCTGCGCCGCGCGTAGCTTGCTGACGAGCGCGTTGATCGCCGTTTCCACCGACGGCGGGGTTCGCGATCCCCAGATGGCGTCGATCAGCTGCGCCTTCGACACCGGCTGCATCCTCCGTGTGCCCAGAAACGCGAACAACAATCGTCCCTGGCGGCCGCCAAGTGCCGCCTCGGTCAACAGCCGTCCGTTCCGCTCGAGGGTGACGCGGCCGCACAAATAGACTCGCGCGTCGGGCGCCAACATTCCTCCAACTTCGCCGCAATCCGCGTCGGTATCATACGTGGCCAGGGAGGTGGTAATGAAGAAGGTGATTCAGTGTCCGTGCGGATCCGTCATCGAAGGTCAGAGCGACGACGACGTGGTGAAAAAGGCGCAGGAGCACGCGAAGACGACGCACGACATGGAGTTATCGCGAGAGCAGGCGCTCGCGATGGCCCGGCCCGCGTGAGGAGGAAAGAGCGGGGGCCGTCGATCAGCGGCGGAACAAGCCCTTGAGCCTCTTCTTGAGCTCTTCCTCCGCCTTGTTCCTCAACGCCCGACCGGCGAGACTGGCGACGTCGACGCGCACCACCGGCGCCTGCGCCGAGCCGGTGACGCTGACAGGCAGCGTGACTCGTCCTTGATCCTGCGTGTAACGCAGGAGGTCGCGGCCCGCCTGTTGTGACAGGGTATCCGACAGCTGCACTTCGCCCCTGAGGTCGATGGCACTCCCGTCCAGGCGCAGCGACCCGGCCGCTCGCATGTGGACGTCGGGAGACTCGAACCGCAGGTCGGTGGTATGAGCGGTGCCGTTCGCCAGAGTGAGCGTGGCGGCGAGCTCCGAAAAAGGTTCGTCGCTGGACGCGTCAGCCGGCGGCATCTTCGCGTCAGCCCGCATGGACGTGGCGATGACGATCGTCTTCACGAGTCCGAGCCTCTTCACCACGCCATCCTTGATGTCGATCCGTGCCGTGCCACGCGCGCTCTTCATGGCGCGGGACACGTCGGGGCTTTGCCCGTCGATCTCGAGACGTCCGGACAGTCGTCCTGAGATCACGCCGGGAGTCCCCGCGAAGGCGGTCACGGCGGCGACATCGATGTTGGACACATCGGCATGCAGCCGGAAGGTCGAGCTGGCGTCGGCCGTCAAGGCCATCGTTCCCTTGTAGCGACCCCCGAACACGCCGAACTCGAGCGCGTCGAAGGTCACGGCTTGTTGCGTGACCCGCGCCCGTCCGCTCAGCGTGTCGAGTGCCATCGTGCCCATGGTTGCGCGATCCGCGGTCAGCGAGAGCGTGAGATCGGTCGGAGGCGCCTTCGCGGCGGGAACCGCGGGAGTCGTCGAGGTCAGGCCGGACCCGCTCGAAAACGTCGTGAGAAAGTCAATCAGCCTGGTGAAATTCAGGGCCTGAGCGCGGATTGCGATCTCGCCGACCGGACCAGCGAGATTCTTGATCTCACCCGTGCCCGTGAGGTGGGTGTCCTCGGCTGAGAGCGAAATCTTCGTCAAGGTCGCGCCGGCGCCGCGCGGCACCGCGACGATGTCGCCCCGCAACGTGCGGCCGCCGCTGACGATTTCTACATCGTTCAAGACAATCTCATCGACCGACACGATCTCCAGCAGCGATCCGCTCGTACTCGGCGCCGGAGTGGATGTCGTCGCGGCGCCGAATGCCGGCAAAGGCAGTTCGAGCCTGGCGCCGTCGAGGTGAACCGTTCCGCCTACGATCTGTCGTGACAGGAGCGCTCTGAAGTCGGTTCCCAGACGGAGCGTCCGCACGCGAATGCGCGCAGGGTGCCCAATCGACACGCCGCCGAGCTTGACCGTCACGCGCGGATAGATCGAGGCGCCGATGCTTTCGATCGATACCGGTTGGCCGATTGCGGAAGAGATCTGTGACGCCAGCGCCAGGCGGACGGCGTCGTGCGCGAATAGCGACCGGACCCAGAAGTACCCAATCACCGACACGAGCACCAGTGCAGCGACGATGCCGATCGCGACTTTCTTCAGCATGAGGTACCCCGGAGCGGCACGAGAATCGTACCACGCAGCTCAGATCGCGAGGCGAAGTGATCGGAACTTTACTTTTCGGCGTTCCGCGAGAGGCGTATACCTCTGGCCCGCGTGGGTTACCCGCAGAACGTGGGGCCTGGCTCTGGTTTTCAGTTCCGTAGTGGGCGTGAGTGGCGCAATCTGAAGGAGCAGCGAGTGAACGCCTCGCTGCATTTCCGGCGCGGCTGCCGTCAGCGGCAGACGACGTCGCCGTCGTCGATGGCCCTGCCGATCAGCGCCCCGGCGCCGGCGCCGATGATCGTGCCAAGTGTTTTCGATCCACCGGGAGCGATGATGTGACCGAGCACGCCACCACTGATGCCGCCGATGATCAGCCCGGTTGTGCCGTCGTCGCGCCGGCAGTAGTAGCGGTTGTCCGAGCCCCGGTAGATGCGGTCGTTTCTGCCCAATCGCTGCGAACCATACCGGCGATCGTCCCGTCGGTAATAGCGCGCCGCATCCCAGTAGCCGTTGCGAGCGTCGTAGCGGTCTTCGCGGCGGTCCCGCCGATCCTCACGGCGATCCGACCGATCTTCCCGACGATCCCATTTATCTTCCCGGCGATCCGGTCGGTCCTCACGACGATCCCACCGATCTTCGTAGCGATCCCGGCGGTCGTTGTCCTGGGCCAGCGTAGGCCCGGGTTGCACGCCGACGAATGATGCCAGAAGCAATCCGACGGTGGCCGTTCTGATACGGTTCACTTGGACCTTCTTTCCGACGGTCACGATTGACCTGGTTGAGAAAAAAGGCAAGTGATATGCCGCCCGTGACGGCCCGAAACGGCTGACTTTCCTGGGGTGTCCGCGATTCTCCCCTTGAGGTCGGCGCCTGCAGTGGACACACCGTACTCGGCGGATGACTACGGACTCTGTTCAGCGCTGACGCACGTAATCGAGCCCTACGACGCCGGTCGGGTATGGGGTGGCGGATTTCAGCGTGAATCCCAGGGGTGCGTCATCAGCCCAGATGCGCTTGCCGCGGCCGAGCGTCAGCGGGTAGAGCAGCAGGTGCAGCTCGTCGACCAGGTCGTGCGCGAGCAGCGTGCGCACGAGCTGACTGCTGCCGTCGGTCGCGATTCTTCCCCCGGGCTGGGCCTTCAACGCCCGCACTGCCTCGACGACGTTGTCGCGGATGATGGTCGTGTCGCGCCAGATCGGCCTCTCCAGCGTTCGAGAAACGACGTACTTCTTGGGCGCGTTCATGATGTCGCCGAACGGATCTCCCGGCGGCATCGGCTCGAACGCCTGCGCGTGAGTCACATACGTGCGGCGGCCGAGCAGGAAGGCATCGACGTCCTGCATCAGCGCGCCAAAGCTGGCGCCGATGTCGTCGTGCCAGTACGGAATGGTCCATCCGCCGTGCTCGAACCCGCCATCCGGATCCTCATCCTTTCCACCCGGCGCCTGGATCACGCCGTCCAATGACACGAACTCCGACACGATCAGCTTTCGCATGAATCCTCTCGTCTCACGATTCGTGGCTACGCGAGGCGCCGGACGGCGATGGGCAGGACACGATGCCGCATGTACGCGAGGAACGTCGCCATGGCGAATAGCAGCAGCGTGATAGCCGCCGAGCTGATCTCGCCGCGCATCAGATGGTAGGCCGTTGCCGACACGGTCACGATCATGATCCCCACTGCCGCCCATGTGACTAACCACGGCATGATCCGGGTCAGTCCGGGAAGTGTGAGCCCCACCGCGGCGAGCACTTCGGCAACGCCGAGGAAGAGCTGGAACCACCGCGGGAGCGATGCGTTCATCAGTGCGGCGATCGCCGGCGGGGGCGAGAGAAAGAGCCAGCCGTGGGCGAGAAACGCAACCGCGAGCAGCACCTGCAAGACCCAGAGCATGATGTTCATCACGTCACCTTCCGTCCTCTCTCAACAGTCGAACGAGAAACGCTCAGATCGACATCCAACCACACAAAGGACGGCGCGGTGAAATCCGGTGCCTACCGGACAAGCTCGGCCGGAATGAGGCTTGGTTCTTGCTCCTTCGTCTGGGCTGGCAACGGGACCCATGGGCATTCTGAACCGATCGTCCACCCGCGCAACGAGCATTACCCGGATCGTCGTTCCGGTCTTGGTCGTTTCAATGGCGGGGTGTGCCTCGCGACGGCCCGCCACGACACCGAATCGCGGGCGGGAAGCCGGGGCGACACGCATACTCGATGCGCGACAAGGGCTCGCCTCGTACTATGGCAAGGAGTTCCACGGCAGGGCCATGGCCAGCGGCGCACGCTTCGACATGAACGCCATGGTTGCGGCGCACCCCAGCTACCCATTGGGGACCCTCGTCCGAGTGACGAATCTCGCGAACGGCCGGTCGCTGGAGCTGCAGATCCTCGATCGAGGGCCCGCGGCCGGGCCGCGTGCGGACGGCGTAATCATCGACGTCTCCCAGGGCGCAGCGCGTGCGCTGGGGTTCGTCAGGGCCGGTCGCGCACGCGTCCGGATCGAAGTCCTCCGCTGGGGGCAATGATCGGCGTAATACGTGCTACAGCCGCGGGTCGACCGGCTCACTCTCGAGAGCGAGCACGCCGAACACGCACTCATGCACGCGTCTGAGCGGCTCCCGTTGCACGAACCGTTCGAGCCCCTCGATCCCGAGGGCGAACTCGCGAAGCGCGAGCGATCGTTTGCCCGACAGGCCCCTCTGACGCAGCCTCTCGAGATGCTCGGGCAGAGTGTATTCGGGGCCGTAGATGATCCGGAGATACTCACGTCCGCGACACTTGACTGCGGGCTGCAACAAACCACGTGAGCCAGTCGCGACGAACGACAAGGGCTTGACCACGGCACCTTCGCCGCCAGTATCGGTGAGGTTGATCCACCAGTCGGTCGCTGCGGCTTCACTCGACGGATCTGCCAAGTCGACCGTCTGGAAAGGTGTCGTCATCAGCAGGCCGTCATCGGGCTGGACGAAACCGCCAATCGTCTTCAGGTGCCAGGCGTGATCCTTGTCGGTGTGCACCGCGCCTTCCGTGGCCATCACGTGAAACGGCGCGATGCGGATATCGCGAAGCGATTCGACCGGCCAGCAGTAGTGCCGGTACGCCTGCGCGAACCGGTCGGCGAGATCCTGCCGGAGCTTGTGACGCTCGAGGAGCGTTCCCACATCAATCCCGCGCCCAACCGCGCGCTCGAGCGCCGCTACAGTCGCTCCCAACCCAATGCGTGCGGCGGTTCCGACCGACGCATATTGCTGCCGCACGAGCTCCAGCGCCTTTGCCGACCAGGGCATCAGCTCGCAATCGAGACACACCCAGTTCGTGTCCAGCCGCTCCCAGAATCCGCTCCGGTCCAGGGAGTTGCGAACTGAGGCGAGCAGCTCGCGTTCCAGCGCGAGATCATCGAAGAATCGCCGACCCGTGCGTGTGTAACAGATTCCGTCCTCGTTCTCGAGGATCCCGAATCGTTCGCGAGCGACGTCCTGATTTCGGCAGACGATCAGAATGGCGCGGGAGCCCATGTGCTTCTGCTCGACGACGACGGTCGAAACGCCGTTGGCGCGGTAGTACGAGAACGCTTCACCCGGATGCTCCAGCAGTCCATCAGCCTTGCTCGTCTCACTCGGGGACATCGTCGGCGGCAGGTAAATCAGCCACTTCGGATTTGCCGCGAACCGGCTCATCACCTCCAATGCCGCGGCCGCATTCTCCTCGCGAATCGTGACGTTGCGGTGCAGCCGTGTCGTCACGAGGCGCTTGCCTCGAACGTCGTCGATGTCGAGGAGGTCGTCGTTCGCCTGCTGCGCGCTGAGCGCGGGAGCTGGGACTGGCATGAAGGGGCGAACCGCGTCCGCGTACGGCTCCCGGGCCGGCACCGAGACCAGCTCCTTCTCGGGCCATCGCAGTGCCGTCAGTCGGCCGCCGAACACACATCCCGTGTCGATGTTGATCGTGCGATTGAGCCACTCCGGCTCGGGGACAGGCGTGTGTCCGTAGACCACGCTGGCACGTCCGCGGGTACTCGGCCGCCCAGTTGTAGCGCATCGGAAGCCCGAACTCGTCGGTCTCGCCGGTTGTCTCGCCGAAGAGGGCGAAGTCCCGCACCTTCGCCGACCCACGCCCTTGCATCTCCGCCTTCATACCGGCATGCGCCACAACGAGCCGACCGTCGTCGAAGACGTAGTGGCTGACGAGCCCATCCAGGAACTTCTGGACCTCGGCTCGAAACTCCGGGGTCTCCTGTTCGAGCTCGAACAGCGAGCGATCGAGTCCGTGGGACACGGTGACGTCGCGGCCCTCCAGCTTCCGCTTCAACTTGATGTCGTGGTTGCCAGGGACACTCAACGCGGTTCCGGCCTGCGACATCGACATCACTGCCTTGAGCGTGTCGACGATGCGCGGGCCGCGGTCCACGAGGTCGCCGACGAAGATCGCTTTTCGGCCTGCCGGGTGTGCCCACGGGCCGCCGTCGTTCCTCGCGTAGCCGAGCTGCTGTAACAGTTGTTCCAGCTCGTCGCAACAGCCGTGAACGTCGCCGATGATGTCGAACGGCCCGGTTTCGCGCTTGCGATTGTTCCACAGCGGCTGCCGGGCGATGACGGCCGCGTCGACTTCTTCCTGCGACTTGAGCACGTGCACGTGCCGGAAGCCTTCGCGCCCCAGCCCGCGAAGCGACCGACGCAGCTGGCTCCGCTGGTTGCGAATGACGTGGGGACCGAAGTCACGATCGGGTCGGGATCGATTCCGCTCGTGGCAGACGCGCTCGGGCAGATCCAGGACGACCGCGACGGGGAGCACGTGGTACTCCCGCGCAAGCGCAACGAGCGGCTTGCGCGCCTCGGGCTGGACGTTCGTCGCATCGATGACAGTCAGCTTGGCGCGGGCCAGGCGTCTCCCGGCGACGAAGTGCAGCGCGGCGAAAGCGTCGTCCGTTGACGACTGGTCGTTCTCGTCGTCCGACACGAGCGCGCGGAAGCCATCGGACGACATCACTTCGGTCGGCAAGAAATGCTTGCGCGCGAACGTCGACTTGCCGCACCCCGACGGCCCGATCAGGACGACCAGGGAGAGCTCCGGAATCGTCAGTGTCATCCCTGGTCCTCGCCGGCTCGCGTGAACACCGCCATCTGCGTCGGAGGACCAACCGCGCTGTCCTCATCGCCGATCGGCCGATAGGTGACGGTGTAGCCGAAGCGCGAGGCCACTGCATCCGCCCAGCGCTGGAACTCGAGGCGCGTCCACTCGAAGCGGTGATCCTGGTGTCGCAGCTGTCCCGCCGGCAGCGAGGGCCATTTCACGTTGTATTCGGCGTTCGGCGTCGTCAGAGCGATAGTTCCAGGTCGCGCCGACTCGAACAGCACGCGCTCGAATGCACGCAGCCTGGGCTGGTCGAGATGCTCGACAACTTCGACCACCGAGGCCGCGTCGAATCCGTTGAGCCGACTGTCCCGGTACATCAGGGAGCCGTGCAGCAGGCGAACGCGCTCGCGCTGCTTCGGCGCCAGGCGATCGAGCTTCAGGCGAGATTCCGCCAGATCGAGGACTCGCCCGGACACGTCCATGCCCACAACTGCCGCGAACTGATGATCGGCCATCAGGCGCCGCAGGAGCTTGCCCTCTCCGCATCCCAGATCGAGGACACGCGAGGCGCCGGAAGTCTTCAGCACTTCGAACACGGCGTCGAGGCGGCGTTCGTTGAGACTGATGGTTCGCTCGATCGACGCTTCCTGCTCGTCCTTCTGAGCGGCCACCGCCTCTTCTTCGGGCTGTTCCTCTGCCGTCAGGCGGGCGATAGCGTCGCGAACGAGCCCGCGCTGATGCACGAGATATCGCGAGACGATTGCGTCGCGCGAGGGGTGTCGATCGAGCCAGCCCTCGCCGTGGCGAAGGAGCTTTTCGACCTCGTCGGCTCCAACCCAATAGTGCTTCTGGTCGTCGAGCACCGGAACGAGCACATACAGGTGGGTCAGCAGGTCGCTCAATCGGCGCGTCGCGCGGAGCGTGACGGTAAACAGCCGGCTCGGGCCGAGCGCCGGCATGCGCTCGTCGAGCTCATGGCGTGTCGCTTCGACTTCATACCCGAGAGGTTCGAACAACCCGCGGAGGAACGTCTCGCCGCCACGGCAGGGAAGGGCAGCGAGACGTGCTTCGAGCGGCAGGGCAGTCGCCGTGAGATCGGGTTTGCGCTCGCATCGACCCGCAAGCGCCGAATTGAACCAGCGCGAAAGCACGACCGACAGTAGCGACGACGCGACGTACGGACGGTCGTTGACGTACTGATCTTCAGCGCCACTCTTGCCGCCGCGGCCACGGACCATTCCGACCGGGTCCACGTCGAGCAGGACGGCCGCCGTGCAGGCTTCCTCGGTCGCCTCCGTGTAGAAGACCGTGGCGTTGCCGAACGGAAATTCTCGGGTGTGGACGTGGTCCGGGTGCTTGTGCAAGAGGAACCCGAGATCCGTGGCTGGGCGGTGTGTCGTTCGTATGGTCAGAAGCATGGACCGGGCCGTCTGGCAACGTCACATTCCAGTATCGGCGAAAACGGGTCATCGCTTACTCCGAGGCAGCTTGCGACTGACCTCTCGACCGACGCCCTTTCCTGCGGCCCAGCCGTCTTCGACCGCGTGGACGAAGTGAATGCCGCCATACACCCACGACATCCCGGCTACGTGCGCGAGCGGCAGCCACCCCGGTGCCACGGCTGAGGTCGAACGACTTTTCGAGGCCGATGACTGTGTCGGGACGATCGACTCATGGCTTGACGAATGGCAAACGGCGGTTCTCTAATTGCCATCGTTAGTGAACGGCCGTTGAGTAATGGCCGTTCGCCGCTTCAGGAGCCACTCATGCCGACACGTTCACGTGCTCATCGGCGCTCGCCTTCCACGACTCAGTCCGGCCCGCCTCCGCTGCAAGGGCAGATCGCGCTCGTCGCCGGTGCCACCAGAGGGGCGGGGCGTGGGATCGCACGGGCGCTCGGGGAAGCCGGCGCCACGGTGTTTTGCACCGGTCGGAGCGTGACGGGCAGGCCGTCGCCATACGGGCGGCCCGAAACCGTCGACGAAACGGCCAGCCTGATCACGGCCGCAGGCGGACAGGCGGTCGCGCTGCGCGTCGATCACACGGTCGAGGCCGAGGTCGGGGCGCTGGTCACGCGTATTGTGAAGGAGCACGGGCGGCTCGACGTCCTCGTGAACAGCATCGCCGGCGAAGAACCCCTGATGGGGCAGTGGGGATCGTTCTGGGACGTCGACGTCGCGCAGGCAGACCAGGTATTCAGACAGGCGCTCGTGTCGCACATCGTGACAGCGAAGCACGTGGCGCCGCACATGATCCGGAGGCGGCGTGGGCTGATCGTCGAGGTCACCGAGAGCGACATCCTCGGAGGTGGCGGCAACCCGCTGGCGTGGTCGGTCAAGTTGGCCACGAAGGGGCTCGCCCTGAACATGGCCGCGGAACTCCACGTCCACAACGTGACGGCGGTGGCGATCACGCCTGGGTTCCTGCGGTCAGAGGCGATGCTCGATGGAATGGGCGTGACGGAAGCCAATTGGCGAGACGCCGGCAAGAAAGACAGCAACTTCCTGGAGTCGGAATCACCGTTGTACGTGGGCCGCGCCGTGGCGGCACTCGCACAGGATCCGAAGATGCTCGCCCGCACGGGCCAACTGTGGAGCTCCTGGGAGCTGAGTCGTGACTATAGGTTCATCGATGACGATGGCCGCCGGCCAGATTGGGGCGCTCGGAAGACCATTGATTTCTCGATGTTCCCCCCGTCGTTCCTCGAGATGTTTCGAACGGGCCTGGAGCTTCAGGCCATGTGGCTGGCTCGTCTGGGCGAGCGAACCGCACGGACGCTGCGCCAGCTTCCGCGTCAAGCGACAGAGAACCGTACGCAACGATCCGGCGGAAGGCGGAAACCTCGGCGATCCATGAGAGCCTCGCGCGTGAAATCGCGGCGCTAACAATCCGGACCCTGATCAGCTTTCATTCTTCGTTATCTGTACGACGTCCTTCAGCGGGACCCATCGTTCGAGGCGGTCTCGTCCGGCTGCCTGGGTGCGTGGCCCACACTTCACGAAGTCTCCGCGTATCTCCGTCACCGGCAGGCTGTGATCAGGTCGACCATGTGGCTGGCGGCACGGTCGGGCTGACGTTTGGTATAATGATTTTCTCGGGAGCGTCCCGGCGGGGATCGTCGAACATCGGTAGTCGGTCCGACGCAACGCACCATCTCGAGGCCCCGCAAACCACATTCAGAGGGGTTACGGCATTCGCCGTAACCCCTTTTGCTTTGTACCTCGCCTAGAAAGGAGAGTGGTATGGACGACGAGTCGCTGGTCCGATTGTTCGAAGCTGGAGAAATGCCGCCGAACGGGTTCCATCACCCGGACCACGTTCGCGTCGCGTGGTGGTACCTCACTCAGCACCAACTGCCTGAAGCGCTGTCCCGGTTCACGACCGCGCTGCGCCGATTCGCGCTCGCGCAGGGAAAGCCGCAGCTGTTCCACGAGACGATCACGACGGCCTACATGCTCCTGATCAACGAACGGCTCGATGACTCGAGCCGTGGCCTCACGTGGGACGCGTTCGCCGCCGGCAATCACGATCTGCTGTCGTGGCGGCCCTCGGTGCTCGATCGCTATTACCACGCGGAGACACTCTCGTCGGATCGCGCGCGTCGGACGTTCGTGATGCCGGATCGGCTGGGGCCTGTCGTTCAGTCCAGCCGTCCACGCTGAGGCACCGTTTCGCGAGAAAAGTGCCACTGGCCGCTCCCGCAGCCCGCAGGTGGCGAACTGCTCGGTCAGAAGACCGGGCGGTTGGTGTCCCTTCGGCCAATCGTGACCGCTCACGGCCGGCCGCCACCAGGTCGCGGGCGCGCGCGGTCATTTCCTTGAATACACGGGGCTCGCGACCGGCATGCCGTTTGACAGGACGGGATGCGGTCCATGGGAAGAGTTCTCGCAGTTCGGCCCGACCCGCCACTGGTGACCGCACTCGGCACGGTGCTCGACCTTGGGCGACACCAGCTGGAGTTCTGTAGCGGCAGTGCCGAGGCGATTCGACGGGTGCGCGAACGGGCAATAGACGTTGTCGTGACCGATCCCGTAACGCCGATCGAGGAGGATCTGGCGCTTGCCACCGAGGTGCTGCAGATGCGCCCGGCGGTGCGGACCATCGTGCTCGCACCCGAGGCGACGCAGACCGACGTCGTGACGGCGATCCGCGCCAACGTATTTGCCTGCTTCACCTGCCCCTACGACTACGCCGAAATCGCATCGATGACGGGTACCGCACTGCAGGCTGACAATTGGCGTGACGGCATTCAGGTCGTCTCCGGGCTCCCGGTACTGGCTCACGCTTCGTGCGTCCTGTCACCTGCTGACGGCCGATCGGCTCGTACGTTTCATGACCGAGCTGCAGGCATCTGTCCCTGGCGAGCGCGACCTGCTCATCACGGCGTTCCGCGAGATGTTGCTCAACGCCATGGAACACGGCGCCGGTTTCGATCCCGAAAAGGTCATCGAGGTCACCGCTGCGAGGACAGCGCGGGCAATCGTCTATCACTTTCGCGATCCCGGCGTCGGTTTCAATGCGGGGACGCTGGAGCACACTGCGGCGGCGACGAGCGATCCCGACGACGTGATGTCGACTGCCATGCGCCGGGCCGAGATGGGACTCCGCCCGGGGGGATTCGGCATGTTGATCGTGAGGAACGTGGTCGATGAGCTCGTCTACAACGAACGTGGAAACGAAGTACTCCTCATCAAACATCTCGATTGAGATGTTCTCTGCGCTGTCCGGCGTCACAGGCTGTTGTTCGACGTGGGCCTGGGATATCTCAACGAACAGAGACCGGACGACCACTTCGATTCGGCGACGCTATCTCTGGGCGGGGCATACCGCTTCAACATGTCGACGACCAGCGAGTTCACGTACGAGCCCAGGTTCCTGCTGCCATTTGCCGACGCAGGCGCGTGGAAGTTCAGCCAGAATGCGGCGCTCACCGTAGCGCTGAACACGATTCTGTCCCTGAAGGTCGCGCACACCCTCCGTTATTCCGCCGAGCCACCTGCGGGTTTCGAAACGACAGACACGATCATGGCTGTGTCGCTCGTCGCCAAGGTGCGGCGCCCGAGAAGATGCAGCCAGGCTATGAAAGATTGGCCAGAATCGTGTTGTAAACGATGCGCACGCCCTCGTGCCTCGCCACTTCGATCGCGTAGAGACCTTTGTAGCCCAGTCCTTCTGTGAACTTGACGGCCTGGCCGACATCCCAGAACGGACTCGACTTGATGTGCATGTTGCCCGACGAGTACGGGAGCCAGCCCTTGATGCAGTCGTGCAACTCCTGCTGGTTCATCGCGCCGACGTTGCCGATGTCCACGTTGGACGCCGCTCCGGCGTCCTTGATGACGCCGATCATGAACTCCCACGGCTTGACGCCACCGATCTGCTGGACGTACTCCGGTGTGCCCGCGCCGCGCGTTTCCGCCGATACCTTCACGTTCTTCGGCCGGCCGTAGTCGGCCATGGCCTTCATGGCGGCGACGGCACCGTCGCGCGTCTCCTTCGTGAGCTGGGCCTGCTGCTGATTGATCATCACGCGCGGGCATCCGTACTGGGCCGCGATGTCGATCCACTGCTTCACGTGATCGACGGCCTGCTGGCGGCCTGCGGCGTCTTTGTTGGAGATGGACTGGACGGTGCCGAACTCCAGGTTGATCTGGCTCATGGCGACGTTGTTCTCGTCGAGCCTGGCCTTCAGCTCCTTGATGAACGCCGGGTCAGTCTCGGACTGGACGATCGTCGTGTGCTGATACTCGATGCTGCGGATGCCGTAGATCTCCACATACATCTTCGGCAGGTCGAACGGGGTCAGCGTCTGGTCGGGCGTTGGGTTCGGTTCGTTGGGATTTCGCAGGTAGCCGTTGAAATTCAACGTCATCAGCGAGATGCGCGCGAGCTTCGCCGGCGGGACCGGCGCTGGAACGCGGCCGCGGCCGCCGCCCCGGCCCTGCCCGCCACCCGGTTGGCCGCCCGGAGGGGGCGCCTGCGTCCCCTGGCCCGGCAACCCTACCACGGTCGCCGCACTGACTGCCGCACCCACGAGAAACTCTCGACGCTTCATCTTCCTGCTCCTTGAGTCGACGAAATCGCCATCATCATCGTCTCAAACGCTTCTGACATCAATTCGCAACCCCTACTTCCCCTGTTTCTTCCCGGATCCGCGCTTGATCGTCTGACTGAACTCGAGCATCTGCGCCATGTTCATCGTGTCGCCGTCAGCGTCAGTGAAATAACGGCGCGGTCCTCCTTGCCGTTCTCGAATCGCGTCAGGGTGAGCACGAGCACGTCGCGATCCTTCAGAATACCGGTGGCGTTGATCGGCGGGAATTTCCCGGACTGAACGCTTGCGGCGACAACGCCCTTCTCATCCCAGATTCGTACGGTCTCCGTCGCGCCCTGGGGATTGGTCATGGAGATCACCCAGGTGCCCATGAACGCCGTCACTTGCGACGAGTTGACCGAGGAAGCTTGCCAGCCCGACACGGATGCGACGAGACACAGGACTCCAATCAACACTATCTTTCTCTGGCATGAACGCATGTGCCCACCCCCTCGCTCGGTCCGATGCAGCCAGGCAAGTATCTCACTCTGATTTCAACACGGCGAGTTTCAAGGTACGCTTGCCTGCACATGATGTTGCAGCATTCACGCGTCGCTCTGGCGTTTGGCTTGGTGACGAGTCTCGTTGGCGTGGCCGGGCAGAGCGTACCTCCGGCAACGAGGTTGCTCAGAGTCATTGGCTACTACGCCGACTGGACGGCAGCCAAATATCCACTCGCGGAGATTCCGGCAGACAGACTCACGCATGTCAACTACGCGTTCGGCAAGATTGGTCCCGACAACCGGCTCACCTGGAACGCCAGCGCTGCCGTCGAAAAGATATATCCAGGTGACTGCACCGATCCGGGGTGCGCGCATGGGTTGTTCAACCAGATCACGCGGCTGAAGCAGAAGCATTCCCATCTGAAATTCCTCATCTCGGTCGGCGGATGGACCGACTCAGGGCCGTTCTACGAAATGGCCGCTGCGGACGAGAGCCGGCACACCTTCGCCCAGTCCTGCGCCGACTTCCTGAAGACGTATCCGCAATTCGACGGCATCGACATCGACTGGGAACATCCCGTGTCCGGCGGATTGCAACCCGGCAGCCCGCGTGATGCGCGCAACTACGTGACGCTGCTGGCGTCGCTGCGCAAGGCGATTGGACCTGACAAACTCTTGACCGTTGCCGCGAGTGCGAGCCCGCGCGGCATCGATCCGATCGAGTACGCCGACATGGCGGGAATCCTCGACTGGGTCAGCGTGATGACCTACGACTTCCACACCGGCGGAACCCGCACGGGATTCAACTCTGCGCTCTACAACCACGACGACCCATCGAATCCCCGCTTGAATCTGCACGATGCGGTGCAGGCGATCGCCGCCAAAGGCATACCGCGGTCAAAGCTCGTCGCGGGCGTGCCATTCTACGGTCGGGGCTGGCGCGGCGTGGAGTCCTCCGCGGTATGGAGCACGGGAACAGGATCGCTTCAAGTTGGCGGCTACCGGACGGTCGCCGAGACGTTCCTGAAATCACCCGACTACGTGCGGTATTGGGATGACGTCGCGAAAGTGCCGTGGCTGTACAACGCGACCAAGAAGGAGTGGATCACCTACGAAGATCCGCAATCGATGCGGCTCAAGGGTGAGTACATCGTCGCTCAGAATCTGGGTGGGGCGATGTTCTGGGAACTGTCAAACGACGATGGCACCTTGCTCGATGCGTTGCGCAGCGGTCTCGGCGTGGGCGCGCCCGGGACCGGCAAGTGATCTCATGCTTTCCCTCGACGGACACGGTCGTCGTAGTTACCTGAGTGCCAACAAACGCCTTGGGTTCCTGAAATTTCAGAGACGCACGGTAGCGAACAAAAGACGAAACTGATACGATCTGCCCGTGTCGGTGCTCCGCCCGCGCCCGTGCCGCGTTTCCGTTCGCGACATCGACGGCGTCGTCCACAGCGTTGACGTGAGTGGCGCGACGCTGTTCGAAGCGGCGGCGCAGGCGGTCGCCGTGTTCGAACGAGAGCCGTGGGCCGCGGAGGCACTCACGCCAGGTGCGGCACTCGACGTCGAGGTGGCGATCCCGGCTGTCACACATCGCGTGCCGCTGTCGGCGTTGCGGAAATGGATCGGATCACCGACGACGAGCCCGCGAGAGAAAGCGATCAAGCAACTGCTGAACCGGGAGGGCGGGTGACCACCCCAACTTACGCGCCAGCCTCGCCGGCGCCACGCGGGACGAACAGCACGGCCACGAACGCGAGGATTGTGTACAGGGTCATCATCAGGAAGAGCGGACGGTAGCCGTCGAACAGATCGAAGAGGCTGCCGTTCAGCGGATCGCCAATCCCGCCGCCGAGCGCCATGGACAGAACGAACAACGCCGCGACGACACCTCTGGAGGAGCGCGGAATCGGTTCGACGAACAGCGGATAGGCGTTCACCATCGGCAGCGTCCAGCCGGCGGACGCAAGCGCCAGCAGCGGCGTGGCCTGCGCGAGCGTTGCAACCCGGTCGAGGGCAAACAGGGAAATCGCCATCAGCGCGAACCCGACGAGCATCGCGTTACGCCGGCCGATTCGTACGCCGATGAAGCCGGCCGGCAGCGCGCCGATCATCCCGCCTAGTGACCACGCGATGAAACCGATCGTCACGTCCGCTGGTTGCACGCCGAAGCGTTCTGTGCCGTGGAGCGCGTACCAGGTGGTGAAACTCTGGAAAGTGAGCTGCATCAGCACCGTCGCGATGAAGACGGCGCGCATTCCCGGTATCGTTCCGCGCACGGCGGCCAGTCCGGCGTTCAAGAGTGAAAGATGCGTCGCCTCCGCCGCTTGTGATTGGGACGCTGCCGGTTCCCTGAGGCTGAGCACGAAGACGACCGTAATGAGGAGTACTGTCCCGGCGGCAATGAGAAACGCCGGCTGCATGCCGAGCATGCGACCCAGCATCAGGAAGACGACCGCGCCGACGCACATCTGGAACGTCACCGATCCGGTCGCGAGCGATCGGTATCGCGAGGGTATGAGATCGGCCAGCAGCGCTTGAAAAGGCGATCGCTGCAGATTGATCCCACCATACAAGATCACGATCGCAACAATCAGCCCCGCAAGGCCGAACCTGGCGGATGACGGGAACATGACCATGCCGGCGGCGGCGAGGTACAAATCCCGCGATGACGATGGGCAAACGGCCGCGACCGCGGGCAGTGGCGCGGTCCGAGGCCGCGCCAGCCCAGGGAACGAGCAGGAGCAAGAGGACATTGTCGATGGCCATGACCGCGCCGATGGCTGTGCGCTGGTCGCCCAGTGCGTCCCGCACCAGGAGCGGAACGAATGTGCTCAGCAGGGGCCCGGTCACGCCGGCAAAGAGTCCGCCCAGGCCAACGATCAGGCACTCGACGAAGGGTGTTCGCGCGGCTAACGGCTCCGACCGTATGTTGGTTGTCATGGGCGGTGGAAGTCGAAAATCCTAGGCATCGTGCCGAGCGGTGGTCAATAGCACGAATGAACTACCGTAGAGCCGAGGGCATAAACTGCTGCGATGAAGTACGTGGCGTTTCTGCGGGGAATAAATGTCGGGGGCAAGTGCATCATGAAGATGGCTGCCGTCAGACGTTGCCTGGAGGACGCTGGTTTCAAGCAGGTAACCACCTATATCCAAAGCGGCAACGTGATCGTCGACACTGACGAGCGGACGGCTTCGGTCGTGACTCGCAGGATCGAAGCGGCGCTTTCTGCGACGTTCGCCTACAAAGCCAAGGTTGTCCTGCGATCGCATGCTCAGCTCAAAGGCGTCGTCGCCGGAGTGCCCAGATCCTGGTCGCCGGGCGACCATCTCCGGCGCTACGTGGCGTTTCTGCGCCCGCCGGTAACGGCAAAGCAGGCCGTCCGAGAGGTGCCCGTCAAAGACGGCGTTGACACGATCAGCGCCGGCGCCGGAGTGATCTACATGTCCACACTCCTCAGTGCTCTGAACAAGAGCGCACTGACGAAGCTCGTGAGCAAGCCAATTTACCAGGACATGACCATCCGCAATCATTCGACCTGCGTGAAAATTCTCGCTCTGATGGATCGGAGATAGTCCCAGCGTCGAGACAAGGCGAGCCTTTCAGGACCATTCACGGTCAGACATCCACAAGCGTCACGAGATGACCTCCTGACCTCCGACCTGATGTAACCCACCTCAGACACCGATAAAACCGCAGGAACCACGTGGTCCGCACAGCGGCTGACGCGCTGCAGGGACACCAGCTATCCCCGTTAGTCCACCCAAAAACGTGCTTCATCAGGAGGCTGCTCTTGCGTGTTGCTCTTGCCTTCGCGTGCAGTGTGCAACTCATCTCTTCGGTCGGTTCGCGCAAACCACTCCACAAGTGTCAACCGAAACGGCAACCACGCGGTTGGTACCCGTCTCTGGTACGTTGACCGATGGGCGGGGCGCTCCAATCACCGGCGAAGCGGTGGTGACTTTCAGTCTGTACGACGCATCTGAGGGCGGGGTTCTGCTGTGGACTGAGACA
The DNA here is from genome assembly GCA_963804245.1 of uncultured Acidobacteriota bacterium. Classification (GTDB taxonomy): domain Bacteria; phylum Acidobacteriota; class Vicinamibacteria; order Vicinamibacterales; family 2-12-FULL-66-21; genus CAWDPQ01. The sequence goes on from CAWDPQ010000004.1 coordinate 35,006, forward strand.
CAACGGGTCGGCTCCGACGCTCGAGGGCGTTACACGGCGTATCTCGGGTCCGCAGTGCCGTTGCCGCAATCGGCGTTCAGAGAAGAGCAGGCGCGTTGGCTCGAGACCGAGATCGGAGGCCGTGCATTGCCTCGGACGATGCTGGTGGCGGTACCTTATGCGCTGCGCGCCACCGATGCGGAGACCCTGGGCGGCACGCCCCTCTCCTCGTTCGTCCTCAAGCCGACGGCTGAACGGGCGGAGACGTCGGCCACTGCGGCGCCGCTCATCGATGGCAGTGGTGTCCCAGGCCAGCTCGCGAAATTTACGACGGCAACCGATGTCGGCAGCTCGGTCATCACCGAGACGGCGACGAACCGCGTCGGGATCGGCACCACCGATCCTACTGAAGCCGGTCAGATCGATTCGAAGGTGACGATCCGAGGCACGGATGGAGGGACGGCGTTCGCCATCTCGAACCAGGCGGGCACGCCACGGTTCGCTCTCAATATCAACGGCGACGGTTCGTGGATCACTTACGACCGGGCGACGGGCACTTACCAACCAGGCATCGCCCAGCGCGGCGGGCGAGTGGGCGTCGCCACGACCGATCCCACAGGTGGCGGCGTCGTGGACTCCAAGCTCACCGTCCGCAATCTCGACAACAACACCGGCATCGCTGTACTCAACGAGTCGAATGCGCGGCGGTTTGCGCTCAATACGCTGTCGACCGGCGGATGGACGGCATATGACGGCGGCGGGGGCGTCTGGAATCAAGGGCTGAGGCAGACCAACGGCAACGTCGGCATAGGCACGACGCCGACAACCGATCGGCTGGTCGTCGGCAGGACCGACTCGGGGATTGTCGCCAACCCGCCGGCGGCTGCGTCATTCTTCGTGAACAACACCAGCAGCGTCTCGCCCGCGGTGAAAGCCGAAGTAAACACGATTTTCAGCAACTTCGGAGCCGCGGCGATCTATGCCATCTCCTCGGGAACGGGCGGCTTTGGTGGGCTCTTCCACGCCTCGAATGCCGCCGGAAACGGTCCGGCGCTCATCGCGTTGTCCGACGGCAACGGCAATGGCATTACAGCGAACAGCAACGGCGGCAACGGCCTGGAAGCAAACATCCAAGAAAACGGTATTGCTGTCTACGGCTGGGTACCGACGTTCGCGACCGGCAGGGCCGCTCGCTTCGCCATCTTCAACGATACGAACGCCAATCCGTCCGTCACGATCAGCACGGCCGGAACGGGTTCCGGAGTGCTCGTGAATCACACCGGCTCGAGCGGCAACATCGCCGTCTTCCAGAACAGCAGCGCCAACGTTGCAAGGATCGACAAGACCGGCAGAGGGTTCTTCAACAACGGCACGCAGCTTGGCGGAGCGGACCTGGCCGAGGCGTTCTCAGTGGTCGGTGCCGTCGACTCCTATGCACCGGGAGATGTTCTGGAAATATCCCCGGATCATGCGCGAACACTCCGCAAGAGCACCGGCGCGTATTCGACGCGCGTCGTCGGCGTGTATGCGACACGGCCTGGCGTGCTGCTGAGCGATCTCTCGATCGACGACGACCATAGCGGTCGCATTCCGGCAGGGGTGGTGGGCGTCATCCCGACGAAGGTCAGCGCCGAGAATGGTCCGATTCAGCCAGGCGACCTGCTGGTCACCGCCAGCACGCCAGGTCACGCCATGAAAGCGGGATCCAATCCGCCGGTCGGATCGATCGTCGGCAAGGCTCTGGCGCCGTTCAGCGGTCCAGGGTCGGCGGTGATCGATGTCTTCGTCAACGTGCGCTAAGTACAGATGTTAGAATTCCCAGGCTTATCGCTAGTCCGCCGTGTCCCTTACTGCCGGCACTCGCCTGGGCCCATACGAAATAGTCGCCGCGCTCGGAGCCGGTGGCATGGGCGAGGTGCACCTTGCCAAAGACACCCGCCTCGATCGCAAAGTCGCGATCAAGCTGCTGCTCGCCGATAAGGCCGACCGTGCTGTGTCGCCCGAGCGCTTCCAGAGCGAAGCCAAGGCTGTCTCGAGCCTGAACCATCCCAACATCTGCGCGCTATACGACGTCGGGGAGCAGAACGGCCGCGACTACCTGGTGATGGAGTTGCTGGAGGGTGAAACGATTGCCAACCGCCTGAGGCGCGGTCCGCTGCCCACGGATCAGATTCTCCGTCATGCCATCGAGATCGCCGAGGCGCTCGATCACGCGCATCGGCACGGGATCGTTCATCGCGACCTCAAGCCGGCCAACGTGATGTTGACGAAGAGCGGCGCCAAGCTGCTCGACTTTGGGCTGGCGAAATGGCACAGCAGGCGAGCTGATTTCTCCGAGTCTCTCGAAACGACGACGCGCGTACCACCGTTGACCGGTGTCGGTCAGGTGGCGGGGACGCCGCAATACATGGCGCCCGAGCAGCTCGAGGGAAAACCGGTCGACGCGCGCACCGACCTCTTCGCCTTCGGCGCGCTCGTGCACGAAATGGCCACGGGCCGGAGGGCTTTCGAGGCGACCAGTCAAGCATCACTCGTTGCCGCGATTCTGGGAACGGATCCGCCCCCGATCTCCTCGCTGCAGCCGCTCTCGCCACCCGCGCTCGATCGCGTCGTGAAGAAATGCCTGGCGAAGGATCCCGATGAACGGTGGCAGACGGCGCGGGATCTGGCCGACGCGCTCAAGTGGATCAGTCATGACAGCTCGCAGAGCGCAGGTCTTCAGTCGGGACGCCTCGCTCCGGTTGCAGCGGGAACCTCACGTCGTGTGATAGGCGGAGCAGCTGCCGTGCTGCTGGCCGCGGTCGCCGCAGTGGGATGGTGGATCTGGCGTCAGCCCTCTCGTTCACTGCAAGCGACGGACCTTCGTCTGATCTCGACGTTTTCGGGAGAGCATTGGGGCGCCGGCTTTTCCCCCGATGGCAACTTCGTCGCGTTTCTCAAAGAGGTCGAGGGGATCCCGCAAGTGTGGGTCAAGAACCTGGCCGAGGGTGATCCCATTCAAATCACGTTTGGCGATGTTCCGGTCAGGCGTCTTGTCTGGTCACCGCTGAACGACCGAATCGTGTTCAGCCGCTTTCGCGCCGGTCTGTGGTCGGTGGCGCCACTCGGCGGTTCGGCCAGGCGAATCCTGGAATTCGGTGATGCACCGAAATTTTCAACGGACGGCCGGAGGCTGGTCTTCACTCGAGGCACAGGGATCTGGACGGCCAACGCCGATGGCGGCGACGTTCGTGAAGTCGCCGGTGTGCCGAAGACGCCGTGGGCCGTCGATCGGTCTCCGGATCTGTCTCCAGATGGGTCGACTGTCGTTTTTTTTCACCCGACCGAGACGGCACCCATCTGGGGTGACATCTGGGTTACCCCAGTCGCCGGCGGGCAGCCCAGGCAACTCACGTTCGATGCGTCCGAGGGCGGCTGGCCCACCTGGGCACCGGATGGACAGTCGATCGTTTTTTCTTCCAGTCGCGGCGGCAGCCTGACACTCTGGCGTGTGAACGTTGCGGGTGGCACGCCAACGGCGTTGACGACCGGGGCGGGGGAGGATTCCGAGCCGGACGTGTCAGCCGATGGAAAGAAACTGATCTACAGCACGCAGCGCAAGAGCTATAGCCTTGTTCTGATAGATCCAGCGACCGGCCAGGAAAAGGAAATCCTTTCCAGTCGAGTTCGGCTCGCCTTTCCTGCGTTCTCTCCGAAAAACGATAGGGTCGCCTTCAATCAACCGGGCGGGGGTGGCGCGCACCTCCACGTGAGTTCTCTGGATGGGCGCGAGGCCCGGCAAGTCACGCAGGGCGCACGGGAGCAGAACATCGTGCCGCAGTGGTCCAACGATGGAGCCTGGCTCTACTTCTACCGGCTCTATCCGGCAAAATCGTTCCGCAAGATTTCTGTGGAGGGCGGCACGAGTAGCGAAGTCGCGCCTTTGGACTTCCTAACGGATAAGGACGCGCACGTCGATCCACGAGGTCGGGCGATCGTATATACGACCATTGAGGGAGCTAAGGCGAAGGCAACGATGGTTCGAGACCTAGAGTCGGGCAAAGAACACGAACTGGGTCGCGTGACTGGACCGTCCTCGCTGGTCAACGGATTCCAAGACTATCTTCGGAGATTACACGTCGCCAGATCCTGGCGGCGACATCTACAATCGATGGATTGTGGGTGCCTGTCCAGCCGATGGGGGGCCATGCCACACTCTCACGAGAGGATTTCGTGCCGTTCCATCCGGCGACGGGTCACGGCTGTTTTACATCCGCGACACAGGTGCGGCTCTCAGGATGCGCGAAGTGTGGACGGCGTCCGTCGATGGCACGAATCCCCGAAAGGTCGGAACTCTGGGACCGCTGCCGGATGACTGGGGCTATGACGTCTCGCGGATGGACCAGATCGTCTTCAATAGGTTGAACGCGAGTCGGCGCGAGCTGTGGCTGGCGAACTTGAAATAGGTCACGCCCCGCAATTGTGTAGACACTCTACGCTTCATGTCGTAGGATGTCTACACGACAAATGGCCCAGCAGAAGACGCGCATCGAGCTGCTTCAGGGAACCCTCGACCTCCTGATCTTGCGAACGCTTGTGTTCGGTCCGTCGCACGGTCACGCCGTCGCCAAGCACATCCGGGCCCTGTCCGAAGATGTGCTCCAGATCGAAACGGGGTCGCTGTATCCCGCGCTGCACCGGTTGGAAGCCCAGGGTTGGATCGCGGCGTCGTGGGAGATTTCGGACAAGGGCAAGCGGGCGAAGTACTACCGTCTGACCGCGGCCGGCCGGAAACAGCTCGTGGCGGAGCAGTCGAAATGGGAACAGCTGTCGATCGCGATGGCACGGGTGCTGCGGCCGGCGGAATAGGCGGGCGTCGTGACATGGACACAACTGCGGGCTCGCCTTCGCGTGCTGTGGCATTGGCGCCGCACGGAATCCGAGCTCGACGATGAGATCGCGTTTCATCTCTCCGAAGAGGCGGACGATCGAGCCGCCGCCGGACTGCCTCCTGCGCAGGCGCGCCTGGCCGCAAAAAGGGATTTCGGCAACGTCGCCCTGATCCGGGAAACAACCCGTGAGGTATGGGGGTGGGGATCCGCGGAGCGGCTGATCCAGGACGTTCGTTTTGCCGTGCGCTCGTTGCGGCATAATCCGGGCTTCGCACTCGTCGCTATTCTGACGCTCGCCCTCGGCGTTGGTCCGACAGCCGCCGTGTTCGGCGTGCTCGATGCCGTGGTCCTTCGGCCGCTCCCGGTACCGGAGCCGCACCGCCTGGTTCGGGTGGTGCCACAGATGAGAGGCAGCCGCTGGATCCTGGTTTATCCGCTGTTCGAGGGCCTGCGCGACCAGCAACAGAGCCTTGACGGCATTTTTGCCGTTTCCGATCAGCCCAACCTGAAAGTGCGATTCGATGATTCCTCTGCTCCCGAGTTTCTCCGCGGCAGCTCGGTATCAGGAGCCTATTTCAGCACGCTCAGATTGACTGCGGCGGCCGGACGCGTTCTTACGGACCAGGATGACCAGATCGCCGGCACACCTCACGATGCCGGATGCGCCGTCGTCATCGGACACGATCTCTGGTCACGACGTTTTGACAGTCAGCATTCCGTGCTCGGACGGAAAGTACAAGTCAAGGACGTCGACTGCACGATCGTCGGAGTAGCGCCGGTCGAGTTCCGCAGCCACCAGCCCGGGTACGTCGTGGACATGTGGGTCCCCATGCGGCAGGTGACCTCGCGCCGAGATCTTACCAATCACTACGGCGCCTTCTTCAGCGGCGTGATGGGGCGGTTGAAGGAAGGCACGCCATCCTCGCAGGCTGAGTCTCAGCTGACCGTCTTGTACCAGCAGCTTCAGGCGGCGGAGCCTGTGCCGCCGCCTGACATACCAAACAAGCCGATCGCACCGGCTGACGTGAGTATTCGCCTCGCGCGTGGGAATCATGGACTCGACGCTCTGCAGCGAGAGTTCGAGGTGTTACTCCTGCTCATTCAGGTGCTGGTCGCGCTCGTGCTGCTGATTGCCGCGGCCAGCGTCGCCGGGCTCGTGCTGCTGCGCAGCGCATCTCGCGAGGCGGAGTTCGCGACCCGCGCCGCGTTGGGCGCAAGGCGAATGCGCATCGTGCGCCAACTGGTCACGGAAGCGGGAGTGCTGGCGGCATTGGGAGGGCTCGCCGGTCTTACGCTCGCCGTATGGTCGGCGCCGGTGCTCGCATCGTTCATTTCGTTGTCGTGGATGCCGATTGCGGTCGACGTCAGGACGGACTGGCGGTTGCTGCTCCTCACGCTGATCGCGACGGCCACGGCGGCGCTCGTGACAGGATTGGTTCCCGCGTGTCGACTGGGTCGGCAACCGATCATCTCCAACATCGGCAGTGCCAGCCGCACGACGACTTCGAGGTTCGGACTGTTGATCGCGCGCAGTCTGGTCACCGTACAACTTGCCTTATCCCTAGTGCTCGTCATCGGAACCGGGCTGCTCGTAACGACCATGTTCCGGCTGTCGCAGGTCGACCCCGGCTTTCGTCCGCAGAACGTGCTCGTTCTCCAGATCCGTCATGACAGCAGTTCTCAGGCGCCGGATGCGGCCGATCGAGCCGCCAGGAATGCCGAGCTGCTGGCAACCTATTCCCGTGTAGAGAGTCAGCTGCGGGCGTTGCCGGGTGTTGAGGAGGCCAGCCTCTCGTGGCTGGGTCTCTTCGGGGGGAGCGATCAGAAACTTCAACTCTCCGATGTGGTCGCGCCGGAGGACAGGTATCTCGCTCATGTGGATCGCGTGTCGACGCGATATTTTGAAACTGCGGGTATGCGGCTCTCTCGCGGTCGTACTTTCAACGCGGCCGACCGCGAGGGCTCTCTGCGCGTGGCCGTCGTCAACGAAACGCTGCGCCGCGAGCGATTCGGCGACGGTGAAGCAATCGGTCGGAGAGTCGTCCTCGACTACCCGGGCGAACGGGATCGTCCGGTGACGATCGTCGGCGTCGTGCGCGACGCGAAGTACAACGACCTGCGCGAGACGGTCACTGCGCCGATGATTTGGGTGCCGTTGGCGCAGGCTCCACTGCGAATCAGCTCGATCATGCTCCGCATACAGCCGGGAACCGAAGGATCGGTGGCACGACAAGCGACGGCTGCACTATCGGCGACCGACGAGAACATCATGGTGCGCAGGACCACGACTCTGTCGTCGATTGTTGAACGGACGACCGATCGCGAGCGGCTGATGCTCACGTTGTCGGCTGCGTTCGGCGTCATCGGGTTGATCATTGCCGCCGTCGCGCTCTACGGCACGATGGCGTTCGCCGTGGCTCGCCGAACCAGGGAGATCGGCTTACGCATGGCCCTGGGGGCCGATCAAGGGCGCGTGGTGCGATCGATTGTTGGAGATGCGTTCAAGTTGGTCTGTGCGGCGACCGTTGTCGGCGTTCCGGGAGGGCTTGCTGCGGGTTCAGCGCTTCAGGCGTTCTTGTATGGCGTGTCGCCCTACGACGTGACCACGCTTGCGATCGCGTGCTTCGTGCTGCTGACGACCACGATTGCAGCAGCCATCATCCCCGCAAGGCGAGCCGCAGCTATCGACCCGATTGCGGCCTTGCGATGTGAGTAGGTTGCCAAAAATCGTGGGACCGCTCTCAGCCGCGGACCTCCTCTGTGACGACGGACCACGTGCTGCGCGCAAGGTCCACGAATTCCGCGAGGTGGTCGGTTGCGGCCTGTCCTTCCGGTGCACACCATGCCGCTTCCATGCTCTCCCAGTCATCCCAATAGAGCTCGATGACGGCGTCCCATCCAGGGTGACTGCGGTTGGGATCGGCGGCCACGTGGTTTTGGACGTAGCGGCGCAGTCCCGGCAGCCGCTCGGCCATCGGGCCGTGTTCATCCCGCAGGATCGCGTGGAACCGGTCCGCTGATATGTCAGGTCGTCGATAGAGGACGACGACGAACTTGAGCATTGGCGATCACGAACATTACCTGAACGGCCAGAAATCTATTCAACCGAAGGTGCTCAGGCCGCCCTGGAACCAACCTTGCGCATCGTTGTCCACTCCCGACAGAGGTCGCGAGCTGCCGCCGGCCACGTCGGGTATCTGAAGACGAAGCCTGCCTCGAGCAGCCGACGAGGAACGACGCGACGGCTTTTCAGGATGAGCTCGGTCTCGGTGTGCAGGAAGACCGCGCCTACCGCGAGCATCCATCTGGCAGCTGGCAAGCCGATCGGCGTTCCCCATGCCTCGCGCAGCACACGCATGAACTCCGCGTTCGGGAGCGGATTCGGAGCGCCGATGTTGATGACTCCCTCGACGGAGTCGTGGCCGATCAGCCAGCGAATGGCCTCGACGAAATCGACGTAGTGAATCCATGAGACATATTGCTGTCCATCGCCCGCGCTGCCGCCCAGCCCGCATCGGACCAGGCGGAGGAGCGTGTCGAAGATACCGTCACGATCCGGGCTCATGGTCATCGCCGAGCGAAGGGCGACTTTTCGTGTCCCGGGAACTGTGGCGTCGTTGAAGGCAGCTTCCCACGCGCGTGCGACGTCGATGCTGAAAGACCAGGTGGACGGCGACTGCGACCCGCCGCCGATCTGACCCGAAACTTCATCGTTTGGAGCGTCGTAGCGATGCGAGTAGATCGTGGCGGTGCTCGCCTGCAGCCAGATGCACGGTGGACGGCGGGCCGCGGCGATAGCCTGTCCGACGACCCGGGTCGATAGCACGCGAGACTCGAGGATCTCCTTGCGGTTGGCCGGCGTGTAGCGGCAGTTGACGCTGCGACCCGCCAGGTTGATGACCACGTCGCAGTCGTCCAGCTCCCGCGACCACGCGCCGAGCGTCGCGCCATCCCACGCCTCGACTCGCCAGGGACGCGCGACGGGATGACGGCTCAGCACCACGACGTCATGCCCATCCCCCTGAAACGCGCGGCCGAGAACATGGCCGACTTGTCCAGATCCGCCCGGTATCACGATCTTCATCGGTCCAACCTGGTGGGTCTATTGAACATGTTCAAAGAATACCTTGCGCCCAGACCTGGCGTCAACAACGTTTTGAACACGTTCAATCCACGCCTATCGAGCATGCCGAGGGAAGCCGCCAGGCGTACCCGCTGGAGAGTCGATCAGAATCGAACGGAAAAGCCCGCGCTGAGCGAGGATTGCCACAGCGGATTCGTGACGCTCCGTTTCTGGCGGCTGGTGGAAGCGCTATCGCGAGTGGAGCGAGTCGCCGGCATTCGACTGAGCGGAAAGCGCGCGGCCTCCCTCGTAGGCGAGCTCGAGTCGGCCATTGGTCCAGGTCCGGTGCCGGTACAAGGTGCAGAACGTAAAGTCGGGGGCTTCACCACCCTGTCCGCCGACGATCTCGGCGCCGCGGCGCACGTTGTCCTGCATCCATGCGGGGACGAGAAGATGGTAGGGATTGCGTTTGACTTCGCCGACGTGGAACGACAGAGCCGCCATCAAGTCGCCGAGGTCCGCGACGCTCGATTCGACCATCAGGTTCGGTGTCGCCATCGCTCCCCAGAATTCGGTTTCGAACACGCTGCAAGTGAAGTCCTTGCCCTGACGTGCGAGCGCATCCACGAGCAAATGGTGAGTGCCGACGTGAGTGCTGTTCCAGTCGGTATCGTGCGGAAAGAACACGACCGTCGGCGCGTGGTCGGCGACGATCCGTGCGACGACGTCGACGGCCGCCTGCCAGTGAGCCGGATCCTGTGCGCGCGACTTCGGGTTGATGCGCTCGAGGCCGCCGGCGATTGTTGGCACCAGCTCGAAGCCGAGGTAATCGCAGGCGGCGCCGAGCTCGTCCCAACGTGCCGCCTGCCGTTCTTTGTTGCTCCCCTGCGTGACGGCGACGTTGACCACCCTCATGCCGGCTTCACGCTGAAAACGAAGCGCCAGCCCACCGATGATGCACTCGTCATCCGGATGTGGAGAAAAAATGAGCGCGCGCTGCGCGTCGGCGCGCAGTGAGACGCGTGGCGGGGCAGTGAATCCTCCGAGCGGGAAGGCACGGCCCTCGCGCTGGAGGCGCTCCAGCTCGGCGACGAACCGATGATACGGACTCCGGTCCGTCATCGGTTCACCGCCGGCAAGCTCGCGGCGGCAATGGCCTGCCCGTGGCGCTTGTCATGCTCGTTGGGAACATGGAAAGAAATGCGTGGCGCCAGATCCGGAAACTCGACATCGAGTACCTGACCGGCGCCCTGGATGATGAGGTCGCCACCGGCGCCGGACGTGACGCGACCGAGCACGAGGACGTGCCGGAGATCGTAGAACGCAGCAAAGTGCGCGACGCCGTAGCCCAGGTAGGTTCCAATCGTCTGGTAGATCTTGGTCGCACGCGGATCGCCAGCGGTCATCAATGACTGCACGAGCTTCAACTTGTCGGGAAGTCCCATGTCGCGCGGAGCGTCGATCCCGGCTACGGGCATGAGTCTGCCGACGCATTGCTGTGAGAAATACTGCGAGCCCACGCCGTAGTCGCCCGACCACTCGTCGACGGCGGCGGCCGGGTTGTAATCGATCGGGACGAACGCCAGCTCGTTCAACCAGGACGTAATGCGGCCGTCGGGCGTGACGTATCCACCGGCAGTGCTCGTGCCCAGCGCGATGCCGAGGATCGCGTTCTTCCCCAGGGACATCGACCCTGCGAGTGCCGTTACCTCGCCGTCGTTCACGATCTCGAGCGGCACGTCGTTCCACTCCCTGCGAATGTCGAGGAACATGTTGGAGACCCGCGCCTCGAAGATGTCCCTGGGCACTCCTCGAAACAGCGACCCGGCCTTCACGCGGTTGTTCACATAGACTCCGGCGGCGCTGCCGCCGATGGCATCGATGCGGGGCAGGTGCGCGGCGGCCTGCTTCAGCGAGTCCATGATGCCGTCGTAGTGATACTGCGGATCGGGCTTATGGTAAGGGTCCCACTCCGTCTCGTTGCTGAAGACGACGCGGCCGTCGATCACTGCGGCAACCTTGCGGTCGCTGCCACCCAAATCGAACCCGATGCGGCAGCCGTCGAGATATCGTCCGAGCGGCTTCGTCTCCGCACGTTCCGGCGGCACGTCGCGCGTGTGCACGATGGAAAGCTTGTGACCGAATACCAGCTCGCCGACGAAGTGCGCGTCGAATCGTCCGGTCTCCGTATCGCGATAGTGCGCGACGAGGTGCTCGGTCAGGGGCGCCGGGCCGTCGATGTAAATGCGCCATCCACCACGCGACCAGAGGATGAACTTGATGAGGCGCTCCAGGAGGAGCGGATTCGCCGCCGCCTGTGCGTGGGACTCGGGCAGGACGCGCATGTCGAATCGGAAGACCGAGCCGTCGGCCTGCTCGAGCGCGATGCGAACCGGCACGCCGCCGCCAGCTCGGTCGACGAGCTGGTTGTAAGCGTTCACGGCGAGCACGGCCGGGCGAAAACCTGGATCCAGCACCGCGGGTACGCGCGGAGTGACCAGCGGAATGTCGATAGGCATGGCCATCTGGGGCGGCCGGCGAGCCAGGATCGATCGCCACAGCCGAGCAGAACGATATCAGAACCGGTGTGCGGCTTCACTTGACGTACACTTTCGAAGCTCGGACACGGCAACTTCTCTCGTGGCTTCCGCCTTTTAGGCGGAAGTTTCCGCTCGTGGCGAAACTTCCGTCTGAAGCCGGAAGCCACGAATGTTGGCGCAGAAGCACGAACTTGGCGCAGTGAGGATCTTGCCCTCATGAACGCGACCCCGCATCGCGAACGGCCTGGTCATCAGTGGACGCTTTGGGCTTTCGCCGTGGTGGCCACGGTGCTGCTCGCGGCCGCGATTCCCACGCATCCCGACGTCAGCGCGCAGCAGAGCAAACCAGAGCCGCCACCTGCCGAGGCGGCTCGTTTGTTTGAGGTGAACTGCGCGATGTGCCATGGCAACGACGGCCGCGGGGCGGAGCGGGGGCCGGACATCGTCTCGTCGCGCCAGGCAGTGGGGCGGTCGTTCGAGGATCTCGAGCGCATCATTCGCACCGGTGTCCCGGCCGGTGGGATGCCTCCGACCGCGATGTCGGCCGAGGCGATCGGCCACGTCGCGCGCTACGTCCGTGCCGTTGCCGCCGCCTCGCAACAGCCTCGGACATTCCGTCTGGTCCGGTTGGTTCGAACAAGGCGAATCCTTCTATGGCGGCAGCACGCAGAACGTTCCAGGAGAGGTCGGCAGGAAATTTTTACGGGCGATCGACGTGCAAACGGGCAAGCTGGCGTGGGAGTATCCACAGCTCGGGGGGAGTGATACCTGGGGCGGCGTGCTCTCGACGGCGACCGGGCTCGTCCTCTTCGCCGAGGACGGCGGCGGTTTCGCCGCGGTCGATGCGCGCACCGGCAAGCTGCTCTGGCATTTTCCCGCGAACACCGCGTGGAGAGGATCGCCGATGACGTATATGATCGACGGCCAACAGTTCGTCGCGATCGCTGGCGGCGGCAACGTCTTCGCGTTCGGGTTGTAAGGGCCAAGGAAATGTATGCCGCTGGACCTCATCGTCATGGGAGGCGGGCCGGTGGGCCTCGCCTGCGCCATCGAGGCGCGACGCGAACGCCTCGAGGCGCGCATCGTCGAAAAGGGCGCTCTCGTCAATTCCATCGTGGGTTATCCCACGAACATGGAATTCTTTTCGACGCCCGAGCTGATCGAGATTGGCGGCTACCCATTCCCGGTCCAATCCTATAAGCCGACCCGCGAGGAAGCGATCGAGTACTACCGGGGTGTGGCCGAGCGCGAGTCGCTGGACATCCGGTTGTACGAACGCGTTCTGGAGGTCACCGGCAGCCGCGGCGATTTCACGGTGATCACCACGAAGGACGGATATCGTGCGCGCAACGTGGTTGTCGCAACCGGATTCTTCGATCAGCCGAACCTGCTGAACGTGCCGGGAGAGGCGCTGGCGAAGGTCACACACTACTACCGCGAGCCCTATCAATACGTGCGGCAGAAGGTCGTGATCGTGGGCGCGAAAAACTCCGCGGCGAAAGCCGCGCTCGACTGCTACCGGCACGGCGCGGAGGTCAGCCTCATCGTCCGATCCGCGACGCTGTCGGACAAGATCAAGTACTGGATCAAGCCGGATCTCGAGAGACGGATCGCCGAAGGCAGCATCCGCGGCTTCTTCAACACGACGCTCGAAGAAATCCGTGAGTCATCCGTGACGTTACGGACACCTGACGGCGTCCGTGAGATCCCCAACGACTGGGTGGTGGCCATGACGGGTTACCATCCCGACTATCGATTTCTGGAGTCCCTGCAGCTCGAGTTCTCAGGGGATGGCTGTCGCGCGCCGGTGGTCGACGAGGTCACGTTTCAGAGCAGCCGGCCGGGTATCTACCTGGCAGGTACAGTCTGTGGTGGCTATTGCACGAGCCGGTGGTTCATCGAAAACGGACGCTTTCACGCCAGCCAGATCGCGAAACACATTGCCGGCGAGCGCGCCGACCGGATCCCGTTCGAAACCATTCATTGGAAGACAGAGGAGTAGGCATGAACCGTTTCCTCGCCACGGCCACCGTCTGTCTGCTGCCACTCGCAGCAGCGGGTCAGTCCGGTGCGCCGCAGTTCAAGGACATGTTCAACGGACGCGATTTGAGCGGCTGGGTGAACATCAACACCGCGGAAGATACCTGGAAGTTCCGCGACGGCGTGCTCGTCTGCTCGGGCCGGCCGCTGGGCGTCATGTGCAGCGAAAAGCAGTACCGAAAATTTCGTGTTGCACATCGAATGGAAACACATGGAAGCCGGCGGCAATTCCGGCGTGTTCGTGTGGAGCGCCGCTCGTCCGGATCCTCAGAGCCGGCTCCCTGATGGCGTCGAGGTGCAGATGCTCGAGCTCGAGTGGCCGAATCTCAACAAGCGCAACGGCGTCACGCCGCCGGTTGCCTACGTCCACGGAGAGCTGTTCGGCGTCGGTGGCGTGAAGACCACAGCCGACACTCCGCGCGGCGACCGCAGTATGTCAATCGAGAATCGCGCACTCGGAAAAGGCGAGTGGAACACCTACGATGTCGTCGCTGTCGACGGGACGATCAAGTTGTCCGTCAATGGCAAGTTCGTCAACGGCATCACGCGCGCCACGCAGAAGAAGGGCTACTTCTGCCTCGAATCGGAAGGAGGGGAGATTCATTTTCGCAATATTCGAATCCTGGAACTGCCGCCCGGCGTGACGTCCGCGGAACAGACGGCCCCGGAGCGGAAGGAGCAGTTTTGAGCCATGTCTACAGTCTCAGAATGTCGGCACCGTGTAGCTCTGATTCTGATACTCGTTGCGGCCGTTTTCGCATCCTTCCCCGCGCGTGGCGCCGACAAGCGGATCGTGCTGATTGCGGGCAGGCCCAGTCACCCGCCGGGCATGCATGAATTCCGTGCCGGTTGCCTCCTCTTCCAAAAGGCACTGGCATCGATTCCAGGCATCACGGTGCAGGTGTATGACATGGGATGGCCGGCAAAGGTCGTCAACGGCGAACGCGTCGAGGACAGCTCGGCGCTCGAAAAGGCGGATGCGATTTTGATCTATGCAGACGGGGGGAAGGGACATCCCGCGATTCAAGGCGATCACATGACGGTGCTCGCATCGCTGGCGGCACGAGGTGTCGGGCTCGGCTTCGCCCATTACGGCGTCGAGGTTCCAACCGGCGCGCCCGCAGACGCGATGTATCGCTGGATCGGCGGTTTCTACGAAACTCAGTACTCCGTGAACCCGATGTGGAAGCCCGCCTTCGACAAGCTGCCGACGCATCCGGTCACCCGCGGCGTCAAACCGTTCGCCACCCACGACGAGTGGTATTTCAACATGCGCTGGACGTCGGACGCCGCGACGAAAGCGCGGATTACACCGATCCTGGTTGCGACGCCCAGCGACGACGTTCGCAAGGGACCCTACGTGAGTCCGAAGGGCCCGTACCCGCACGTGGTCGCCGACAGTGGCAAGGCGGAGACGATGATGTGGGTGACGGAACGCGCGGACGGTGGCCGCGGATTTGGGTTCACCGGCGGACACACGCACAGCACTTGGGGCGACGCCAATCAGCGGAAGGTTCTATTGAACGCACTGCTGTGGATTGCCAAAGTCGACGTGCCGGCTCGCGGCGTAGAGGATCGGATCACGGAATCCGACCTCACGGCAAACCTCGACGACAAAAAGAAATAGGCGACATTCGTGGCTTGCGGGAACGGCAGCGGCAGCGGCTGCATCTAATGGGATGACGTGAGAAACGAGGTCACGTACCACCAGGCGGTGCTCGACGCACTCGACAAGACGCTGGTCCCGGGAGCGAAGAACGAGGAGCTCAAGGCGCTGCTGGTGAAGGTGCGCCCCGCATTTGTCGCGCACCTCGAGCACGCGAAGAAGATGCAGTCCTCGCTCGGGAAGTAGCGTGCGCTACGTGGCATTGGCGGTTGTCGCCCTCAGCGTCCTGGTGTTGGATGCCAACGCGGGACAGACCGCGCGCAAACCAAAGACGCATACTGTCGTTATCGAGGGGACGACGTTCGCGCCGGCAAGCCTGACGGTTGTTTCCGGAGACTCAGTCGTGTGGCTGAACAAGGATCCGTTTCCTCACACGGCGACATCGAAGGCCGGGGGCTTCGACTCGCAGGTGATCGCAGCAGGCGAATCCTGGAAGTACGTCGCTCGGATGAAGGGAGACTTCGCTTACCTATGCACTCTTCACACCACGATGAAGGGAGTGCTGCGGGTGAAGTAGTGATAGAGAGGCCGCCGTTGGAGGGCGGCCTCTCGATTCCGTCGCTTTGCGCCGGAAGTAAGACTGAAAGTCCGCTCACGCTGCTCGCTGCGCGACGAACTCGCGAACGATCGCGTCGATATCACTGTCGGCCCGGAAGCCAAGCTGCAGCGGACGGCTGATGTCGAAGTCGCCGGGCCAGGTGCATACGATCGTCATCATCCGTTGGTCCGGTTCGCAGCGGACCCGCGCACGTGCTGACGACCCGCCGAATCGCTCGAGGCTCTCGAGCATTTCGTGCGGCGTGACGGACAGCCCCGGCAGGTTGATCGCTCGGCGCCCTTCGAGCAACGAGGTCGCCATGCTGCCGGCGTGAACCAGGTTGCTCGTCACGACGGTCGGCGACGTAATCCACAGGCGGGTATCAAGAGGAACTGGACAAAGGCTCTCCATGCCGGCCAGCGGCTCGCGAATGATGCCGCTGACGAACGAAGACATCGCCGAGTTCGGAGCCCCGGGCCGTATCGCGACCGTGGGAAGCCGGCACGAGATGCCGTCCACGAAACCTCTCCGCGAATAGTCGCTGACAAGCAGTTCGGCGATCGCCTTCTCGGTGCCATAGGACGATTGCGGAAGGAGCGCCATATTTTCCGGCACGACCTCCGGCAGTGGCCCGCCGAAGACGGCAACAGAGCTGGCGAACACGAACCTTGGCACCTTCTGAAGCCGCCGGCATGCCTCGAGCAGCTGCCGGGTGGCGTCGACGTTGACCTTCATCCCGAGGTCGAAATCCGATTCCGATTGCCCACTCAGGATGGCGGCAAGGTGGTAAACGGCATCGATGCCGTTGCCGGCAATCGAATCGATGAAATCAGCATCGGCAACCGACCCGATCCGGGGTTCCACTCGTGGATCGGCCACCGAGCAGGCGGAGAGGTCGGCAGCTACGATTTTCGACACCTGCTGCCGCGGACCTTCTTGACGGAGGAGCGCTTCGATCAGACGCGTCCCGAGAAATCCGGCGGCGCCGGTAACGAGTATCTTCATCTCTGCTCGTGTCATGTTACCGTTCGGGACGTGATCTCACCACGCAAAGTCGCGCTCGTAACCGGAGCGGGTTCCGGAATCGGTAAAGCCGTCGCCACGGGGCTGCTCCACGAAGGCTACGCCGTCGTCCTCGTCGGCCGCCGCGGCGAGCTGCTGGAAGGCACGGTGGCCGATGCAGGTAAGGGCGCCGGCGAGGCGCTGGTCGTTCCGACGGACATCACCGATCCCGGGTCAGTTCGGGTGGTCTTCGATCGCACGCGAGAAACGTTCGGCAGGCTCGATCTGCTCTTCAACAATGCCGGCATGAACGTTCCCGGCGTGCCGCTCGACGAGCTGAGCGTCGAACAGTGGAAGTCGGTTGTCGACGTCAATCTGACGGGTGCTTTCCTCTGTACGCAACAGGCGTTTCGTCTGATGAAGGCACAGCGGCCGATGGGAGGCCGCATCATCAACAACGGCTCGATTTCGGCGTACGCGCCGCGTCCGAATTCCGCGCCCTATACCGCCACCAAGCACGCGATCACCGGCTTGACGAAGTCCACGTCACTCGACGGACGTCAGTACGATATCGCGTGCGGGCAGATCGACATCGGCAATGCCGAGACGCCCATGACGAAGAGGTTCGCGACAGGCGTCCTGCAGGCCAGCGGTGCCAACATGCCGGAGCCGCTCCTCGATGTGAACCACGTCGTCCGCGCGGTCATCTACATGGCCAGTCTGCCTCTCGAAGCCAACGTCCAATTCCTGACCGTGCTGGCGACGAAGATGCCCTTCATCGGACGAGGGTAGGCGAGGCGAGTGGATTCCGCCTTTAAAGCCGGAAGCCACGCATTACCCCTGGGGTCGAGAAGTCATCTGTTTCTTGCACGTTTGTCCACTTCCCGAGACAGAGGACCAGCGCAAGAATCGGCATCGCCGCTTCCGGGCGGACCGGGGAAGGCTATTGTAGGGACATGAAACTCGACGAGATCGTCAAGACCGCGCGGCGCCTCAGCGACCGATACAAGGTGGATTCGGGAAAATCGTTCCGCTTGAAGGACATCAATCCGGCGGACATCGGCGATTTCAAGAAGGGCGACAAAGAGCGTACAGAAGAGGATTTGGCGCTCGGGATCAAGGCCATGACGGAACTGCAGGATCGGCTGTACGCGAACGACAGCTGGGCACTGCTGCTGGTGTTTCAGGCCATGGACGCGGCGGGGAAGGACAGCGCCATCAAGCACGTGATGTCTGGCGTCAATCCGCAGGGCTGCGAGGTATACGCGTTCAAGCAGCCGTCATCCGAGGAGCTCGACCACGACTATCTCTGGCGGTGCGCGAAGCTGGCCCCCAGGCGCGGGCACATCGGGATCTTCAACCGCTCGTATTACGAGGAAGTCATTGTCGTCCGGGTGCATTCGGAGCTGCTGCTGCGGCAGAAGCTTCCGCCATCGTTGCGCAAGAAGGACATCTGGGATCGGCGTCACAATGAGATTCGCCAGTACGAAGAGTACCTGTCGAAGAACGCCATCGTGGTCAGGAAGTTCTTCCTCCACGTCTCGAAAGACGAACAGCGGCGGCGGTTCCTCGCCCGCCTCGAGAGTCCTGAGAAACGCTGGAAATTCTCACCCGGCGATATCCAGGAGCGCCAGCACTGGCGGGAATACATGCAGGCGTACGAGAGCGCGATCAGGGGCACCGCGACGGAAAATGCCCCCTGGTATGTAGTCCCCGCCGATCACAAGTGGTTCACGCGGCTCGTGGTGGCCTCGGTCATCATCGAGACGCTCGATTCGCTGAAGTTGGAGTATCCAGACGTGAGTGGTATGGACAGCCGAGCACTGGCCGAGGCACGCAAGGCTCTGGAGCAGCAGTAGCCGGTGCGGATCAGTACCATTTGGGCAACTGACAGAACGCGACGAAATGCAAATGGATGGAGATGCCGGCTAGCTCTAGTGCGTCGGTTTGGCGTCCTTGACGATGAAGAGCATCTCGCCGGGACGGATGAGACCGAGCTCCTCGCGGGCGAGGGATTCGATTGCCGAGGGGTCCTCGAGCAGCCGCCGCGCCTCTTCCCGCAGTTGAGCGTTTTCAGACCGGAGCCGTTCGATGGAGGCTGTCAACTCACGGTGCTGACGCCGCGCGCGGATGGTCTCGAGCAGGCCTTTCTCGCCAACCAGCGCGTCGAGCACCAGGACCAGCGTGACGAAGATCAGCAGAAGATGCAGCGTTTTCCGCCGGCGAGGGAGCGTCGTCGTCGGGGGAGGATTACGCGGCCGACGCAGTGGCTCCCTCGGCGCCTGGGGAACGGGTCCGGATGCCATCAATGATGTGGGTCCTTTGTACAATACTTTTCGACCGTTGCGAACCGCGAAATTAGTGCTCACGGGCAGAAACTGGAGATTCGAAGGATGACCGCGGACTACGTCATTGCTCTGACCACGCTGCCCGCTGATGCGGACGCCGGCGAGTTTGGCCGCACGCTCGTCGACGAGCGTCTGGCTGCCTGCGTGAACCTGTTGCCGGTGATGGAATCGATCTATCGCTGGGAGGGCAAGATCGAGTTCGAGGCAGAACGCCAGCTCATCATCAAGACGACCAGCGATAAGGTCAGCGATCTGTGGGATCGAGTCCGCGAGCTGCACCCCTACGAAGTACCCGAGTTCGTCGTCATTCCCATCGTCGATGGCAATGAGGCGTATCTGAAGTGGATCAGGGACTCGACGTCCTGAACATGGCTTCCGGCCCTGACACGTGGCTTCCGGCTTGAGCCGGAAGAAGACTCCTCACAGAATGAACTTGTGAGCCGATGCGCTACGCCGCAGCAGGCGGTCCGAACCACGTGGTTAGCGCGTCAGCGAGGCCCAGCTGAGTCAGGTCTCCCACCCACGCCACATATCCGTCGGGCCGAATCAACACGGCGATGGGAGCCGTGACCGCCCCGATTGCCGGAAGCTCCCACGTCCCATCGTATTTGGCGTCGACCAGCCGAACCCGATCTGCCCATGGCGTGATGTCGAAGCCGCCGGGCTCACCGAGGTTGAGCAGCACCGGCCGGGCAGGGTGCAGCAGGGTGAAGACCCGCAGCGGGCCGTTGGCGGTGACCAGGTCGAGATCGGGCATGCGGCGCCCGAGCAGCGGATGTCCCTCTCCCAGGTCGTAATGAATGTCCAAACCGAACATCATCGCGGCGAATCGTCTGCTGGGCTCGTCCATGCCGAGGACCTCGGACATGGTGTCGCGCAGTGCGTGCGTGCGTTCGTCCGGGCGGCGCAGCATGACCTGCGCCATCGTGGTGCGCAGCACGCGGGCAGCGACGGGGTGGCGCTCGGCGTGGTAGGTAGTCAAGGAGGCTTTCCGGTGATGTCCGCTTGATCACCTGCGCCAGCTTCCATCCAAGATTCACCGCATCCTGCACACCGGTCTGGATGCCCTGTCCACCGTCGGGGGGATGCACGTGTGCGGCATCGCCGGCCAGCAGGACCCGTCTGTCGCGGTAGGCCGCGGCCTGCCGAGTCATGTCGGTGAACCTGGAGAGCCAGGTAGGACTGTGGACTCCATAATCGGTCCCGTATGCGGCGATGAGCGCCTCGCTCAGATCGCGCAGGGTGGGTTCGGTCGTGGCTCCGGCGTGCGGTTCGGTCACCAGGACGCGTACCCGCACCCCATCGTCCATCTTGCTCAGGGAATGAATGCCGCGGGCGTCGCGGCGGATGCCCCATTCCGGCGGCTCCTGGGCCAGCTCGGCCTCGGCGATCAGGTTGCTCGTCGTCGGATCCCATCCAGGGAACTCGATGCCGGCTGCCTTACGGATCAGGCTGCGGCCTCCATCGCACCCGATGAGATATTGCGCCCGCAGCGACTCGCCGTCGGACAGCGCGACGTCGACGCCGGTGTCGTCCTGCGTGAAACCGGTGACCTCAATGCCGTAGTGGATCGGGACCCTCAGCTCGCCGACCCAGCCGGCCAGGATGCGCTCGATGTGGTTCTGCCACAGCCCGAGCACGTAGTTGTGCCGGGTAGGGAGGTCGCTGATGAACGAGGTCCCGGCGAACATCGTGATCTGGTGTTTCTGTCCCTGCGAGATGAACCGATCGGCGATTCCACGTTGATCGAGAATCTCGATGGTGCGCGAGAGCAGACCGCCTGCGCGCTGGCCGGCCAGGTCCTGGTTGGGGCGCCGCTCGACAATAACGACGTCGACCTTCGCCAACGCCAGCTCGCCCGCCAGCATCAGCCCCGTCGGACCTCCTCCGACGATTACCACCGCATGTTCGGTCATCGCCAGACTCCCATTAGCGCTACACGCATTTCGTGCCTCCTATTTCGCCGGCTCCGGCGGAGACGGCGATCCTGCGGCACGCTCCGGGCCTTGCGGCAAGTCCCGCGGTGCGCGATAATCTGAGAGTGGCAAGGAGCGATCACTCTCCTTTCCAACCCACCCAGACTCCCGCGATCACCAGCACAGCACCGACTTGGGAGACATGCCTAGCTGCGACGGATTAACTTCCGCCTGAAGGCGGAAGCCACAGAAGGCGAGCCGAGAAAGGCGAGCCCGGGAACGGCGTCAGGCGAGCGCTTGCTCGAGGTCCTCGATCAAGTCGGCCGGATCCTCGATACCACAGGAAATGCGGACCAGGCTGTCGGTCAAGCCGATGGCCGCTCGTCGTTCGGGGGGCACGGACGCGTGCGTCATTGTCGCCGGATGGCTGATGAGCGTCTCCACTCCGCCCAGACTTTCCGCAAGGGCCATGAGCTTGACCCGATTGCAGACATCCCTGGCGGCTTCAAAGCTTCCAGCGTCGAAGGAGAGCATGCCGCCGAACCCGCGCATCTGGCGCTTTGCGAGGTCGTGTTGCGGGTGGCTGGTCAGGCCAGGGTAGAGCACGTTCCGGACCTTCGGATGCGTTGAGAGGAACTGCGCCAGTTCCATGCCATTGACGTTGTGCTGCGCCATACGGACGGCCAGCGTCTTGGTCCCGCGAAGGACGAGCCAGGCGTCGAATGGCCCGAGAATCCCGCCGGCAGCGTTCTGGATGAACGACAGCCAGGCGATGTCCTCGTCGCGCGTGGCCACGACAACTCCTCCCACACTGTCGCTGTGACCGTTGAGGTACTTGGTCGTGCTGTGCACCACCGAGATCCGCGCCGAACTCGATCGGCCGCTGAATGCAGGGGCTGGCAAAGGTGTTGTCGACCACGAGCCGCACGCCCCGCGAGCGCACGAGCGCCGCTGCCGCGGCGAGATCGGTCAGCCGCATCACCGGGTTGGTCGGCGTTTCGACGAAGAGCATCTTCGTCTCTGGCCGCATCGCGCGCTCGACTTCATCGAGCTGCGAGGTATCGACATAGCTGAAGGCGAGCTGGTATTTGGTGAGGACGCGATCGAACAAGCGGAACGTTCCGCCGTATGTGTTGTCGGTGACCACCACGTGGTCGCCGGACTGCAGCATGGTGGCGATTGCCGAAATCGCCGCCATGCCTGAAGCGAATGCAAACGCCGCCTTTCCACCTTCGATGGCGGCCAGGTTCTGCTCGAGCGCCGATCGCGTCGGATTCTGTGTGCGAGCGTACTCGTAGCCCTTGTGGCGTCCGAGCTCGTCCTGCACGTATGTCGATGTTTGATAGATAGGTGTGATGATCGCGCCCGTTGAGGGATCGGGCTCCTGTCCTGCGTGGATACACACCGTGGGGAAGCGGGCGCGGTCCGGAAGCTTCACCGGCCCAATGTTATCATTCGAACTCGATCGACATGCCTCGACCACGGCTCCCTGATGTGGGCGCACGCGCGCGTCGGCCGGATGCGCCGCTCGCGCTGACGTCTGGCACCACGGATCGCCCGGTTCCGGCTCGCGACCTTCTCTTGCACTCCTGGGCGGGCCGGCTGTTCATATTCGCCGCGTCCCTGAAGATCGTCATCGGCCTCATTCGACAGTTCGTCGCTCTGCCCACGTTCGTCAGTCTGCTCAACAGCGGGGCGACGCTCGCGATGGCCGTGTCGCTCGGCTTCTTCGTGTGGCGGCTGTTTCTCCTGATGAAGCGGCGCCTCCTGTGGCGGCTTCGCCGGCGGCTGATCCTCTCCTACATCTTCATCGGGGTCGTTCCGGCGCTCCTCATCATTGCCTTCTTCGTGCTCGGTGCGTGGACCGTCACGATGAACCTGAGCGCGTATCTGTTCAAAGACGGCTACGACGACATCGTGGACGATGCGCGGCTGATTGCGCAGGCGGCCGCCGCGGAAATCGGCAGAGAGCCGGCGGGTACTCCCAACACGGTCGGCAGAGTTCACCGCAACGCCGGTCCAGCCTATCGAGGTCTGGCGCTCGCCTTCGTCCCGCTGACGGCCGACGCTCCAGCGCCCGTCCACGCCGGATCCTGGGAACACGTGCCGGCGCCGAACAAGGTGCCGGCATGGCTGGCGGCACGAGCCGAGGGTTGGCAGGGAACGATTGCCGTGGCTCGACCCGATGCGCCAAACGAGGCCGAGCTGGTCGTGCGAGCGGCGGTACCGGCCATCGTCAAGGACCGCCGCATCGGCTACGTCATCGCCGATGTGCCGGTCGATGCGCAGGTGCTCGATTTGCTCTACGACCGCACCCGCGTGCGCGCCGGCGTCGTGCGGCGCAGCGGCGCGTCCGACACGGCGTCGGTGGTCGACAGCATCAACCGGTCGCCCGGCGGTGACAGCGGATGGTCGTTCTTCAGTCGCAGCGTCACGTTCTTCGACTACAACGACTGGAACGATGGTTCGACCCGCCGCGCCACCGTGGCCATGACGTTCCGCCTCGGCGATCTCTATACCCGACTCTCGCGGGCTCAGCCGATGCAAATGGGGCCACTCACGTTTGGCGACGCCATCATGCTGATGCTCGTCTTCGTGGCCATCTTGTTTTTGATCATCCAGTTCGTGGCACTGGTCATGGGGCTGGCGCTGGCCCGCTCGATCACGAGCTCGATTCATGAGCTGTCTTTAGGCACGGACCGAGTGCGTCAAGGAGACTTCACCCACCGTATCCGAATTCAGACGAACGACCAGCTCGGTGAGCTGGCGGGATCGTTCAACCAGATGACCGGCAGCATCGAGAACCTGCTGCAGACGGCTGCGGAAAAGAAGCGGCTCGAAGAGGAACTGCGCATCGCCCGGCAGATACAGATGTCGCTGCTGCCGCGCGGAACGCTCGACTTCGCGGGGCTGACCGTGACGGCGCTGTGCGTCCCCGCGCGCGAGGTTGGCGGGGATTACTACGACTTTTTCCGGCTTCCGGAGAATCGCCTCGGCGTGCTGATCGCGGACGTTTCAGGGAAAGGCACCTCGGCGGCACTGTACATGGCCGAACTGAAGGGCCTTGTGCTGTCCCTCAGCCAGATCTACTTCTCACCCAGACAGCTGCTTCTGGAGGTCAATCGAATCATCTCCGAGAACCTCGACAGCCGCAGCTTCATCACCATGACCTATGCCGTGATCGACATCGCCCACGGAGTGATGACGTTCGCGCGTGCAGGACACACCCCGATGATCTTTCTGGCAGGCCCGGCGGCCGCGAATCCCGGTTCGCAGATCCTCATACCGAACGGTATGGTGCTTGGCCTGCAAATCGACGGCGCGGCCGAGAAGTTTGTCGAGCTGCTCGAGGAGTACCGCGTCGACCTCAACATCGGCGACGTGATCGTGCTGTACACCGACGGGATCACGGAATCCATGAATCTGGAATCCGATCTCTTCGGTGATGCGAGGCTCTGCGAGATCGTCACGGAGCATGGACACCTCGAATTGAGTGAACTGCGCGAACGGATCCTGCGCGAGATCGAAGCGTTCGTAGGTAGCGCAGACCAGCACGACGACATGACGATGATCCTGCTGAAGGTCGAACCAGTCGAAGTGGGGGAGCCGGCGTCCGCTCGAACGGGAACGTCGCGAGCCGGAACTTCTGACGACCGCGAACGGGCGGGTGTCGGGTCGCTCCAGCATTGATGACGGCGATAGTCGCGGTAGTCCTCGCGTCAATCGCGCTTCCCTTGTCCGCGGAGACCTGCGTGCCCGATGTCATAGTCATCAACGCCAAGATACACACGGTTGATCGGCAACGGCCCGAGGCACAGGCCGTTGCGGTGTGCGGCGAGCGCATCACCAAAGTCGGCACCACGGCCGACGTTCAAGCGCTTGCCGGAAAACAGACGAAGATCATCGATGCACGCGGTCGGCTCGTCCTGCCGGGATTCAATGATGCGCACGTGCATTTCCTCAGCGGCGCCGAGCAAATCGTCGGCATCGACCTGCGGCCGGCCCGCGACGAGCAGGATTTCACACGGCGCCTGAGCGATCACGTCGCCCGTGTGCCCGAGGGCCGCTGGATTCTGGGCGGCTACTGGGATCACGAAGCATGGCCGAGCCGCGCGTTGCCGACCAAGGCGCTCCTCGACGCGGCGACGCCGCGGCATCCCGTGTTCGTGCAGCGGCTCGATGGGCACATGGGCGTCGCCAACAGCCTGGCGATGAAGCTGGCCGGGGTCACGCGCGAGGCCCGCGACTCCGAGGGTGGGACGATCGTACGCAACGCGACGGGCGAACCTACTGGCGTGTTCAAGGACAACGCCATGGATCTGATTGCACGCGCCGTGCCCGCTCCGACACTCGAAGAGACCATCGAGAAGGCGCGGGCCGCGCTGGCTCACGCGGCGTCACTCGGCGTCACGACGATCCAGGACATGACCGCGAGCGCGACCGAGCTGCGAGCCTACCAGCAGATCCGGGTCACCGGTGGGCTGACGGCGCGCATCTATGCCATCCAGAACCGTTCGATCGCCGGGCTCAAAGAGGCGGGCATCGGGAGCGGCTTCGGCGACGACTGGCTGCGCGTGGGTGGTCTGAAGCTGTTCGCCGATGGATCGATGGGCTCCGGCACCGCAGCCTTCTTCGAGCCGTACGCGGATGAGCCCTCGACCAGCGGCCTGCTGCTGCAGACTCCGGAAGCGCTGGAGCAGGCGATCTTCGACGGCGATGCCGCCGGCTTCCAGCTCGTCGTCCACGCGATCGGCGATCGCGCCAATGCCATCGTCCTCGACGCGTTCGCCAAGCTGGCCCGCGAACGAGGAGAGAGAGACCGCCGGCCGCGGATCGAGCATGCGCAGGTCGTGCGCGACGCCGACAAGACGCGCTTCAAGCAGCTGAACGTCATCGCCTCCATCCAGCCGAGTCACTGCATCGATGACATGCGCTGGGCAGAGCGGCGGATCGGCAAGGCACGCTGTCGCATCGCCTACGATTTCAAGTCGTTCGTGGACGCCGGCGCGCGTATAGCGTTCGGGACCGACTGGTTCGTGGAGCCCTTGAATCCGATGCTCGGTCTCTACGCGGCGGTCACGCGACAGTTCACCGACGGCACACCGTCCGGAGGATGGTTTCCGGAAGAGCGCATCAGCATGGCGGCGGCGGTAGAGTTCTACACGCTCGGCTCTGCGTATGCCGAGTTCGCCGACGATCGCAAGGGCAGCATCTCGGAAGGCAAGCTGGCCGATCTCGTGATGCTGTCGAAGGACATCTTTTCGATACCGCCGCGCGAAGTGCTCGACACGACCGCCGTCTTGACCATGGTTGGAGGCCGGATCGTTCACGAGGCATCACCTGGGCGCTGACCGCATGCCAGAGCTCGTCGTCATTTTTCGCACGCAGTCGCCAATCGAAGCGGACGTCGTGAGGGGACTTCTGGCGACCCATGGCATCGAGGCCATCGTCGGCTCGAACCTGCCCCTGGTGTCGTTCCCCATGACCATGCACGAACTGCGCATCAGCGTCACAGAAGCGGACGCCGGACGCGCCCGGCAAATCATCGACAGCCATCGCGACGACCATATGCCGCTCGACATCGCCGGCGACTCCTTCGAGCCGCTGGAGACGGCGATCGGCTATCGCTTCAAGGATCGGGGTCTCCTCGAGCACGCGCTGACGCATCGTTCGCGTGTCCACGAGGACGCCAGCGGCGGCGTCTTCGACAACGAGTCGCTCGAGTTCCTCGGCGACGCCATCCTCGGGTTCGTTATCGCCGACATGCTGTTCCGGGAGTTCCCGCAGCACAACGAAGGACAGAAATCCAAGCTTCGGGCGTCGATCGTGTCGGCGAGCTCGCTGGCGCGGCTCGGGGAGCGGATAGAGCTCGGCTCGTACCTGATTCTCGGCCGCGGCGAGGAGAAGACCGGCGGCCGCCGTAAGCATGCGCTCATCGCCGACTCGTACGAGGCGTTGCTTGCTGCGATCTATCTGGACGGAGGCATCGAGCCTGCCCGCGGGTTCATCGAACGACAGTTCAGAGAGCTGATCGTCGAGGCGAGACGCAGCGGGGCCGTGGCGGCGTTCACCGAGGACTACAAGTCAGCGCTCCAGGAGTGGCTGCAGTCTCACGATCGTGGTCTGCCCGTCTACCGGCTCGTCGCTGAAATCGGTCCGGCTCATCGCCGGCGATTCGAGGTCGAGGTTCTGGTCGCCGGCGAGCCACAGGCGCGAGCCGAGGGAAGAAGCAAGAAGGCCGCGGCCCAAGCCGCGGCGCAGCAAGCCTTAGAAA
Source organism: uncultured Acidobacteriota bacterium (assembly GCA_963804245.1). Taxonomy (GTDB): domain Bacteria; phylum Acidobacteriota; class Vicinamibacteria; order Vicinamibacterales; family 2-12-FULL-66-21; genus CAWDPQ01. The sequence goes on from CAWDPQ010000004.1 coordinate 62,243, forward strand.
GGATGAAGGAGGAAGGATGAAGGAAGAAACTTGTTCCTCCTTCCTACCTCCTTCAGTCTTAATCTATTTCAATGATGCCCCACGACTTTTCGCGTTCAGCATCGCCGGCCGTGCTGCCGGCGAGTGCCAGCGCCGGTTCGGCCTGCGGTAGACGCGCCATCACGTAGCTGTGCACTTCGCGCGCGACGTCTTCGTCGTTCGGCGGTGCCGGACGGCAATGCAGCCGCACCCAGAGCCGCATCATGGGATCGGCGAAGCTGTAGCGCTTCTGCCGCGACACGATGAGGTCGACGTCCTCGAGCCACGAGAGGTAGTCCTTGGTGGATCCCGGCGTGCGGCGGAGCCGCAGGGCAATCTCGGTGAGCGTCAGCGGCTCGTGTTCGGCGAGCACCTCGAGGATGGCCTTGAGCGCCCCGTATCCTCGCGCACGGTGCAGTCGAAGCTCGTACGAATAGTGGCAGGCCGCCGTGAGCTGTCCACCCGGGGCGATGAGCGCCGCCAACGCGCTGACCGGATCGGCGCCGCCGCGCGGCGCGATCGCCGATGCCGTTTCGGCGATCAGTCGTGAGTAGGCAGGTCGCCCATCCGCCAATACCTGGACTATCCGCGCCAGCTCATCGCGTGCGTGATCGTCCTCGTCCTCTTTGAAAGTCCCGCCGCGCATCTCGCCGGCAGGCAGCGTCGCGCGCACTTCCGCCGCGCTCAGGGGCGCGACGTGAATGATCTCGAACGGCGCGGGCATGTCGCGCAGCAACCGATGCGCCCGTGCGGTGTAGCGCGTGGTCAGCACGAATCGGTTGCCGCTCGACGCCAGCGCAGAAATGAGATCGCGCAGCACCGTGCGAAGTCCGGGGAAGCTCTCGAACGTCCTGAGCTCGAGGAACTCGTCGAGCAGGAACGTCGCCGGCGCGTCAGCCGGCCGCGCGCGCCGTGTCGAGAAAGGCGAGCGTGGCGTCGAACGCATCCCGTGCGGTGCCTTCGGTCGCGTCCGGCGTACCGTATGGATGGGCGGGGAATGGCGACGCCGCGCGTAGCGTGCTGAGGAATCGCTCCGGCGTCGTAGCCACGCGTTCGACGTCGACGTACTGACTGGTGGAGCGTCCTATGAGATCGCGCAGCCGCAGCAGCAGCGAGGTGCGGCCGGTCCCGCATCCGCCAAGGACGACGGGAATACGGGCACCAGCACCCGTTGAACCGTCGAGCGCGGTGAGGAGTCGGCGTTCGAGTGCGGGGCGCTCTGGGATCATCATCGGTCCGCCCCTTTCGCCGGGGGAGTCGTGTGTGTTCCGAACATGGGCATGTCAATACTCGAGCGGCGCGCGGTGTCAATCGCGTCCGCGTAGCCGGCATCAGCATGGCGCACCACGCCGAGTCCGGGGTCGCAGGTCAACACGCGTTGCAGTTTCTCGTCAGCTTCCCGGCTTCCGTCCGCGACGATAACCATTCCCGCGTGCAGGGAATAACCGATTCCGACGCCGCCGCCATGATGCACGGAGACCCAGGTGGCGCCTGATGATGTGTTGAGGAGCGCGTTCAGCACCGGCCAGTCGGCAATCGCATCGCTGCCGTCCTTCATTCCCTCGGTCTCACGGTGCGGTGAGGCGACCGAGCCGGTGTCGAGGTGATCGCGACCGATGACGATCGGCGCCTGGACTTTGCCGCGGCGCACCAGATCGTTGAGGGCGAGACCGAAGCGGGCGCGCTCACCGTATCCGAGCCAGAAAATCCGTGCCGGCAATCCCTGAAACGCGATCCGCTCGCGAGCCAATCGAATCCAGCGACACAACGCCGCGTCGTGCGCGAACATCTCGAGCGCCAGATCGTCGGTTGCATGGATATCCGCCGGATCACCTGACAAGGCCGCCCATCGGAACGGGCCTTTGCCGACGCAAAACAGCGGGCGAATGTACTCGGGCACGAACCCGGGGATTTGGAAGGCATCCGCGACGCCGGCCTTTTCCGCCTGCGCCCGGATGTTGTTGCCGTAATCAAAGGTGACCGCACCACGCCGGCCAAGTTCGAGCATCGCGCGGACGTGGACGGCCATCGAATCACGTGCGCGTTCGATGTATTCGTCCGGGTGTGTACGTCTGAGCGCGTCGGCTTCCGCGACGCCGAGCCCGGCGGGCACGTATCCGTGCAAGGCATCGTGCGCCGACGTCTGATCCGTCACGACGTCGGGGGTGAAGCCGCGCCGAACCAGCTCGGGAAGCACGTCTGCCGCATTGCCTTCGAGCGCAATGGAACGGGCGAGGCGGTCACGGCGGCAGGCGTCGACCCTGGCGAGTGCCGTGTCCACATCCGCACAGCGTTCGTCGACATACCTGGTCGACAGGCGGCGCGCGATTCTCTGAGGGTCGATTTCGACGACGAGCGCCACGCCGCCGTTCATCGTGACGGCGAGCGGTTGCGCGCCGCCCATGCCGCCCAGACCTGCGGTAACGGTTACTCGTCCCGACAGACTGCCGCCAAAATGCCGACGGGCCACCGCGGCCAGGGTTTCGTAGGTTCCCTGGAGGATCCCCTGCGTACCTATATATATCCAGCTGCCAGCCGTCATCTGGCCGTACATCGTCAGACCGCGGTCTTCGAGGTCGCGAAAGCGGTCCCACGTGGCCCAGGCCGGAACGATCAAGGCGTTGGCGATCAGCACGCGCGGCGCCCAGGGGTGCGTCTGAAAGACGGCGACCGGCTTGCCGGACTGCACGACCATCGTCTCGTCGTGATCGAGGCGGCGCAGCGTGGCCACGATAGCGTCAAAGGCCGCCCAGCTCCGCGCCGCACGTCCGGTGCCGCCGTAGACCACGAGATCCTCCGGGCGTTCGGCGACCTCGGGATCCAGATTGTTCATCAGCATCCGCAGCGCAGCTTCCTGAGGCCACCCCTTGCACGTGATCGTCGCGCCGCGTGGCGCGCTGACATGGCGGCTGAGGAGATTCATGTTCGACTGATGATCGTTCGCAGGGTGTCAGCGCGTGTGATGAGCACGAGCTGAAGGTTAGCAATCTAAAAACGTACGCGCGCGTTGTCAAACTGAAATTGAAAAATTTCTTACTTGACATCTCGCGCGCACGAGGATTCCAAACTTCCGTCGACGATCATCGCGGCTATGCGCTCGATGTCGGGCGACGGCGGACGGTCGGTGGCGAGCGGCGGCACGACCGAGCGCACACAGGCGTGCACCGATTGCAACGCCGGAGACGTTACGAGTGGCGCGAGCAGATCGAGCGCCTGGCACGCACACAGGATCTCGACCGCCAGCACGCGTGTGGCGAGCGAGAGCGCGCGTTCGGCCTTCAACGCCGCTCCCATGCTCATGCTCACATGGTCCTCGCGGTTCGCTGACGTCGGGATGGTGTCCACGCTGGCCGGATGTGCGAGTGTTTTGATCTCGGACACCAACGCCGCGGCGGTTACCTGCGCCATCATGTAGCCGGATTGCAGGCCACTGTCGGCTGTCAGGAACGCTGGCAGCTCGCTGAGGACCGGGTTGACGAGGCGATCGGAGCGCCGTTCGCTGATCGTCGCGAGTTGCGCGATCGCGATGATCAGGAGATCCGCGGCAATCGCCACGGGGGCGCCGTGAAAATTTCCCCCTGATACGATTTCCTGCTGTTCGGCGAACACGATCGGGTTGTCGGTGGCCGAATTGGCCTCGGTCACGAGCGTGTCGTGAACGAACCGCAGGGCGTGACGCGCTGCGCCGTGAACCTGCGGCGCACAGCGCAGTGAATAGGCGTCCTGAACCCGCCCACAGTGCTCGTGCGACTTGTTGATGCCGCTCCCTTCGAGCAGGGCGCGCACGTTGGCCGCCGATTGCACCTGACCGTCGTACGGACGCGCCGCCTGGATTCGAGCATCGAACGGGTGGACCGAGCCTCGCAGCGCATCAATGGACAAGGCGACCGCGATATCCGCCGCCCGCGCCAGGCGTTCGGCGCCATCGAGCGCCAGCGCGGCGAGAGCCGCCGACGGTTGGGTGCCGTTGATGAGAGCGAGTCCCTCTTTCGCAGCCAGCTGAATCGGCTCCAACCCTGCCAGCCGGAGCGCTTCACGCCCGGGCATCACGTCGGCGCTTTCGCCAACCGACGCTTCGCCTTCGCCGATGAGGACGAGGGCCAGGTGCGCCAGGGGCGCCAGGTCACCGCTCGCGCCGACCGATCCACGGCTGGGCACGCGCGGATGCACCCGGCGGTTCAGCATCTCGACGAGCTGCGTCAGCGTCCGCGAGCGGATCCCGGAGAAACCCTTCGCCAGCACGTTGACCCTGAGGGCCATCGTCGCGCGGACTGCCCGTACAGAAAGAGGCTCGCCGACACCGGCGGCGTGGCTGCGCAGGAGGTTGATCTGCAGTTGACCGAGGACGTGGCGGGAGACGGGTGTCTCCGCGAGTGCGCCAAATCCGGTGTTGATGCCGTAGACGGGCTCATCGCTCTCGGCGCGGCGATCGACGACGACGCGCGCACGCTCGACCGATTGCAACGCGCCGGCGGCGACCGCGACGAGTTCGTCGCGATCGGCGATCGCCACGAGCTGCTCGAGCGTGAGAGAGGAACCGTCGACCTCAATCATGCGTCTACTCGCGGCTGCGTGGCTTCCGCTCGCGACGGCGTGGCTTCCGCCTTCAGGCGGAAGCACCTTCTCTCACTCGCACGCAACCATCTCACTATGCGGGTAGAATACTGCATTGATGAACATCGCTGTTCTCGGAGCGCAGTGGGGCGACGAAGGCAAGGGCAAGATCGTCGATCTGCTCACGCGGCATTTTTCGATCGTGGCCCGATACCAGGGCGGCCACAACGCCGGTCACACGGTGTATGCCAGTGGACGCAAGTTCATCCTGCGCCTGCTGCCGTCGGGCATCCTGCACGAGGGAATCACCTGCGTCATCGGCAATGGTCTGGTCGTCGATCCACAGGCGCTCTTTGCCGAGATCGATGAGCTGGGGCGGGCTGGCATCACTGTCGGCGATCGTCTGGTGATCAGCGACAAGGCGCACCTGATCCTGCTGTACCACCGCGAGCTCGATTTGCTGAGCGAAGCTCGTCGTGGCGAGCGCCGCATCGGCACGACGTCGCGCGGCATCGGCCCGGCCTACGAGGACAAGATCGCGCGCCGTGGCGTCCGCGTCGGCGATCTGGCGAACGCCGACTCTCTGGAAGAAGCGGTACAGCAGAACGTCGCGGCGCGGAACCGCCTGATTGCCGATTCGACGATGGATTGGCGACAGGTGTTGACGGAGCTGAAAGCGGCGTGGACGCGCATGGCCCCCTGGGTTGCCGACGTGTCGTTGTTTCTCGCGCGCGCACGCGAGGCCGGCCGCTCGATCATGTTCGAAGGCGCCCAGGGCACGCTGCTCGACATCGATCATGGGACGTATCCCTACGTCACGTCATCGAATGCGACGATTGGCGGCGCGCTGACCGGTCTGGGCGTCGGTCCGAGAGCCATCGACGGCGTCCTCGGCGTGGCCAAGGCCTATACGACGCGCGTTGGCGAAGGACCGTTGCCGACCGAGCTGACAGGCGAGCTGGGCAACCGGCTGCGCGAGAGCGGCCAGGAGTTCGGTGCGGTCACCGGACGGCCACGACGCTGCGGATGGTACGACGCGGTGGCGGTGCGGTACGCGGTGCGCGTCAATGGGCTCGATGCGCTTGCGCTCACCAAGCTCGACGTTCTCGATGGCCTGGACGACCTGCAGGTCTGTACGGCCTATCGTTGCCGCGGTGCGACGTTGACGGAAATGCCGGGAGAGCTGTCGCAGCTGGCGGCGTGTGAACCGATCTATGAGAGGCTGCCAGGCTGGACGTCGCCGAGCGCCGGTGTGCGCGACTTCGATCGGCTGCCGCGGGAGGCGCGTGCTTACATCGCCCGGCTCGAGGAGATCACCGGAGTGCCGGCGGCGGTGGTGTCGACGGGATCCGCGCGCGAGGACACGATCATCAGGGACGGATCGATCGCGGCGCGCTGGTTCGCTGACTAAGATAAGACTAGGCTTTGTTGCGCTCGCCGAAGGCGTCCACGGCGGTGGCATCCGCGTCGATGAACTCGACGCCGGCCCGATAACGCGGCGGAGAGGTCGCCTGCGGCAGCTCGAACTTGGCCCAGGCGATCGCGCCGCGGAAGCGCATCACGAACTCGTCGTTGGGGATACTCACGCGAACCTTCTGATTCGGCCGCAGGATCGTCGACGAGAGAACCTGCGCGCCCCACGTCGAGAGATCGACGACGCTCGCCGGGTTGCCGTCCAGTTGAATATCGACTCCCGGCCGTATCCGGATCCGCGGCGCCCGCCGCGTGCCGTGCCAGTCGAGTTGACGCCGCTCGGGTACCGCAATCGAGGTCGGTGTGACGATGCCGGCTCCCGCCAGGGCCGCGGCTGGTGTCGCCGCTTCAATCAGCGACGGCTTCACGACCGTACGGACGTAGTCACCGCTGTGCGACATGACGCGTACTTCTGCGTTGGCCAGCTCGGGATCCGTTTTGATGCGGTTGAAGAGTGCCGCACCGCGCGGGGTGGCGGCGAACAACCGCTCGAGAACGATCAGGTCCGGTTTTTTCTGGAGGATGGCCTGAAGCGCCTGAATCGGTTCGGTATCGGCAAAAGTCAGGACTTCACCCTCATCCGCGAGATGATCGGAGAGCGAGGGCATGAGATTGGACGCAGCGACGACGACCACGCACGACATGAAATGAGTTTATCAAAAACGCCTTCGTGACTTCTGCCTTTGCCGGCTTCCGCTTTTCGTGGCTTCCGCCTTTGTAGCTTCCGCCTTTAGGGAAGTGGTGCTGCGAGCTTCCGGCTGAAGCCGAAAGCTACGAGACGGCGCTAGATGCCGGAAGCCACGAGACTGCGGTGAATGTTACGCTTCCGTCGATGACCCGCGCCGTCCTGTTCGACCTCGACGACACGCTGTTCGATCACCGTGAGAGCGCCGCGGAAGCGCTGCGGCGCGTGCAGGCCGCCCATGAATGCTTCCGCCGCGTGCCGTTCGACGAGTTCGAGATGCTGCACTCGGCCCTGCTCGAAGAGTTGCACCCGGAAGTCCTGAACGCCCGGCTGGAGATGGACGAGGCGCGGCGCGAACGGTTCCGGCGCCTGTTCAAGCGATGTGGGATGCAGGCTTCGGAGGAGCTGTGCGCAACGACCGCGCGCACGTATCGCACGGACTACATGGAAGCCCGACGTGCGGTCGCCGGCGCTGCATCGCTCGTCGCAGCGGTACGGAGCCGCGCCAAGGTCGGCATCGTGTCCAACAACATGTTGCAAGAGCAGCGGGACAAGCTGGAATTCTGTGGATTGTCGGCGCACGTGGACGCGCTCATCGTGTCGGAGGAGGCAGGAGTGGCGAAGCCGGATCCCGCCATCTTCAGAATGGCGCTGGATGCGCTCGACGTCACCGCCGATCAGTCGGTGATGCTCGGCGACTCATGGTCGGCGGACGTCGTCGGCGCCCAGGCGGCGGGTATTCGGGTGGTGTGGTTCAACCCGCTGAGAAATCCGTCGCCCGACCCGAGTCGCCGCGTGCCCGAACTGCATGCACTGGAGCCGGTGAACGAGGCGGTCGCTTGCCTGCTCGTTTCGTGACGGGACGTGATGTCAGTTGCTGAGAGCGAGGCGGAGCGCGTCTGCCGTGATGCGGAAGTGCGACGCCTTCCACACCGGCCGACCGTCACGAATCAGGATCGCTTGCGGTGTTTCGTGCCGCACGCCGAGCCGATCCGCCACTTCGTCGGACACCTGGCGGTGACTCTGGACGGTAACCATTTTGTAGGTCGCGCCAGCACCGTCACGGTCGAGATGCGAGCGGAGCTCATCGAGAGCCTCGGCACTGACGCCGCACGTGCGGCTGTGTTTGAACAGCAGAACCGGACGCTCGCGAGACTCTGCGATCGCAGCCTCGAGCATATCGAGGTCGGACAGGGCCGTTATTCGTGACATGTGGAGGCAGTAATTTTAGCATGCGGAGCCGGGAATGACGACTCAGCTGCGCGGTCAGATCGGTGACTGATGCGACCGCGTGTGGAATCCGGCCGCCTCGAGATGCTTCCGGGCTTCTTCGAGAAGCTTCACGGCGCCTTCGGGCGGAGTCGCGAGCGGACGAAGCAGACGATCGACGTTGTAGATGCGGAACCGGATGCCTTCCATGTGGAAGGCGGCAATGGCGCGTGCCAGAGCTTCACATTCCGCGATGATGGCGGCAAGGCCGGAATCGCCGCTCGACTGCAGGAGCGCGGTCAACTGGGTAATGCGTTCCTGGGCGGCCAGGCGATGGTCAACGGTCACAGGAAATCAGCTTATCCCAGCCGCCGCTAAAGGGGACACTCAACTTTGTCCTGGACTGTCCGTTTTCGTCAAAAGTTGAGTGTCCCCTTTAGCAAGCTTGACCGTGACCCGCACGACGAAGGATAAGGAAGCATGAGCGAAGCGCGGACGCGGCTCGAGCCGCCAGATATCAGCGAACGAGGCGGCCTGAAGGGAGGGCAGCCCCAGCGTTCGGACGAGCGGCTGTACATGCAGATGTTCGCCTACACCGGATGCGATGACGTACCTGCCGTCGCGCAGGCGGTGGCGCAGGAGCCGGTCGATGCCGTCGTGTACGCGGACTTGAACGATCCGAAGGGGATCGGCATCCTCACGGTCGCACAGGACCCGAACGTGTTCGTCGATGTGGTCCGACCGTTGTTGAACGCCGGACCGATAGCCGCCTTGCAAATCAAGCCGGACCTGACCATGTTCGGGCGGACGTATTCGCTCGGGTACGAACCGGATCTGCGCGGGGCGCTCATCGACAGGCCCCGCCGCACCGTGTTGAACACGGACTGGCCGTGGGCGATCTGGTATCCGCTGCGGCGGCACGGACGCTTTGCGCAGCTGCCGCCCGAAGAGCAGCGCAACATCCTCGCCGAGCACGGCGAGATCGGCAAGCGCTTCGGCGCCGCCGATTTCGCCCACGATATCCGTCTGGCGTGCCACGGCCTCGACCGCGATGACAACGACTTCGTCATCGGTCTGACCGGTAAAGACCTCTATCCACTCTCAGCCCTTGTGCAAGCCATGCGCAAAACCCAGCAGACGTCGCTGCACCTCGAGCGGCTCGGACCATTTTTCGTCGGTCGTGCCGTGTGGCAGTCACCCATTGAACGGCTCTTGCGGTAACGTGTCGTATGTCTTCCACCAGTCAAGTCCCTCAGCGCAAGTTCGGCCGCCACAACGAGGAGGTCTCTGCACTCGCCCTCGGCGGCTATCACATCGGATCGGTCAAGACCGAACGCGAAGCCATGCGCGTCGTGCACGAGGCGATGGATGCCGGTCTGACGTTCATGGACAACGCCTGGGACTACCACGAGGGCGCCAGTGAAACGCGGATGGGGAAGGCCCTCAAGGGCCGGCGTGACCGGGCCTTTCTCATGACCAAGGTGTGTACTCACGGGCGAGACGGACGCGTGGCCCTGCGACAGCTCGACCAGTCGCTGCGACGGTTGCAGACCGACTATCTCGATCTCTGGCAGATCCACGAATGCGTGTACCAGAACGAGCCCGAGCGCCACTTCGCGCCCGGCGGTGTGGTCGAAGCGCTCGAGAAGGCGAGAGCCGCCGGCAAGGTCCGTTACGTCGGATTCACTGGTCACAAAGACCCCGAGCTGCTGCTGCGGATGATCGCCTACGGCTTTCCTTTCGACAGCTGCCAGCTGCCACTGAACGGTTTCGACGCGACGTTCCGGAGCTTCGAGAGGTTCGTGCTGCCCGAGCTCGTCGCCCGCGGCATCGCCGTGATCGGCATGAAGAGCCTGAGCGGCGACGGTGGACCGGTGAAGAAGCGCGCGGTGACGGTGCAGGCGGCGCTGCGGTATGCGATGAGCCTGCCCGTGGCGACGACGGTCAGCGGCATCGATTCACTCCGCATCCTGCGGCAGAACCTGCGTATTGCCCGCGATTTCAAGCCGATGACCGATCGCGAGATGGCGGCGCATCGCAAACGTCTCGCACCGTTCGCTGCCGACGGACGTTTCGAGCTGTACAAGACCACCGCCGTATTCGACGGCGATGAGGGCCGTCGTCAACATGGCTTTCCGACGAGCAAAGAGCTGTCGGCCTAGCGAACGAGCCGCTTCCCAGCGCGAAGCAGCCCCACGCGGCACATGAGTTGCTGATTGCACGCGGTGGGTCAGGGTGCCCGGTGGCGACCCTGCATATATGGACGAGGTCCATGTGGCAAATGTAAGAGGTCGCCGGCCGAGGCGGCTTACGCCCGAAGAACGCAAGTCGCTCACGCACGGCGATTTCTGGATCCCCGAAGAAGAGCGAGGGGTCTACAAGCGCGCCTTGGAGGCGCTGGCATCCGCCCAGGTGCCGTTCGTCGTGGCCGGCGCCTACGCGATCTACGAGCACACGGGTATTTACCGGAAGACGAAGGACCTCGATCTGTTCTTCGAACCGGCGGCCGTCGTGCCGGCCGCGCGCGCGCTCCGCGAGGCTGGTTTCGTGACCAGGCTCGAAGATGCGCATTGGTTGGCGAAGGCGACGTCCGGAGAGTACTTCGTCGATCTGATCTATGGGATGGGTAACGGCCTCGCACTCATCGACGGTGAGTGGTTCCGCCAGAGCCACCCGGGCATGCTCGCCGCCATGCCGGTGCGCATCGCCCCGCCGGAAGAGTTGCTCTGGCACCGTCTGTTCATCAGCGAGCGGCACCGCCACGACATGGCGGACATCCTCCACCTGCTCCTGTGTCTGGGGGACACGTTCGACTGGGAACGTCTGGTCCACCGTGTCGGACCACACTGGCCGCTGTTGCTCGCACAGCTCCTGACATTCAGTTACGTGTATCCCGGCTACCGATCCAACGTGCCGACCTGGGTATACGAGCGGCTGCTGGAGCGATGCGGGCCCGATGTCGGCGTCAACGATCCCGAGAACGCCGACCTCACGCGCGGGCCGCTCATCTCCCGATTCAGTTTCACGATCGACATCCGGGAGTGGGGTTTCTCGGATCCGAGCGCCGAACTGGTGCGCCAGGCGAGGAACACGCCCGAGGTCCGCATGATCGCCGAAGCGGACGTCTGGGACGAGCGTCGCGACGAGCGGAGCGTTCCCGACGATCGACCGGCCGGGCAGGACGAACCGTTTCTCGTGTAGAACTGTAAACAACTAGCCTCGAGCATCTTTTATCAGCGCTCGCGGCGCTCGCCGCCTCCGCCCGACGAGCCAGCGCGCTAGGCGAGACCCCGTAGCTACGTCGACGGCCGTCGCTCGGGCCGCACCGGCTCGCTCCCCGAGCTCCCGAGCCTCGAGCCCCCGAGCCCCGAGCCCCCGAGCCCCGTATACTTGACGCATGTTCAAGCGGCCCTGGAGGGCGTTTGTCGACGGTCTGCGTGATGCCAGCGGGCAACGCGACACGCTGGCGGCCGCACTTGGCCGCCTCGAGCGGGAAGTGATGGAGATCGTGTGGCGCTGCGATGGCGTCAACACTCGGGACGTGCGCGCCCGCATCCCTCGCGCCGTCGCCTACACCACGGTGATGACGACCCTTGATCGACTGTTCAAGAAAGGGCTGTTACACCGCGAGCGCGATGGACGCGCGTTCGTCTACCGCGCGGCGCTGTCGCAGCAGGACATGGAACACGCCATTGCCACGGGCCTGCTGCGTGGATTGCTCGACGTCGATGCCGGGCGCTCACGCCCGTTGCTGTCGAATCTCGTCGAGACCATCGGCGATCGTGACAGCGCGCTGCTCGACGAGCTCGAAGAGATGGTGCGGCAAAAACGGCGACAGCGCGACGAGCGCTGATTATTCCAACCCGCGTGCGGCGGCCCGGGCACTCGACCACGCCCATTGGAAGTTGAAGCCGCCGATGCGACCATCGACATCCAGAATTTCCCCCGTCAAGAACACTCCCGGGCAGGCGCGCGACTCCATCGTCGACGGGTGAATCTCCTCGAGCGACACGCCTCCGGCCGTGGCCTCGGCGTAGTTGTAACCGCGTGATCCGGTGATCGCCAGCGGCCATGCGGTCAGCGCGTGGGTGAGCTGCCGGCGCTCGTCGCGCGTCAGGTGAGCGATCGACAGATCGCGAGAGAGCTTGATGGCGTCGAGCGCCGCGACCGCGACAGAGGCCGGCACCATGTCGGACACGATACCGGACAGCGAGGCCCTTGGCCGATCGGCTGCGGCAGCGAGCAGCTGCCGTTCCACGTCCTCGAACGAAGACCCACCGAGCAGGTTGACGGTGACCGCCGTGTTCCTGCCATTCAAGACGCCGCGCTCCCAGTGGCGTGAGGCGTTCAAGACCACGGGGCCGCTCACGCCGAAATGCGTCCACAACAACGAACCTTCGAGACGCTCGGCGATCGCGCCGTCAATCCAAATCGAGAGTGAAACGTCGTGCGACACACCGGATAGATCGGGTCGCGCATGTTCGGCGAGGATGAGCGGCGCAAGTGCGGGAGTCGTCGGCACGATACTGTGACCGAGAGACGCCGCCATCGCGTAGCCCCCGCCGTCGCTGCCAGTCTTCGGAAGGGACCGACCGCCGGTGGCGAGAACCACGCGGCGGGCGTTCACGGGCCCGGCAGGGGATTCGAGTTGAAAGGCGTTCGCGTGACGCGCGACACCGGTGATCCGGCGTCCGGTCAGGAGCTGAGCCCCGCAGCGCTCCAGCTCGCGCAGGAGCGCCTGAGAGACGTCGCGCGAGCGGTCGGTGACGGGGAACATCTTGCCGCCGGGCTCTTCTTTCAGAGCCACGCCGAGGCCCTCGAAGAAATCGATCGTTTCTTCGACTGAGAACGCGCGCAGTACGCGCCGGATGACCGATCGCTTGCCGCCCCAGAAATCCCGGTCGGTCACGACGGCGTTGGTGACGTTGCACCGGCCACCGCCGCTGATGACGATTTTGGCGCCGGGCAGCCGCGCGCTCTCGAGCACCGCGACGCGAACGTCCCGGTTCGAGCGTCGCAGGAAAATCGCCGTGGCCAGTCCGGCGGCCCCGGCGCCGACGATCGCGAGATCCACCTCAGTCGTCACAGTGCGATAATGCGTTTTTCAGTTGCGCGTGGCTTCCAGCTTTGGCCGGAAGGATCTTCCGCCTGAAGGCGGAAGCCACGGGTCATCACGGATCCAGGGGATCACATCATTGCCCATGCTCGAACACGAGGACGCGGCGGCAACGGGGGTCATCAACTGCGCGGCCTACTCCGACGGACACCGCGTTGCCGACCTGCCCCTGTCCGATGTGCGCGCCGCCCTCGGCAAGGGCGATCGCTTCGTCTGGATCGGATTGTTCGAACCGCACGCGGATGTACCTCCGTCTCGTCCAGCAGGAATTCGGCCTTCACGATCTGGCCATCGAGGACGCGCTCACCGCGCACCAACGGCCGAAACTCGAACAGTACCGACGGATCCCTGTTCGTCGTCCTGCGGACGGCACAGCTCAGTGGCGCCGATCGCGGTCTGGAGCTCGGCGAGACCCACGTGTTCGTCGGTCCGCGCTATGTGATCTCCGTACGCCATGGGTCGCTCAAGTCGCACGTGGGTCTCCGCGCCAGATGCGAGGCTGTTCCGCACTTTCTGAGCAAGGGACCAGGCTTCGTACTCTACGCACTGATGGACTTCGTCGTCGATCAGTATCTCCCGATCGTGGAAGCGCTCGAGGAACGGCTGGAGGGTCTGGAAGAAGAGATCTTCGGCGGCAGCTTCGATCGTGAGACGACGGCGCGCATCTATCAGCTGAAGCGCGACCTGCTGATGCTCAAACGTGCGGTCTCGCCGCTCGTGGATGTATGCAACCGGCTGATGCGGTTCGATATCAGCCTGATTCCCGAAGACACCCGGCCGTACTTCCGCGACGTCTACGATCACGTCCTGAGTGTCAACGAGGCGATCGACAACCTGCGCGAGCTGTTGACGACGGCGCTCGAGGCGAACCTGTCGCTGATCTCGGTCGCGCAGAACGAGCATTCCAAGCGGCTCGCCGCCTGGGCTGCCATTATTGCCGTTCCGACCATGATTGCTGGCATCTACGGAATGAACTTCGACAAGATGCCGGAGCTGCACTGGCATCTTGGCTACCCGATGGTCATGATCCTGATGGTGGGCGCCTGCGCATCGCTGTTCGTCGGTTTCAAGCGCTCGGGGTGGCTCTGACATCGACCGAGACGCGTCAGGTCCGAGTCTTGACCGTTCGGCCCCGGGCGACTACTATCTCAGCCACCCCTTTTCTAGCGACTACTTATGACGGACGTGCCGCCGCCTGCGGCTCCCAGCCGTTCAGGTCCGGAGGCCGCCACGCCGACGCGACAGACCATCCTTGTCGTGGACGATGAACCCGGGGTGCGCGTGATGGTGGCGCGAATGCTGACGCTCAGCGGCTACGCCGTGGTGTCCGCGCAATCGGGCGAGGAAGCGATCTCGATCGCACAGGAATACGCGGCGCCCCTCGACCTGCTGCTCACCGATGTCCGGATGCCGGGAATGAGCGGTCCCGAGGTCGCTCAGGAGCTGCGCAAGCTTCGCCCTGAGATCAAGGTGATGTACATGTCGGCGTACGCGCGCGACGTGCTCCCGTCTGGCGTCCAGGACAGCGAAGTCCCGTTCCTCAACAAACCATTTACGATGCGTACGCTGGCGCTGTCGATCGTCGAAACGCTGCGGCGTTCCTGAAATCGTCAGGCGTTCGAGAGCAGGTAGAGCCACGGCGCCACGGCCGCGACGAAATAGAGAATCGTCAGCGAGGCAAGGGCGCGATGCGTTCCATGCGTGTACAGGATGACACCGCAAATGCAGGCGCCGATTTTTGCGACGACGAGCGTGGGCAGGGGTCCGGCCAGCGCCATCCACGTCGCGAGGATGGGGTTTCCTTCGACGGAGTGGCCGAAGGAGCTCACCGCAAAATAGGTCAGAAGACCGTCGAAGGCCTGGAAAACGACGAAGAGCGCGAGAATAAGTCTTCCGTGCGGCACGTTGATATTGTCTGCAACCGCCGAGCCTGGTGCGGCCCGCGTCGAATTCCTAACAATTACCAGAACTCAGCCTGAACTCCGGATCCGCTGGCGCGACAGAAGTCTGCCTATTGGGTAACCTCAGCCACGCGTGAGGAAGACTGCGACAGCCACAATGGTAAGCCCCGCGACTACCGCTCCGGCAACCAAAAGTGTCCTGAGCAGCCGCTCCGTTTGACCCGACGCTCCTCCGCGAGCCGCAGTTCCGCAATGTTCAGCCACATCGCTTTGTGGAGGGCCAGGTCCGTCCGCAAAGGTACGTATGGCTTTCGTCCCTCGACCGGCGCTGTGAACCGATACCCCCGTTTTGGGACTGTTTCGACGTAGAGCGGCCGATCGGCGTCCTCCCCGAGCGCCTCTCGCACTTGCTTGATGGCCGAGTTCACTCCCTGTTCGAAGTCGACGAACGTGTCGCTTCCCCAGAGCGACTTCCCGAATATCTTCGCGCGTGACGACTTCGCCGGCGCGACTGACCAGCAGGAGGAGAAGCTTGAATGGTTGTGGTTTGAGACGAATGATCCGGCCGTTTCTGGAAAGCAGGCCGGCTTGCTCATCCAACTGAAAGACGCCGAACCGGATAACGGGGAGGGGCGACGGACTATTCACCTGACTGACCGCGTTTCCGGAGAGCTTATCACGGCGGTGTTCCGGACCATTCCACGCCGTAACTCTCTGCGATTGCACCGCTTAGTTCTTCAGAAAACGGCCTGTGCGCGAGAAGGTGCGTTTACGATTCGTGCGTATTGGAGGACAGAAAGGTTAGTGCATGGGGGAGGACATATGGGCGACGGGCATGACAGAACGTGGTGATGGAGCACGCATGCGAGGACTTGAACGGTCAGGTCCGTTCGACTCATTAACTGACGACATCGGCTGCGCTGCGCGCAGCGATGTGCCCGTACTCATCACCGGTGGACCGGAGCAGGGCCGCGAAATTGCCTGCGCCATCGACCGCAAGAGCCGTACGCCAAGTGGGTCGGTTGACGTCATCGATTGCCGCAGCCTTGGAGCGCTCGGCAGGGTCATGAGTCACGCGTCCTGGTACGGCGCAACCAACGGAACCGCGCACGGCTCCATCCTGCTGTTACAGGAGGTGCACGCACTGAACCTGCATGAACAAGCGCAGTTCGAGCATCGGTTGGCGGAGTTGCGCGTCTCCCGGCGGAACGCCGGGTTGCGGATCATGGCGTCTTCTTCGGCTCCGCTGTTCGACCGGGTGCGGGACGGATCGTTCGACGAGCGGCTCTACTATCGGCTCAACGTGATTCACATGGTGGTCGGTTGAGCTGGGGGCAACCGGCGGGCGTAGCCCCTCGGGAGACCCAGACTATGCCGACGTTTCTATAGTCAGGGCCATACTCCTACCCATTACATTGTTGTGAACATGCTGATTTAGGCCAGTTTCCGATCGGGTCCGCAGGCAGCTGTCTTGCCCTACGACTCTGTGGGACACATGATCCGGTCAAGCTGGTTGATCGTGTTGGCGGCGGCAATGGTGGCGGCCATGGTTCGCGCCGTTGGGCCGGCGTCTGCGGCTGACGCAGCCGCGATGGCCTATCTGATCCTGGCGACAGTCACCTTCGGCCGGCCGCGCAGTCGGCCAGCGGCCCGCCCCGTCCCCGTTCGCCCAGATCCGTTCGGCAGGATCTGCGGCGCTAGGGTCTCCTCGCGGGCGCCAGAGGTTTCTCTAGGGAATCACGTAGGCGATCCGCCCTCCGCAAAACTGATTACCCACCACGCCCGGAATCCAGACCAGGGCGTACATGCGATTGGCTGGATCGGCGGTGACCGTGGCCGTCGGACTTGCCACCGCTCCAAAGCCTGGATCGCTGCCACTCGCTGCGGTGATGTGATCGGAGAAACCGCCCTGTCCATCATACGAAGTGAACAGCACCGCGCCCGCGCTCCCCGCCACGGTATTGTTGTATTGGATCCGGACGGAATTGACCTGCACTCCGACCGGCAAGCTCACGGGCACGGTCAGAATGTCATCGGCCGACACGCAACCGGTGCCGTTGTAGACGATCGTGGTTCCAGAGTCGCGAGGATGGAACGCGGAGCCGGGCATGTTGATGTAATGCGCTCCGGGACCTGATTCGAGACCTACACCGCTCGTGATGCTGCTGCCGTCGGCGAACTGAAGGGCGTTACCGGTCGTCAGGCGCACGTTGCCGTTGACCTCGAGCTTCTGCGCTGGCGCCGTCACGCCGATCCCGATGTTGCCGTTGTGTTGGCTGAGGCCGGGACGCCAGACGCCGCCGACGCCGTCGTAGGCGGGCCACCGCCGGTTGCCAGCGTGTTGATGGCAAATCTCCGTGCGTTGCTTTCATTCAGCAGGGCAATGCCGGTGTTGTTGTCCAGATTTCGTACGGTGAACTTGGAATCGACGACACCGCCGCCGGTTGGATCGGTGGTGGAAATGCCGACGCGACCCCCACGCTGGGCAATGCCGGGTTGGAACGCGCCGCTGGCGCGATCGAACGTGATCCACGAGCCGTCACCGTTGATGTTCAGCGCAAATCGCGGAACACCAGCCTGATTGGACACCGCCAACGCCGTCGCTCCGTCCGCTCCGCGAATGGTGACTTTCGAATCGAGCGATCCCCCCTCGGTTGGATCCGATGTCCCGATCCCGATTCTGTTCGTGGCGGTTTCGGTGATGCTCGAATTGCCGACGTCGGTCGCCGTGGTGAACTTCGCGAACTGGCCGGCCGTGCCGCTGCCGTCAATCAGAGGTTCGGCGACGACGCCGTCGCTGGTGCGCAGTTTCCCGTCGGGTCCAGTCAGGACGAAAGAGGAGAGCGGTTTACCGCCGAGTGTTTCGGCGTCGGCTGCTCGAAGCGCATAAGGAACAGCGACGAGCATGATGCGCGGTTGCTCGCGCCCGTCGACACCGATACTGAGCCAGCGAGCCTGTTCGTTGCTGAAGACTTCCTGCGGAACGGGCGACACGGCGCCGAGATACGCACTGAATCGGCCGCGATCGTCAGCGAGTACTTCCTGGCACTTCGGTCCAGAGCAGCGTGCCATCCTGCTGGGCATCGAAGAGTCCGAACGTCACAACCGCCGCTCCCTTTCGCGGCTGACCTCCGGCATCAGTCAGCACGGCGGACACCGGGAGCAGGCGTGTCGTCGACTGTTCGCCGCGCGCCGCCGTCTGCGTCCATCCGGGTATCGCCATGCCGAGGATCATCAGCGTGACGAACATCACTCCTGAGATCGGCGACGTACGTTCAACCATGTTCAGCTCCTGCGTTCGAGATGGGAAACGCACGGAGTGTAGCATCGCGTTTCAGTCGCGGTCTGGTGATCGGCGCCGCGCATTCGCCTTCGTGTGAATCGACGTGAAGTTGCGGGAACGACGCACGCCGTGCGATCTATTGCGTTCGTCGAGTGTCCAATCGGCGGAGCGCCGCCTCCAACTGTTCGAGGCGCTGCCTCAGCTCATCGTTCTCTGTCTTGAGGTCTTTGATCGCCTGCAGCATGTGCATTGGCAAATCGCCGTAGCGCACCGCCCGATATCCCTGCGCGTCGGTGGCCACCAGCTCGGGCAGTACCTTCTCGACATCCTGGGCAATGAGCCCTGACGTCTGCCCGATACCAAAATGCCGATCGGCGAATTCATCGGCGCGCCAATAGAAATGCACTGGCTGCAGCCGCGTCACATTGTCCAGCGCTCTCGCGAACGGCGTGATGTTCTTCTTGAAGCGCGCGTCCGATGCGCAGGTCCCTGCGATGGCCGTGC
The DNA here is from genome assembly GCA_963804245.1 of uncultured Acidobacteriota bacterium. Classification (GTDB taxonomy): domain Bacteria; phylum Acidobacteriota; class Vicinamibacteria; order Vicinamibacterales; family 2-12-FULL-66-21; genus CAWDPQ01. Next base: position 80,986 of record CAWDPQ010000004.1, read on the forward strand.
CGGCGGCGTCCTTTACGCAGCCGGTCGTGCCGGTGCCGACGCGAATGTCGCCGGCCACGTGCAGCTTGTCTGCTGGTGTGGCCGTCCCGATGCCGATGTTGTTCGGCGCCGCTCTGGTGAACACGAGCAGGTTGTCTGCCGTGACGAGGTTGTCTTCGATCGCCCGGAAGGTCAGCGTGTTCACATACTCTCGAGATATGCCTCGAAGCCGAAGTCGGCAGTGAATACTTCCGACCAGCGGAGCTTCGCACCTTGTCCAGCTGTGTTGAACGCGCCGTCGATCTTCAAGATGGGGGTCTGGTCGGCGACGAACGTGCTGACGTGGAGGGTAGTTTCCGGACTCGACGTGCCGATCCCGACGCGTCCGGCGAGCTGGCTCAAGCCCGGATTCCACACGCCGGATCCGCCATCGTAGGCGAGCCACGCGCCGGTCGACAGGGTGTTGAGCGCGAATCGGCGGGCGTTGCTCTCATTGAGCACGGCGATCCCGGTGTTGTTGTCGAGATTTCGAACCGTGAATCGGGAGTCGACCACGGTTCCGCCCGTCGGATCGGTGAGGCCGATGCCGATTCGCCCCGTGGCGGTCTCGCTGATGATGGAGCTGCCGATGTCGGTGGCCGTCGTGAACTTCGCGATCTGCCCCGGAGTTCCGCTACCGTCGATGAGCGGTTCGGCAACGGCGCTGGCGCCGGTCTGCAACTTTCCATCCGGTCCGGTCAGGACGAAGGACGAGAGTGGCCTGCCGCCGAGCGTTTCGGCATCCGCCGCGCGCAGTGCGTAGGGAACAGCGACCAGCATCGTGCGCGGCATCGGCCGGCCCTCGAATTCGATGCCAAGCCATTGGGCCTGTTCGTTGCTGAAGATCTCCTGCGGCAGCGGGGACATCGCGCCGATGAGCGCGCTGTACCGGCCGCGCTCGTCGGCTTGAACTTCTTGGACTTCGGTCCAGAGCAGAGTGCCATTCTCCTGCGCGTCGTAAAGACCGAACGTGACAATTGCCGCCCCGCTTCGTGGATTTCCGTCGGCGTCCGTCAGCACGCCCGATACCGGCAACAGCCGCGTCGCGGGCGCTTGCCCAGCTGCGGGATTCTGAGCAGCCGCCGAACCGGCGGCATGCGCGAATACCATCGTGACGAGCCGCGCAGACACAATCGCCCGTACGGTAGGAAAGGTTCCTGCAGCCATGTATGAGCTCCGTGAAATCGAAGGGTTGTCAGTCGGCGGCGCGTTCGAGCGTCGTGATCATCGGCCGGTGGTCGGATCCCAGGTCCGGGCCAACTTCCGCCCGCACCGCGCGCCACGTATGGTCGTAGAGCACGTGGTCGATGCGCGCGCCCCACCACGACGTGAACTTCGTGTAGCCGAATCCCACACCAGCATTCTCGAAGCCGTCGGAGAACTGCGTCCAGTGTTCCCGGAAGATGGCGCTGTCGGTGGGAAGGTTGAAGTCTCCGCCAACCACAATCGGTAAGTCGGTCTTGCGGATTCCAGGCAGCGATGAGTCGAGACTCGAGATTGCGAAAGATGATGTTGCTTCGCAGCTCTGAAAGGGCGTCGCGGCGGCCGTCCATGACGGCCTCCAGACCTTCGCGGACCGTTTCCAGGTGGACCGATGTGAACGACACCGGCCCGTGCGACGTGGTCACGACCGCACGTATGGCCATCGCGTCGTAGCCGCCAATCATCGAGCGGTCGAGCGCCTCCGGCGTGCCAATCGCATGTCGACTGGCGACGCACACACTGCCGACGCAGCGAAGCGTCCATCCCGGCAGCGGGTCGGGTGGGTTCTCGCTCGACCATTCCTGGATAGCCAGGACGTCAGCCCGGACGTCAGCGAGCAGCTGGTTGAATCGGCCGAACTCACGCATTTGATCGGAGTTGAACGTGACGACCGTGAGCTGGCGATCGGCTGTGCCGGCCACGGGTTTCACGTTGATCTCGAGCTGCATGATTGGAAAGACGACCACTAGCACGGCGAGCACGAGTGGCAGCAGCCTCCACACGTGCCGCAACGCGAGCGGCAGGAGCACAAGCGGCGGGAAGAGCCATATCCAGCGCGGACCGTAGAGCATCGGCGTGGTCAGCGTGGCGCTGTCGCCGGACCGCAGCAGCATCCAGATAACGAGTTCGAAGGCCAGCACCCCCCAGCAGAGGAGGGTTGGCAGCCGGTGGGTTTTTTTTCGGGGCACGCCGTTCGGCTGGAAGGGGAGTGCGGAGGAGGGAGCGAATCCCTCCTCCGCCGTCGTGTCGCTAGGAGAACGACTTCGGAATTTCGAAGCCCTTCCGGTATTCGCGCGAGAGATAGCCGTCGGCCTTCTTGTCGTCCTTGAACGTCTCGGTCTTGCCGTCGAAGTCCAGCGAATGTCCGACGCGATAAGCGATGTTGGCCAGGTGCGGCAGCGTCGAGGAAAGATGACCCTCGAGGATGTCGCACGTCAGCAGCTTCGGATCGTTGGCTCGAATCGCATCCACGAAATTCTGATAGTGGGCGAATTCGATGCTGGTCAGAACCAGCGGATCGCTGCCGCTGCCGCTCGCGGGCGTTCCCGAGCCTTTGCCCTTCTCGTTCTTCTCGCCGCGGCCCATGTACGACTGCCACAACCGGCCGTCGCCATCGATCCAGACCCAGCCCTTGGTCCCGTAGAAGAGATTGCCGATGCGCTGCGTTCCCTCGTCGTTGGTGTGGTCGCCGCGCGTCGCGAACTCCAGAATCGCGCCATCAGCGTACTCGAACAGCGAGGTATGGACGTTGGGCGTCTCCTGCGAGGACGGATCGCCGAAGTATCCGCCCACCGAGCTCACCTTGATTGGATGCTCCTGCTTGTTGCAGGCCCCAGCGCGCGATATCGAACTGGTGCGGTCCCTGATTGCCGGTGTCGCCGTTGCCGTACTCCCAGTGCCAGTGCCAGTTGTAGTGGAAGCGGTTGCGGTTGAACGGCCGCTTGGCTGCCGGCCCGAGCCAGAGATCGTAATCGACCTTGGAAAGGTAGGCGGCGTCATACGTCGGTTCGTAGTTCTTCGACGTCACCGTCAGCGCGTATTTCTCGCCGGCGCGCCATCGGGCCATCCGGGTACTTTCCAATCGACGGACGCGGTTTGAAGCAGAGACCGCGCGCCATATACACCTTGCCGATGCCGCCCTCGTGGATGAACTTGATCGCATCGCGCACGGCGGGCCGGCTGCGGTTCATGGTGCCGACCTGCACGATCTTGTTGTATCGCGCGGCCGCTTCCACCATCTTTCGGCCTTCCCACACGGTGTAGGACGCCGGCTTCTCGACATAGACATGCTTGCCGGCCTGGAGAGCCCAGACCGTGGCGAGCGCGTGCCACTGGTTCGGCGTGGCAATGACGACGGCGTCGATGTCCTTGTCCTCGAGCACGCGGCGCAGGTCCTGCTCGAACTTCGGCTTGAACGTGGGAACGTCCTTCAACCGCGCATCGTTGATCCGCTCCGGCGCGAGGTTCGCCGTCGATGTCGCAGAGCGTCTTGATCTCGACGTTCTTCAGTTGCGCAAAGCCGCGCTTGAGGGAATTACCCTGACCACGGATGCCGATGCTGGCCGTGACCACCTTATCGTTGGCGCCGAGCACCCGGCCGCCCACATGGGGAGCCGCGTTGGCGGATGGCCGGAAGAACTCACCGCCGACGACGAGACCCGCTGTCGCCGCCCCGATCCGCGACGTGAAGTCGCGCCGGGAGATACCATCCTTGTCGTTCCGCTCGCTGGCCACGGTGACCTCCTGTTCGTCTGGCGGTTCGCGCCGCCCAACACGGCTGAGATGCCCGAGTTCCCGAAGATTGGCCTACCTATAATAGAGCCCCGGGGCGCTTCAGGCTAGGCCGTTCCCGCTCCCGGTCGTCCGGCCTCGACGACGAGGGTTCCGCCCAGGCGCACCGGCTGGCTCGGCGCCGTCACCCTCTCGACAATCTTGAAATCCGCGCGCATGGCCGCCGGCGTTGCGGTGCAGGCGATGTAGCCCCGTCGCGCACTGTGATACTTCACGTGCGGGTTGTCCGCCCTGGTGCGCTCCCAGGACGCCGAAACGTCCGCGCCGTCGCCGCCCGAGCTGATCGAGGTATTGGTGAATTCCGCGCCGATCGTCTCGGAATCGGGGTTCGCGAAATCGAGCTTGAGATCGCTGCCGAAGTGCTGGTGGACGTCGCCCGACAGCACGATAGGGTTCGGTGCGCGCGACTGTTTCAGCCGCGCATACAGCCGATTGCGGGCGCCCACGTACCCATCCCACTTGTCCATGGAGAACCGGGCGGCCGGGTCGACCGCCCGCAGGTCGCGCGCAAAGGTCGGCACCTGCTGTCCGAGCACGGTCCACGTGCTCTGCGCCGCCGACAGGTTTTCGAACAGCCACTTCTCCTGCTCGGCACCGAGAATCGTTCGCTTGGGATCCAGTGATTCCGGACACGCGGGCTTGGATCCGCCGCCGCACGGTTGCTTCGAGCGGTACTGCCGCGTGTCGAGGATGCTGAGGTCAATCAGTTTGCCGAACTGCAATCGTCGGAACAGCCGCATGTTGCTGCCCGTCGGGAGCGTCGCCCGCCGCAGCGGCATCGTCTCGTAGTACGCCTGGTAGGCGGCGGCTCGGCGTAACAGGAAGAACTCCGGCGGAGTGCCTTGCTCGTCCTGGTCACCGGCGTAGTCGTTGTCCACTTCGTGATCGTCGAACGTGACGATGAACGGTGCGGATGCGTGCGCCGCCATCAGATCGGGATCCGACTTGTACTGCGCGTATCGGTTTCGGTAGTCGACCAGTGAATATATTTCGTTGCCGTGATGCTGGCGCACGACCGCGGGGTTGCGCCCGCCATCCGCCCGCCCTTCGTAGATGTAATCGCCCGTGTGAAAGATGAAGTCGAAGTGTTCGTCGGCGATGTGCCGGTAGGCGGAAAAGTATCCGGCTTCGTAGTGGCTGCAGCCGCAAACCGCGAAGCGCAGGCGATCGGATTGCGCGCCGGCTGCCGGCGCCGTTCTGGTTCGCCCGGTCTGGCTGACTTCGCCGCCGGCGCGAAAGCGATACCAGTAGTCACGGCCGGCTTCGAGACCCGACGCCTCGACGTGCACGCTGTGACCAAGCTCGGGACGCGCGACCTCCGCACCATGCTGGACGATCTTCGCGAACCGGCTGTCGGCGGCGATTTCCCACCGGACCTCGACATTGGTCATCGGCATGCCGCCGCCGTCGAGCGGATCCGGCGCGAGCCGCGTCCAGAGCACGACGCCGTCCGGCAGCGGATCGCCGGACGCGACCCCGAGCGTAAACGGGTACGACGCGAAGATCGGTTGCTCGATCGTCCGCGCCGAAATGACGGGGCGTCCCACTGCCGCGAGTCCGGCCGCGCCCGCGATCTTCAGCACCTCCCGCCGTGTCAGGCGGCAGACGGCGCGGTCGTGCGCTCGCAATGGATCCATGCGCGCGGCCTTTACTCGTCGTAGTTCTTGAGCGGCCTGATCCAGATGTTGCGGAAGCTCACCGGGTTGCCATGGTCCTGCAGGCGGATTGGACCCTTCGCCTGCGACGGCTCGTACTTTCCGATCTGCTTGTTCAGCGTCGGACCCCAGAACGCGCTGGCGTTGTGGACCACTACACCGTTGTGCAGCACCGTCACGACCGCGGGCTTGTCGACGGCACCGGCGGCGGTGAAGCGCGGAGCCGTAAAGACGATGTCGTAGGTCTGCCACTGGCCGGGTCCGCGCGAGGCATTCACCAGCGGCGGATACTGTCCATACATCGCGGACGCCTGGCCGTCCGGATAAGTCTGATTCTGATAACTGTCGAGCACCTGGATTTCGAACGCGCCGACGAGGAAGACGCCGCTGTTGCCGCGTCCCTGACTGTTTCCCTTGACTTCTGTCGGCGTCGCAAATTCGACGTGCAGCTGGAAGTCGGAGAACTGCTCCTTCGTTTGAATCATCCCTTTGCCCGACTGCAGCACACCGTCTTTGATCGGCCAGGTGACGGCCGCTCCGTCGGCAGCCATCTGCCAGGCGCCGAGGTCGGAGCCCGGACCGATGAGCACTATCGCGTCGGAGGGTGCGGCGCGGCCGGCGCCGGTCCCGGCGTGATGACGCGCGGCTGCGGGCGCTTGGCGTCGTGAATGTGCCACTTGCCGGATGGCTGCATCGGCGTGTCGTCGTAGCCGAGGGGACTCTGCTGCTGTTGCTGCCCGACGAGCGGCATCGCCGCTGCGATGACGAGCGCCGCTGCCGTCGACGCCGCGACCCGTATGAACGTCTTCATAATTCCTCCACCGCGTTACCGCAAAAGAACACAGTCACGTTTGTTTGGCTGTCCGTTTTCGCAAAAAGGCGACTGTCCCCTTTTTCGGAAGTCTAACGCATCCCCACTCGCGACGGATTCACCGTGAAACAGGGAACATCTTCTTGAGTTCGTCCGCCGACGCCTGGCGACCATACTGATTGATCTGGAACGCCTCGGCGTACTTCACCGCCTGTCCGCGCTCCTTGCCGTAGAGCGACACCAACTGCGCGCGATACTGGTCGGCGACCGCCATGTTCCGCTTTTTCACGATGTCCAGGAGATACGACTCACGCTCCTTGTCGTTGGCCGGAACGTTCGCCAGCGTCCGGCCCTGCCAGGAATCCTTATCGCCGAACTGCGACGGCATGGCAGACACGCACTTCCACTTCTTGTCCGCCGTCTCGTCGATGCCGACGACGATCGAAGGCTCGAACGGCTTCGGATCAACGAAGCCATCTGAATACTGCATGTAGACCGGATTTCTCACCGTCGGCTTGGTGTCGGGAACGAAGAATGGCGCCACGACGACGACGGCCGTGTCGTTCAACAGCACGCCCGTGTACCGGTGGTCCGGGTGGTAATCGTAGGGGCGGTGGCCCATGACGATGTCCGCCTGCCAATCGCGGATCAGGCGCGCGACCGCCCGGCGATTCTCGAGCGACGGCGTGAGCTCGCCGTCGTGGACGTCCATGACGGCCGATTCGATGCCGAGGATCCGGGCGCATTCGGCCACTTCCGCCGTCCGGCGGCGAGCCAGCGGGCCGCCAGCCTGCTCGAAGTGACCGACGTCGCCGTTGGTCATCGCCACGAACTTCACCTTGTGCCCCTGGGCCGCCCACAGCGCCGCCACTCCACTGGCTTTGAGCTCGGCATCGTCTGGATGCGCGCCGAAGGCGATGATCCGGAGGGGTTTTTCTTGAGCCTGCACGGCGGATCGCGGGGAACCCACGGCGAGCAGCAGGCCGGGCAACGACATCATCACGAGCCAATGCATTCGTTTCATGAGCAGTTCCTCGAATGGAGACGGCGGAGTGTAGCGTGGGTCGCGGCGTCAATGGAAGGGTATGCGCCGAACGGGCGTGCGCTAGAATCCCTCGGACTGTAGTACCTGCCGAGACCAGGAGAGTCTTCAGCCGGGCCAGGAGAGTTTTTACCGGGGATCAGGAGATTAAGGAGATTATTGTTTTGAAAACCAAAATACCTCCTGAGCACCTGATCCCTGTTCGAATCTTCTGATCTCCTTACCGAGAGCACCCCGGTGAGCCGACCGATCCGTTCGCTGCGATGGTACATCGCGACATTGCTGTTCCTGTCGACGGTCATCAATTACATCGATCGTCAGACGCTCAGCGTGCTCGGGCCCATCCTGAAGAAGGACTTCGAGTGGACGAACTCCGACTTCGCGCTGATTGTCATTGCATTCCGCATCGCCTATTCGTTCGGACAGACGGCAAGCGGGCGCTTCCTCGATCGCGTCGGTACCCGCAAGGGTCTGAGCCTGAGCGTCGCCTTCTATTCGGCGGTGGCGATGCTGACGTCGATGGCCTCGGGATTACGCGAGTTCTTCTACTTCCGCTTCCTGCTCGGCTTGGGAGAGTCAGCAAACTGGCCCGGTGCGACCAAAGCGGTTGCGGAGTGGTTCCCGCGGCGCGAGAGTGGATGGGCGGTCGCGCTCTTCGACAGCGGTTCGTCCATCGGCGCAGCCATCGCGCCGTTCATTGTCCTAGCCATCTATCAGGCGACAGGGAGCTGGCGGCCGGCGTTCATCGTCACGGGCGCGCTCGGCTTTCTGTGGATTCCAGTGTTTCGCTGGCTGTATCGATCGCCCGAAGAGCATCCGCGAATCTCCGACGCGGAGCGGCAGGACATTCTCGCGAATCGCGCATCGGCGTCGATGGGTGGGGAAGCCGGGGCGGCGGCGCCGCTGAGCTATCGAACGCTGCTCGCGCTGAAGCAGACGTGGGGCATCGTCATCGGCAAGGCGCTGACGGATCCTGTGTGGTTCTTCATCACCGACTGGTTCGCGATTTACATCGTGAGCCGCGGATTCGAGTTGGAGCAGAGCCTGCTCGCGTTCTGGGTCCCGTTCCTGGCTGCCGATCTCGGTAACTTCTTCGGCGGCGGTGTCTCGAGCGCGCTGATTCAGCGCGGCTGGAGTGTGGGGGCCGCGCGCAAGGCGGTCGTGGTTTTCGGCGCGCTGGGAATGCTGATGCTGATCCCCGCGATCTACGTCGAGTCTTTGCAGTGGATTGCCGCCTGCTTTGCCGTCGCCACCTTCTCTTATGCGGCGCTGTCGACGATGATTCTGAATCTGCCGGCGGATTTGTATCCCACACGGTCGGTCGCGTCGGTGAGCGGTCTCGGCGGCACGGCGGCCGGCATCGGGACCATCGCGGCAACCTATGCCACCGGCGTGGTGGCGGACCAGTATTCATTCGAGCCCATCCTGATCGGCGCGAGCGTCGTGCCGCTGCTGGCGATGGCGGCGGTGCTCCTCCTGGTCCGCAACAATGAGGCGACAAAGCGGGGATTGGTGAGTGAAATATAGATGGCCGCCGCAACTCTGGCTGCCGACCATCGTCCTCGTTGGTGCTGCACTGCGGCTGTTCCCGATTTGGTTCGGCCTGCCTTACAGCGGCGCCCGACCTGACGAAGAGACCGCGCTCGGCCAGTCCGTCAACATCCTGAAGGGCGACCTCAACCCGAGGTTCTTTCACTGGCCATCGCTGACGTTCTACGCGTTCGCCGGCATCTTCAGGATCATGATCTGGATTCGAGCGATGCTGCCGGTCGAATCCGAGATCAGCTACACGGAATATCTCCTGGTCGCCCGCGCCTTCGTCGCTCTCTGCGGCACGCTGACGATCGTCGTGTTGTTCAAGCTCGGTCGCCGTGTTGCCGATCAGACGACCGGCTTGATCGCCGCCTTCTTGCTCGCGGTGGCGATTCTGCACGTGCGCGATTCGCATTTCGCGATGACCGATGTGCTCACCACGCTCCTCGTCACCGGATCCCTGGCGATCCTGATCGATGCGGTCGAGCGTGCGTTCGAGTCGCCCGGCGACGTTTCACTGCGGCGGTTCGCGCTGGCTGGACTCGTCGGCGGGCTGTCGGCATCGACGAAGTACAGCGCCGCGGCGATTCTGGCGGCGATGGCTGGCGCACAGCTGGTCATGTTGAGGCACCCACACGCGCGGATGCTGTCGCCCCGGACCTGGGCCCCGTCGCTCGTCTTCGCGGGAACGTGTCTCGTGGGATTTGTACTGGCCACGCCTTACTCGATCCTCGATTTCGAGACGTTCTCGCGAGATGTCCGGTTCACGACAACGCATCTGGCTCTGGGGCACGGCCTCGATCTGGGACGCGGCTGGTCTTATCACCTCAGGCGATCGCTGCCGTACGGTCTGGGCGTTCCGACGTTCGTCGCGGCGATGGTGGGCATCGTGCTGTTTTTTCGACGCTACCCTCGATCCGCCGTCATCAGCGGCGCGTTTGCGGTTGCGTTCTACGTCTCGATTGGCAGCGGCCAGACCGTGTTCTTCCGCTATGTACTGCCACTCGTGCCCATCGCCTGTCTGTCGGCGGCGCTAGCCGTGCGGCACGGCGCCCCTTGGATCGCCTCTCGCCTGGGCACACCGGAGCGCGCAACGCTCGCTGTCGTGTTCCTGTTCATTGCCGGACCTGCTCTGGTGAACTGCATCTGGTTCGATGCGTTGCTGGCCAGGACGGACAGCCGCGTTCTCGCGTCACGGTGGCTGAAAGAACATGTCGAGCCGGATGCGACGCTGCACGACGCTGGAAGTTCGTACTCGCGGCTCGACCTGCGCGACATTCGGTATCACGCCTGGTCGTTCGACGCGGAGAAGAACTCTTTCGGGGATCCTGCTGGTCGCACGCCGGACTGGCTGGTGTTTCACATCTCGCCGCTGCGTCTGTACTCCGGCGTTCCCTGGCCGCTCAGACGTCTGGCTGACGAGCACTACACGCTGGAGTCGCGAATCGACGCGACTCCGGGGCGGTCGCGCGACGCTGTCTACGATCTCCAGGACGCGTTCTTCATGCCGTTCTACGGATTTCACACGGTGAAACGGCCAGGTCCGACCATCGAGATCTACAAGAGGCGCGACGTGAACCGCTGACGTGACATCGCGGATCTGCGGGCGTACGGTGGGAGCTACGACTCGACCGTGTTCTGCAGCGTGCCGATGCCGTCTATCGAGATGTGGACCTCGTCCCCGACTCGCAGCGTGAAGTCATCAGGCGGTACGACGCCCGTCCCGGTCAGAAGCACGCAACCGTCGGGAAAACTGGTCTCGCGGTAGAGAAACTCGACGAGGCTCGCGAGATCGCGTTTGATCTCTGACAACGTCGTGGAGCCCGCGAACGCTGTCTTGCCGTCGCGGCGGATTTCCAGGCGGACGGCGGTGGCTGGCTTTGGCTGAGCAGCCTGAACGAGAATCGCTGGCCCGAGCGCACACGCGCCGTCGTAAACCTTCGCCTGCGGCAGATAGAGCGGATTCTCACCTTCGATGTCGCGCGAGCTCATGTCGTTGCCGGCCGTATAGCCGACGATCCGGCCTTTTGGTGAAATGAGCAGCGCGAGCTCGGGTTCGGGCACGTTCCAGCGCGCGTCGCGCCGGATCCGCACCGGTCGACCGGGGCCGACAACGCGCCACGCGGCCGCCTTGAAGAACAACTCAGGGCGGTCAGCGGTATAGACGAGGTCGTAGAAATGTCCGCCCGTGGCCACCTTCGATTCTTCCATCCGTGCCGTGCGGCTGCGAAAGTAGGTCACCCCGGCGGCCCATACCTCCTGATTCTCGATGGGTGGGAGGAGATCCTGGTCGGACGGCGCGGTGCACGCCTGCAGTTCGCGGACGCGAGCCTCGAGATGTTCAGGCAGGTCATCGCGCGAGGTGAGGGGTCCCCGGGCGCCGTCCCAGGATTTCCATGCTCCATCTGCCGTTTGAATCGCCCAGCCTGTTTGCGTCCGGAACAGTCTCACGCGTCCTCCTCAGAGCTGCGTAAGGTTACCCGGAAAAGGGGACAGTCCCCTTTCCGAAAAGCCGCGCGCTATAATCCGGGTCCGGCGATGTCGGACCTGCTTGCCATCGTTCGCAATCTGAACCGGCTCGAGGCGGTGCGGCTCACGGGCCTGCTCGATTCGCCACCGGAAGAATCGTTCGATCGTTTCACGCGGCTGGCGACGCGACTGTTCAAGACGCCGGTGGCTCGTCTCGCTGGTGGATGCGGACCGGCAATTCTTCAAGAGCGCGATTGGTTTGCCCGAGCCGTGGCAGACGCGCCGCGAAACACCCCTCACGCATTCCTTCTGCAAGCACGCGGTGGCGCTGCAGGAACCGCTGGTCATCGCCGACGCGCGCAAGGATCCCATGTATCGGCAGAACCCCGCCGTCCGGGATCTCAAGATTGTCGCCTATGCCGGCGTGCCGCTCACGCTCTCTGGCGCTGCTCTCGGGGCGTTCTGCGTCATCGACAACGAGCCGCACGCGTGGTCGTACGACGAGGTGCAGCTGCTTCGCGAGCTCGCCGCCTGCGTGATGCACGAGATCGATCTGCGAGGCAGGCTGCGCGACGCGGACGCGCGGCTGAAGCAGCTCGAAGGCAGCGGAAACCACCAGGCACCGCTGATGTGAGCGTCGGGGGCAAAAAACAAGATCTGACCCCCTCTCGATCCTGACGTCCGCGGACGATAAGGCCTCCAGGGACACATGTCCTGCGCAGACGTGTGCAATGCTGACCCACTCCCCGCAGGAGGCGTGATTGACGGAGCCCACAACCGATTTCTACGAGGTGTTGCAGGTCAGCGCCAACGCTGAGCTCGAGACGATCAACCGCGTCTACCGGCTGCTCGCGCAGCGCTTCCACCCCGACAACCGCGAAACGGGAAACGAGAATCGCTTCCGCGAGATCCACGAAGCTCATGCCGTACTGAGCGATCCCGAGAAGCGCGTGAAATACGACGTTCTGTATCACCAGCACCGCCAGGATCGATGGCGGCTCGTCTCGACCGGCACGCGCGCTGAGAACGACTTCGAGATGGAGCAGGTCTACAGGTTGACGCTCCTCGAAGTGCTGTACACGCGCCGCCGTCTGGAGCCGTCCTCTCCAGCCGTGTTCGCCGGCGATTTGGAAACGATGATGGGCCGGCCGCGCGAGCAGCTCGAATTTACGATCTGGTATCTCTATTCGAAGAAGCTGGTGATCCGCGACGACGGCTCGCGGTTGTTGATTACGGCGGATGGCGTGGAATATCTCGAACAGAACTACCGCACGTCATCGCTCCAGCGGCGCCTGCAGGCGACGAACGATTAGGCGCCGGCGCTAGGATCGTCCGCGCTCAGCATCCGACCGGCGCCGATCTTCGGTCCACCGCGGAACGTGACGGCGGTCTGCGGCCCCGCGACGTTCGGCATCGAGCGACACGTTCAGCCGCTCCGCAAGATCACCAAAAGCACGCGCGGAGTGGCGCAGGTGCTGGTTCTCCTCCTGCAGGGTGCGAACTTTTTCCTCCAGTTCGCGGATCCGTTTTTCCAATTCCGGATATCCAACCATGTCGCAGAACGAACAGGGGCGCCAGCAAGACGAAGGCCGTCGCCGGCCGGGCTGTCTCAGGTGAGTCGGCGTGCACGGCGATTGCCGCCGCACGCATCACCGAGAGACAACTGCCGCCGGCGCGAGAAATGCTCGCCCGCGCAAACAGCCCAACCGTGTGGCCCGCGGAAACGTTTACAAGAACAGTTGAGGACGCTGTCGCGCCTTCAGACCGTGAGTGTTTCTTGGGCGACAGTCCGAATTGCCGGTGCGATGGCGACAAATGCTTCCACGACGGCGGGATCGAAGTGCGAGCCCTTCCCGCTGGTAATGAGCTGCACGGCGTCTTCGTGCGAAATCGACGGTCGATAGAGCGAACGCCCTACCGCCGCGTCGTAGACGTCGACGATTGCCATCACGCGGCCCGCGATCGGGATGTTGCTCCCGCGCAATCCCTGCGGATAGCCCGTCCCGTCCCAACGCTCGTGGTGTGTGTAAACAATTTCCTTCGCCATCGCCAGCGTCGCGTCGTCTCGGACGTCGACACGCTGCTCGGCCTTGAGAATGACCTCCCGGCCGAGCGTCGGATGTTTTCGCATTTCCTTCAACTCGTCGCTCGTCAGCGCTCCCGGCTTGTTCAGGATGTGATCGGGAATTCCCACCTTGCCGATATCGTGGAGCGGCGCCAGGCTCGAGAGCAGATCGATTCGATCGGGCGTGAGGTATTCACGAAAGTCGGGATGCCGCGAGAGCTGTTCGGCGAGCAGCCGCGCGTAGAGCTGCGTCCGACGCGAGTGCCGCCCGGTTTCGGCATCGCGGACTTCGGTCAGCGACAGCAGCGTTTGAATCATCAGGCGCTGCGCGGTCGTCTTCTCGCGTCCGGCGGTTTCAGCGCGACGCCGCTCGACGGTGAACTTCGCGAACGTCATCGCGGTGAGAGCGCCGAGAACGCTCAACGCTGGCAGAAGCGGTGACATGAACAGCCCGCCTGAAGAGAGCAGCGATACCGAGCTCCACCACAGACCGACGAGCACGATCGCCGCCGCTGCCACGCCGGCGGTCACGCCTGCGGTGGTGACGACCACGGCCAGACCGATGCCCAGGACGAGCGCCGTCGCGCTGTCGAGCACGGTGCCAACCGGCGATCGCCGGAGAAAATCCTGCTGCAGCAGATTGTCGGCGACCGTCGCCTGTACTTCGACGCCGGCAAACAGCGTATCGAGCGGCGTCGCGACGACTTCGCGTGTTCCGAGCGCCGTCGTCCCGACGAACACGATCTTGTCCCGCAGAGCCTCGCGCGGGACGGCACCGCTGAGCACGTCGGCAGCCGAGACGTACGGGAACGAACGCTTCTCGCCGCGGAATCGCAACAGCAGGTTGCTCCTGGCATCGACCGGTACCTGCCGCTCGTCGATTGTCAATTCGGCCGCGTTGACGTTCGCCACACGAAGGTCGATCTCTTTCGCGCCGATGTTGCCCATCACGGCGCGCAGCGCCAGGCTCGGATAGACATGTCCGTTGAGCTCGATGACCAGCGGTACGCGTCGGAGGATGCCATCCGAGTCGGGCGCGGCGTTCAGGAATCCGGAGGCACCAGCCGCCGAGGCGAGCATCGGCAGACTGCACACGCACCCGGTGGCGCGGAAGAATGGCGCATCGTCGGTTTCGTCGCTCGGGTGGAGAACGGGGAGCGCAATGGGGTGCAACACGCAGGCGCCATGGCCGTTCCCTCCGGGATCGAAGGTGAGTCCATAACCCAGAATGACGTCTCCGGCGCGAAGCGTGTCGGCCAGTGTTTGGTCAGGCGACGCGCCGGCCGTGCCTCCGCTCGCATACCGATCGGGTTCCGCAAAGACCACGTCCATCGCGATCGTCGAGGCGCCGAGATCGCGCAATCCAGCAATCAGGCGCGCCACGAGATCGCGTGGCCACGGCCATTGGCCGAGCATCGACAGGCTGCGCTCGTCGAGATCGACGATGACGATGCGGCCGCCGGGTGGGTGAGTGCGAGCCGATCGCAGGACGGTGTCGTACACCGAGTCATCGAGGCGGGCGAGGAAGGAGGGCCGGTAGAGTGCGAGAACGGCGACGATGAAAACCGGAACGATGCCGCAGAGAAAAACCAATCGGCGGCGCGATGCGCCGGGGTGTGACGATCTACTCACGCGCGGGCCTTATCTGACCGCGATCTCGACACGTCGATTGCGCGGTTCAGCCTTGCCATTGCGTGTTTCGATGAGGAGATCGCCCTCGCCGTGCGACGTGACTTCGATGGTGGATTCCGCAAGGCCGGCATCGATGAGCAGACCGCGGACGGTCGTCGCGCGCTTCAGTCCGAGCTCGAAGTTCGCTTTCCGGGCTCCCATCGTATCTGTGTGCCCGACGACGGCGACCTCAGGCACTTCGAGCACTTTGACGGCTCCAGAATCTCTGGAACGAGGGCGACCGACTCCGCCGTCAGCTTGTCGGATTCGAACTCGAAGTAGAGCGTGAAGTGTCGCGGTGCGGGCGGCAGCGCGGCGAGTGCGCTGCCGAAAACCTGGGCCACCTCCGCGTCGCTCATGACGGTGACCGGCGCCGGAGCGCCGTTGGCGGTCACGACCGTCGACTGGCGTTCGGCCGCCAGTTCCACACGACCGTGATCGTTGGTGATCCGCGCTCGTCCTGTCCTGCCGGACTCCGGGTCGGCGAGGAGAACCACCATCGCCGGTGACTGAGGCTGCTGAGGGGCCGACACGCGCCTGGGACCGCAGCCGCTCACCACCGCTCCCGCGAGCATCAGGGTGAGGGCGAGCCGGAATCCGCGCTGCATGTAACGCGTGTTGGCCTCCCCTTGTTACGGCTGTACGTGGAGCGCCAGAGTCGTCCCGCGGATGCCGACAATCGCCGCTGGCGTTTCGAGACGGATGGCGTCCGGCGCGAGCTTGGCCATCCGGCCGGAGACGTAGGCCGCGACGCCACGCACGAACTTCAGCACCATCCCGATGTTGCCGGCGCCCGGCGCATAGACGTAGCGATCGAGGCGCACTTCGCTGTTCGATCCGAGTGAGAGCCGGGTGTCGTCCTTGAGTGTCACGCCGACGCTGCCACCTTCTCCCGTTCGCAAACCATCGGCCGCGAAGACCGGATCGCCGGGCCGTGCCGGGATGGTTTCGCTGCCGCGAACGATGAACGCCGAACCCGAGACCACCTTGATACGGCCGGCGGGCGGGTGCTCCTGCGCGAATGCCGGTGTCGCCGCCGCGAGCGCGAGTGTGAGGACGCCGATCGACCGTCGCAGACTGGTCATGGGAGCCTCCTAGGTTCCAAAACGCACATCATTGCGCGCGCCCCGGCGCCAGACCGATCAAGATCGGACAGGCGATTACGAAACTGGCAGGCCTGCTGGCGAACCGCGCCAAAAAACCGCCGGAATTCAGGGCTCATCCCGCAGTCTGCAGTCGGCGTGCCGCTGGGGTTCGCTGAGAACGAAATTGTCGGTGAAGGTAGGAAATTCTGTGTTCGGGCGCACACCCGTGGGTCAAATGCGACCTCGAGCCACGAGCCACGAGCCCGAGTCCGATGTTTAGTTTTCGAGCGATTTCAGGAGCGCCGCTGCCTTCCGGAACCACGGCCGCTCGCGCCGGCGCATGTAGGCGGGCATCGTCGCCTTTTTGGCCAGGACCCGCTGCGCCCATTCGCGCGCCTCGGCCGTCTTGCCGGTCGCGGCGAGAAAGGAGGCATAGTTGGTTTGGGTTTCCGACAGCGTGGAGACTTGTGTGACTTCCGCAAACCGCGCGGTTGCCTCGTCGCTCCGGCCAAGCTGTCCGAGCACGTGCGCGAGGAGACCAGCGGCCCGATGGTAGTCGTACTTGGGATCGATGGCCACCGCTCTCGCGAGATCGTCCGCCGCCGCCGCACGGTCGCCGAGCTCGATTTCCGCGAGCGCGCGGCGGTAGAACGGGTCGGCCGAATCCGTGCGCGGCGAGATCACGCGATCGAAACATTCCCGCGCTTTCGCAGACTGTCCGTCGTCCAGATACAAATCGCCGAGCTCCTCGAAATTGCCGACGGACGGATTGTCGATGACGGCCGCCTCGAGATACTTGATGCGTTTGCGACGGGGAAAGACCTGCACGGCGCCGCGCAGCAGACCGACGTCCGGGGCGACCTCCGCGAAGATGTAGACGAGTGCGCCGAGACCTCCACCCATGATGATGATCCACAGCCAGAACGAATCCGGACGGCGGCGAACGAAGTGGAAGATGGCGATCGCCTGGAGCACAATGCCGTAGGGATAGAAGAGTCCCAGCATGTGGGCGGGACTATAGCATCGGCCACCAGCCTCCCGCCTCCTTCGCGTAGACTCGCCACATGCTTGTTGTGCTGAGCGGCCTGCCGGGCGTGGGGAAGACCAGCGATTGCCCGCGAGCTCGCCCAGGCGACCGGTGCCGTCTACCTGCGAATCGACTCGATCGAGCAGGTCCTGAGGAACGCGGGCTGCCAGGTGGAAGGGGAGGGGTACAGCGTCGGCTACGCCGTTCGCCGAGGACAACCTGCGACTCGGCCGTACCGTCGTTCGCCGATTGCGTGAATCCCTGGCCCCTCACCCGAAGCGAATGGCGATCGGTCGCGGATCGCGCTCGGGTCCGCGCCCTGGATGTGGAGATCGTGTGCTCGGATGCGGTCGAGCATCGCCGTCGCGTCGAATCCCGTCGTGCGGATATCCCCGGGCACCAACTCCCGACATGGTCACAAGTGGTTGAGCGAGATTACCGTGCATGGACTGGCGACCGACTCGTGGTTGATACAGGGCAGTTGAACGTGGAACAAAGCGTGCGAACAATACTCTCCGCGCTGAAGGAGTCATGAGGAAATCGTTTTGGCTCGCGCCACGCACAATGCGTCGAATTACCGCGCGCGGTCAGAACTGAGAATCTTTCCAGTCTTCAGCCTTCACGATGCGGTAACGGTTGCTGCGCGCCGTCGATGAGTCGTTGTCGAACACGAAGGCACACTGATGCAGGTCGAAATTCGCGAGCCACTCGTCCCAGCTGATCGGCCTGAAGACGCCCGCGCCAGGAAAATTGAACCGGATGCCGGCGCCGCCGTCTTTCACGTCAACCGTTGCCGGTCCCGAGCTCGTGGCCTCACCGGTGGCGGGCTCTGCCTGACGCTCGGCCGCCCAGCGTCTGATCAATTCGTGATCCCGTGTGAACACGACGTCTGTTGAGCCGCGCAACCGGCTGTCGCCGGATTCGACCTTCTGAATGCGTGGGTCGTTCAGGAAGCAGTTCACCCTTGTATGTCATTTTGTTGCTCGTCGAACATCAGCCGAGTTTTGTTGGTTCGCCGAAATCGGCGACGTGATTCGGGTTGCGATCTCCCCGTAGCCACAATTGAGCAATCGAGGTGCCATTGAGGCCGATCGGGCAATGAACGAAAGCTCGACCGGTTGCGCTCTCGACAAATTTGTTGTGGATTCAGGTGCTGCCTACAGCGTTGTATCGCCACATGTCCGCCATTCGACGTTCGCGCGCTCCGGCTGGAGGGCGCACCGTTGCGACGTTGTCAGGTTTCAAGACGGCGGCGAACAAACTGACATGCGATCCGCCGAGCGTTGCCGATGCTTTGCAGGTCGGGAGCTGGAAATTGGCGAATGACTCCGTCTCGTCAGGGCACCAGGGTGACTACGACGGGATCATCGTCGGCGCCGGCCACAACGCGCTGATCCTGGCCAGCTATCTCGGCCAGGCCGGCCTCCGGGTCCTTGCCGTCGATCGGGCGGCAGTTCCCGGCGGCGGGCTCGCCACACTCGAGGATCCGCGTCATCCCGGCTTCCTGCACAACACGCACGCGTTTTTCCAGAGGGCAATCACCGCGATGCCGTGGTACCGAGATCTTGATCTCGAACGCCACGGGGCACACTACATCGAGCCGGAACTCAACGTCGCGCTCCTCACCCGCGACGGCCGCGCGCTCGAGTGGTGGACGGATATCGCTCGTACGATCGATTCCATCGCGCAGTTCAGCCGGCGCGATGCCGAGACGCTGCGCCGCTGGCACGACGAGTTCGTCCCCATCGTGGCCGGCATCCTCCTGCCCGAGAATCGCTCGCCACCGTTGCCGCCAGCCGAGCGGCGGAGACTTCTCGAGCAAAAGCCGGCGGGCCGCCGCCTGCTCGAGGTCAGCGCGTTGTCGCCGCTCGAATTCGTGCAGCGGGAGTTCGAGAATCCGACGGTGATGGCCGGCCTGTTGTTCTTCAACGGACTGCGCGAAGTGGATCTGCGGCAGCGCGGATTCGGGCACCATATCGCCGCATTGATCGCGAGCCCGGCCAAGGCGCAGATGTCGCGCGGCGGCAGTGCGGCGCTCGCCCGCGCACTGGCCTCCGCCATGCGCGCGAGCGGCAGCGACATCCGACTCATGACCGAGCCGGCGCGCATCATCGTCGAGAACGGCCGGGCGATTGGAATCGAGACCCGGGAAGGCGAAATGATCCGGGCGCGGCAATTCGTCGCCTCGTCGCTCAATCCACAGCAGACGTTCCTCGACCTGCTGGAACCGTCGGTGGTGCCGCGAGAGATTCGAGATCAGGCCGAGCGTTTTCAGTACAACGTGCTGGCGCCGTTGTTTGCGCTTCACCTCAATCTCCACCAGCCGCCGCGTTATGCGGCGGCCGCGAATCACCCGGAGCTGGCCAAGGCCTTCATGACCATCGTGGGTCTCGACCACATCGACCAGTTCTTCGACATCATTCGTCATCACGAGGCCGGTACGATCCCTCCGACCGTCATGTGGGGTGCATGTCCCACGATGTTCGATCCCAGCCAGGCCCCGGACGGAAAGCACACGGCGTTCATGTGGGAGAAGTTGCCATATCGGCTCGAAGGGGATGCGGCAAATTGGGATCAGGCCCGCGAGGCGCACGGTCGCGTGATGCTGGATCTCTGGCAGCAATACGCGCCGAACCTCCGCGACGCGGTCATCGACCTCTTCGTGCGCTCACCGCTCGATGTCGAGCGAAGCCTGCCCAATATGCGCGGTGGCGATCTCCTCGTCGGCGCTTTCACCAGCGATCAGATTGGCTATCACCGGCCGTTCCCCGGTGCCGGTGCGTATCGCACACACATTCACAACCTCTATTTGTGCGGGTCGAGCAGTCATCCAGGGGGCAACATCACGGGACTTCCGGGCTACAACGCGGCCCAGGTGATCCTCGGAGACTTCGGGATCAACGCCGACTGGATGCCGGCGGCGATCGCATCGCGCCTTGCCGCCATTTGAACATTGCGAGGCGGAGCGCCGGTATGTGATGGCGAGCGCAGTCCGGCGCCGTTCAGTGCCAAGATGTGCAATTGTGATCCCGGACAAGGCGCGATTTTCGCAGGACCCCTCCCAGCCGGCGATTCTGACTGGCTTTGGCTACGAAAATTGTGTACAGGATCACGGGACCGCGTATTCAGCCCTGGGAACAATTGTGCAAGTGGGAAGCTCAGCGCTAGCGCTGTCTCCGCGGATCGTACCCACGCGTGTTCTGGGAGGTACTCATGAATATCTGGACCGAGTTCAAGAACGCGATTCTGCCCTGGATTCTTGCAAGTGCTACGGTCGCGTTCCTGATCGCCGAACATCGTCGGACGACGGGAGCCTTGCTCGAAGCGAATACACGTCTGGCAAATGCAGTTGAACAACAGGGCAAGGTACTCGACGGCGTGCGCTCGCTACTCGCGTCACAGGGGTACACGCTCCCCCTTTAGCCAAGCCGTAGTGATACGCGGACTTCGGGTACCGGTCAACCTGACGTCACGCGAATCACTGCGGATGTTCGACCTGGCTGATATCTGGGCGACTCGAACCGGCAAGGAAGTCCGGCTCGTGTCGGCAAACGACCATGTGCACAGCCGGGGCTCGGCGCACTACGAAGGCCTGGCGCTCGATTTCCAATCGTCGGATCCGGACGGACTTTCGGAGGCCTTCCGGCTCGCCGGCTACCGTGTGCTCTGGAAAGTGCCCGGACACTATGGACACGTGCACGTGGAGCACGACGGACCGGGCAATGCAGCGGCCGAGCAACGCTCATCGAGCCAGACGTCTACGCGCGCGTCGACGTCGCGGCCACGACCTGCCGTGCGGGTGGGTGGGTGAGAGCATCGTCGATTCCGCGTCACGTTTCCCCGACATCTTTGCTCGGGCGGCTGGCGGTCATGCCTTGTTCTCCCGCCCACTGGCCCAGATCGCGTCCCTGAATCGCAACAGCCATCAAATCCGGGAAACGATCCGGAGTACAGGCGAAGCTGGGAATTCCCATGCCCGCGAGCGCGGCGGCGTTTCGCTCGTCGAATGCCGGAGCGCCGCTGTCGGCAAGGGCGAGCAGCGTCACGACGCGAACGCCCGATCCGGCAATCGCGGCTGCGCGCTTGAGCATTTCGTCCCGATCTCCGCCTTCGAAAAGATCCGTGATGAGCACCAGAATCGTATCCGTCGGCCTCGTGATGAGAGTCTGGCAGTAGGCGAGAGCCCGGTTGATATCGGTTCCTCCTCCGAGCTGGATTCCCATGAGGACGTCGACCGGATCCGACATGTTGTCGGTGAGATCCGCCACGCTCGTGTCGAATGCGACGACGTGGGTGCGAAGCGCGGGAATCGAGGCCAGAACGGCGCCGAAGATCCCCGAGTAGACGACCGACTGACCCATCGATCCCGATTGATCGATACAGACGACGATGGTCCTCAGCTCATGACGCGAGCGACCGAAGCCGATTCGGGTCTCGGGCACGATGACGCCGTACTCGGGCTGATAGTGCTTGAGGTTCGCGCGCAGTGTTCTATTCCAGTCGATCTCGTGGTGGCGCGGTCGCCTGTTCCGTGTCGAACGCTTCAACGCTCCGACCACAGCCTGGCGCATCGGCGCGTCTAGTCGCCTCTGTAGATCCTGAACGACACGCTGCACGATCTGCCGGGCCGTCGCTTTGGCGCGCTGCGGGATGACTCCCGACAGAGCCATCAGCGTCGTCACGAGGTTCAGGTCGGGTTCCAGCGCCGACATCATTTCCGGCTCGAGCAGCAGCCTGTGCATGCCAAGCCGGTCGATCGCGTCTTTCTGCATGACGCGAACGACCGAGCTGGGGAAGTATTCACGGATGTCGCCCAGCCATCGCGCGGCGTTCGGCGCAGATGCGCCCAGGCCTGCGCCGCGTTCGCCCGGTCCGTCATAGAGCGCAGCCATGGCTTTATCCATGGCCAGGGTGCGTCCGCTCAGCGAGAAACCGATACCGTCGGCCTCATTTCCGCCGAGCAGGAGGCGCCAGCGCTCCAGGCGCTCTTTCGGATCGACGGTCATCACATCAGCCGATCGCCAAGGATCAGACGGAGGATGGGATCGACCATTGCGCCCCGGACCGGATCGTAGTCATCCGCGTCGACCGGAGCTGCCGTCGCGTCCGACGATGTCGCGCGGTTGATCTTCTCGCCGATTTGCCGCCGTTCGGCTTTTTCGAACGTCGAGAACGTCCGGCGCGCGATTGGACAGATCTGTTCGAACGTGTCGCGCGACAGCCCTGCCAGCCAGCGATCGACGATGCCGAGCAGGCGCTCGTCGTGGAGAAGCAACAATCCCGAGCCTGCGAGGAAGCCTTCGAGCCAGGCCGAGGCCTTTGCCGGCTCGTTGCCGTGCGAGAGCGACAGCGAGAGACGATCTGCCGCCGCGTCCGGTGAAGTGGCGCCGGTGTCGAGCAGAACTCGGCAGGCCCGTCCGGCGACCAGGCCGTGGATGTCCGCATCTCCAATCTTCTCCAATGCTTCTTTCCACACCGTCAGCAGGTCGGGCCGATTGAGCGTAACGAGTGCGCCTTGCACCTGATCGATCCGCTGCCGCATCACATCCGCTGCGTCGTCATCCAGAGAAGTACACGCGGGCAGCAGGCCCGCCGAGATTCGAGCGAGCAGGCTGCCGACGACGGGCTCGACCAGGGCGGCGTCGGTCCTGCGGACGTTGCCGTAGCGCAGCACGCGCGCCAGCGGCGGCAAAGCCGTCATCAGATGGCCGAGATCAGTCGCAACCGCCGACATCGACTGAATGCGAGCGAGTAACCGTTCAACCGTTCCAGCGAGGTCCGCCAGGATTACGTCGTCCAGAAGTGCGGGCAGCTCGGTCAAATCGCTGGCTGTTGCGGCACGATGCGTCACCGAGGCCGCAGCCGCGACGGCAACCGTATTACCCCATTGCGCCGCCTCGATGACCTTGACAGCAAATTCCGGTCGCCATTGAAGCTTCCAGATTTCGTGAAACGTGCTGGCTCGCTGCCGCTGATCGTCCTGCAGCTCGCCCCACTCGACGCCGAGGAGGCGCAGGCGATGGAGCAGGTGGCTGCGCGCGAGGTCGGTTTCCTTTCGCTGATCGAGGTCGAGGATCGTCTCGTCGGCCGACACCTTCAGTCTGAGGGACTTCTGCAGGCCTGAAAGATCACGCTGCAGCGGGACCATCGGAACGGCGTCGGGGACCTGGCCGAGGCGCTGGCCGACGATCAGTTTTCTCTGGATGAGGCGCACCGGCGTCGGATTGCCATGGCAGAGAACCGACAGCGTGGCTTCGCCGAGCTCGTCGAGCCCGGCGTTATGGCGGCCGCGAATGGCCGCCAGAGTGTCCGCAAGACGCACCGACTCGATCACGTTGGCGGGAGAGGCATCGATGTCCTCGTCGCGAAGAAGCCGCGCAACCCGAATCATCCAACGTTCCGAGAGCTGTGCGCGATGCATCCAGAGATGGTCGTACCACCCCGGGCTGGCTACGCCGGCGCCGTAACCGGAGTCGAAGCAGAGACGATCGTAGGTCCACGGAATCCAGGTGGCTGAAGTCTTGCGCTTGACCAGCTGTTTCAGGATCTCGTCGTCTCGTTTCGCCGGGTACCGCTTCAGCGCATCTGCGGAGAGGGCAGGTGTGTGCCACGCCCCACAGACAACCGCGATACGCTCGAATCCTTCTTTGAACGCAGCACGGATGCTCTTCCGCATGTGCGCTTCGCGCGCGGGCTCCTCCGCATCTCGGGGTGTGTCGCTGAGCTCCTCGCGCGCCGACGCGATCGCCGCCTGGATGGCGTCGAAGAGTCCAAGCGGATCGTCATCCGCGTGGCGCTCTTCGATGAGACGGCCCCACCACGCCTCGCCGTCGGCGAACCCTGCCGCAAGAGCCAGTGACTCGAGAGGATCGCGCGGGGATTCGCCTTCGCGGACTGTGCCCGGCGACCGAACGTCGGGTTGTCTCAGCGACTGCGGGAGATCGATGAAGCGAGCAGGAACATCCTTGTCGAGCGCCCAACGCAGCGCCTGCCACTCCGGCGAGAACGTCGCGAACGGATAGTAGACCGCGCTGCTTGGGGCATCCGCTTCGTAGACCAGCAGGGCCACTGGCGGCGTCATGTCTGCGTGGGCCGCAAACGCCAGCACGTCCGCCGCATCGGGCGGGCCTTCGACGAGAACGATCGTCGGCTGGAGCTTCTCCAGTGCGCGGACGAGTACGCGCGCGGACCCCGGCCCGTGATGACGGATGCCGAGTACGGACAACGTGCCGGCCATCAGATCACAGAACTTCCTTGCAGGCGCGGTACAGGTCCTTCCAACCGTCCCGTTCCTTGACGACGGTTTCCAGATACTCCTGCATCACGATCCGGTCCTGGACCGGATCCTTGACGATCGCGCCGAGCATGGCGCTGGCGACATCGGAGGCCTGCAGTGTTCCGCCTCCGAAGTGAGCGGCGAGAGCGATACCGCTGGTGATGACGCTGATGGCTTCCGCCGTACTCAACGTGCTCGACGGCTGTTTGAGCTTGCTCTTTCCATCCGCCGTCTTTCCTTCGCGAAGCTCGCGGAAGACGGTGACGACGCGGTGGATTTCCTCGATGGCGGGCGTCTCGGCGGGCAGCTCGAGCGATCGGCCGAGTTGAACGACGCGGCGCTGGACGATGTCGACCTCTTCCTCCATCGTTTCGGGGACGGGCAGGACAACGGTGTTGAAGCGACGTTTGAGCGCGCTCGACAGCTCGTTCACACCTTTGTCGCGATCGTTGGCGGTGGCGATGATGTTGAAGCCCTTGACCGCGCGGATCTCGCTGTTGAGCTCGGGCACGGGCAATGTTTTCTCCGACAGGATGGTGATGAGCGTGTCCTGGACGTCGCTCGGCATGCGGGTCAGCTCCTCGACGCGGACGATCTTTCCGCCCGTCATTCCGCGCATCACCGGGCTTGGAACAACGGCGTCGAGGGATGGCCCCTTGGCGAGGAGGAGCGCGTAGTTCCACCCGTAGCGGATGGCTTCTTCCGGCGTGCCGGCCGTCCCTTGCACGAGCAGTGTTGAATCGCCGCTGATGGCTGCCGAAATGTGCTCGCTCACCCAGCTCTTGGCGGTGCCAGGAACACCGAGGATGAGCAGCGCGCGATCAGTGGCAAGCGTCGCCACGGCGATTTCGATGAGACGCCGATTGCCGACGTACTTCGGCGAGATGATCGTGCCATCTTCGAGCGTGCCGCCCATCACGTAGGTGACGACCGCCCACGGTGAGAGCAGCCAGTGCGGCGGCCGTTCACGAGTGTCGGCGCGAGCCACCGCGGTGAGCTCGGATGCAAACTCCTGTTCGGCCGGCTGGCGCAAAGCCTCGGTCTTGGTCAAGACGTGAACTCCTTGTGCATGTCGGCGCGAAGCCGTGCGCGTTCGATGCTTCTGATCGCCCCTTCGACAGGCTCTCCCTCGAACACGTGCACGACCGCGTGCTCGAAAGCCTCGACAGCGTCCGGCGAAATTCTCCTCGATGCCGCCTCAATCGCTCGAGACAGACGCCAGGCATCCTTCGCATCTTTCGAAACGTCTCTGCTCAGAATCTTCATCGCTTCTGCGGAGAACGCACTCGACCACGGGCGATCGAACGAAGTGAGGACCGTCCACCTGTCGACAGAAGTCAGAGGCGCCTTCGCGGCCACCTCGAGCGACAGAGGCTCGCGGCGATCGGCTGCCAGCGCCTCGAGGAGCGTGGCTATCGCCGCAAGGTCGGTGGGTGTCTGGCCGAGGAACCAGCGAACCAGGGCCGTGATCCAGCTCGGATCGTCTGCCGAACTGGCGGCGGTGACGAGTGCCTGCATCGCATCGCCAAAATAATCGTCGCCCTTCAGGGACTCGAGGATCAGCTCAGGGCTCAGTTCCGTGCGTTCGGCCCACACGGCGAGATCGGCAAGCGCCAGAATCTGCCGCATCCACCAGGCTCTGGGACCGATGCCCTCCGGAGGCCGCTGCTCGATTCCGTCGCGCTCCCATTCTTCGATAAACGATTCCGGAGGCACGAGCACGATCTGGCGGCGTGTGTGACCGATCGGGGCCCCGCGCGGCGTACGGACCGTGATCATCGTTTTCGCCACTTCGGACAGCCGCCGGCGCAGGCGGGATCCTGGAATGAGGGCGAGAACGGCGGCAGCCTGCCGGCGCACGATCTTGCTTCGGTCGTCGAGCGCCGCCTCGAGGAAAGGCTCGTCGGCCATCGAGCGGTTCTCGATCAGCGCTTCGAGAAACCGCTGGCGGTCGCTGGCGGCGTCAGCCTGCCAGCTCGATTCCACGAGCGCGAGCGCTCGGGCCGGATCGCGCCGGCGAACGGACGTGAGGATCGCGAGCCGCTCCGCACTCTTGCCTGTCTGCCAGACGAGGTCTGCATCGGCGGGAATCTCGGGCGTTGCGACGTGCTTCTGCCAGTCGGCGTTCAGCGTGGCGAGCCACTCACCGCGATGGCCAAGCGCGGCAAAGATCGACTCGGAGCGGCGCGGCTGCCGCACCCACCAGTCGAGCAGCAGCGGGGCAGTCGCACCGTCCACGACGACGCCGTGCGAACGCGCGAGCTGGGCCCATTCCTCGATCAGCCCGGCGTCGAGATCGCCGAGAAGCCTGACCAGCGTGGCGATCGCCGCTGTGGGTGCAGTCGGCCGATCGTCGCTGGGACAGTCTGGCAGCCGGACGGTATGAATCCGTGGACGCCACCCGGCGCGGGCCTGAACTCCGAGCGTGGCGGCATCCCTGAGGAGCGTCTCTGCTGAACCGTCATCGCCACCGAATCGATCGGTGCCAATCGTGGCGGCCGCGCTCAGCGCCCGAAGGCGTTCCTGCGGTGATGGCATGCCGCTCAAGCGGCCCACCTCGCCGTCAGGTCGACGTACTCCTGCGAAGGTTCACTGAATGCGCTGATCGGCAGGGCAGAGATGCCATCCCATTCGACGACGACGGTCATTGGCGATCCGGCACGCGCCGAAACCAGACGCCACAACTGGAGACTCCTGGCAAACGCGGGTCGCAGTGGCAGGCCATGGTCCTGTGCGTCGACGAGAAACCAACGACTGCCATCGAGCACCGGCCGCGCGCCGGCGAGCACCACGGGCCAGCGGAACGTCCAGGGATTGGACGCGAGGGCCTCGGCATATTTCAGCAGTCCGGATTCGATCGTCGCGTCGGCTACGTGCGCAAGGCTGGGGTCGATCGGTAAGGTTTCGGATCGTGACTTCAGCAGCGCGCGAAGTGGCTGGCGGCTTGGATAGAACGCGAGCTCGCCATCGAAGGACGATCCGGCAACGAGGGATCGATCGAGCGGCTGCGAGCCTGCCGCGAACTCCAGGATCAGCGCGCGGCGCCCGGTGTCCCGTCCGACGAGCCACGTGCGCACGGCGCGGAAGCGTTCCTCTTCCTCTATCACCTGGCCAACGGCCGTCCAGCGATCGGCGACGCCAGTCGAGGCCAGCGCATCTTCACGGGCTTGCGTCCAACCGAGCGCCGTCCGGACATCAACAGCGAGATCCGCGGGCAATTCGTCGAGCCGTTCCGCCGCGCGCAGGAGCAAGTACAGTCTGCCGAGCAGATCGACCGTGCGCGTATCCCAGCCAGGGCCCGACGCCATCATCATCGGAATGCGCCGGATGAACGACGCGAGGCCTGGAGCTTGCGCGTCGACGAGGCGGTTCGCGGCACGTTCCCAGTCGGCGGCGGGATCGCTCTGTGCTGCCGCCAGCCCCCGTCGCACCAGATCGTCGAGCCATACACGGCAGCCGGCGACGCCGTCCCGAACCCGCGCCTCGCGCTGTGCCGCGCGCCTGGCCTGCGACTCGAGATCGACAGGTTTCTCGACTGCGGTCTTTACCTGTTCGGTCTTCCTCGTTGCCCTGGCCGCGCGCTCGGCCATCCAGTCCGCGACCCAGTCTGGCTCGTCTGCCAACTGGAAAGGCCTCGGCATTTTTTGCGAACAGGAAAAGCAGACCGAGGCCATGCTTGCACGGGAATTTCCGACTCGGGCAACTGCATTTGAAGGCGGGCTCTGCGAGATCCACTCGCGCCTGGTACGGGCTGCCTGCCCGATCCCTGACACAGTCCCCAGATTGCGCGGTCGCTTCGCCCGAGCGCCGACCACTTCCGGACGTTGGCGAGCGACTGGCCTGCTGCCGCCGACGCTGAATCCGGCGCGAGCGCTGCGACGCGATCCGAGGTCCAGGAATGCATGCCGCCAATACGCTGCCTATTTCTTTTTCTTGATTCCGAGCTCGTCCAGCTTCTTCACCATCACCTCGCCCGCCGTGGCCGTCGTCGGCGCTTTGTCAATCGCGAGGATCTTCCCGTCGCCGCCGATATAGAACGTCCATCTCGCTGCGAACTGTTGATCGGGCGGACGATCGAGGCGGATGACGCCGTACACCTTCGCCGTATCCTTGGAGGGATCGGCGAGGATCGGGAAGTCGGCTTCGTGCTCGGTGGCGAACCGTTTGTTGGTGTCGGGATCGTCGACGCTCGCCATGAAATAGACGATGTCGTAGGTTTTGAGGATGTCGCCGCTCGCACGGAGCGACTTGCATTCCGCCGTTCACCCTCCGGTGAAGGCCTTTGGGAACCACGCCAGCACGACGGTCTTGCCTTTGTAGTCCGAGAGCTTGTGGATCTTACCGTCGGAGCCTGGCAGCGAAAACGCCGGCGCGGGATCGCCGACGTGCAGATCCGCCGGTACCTGCGGCGGAGGGCTCTGATCCTGGGCAGACGTGAGCGCCGTGGCCAAGCCTGCGATCGCACAGACGAACATGATTTTCATCATGTGGGAATCGTAGCATGGCGGCTGGACCGTTTGTCGCCTTACCACAAATGCCACTCGCCGCTGATGAGTACCCACGCAGCGATAAGCGCATTCGTCGTCGCGTGGGCGGCCATCACCAGCGACTCCTAGCCAATCCAGACTGCAAATACGATCACCAGACGCGATCGAGCTCCACCCAAAGCGCCAATCCAACATCCGATAGGAGCGACCGAAATACACAAGAGCCGCCGCGACGGCGACCACTCGGATCGGGTACAGCCATTCGAAGCCGCCAGTTGCGAGATCATCGAGCTCGCGAGAATGGCCAGGAACGGAAACAAGTAGATTGCGGTCGGATTCGCTTCCAGGATTCGATGGTGAGAGAAATCTCTCGCCACGGCCGTCAGCCAGGGCACTCGCCGCGCCAGCACACAGATACCGAGCGCGACGACGTTGAAACCGAGCCAGCCGGCTTGAGAGTGGAAGCCCCCAGCGCGATGGCGGGCGCGCCGGCAGTTCCACTGAGCAGGAGCGCGGCGATGCGAAGGCAGTTGAAAATCCAGATCGTCGCCAGCCCGACAGGAATCAGCACGAGCGCCTGTGGAAATCGCCAGTCCGCGCGGTGGAACCAGAGCCAGGCGGTCGTGAACACCAGGATCAACCCGAGACCCTCGTAGCCGGAACACTCGCGCGAGATCCTCACCTGGAAATCCGGTCCACCGACGATGAGCGTTGATGGATCGGCGCTGATGCCACCGATCGACCTCTAGGATTGGAAAGGTTAGCGGGTGGCGTTCGAACGCGCCACGCAAATGACGCGTTCGACACGGTCACTCGTTCAGTCGCGACGACCTCGGAGCACGAGCAGGCCGCACGCGAGCAGTGCGAGCGCACTTGCACCGGAGGCCAGGGCGATTTCAGGGACGGGCGGCGCTCCACCGTGGTTTCCGTTGCCGTTCCCGTTGCCGTTC
>CAWDPQ010000005.1:0-124609 GCA_963804245.1 uncultured Acidobacteriota bacterium
CTGGGAGACAGCCTCTCTGTCTCGCCGTCGGTAGTCCAGGCCTTTCCCGCACACTTGCAGAAGATGATCGAACGCGACGCGCTCCGATGGACCGTCACGAACGCCGGAATAAGCGGGGATACAACGGCCGGGGGCGTTCGCCGCGTTCAGTCACTCCTGGCCGCGGACGTCGGCGTACTCGTCGTGGCGCTGGGGGCCAACGATGGTCTCGCCGGAATCGATCCGAGGGATGTTCAGCGAAATCTCTCGAGCATTGTTGAAGCGGCGAGGCCGCGCAACATCTCGGTGCTGCTCTGCGGGATGGAGACGATTCCGACGCGAGGATTCGACTACGTGCTCGCCTTTCATCAGATATTTCCGGATGTCGCGCAGCGGTACGGCATCCCGTTGGTTCCATTTCTGCTGCGTGGGGTAGCTCTCGTCCCGGCAATGAACGGGTCGGATGGAATCCATCCGAATGTCGCCGGCGCCCAACGCATTGCGGAGAACGTGTGGCCGTTCTTGGATCGACTGCTGCGGGCCAGCAGTGTGAGCGCGGCGGCAGTCGACTACTGATCCTACGACCGCTTCATCCGCCTCAGGACGTAACCTTCCTTCAGCCCCGCCTGACGGACACGATCGTCGAGCGTCACGACTTCCAGCGTGGGGGGCCGCCGCTCGGAGACGACGTAAGCGGCAGCAAGTTGCAGCGCGTCGGCAGCGCGCAGGGCGTGGACGCGGAGCAGGCGGCGAGCGACTTCCCGGATTTCGTCGTGCGGCTCGACTTCGAACCAGGACCCTGCGAGTTGATCGAGTCGTTGAAACGCCTCCGTCGCGTCGTCCGAAGCAAGCGCTCCTTCGCGCTCGAGCCGCGCGAGCGCTGAAGCACACTCGACGGAGGTCATCCACCAGACGGCGACCTGCGGGTCCTCTGTCAGAAGTGCCAGAGCCGCGTCCGTCGCTGGCTCGTCGACGCACAACGGCACGAGCGCGGAACTGTCCCAGAACCTCATCGCCCCTCGCGCCGTTCCTCGAGGACGACGTCGCTCGCCTTTCGCCCCTTGCGCGTGCCGGGCGGACGCGTGGCCAGAAGCCGCTTCGGCGCAGCCTTCGCCGGACGCCGCAGCAGCCCCTGACGCTCCAGCCGGGCCACACGACCTTCGGGGTCAAGAGTGGCCGCCGTAATTGATTCAAGCCGGGCGACCGGTACCCCGCGATCCTCGATCACCACGGTGCCGCCCTGGCGAACCCGGTCCAGCAGCGCGCTGAGACGATTCTTTGCTTCGGATATACTGGCGCGTTTCATATGGCTATTATAGCCTGATTAACTTCTCGCCGTTACACGTCGACCACGCGCGACGGCGAGGGAGAACTTGCGGCGCCTCCCGGGCGCCGCGATCGATGGACAGCGCGATCGCGCCTCAATCGGATTCAACCGAGTCCTTGACAGCGTGGAGCCGCCGTTGTACAAGCCGGTTGCCACCGCCGGAGATACTTCCTTGTCGTCCTCAGGTGTGTGGCAGTGACGTGGCGTGCGACGAGTTTCTGAGCTCATCAGAACCCCGCCACCTCAGGACACGCGAGCAACCGATCACTCTCGCGGACGCGGCGGCCACGCCGCACCCGCCTCGTACGGGAGGCATCGATGCGACGTCTTGGACTTCTCGGTCGAATCTTCGCTACAACCTGGCTGATCGCGGCCACCGCGTGGGCGCAGAGCGCTCAGATCCAAGGCCGGCTCGTTGACGATCAGGGGGGCGCCATTCCCGGCGTCGAAGTGTCGGCGCTCGATGAGGAGAAGGGCGTCATCGCCCGCCAGACCACGTCGGGTGCGGACGGGTTCTTCACCCTCTCGTCGCTGCTGCGTGGACGCTACACTGTGCGCGCGGAGCTCTCGGGGTTCAAGCCCCTCGAGCAGCGCGGACTGGTGCTGGACCCGGGTCAGGTGCTGGATCTGCGCGACGTGAAGCTGTCGGTCGGTGGCTTGACGGAAACGGTCGAGGTCAGCGTGGGAACGCCGACCATCGAAATTGGAACCAGTCAAAAGTCCTACACGATTTCGGACACGCAGATTCGCGAGCTCAGCCTGAACGGTCGCGATTTCACCTCGCTGCTCAAGACGCTGCCCGGCGTGGCCACCAACGACACGGGGTTTCGCCTCGCGTTCAACAGTACCTGAAGGCTTCATGGTCAATGGCCTGCGCCAGAGCATGAACAACGTCGTACTCGACGGCACGCCGAATACCGACACGGGCGCGAACGATGGCCAGTACACCCAGTTGAGTCTCGACGCCGTCGGCGAATTCAAGCTGCAGAACTCGGCGTTCAACGCGGAGTTCGGACGTAACGCCGGCGTGCTGATCACCTCGACGACGCGCAGCGGCGGCAAGCAGTTTCGCGGCACGTTGTACGGATTCCGGCGAGACGGCAAGTGGGACGCCGCCCCGCACAATTCGCCGAACGGCGCGAAGGCGCCGCTCGACTACGACCAGTGGGGCGGCAACATCGGCGGCTGGATCCCGGTGCCAGGGTTATCGACTGGATCGAACAAGAAACTGTTCTTTTTTTTCAATCACGAGTCGACGCGCGCCGAACGGCCGCTGGGCGATCCGTTCCTCGACGTCTTCCATCCCGACCTGCTGACCGGCGACTTCCGGCGTTTGCTGCGCTTCAACGCCGACGGCTCACCCGTGAACATCGCGGGCACGACGTTCAACGTTGGCACGGTGTTCAGGCCGGGCACAATCACTCGCAACGCCGCCAACGCCATTACCGGGGGCGTGCCATACGAGAACAATACGGTTCCCCAATCAGAGTGGAACCGAAACGCGCAGGCCTTTCTGAACGTGCTGCGGCAGTTTTACGGCCAAGCGGACATGTCGGGTGCCCGGCCGGTGCCGGGCAATTCCCCCGAATTCCTCCGTGTGCCGACCAGCGTGCTCTACAACTTCAAGAAGGATCAAGAGGTAGTCCGGGTCGATTACCAGATGTCGGCGAGCACGAACATGTTCTTTCGCGCGGTGACCGATGCCCAGCGCGAAGCCAACCCGCGCGGGATCTTCTCCACGCAGACGTTCCCCGTGATCCCGAT
The DNA here is from genome assembly GCA_963804245.1 of uncultured Acidobacteriota bacterium. Classification (GTDB taxonomy): domain Bacteria; phylum Acidobacteriota; class Vicinamibacteria; order Vicinamibacterales; family 2-12-FULL-66-21; genus CAWDPQ01. The sequence continues at coordinate 3,071 of CAWDPQ010000005.1, forward strand.
GTTCCGGGAAAAGCCCGGACAGAGCTACTCGTTCAACCTTTACAACGTCGTGTCGCCAAAGATCACCAACGAGATGATCGTCGGCATCACCAACCTCGATCAGGTCGTGGACATAGATGACGGGGTGTCCCTCGACGCCTACGATCGCGATCGGCTCGGGTTCAGGATCGGCGACCTTTACCCGACGGGCAATCACGGCGGGCCGGTGAACATCGCCAACAAGTTTCCGAATTTCACCTGCGGCACAGGGTGCGACTTTCAGCCATTTCCACTGACTTGGCGCTCCGAGGCACCCGAGATTGCGATCACGGACAACCTCACGTGGCAGCAGGGACAGCACACCTACAAGATGGGCGTGTTCTTCAACATGGCGTTCAAGGCGCAGCAGCCATCGTGGAACATGGGCACGGTCAATTTCACGCCGAACGCGCTCATCACCAACGAAACGAACTACGGGCTCGCCAACCTGCTGCTCGGAAATTACCAGACCTACCAGCAGTCGGACGGGATCTACTACGCGGACTTCCGCTACGCGGGCCTAGAGGGGTACTTACAAGATACCTGGCGCCCGACGTCCCGGATGACCCTGGATTACGGCCTGCGCGTCGCCTACCTCGGGCCGACGTACTCGACCGGGCAATTCCTGCAGAACTACTTCGTGCCCGACGCGTACGACCCGTCGCAGGCCGTCACGATCTTCACCGGGACGGGCGTGCTTCGCGGCAGCATCGTTCCCGGCAGCGGCAATTTTGTCAACGGCATGGTCGAAGAGAACTCATCGGGGCTGCCGAAGGGAGCGATCGACGGCAAGATCAACCTCGCACCGCGCGTGGGGTTCGCGTGGGATGTGACGGGTAACGGGCAGACGGCCATGCGCGGTGGTTTTGGCATTTTCCACGAGCGGTATCGACAGAACAACCTGAACTTCGACGGTCTGGGTAACCCGCCGCTCAGCTATACCCCGCGTCTCTTCGGCGGCAACGTCGACCAGATTTCTCCGGCGCTCGTCAACGCCGGCGTGCGCTTCCCCGTCACGGCGGTGGGGGTGAATGGCGACGGCCACCCGCCCAAAATCTACTCGTGGTACGTCGGCGTGCAGCGTCAGTTGCCCTGGAGGTTCGCGATCGACGCGGCCTATGTCGGCAACCGGGGCGTCGACTTCGCCTACATCCGCAACCTCAATCAGCTCCCCCTCGGCTACACGATTACCAATCCCCCGCCGAACAACACGCCGGACGCCGTGCGGCCGTACCTCGGGTACACGAATGTCAACGTGATCGAGTTCGGAGCGGAGAGCGAGTATCACGGACTTCAGGCGCGCCTCACGCGGCGCTTCGGACAGAATTTCACGGCCAATGTCGGCTACACGCTGTCGAAGGCCCTGGACCACGTGGACGCCGACAACAATGCCATCGGCTATTCGTTCGATCTCGATCGCGAGTGGGGGCCCTCGGGACTGGACCGACGCCACCAGGTCACGATCGATTACGTCTACCAGCTGCCAAACGCAGGAACGAAATGGTTCAACAATGCGGTCGGCAGGGTCGTGCTCGATGGCTGGCAGATCGCAGGCATCAGCCGGTTCTGGAGCGGGCAGCCGCTCACGATCACGTCGAACGGCAACCCCGGGACGACGGGCGCCGGTGTGCGCGCGGACTACCTCGGCGGCGATCTGTATCCCGATAAGCAGACGCGCCAGCAGTGGTTCAACCCGCTCGCGTTCGGACGCCCCGCTGACGGCACGCTCGGATCGACACCGAAAGGATTCCTGCGCGGCCCGGGCATCAATCAGTGGGACGTATCGCTATTCAAGAACACACGGGTGGGCAGCCGCGTGATGATCCAGTTCCGGCTCGAGACGTTCAACACGTTCAACCACGCGCAGTTCAACGGCATCAGTACAGGCGTCAACGTGCCCAACGCCGGCCAGGCGGTCACCGCCGCGACGCAAGGCATGCTCGGGCAGGTGACGAGCTTCCGCGATCCGCGCCAGATCCAGGCGGGATTGAAGGTCTATTTCTAGGCCCCTTGCCTTACGGCTGTCTCATTGCCGCGCTGGTCTTGGGCACCGTCCTTGGCGTGAGCCAGGCAGCCCAGAGACCGACCACTCCGCCGGCCGGCGGTTCGAGCACGGCGGGCGTATTCGCACCGATCAAAGACAGCCGCGCGCGGCCGATCACGGCCGGCGGTTTCGTTGACGGTGCCCCCGTGATCTTCGAGGACCGCACAGCGGGGTCGGGCCTCGAGACATTCCGGCATCGATCGGGTTCCCGAGAGAAGACGCAGATTCTCGAGACGCCGTCCGGCGGCGTCGCCCTCGTCGATATCAACAACGACGGGTGGCTCGATGTCTATCTGGTGAACGGCTCGACCCGCGGAGCGATGCAGGGCACCGAGCCGGCGCCGCGTGCGGCACTCTTCCGCAACGATCGCAATCTCAAATTCACGGACATCACCGATCGCGCTGGCGTCGCCAATGAACGATGGGGCTTCGGTGTCGCGGCAGGCGATATTGACAACGACGGCTGGACGGATCTGTACGTCACGAACTACGGAAAGAACCGTCTGTATCGCAATAACCGCGACGGTACGTTTACAGACATTGCCGAGCGCATGCAGGTCGATGCAGGAGGATGGTCTACCGGCGCCAGCTTTGGCGACTACGACAAGGATGGCCGACTCGACTTGTTCGTGGCGGGTTACGTGGACACTGATCCTGAACGCGCCGTGGGCCCTCTCACGCCGTGCACCTATCGAGGCGAGCGGGTGATGTGTGGGCCGCGCGGCCTAGCAGGAGCGCCGGATCGGTTGTTCCGCAACGAAGGGAATCGATTCGTCGATGTAACTGCGCGCGCAGGTGTAGGCGACGCTGCTGGCTACTACGGGTTCGCAGCGGCGTGGGTTGATGTGGACGACGATGGCGACCTCGATCTGCTGGTGGTCAATGACTCGACGCCCAACTATCTGTATCGGAACATGGGCAAGGGAACGTTCGAAGAGGTCGGCTTCTCAGCCGGCTTCGCATTGAACGAAGAAGGGCGCGAGCAGGCGGGCATGGGATTGGCGCTCGGCGATTACGACAACGACGGCCGCGTCGACACCTTCATCACCAACTTTTCAGACGACTCCAACACGCTGCGTCGCAACCTGGGCGACGGAATGTTCGAGGACGTAACAGGGAGACTCCGCCTGCGGACGCCGTCGCTGCCGTTTCTCGGATGGGGTACTGGATTCCTCGATTTTGACAACGACGGCTGGCTCGACCTGTTCGTGGCCAACGGGCACGTCTATCCACAGGTCGATCGCTTCGACTGGGGCATGACCTGGGCGCAGCGCCCGCTGCTGTTTCGCAACCGCGAGGGCAAACAGTTCGAGGAGGTTGCAGCCGCCACGGGATCCGGTCTTGCGGTTGTCCGATCGGCGCGCGGCGCGGCTTTCGGCGACCTCGACCACGACGGCCGCGTTGACGTGGTCATCAACAATCATGATGACGGCCCGACGCTGTTGAGAAACGTGGCAACAGCAGGCCATTGGCTGTCAGTAGCACTCGTCGGCGACGCACGGGGGCCGCGCGACGCGATTGGCGCGGCCGTCGCAGTCGAAGCGGAAGCACGGCGGTGGCGACGAAATGTCGTCAGCGGCGACAGCTATTGCTCGCAATCCGATTTTCGGACGCACTTTGGCCTGGGCGATACCAACCGCGTGGATCGCGTCGTGGTACGGTGGCCGGATGACAGTCGCGAGGCCTTTACCGTCGCCGGCGTTGATCGCATAGTGACATTGACGAAGGGGCAGGGACGATCGCAGTCGCCGTGAATACGCAATCTCAGCACCGCGCGCGGCCGCTCGTGCGGATCCTTGTGCTTGCGGTTGGAATCGTCGCGGGTTCAGCGGCGCAGGAGCCATCGGCTACGGTGGCATTTCGCGAAGGCGCGGCTGCACACGAGCGTGGAGACCTGGAACGCGCGGCCGAGGCGTACCGGCGCGCCATCGAGATCAATCCCCAGTTTGCCGAGGCCCACGCGAATCTCGGCGCCATCCTGACGAGGCTCGGACAGTACAAAGACGCGGTCCTGTCCTATGAGCGCGCGCTGGCCATCAACCCCCAGCTCACGGCGGCGCGACTGAATCTGGGGCTCGCGCATTACCGCGCCGGCGCATTGCGCGCCGCTGCCGAAGCGTTCCAGGCAGTTCATACCGCCGAACCATCGCTGTTGCAGGCACGGCAGCTGCTCGGTCTGGTGCTCGTTGAACTCGGCCGCGATGCAGAGGCGATTCCTCACCTGGAAAGCAGTGCTCAGGCCGGACCCGAAGAGCCCGCGGTCCTGTTCGCGCTTGGACGCGCGTATTCGCGGCGTGAGGATCCGCGCGCCGAGGCGATCGCCGAACGACTGTCAAAGACACCGGACGGCCAACCGTTGTGGCACCAGCTTCAAGGACTCGTGTTGCAGCGCGACGATCAGCATCGGAAGGCGCTGGACGCATTCGAAGCGGCCGCCGCGTCGAACGCCAGCTTGCCTCAGCTGTCAGTCAACATGGGGGTCAGCCGTCTGGCGCTTGGTGATCGCGACGGCGCGCGGCTGGCGTTCGCCGACGCGCTCACCCGCTCCGACCGCGATGCCGCGGCTCATATCTACCTGGCGTGGATGGACGAACAGGACGATCGCCTCCTCGACGCACGACGTCACGCCGAACAGGCAGTGGAGATCGAAGGAGACCTCGCGGAGTCTCGGGGCCTTCTCGGACGCATACTGTTGAAACAGGGGAACCCCCAGGGCGCGGTCCGGCACCTCAAGGCCGCAACAGCTGCGGAACCACGCAACTCAGCGTGGCGGTTCCTCCTCGGTCAGGCTTATCAACGGGCCGGACAAACCGAGGCCGCGGCGCAGGAGTTCGCCGAGGCACGCCGCCTCAAGGAGCAGGAGGTCGCGGGCGAACGAAAGAGGGAGCAAAGGTAGCCGTTGCGCGACTAGCGCTCGCTGAGCTCCGAATGCATCTGCGCGTAGGCTCGGAACTTCTCCAGGTCTTGCTGATGTGCACTCCGGTACCTCTGCAGTTCGACGAGGACGCGGGCCTTGTCGCGATCGGTGATCACGGGATCGTTCTTGATCGTCTGGATGGCCTCGTCGATCTCTTTGAGGTGTCGATTCATGACGACAACGGCAGCCTGGGGCCGGTCACGTCCCATGAATTCGTTTGCCTCTTTTGCCGCCTTCATCCCTTTGCCCAGTAATTCCGTGCCGATGGCCATCGACTCGAGCCCCGAAGCGCCACACGCGACCGTCAGACCGAGTGCGAGTCCAAGTACAAAGATTCTCATCGCAGATCCTCCGGAGCGTTCAGGTGGCATCTAGAAGTGTGTCCGAAAACACATTTTCGTTAGTGATTCGACGATCCGCCGCGCTGTCGGCCCTTACAGATGGGCCCAGCGGCGGATCGACCAGCGGCAGTGCATGTGGAGTGCCTTCCGCGGTTCAGTAGGTCGCGCCGCGAGGCGTTTTCGTGCAGAACTGGGCGGCGATGTTGATTAAGTAGGCTCCGAGCGACCAGCTGCTGGCTTCCAGTACTCGCCCGTGATCGGGCTCGGCGGCTCTTGCCGCCGGGCCCGAATCCGCACAGGCACACCTGGGGCGGGAGATCGTTGCAAATTCGTTCGGTCGTTTCGCTGCCTACCGCGGCGAGCTAGGAGAGTGTTTTAGCCGAATCAGTAGGCCCGGGCATCCACGTGCGTCCTGTCGCTACGAACACCGGGCGGAGCCGGCCGGAAGGCAGGGAATCGCCCGCAGATACTCGTAGATCGCGCGCTTCTCATGGTCGGTCATCTTGCTGAAGACCGGCCAGGGCATGACCTGCAGCAGGTCCGAGCTGTGTGGCCCGGGCACTACCGGCGGGGCGTTGTCGAAATCCGTGCCGATGCTGAACACCTCGAGGAACTGGTCGAGGGTGAGACCCCCGGGCCGCCCGGCCGCATTCGGCGTGAGGTTGCGCGGCACGATGTCCGGGCCGAACAACAGAAGCCCGCCGCGCAAGTGACCCGCGGGATCGGTGAGCTCCGGCTCACCGAAGTGAGGGTCGCCTCCGGGTGCGTACTGCGGGTTGCTGTGGCATCCCGCGCAGTCGCCTTGTGCATTCACGATGTAGCTGCCGAGACCGACGAGCGCAGGATTCTTGCCTTCGAGATTGAGCGGCACGGGCGCGATCCTGAACCCGATCTGAATCTTGCTGTTACCTTCAGTGCCATCTGCGGCTCCGTTCCCCTTGCCGCCGGGACCTTGCTGGCCGTGCATTCTGACAGCCATCGCGGTTACGAGCACGCAGGTCAAGACGCCAAACACGACGCTGCGCTTCATGGACACCTCCGTTGTCTATAGAGGGTCGGGAGTATAGGTCCGACGCTCGGCACAGTCAAAGAGGCCACCGACCCGGCCGGCGTCGCCATATGCTCGCCGTCGTTTACGGAGCAAGAAGGAGAGGGGCATCATCGGCCGCCGCTTGATAAGCGGCGAAAGTCGCGGTGAGCGTCTTCAGGTTGTTCTCCGCCTGCTGCACGGGTGCCTGGCCGCCAAGCATGCCATCGGCGAACTCCCGCTGGAGCAGGAAAAACGCGTCGACGTAGTCCACCGTGGGCGACCGCTGCTCATCGAGCACGACGGTATTGCCTGAAGCCACGCGGTATCGGGAGACATCGCCGCGCGTCATCCGCCCCTCGAAAAATGCCTCTCCTGCATCGCCGACGAGCAGCACACTGCCCTGCGCTAGCCCGTGCGCCTTCCACGAGATGTCGAGGACTGCGGTCGTATCCCGATAGCCGAAGACGACGTGCGCCAGGCTGTCTCCGCGCACGCGCGGGTTGATGCGCTGGAGGCGCGCTGACACCCGATCGGGCTCACCGAGAAGCGCGCGGACCATGTCCACGAGGTGCACGCCGTATTCGAGCAGGACGCCGCGTTCCGCTTCTGCCTTGAACAGTTCAGGAGGCTCATGTGCGTCGTGTTGCGTCAGATGGAGAAAGCGGAGCGGACCGAAGAACCCCGCTCGGTGTCGCTGGAGCATGTCGCGAAACCAGGGCCGATATGGATGGTTCTCGTGGACGAGAAAGAGGCGGTGATAGTCGCGCAACTCACTCACGAGCGCCCGCGCGTCCTCCAGCCGGTCGCAGAGCGGCTTCTGACAGATGATGTGCACTCCCGGCCTGCGCGGCTCGGAGACAATGCTCGCGGTGCAACCAGGGCGGCGTCACGATGTCGACGAAATCAAGGGACGCCTCGGCTTGCCCTGGCGCGACATTGGCGAACAGACTGTCCAATGTCTCATGGACATCGGGCAAGCGGGGCGAACTGCGCGCGACGTTCTTCGGCGCGACTTCGCACCGGGTCGACGAGCGCCACAATCTCGACTTCAGGGATCCGCTGCCAGCCGCGGAGGTGGAACTCGGAAATCATGCCGCAGCCGACGACCGCTCCGCGCAGTTTCATCCGCGCATCGTACCGCGTTCGGCTCGGACACGGTCAAGCTGCGATCATCTCTGCCACACTCTGTCGATCAGGGCCGCCTCGAAGTCCTCAATCTCCTCGCCAAACGCCGCCCGGAAGTTTCCGGTGCGATCCTCAGATGTGGCAAAACGCTTGAAGTAACCGAGCACGGCGGGAATACCGTGACGCTCGAGCAGGAAATCCGCGGCGAGGAACGCCATCGGATACATCGTTGCGCTATGACTTTTGCCGGCGTTCACCCACTGCGGGAACGTCACGAGCTCGGAAAGCCGCGGCAGTTTCGATCGGCCGGCCGCTCGCAACTCGCTCTGTCGCGCGCGACGGATCGCCGTCAGCGACACGCTCCGTTCGAGCCGCGCGAGCACACGGATCGACAGCCACTCGGCGAAACCCTCGCGTAGCCATTGGTCGGAGGTGCCACGCCGGCCACCTCCGAGCTGGTACTGCAGCGTATGACCCAGCTCATGCGCGAGCAAGGCGACGCGTTCACCCCAGGGCAGCGACGATCAGGCGTGCATCGTTCAGCAGCACACCGCGGTGCCCACCAACCGCCACCATCGTGTTCGCGGTGCTCCGCGCGAGCGCTGCGTCGTAACCGACCTCGAGCAGCACCCTCTCGAACGCCTCGGTATTCGGATAGAAGCGAAAGGTAATCGGAAACGACGAGAACCCCAGCTCACGCTCGGCGATCGAGGCCACCGTCGCGGCCGCCGTGCGGTAGTCAGCAATTTGATCGAGGCGCGACGCCGGGCGGAGATCAGGGTGCGGCACGGAGACGAGCCTCGGTTCGCTCGATACGGCACACGCGGACACAACGGCTGCCGCGACCGCCAGTTTCCCGAGCGCACGAGCGACACTCAGAGCGTGTTGCGCGTGAGGCATGGACCCAGGTAAGCGTCGCATTCGCCGTCGGCCCTCAGATCTGCGCACCAACTTCCGCGACGATCTCGTACGAGCGTATGCGTGCCGCGTGGTCATAGATGTGCGACACGATGATGATTTCGTCGGGCGCCAGGCGGGACATGAACGTGCGCAGCCCTGACTCGATCGTGTCTGCCGAGCCGACGAACGAAATCGCCGTCGCTTCCTCGAGACGAATCCAGTCCACCGGCACGATGTCTTTCTCGAATTCCCTGCTCGGTGGTGGAAGCGCTATCGGCCTCCCCTGTCGCAGGCTGGCGAATGCCTGACGTCCAGACGTCGCCAGAAACCGCGCCTCATCGTCGGTGGCGGCGGCAACGACGTTCACGCCAAGGATGAGATGCGGCTTGTCGAGGGTCTTCGAGGGACGGAATGTCGTGCGATAGAGCTCGACGGCAGGCAACATCAGCGACGCGGCAAAGTGCGAGGCGAAGGCGAAGGGCAGGCCGAATGCGGCCGCCACCTGCGCACCGAACAGGCTCGAGCCCAGGATGTAGATGGGCACGTCGAGCCCGCCGCCCGGCACGGCCCTCACCGTCTGTCCGTCTTGCGGATGGAAGTACGACATCAGCTCGATGACGTCCGATGGGAACGCTTCCGGATTGCTGGCCAGCGTGCGGCGAAGCGCGCGCGCGGTGTTGGGATCGGTGCCCGGCGCGCGGCCGAGGCCGAGGTCGATCCGGCCTGGAAACAGTGATTCGAGCGTGCCGAACTGCTCGGCGACGACGAGCGGCGCATGATTCGGGAGCATGATCCCACCGGCGCCGACCCGGATCGTCGTGGTGCCCGCCGCGACGTGTGCGATCACCACTGCCGTCGCAGCGCTGGCAATGCCCGGCATGTTGTGATGTTCGGCAATCCAGTAGCGGCGAAACCCTAGACGTTCGGCGTGCTGCGCCAGGCTCAGCGAGTTGCGGAGCGCCATCGCGGCATCGCCTCCCTGGACGATGGGCGCCAGGTCGAGGACCGACAACGAGGCCATTTCCTAGTATGCCGCGCTATTTCTTGAGAGGGACCTGCTGTTTCAGCTCTTCGAACCAGTTGAGGACCACATTGATCTGGGTCAACGCATCACCCTGACGCTGACCGGAAGTGACAATTCCAATCAACCGTTGCCCGTCGGGCATCATGTCGTAGACCCTGGCGACAGTGGGGCCGAAGTTCTCGAACGGTCTGGGAATCGACGCGGCACTGCTGAAGTCGAATCCTCGTCCCGTCTTGATAGTCACCCTGAAAAGAGACGCGGCAGTCGTATAAAAGAGCTCTTTGCCGTCCGGCGCCCACACCGGGCCAATGCCCCTTGGCGCGATCCGAGACTTGGCGCCCGTCCTTGGAAACGGTTCGACGAAAACTCCGTTATCGCGCGGGCTGAACAGCTGATACGCAACCCATCGACCATCGGGAGAAAACGCGGCACTCAGTGGAAAGGCGGACCGCAAATCGCCGTACTGTTCCGCCTTCCCGTCGGGAACCGAGAAGGACCACAGGGTATAGCCCGCGTTCGTCAGGGTGCTGAAAAGGAATCGGTCCCCGCTTCGCGACCACGACTCAGGGATGTGCGAATCGCCCGGGTCCGGTCTCGTGAGACGCTGCGCTGTGTCGGTCCCATCCGCGCGTTGCCAGAAAATTGCCGGGTCTTTCTCGCGATCGGACTGGAACGCGACCCGCTGACCATCCGGCGTCCAGACTGGAAATCGATTCCGCCCTCCGAATGTCAGTTGCCGCATCGAGCTCTCGTCCGAGAGATCGTGGATCCAGATGTTCGCCCCGGTTTCGTCCTCGATGCCCAGCGCGACGCGCTTCCCGTCGGGGGAGATGCGTGGCCCCTGGTATGCGCCGGCAGGGATCTTCAGTTGTTCAATGGTCCCGGCCCGGTCGCTGAAAGCGAGCTGGTTGTGCGAGGACAAACCGGAAGTGGAACCGGGAATGTATACGAGCGAGCCGGTATCGGAAACGCCGAAGTGGGCCACCCCTGTCTGGGCGCCGTCCGATCGCCTGATGCCTTCCACGACGGGAACGCGGCTGCCGCTGAGCGACAATCGTCTGGCGTCGAATGGCGCCGCGAACAACAGGCCCCCCTTCGCATACACAAGGTGTCCAGTGGGCAGATACCTGGCGTCACTTCCGCCGTCGACGATGACGCGGCGAACGCCCGTCTTCAGAGACTGCGCAACGACCTGCGCGCTGTCCCACTTTTCCTCGGCTGTCCGTAGCGCCAGCGTAAACAGTAGGGTTTCTCCGTCCGGCAGCAGTTCAGGACCGTACGCGAGCTCGCCGGTCTTGACGCTGACGATCTGCTCCGGCTTCCCACCGCTCGGCGACACCCTCAGAATCCCGTTGCCGCCCTGGCCCACCAGGATGCCGTCCGCGGCCCAGCGCACGCCGTGCGGGCGGTCGGCCCGGCAAATGGTGACCGGTGCGCCTCCGGTAGCAGCAATTGTCTTGATCGTTTCATCGGTGGCCGACCAGAACGCCAAGGATCGCCCGTCTGGCGAGAAGGTGGGATTCAAGACACCGCCGCTACCTTCGGCGCCGGAGATGGGGCGGGCCTGCAGCTCCGACATCGCACGGAGGTACAGCTGCTGGTTGGCCGCGTACGCGAACCGCGTCCCATCCGGCGAGATGGCGATCACCTGACGGCCGGCGTTCGTGAACTGTTGCCCTTCCGGCAGTGGCAGCGTGAATCGCGAGACCGGCGGCGGCGTCGATCGTGTCGCAGTCCACACGCCCCAGCCAGTGAGCCCGCCGGCAACGACGGCAGTGGTCACAATCGGAATAGCACGCCGCCACAGCGGCGGCGCGGGCGCGCTGATCTGGACGATTGCAGACCTGCCGTACGGATCGGCGGCGACTGCTTCGATCTCGGCGCGCACATCGCCGATCGCCTGCCAGCGCCGCTTCGGAGCTTTCTCCAAACAGCGGCGCAGGAGATCGCGCAAACGCGGGTGGAGATTCGGCGGAAGTGACTCGAGATTCGGATCACGCACGAGCACCGACGCGAGCACGTCGGGCGCTGTGTCACCTGGGAACGGCTGGCGCCCCGTCAACATCTCGAAGAGCACCGTGCCGAACGAGAACACGTCGCTGCGATGATCCGCCGGAAATCCCTTCGCCTGTTCCGGGGACATGTACGCGGCCGTCCCGAGAATCAGCCCGGCTTGCGTCGCCATCATGCTCAGCGTCGGAGAGTTGGCGCCGCTGCCGGATGCGGTCTCGTTCTCCATCACCTTCGCCAGGCCGAAGTCGAGCACCTTCACCTGGCCGTCCGGCGCGATCTTCACGTTCGCCGGCTTCAGGTCGCGGTGGACGACGCCTTTTTCGTGCGCCGCCTCGAGCGCCTCGGCGATCTGGATGGCAATGGTCAGCGTTTCCTCGACGGGCATCGGCCCGCGCCGCAGCCGATCGGCCAGCGTCTCCCCCTCGATCAGCTCCATGACCAGGAAGTGCTGACCGTCGACGCACTCCATGCCGAACAGGGATGCGATCCGCGGATGGTTGAGCGCCGCCAGCATCTTCGCCTCGCGCTGGAATCGCCCGACCCGTTCTTCGTCCGAGGCAAACTGGTCGAGGATTACCTTGATCGCAACAGTCCGTCCGAGCTTCGTATCGCGCGCACGATAGACCTCCCCCATGCCGCCGGCGCCGATGGCGGCGAGAATTTCATAAGAGCCGAGTCGTGTTCCTGTGCTGAGCGGCATGGGCTCGGGGCCAACTTCTTTCAATACGCGTGGGGCCCCACCCCCACGCGCTCGCGCTCCGCGCCTTTGTGCGCTCCGCGCGGGCCGCAGGCGCCCATGCCGCCTGAAGCGAGCCGAGGATCTGACGAACCGAGATGAGATCCGACAGAAAGGGGCATATAGGCGAGGTTCATTGTAGCCCCGGCGTAGTAGAGTCTCAGGAATCCGCATGCAGCCCGACACCTTCGACGTCGTCATCGTCGGCTCCGGCGCGTCGGGAGGCACTCTGGCCTCGCACCTCGCGCGACGCGGCGTGCGCGTGGCGATCGTGGAGGGCGGTCCGCGCATCAATACCCGCACGGATTTCAACACGCACGCACTCCCTTTCGACTTCCCCACACGGCAGATCCCGACGATGCGGCCGGGAAAGGCAGGGTTCGACTCGGAACGCAGTCGCGGCGTCGGCGGCAAGACGATGCTGTGGAATGCGGTCGCGCTGCGGTTCAGTCAACGGGACTTCAAGGGACGCACGTTCGAAGGAGCCGGCGAAGACTGGCCCATCGACTACAAGGACATCGCACCGTACTACGACACGATCGAGCGCGAAGTCGGGCTGTGTGGAAACCTCGACGGTCTCGAGGATCTGCCGGACGGCGTGTTTCTGCCGCCGGTCCCGCTGAAGTGCAGCGACGAGATTCTGAAGCGCGCCGCGCAATCGCTCGGTGCGAACCTGATTCATGTCCGGAAAGCCACGCTCACGGTCCCGACCAACACACGTCCGGCATGTCATTTTTGCGGCAACTGCATGGCCGGATGTGATGTCGTGGCAAAGTACAACTCGGCAGACGTCCACATCGCCCCGGCCGAGAAGACCGGGCTCGTTACGGTCTTTCACGACTGCATCGTCCGCGAGGTCCTCGTGTCGGACGAAAACCGCGCGACCGGTGTCCGCTACCTGCACCGCGTACACCAGAAAGAAGGTGAAGTCCGTGGGCGTGCGGTGGTGGTGGCGTGCGCGTGCGTCCAGAGCATCGCGCTCCTGATGATGTCGAAGTCCAAGCGATATCCGACGGGGCTGGCGAACTCCAGCGGACAGCTTGGCCGACACTTCATTCCTCACTTCACGGGCGGGATCGAGTGCGTGCTCGAGGGTCTGCGGGGTAAGAAGCCGACCAACGACGAGGGGTTTCTCGACCATGCCTACCTTCCGTCGTTCATGCACAAGAAGAAGAGAAACTACGCCCGCAGTTTTGGCGCGCAGGTGAACTATCAGAACCGACGCTTCGCGGGATGGGCGAAGAACGTCGGCGGATTCGGCCGTGGCTACAAGGCGGCGGTCAAGGCAGCCTATCCGGCGTTCATGCAGTTCACGCCATATGGCGAGATGCTTCCGAACGCGCAGTCGTACGTCGATCTCGATCCCGAACGAACCGACACGTTCGGTTTGCCGCTGGCGCGCCGCCACCTGCGGTGGGGCAAGAACGAGGAAGCGCTCTTCAACGACATGGTGCGCTGGAGCCTCGCGATCCTCGAGAAAGCGGGCGCAGAGCTGCTCTCCGTACCCGACGGCCCCGCGCCCAACCACGAACTGGGAGGCTGCCGCATGGGCACCGACCCGCGGTCGTCGATCGTCAACGCCGACTGCCGGACGCACGACGTACCGAATCTCTACGTCGTGGATGGGAGCGTCTTCCCGTCGGCGTCAGAGAAGAATCCGACCCACACGATCATGGCGCTCGCCGTGCGCGCCGCCGAGCACATTGCCGGACGGATGAAACGGGGTGACCTGTGACGGAGACGCGGCGACAGGCTCTGAAGATGCTCGGCGCCATCGGCGCGACGTGTGCCTTTCCGTTTGCCGGCGATGAGCTCTACGGCCAACACGTGCACACGACGCTGGCGCAGACCCCTGCGGGTCAACCGTACGCGCCCGCGTTCTTCACCCCGGCCGAGTACGCCACGCTGTCGAAACTCACCGACGTGATCATCCCGGCCACCGAGACGCCAGGCGCAACCCAGGCCGGCGTGCCGGAGTACATCGATCGTGTCGTCTCACTGAACAAGGAGCATCAACCGCTGATCCGTGCAGGGCTGGCATGGCTGGAACAGCAGGCGAAGGCGCGGTTCTCACGCGAGTTCCAGGCTCTCGGTGAAGTCGATCACATCGCCATCCTGCAACCGCTCAGCGACGAGATCGATCGCCAGCGGCGGGCGACCGAGCGCAGGCAATTTCGAACCGATGCGCCCTTCGACTCGCGCGATGGATCGCTTGCTCAGGGCAGGCAGGGGAAAACGGTGTACTGACGTGGCGATCACCGACAGGGATTACCCGGTGCGTTCTTCCTCCACCCCACCTGTCGGGCCCGAAGGCGACCCTGCCATGCCCGCCAGGTTCTTCCTTCTCGTCAAGAACCTCACAGCGGACGGGTACTACACCTCCCGCACCGGCCTCCTGGAGGAACTGGGCTACACGGGCAACGCCGCACTGGCCAGGTTTCCCTCGTGCGTGCTGCCGGAACACTAGCGGCGAAGCGAAAAACAGGAAGCGTGAAGCGACTAGAGGTGTTCGACCAGATACCTGGCGATGAGCTGATAAATGTGCGCTGACGTGCCCGGACCCTCGGTGATCGTGTGCGTCCGGTTCGGGTAGACCATCAGGTCGAACGGTTTACCGAGCTCGACGAGGCGATTCACCAGCCGCTCCGTGCCCTGGTAGTGCACATTGTCGTCGCCGGAACCGTGAACGATCAGCAACCTGCCTTTCAATCCTTCGGCGAAGTTGATCGCCGAACCGCGGCGGTAGCCGTCCCCATTGTCTTTCGGCAGTCCCATGTACCTTTCCTGATAGATGGTGTCGTAGAGTCGTTGATCGGGTACTGGCGCAACGGCGACTCCAACCTTGTAAACATCCGGAAAGCGAAACATGGCATTCAGGGTGTTCGTGCCCCCACCGCTCCAGCCCCAGATGCCGATGCGGGAGCTGTCGATGAAGGCGTGCCGCGCAGTGAGGGCACGGATGGCGGCAGCCTGTTCCTTCGACGACAGGTCACCGACTGACCCATACACGACCTGCCGCCACGCCGCACCTTTCGGTGCCGGCGTGCCACGATTGTCGAAACTGACGACCACGTAGCCGGCTTCAGCGAGCGCGCGTTGGAACAGCCGCAGCTCGTCCCACCATTCGTCGACCACAGTCTGCCCCGCCGGCTCTCCGTAGACGTAGACGAGTACGGGGTATCTGTGCGATGGATCGAAGGACGACGGCTTCAGCATCCAGCCGTCCAGGACGACACCGTCACCGATATCCACGGTCAGAAATTCCACAGGCACTTGAGGATCGGGTTCGAGCTTCGCGCTGAGCGTCGAAGTGTCGGTCAGGGCGCGGACTGAACGATGTGTCGGCAACTCGACAACTTCCACGCGAGGAGCCACGTCGAAACGTGACGACGTGTGGAAGGCGTAGCGGCCGCCTGGCGCCAGGTCGTAGTCGTGCGTGCCGGGCTGGTCGGCGGGTGTGACGCGCACAGGCAACCCGGTGCCGTCGAGCGGCGCGCGATAGAGATAGCGCTGTGTCGCATTCGACGGCGACGCGCGAAAGTAGAGCGAGCGCTCCTCGGCATCGATTCCGACGACGTCCGTCACGTCGGCATCGAACCGGGTAATGAGCTTGGGCTGTTGATCGGCGCTTGCCGACTCACCATTACTTCCTGATTGCGCGGACGCCGGCGGACGCGGCACGCGGTAGACGTGACGCCAGCCGTCGCGCTCGCTGATCCAGAGAAAGGCCTGGCCTTTGTCAATCCAGAGAATGTTCTCCATGACTTCGAGCCACGCCTTTGACTCGTCGCGAAACAGTCGTGAGACAGCGCCGCTTCGAACATCGGCGAGTAGAAAGTCATTGCGATTCTGCAGGCGATTCAATTGCTGCATCGCCACGGTACGCGCATCGACCCATTCCAGACTGGCAAGGTAAGTGTCGCGAGGATCGCCCGGCGTCTGCATCCAGCGGGTCTTCCCGCCAGCCGCGTCGACGACGCCGATGCGGACTGCGGAGTTGGTCGTCCCCACTTTCGGGTATGGAATGCGCGTGATCTTCGGATACAGCGTCGAGGTGTCGTCGATCAGCGAGAAAATGCCGACGCCAGTCGTATCGAATTGCCAATAGGCAATGCGCTCGCCGTCGGGGCTCCAACGGAAACAGTCGCGGACTGAGAGCTCTTCTTCGTAGACCCAGTCGGAAGTGCCATTGATCGTTGTCTCGGAACCGTCGCGGGTGATCTGCGTAATCTTACCGTCGTCAACACGCTCGACGTAGATGTCGTTCGCACGCACGTAGGCGACTCGCGAGCCATCCGGTGAGAACTTCGCGAACATGAGACCCGAATCCGTTTGCTCGTCAGCTGACTTTCTCGCCGGTTCGAGCTTGCCGCCCAGCTTCTTGAGCGCGCCCGTCGACACGTCGAGCACCCAGTAATCGCCGCGCGTGTTGTCGCGCCAGACTTTTTGCGTGTTGGTAAAGAGAAGGATGCGCCGCCCATCCGACGACCAGGTGTAGTCCTCGATCTCGATCGGTGGCTTTCCGGCGGGTGCCAGCTTGGACCCGCCGATGAGAACTGTCCGGGCGCCGGTAACCGCGTCATACCGAGCGATCTCGGAACCAGCGCCTTCCGGCAGGCTTTTCGACGATCGCGTAGGCACTTCCGTCCGGGAGCCAGCGGGCCGGACCGAACTGCGGTGCAGCGTAGGCTTTTTCCTTGAAGATGCGATCGATCTGCGCGTGGAGGGTCGGCGCAGGATCGGCAGGCTGCGCCTGAAGCGCGGCCATCAGCAGCGCCGCCAGGACAAGCGCATTCAGCGATCGCGAAGATCTGAATCTCATTGAAGGAAATTCTAACCGTGAAGGGATCAACTCCCGATCTCCAACCCTATTCCGGACCGGCTCGAAGCCGATCGCCGGTAGGAGATCGAGAGTTGACGCTACGTCCCGCTTCGCAATCCGAGCGCGAGCGCCGCCGTGGCCCAGTTGGTACCCGCGGCGGAAATGAACTGGTGGCGGCCGAACGGGAATCCGCTCTCGAAGTGAGGCTGGATGGGCAGGGCACGGGTGCGGACGAACCACGAGCCGTCGGCAAATTGCGTCTTCAAGAGGAACTGGACGCCGCGAGTGTAGGCTGAATCCGTCACCTGAATGGCGCCGCTTTGCACGAGTGCCACCAGCGCCTGCCCGGTCGCGTAGGCGTCGCTCTCGAGCGTCACGAGCTGCGCCCATCCGCCATCATCGCGCTGCCGCGCGAGCAGGCCCTGGGCGCGGTCCCGAATCACGTTGGTTGGTACCCCGCTCCAGTAAAGACCGAGCAACTGGAACACGTGATCTTCCGTGTTGACCGGCGCGGCCTGCGCAATCCACGCCGCCGCGCGATCGATCGCCGGCTGATAGTCGTTGCGGCGGCTGGCCGGTGCATAGAGCTGCAGGGCACGCATCGACGTCGCCGTGATCTGGATCACGCTCGATTCCATCGGCGGCCGATGCGACATGAGCCGCCACGCGCCGCTCGTGAGTCTGCTGACTCAGTACGAATCGCGCCATGGCGTCCGTCGACAGATCGGCCGGATATCGCTCGGCGCCCAACCCCACCAGGATGTAGCCGATCGTCGCCGAAGCGCCACCGACGGAGATGCCTTGCAGCGCGCGGTCGCGCCAGCGATCGAGATACGCAGCGGTTTCCACCGCCTGCTGGCGGGCCACGGTTTCGTTCACCTTCAACCCGCTGACGCGTGCCGCGGCGACGCTCATCGCCGTGAGCGAGTTGTGGTGGCAGGACACGCAGCCCGACTTCTTCAAGAACGTGACATCGGTCTGCTGCAGCAGCGGCAGGCTGCGCTCCACCGCCACCCGGGGCGACGGCGCGGGCGAGAAGTTCGTTGGTGCGGCCTCGCGCGGACCCGCGTCCTGGGCACCGGCTCGAGTCAACAGCCTCACAATCCGCGTGTCACCACGAAGCTTGGCAATGCTGAGGGCGGTCTCGCCGGCAGGGCTCTTCGCATTCACGTCGGCACCGCGTGAGATCAGCGCCTGCACCACATCCTCCGGAAAATCGTCGGATGCCGCGGCCAGCATCAACGCCGTGCGTCCCTCGGCATCCTTCATGTTCGGATCCGCGCCGGCGTCGAGGAGACGCTTCCCCCATTGCCCGGCGTCGCCCGGCGGCAGCGTGAACATCAAGGAGTTCTGCGATCGACGCCGGATCCAGCTGCTTCAAGACCGAGGTGGCACAACCGTCGCACTCGGCGCTCACCGCAAAGTCCAGGGTCACCAGGTTGATGGCTTTCGCCTCGGCGGCCCAGTTCTGGAGCAGGCGGATGACGGACTCGTCCCCCGAGCGGTACGACAGCTGCACGGCCGTGGTTTCACCAGCGCGGCCGGGACCCTTTGCCAGGGCATTCGCACCACGGTCGAGCAGCAAACGAACGATCGGTGCGGCGCCGTGGCGGGCCGCGGCCAGCATCAGCGGCGTCCGTCCGTCTCCGGATCGAACGTTGATCCTGGCGCCTCGCTCGAGGAGCAGTCTGGTCTTCTCGAGATCGTCGACGGCCCAGATCAACGCCGTCGCACCGGCATGGTCGGCCAGGTTCGGATCGGCGCCAGCGTCGAGCAGCATTCGCACCGTCGCGAGATCGCCGTAGAGCACGGCGTACATCAAGGGGGTGGCGCCGTCGATGCCCTTCATTTTCACCGCACGCGGGTCAGCAGCCAGGAGTGTCGTGACGCTGCTGTGATCCCCCATACGCAGCGCATTCATCAATTTCGAGGCGCCCGGATCCGGCGGCGGGAGGGGTTCGTCACCAGCGACCGAGTCGGGCCACACGGCGCCTCCGTCGATCCAGGCTTTGATGGTTGCGACCTGCGACCGTGGAATCGGACCATCGGGCGGCATCTGCCGGCCGAACCGGCCGCCAATCAGCCGCTGATAGAGCTTGCTGCCGTTGCCGTTGCCGGGCCCAATCACGGTCTGCGTACCACCGCGCATTGCGTCGCGGCGACGGTCCAGGCGGAAGCCGTTCTTCTGCTGCTTCGGGCCGTGGCACTCATGGCAGTGCTGCCGCAAAATCGGCTGGACGTCGCGAACGAAATCGACGGTGGCGGGCTTAGGGGGCTGTTGCGCGTGGTTCGACGCGGCAAACACTACAGCGGCCCAGATACAGATGCCAACGCCGCCGACGCGCTTCCACATGGGGCCTCCGGGGTCCGTCGTTCGCAGGGGACCACACAGAGGATAGATCAAAGACGGGGGCTCGGGGCTCGGGAGCTCGGGGCCGGCGAGCTCGGGGCTCGAGCGGGCTCGGGGCTCGGGGGCTCGGGGCTGGGGCCTCGGGGCTCGGGGCTCGGGGCTCGGGACAGGCATTTTCGAACGCCGAACGCCGAGCGCCGGTTTATGCTCCCGTCGTACTGAGACAGGAGCATCTATGTCGCCTGATGACCTCGGCAACGGTCCGTTCGGCCCGATCTCGCGCCGGTCGGCGATTGGATCGGCCATCCTCGCCGGCGCCGCCCTCTTCACGCCGGGAGCCCTTGCTGCGACCGACGTGGATGCGACGCCCCAGCCAGCGCCAGCGCGTAAGCGATACGACATGAAGAAGTCGATCAATCTCTGGGCGTTTCCCTATCCCCAGAAAATGACGCTGACCGAGTGCCTGCAACTCGCCAAAGATGCTGGCTTCGACGGAATCGAGCTGAACTACGACCTCGAGTCCGATCTCTCTCCCAAATCAGGCACGCGGGAGTTTCAGGAGATTCGTCGAACCGCGGAGCGCATCGGAATTGCCATCAGCGGACTGTGCTCGTTTCTCTTCTGGCCGTTTCCGTTGACGAGCAACGACGCCACGAAGCGCGGCCGTGGGCTGGAGCTCGCCGGCAGCATGGCGCAGGCGGCGCACGACCTCGGGACCGAGAATCTGCTCGTCGTGCCGGGCGCCGTCCACATCCCGTGGCGCGACGATCACGAGCCCGTCCCCAACGACGTTTGCGATCGCCGGGCGCGCGAGGCGATTGGCAGCCTGGTGAAGACGGCGGAGAAGCTGAAAATCTACATGAACATCGAGAACATCTTCTTCAACGGCTACCTCCTGTCGCCGATGGAGATGAACGCCTTCGTCGACGGCTTCGCCAGCCCTCATGTGCGCATCCACTTCGACACGGGCAACATCATGCTCTTCCAGCACCCCGAGCATTGGATTCCCATCCTGGGCAAGCGGATCGGAAATACGCATTTCAAGGAATTCACGAAGAAAGGCACCGACCACTCGCTGGAGTCGTTTCGTCCGCTTCTGGACGGGAGCACGAACTGGCCGGCGGTGATGACGGCACTTGATGCGACCGGCTACCGTGGCTACTGCACGTTCGAATATTTTCATCCGTACGCGCATTATCCAGAGGCGCTCATCTATCAGACGTCTGATTCTCTCGACAGGATAATGGGGAGGAAATGAGTAGTTACTCCTGATCTCGAAGCCGCGAAGCGGCTGAGGAGGATGACCCGCCCCCTTTGATCCAGCGGTCGAACCATTCGAGGTTCCGCTCCATCGCATCCTTGATCATCTTCGGCTCCAGAAGGCCGTGCAGCTGGCGCGGGTAGACGATCATCTTCGTCGCAACACCCTGCCGCGTCAGCGCGTTATAGAGCTCGTATCCCTGCGAAATGGGAACGCGCAAATCCTGTTCGCCGTGCTGAATCAGCGTCGGCGTCGTCACCCCTTTCACGTTGAACATGGCCGAGCGCGATCGCCAGCGGTCGAAGACCTCCCAGGTACTCGCCGCCGAAGTAGTCGGGGACGAAGCCTGGAATGTCGGCCGTTCCGGTGAAGCTCATGAGGTTCGTCACGCCGGCGCCGACCGACGCCGCCTTGAACCGCTTGGTCTGCGTGATCACCCACGACGTCATGTAGCCGCCGTAACTCCAACCCATGATGCCGAGTCGATCGGGATCGGCAACTCCCTGGCTGATGACCTGATCGACGCCGGTCATGATGTCGCGGTAGTCGCCGCCGCCCCAGTCCTGGTAGTTCGCGTAGCGGAACTTGCGGCCGTAGCCGCTGCTGCCTCGCGGGTTCACGCGCAGCATCGCGTATCCCCGTTCGGCGAAGACAGGCATCGGATACGGACCGGGCATCCCGATGAACGATCGGGTGAAGACGCCTGCCGGGCCGCCGTGCACGAGCACCAGCAGCGGCACCTTGCGCCCTTTTTCGTACCCAACCGGATAAGTGAGCAGTCCCTCGATGGCCATTCCGTCCGCTGCCTTCCAGCGGAGAACTTCAGTGCGCCCGAGCGGCGCTTCGGTGGCGGAGGGCAGCGTTTGCACGGTCGCGACCTGCTTTGCGGCGAACCCCTGCAGGCGCGAGACGTACGCTTCGGGGGCCCGATCGGACCACATGTGCACGAAGCCCACGGTGGTTCCGGTCGTGTTCACGGCGGGGGTCGTTACGTTGACCTCGGTACCCGCTGATCGCGGTAGCCGCTCCGCCTTCCACGGGCAGCGAGAAAATGCGGCCGATGGTGCCCTCCGGCTCGCTGACGAGAAGTGTCCGGCCGTCGGCGGACCATCCCAGGATGTCCGGCTGCTCGTCAGACGTCTTCGCCAGATCCCGTCCGGTTCCGCCTGACGCCGGCACCACACGCACCCACATCGTGCCGCCCCAGGTCGGCGGCTCGTCGCTCGTCACGTACGCGACCGTGCGTCCGTCTCGCGAGTACGTCGGATCGCTCTCGTCGGCTTTGGTCGCCACCAGTGGTTTCGCGTCCCCGCCGCTGATGCGGACGATGGAGATGTCGTTCTGGTCGAAGACCTTTGGCGTGCGCTGATGCGAGAAGACAATCGAGGAGGAATCCGGGGACCAATCCATGCCGGTGACGTGCACGTTCCCCGTGTTCAACTTCTTCGAGGGACGCTTCCCCTCGTCGTTCTTCGCCACGGGAACCGTGTACAAACCGGCGAGCTTGTAGTTTTCATCGATCACGCGCGCGTCGCGCTTCTCCTTGGCGGCCTTCTCTTCTTCCGCAGATTTCGGCTCCGGCATCACGAACGCAATCGACTTCCCGTCCGGCGCCCAGGCGAAGCTGCTGATCGACTCTTTCTCAGAAGTCACCTGATCGGCTTCGCCGCCGGCAACGCTGATGATGAAGACGCCCGCTTTGTCGCCGGTCCTGGGCGACAGAAATGCGATCGATTGCCCGTCGGGAGACCAGCGCGGCGAGATCGCCGACTTCTCGCCACGCGTCAATTGAAACGTCCCGGATCCATCGCTCGCCGCGACATGGATCTGAGACAGCCACTCGCTCTTCTCACCATCCATCACGGCCTCGGAGACCAAGAACGCCACTCGAGAGCCGTCCGGAGACGGAACGACGGGACCGAGGCGTTTGACCTTGAGCATCAGATCCGGCGTCCAGCTGCGCTCGGCGGTGCGCACGGCGGGGGCGGTAGAGAAAGTCAGCGCCACGAGACAGAAGAGGGCAAGGCGGTGCGTCATGGAACTCCTCCTCGAGCCGGGCAAGGCGCCCGATTATAGGTCAGCTGTGTGACCGGCGAACGGGAAGACCTTCGCTCGCGGCGTCTTTCTGGCGCACACAAAAAAAGGCGGCACCCCGGAGGGATGCCGCCTTGTCATCTGGTCGCGGAACTGCTGGTTACCAGCGCCGATCGGATCGGCCCCGTCCGCGTCCGCCGCCGCCACCACCGCCGAACCCGCCGGATCGCTCCGGCTTCGGACGGGCCTCGTTGACGGTCAGATTGCGGCCACCAAGCTCTGCGTTGTTCAGCGTCGAGATCGCGTTCTGCGCGTCGGCATCCGAAGCCATTTCGACGAATGCGAAACCGCGCGCGCGGCCGGTCGCCATGTCGCGAACGAGGTTTACGCTGTCGACCGTCCCAGCGCGTGCGAACAGCGCCCGGAGATCCTCTTCGCCGGTTTCAAAGGGGAGGTTGCCGACGTAAAGTTTTCGAGCCATTTGGCGTTTCTCTTTCCGTCCCGCTCATGCGGGGACTTTCCGACAAAGTGACGATCCCTGCGGATCCTTGATGGACGGCTGCAATTGCTAAGCGATCACGTTGCGGGAGAAACGAGGCCTCAAAGGCTCGATTCGACTCGTGGCGCGGGCTTCAGCAGGAAGCTGTCTTCCACCTGACCCGCCGAGCATAACACGACTAGGCGACATCCTCCTCAGCCGCCGGCAGTTGCAGCATCGGAATGGACGGCAGCGCGGGAACGAGGCCCTGCAAGTCGCCATACATCCCGGCGATGCCGAACGTGACGGACTCGATCTGCTTCAACCGCCGCGACCACTGGCGTTCGGCGGCACGCCGTTCCTGTTCGAGATCGTGACGCATCGTCGCGAAGGCTTCGACGACAGCCTCGACACGCTGCCGGAAAGCAACGCCAGAGAGATAGCGGTGCAGCAACTCG
This sequence comes from uncultured Acidobacteriota bacterium, assembly GCA_963804245.1. Lineage (GTDB taxonomy): Bacteria > Acidobacteriota > Vicinamibacteria > Vicinamibacterales > 2-12-FULL-66-21 > CAWDPQ01. Next base: position 26,622 of record CAWDPQ010000005.1, read on the forward strand.
AGCTTCTCGCCTTTGTTGATGGCAGCGTTCCGCGCCTGGCTGAGCTGCAGGAGGTTCGAGCGCACCACCGCCGCCAGCCCGGCAGCGCTGGCGAAGTCGCACACGAGGACACCATCGATCAAGCCGAAGCGCGTCATGCCTTTGGGCAGACATGCAGACACCAGCACGGCAACGTCGGCATGCAGCGCCCGCTGGTCGCCCTTCAGTTTGGCGATCCAGGCGTCGCTCCAGTTCTTCGCGTTCTTGCATTCCCACAGGATCGCGGCCGAGCGAACGCCGCGATGGTCGATGATGACGTGGTGGAGGTCGGCGCCGCGGACGCCCTGAGCGACCGGTTGAACCGCGTCGGTCGGAAAGGTGGCACGCAGGAGCGATTCGATCTCGCCCTCCCCTGCCTCACCTTGCAGCTGCTGGGAGCCCTGCTCCGCCCTGCGCTTGAGATCCTCGATCTGCCGGCGTAGGTCGCCGAGTTGTCGATCTTTCTCCGCCTCCTTGAGCCGGTGCTGTTCGGCCACGCGATCCTCTGCCTCGGCGACGAGACGTGCGCGCTCCTTGTCGATCTCACGCGTGACCGTCAACTCGACCTCTTCCTGCTTCCGCTCGAGCTCCCGTTCGCGCTTGCGCAACGCCAGCTCCTGGCGTCGTGCCTCGTCGAGCTCCTTCGTCTGTTCTTTGACCTGGTCTTTCAACTCGGACAGCTCCTGCGAGAGCTTCCGCTCGATTTTTTTCAGCGCTTCCTTTTCCGCGCGCCGCACCTCCTCGTCCAGACGTCGTTCGTGCCTGTCGCAGAGCTCTCGTTCGCGCGCCGCGAACGTCTCCTCGAACTCGGTCCGCATGGATTCTTCGATCTCCGCGCGAATGGCGCGGGTCAGCGGGATCTTCCTGCTGCAGAATGGACACGCGATCGACGATTCGGCCATCGGTCCCCCTTGCCACGCCTGGGATGCGCGGCAGCGACAGGGTAGACAGAGGCCGTGACAGGGGAGGTCAAAAGGGCATCGAGCAGGCTCCGTCCCCGAGTTCCCGAGCCCCGAGCTGCCGAGCCCCCGTCTTGTATAGAATCCCCCTATGATCCTTGACACCCTCGCACAGGCGCAGCGTTACATCACTCTCCACCCGGGGTTTGCACCCGCCTTCGAGTTCCTCAAAAAGACGGACCTGAAGTCCCTTGAACCGGGACGCCATGCCATCGACGGGGATCGGCTCTGGATCCTCGTGGACCACAAGGACGGCCGTGGACGAGAAGGCGCGCGCCTGGAAGCGCATCGCGCGCACATCGACATTCAGTTCACGTTCGAGGGCAACGAGGAGATCGGCTGGCGGCCGACGCCGGAATGTCAGCAGCCGGCCGGTGAATTCGACGTAACCAAGGACATTGTCTTTTTTGACGACCGTCCAACCACCTGGCTGTCGGTCAAGCCCGGTCGATTCGCCATCTTCTTCCCAGACGATGCACATGCGCCGCTGGCCGGGCATGGCATGGTCAAGAAGGTGATCGTGAAGGTGAGAAAAGAGTAGCGCCTACCTGACCGGTTTCCGCGCGAGGAACTGCACGACCTTACCCTTGGTCTCCTGATCGTAGTCAGGATTGGAATCGGCGTCGGCATACCGCAGCACCTCGAGTCGCGGATACAGCTTCGGCAGCTGGTTCGACTCGTAGCCGAGAAGGCTGCCCGGTTCCTTGAGAAAGTGCTCGATCACCAGCACGCCGCCAGGCTTCAACGCATCGGTGATCGGCTCGGCCATGCGCATCCCGCCGCCCATGTACATGAACGCGATGAGATCGTATCGATCCCGGCCGTAGTCGTACGTGAACATGTCGGCGCGAACGGCGGTCAGCGGCAGCTTCTCTGCCTGCGCCTGCTGCTGCGCTTTCTGGACGCCAACGTCCGAGATGTCGATGCCCGTCACCTTCCAGCCCTGACGTGCGAGGTAGAGCGCGTTCCTCCCGAATCCCATGCCGATGTCGAGCGCCTCCCCCGGCTTGAGCTCCTTGGCCACCTGCACGAGAAATCGGTTCGCATCGGTGCGAATGTTCGGCGGCTGGAGCGTGAAGACCTGGTTCCAGCGCTCTCGTTCGCTTTCCGGCGTGCGGACGGCGGGCGGCGCCTGTGGAACGGGTTGCGCCTGTTGCGCGCCGATGGGCAGAGCCGCGGCGAGCACCAGGACGAACGCCGCCGCCTGTCTGATCATGCGCGGATTATAGCCGTCATGCGGCTGCACAACGGCCGATTCTGGACCGATATGTCGAAGAGCCATGCGCGCGCCGCTCTCCGTCTACGTCCTGGCCGGTATCCTCGCGATGGCCGCGCTGTGGCCAATCCAGATCGCCGGCAACTGGATCGGTGCAGACTTCGCCATCGCCAAACGGATGCTCCGCGGCGACCCCATGGGCTTCAGCATCTTTCCCGACCTGCTCATGTTCGCCCGCCCGACGCTGGCAATGCTGGGCGCCTTGGCAGGACCGTTCGCTTCGTATCTCGTCGTCCGATCGGCACCGGCCGAGGCGTTCGGGATCCTCGCAAAGGCGGCAGTCGCACAAGGTGCGGTAGCAGCGGTGCTCTACATCACGGAGCGGTCCACCAATGGCGTGCTGGGCTGGATGCTGCTGGCGTTCGAGAACCCGCGCCGGGCCGACGGCATCCGCTCGGTCGACGTCATCGCCCTGCAGACTGCCAGCGCTGGCAGCTTCCTGCTGCCGTTGATCGTCGTCGCATTCTGCTATGGGATCGGAGCCTTACTGGCTGAATACATCCGACCGCGCTCGGTGGCATCCGAGCAGGTCGCCGCCGCCGAAAGCGGACGATACGAAGAGCTGCCGCCCGCTCTCAACGTCGCGGTGCTCAACGCACCGGCGCAGCCGCCGACCTCCGTATCCAGCGCCTTCAAGCAGGCGAGCTACGAGGTACGGCCGAACCTGGGCCGGCTGGTCGCCTTCACCAAGTGGAACAACGATTACGAGATCCGCGCCGCGACCTTCGCCCGCAGCAATCAGGAGAACTACTCGTTCTCGATGGCCAACGGCACACTGCAGGGCGAGCCAGGCGGTGGAACGTTGCTGACGCTGCAGTACAGAACCGATCAAACGTTCGATGTGCTCGACGGCGGATCGAACGTGGTCTCGAGGGTTCTTCTGCGGAAGCCAGGATGCGAGATCCAGGACCGGCTCGGTCGAGCGATCATCTCCGTCGACAGGTTCGACAACGGACCGGGACGAGCGCTCTATCGAGCGACCGCAGGCGGAAAAGAGATTTGCCGCTACACGTGGTCATCAGGGGCAGGACCATTGAATCCGCTGCTGCTCGTGGACTTCGAGTCGGGCACTGAGTTCGATCGAGGACTGGCGATTGTGGTCGCACCATTCCTCGAAGAGGAGGCACGGCTCGAAAGCGAGAAGGTACTTTCGGTATCAGGGATGAAACCTTATTGGCTCACTTTCTCCTTTACTCCTGTCGATCTTTTAGTAGGCGCTGCGGTCAGCGATAGCAAGTTTGCCGTCAGGCGATAGGCGCCCGCGACGCCGTACGGCAGCTCGCGGTGTAACGCGTAGGCGAAGTAGGTGTAGTAGCCCTTGCCGTATCTCGCTTGCAGCCAGCCCCCCTTCTGCGGCGGCTGGCCTTTGTCCCACGACGACAGCATCGCGGTGTAGCGCGGATCCCATGTCGACCAGAACTTCGACCCTCGCTGTTCCATCCAGCCGTCGAAATCCGCCTTCGTAATCCGATTGGGCGACATCAGCACCGGCGCCTCGGGAGCGAGGATCTCGACCGGCGAGTCTTCCTCCGAGACTTCTTCGGCATTGCCGGGCAGCTCGCCCGGATACGGCGCGTAAACCTTGGGATCGAACTCGGGAGTGTTGTAGAGGACGATGAGATGGCCGCCATTCTGCGCGTACTCGAGGAGGCGTCGGTTGTAGGTGCGGAGATCCTCGCGCACTGCGTACGCCCGCGTGCCGGTCATGATCGCGTTGAAACGGGAAAGATCGGCCGTGGCAAGCTCCTGCGACCCAAGCAGCTGAACTTCCACGCCGAGCTGCTCGAGCCCCTGCGGAACCTCGTCGCCGACGCCCATGACGTATCCCACTTTGAGGCCAGGCGCGACTTTCACGTCGACACCACGAACTGAAGCGACGGCCTCAGAGTAGAGGTATCGCGTTTCCAGATCGCGGTATCTGATTGTCGTATAGCCTTCGCGATACTCGCGGCCGCCGGACGAGGCGACAGCCTCGATGTGATAGTCCTTCGTGTCGAGCGAGGGAATCGTCACGTCGAAGGTGAACTGCTCGCGCTCGCCCGCACGCGCGAACTCGAACTTGTGAGACGGCGGGGACGTTTTCCAGCCAGCCGGAACTTTCAGCGCCAACGTGCCGGCCGACTTGCCGTCACGATTGTTGATGACCTCCGCCTTCAATCTGACGCTCTTCGATCGCGCGTCCAGTCTCGAAATCGCCTGGAACGGACTGAGCGTGACGGCCATCGCCGGCACGACGGCCAGGACGCGATGCTCCGGGCCGTACGGCGGGTTGGCATCGATGCGTGTCACGGGACGGCGCAACTCCACCGGCACGTTGGCTACCTTGTATTGGATGGTGACCGCGAGCGGCGCCTCCGCCCACGGCTGGAAGGTCAGCGCGTCATCCGCCACCGTGTAACGCGCGTCCTGGATCGACTTGCGCGAGAAGTGTGGGCGTGTGAGCGGTGCGTTCTCGGGAACCGTCACACTGAACTTGCGAACGATCGGCTGATTTGGCGCGGCGCCTTTGATCTCCGGCTGCGCTGCCGCGGTCGACCAGTTGCCGCCTTTCCCCTCAACGGACAGACGCACGTCGGTCAACTCGATGGGGCTCCGGTTGGCGAACGTCGTCCTCACGTCGAATATCTGACCTGGAACGACGGGACCCATCGCCGGCGGACCAGGGCTGAATGGACCGGTGGCTTCTGGCGTGCCAGTAGGCTGTGCCACGGCAACCAGCGTGACACCGAGGGCCGCGTTGATGGCATCGGCGATCTGCCGCTCTTTGGTCTCGAGAATCAATTTCACGTCCGGATCGTTTCCGAGCTGGGTTGTCGCATCCCGCGTGGCGGCAAGCGCACGCGCCAACGCTGGTACGGATGCCGACGGCTCGGTCATACGGAATGCCTGGATCGCCGCTTTGACTTCCCTGTCGATGGCGGTCAGAGAGCCGTCCGCGCCCGCAGGTGCGGACTTGCCGAGTGCCCGATACAGGCCTGGCAGCGTCGTATCGATGCCGTCGAAAAAGCTCTTCTCTTTTTCCGGAGCGTCCACCGTCGACTGCAGTCGCTTGTAGTACGAGATGGCTGGCCCGGGCTGCGGGTTGAAATTACCGCCGGTCTGCGACCGCTGAAAGCTGAGGCCGAGACGTCCGAAGTTCTGATAGGACTCGCCGAGCACCGGGTCGTACGTACCGGTGTCCACGCGGATCGTCCAATCTTCGTTCTCGCGCACGCCGCCCATATACAGCTTCAATGGCTGCCACGGGCGGAGACCGGCGGCGATCTGCTCCGGAAACATCTTCGGATCGCCGGCTGCCTTGAACGCCTGTTGCGAGATGAGTCCCGCCGCCTGATGATTGCCGTGCCCATCGCGCTGGTTCCCCTGGAACCTCGAGATGATCACGAGCGGACGCTCCGTGCGGATCACGCCGACGACGTCTCGCAGCACGTGCTCGGTGCCCCACTTGTCCAGGGCCTCGTCCAGGCGCTTCGAGAATCCATAGTCGACCACGGTCGTGAAGTACTGGCGATCCAGACCGTAGTAGCGGTCGGCGGCCAGCAGCTCCTCCGTCCGGAGAACGCCCATGGCATCGAACAGTTCGTTCCCGAGGACGTTTGCCCCTGACTCTCCGCGCGTGAGCGTCAGCATCGACACTCGCACGCCCTGGCCGCGGCTCAACATCGCCAGCACGCCACCATGCTCATCGTCGGGATGCGCGGTCGTGTGCATCGCCGTGGCAATGGTCTGGAGCTTCAGCAGCTTCTGCCATGCGCCGCTCGCGCCTGCATCCTGAGGAGGCATCTGTGCCCGGCCTCCGCTACCGGCGATGACCATGGCCAGCGCGACAACGGGAAGAATGAATCGTCGAGGAGTCTGCATGGTGGAGCGATTGTAGTCCGTGCGGTTCAGGGCAACACGTTCGTAGCACATTGGACATATCATCTCTCGCATGCGCCGCACATCGGTACTGTTCTGGCTCACCGCTGTCCTGCTCGCAATCGCAACAACGGGGTTGGTCACCGTCGCCCAGCTCGGTGCGCCACCGCCGCGCCGGCCGGGTCTCCTCGGTCGCGGCGTGACGCAGCTGCCCAACGGGTGGCGTATCGCACCGGCCGGCCGGCACCTCCCCATCGGTGACCTGCCGTTGAACATGGTCTGGTCGCCGGACGGGCGATATCTCATCGTCACCAACAACGGGTGGTCCAAGCCGACGCTGACCGTAATGGATGCGACGAACTTCGCAGTGACGTCGATCGTACCGATCGATCACGCATGGCTCGGTCTCGCCTGGCATCCCGATGGCCGTCGCCTGTTCTCGTCCGGCGCGGCGCAGAACGTCGTCAACGAATTCGCGTGGAACGGACAAACGTTGAAGCAGGCCAGCCAGGTGAAAATCCAGGAGCCGGTGCTTCGACCGACGTTCGAAACGTTGGACGATTCGGGCTTCATGGGGGGCATTGCGATTACGCCGGACGGAAGCAAGCTCTTCGCGGTCCACGTGCTCGGAACAGCGGCGTCGATGGTCGACCTCGCGACGCGTCAGGTCGTGCGCACGGTGCAACTGACGGCGGAGCCGTACTCCGCTCTGGTGTCGGCGGATGGAAAGCAGGTCTTCATCTCGCTTTGGGGCGGTGCGAAGGTCCTGGTGTTCGACGCGTCCTCGCTCGAGCCGCGGGGCGAATTTGCTGTCGGCGAGCACCCCAACGCGATGTTGCAGTCTCGCGACGGCTCACGCCTGTTCGTCGCCTGCGCCAACACCAATGCGGTGTGGGTCATCGATCTCGCTTCGAAACGCGCCACCGAACAGATCGGCGTTGCCCTCTTTCCAAAGGCGCCGCCAGGCACAACACCGAACGCGCTGGCGCTCTCACCCGACGGTCAGACCCTGCTCGTGGCCAACGCGGATAACAACACCGTCGCCGTCGTCGACGTCTCAACTGCCGGCGCCAGCAAAGTGCGCGGCTTCATCCCGACCGGTTGGTATCCGACGGGCGTGACGTTCGATCGCGACGGCAAACGGATCTTCGTGCTGAACGGCAAGGGGCTGGCACCGGCGGCAAACCCGCGCGGACCCCAGCCCGGCACGCGCGGCGCCGAGGGTCAATACATCGGCCAGATGCTGCAGGGGGCGATTTCCGAAGTTCCAGTACCGGATCAGGCGGCGCTCGACGCGCACACCGCACGTGTTTACGAGGTCACGCCGTACGACGACAAGACCAAGCTGACGCCGGCGGGCGCGCCGGTCGACTCGCCCATCCCGGGGAAGGTCGGCGATCCGTCGCCAATCAAGTACGCCTTCTACATCGTTCGCGAGAACCGAACCTACGACCAGGTGCTCGGCGACATGCCCGAGGGCAACGGCGACCCGAACTTGACGCTTTTCGGCGAGGCCGTGACGCCGAACGCTCATGCTATCGCCCGCGAGTTCGTCCTCCTCGATAACTTCTACGTCGATGCCGAGGTCAGCTACGACGGCCATGCGTTTTCGATGGGCGCCTATGCAACCGACGCCGTCGAGAAGATCTGGCCTACCAATTACGGCCAGCGCGGCGGCATCTACCTCAGCGAAGGAGGCGGCGGGCAGAGAAACCCCTTCGGCAACCTCTCCGCCCCGCCGCAGGGGTACATCTGGGACATGGCCAAGCGTGCCGGCGTCAGCGTCCGCAGCTACGGCGAGTTCGTGCACCGCGATGCAAAGACGAAGCGAAACGTCGCGAGCGTGCCGGGATTGGTCGGGCTCATCCATCCGGAATACCCGCCCTACGATCTGAGCATCGCCGACAACCTGCGCGTCGATATCTGGCTCAAGGAGTTCCAGGAGTTCGAGCGCTCGGGCAACCTTCCCCGATTGAGCATCATCCGGCTCGGGAACGATCACACCTCAGGTACGCGGCCGGGTGCGCTGACGCCGCGCGCAATGGTGGCCGAGAACGACGCCGCGCTCGGTCGCGTCGTCGAAGCGATCTCGCGGAGCCGCTTCTGGAATGAGTCAGCGATCTTCGTGCTCGAAGACGATGCGCAGAATGGACCGGATCACGTGGACGCGCATCGCTCGCCGGCGCTGGTGATCAGCCCATTCGCGAAGCGCCGCGTCGTCGACAGCACGCTCTACACCACGTCCGGCATGCTGAGAACGATGGAGTTGATCCTCGGGCTGGAGCCGATGTCGCAGTACGACGCCTCGGCGACGCCGATGTACAACGCGTTTCAGCCAACGCCCGTGATGACGCCGTACAAAGCTCTGCCGCCACGCGTGTCGATTGAGGAGAAAAACGCCTCAACCGCCTGGGGTGCGGAAGCATCGTTGCGGATGAACCTGCGGGAAGCTGACCTCGCCCCCGAGCTGGAGTTGAACGAGATCATCTGGCGCTCGATTCGCGGTGCCGATTCGCCGATGCCGCCGCCGCGCCGGGCGGCGTTCATTCGCGTCACGGACGAGGAGGAGGAAGAGGAGGAAGACGAAGACGAGGACGAAGAGGAAGAAAAACGAGAGAAGGCGTGCAGAAACGAGAACGTTGACGAGTCTCACGGGGGAAACGGAGAACACGGGACGAGATCAACACGGAGACACGGAGGCACGGAGTCCCCCTGAATGACCGGGCGGGCTCCGGTGTCGGCGCCGGCCTACGGCCGGCTGGAGGGAACGGGTGAAACCCGGACCACACAAGCAATGTGCATCTTCGTCTGCTTGTGTGGCCGGGTTCCGCCTGTTCCCTCGCGCGCGTGGCGCGCCCGACACCGAAGCGTACCTTCGTGTCTCCGTGCCTTCGTGTTGATCTGGTCCCGTGCCCTCCGTCTCCTCCGCATTGCCTCTCAACCTCAGAACGACCACGTCGCGCGCACGCCGGTCCGCAACACCCGATAGGGATCATCTCTGATGAAACTGTGCGTGTAGCGAAGCTCCGGGACGATCGTCACGTGGTCGGTTATCCGTACGAAGATGAGCAGGCCACCGCTTGGTCCGCCGCCAGTAAACGTCCGTCGTTCGTCCTCCGGCTGGACATACGGATGATCTGCCGACAAGTTGGCTTCCGGCGGCACGTGCAGGGTCGTCCGAACCACACGACTCTGGAAGGCACGGGCTGCGACACCGACAAAGAGGCCAACATTCACACGGCCAGGCTCGCGAGAACGCCAGAGAGCCTGCGCGGTAAAGCCCGGTCCCGCCATCTGCGTCCGATCGAAACGCGCGCGGATGCCGAGGCGCTCGATCTCCGGCCGCGTCGAATTCGCGGGAGCGAAGGAGATCCAGACGGCTTCATCGGTGCGCCCGGTCGTCCGGAAACCCCGTTCGAGCTCCCCCTCGACGCTCCAGGCATCGGTGATCCGAAGACCGACCAAAACCCCGGCGGACGGTACGGGGCCGCCAGGGATGTCGCCGCGCGACCCGCCGTCCACTCCGGTCGACGCACCGATGTAGAATCGCGGCAAGGTCGTCTGTCCCTGCGCTGAAACCGGATCAATGGCAAGCATGCCCAGGGCGAATAGAACGAGCGGTCGCATAGCGCCTCCTGAGGGAAAGGCGCAAAAAAGGCGACCACCAGCTCAGAAGAAAGGAAGAAGGAGGAAGGAAGAAAGGAAGAAAGGAAGAAGAAAACCGGGAGCTGTAAGCTCACCAGTTCCCCCAGTTCCCCAGTTCCCCAGTTACACGCCTCTCCAGGAGGGACCCTGATGACACGACTCGCCGCAGCCTACGTGGCGCTCGGTCTCGCGGCCACCGTAACCGTCCTCGCGTCTGGCCAGAATACCTACGAGGTCTGGGCCATCGATCAGTCGAACTCACCCGGCACGACGTTCGGCGGGACGTTGTACATCTGGGACGGCCAAGCGCTCGAGCAGGCGAACGCGGCGGCGGAAGTGGAACCGGAGAAGATCGATCTCGCTGCCGCCGCAGCGTCAATGTGCGTGGCCAAAACCGGCGCGAACCCGGTCCGGCCGCACATGCTGGCGATCAACCCGTCGCAGACGCACGCGATCGTGTCGTTTGTCGCGTCCGGCCATGTGCTTTTCCTCGACGCGAAAACGCGCCAGCCGGTGGACTGCATACGCACATCAGTGGGCGCGGGTGGCGCGCGACAGGTTCATTTCGCGATTCCATCGCCGGACGAGACCTACGTCTCGGTCGCAAACCAGAACGGGAAACTGTTCGAGCGCATCAACACCGACTACGCAACGAACACGTTCGTCCTCGACCCGGCAGCTACGATCGACCTGGCGAATTGCACGACGCCGAACGGCGTGCCCTGTCAGTACGCGCTTCGACCCGACAACGCGCCGATCTGCCCGATCATCGACTCGACGAGCCAGTTCACGTTCATGACCCTACGTGGCGGCGGCCTCTTCGTCGTCGACAGCACGAGGACGCCGATGCAGATCGTGGCTGAGTACGACACGAGCACGGTTGCGGCGAACGGGTGCCTCGGGGCCGAGGTTCCCGGCAAGATGTACATCGACTCCGGCGGCGGCACCGCAACGAACCTGTATCAGGCGAATCTTTACGCGTTCCCGGTGACGGGATTCTCGCCGGCCAACCCACCCAACACTCCGGCGCCGAAGGTCGTCTTCGAAGACGACGCCGAGCATGCGGACGCGCACGGCGCAGCGTTGACGAAGCACCAGAAGTACCTCTGGATCGCGGACCGCGGCCGTAACTTCCTTTTCGTCGTGGACACGACCACAGACGAGGTGGTGAACACGGTCGACCTGCACACGGACTTCGCGTCAGATCCGACGCCTGATCTGCTCGCGATTTCTCCGAACGGCAGCCATGCCTTCGCGTCCCTCCGCGGCCCCAACCCCTTGACGGCGGACCCGCACGTCAGCACCGGATCAACGCCCGGCGTCGGCATCCTGAAGGTACTCGAAGGCGGCCGTCACGCGAAATTCGAATCCATGGCGCCCGTGACGAACGTTGACGCCACCGGCATCGAGCGGGCGGATGTTCACGCAATGACCATCAGGGTTACGAGATAGCCGTGGATCGACATCTCGGGCGGGCACACAACGCGCTGCAGCGACACGCGGGCACTCTGACGCTCGAACAGCTCACCGCACGCCAGCGCGGCAAATGGACGATTGCCGAGATCCTCGAACACCTCGCGCGCGCGTTCTCAGCCACCACAGTCGGTGCGCGGCGAGCTCTGGCGAACGGCAAAGCGTCGGCGCGACAGCCCGACGTCCAGAGCCGCCTGCGCGCCTTCATCGTCTGCGACTGCGGCTACCTGCCAACTGGATACAAAGCACCGAAGATGGTGGTTCCAGCCGGCATCGATCCCTCCACGGCGGTCTCGGTCGCGACGAACAACCTCCTCGAGATGGATGCCGCGCTCAGCGCGGCGGCGGCACGCTTCGGCACCGGCATCAAGCTGATGGATCACCCGATTCTTGGCCCGATGAGCGTGCGCCATTGGCGCAAGTTTCATTGGGTCCACACGAGGCATCACGTGAGGCAGATCGTTGAGAAGCTGGGGAGTTGAGAAACTGGGGAACTGGGAAATAAGGAAGAAAGAAGAAGGAAGAAGGAGGAAGAAAGCCGGAAGCTGGAAGCTGGAAGCTACGATCTCACGGCGTCAGTACGCGGGCAAGCCAACGCTCGACATCGCCGCGGAAGTCGAGGCCGTGTGCGTTGGGAGGGGAGTGAGGCTCGGTAGTGCTGTCACGAATGGCAGCTTCCATGCCGCTGACCTCGAACAGATCGACGAATACGTCGACGAGAAATGGACGGTCGGCAATGGATGAACGCACCCGAGAGGGGGCACCGCCGGACATCTCGATCCCGAAGTGCTGACCGCCTGATTCGCCCAGCAGCTCGAGAAACAAACGATCCGTTTCGTCCCCTTCGTTTTTTCCGCCGGACGCGAGCACACGCGTCTCGCCGTGACTCGAGTCACAGAATACCTTCAGCTTGGATGGCAGCACCGTCACCCACGCTTCCCACGTGCTGTTGTCGTCCCACGCCAGCTGCAACAGCGTCCGTGAACGGAGCATGGTGGGATCAAAGCGACGACGGCTATCGCCGAGGGCCTCTTCGATTACGTCCTCGAGCAGCAGCGGTTCATGCGGTACGCGCAATGGCCACAGCTCCTCGCGCCGACGGAACTGCTTGATCCGAATCTCGAGCGCTTCCAGCACCCGGACCCTCTGCTGGCGGGCGGCCACCGTCATAACGGATTCAGTGTTCCACAGGATCAGTTCCCCAGCTCCCCAGCTTCCCAGTTCTGAGCTCAGCCGCCGCACGTGTCGCTCGTGCGGCAGACGCGCGAAGTCGGGTCGACGCCCTGCAGGTGTGCGAGAACGCGCGGCCGCTCGACGTGAGCGCGGCCTGGTGGCGCGACGCCCTCCGGGCTGCCGATGACGTGGGCCTTACCATGCACCTCGGGTGCTCGCCGGTACAACGCTCTATGACGCCGCTCGTAATCACGACGTCGATGGCGAAACTAACGGACCAACGTCACTATGACGAGACGGTGAACGTGACGTTGCCGGTTAGGAAGGATGTGCGAAGCGCGCGATTATTTCACCAACTCCGCAACCGCCACTGCCCCACCCATCTCCGGCAGCGTGGCGGTCGTCTTCACCACACGGCGCGATCCGGTATCGATCCATACCGTCTGCGATCCTGGCTCACCATCGGCGGATGCGATCTCGACCTTCCACGCCTTGAACGTTCCGGCGGGAACGGTGACCTCCTCGGCGCCGCTGACCTTGGCCTCTTTCACGGTCACCTTCTGCTTGAGAACGTCGAAGTTGCGGAATGTCGTCGTGTAACCCTCCTTCAACGGCAGCGCGGCGATCGACGGATAGGCGCCGGCGCCATCCGCGAACAGCGTGCCGCCCAGATCCGCGGCAACCGGCTTCTCCTGGCCGCCCATGGCCAGGGTTCCCGACGCTTTTCCGCCTTCGAACGACAACTTGATCTGCGTCGGTCCCTGCTTGATTTCGCGAGAGCGCACGGTCAGCGTCGTCTTGTCGAGCACGCCGCTGTCGACCAGCTCACCTTGCGGGGTTTTCGCCGTTTCGGTGACGACCCACGTGTCCCCTTGCTCCGCCACGGTATTCGTCGCCTCCATCTTCATGGATTGACCACCCAGGCTGATCGAGATGGCGTAGCTGGCGGATCCGATTACCAGCGGCTGCGCCGGCTCCGGCGCCTTGATGGCCGACGGGCTGACGGCCTTGGTCAGCGTCACGGTCTTGGGATCGACCGTGATCTCCTTCAAGCGCTTGTCGACGTCCGGCGTCATGGACTCCTGGAAGCGCCCCTCGAGATGCTTCGACAGAAACTTCTCGATGGCCGCATACATGGCCATGCTGTTCACCGGCCGCGCAAAGCCGTGCCCTTCGTCCGGCGCGACGATGTATTCGACGGGAAAGCTGCGGTCGCGGAGGGCGATGACGATTTGATCGGACTCCGCCTTCTTCACGCGCGGATCGTTGGCGCCCTGGACCACGAGCAGCGGCGTCTTGATCTTCTCCGCGGAGAACAACGGCGACTGACGCTCGAGTTGTTTCTTGCCCTCCGGCGTCGTCGGATCGCCCATGCGCAAGTGGAATATCTTGCGGCCCGATTCCCAGTATGGCGGGATGGACGCGAGCAGCGTCATGAGGTTCGACGGACCGACAATGGAGACGCCGGCGGCGTACAGATCCGGCGTGAACGCCACGCCCGCAAGCGTCGCGTACCCGCCATAGGACCCACCGAGAATGCCCACTCGTTTGGGATTGGCAATGCCGACGCTCACCAGGTGCTTCACGCCCCAGGTGACGTCGTCTTGCATCTTGCCGCCCCATTCGTTGTTGCCGGCGTTGAGGAACTTCTTGCCGTACCCTGCCGATCCTCGGAAGTTTGGCTGCAGGACCGCGTAGCCGCGGTTGGCGAAGAACTGCGCCATGGCGCTGTAGCCGAACTGGTCGCGCGCCCAGGGACCGCCGTGCGGAACGATGATGGTTGGGAGGTTCTTCGGTGCGACGCCTCGTGGCAGCGTGAGATAGGCCGGCACCTCGAGGCCGTCTGCTGACTTGTAGCGGATCGGCTTCATCTCCGCGAGGTGCTGGCGAGGCAGCTTCTCGAAAACCTGATATTGCTTGGTGAGAACCTTGGTGTCACGGTCGAACACGTGGCGCTCGCCAGGCTCGGTATCGTCGGAGACGACGATCATCCACTTGCGCTCATCGCTCGTCGAGCCGGCCAGGGTCACCTGCTTGCCGGGCAGCTTCAGCTTGACGCGCTCGAAGTCGGCGGCAAAATCCTTGTCGCGGAAGTAGATCCGCTGCGTATCGCCGATGTAGATCGTTCCGACCAGCTCGCCGGTCTTTTCCGAAAAGATACCGCCGCTGAAATCCACCTGTTTCTCCGGATCGCTGTCCACGACCTCTTCCTTCTTCGTCAGCGGATCGAAGAGGACGAGCCGAATGAGGTCCGCGTCGCCTTTGTTGCTGACCATGTAAACGCGGGCGTTGTCCGGGTGGAACTGCAGCGGTCCGCACGTCTCGAAGACGGTGCAGGAGTAGACCTGCTCGAATCCGGTGTCGGTCACTCGCAGGATGTCCGTGTCGCCCGCGTCGGTGGTTCGCAGCGCCAGCCGCAGCTTGCCGGCACGGTCGAACACCCAGGCGGCAATCTTGTCGGTGTTCTTCCGCAGCAGCTTCCGCTCGCCGGTCGAGATGCGAACTTCGTAGAGGTCGTGCCACGCGGCGTCGCGATCGTTGAGGCCGACATGAATCAGGTCGGCACTCTCCCTGGGGACGTCATAAATGGCCGCGCGCACTCCCTTCGCGTCGGTGAGGTTGCGCGCCGCGGGCACCTCCTGGCCCGCCGCGGCGGCTGCCGACGGATCCACGGCGTACACGTTGAAGTTCTCGTCTCCGGCCTGATCCTGCACGAAGAGGATGTACTTGCTGTCTCGACTCCAGAAAAAGGCAGGAATGGGTCGTCGCGTGTCGGCCGTGAGGCGCGTGGCGCTGTCGAAGGGTTCCTCAGCCTTCTTGACCCAGATGTTCATCGTTCCATTCCACGGCTTGCGGAAGGCGATGAACTTTCCGTCTGGAGAAAGCGCTGCCGAGGCGATTTCAGGATTTCCGAAGAACAGTTCCCTGTCGATGACCGGCGGCAGGCTCGACGAGGCGGGCTTCTGCTGGGCCGATCCGGTCACCACCGTCACGAGCACACAAATGGCGATATAACTGGATTTCATAGGATTTAATGATAGTTCGGATTCGGGGGCTCGGGGGCATTGGTCCATAATCCCGTCATGCGCCCATCAGTTTCTGTCGCCTTCTCGGTGGCCGCGGTTCTGGCGTTTAACCTGCCTGCGGCCGCGCAGGATCCATCGCCGCACGACCGTCTCGCTCGCGAGATTTATCAGGAACTGGTGAACATCAACACCAGTCACAGCGTCGGTACGACCCGCGCCGCGCAGGCCATGGCGAAGCGGTTGTTAGACGCGGGACTCCCGTCGGACGATGTGCAGGTGCTGGGATCGTCACCCAATCAGCACAATCTCGTCGCGCGGCTGCGCGGCACGGGCGCGGCAAAACCCATACTGCTACTCGCGCATCTCGACGTCGTCGAGGCACGCAAGGAAGACTGGTCGGTCGATCCGTTTACGTTTCTGGAGAAAGACGGCTACTTCTACGGCCGCGGTACCACGGATGACAAGGCGCAGGCGGCAATCTGGGTAGCCACGCTCGTTCGTTTCAAGCAGGAAGGATTCACTCCGAAACGAGACTTGATCCTCGCGCTGACAGCCGACGAGGAAGGCTGGGGCCCGGCAAATGGCGTGGATTGGTTGTTGAAGAATCGGCGCGCACTCATCGAAGCCGAGTACTGCATCAACGAGGGGGGCGGCGGCCAGATGAAGAACGGCCGTCGCATCCTCAATGAGGTTCAGGCGGCAGAGAAGCACTACGCGACCTTCCGCGTCGAGGCAACGAATAAGGGGGGCCACAGCTCACTGCCGGTGAAAAACAACGCCATCTACGCTCTCGGCGCCGGACTCGGTAGGCTGGCCGCCTACGATTTTCCCATTCACCTCACAGAAGTGACGACGGCGTTCTTTCAGCGCACTGCGGCAGTTGCCAGCGGCCAGGAAGCCGCCGACATGAACGCGCTCGGGGTCTCCGCGAAACCGGATGCGCAGGCGGTGGCACGACTGTCGAGGACCGCGCTCTACAACGCCATGCTTCGAACGACGTGCATCCCGACGATGCTCGAAGGCGGACACGCCGAGAATGCGTTGCCGCAGATGGCCCGGGCTACGGTGAATTGCCGCGTGATCCCTGGCGAGAACCCCGAGGACGTTCGCCGCACCCTCGAAAAGGTGATTGCCGATCCGTTGCTGCGGGTTACGGCGGTTACGAACTACGCGACCAGCCCGGTGTCTCCGTTGCGCGCGGAACTCATGCAGATCGTCGAGCGTGTGACCAATGACCTCTGGCCGGGCGTTCCCGTCGTGCCGGTCATGTCGACGGGCGGCACGGATGGCACCTTCTTGCGCATCGCGGGTATACCGACCTATGGGATATCCGGGATTTTCGAGGACATAGACGACGTCCGGGCGCACGGACGCGACGAGCGGCTCGGCGTCGCGGCGTTTTACGAAGGCCGGGAGTTCCTGTATCGACTGGTCAGGGCGCTATCGGAGTAGCGAACGTTACCCTGCTCCGAACACCCGTTTCACAGCAAGCCGGATGGTGGGCTTGTTCCACCTTGACTCTCGACGCGCGGCGCCCACGTCGACGGCGGCCTGTCTGATGCCGCCGCGTTTACTCGTCGTTCTGGCGAGCATACTAGCGGCCGCGTCCCTGTGGCCGCTCTTCCTCGTCTTCCAATGGTTCGGCGTGAACGTCGCGACGCTGGAGCGGATGACTCGAACCGATCCGCTCGGATTCAGAGTCTTTCCGGCGTTCGTGATGTTTTTGCGGCCGACGCTCGCGGCCGTGGCGGCGCTTTCGTCGCTTCGCGCCGCCGTCCTCGTCATCACGCATCCGCAGCGGGCACGCGCCATTCTCCTGCCGTCGACGATCGTGCAAGCCGTGCTTGCACTGGCCATTTTCCTGACTGGGCCAGCAATCGATCGCATACTCGCAGGGATGGTGCCGCTCTTCGAAGATCGACAGACGCCTGGCGCGATAATCGCGGCTGATTTCACCAGGATGCAGGCGGAGGCGTCCGCCGCCATCCTCCCTCCGCTCGTCGCGATCGCGGCCGCCTGCGCGCTGGCCGCGTTCATGACCCGCCGCGTTGAGCGCCATTGAAACATCGAAACCGGGGCGCCCCGTGGCCGGATCAGTTCGGCAAGTCCGAGGACTTGCGTTCGAACAGCCTGGCTACCAGTTCGAATGGAGAATAATGGTATGCGAACAACCATTGACATGACAGGCCGCGTGGTCATTCCGGCGGCTGTCCGCGACCGCATGGGGCTGCGACCCGGCTCCGATGCGCACATCGCTGTGATAAGAGGTTCGAGATCGCAAGGAGGCGTCATGGTGAGGAAAGCGGCGGTCGCGGCGCTACTGACGACGTTCGTGCTGGCAGCTCTGGTCGTGGTGCGCGCGCAGGCGCCAGCCGCGCAGTCGGGATCGCGAACTGAAAAGACGGCCTGGTATTTCTATCGCGTGAAGTGGGGCCACCAGGATGAGTTCGTCAGCTTGTTCAAGAAGAACCACTACCCCGTGCTGCGGGAAGAGATGAAGAGCGGCCGCATTACGGCCGTTCGGACCTACGTTCCGACCTATCACGGCGACGGCCGGGCCGATTGGACGTTTGCCGTGGCGATCACCTTCCGCGATGTCGCGGCGATGGTCGGCCCTTCCGGCGAAGCGGACATCGTCCGCAAGCTGTATCCGGATCAGGCGACGTTTCGAAAAGAGGAGGAGCGCCGCTTCGAGATCCTCGACGCGCACTGGGATGTGCCGCTGAATGAGGTGGATATGGAGGCGTCTAGTCGTTAGTCGTCAGTCGTTAGTCGCGTTAGTCGTTAGTCGTCAGTCGCGAGTCGCTGGTCGTTCTTAGAAACCGTTCCTGCTCATCAACACGAGCAAGGCGGCCACGTAGCCGGCGGCGAAGTAGGACGTGACGACCAGAGCGCGAGCGGCTTTCGATCGCACGCGCCAGGCACAGATGGGATGGGCGCAGAGCGCCAGCCAGCGACCGAAAGCAATCTCCCATTTCATGGCTGCATGAAATGGCAAGAATGCCGCCAGCAGGCACATGGCGGAAAACGTTGGTTTTTTTCCTGTTTGCCGGGAAATTGGAATCCAGGCGGGAAGCAAATGTCAGCTTCTGAGCAGACTGCTTCCCGCGCGGCTTGACAGCAGGATGCCGACGGCTGGAGGATGCGGTCCGACCATGCTGATCCGCACAACTGTAATTCTCTGTGCCCTGGCCCTCGGTGGGTGGCAATCTCCGGCGGCGCCGCAGGCTCGCGTCAGAGCTTTCACCGGGATGACTCTCATCGACGGGACAGGCGCGGCACCAGTCGCCAACGCGGTCCTCGTCGTCCGCGGCCAGCGCATCGTATCGGCCGGTCCCGCCACGGCCGCGCGCATCCCCGAGGGGGCCGAACGTGTCGATCTGTCGGGCCGAGTCGTCATCCCTGGATTGGTCAACGCGCACGGTCATGTCGGCTCGACGGTGGGACTCTCGAACGCACCGGAGGGCAACAACGAAGAGAACCTGCGACGTCAGGTCAGTCTCTACGCGCGCTACGGGGTGACCACGGTCGTGAGCCTGGGAGACGATCGTGAGGCTGGTTTCCGCCTCCGCGATGACAACGACAACGCGGCGCTCAACCGCAGCCGGCTTTACGTCGCCGGACCGGTCATCACGGCGAAAACGCCAGAAGAGGCGCGCGCAGCGGTCGACGCGGCGGCGGACCTGAAGCCGGATTGGATCAAGATTCGCGTCGACGACAATCTCGGCGCCACCGAGAAAATGCGTCCGGAGGTTTACCGGGCCGTCATCACCCGGGCGCACGAGCGCAAGCTGCGCGTGGCCGCCCACATCTTCTACCTCGCCGATGCCAAGGATCTGCTGCGGGCGGGTGCCGACTACCTGGCGCACAGCGTGCGCGACGCGGAAGTGGATGACGAGCTGATTGGCCTCATGAAGGCACGCAATGTGTGCCTCTGCCCTACGCTGATGCGTGAGGTGTCGGCGTTCGTCTACGAGTCGCGGCCGGCGTTCTTCGACGATCCGTTCTTCCGCGCGGAAGCCGATCCCAAAGTGATCGCGGCGCTCGAAGATCCATCACGGATGGCAGGCGTCGCGAAGAGCTCATCTGCGCAGCGGTACAAGAAAGCGCTGGAAATCGCCCGCGCGAACGTCAGGCGGCTGCACGAGGCGGGGATCGGCCTCGCCGCGGGTACTGATACCGGCCCACCGGCGCGGTTCCAAGGCTATTTCGAACATCTCGAGCTCGAAGAGATGGTGCGATCCGGTCTGACGCCAGCGCGGGTGATCACCTCGGCGACTGGCGAAGCCGCGCGGTGTATCGGTCTCGCCGACCGCGTCGGGACGCTGCAACCGGAGCGGTTCGCCGACTTCATCGTGCTGACGCGCAACCCGCTCGACGACATCAAGAACACACGCTCGATCGAGTCGGTTTGGATCAGTGGAAATAGGGTGGTTAAAGGACAATAGCTCGAGGCTCGTCACTCGTCTAGCTGCGGAAAGGAAATCATGTCCGAAGGACTGAAGAAAACCCTGGATTCCTGGCGTGACGCCCACGGCTTCGAAATCCACTGCATACTGAGCCCAGGTCGCGAACACTTCGTCATCGTTCCGTCGGACGCGCCCCTCACTCGTCACGGCGTCCCTGCCTGGCCCGGACTGTCCGAGTCGAAACTGCGCGCGCACCTCGCGGAAACGGGGCTGTCGGAAGAGGAAATCGACGAAGCGATTCAGCTATCCAGGGAATCAGCCACCAAGGTGGCCTGGCGGAGTGAGGCAGGTTCCGCCCTCTGGCCAGCGTCAAAGGACTAGTCGCACTACAATCGGCGCGTGAACCAGACACTCAGCCGCCGCACTTTCCTGCAAACAACCGCCGCTGGCCTCGCGGTCACGGCTTTCGGCCCCCGACTCAGCGCCCGCCAGCAGCCGAGCGATCAGATCGTGCTCGGCATGATCGGCGTCGGCAACATGGGAACGGGACGGCTTCGCCAGTTCCTGGCGCACCCTGACGTTCGCGTTGCCGCCATCTGCGACGTGGACAAGACTCACGCCGAGCGTGCGGTGGCGGAAGTCGAAAAGGTTCGGGGCTACAAGCCGCAGACGTTCGGCGATTTCCGCCGCCTCCTCGAAGATCGAGAGATCGACGCCGTTGCGGTCGTGACTCCCGATCACTGGCACGCGATACCGGCGGTGCGCGCGTTCGAAGCCGGCAAGGACGTCTTCGTCGAGAAGCCTTTGAGCTACAGCGTGGCCGAGGGACGGGCGATAGCCGACGCTTCCCTCAAACACAAGCGCGTCAGCCAGATGGGCAATCACATTCACAACGACTTGCCCAACTACCGGCGCGTCGTCGAAGTCGTGCAGTCAGGGAAGCTCGGGCGAATCACGCGCGTGCACTGCTGGAAGACCTGCCAGACGGAGCCGTACACAACCAACAACCCTGAAGAGTGTCCGCCCGGTCTCGATTACGACTTCTGGCTGGGCCCCGCACCCAAACGTCAGTACGAGCCGTTTCGATCGCACATCACGTTCCGACACTTCTGGGACTATTCGGGAGGCACGTTCATCGATTTCTGGTGCCACATCGTCGACGTAGCCGTGTGGGCGATGGA
Source organism: uncultured Acidobacteriota bacterium (assembly GCA_963804245.1). Lineage (GTDB taxonomy): Bacteria > Acidobacteriota > Vicinamibacteria > Vicinamibacterales > 2-12-FULL-66-21 > CAWDPQ01. The sequence goes on from CAWDPQ010000005.1 coordinate 47,640, forward strand.
TCTCAAAGGGCCGAAGAGTGTTTCGGCGGTGGGCGGGCGAATGTTCCTCAACGATCCGACCGAGACTCCAGACACGCTCGAAGCGGTGCTCGAGTATCCACAGCTGATCTTGATGTTCAGCTTCCGCCCGACGCCGCTCACCGGCTTCGAGCACATGGGACACATCGGGTGCTTGTTCGAAGGTACCGAGGCGTCACTGGTCGCGAATTATGAGACCCATGAGATCTGGGCGAAGGGTGCAAAGGTGGAAGGTTTCCCACGTCCCAGTACGACGATTCCAGATTCGCCGGGCCATCTGCGCGAATTCCTCGACGCCATCAAATCCCGCAACCTGGAGACGACCTGCAACGTGCGCTACGGTCATCGCCTGACCAAACTCGGGTTGCTGTCGAACATTGCGTTCCGTACCGGCCGCCGCATTCACTGGGACGACGAGCGTGAGCGGATTACGGGAGACGACGAGGCGAACAAGTTCCTGAGCCGGAAATTCCGCAAGCCGTACAAATTCTGACCTGGAGATCAAGAGGATCTACAACAGGAGATCAGGAGACCAGGAGTAAAACTCTTTAGCTCTTTATCTCTTGATCTCCTGTTCAAATTCTCCTGAACTCGGAACTCCACGTCGAGTGCACTAAACGAAAATGCTCAGATCCAGCGGCTCCGGTGGGCGGATCGTCTCGACGATGTGCCGGGCATAGCCGCCGAGCGAATCGCGGGCCGACGTATCGATGTCGCCAGGCAGACGGCTGAAGTCCGCCGACACGAGGGCAATGACGGGATGAAGCGGCTCGAGCGCGTTGGTCGCGACGACCACGCCGGTTTCGTCGCGGCTCGTGCGCACTACCGAACCCACCGGGAAGAACGTCACCGCGGCAACAAACGCCTTGACCAGCGCGGAATTGAGCTTTCCGCCGGCGAGCCGTGCCAGCACGAGGCAGGCCTGCTCGGGCTGCGAGGGGGCCTGATACGTTCGTGCGCCGGTCATCGCTTCGTAGATGTCGGCGACGGAAACGAGCTGGCTCATGAAATGCGGCACCTGGTCACCGAGCTCGGGATAACCGCTCCCCTTCACGCTCCGGTGGTGCTCGAGAGCGACCGTCGGCGTGAGCGGCCGCAAGCCATCCACCTCGACCAGGATTTCCGCCCCATACGTCGTGTGTGACTCCATCAACGCACGCTCGCGCTTGTCGAGCGCCCCAGGCTTGCGGATCACCTCGAGCGGGAATCCGCGTCTTGCCGATGTCGTGCAACAGCGCCGCTTCGCCGATGGCGGCGGTCGTCGCCGCGTCGAAAGCCAATCTGCTTCGCGATCAGCAGACTGAGAGTCGCGACGTTGACCGAATGGCAGTAGGTCAAGTTCTCGTAGAGCTTCACGGCAAGAATCTGCGCCAGCGCCGCGCTGCTGCCGGCAACCTTCTGCACGAGCAGTTCGACGATGTGCCGGATGGTGGCGAGCTTGAGCTCGCGGCCCTCCTGCACCTGCTCGAAGGTTTCGTGCATCAGGTCGAGCGACTCGGCGTAGGCCGGATCGTAGATGTCCTTCGGCGCATCGGCCCACATGTTCCGAGCGCCAGCGAGTGTCGAGCGCGATGAGTCTCGCCAGGCTGACGTGACGGATGCCGCGTGACGCCAGTTGATGTGTCAACGGCGGACCGCCGGCCGTGTCCTTGAGCTCCCAGAGGAACGTCGACAGCGCCTGAAGTTCATCCGGAGAAATCCCGCGGCGGATATGGATGCTGTCGATGCCGAGGGCGGCCAGTTCGTGAATGATGCGGGCGTTGGCGTCGCTGTCGTGCCGGAAGGACAGGCCGTCGAGGTGCGCATCGCCGTGGATGATGTCGATGCGGACGACGTCGCTTTGTCGCAGCAGGCGTTGTACCACGCTGTCCAGCTCACCGAGCTTCTGCGTGATCGCGGGATGACCCGGCGGGTACATGCCCGTGAGCTTGCGCAGGCTGGCGAGACCTTTCAGCAGCGGGAGCGGATCGAGCGAGGGTTCGGTCGCAGCCGCGAGCGTCATGCTGTTGCCGTCTTGAGCATCGCGTGAGCTTTGCGCGCGACGCGGGCCAGTGCCGGATTCCAGATGCGGAAGCGCATCGGGGCGAGCTCGATCAGCACGGGTTGCAAATCGTTAAGCCCTGACCGCGCGGCTCGATCGAGCAGTCGTTCGGTCGCCTCAGGGTGCTTCATCGTGAAGTCGCGGCGGCCCAGCAGCTCGCGAGTGCGGCGCTGCGCTTCGGTGACAGGAAAGTGCCAGAGCGTTTCTTCCGCCGCGGCGCCGACGTTCGCGTGCTGGCGCTCGATTTCGGCGACCACGAGCGAAGCAGCCTTGGAAGTCCCAACCCGGGCCAGCGCACGCAAGGCCTCTCGCGCGGTTTGCTCGTCGGAGTCGGCGACGTAAGCGGCTATGAACTCTTCCCACCCCGGCCCGCCGAATCCGAGAGTACGCAGGAGGGTGCGGAGCACGCCGGGCGTTCGCCCTTGGAGCAACGGGGCAAGAGCCGGCGCCAGGAGTGCAGCATGCTCGGTGAGCAGCTGCACGACAGCTCGTCCCCTTGCGGGAGCCTGGCGCGCCGCAGCATCGCGCTCCGCGTCGCGCTCGAGAAGCTCGGTGAACGGTCTGCCCAGAGCCGGTCCCAGTGCGCCAATCATCGCGCCTGCCGCGCTCTTGCCATCCGGCTCGACGAGCGACACGTCGGCAATCCACGCCGCGCGCTCCATCGTGCAGAACGCGCTGAGGTAGGAGGCCAGCGTTTCACTGACATCGGGACGCGACTCTCTCAACCGATCGGACAGATCACGGTAGGTGCCCAGCCAGGCAGGCAGCTCGCTGATACGACCCTCCCCTTCGAGCAGCACGAGCAGCGCGAACGATCGATCGAGGAATCGGGCGACCGCCTCGGGGTTTGGTTCCAGATAAATCAGATGCCAGAGGCAGGTGAGCTGGTTGGCCAGGACGTCCGTGGCGGGAACGGCCGAACGGATGTGTTCGAGTACACCTGCGGCGGCCTGATCGAGCGAAAGATCGAACGCCGCAAAGTCTGCGAAGCTCTTCCCCTGTTCCGCATCGACGCGCACCAGATCCCGCGCATGCCGTGTCAGCGTCGTCTGTCGGCCGCTGCCCGCGGCCTCGCGCTCCTTCAGCCTCGCGTCGAGCAACGGCACCATGGCGGCGTGACGTTCTGCCGGCAGATCGAGTCTCGAGAGTGCAGTCGTCAGCAGTTCGGGGGCGGCAGTTTCAAGATCGAGCAGCAGACAGAGGGACTCGGCCAGATCGATGTCGGGAAAATCGCGCAGGATCGTTCCGTCCACTCGACCATCGAGCAATCCCGGCAGCACCGTCCGCCTGAGCAGCGCCTGACGCGTCGTCGGTTCCAGGTCGAGAACAGCGCGCGCGAGCTTCCCGAACATGCGGCGAGCGACGCGCGGATCGAGCGCCGAGATGAGCATCGCCACGTCGCTGTACTTTTTCTCGAGGGCCTCAGCCGGATGCACGTCAGAGGCATCGTCGGTCAAGCGCAGGAGCATGGAGGCGAGGGTGGCGGGATCGTCAGCCAGCACCGCCAGGTCGAGCAGAGAGATCGATGTGGGGGCCGAAGCAGAATCGACGCGCACCCAGCCTTTTTGCGGCGGGTAGAGGTGATTGATCAGTCCGCCCTTGGCAAGTTGCGCATCGAACCGAACGCGTTCGCGCTGGATGTCCGCGACGGCCGTTTCCGGTACGACGCCGACCTCCAGGACTTGTGGTCTGGACGCTACTTCCAGCGTGATGCGGTCGACGCCGTGCTCGCTCAGGAGATCGAGAAGCGTGAGGCCACCTTCGGTCCGCTCACCGCAGCGAAGGAGATCTTCGCAAAAGCGCGCCAGCTCACGCGCCGAGGCACCACGTTCGAGCGTCACCGAGGCAATCGACGCTTTGTGCAGTCTCCTCGCCAGCTCCAGCCCGACTTGCGTGCCGTGTCCGGTAGGCAGGTCGTCGACCAGGAGCTCCGAGGGTGTCACACGGAACGTCAGCTGATCGCGATCGAGCGCCGCGAGGGCACGCTGGGAGGCCTCAATTGCGCTGATGCAGAGGGGACTCGTCGACGGATACGTGTGCAGTTGCTGGATGGACCGCGCAATGAGGCCGAGGAGCTCCTCTACCGCCTTCCAATCCGCGGGGCGCACCTGCGGGCGGACAGCTGCAATTCTGTCGGATGACTCGACAAGACTGTTATTGCCCGGCGAGACCCGTGACACCACCGCTCGTAGGCCCTTTTCCCGCGCACGCGCATGGCCCGTGCGCTGAGTAGTTTGCAGGCGGCGGCCCACAGGAGGAGGGACGCCGCTCACCCAATCGATGGGAGCTTCGAAGGGCAGGGGGCAAGAAGCGCGCCTCTAATTCGTTTGTTGCCTATTTCACGGGGTTTGTGAGTGTCCCAATGCTGCCGATCGTGCAGACAGAGGTGTCGCCCGCCTTCATGAACACGTTGCGTGCCGCGCCGACGCCGGCGGGAGTGCCAGTAGAGATGATGTCGCCCGGCTGCAGCGTCATGATGTGTGAGACGTAGCTCACCATCTCGTACACGTTGTGCGTCATGCGGTCCGTGCTCGAGTCCTGCATGACTTTCCCACTCAGCGTGAATGTGATCGCCAACTTCTGCGGATCGGCGACGAAGGCCTTCGGCACGATGTAGGGACCGAGCGGAGCGAAGGTGTCGTGCGACTTACCGATGAACCAGTCGGAGCCATGGCGGGCATCCGGCCGTGCCGCACGATCGGACACATCGTTCTGCAGCGTGTATCCGAAGATGAAGTCTGCGGCGCGATCCGCGCTGACACGGGTGGCCGTTCGTCCGATCACGATGGCCAGTTCGCACTCCCAATCGACGCGGTCGCGTCCGGGCGGCAGACGAATGGCCTCACCGTTGCCGATCACCGCTCCAACCATCTTCGGAAACACGTACGGGTTGTGACGTGTGTCGCCGGGTTGACGCTGCCAGATTCCGGGAATTCCGGTAGCCGGCGGAGGCGCGGCCGGCGACGGCGCGCTGCTCGTGCTCCGGCCCGACATCTCCTGCGCATGCTCGGTGTAGTTCACCGCCGCATTCAAGATGTTTTGCGGCATGACCGGCGGCAGCGTCTTCAGCGAGGCCACGTCATATGACGTCTGCGGTTTCTCCGACTTCGACGAGACGCTGGCGGCGAGCTTTGCCAAGGCCGGCTCCAGACTCTGGTAGCGCTGCATCAGCGCCTTCATCTCCGTCGGCATCGAGAGATCGGCCTTCGACAGATCGATGACCGTTCGGTCGCTGACCACCAGACCGAGGAACGCGCGGTCCCCTTGCATGAACGTACCCAGCTTGTAAGGCGTCGCGGCGGGCTTCTGCGCCGAAACGGAAACGAGAGCGATTCCAGCCGTCAGGCAGACGATGGTGAATGTGCGCATGGGACTCCAGTCAGTTAGTGCGAAGCGCGGAGAGTTCAGCGGCAATTCGCTTCCAGCGTTTCTGCTCACGGCGGTTATTTCGAGAGGGTCCTGGGCTCGAACCGTAGAAGCCCAGGATGTTGCGGCGCACGTCGTCGGGAACACCGGAAAAGCGGCGCTCAGCCAGTTCGTGCAGCCATTCGGCATAAGTGTCGTCGGCGAGCCGATATTCTCCGTACCGTGCCGGCTGACCCGTATCGAAGTCGGTGTTCGGAAGCTGAAGCCGGCCGTCGCGTATGCCCGCCAGCGTCGCATCGAAGCGATATGCTGGCGGCAGCGACGCTCTTGTCGAAAAGCGTCTGTGCCTCCGGAGTCAGCGCCTTGAACGACAGTGGCTTCAGTGGTCCGATCTTCGGCACTACGCGATAGAGGAGGCCGACGAAGCGAGCGAACAGCCCGGGCTTGCGATATTTCGTTCCATAGGCTGCCTCGTAGTCCTTGCGAGTGAACGTGAACACGAAATTGGCGCGCTCGACGTTCGGCAACTGTTTCACGATTTCGTCACGCTTGTCGCGCCAGGCCGCCTCGGTGAGGGAGGGATAAACCTCGCGCAGCGCATAGCGGTAAGTTCCGAAGGCGAGGTCTTCGTCGCCCATGACGTCGGACATTTCCATCGCGTACGTGGCGAGAAAGGCGCGAGCGAGCAGCGGACGTGACACTTCAAAGCCAACAAAGCTGCGGTAGGCATCAGGCAGGTACTTCCGCTCGCGGCACCGATGACATCGAACGAGAATTCAACGGTGACGTGTTGTGCTGGCGCGTCGACATAGGTCACGACGTCGCCGTACTTCTGCCGCAGCTTCGGGAACAGCATGGCGACCACGCGGTTGACGGCGGCAGGGTGCCCGGTGTTGTCGGCAGCGTAGTGGGCCACGGTGCCAAGGGCAAATGCGTACTCCTCCGGAGTGCGCGCCTGGCTCACTATGGCCTCGACGAAATCGCCCGATCGGGCGTAATGCAGCAGGTTACTCAAAAAACGGCTGCCGAATGGGTAGTAGCCGATGTCCTGAATGAGCGATCCGCCGTACGCGTGCGCCCGCGAGGCGGCAATCTGCGCCGCGGTGGCGGCGGGAAACCGGGCACGAATCAGGGGCTCGAGGTAACCGCTCCACGCGGCATCAATCATCGACCTCGTGAGCGAGCACCGAGTAGGCGTGCGCCGTACCGGAAAACCACCCAACCAACAGCAGCGTCACGAACAGGATCGCTGCCCTGGTCTTCCGCGCATCCTTCATGGGGCCGGCAGCGGTGGATTCCGAACCCACCCGAGCTGCTGATACATGGTCAGAAAATCAAAGGTGTTCCAGCCTTCGACCAGTTGTCCGTCGCGGATGCGGGCGATGGTCACGCCCCAGAACTCGACGGGGCGCCACGTCGGAGCGGCGCCGAAGGCGTTGCCAATGTGCTTTCCGCGCACACAACAGTGCACAGCCACCATGTCGCCCTCGACCACGGTGCGCGCCACCTCGATCTGCAAGTCGCCAAGGGCTTCGCGGAACATGCGAAAGACCGGCTTGAACTGCTCTGGCCCTGTGATCGGGGCGCCGAGCCCGTGCGCGACGGCATCGGGAGCCATCAGGCGATCGATGGCATCCTCACGCCCTTCGTCCCAGACTTCTTTGAACCACTGGCGGGCGACTTCATCGGGTGTCATATGGACTCTTTCGATAGGCGATGATCGAGGCGGAGGTTATCATGCGCAGCGACGTCCGGATACGGCCGGCAAACCGCTCCGACGAAGCATTCGTCCACAGAACAACCGGGCGGCTGGCCGCTTTCGGACCGCCGGCCTGGCGCACGCCCGATGAAATCGTCGAGGCCGAACGGCGCACCCTCCGCGTCTTTTTCATCGAGTCACCGACGGATACCGCGCTACTGATTGCCGAAAGCGACGCACCGCTCGGCTTCGTCTATCTCGAGACACAGGTTGACTACTTCACCGGGGAGCGTCACGGCCACGTCGGAATCATCGCCGTCGATGACGTCGCCGAGGGCGGAGGGATCGGCAAGGCTCTCCTGGAAGCGGCGGGATCGTGGGCGCGGACCAGAGGGTTCCGGCGATTGACGCTCAACGTCTTTGCCGGGAACGAACGGGCGCGGCGGCTGTACGAGCATGCCGGATTCGAGCCCGAGACGCTCAGATACGTGCGCGCGGTCTAGCGTTTCTTCAGAGCCGACGCGATTTGCGTGAGCGTGGCCCGCTCTTCCGCCGAGATCTTCCCGATCCCAAACATGCCGCCGGACGCCGACGCAATGCTCTCCGAATACTTGATCACATCGTCGGCCGACAAATCGCCAATGGCCGGGGTGGGCTGATCGAGCATGGCGCGGATGAGACGAGTCGCGCTGATAAACACGTCGTTGGACGGGCGCCGTTCGAGCCAGTCGTTCAACTGCCGATCCGCGGCGCTGCCCGCGGCGATGCCGCGCGCGCGCGCCAGCTCCACGATGAGCTTGCGTTCGGCAGCGCTGACGCCACCTTCCGCCCAGGCAACCTGAAGAATAGGAATGATCGGAAGGAGCTGGATCGTGTCAGGAGTGAATCCCAGCTCCTGGAGATCGTTCAGCAGCTCTGGATCCTGCAAGCCGGTCTTCTCCTTGAGCTCGCGACGTGTCTGCTCGGCCGCAGCCGCTTGTTTCATCCGCTCGATCAGTTCGCGATCGCGCTTTCGAAAGTAGTCCTCTTCCCGTTTTCGTGCCTGATCGGTCAGTCCGTCTCGTTCCGCCATACGCCTCCTGGATTCCCCCTTACTTTACTCTTTCCTCGGACGGCATTCATTTCTTGAGCAGAGCAATCGCGCGCAGCGGCCCGCCCGATCCGCCTTCTATCTTCATCGGCAGCGCAACGACGAGCGCCCCGCGCGGCGGCAATTGATCCAGATTGGTGAGATTCTCCAATCCTGGAACGTTGCGGGATCCGACGATGCGGTGGACCAGGAAGTCGGTGGATGGCCCGTAGTCGATCGACGCGGTGTCGATGCCGAGCGCCGCAATGCCACGCTCCTCCACCAGAAGCTTCGCGGCCTCGACGCCGTAGCTCGGGAAGGACAGTTTCGACGCATCTCCCGGCGTGTCGTCACCGAGATATTTCCTGGCGTCAGGCCAGTAGCGGCTCCACCCGGTCCGCAGCAGCACGATCGATCCGCGCGCGATCGCGCCGTGTTGTTTCTCGAACGTCCTGACGTCCTCGGGGGTGAGCCGATAGTTGCGATCCGCCGCAGCCTTCGACGAAACATCTATCACCACGGCGGGAGCGACCAGCTGCTCCAGCGGTATCTCGGCGACCGTTCTGCCGCGTTCCGAGAAGTGCACCGGCGCGTCCAGGTGCGTTCCGCCGTGCTCGGGCGTGCACAGGCTGTTGGCAGCGTAGAAGTAGCCGCCTGGCGTCTGACCTGACGCGAGCTTTTCCAGCACGAACTTCGAAGGCGACGTCGGCCAGTACAACGTTCGCGGGCCGAAGGCGTGCGACAGATCGACGATCTGCTGTCTGGCAGGATCGATCTGCTGCTGCTGCCATCCAAAGGCGAGCGACGAGGTGATGACCACGAATGACAGGGCGAGGATGCGGAACATGGCGGCTCCTTGGCGCGCACTATAATCGGGAAGTGATGATTCGAAACACGAGTTGGTCGATTGCTTTCGTTATGGTAGCGCTGTCGTCAGTGACCTGTTGGAACCTCGGCTGCGGCAGCGGTCCGAGCAACGAGGCAAGTGCCCCGGCGATCCCTCCACCCCCCGACGTAGCCGCGGCACCGGCGGACGCCGTGCGGACGCCCACGAACCTGGCCAGCAAAGTACTCAAACCTGGCACCGGCACTCGGCATCCACGGCCGAACTCGCGTGTCCTGGTGCACTACACGGGCTGGACGACCGACGGAAAGATGTTCGACAGTTCGGTGGCCAGGGGCGAGCCGATTGCGTTCGGGTTGGACGAAGTCATTCCAGGCTGGACCGAAGGTGTGCAGATGATGGTCGAGGGTGAGCAGCGCCGGTTCTGGATCCCGGCGAAGCTCGCCTACGAGGGACGCGGCGGCCCGCAGGGCACGCTCGTCTTCGATATCGAACTGCTCAAAATCGAAAGTTAGCTTCGCTATACCGAGATCAGGGTTTACCGCGAGATCAAGAGTTTTCAACAGGAGATCAAGAGATCAGGGAGTCATTTTAGGGTTCTCCTGATCATTTTAGGGTTCTCCGACGCGGAGTGGAGTCCGACCGCCCAAAAGAGCCCACGAGGCGTGCGCGATCACCCGAGACATCCGCGTCATACATCACCGTTCCGTACGGCCACGACACAACCTGGCGCTCGACGCTGCCGCCGGCCGGGCGACGGTCGACCATCGGGCGTTTGTGATTTGCGGCCTGCAGGAAGCCGTTCTCACCTGCTTCGATCTGTCGGGCCTGTTGTCAACTCTGGTCGTCGAGCCTGACCGGAAGAGTGCGCTCGTCAGGGTCTCTGGTGGTGCGCCACCGGCTGCCAGACGCTGAAACCGATTGAAGCTCCGGCGGTGATTACGACAAGGAGGGAGACAAGCGCGAGCGGAGCTGTCGCCGGCGTACAAACGCTCGGCGACAGCGGGAGAATTCGTGTGCTACTGCTGCGGCTGTGACGGCGGCTTCGGTTTGGCGACGGTCGCGGGTTTGAGCTTCGCCTGGGCCTCGGATGCTGCCGCGGTGTCCGCCTGCTCGGCGGCACGGATAGTACCGTCGGCATCGTACTGCGCGCGCTGCGATTCGATCGCCGCGCTCGCGGCCGGGCGCAGTTCCTGGATGGCCTGACGCAAGTTGGCGTGCTTGCCGGTCAACAGCTTCGTCTTGAGCGTGTCGAAGCGCAGACCGAGGTTGTGCGAGGCATGCACGGCGGACACAAACTGCTGGAGATCCTTGAAGCCGTCTGCCGCGCTGACGACGTCAACGCCGGCGAGCTTGGGCTGCAGCTCCGTGATGAGCGTCTTGCTGCTCTGCACCTTGAGCTGCAGGGCGCTGAGCGAAGTGACCGACGCTTTAGCGGCAGCAGTAGGCACGGGCGCATTGCCTGCCGACGCGGCGACAGCCTTGTTGGGCAGCGGCTTCGACGACGCGGTGACGACGGGATTCAGTTTGACTGACGGGGTCTTCGGCGGTGCGGGTGGCTTCCCCGTTGATTTTCCAGCGACCGGTGCGGCAGACGCGCCTGCGGCCTGCTTGGCCGGCTCTCCGGGCTTGGCAGCCGCCACGCTAGCCGAGGGCGCCGTTTGCGGTGTGGCTTTCTTGTCAGCGCTCGCCGCGGCAGGCTGCTGTTTCGCGGCAGCAGGGGCGGGCGCCTGTTTCGCACTGGCCGGCACGGGCTGCGGTTTTGCGGCAGCTGGTGCGGGTGCTTGTTTTGCGGCGGCCGGCGCGGGTTGCTGTTTCGCAGCGGCCGCAGGCTGCTGCTTCTCAGATCCCGTCGCGGGCTGCTTCGCCGCGGCTTCCTGCCCCGCAAACAACGGGGTCGTTATCGTCAGTAACACCACAGCCGTCGCGAATACCTTGCGTTTCATCACCGCCTCCACCAGGCATACCGCCCCAGCCTGCGACGGCAAGGGGCGTTCCACGGCGGCGCAAGTCGCTAAGGACTCTTGTTGCACGCAACGGCGCAGAAATGTCGACGGCTACGTAATGTGGCGCCCGATTGCGCGAGCGAATATGGTTAGGTGAATAACGAAACTGTACGATCAGTAGCGTCTGGCGAGGCGCGTCGGACGCCCCGCCGCGAGCAGCGGTGCGAGCGCCATGCCCGCCAGGAAGCCGCCGATGTGCGCGATGAAGGCGACGCCACCGGTCTCCGGCGTGCGCGCCACTTCGCCGACGCCGTTGATGAACTGCATCAGGATCCACAACCCGAGCATGAAGAGCGCCGGAACCGAAGTCACGCCGCCGTACGTCAGGACGTAGACGCGGTTGCGTGGGAAGAGCAGGAGATACCCGCCCATCACGCCGCTGATGGCTCCGGACGCGCCGACCGTCGGCACGACCGATTGGCTGTTGAAGACGATGTGCGCGAGACCAGCCGCAATGCCGCAGACGAGATAAAACATCAGAAAGCGCAAGTGACCGATTCGATGTTCGAGGTTGTCGCCGAATATCCAGAGAAAGAGCATATTGCCGCCGAGGTGACCCCAGCCGCCGTGCAGGAACATCGAGGTCAGCAGCGTGGTCCAGAGCGGATAGGGAATCGTGGGCGGCAGATCGACGCCGGCGCTGTACTCTTGCGGAACGACACCCCAGGCGGTGATGAACGCCTGCACCGCCGCATCGGTCGGACGGTTGATCTCCAGGAAGAACGCGAGCACGTTGATCGCGATGACCGCGATGGTGACGTATGCCGGTCCAGTGCCCTGTTCGTTGTCGTCGCCTATGGGAAACATGCGATCCCCCGAATCTGGACTGACTATACTGCGCGCGAAAGAAACTGGGGAACTGGGGAACTGGGGGACTGGGGAAAGCGCCTGCGGCCCGAGCGACCCTTCGACGTAGCTCAGGGTCGTCCTGAGCTTGCCGAAAGACGAGGCGCGAAGCCGCCGAGCGAGGGCGCTTGGGGGTGCCCGCCTCCGCTGGTCGCGGATCAGGCGGGCGACCAGCTACGGCGAGGTCTCGCCGGAGCGCGCATGGATTTGTCGGCGCGCGGAGGCGGAGGGCCCCAAGCGCGCTGAGTAAAGTGAGCTGGGGAGCTGAGCTATTCTCTTGCGGCGATCGGGGCGGGCTCGGTCTCCGGAGTGCCGCGTCCGACGAACAGCGCGACGAACCCAGGTAGGAAGGCAAAACTCCAGTAGATGAAGTCGATCAGATAGTTCCGAGTGCCCGCATCTTCCCTCCAGATTCCTAGCGCATAAAACGCGGCACCGGAAGCCAGCGCCGCGGCGAGGCCGCGCACGGCCATGAACCGGTAGTCACGCGAGACGCTGAGCTGTTCCTGCAGCAGCGCGAAACAGCACCAGAAGAACATCCACGCCAGATACATCGCGCCAGAGCGGATGAGTGGCGCGAGAACATAGAAAAGTCCGGCTGCCGCCACGCCGATGACCGGCCCCGCGACCGCGCCAGCCGTCAACCGTCGGCCACGCCAGCCAACCACAATGCCGATGCAGAGGCAGATCGCCGCGCCGTGCAGCAGGCCGTAGGCCGTCCGATGCCGCACCTGAAAGGCAGCCCAGATGAAGTCCCCCAAAGTACTCACGGCGCCGAGAAACATGGCACCCAGGAGGGCGTGCAACATGGCTGATTATGTTACCGCTCTGGTGCACTTCCCCAGTTCCCCAGCTCTTTTTGTTCAGTGCGCTTGGGCCCTCCGCCTCCGCGCGCCGACAAATCCATGCGCGCTACGGCGAGACCTCGCCGTAGCTGTCGCCCGCCTGATCCGCGACCAGCGGAGGCGGGCACCCCCAAGCGCTCTCGCTCGGCGGCTTCGCGCCTCGTCCTTCGGCAAGCTCAGGACGACCCTGAGCTACGTCGAAGGGTCGCTCGGGCCGCAGGCGCTTCCCCAGTTCCCCCGTTCCCCCGTTCCCCCGTTCCCCAGTTCCCCAGTTCCCCAGTTCTTAAGCTTGTTTTGCCAGGCGCGAGAGGTGTTCCAGCATCTGCCGACGGTGCGCGATCGCGCGGCCGGTCAGCCGCGGCGCAGCGGCCTCGAACGGCAACTCTCGCTGCGCCCACGCGTCACGCCGGGCGCGGGCGCGCTCGATGCCCGCCTTGAAACACTCGAAGCAAATGGCTTGCTTCACGCAGACGTGATCGTGATGGTCGGTCTGTCATCGCGTGGTCTCCTGCGCATCCATCAAATCCAGCAGATGGCGTGCCGCGATTTGCGCCCGCCGGCGGCGGACCTCGAGCGCGCGGTATTTGGCGGGACCGCTCGAGCGCAGCCCGTTGATGGCATGCCTCGCGCGCGTGAGCCGCAGCCTCGACTGGCCTCCAGGTACGACTGGCCCGCCGCAGCCTGCCGGCCCTTCCGAGAAATCAAGTGACCTTGCCAGGGAACCATCTACCCGAGTCATGCGCGCTCTCCTTTTCGAGTGCTCGCCGGCTTGCTTGGATCAACGTCAGCCAAACCGCTACCGCACACGAACAGTCTAGAGAAGAGGTGTGACAGGGAAGGTCACATCGAGCTGGGGAGCTCGGGAGACTCGGCAGTTCGGGGACAGCGCCCGTGCTGGAAATGCGGCTCGGGGAACTGGAGGCTGGCAGCTGGAAGCTGGCAGCTTGCTAGGTGGGCTAATATCCGGCGATGCTTCCGGCGCGCCGCCACGAAATTACGCGGGTCGAGGCGTTCAGTGACGCGGTGTTCGCGTTCGCCCTGACACTCTTGGTCGTCTCCCTGGAAGTCCCGGACTCGTACGACAAGCTCATCGAGCTCATGGCCGGGTTCGTTCCTTTTGCGTGCTCGTTCGCTCTCCTGACCTGGCTCTGGTACGAGCACAACGTCTTCTTCCGGCGCTACGGGCTGCAGGATCCCTATACGGTCACGCTCAACGCCATTCTGTTGTTCGTGGTCCTCTTCTATATCTACCCCCTCAAATTCCTGTTCACCGCGTTCTTTTCGTTTTTCTTGCCGATCCTTGGTGTTCGGCTCCGCATCTACCCCGGGCAGCTGGGGACCATCTTCGCGATCTACGGAGCGGGCTTCGTGGTCATCTTCCTCATGTTCGGGCTGCTCTATCTGCAGGCCTACCGCAAGCGCGATGAGCTGAAACTGACTCCGCTCGAAGTGTTCGACACCCGCGCGGCCGGAGGAGAGCACCTGGTGAGCGCGTCGATCGGTGCGCTGGCAACGCTCGTGGCACTGACGACGCCACCGCCGTATCCCGTGTTTTCCGGGTTCACCTACTTCCTCATGGGCCCGGCGCACTGGATCTACGGGATGCGCATCGGCAAGCGACGAAGAGAGTTTCTCACCGGCGTGGGTGCCGGGGACGCCCCGGCAACCACCTGACGCCGGTATGCCGCGGAACGCCGAAGTCATCCGGCAATGGTCGATCCTGCGCGACCTCGAAGCGTCGCGCCGGCTCACGATCGACGACCTGGCGGCGCGCACCGGCGTCACGACGCGAACGATCCGTCGCGACCTCGAGGCGCTGCAGACGGCAGGCTTTCCGCTGTTCGACGAAACCCACGACGGAAAAAAATACTGGACGCTCGAACATCGCGCTTTCAAGCGGCTCGACGAGACAGGCTTCACGCTGGCCGAGCTGAGCGCGTTGTACTTCTCGCGCACGCTCGTCGAGTGCCTGGCGGCCACGCCGTTTCAGAAGGACGTCCGTGGCGCGTTCGACAAGCTTGCTGCGGCGCTCACGCCAGGCATGCGGCAGTTTCTCGATCGCCTGCCGCTCGTCATGCAGGCGAAGGCGGACCCCGGCACACACCCGGCGTCGGCGCGCAGCAAGGAGATGTCGCAACTGCTCGATGCGACGCTCAACCATCGGCGCGTCGCGATGCGCTACCACTCCTTCTCCAGCGAGCGCGAAAAGGACTATCTCATCGAGCCCTATCGCGTCGTCTTCGCGCAGGGCGCACTCTATGTGGTCGCGTTCGTACCGGAATACGGCCAGATACGTACGTTCGCCGTGGATCGCATCCGCTCGCTGTCACTTTCAGAGGAACGGTTCGAACCGGTCGATCTCGAGGAGGATGCGTTTGCACACTCGCTCGGCGTGCATCAGGGTGCGCCCGAACGAATCGAGATCGAGTTCGACCCGCGCATCGCGCGCTACGTCAAGGAACGGATGTGGCATTCGTCGCAGGAGATCGAGGAACAGGCGGACGGAACCGTTCGCCTCACGCTGAACGTGTCGAACGATTTTGCGCTGAGGAGCTGGATCCTGGGATTTGGGTCGCTGGCGAAGGTGGTGTCACCGTCGAAGCTGGCGGCGCAGATCGTTGAAGAGATCGACGGCGCGCGGAAACGATACTGAGATGGAGAGCAGGAGAGCTTGAAGCGAGACCAGGAGGATTGAACAGGAGACCAAGAGATCAGGAGAACAAAAATGTTTCTCCTAAACTCATGAGCTCCTGTTGAAAACTCTCGATCAGTGAAAACTCTCCTGACCTCCCATCAGAAATTCAACCAATACGCCCACTTGACCAGAAAGACATTCCGCGCCGGTGCGCTGAACACACCCCCGAAGTCCCGCTTGAAATCGAACGTGCCGCGTGTCAGCTCGTCCTCTCTTCCCTGCTGCCAGACGACGAACAGCGTGGAGCCGGGCCGGTACTCCCATCGCAGCACGTTGGTGGTCCGGAACGATCGGTAATTGAAATCAGGGTTGTCCGAGTATTCGACCGGAGCATATCGACGACCGTAGTCGCGCGCGCGCCCGTCGGCGAGCTGCTTGAAGGTGGTGTAGTCGCCGGCGGAGACGAACGGTTCCGCGTAGAGCTGAATCGTCAGCGTCGGGGTGACCGTGTAGTTCAGCCGCGTCCTGATCGCGACCGTGCGTTGATCGAGCTCGCCGAAGATATAGCGGTCGTCCAGCTGCTCGATCCATTGGGATTGATCGTGATTCCTGCTGACCGACACTCCCGTGTTCAGCGTCAGGAACGATGACGGCCTCCAGTTCACGGTCGGACTGATGTCCCAGGACGACGTGCCGTGTTCGTCCGCCGCGACGAAGCTGAAGATGCTCATCGAGACCGGCTTACGCTGATCGCCCTCGATGTATCCCCACACGCTCCGTTCCTGATTCCTGAACGCTCCCGGACCTCCGCGCGTGGCACGGTCGTCGAACGACTGCGGATTCAGGTTCACGCCCATCCCCGAGCCCCAGTGGTTGAGGAACACGATGTGCGCGTTCACGTTGAAGCCGAGGTTCAGCCGGTCGCCGTCGTAGTTCCAGCCCGCCCACTGATTGAGGTTGTAGCGGAAGCTGCGGAACCACTTCGTCGGACGCTCGTAGCGGACCTGCACCCAGTTGCTCATGTTGCGCTGATCCGCGCGCTGCATGAATCCGACGTCGTTGATATCGAAACCGGGACTCTTCATGCTGACGTTGCTGTTGAACCGAACTCGCTCTCCGCCGATCTTCGAGACCGCCATCATGAGACCGTAGCCGTTTAACGAAGTGCGCGTAGGATCAAGCTCGATGTGCCCGGCATCGGGCCGCTGAAAGCTGTGGACGTTGCTTTCCTGCAGCTCGGAGATGGCCTCCGGTTCCCCGTGGATGCTGCTGCCGACGACGTAGCCCTGGACGGCGTAGCGGCTCTTCAAGCGCCAGTCCCAGTCGATGCCGCCGGTGTAGGCCTGGCCGGCGAGAAACCGCGTAGCATCATCGAGGTTGCGGTTGGTAGCCGTCATCATGAAGCCGAGCGCGGATTGGTCGGCGAACTCGCGCCTCGCTCGCGCAACCGAATAGCTGGTCAGCGGCTCGATGGTCTGCCGCGTGCGCTGGACACCGTTGGCGATCACCGCGTCCTCGTCGCCGGTCACGGCATTCAGCACGCCAATTGAGAACGGGCCGGCGCGGCCGG
This sequence comes from uncultured Acidobacteriota bacterium, assembly GCA_963804245.1. Lineage (GTDB taxonomy): Bacteria > Acidobacteriota > Vicinamibacteria > Vicinamibacterales > 2-12-FULL-66-21 > CAWDPQ01. The sequence continues at coordinate 64,579 of CAWDPQ010000005.1, forward strand.
TCAGCTTCGCCGCGCCGAGGATCGTCGTCTGCACCGGCGTGTCGGAAAAACCTCCGTCGGGCACGTCCGCCTCGCCGCGCGGCGCGCGGCCAATGCGCCTCGAATAGAACAACCCGCTGCAGTTCCCGTCGTTGCAATCGAGATCGAAGCGAAAGATGCCGGAGCCTTCCATGAAGAACGGCCGACGCTCCGAGAAGAACGTCTCGAAGGCGGACAGGTTGACCACGGCAGGATCCGCTTCAACCTGACCGAAGTCGGGATTTACCGTGCCGGTCAACGTGAGACCAGGACGCAGGGCATATTTCAAATCGACGCCGAGGCTGCCGTCCGGATCGGTCGTCTCTCGTAAGGGGTTGCCCGCTTCGCCCGGCTGCGTCGTCAAATCGCCAACGACGTAGGGAACCATCTCGAGTCGCTTCTGCGATTGATTGAGGCTGAGGCCGGTCAGCTCGCCGAAGGACGAGACGTAGCCGCTGGCGTTTCGTGAGAGCAACGGCCAGGTCGTGGTTTCGTTCAGCCGGCCAATCTGACGGACGACGGCAAAACCAAACGTGGCGGCTGCGGAGGGATGAAATCGGAGCTGCGAAAAGGGGATGCGGAATTCAGCGCGCCAGCCGCGCGGACCACGGCTGACTGCGACGTCCCACACCGCGTCCCACCCGTCGTCTTTGTTGCCGTCGTTGAACCAATACGCGTCCTGTTTGACGCCGGCGGGATTGACGGCGAATTCGAAGGCGCTTCGCCGATCGTGAAACGAATCGATCACGACTCTGATCCAGTCGGAGGGAGAGGATTCGTCGCGCCGCGTCCGGATGCCAACCAGACGCGCAGGCTCGGGATCGATGGCCAGAACCGCGACATAAAGTGCCGTCGCGTCGTAGGCAACGCGCGCTTCGGTGTCGTAGGTTGCCGACGCGCCGTCGTTGGGCTCGCGCTGTTTGAAGCCGTTGATGACGGGAGCCGACTGCCACACTTCTTCCGTCAGCTCACCGTCGAGACGGACGGCCGTGGCCGAGGCGAGGGCCGTTGCCGTCACGCGCGAGTCACTGCCAGGCTCGATCTTCGCTTCCGGAAGGGTCAACGCTGCCGTCAAAAGTACAGCTGCCAGCATCGATTCGAGGGCTTAGACGGTTCCCACGCGGGCAGGGTTGGCATCCGCCGTGCGCTCGGGAGCTCGGAGCTCGGCTCGGGAGCCGGCTCGGGCTCGGGAGCTCGGGCTGGCTCGGGGTCTGGAGCTCGGAGGAGCTCGGGAGAGCTGGGGCTCGGCTGGAGCTGGGCTGGAGCTGGAAGCTGGAAGCTGGAAGCTGGAGCTGATTCTAACTGGCTCTAAACAATGTCAGGGCGAACCTGGCGTCGGCGTGGATCCACTGCTCGACGACATCGAAGCCGGCGGCCGCTCCCAGCTCGACGATCTGATCCTCTAAGTACTTGTATGAGCTTTCGGTCCAGATCCATTCGTCCCTGACGAATGGCACCTCGACCCCGACGGTTTCCACGCGAACAACCTGATCGCGCTCGCTCACGAGGTGCATCTCGACCCGCTGTTCCGTTTCGTTCCAGATCGCACGATGCGCGAACCTATCGAGATCGAAATTGCCCTGCAGCTCTCGATTGATGCGAACCAGCAGGTTCTTGTTGAACGCGGCGGTGACGCCGAGCGGATCGTCGTAGGCAAGAAGCAGCTGATCCTCGGGTTTCACGAGGTCGGCGCCGAGCAGCAGCAAGTCGCCCGGCTCGAGCGCCGCGCGGATGCGCCGGATGAACGCATCGGCAGCCGGCGTATCGAAGTTGCCGATGTTGGAACCCAGGAGCAACACGAGCACGGGACTGCCGGGATCGCGCGCGGCAGCCGCTTTGCGCAGCCCTTCTTCGTACGTCGACTGGTGACCGACGACGGAAAAGTGTCTGAAGCGCGTGAGCCGTTGTTCCGTCTGCTCGAGCGCCTGCGACGAAATGTCGATCAAGTGGACGCGTGCACTCCCGCCGCGATCCTGAAGCGCTTCGGCGAGGACCATCAGCTTCTCGCCGCTGCCGCAACCCAACTCGACGATCGTCGCGCGCGTGCGCGATCGCTCGGCACCGAATACCGCGTGATCGACGACTTCCTGAGCGTGACGCTCGAGCAACTGGCTCTCCGCTCGCGTGATGCGATACCACGGGAGCCGGCAGATCGCCTCGAACAGGCTGGAGCCGAGCGCATCGTACAGATACTTCGACTGCAGCTGTTTCGGCGTCAGGCGAAGGTCGCGCGCGACTTCCGCGGCAAACTCGGTGAGAAGGGCGGTAGAAGTCTGAGTCAAGAAGCGCTCGTCCTGAACTTGGCGTACACGTAAGGGTAGTTCGTGCGGAACCAGTTGCGGAAGCTCCGGCGAATCAGCGCTTTCGCCGTGGCCGGCGAGGCGCCTTTCATGACGTAGTGCTGTCCGTCGAAGAACTCTGCCGAGTACTCCGGATACGACGGCATCGGCGTGAAGCCTTCGAATGGGGCAAAGATCGTCGACGTCCACTCCCATCCGTTTCCGATCAGGTCGTGCACGCCCCAGGCGCTCGCTCCCGCGGGCCGCGAACCGGCGGGAACAGGCTCCCAGCTCTGAAAGTCGAAGTTGCCGTGACGGCGATCGGGCTCGTCACTGCCCCAGGGAAACAATCGCTCGCTGCCATCCGGCGACGAGAACGCTGCGCGGTGATACTCCGGTTCTGTCGGCAGGCGGCGTCCTTTCCAGGCCGCGTACGCGGCTGCCTCCGCCTGGCTCACGTACACCGGCCAGGCCATGGGCAGCGCCAGATTTTCGAACATGCCGCGCCAGAACCATCGATCGCCGGCGCGCACCCAGAACGCCGGGTGCTGCACCCGCTCCTGCTGTATCCACGCCCAGCCCTCGTCCGACCAGAGCGCCCGCTTCGAATAGCCGCCGGCCTCGACAAACGACAGAAAATCCGCGTTGGTTACGCTGTGCAGGTCGATCTCGAATGCGGGGACCTGAACCTCGTGCGCCTCGAACTCGTTGTCCCAGCCAAACGGCGCTACCGCGCGTGAAGAGCCGAGGCTGGCCTTCCCTGCCGGAATGCGTGCGACGCCGTATGTCGGCGACGCGTCGCCGATCTCGTACGAAAGGTTTGCCGGCTTGTGCTTGTGCTCGTGCGACAGGCGATGCCACATGTAGAGCAGCGTCTCCTGGTGCATCGCCTCGTGCTCGAGCGCCGTATAGATCGCTTCGCCACGACGCATTGCCGGGTGTGCACGCCCTTCCAAATCGAACACGCCGCGCTCCAGCGCATCGACGACCAGCGCGTCGGCGCGCGCACCGAACGCCAGCACTTCGTCGCGCGAGGGCCAGATGGTGGATGCGCCGCTGCGCGGGACGGCGGTCGATTCCGAGTCGGGATCGATGCCACGCGCGAACAGCTGTTCGAGCTGCTCGTTCACGCCGCCCTTGCCCAACCCTCGCTTGACCAGCGAGATCAGGCTGAAGGCAGGGAGATGCCCTTCATAAAACACAATCGGGTTGCGGAGCGCGATCGGCCGAGTGTAGTACGCGGCAGGCTCGATCAAATCGAAAAGGCCGCGAGACCGGTCGCGATTCTGTCGATACCAATTGACCAATTCACCACGATCGATCATGCAACGCGCCTCCTCCCCGCCGATTTTGCCGCTTTCTTAGGACGCGCCGACGCCGTCGGCCGTCCCCGGTGCGATCTGCTTTTCTTAGCGCTCGCGGGGCCCCACCCCCGCTCGCTCTCGCTCGGCGACTTCGCGCCTCGCTCGGGCCGCGGGCGCTCTTCCTTCGTCCTTCTTCCTTCATTCTTTCTTTCCAGGCTCGCCCGGAGCCTTTCCATGAGATCAACGACCTCGGCGCCACGCGGCGTCTCACGGTCGATGAGCTTCGGCTTCTTTCCTTTCAATTTGCCCTGGATGACCCGCATCAGGTTCTGGACGTATTCGTCAGTGTATTTCTCCGGCTCCCACTTGGCGCTCAAGTTTTCCACGAGCTGCCGGGCCATCTTCAACTCCGCCTGCCGGATGCCCTCGTGCGACGGGAACCTGAAATCGTCGAGGTTGGCCAATTCATCAGCGAACCGCATCATCGTCAGCACCAGCGCGTCCTCGATGACTTCGACGGCGGCCAGATGCTGGGTTTCGCGGAGGATGATCTTGGCAATCCCCACTTTCGCCGATTCGCGAATGGCCTCGCGCAGCAGGGCATACGAACGCTCAGCCCCTTTTCCGGCTTGCAGGTAGTAGGGCGTTTCGAAATACCTCTCGTCTATCTCCTTGGGATCCACGAAATCGAGGATGTCGAGCGTCTTGGTCTTCTCGAGTGCCGCTGTCTTGAAATCATCCTTGCTGAGCACGACGAACTGACCCTTCTCGTACTCGTAGCCTTTGACCAGGTCGTCCCAACCGACGGGCTTCCCTTCCTTCTGGCAGACTCGCTCGTAATGAACGGGCGATTCATCCTTGCCGTGCAGGAGCCGAAACTTCGGACGATGATCGCGAACGGCACTGTACAGCTCGACAGGGATGTTGACCAGACCGAATGCCAGGGAGCCTTTCCAGATCGCACGAGGCATGGCGCACCTCTCCTCCGCCAAACCGTGCAGAATCCGAGCCAAGCAAGGTCGCTGCTGTGCTACGTTTAAGATGCACCGACGCTCAGGGGCGGCTCGACGTGAGAACCATTGCGCGAAAGTGGCGGAATTGGCAGACGCGCCGGACTTAGGATCCGGTAGCCGAAAGGCTATGGGGGTTCGACTCCCCCCTTTCGCATTGACTCGCCGTAGAGAACTTCCTGCCGATGAAAACTGAGTTCATAGACGTCAGCGACACCAAGAAAAACCTCGTCGTCGAAATCCCGAGCACCATCGTCGATGCCGAGATCGACAAAGTGTCGCGGGACTACAGCCGCGCCGCCCGCATTCCGGGCTTCAGGCCCGGGAAAGTACCCGCCAAGGTGGTGCGGCAGCGGTTCCGGGACCAGATCCTTCACGATGTGGCGCATGGGCTCATCCCTCGGGCGGTGGACGAGGCACTGCGGGAGCGCGGTGTGGAACCCGTCGACACACCGGACATTCAGGATGTCGTCGTCGAGGAAGGCCAGCCGCTGAAGTTCACGGCCACGTTCGAAACGGTTCCCCCAATCGACCCGGGCGATTACTCGGGCCTCACGCTGCGCAAGAAGCCGGTCAGCATCGACGACGAGGCCGTGGAACAGGCGCTCGAGCAGCTGCGCGAACGCGCGGCGCGCTACGAACCGGTCGAAGATCGCGGGATTGCCAACGGCGACTCGGTCCTCATGGACATGGTCCGCATTGCCGTCGCGCCACCCAAGGAAGGCGAAGAGCCGGAGAGCGGCGAGCCCGAGGAACAGACCGATCGCCACGAGAACATCACGGTCGACATCGGGGGCCGGGCGAATCCACCGGGCTTCGACGAGCAACTCCTGAACCTCTCGGCGGGCGATTCCAAATCGTTCGACGTGGTTTATCCGGCCGACTACACCATCGCGGAGCTCGCCGGCACGACGGTCAAGTACGAAGTGACGATCAAAGCGGTCCGCCGCCGCGTAGTACCGGACCTCGACGACGAGCTGGCGAAGGACATGGGCGAATTCCAGTCGCTCGACGCGCTGCGCAGCCGTGTTCGAGCGGACCTCGAACACGAAGCCACGCACGAATCCGAGCGCGAGATGCGCTCGGAGCTGCTCAAGCAGCTTGCCGCGCGCGTGGAATTCGACGTCCCGGCGTCGCTCGTCGACCGCGAAGTCGACCGCCGCGTCGAGGAGTTCGTGCGGCGCCTCATCGAGCAGCAGATCGACCCGATGCGCACGAACATCAACTGGGAAGAGTTCCGCGAGCGGCAGAAGGAGGCGGCCAGCGAAGCCGTGAAGAGCGCGCTCGTACTGGATGAGGTCGCTCGGCGCGAAAGCCTGGCGGCCGCCGACGACGAGGTCGAGGCGGAAGTGCAACGGTATGCAGAACGGACGGGCCGCAGCGCGGCGGCGGTTCGTGCGCGTCTCGAAAAGGAGGGCGGCCTCGGACGTGTGCATTCCGGGCTGCGCCGCGAAAAAACCGTGAATTTCCTGATGTCGAAGGCGACGGTCATTAAAGACCGCTGACCTGACGCCGATACATGGGACACTCACCTCTCAGGTGCAGGCTGCGGCGAGAAGGGCGAGTGTCTCCTGTGGATGGTGTGGTACACTCTGGTGAAAAGGCAACACCTCTCCCGTCGACATCCCCAGCACACTCAATCGCGCAGCTATCTCGGGGTTCTTAATGTCTGAACGCATGCAGCTCATCCCGATGGTGGTCGAACAGACCAACCGGGGGGAACGGGCGTACAACATCTTTTCGAGGCTGTTGAAGGACAGCATCATCTTCATCGGGACACCGATCGACGACAACGTCGCAAACCTCGTCATCGCCCAGATGTTGTTCCTGGAAGCAGAAGACCCGGAACGAGACATCCTGCTCTACATCAACAGCCCGGGTGGCGTGGTGACGGCCGGAATGGCGATCTACGACACGATGCAGTTCATCAAGCCGGACGTGGCGACGTACTGCATCGGACAGGCGGCGTCGGTGGCGGCGGTGCTCTTGGCCTCCGGCGCGAAGGGCAAGCGCTACTCTCTTCCAAATTCCCGGATCCTGATTCACCAGCCGTGGGTCCAGGGCCTGGGCGGTCAAACGACTGACATCGACATTCACGCCCGCGAGCTGCTGCGCACCCGTGAGCGGCTCAACCAGATCCTGGCCCAGCACACCGGGCAGCCCTTGAAGCGTATCCAAGATGACACAGAGCGCGATTACATCATGGGGCCGGACCAGGGCAAGGAATACGGTATTATTGACGAAGTAATCAGGAAAAGGGCGTAGGGCGGAACACCGAACCCATGGTCAAAAAAGCCGGCGACGGCGAAATCCTGCGTTGCTCGTTCTGTAACAAGGACCAGAACGATGTCCGCAAGCTCATTGCGGGCCCGACGGTCTTCATCTGCGACGAGTGCGTGGAAGTCTGCAACGACATCATCGCGGACGACAACCGGTTCGAGGCACGCGGCGGCTCCCGCTCGTCGCTGCCCGTCCCGCAGGAAATCAAGAAGTTCCTGGACGAATACGTCATCGGCCAGGAGCAGACGAAGAAGAAGCTCGCGGTTGCCGTCTACAACCACTACAAGCGGATCGAGATTCAGAAGCAGGCCCGCAGCCGCAACGAAATCGAGCTGACCAAGTCGAACATCCTGCTGATTGGCCCGACGGGCACCGGCAAGACCCTCCTTGCCCAGACCCTGGCCAAACTGCTCTCCGTTCCTTTCACCATTGTCGACGCGACGACGCTGACCGAAGCCGGATACGTGGGTGAGGATGTCGAGAACATCATCCTCAAGCTGCTCCAGGCCGCCGGCGGCGACATTGAAAAGTGCCAGCAGGGCATCATCTATATCGACGAAGTCGACAAGATCTGCCGGAAGGACGAGAACCCGTCGATCACGCGCGACGTCTCCGGTGAGGGCGTTCAACAGGCGCTGTTGAAGATCCTGGAAGGCACCGTGGCCAACGTCCCGCCGCAGGGCGGGCGCAAGCACCCGCACCAGGAGTTCTTCCAGGTCGACACGACCAATATCCTCTTCATATGCGGCGGGGCGTTTGTCGGCCTCGACAAACAGATCGAACGTCGCATCGGCAAGAAAACACTCGGCTTCAAGGCCGACGTGAAGTCGCTGTCCAGCCGGGACATCGGCACGACGCTCGAAATGGTCGAGCCGGAAGATCTCATTAAATACGGTCTCATTCCCGAGTTCGTTGGCCGCCTCCCGGTCGTCGGCACGCTCCACGAGCTCGACAAAGCGGCGCTCGTTCAGATCCTCACGCAACCGCGCAACGCGATCACGCGTCAGTACCAGAAGCTGTTCGAGTACCGAGAATGTGAAGCTGCGTTTCACCGAAGACTCGCTCGAAGCTATCGCGGAATCGGCGCTGCAGCGCAAGATCGGCGCGCGCGGCCTCCGCATGATCATCGAGGATCTGATGCTCGATCTGATGTACACGCTGCCGGGCCAGAAGAAGGTTCGCGAGTGCGTCATCACACGCGAGGTCGTGCAGTCGAAGGAGAAGCCGATCACGCTCATTGAAAAAGCCGGATAGGCTTCCCGCTCCCTTCCCGCTTCCCACGCGAATCGGGGAAGAACGAGCTGGAAGCTGGCGGCTGGAAGCTGGCAGCTTTTAATAATCAATGGAACTCTACGAAACTCTACCCATTGTCCCGTTGCGGGACGTCGTTGTCTTTCCCCACATGATGATGCCGTTCGTCATTGGACGGCCGTCGTCCACGCGAGCGCTCGAGCACGCGCTCTTGAAGGACAAGCGCATCTTCCTGGCGGCGCAGCACGACGCCGCGGTGGACGACCCGCAGCCGGCGGACATCTACACGATGGGGTGCGTCGCGAACATCGTCCAGAGCCTGAAGCTGCCGGACGGCAACATCAAGGTGCTGGTCGAGGGGATCGAGCGCGCCCGCGCCGTCGAGTGGAAGGAAGACAAGGGCTTCTACCGCGTCGTCGTCAAAGTTGTCCCCAAGCACAAGGAAACCGGGGTCGACACCGAATCGACGATGAGCCGCGTGGTGTCGCTGTTCGAACAGTACGTGAAGCTGTCGAACAATCTGCATTACGACGCCATGATTGCCGCCGTCCGCGTGGACGATCCGGGCAAGCTGGCCGACACCATCGCTGCGCACCTGCTCGTCGGCGTCGACGAGAAGCAGAACCTGCTCGAGATCATCTCCCCCGTCGAGCGCCTGAATCGTATTGCCGGAATTCTCGAAGCCGAGGTCGACAAGCTCCAGGTGGATCGCCGCATCCAGTCTCGCGTGAAGAAGCAGATGGAGAAGGCGCAGAAGGAGTACTACCTCAACGAGAAGATGAAGGCGATTCAGAAAGAGCTGGGTCGCAAGGACGACAAGGGCAACGAGGTAGAAGAGCTCAAGAAGAAGATCGAACAGTCGAAGATGCCGGAGGACGTCGAGGAAAAGGCGGTTCAGGAACTGAAGCGCCTCGAGGCCATGCCGCCGATGTCGGCGGAAGCGACGGTCTCGCGCAATTACCTCGACTGGCTCATCGCCGTGCCGTGGCACAAGAAGAGCAAGGAAAGCCGCGACCTGAAGCGAGCCGAGCATATCCTGCACGAGGACCACTACGGCCTCGAGAAGATCAAAGACCGCATCCTCGAGTTCCTGGCCGTGCGCGCCCTGGTGAAGAAGCCGAAGGCGACGATCCTGACCTTCGCCGGACCTCCGGGAGTCGGCAAGACGTCGCTGGCCAAGTCCATCGCGCGGGCGATGAATCGCAAGTTCGTCCGGCTGTCACTCGGCGGCGTGCGCGACGAGGCGGAGATCCGCGGCCACCGGCGCACGTACATCGGCGCGTTCCCCGGCCAGATCATCCAGATGATGAAGAAGGCGGGAACGATGAACCCGGTGTTCCTGCTCGACGAAGTCGACAAGATGTCGATGGATTTCCGCGGCGATCCCTCGGCGGCGCTGCTCGAAGTGCTCGATCCCGAACAGAACAACGCCTTCCTCGATCACTATCTCGACGTCGAGTACGACCTGTCGAACGTGATGTTCATCTGCACGGCCAACGTGCTGCACACGATTCCGCAGGCACTGCGCGACCGCATGGAAGTGCTGCAGCTCGCCGGCTACACCGAGATGGAGAAGGTCGAGATCGCCAAGCGGTTCCTCGGACCGAAGGCGGTCGAAGGCAACGGCCTGACGAGCGAGAACGTGACCTTCCTGGACGAGTCGTACCAGACGATCATCCAGCGCTACACGCGCGAAGCGGGCGTCCGCAACCTCGAACGCGAGATCAACTCGATCTGCCGGAAGGTGGCGCGTAAGGTCGTGGTCGAAGGCGAAAGTTTCAAGGCAGAGATCGACGCCGCCAAGGTCACTGAATACCTGGGCGTGCCCCGCTTCCGGCCGACGCTCGCCGAAGAGAAGAACGAAATCGGCGTGGCGACGGGTCTGGCGTGGACCGAAGTCGGCGGCGAGATTCTGGTCATCGAAGCGACGCTCATGCCCGGCAAGGGCCGTCTCACGCTGACCGGCAAGCTGGGCGACGTGATGCAGGAGTCCGCGCAGGCGGCAATGAGCTACGTCCGCTCCAAGGCCGACGAATTCCGGATCCCGAAGAACTTCAACCGAACGACGGATGTCCACGTGCACATCCCTGAGGGAGCGATTCCGAAGGATGGGCCGTCCGCGGGCATTACGCTCGCGACCACGCTCGTGTCGGCGCTCGGCCGCGTCGAAGTCCGCAAGGACGTCGCCATGACCGGCGAGATCACGCTCCGCGGCAAGGTCTTGCCGATCGGCGGCGTGAAGGAAAAGGTTCTCGCGGCACACCGTGCCGGCCTGAAGAACATCATCCTGCCGAAAGACAACGAGAAGGATCTCGCCGATATCCCCAAGAACGTGCTCGATGCGCTCGATATCTATCTCGTCGAGAACATGGACGAGGTCCTGAAGATTGCGCTGGCCAGGCCGCTGGCGGCGATTTCCGCCACCGCGGTCGAAGCCGACGCCGCCGTGCAACCGCCCATCGTGGACGAGCGGATTACGCACTGACCTTAGACCGTGGCTCGTTACTCGTGACTCGTGTCGATTAGGCATCCCTCGAACAACGAGCAACGGACAACGAGCAACGCGGGGCATTGAAAGTCTTAGCGGCCGGCTTCGTCACCAGCGTTGCAGCCGATGGCACCGGGATCCCGACCGACGGCCTGCCGCAGGTGGCGCTGGCTGGACGATCCAACGTCGGCAAGTCGAGCCTGATCAACGCGCTGGCGCGCCGCAAAATCGCGAGGACCAGCGCGGCGCCGGGTAAGACGCGGCTGGCCAACATTTACCGCATCGAGGTCGAAGGTGCCCGCGGGCCGGGTCGGACGGGTCTCTATCTCGTCGACCTGCCCGGATACGGCTATGCGCGCGGCGGCGCGGATTCAGCAGCTGAATTGAGAGCTGTTGCAGAGGTGTATCTTCGCGGCCGGGACTCGGGACCCGGGAGCTCGGGATCGCGAGAACGGTTTACCCCGAATCTTTCGAGCCCCGAGGCCCGAGCCCCGGATCCCGGCGTCGTGTGCTGCTGCTGATCGATTCGCGCCATCCCGGCCTTGAATCGGATATTGCAGCAGCCGGCTGGCTCGAGTCGATGCGCGTCGTGACACACATCGTCGCAACCAAGATCGACAAGCTCGCGCGCTCGGAGCGGGCGCGCAACCTGAAAACCATCGGTGACACGTTTGGAACGGCCGCCCTGCCGGTATCGGTAGCGAGCGGCGAAGGATTGGATGAACTGTGGAGAATGATCGCCAGAATCGGCAGGGACGCGGACAGGCACGAGTAGCGACGGACGCCGCCGAGCGGGAGGCCCGTCAGGAGCAGAGCGGCGGCGGAGGCGAGGCCGCGGTCGTGGAGCTCGGCACGCTCAAGGACATGAGCGTGACGGAGCTGACCAAGGTCGCCAAGCAGCTCGACGTGCCCGGCTCGAGCGGCATGCGCAAACAGGAGTTGATCTTCGAGATCCTCCGATCACGCGCCGAGAAGAGCGGCCTGCTCTTCTCCGAGGGCGTGCTGGAAACGCTGCCCGACGGCTTCGGCTTCCTGCGCGCCCCCGATTACAACTACCTGCCCGGCCCCGACGACATCTACGTTTCCCCTTCGCAAATTCGCAAGTTCGACCTGCACACGGGGGACACGGTCTCCGGTCAGATCCGGCAGCCGAAGGAGGGCGAACGGTACTTCGCGCTCATCAAGGTCGAGGCGGTGAACTTCGAGCCGCCCGAGCGCGCGCGCGAGAAGATTTTCTTCGAGAACCTCACGCCGCTCTACCCGCAGCAGCGGATCAATCTCGAAGCCGCGCCCGACAACCTGTCGGCGCGTGTCATGGATCTGATGGTGCCCATCGGGAAAGGCCAACGCGGTCTGATCGTTGCGCCGCCGCGCACCGGCAAGACGATGCTGCTGCAGAACATCGCCAACAGCATCACGACGAACCACCCCGAGGTTTACCTCATCGTTCTGCTCATCGACGAGCGCCCGGAAGAAGTCACCGACATGCAGCGGTCGGTCAGGGGTGAGGTTATTTCCTCGACGTTCGACGAACCGGCGACGCGCCACGTGCAGGTCGCCGAGATGGTGATCGAGAAGGCGAAGCGGCTGGTCGAGCACAAGAAGGACGTCGTCATCCTGCTCGATTCCATCACGCGGCTGGCGCGCGCCTACAACACGATCGTCCCGCCGTCAGGCAAGGTGCTCTCGGGCGGCGTCGACAGCAACGCGCTGCAGCGTCCGAAGCGCTTCTTCGGTGCGGCACGCAACATCGAGGAGGGCGGTTCGCTCACCATCGTCGCCACCGCGCTCGTCGACACCGGGTCGCGAATGGACGAAGTGATCTTCGAGGAGTTCAAGGGGACCGGCAACCTCGAGATCCACCTCGATCGCAAGCTCACCGATCGGCGGGTGTTCCCGTCAATCGACATTCAAAAGAGTGGCACGCGCAAAGAAGAGATGCTCATCCCGAAGGACGATCTCAACCGCGTGTGGGTGCTCCGCAAGGTCCTCACCCCGCTCTCCCCGGTCGAGGCGATGGAGCTCCTGCTGTCGAAGATGGGGAAAACGAAGAGCAACGCGGAATTTCTCGGGTCGATGGCGAACGGAAGCAGGTAGGCCGCGAGACGTTGGCAGGCCAGGCCGTCCTAAGGCCGGGCCTGCGCGACGGCATCGCCTTTTCCACTCCGCCTCGCCGTACTCCCCGAGAGCTACCTTCCCTTCCAGGATCTTCCCATCAGTCAGTCACGGTCCCCTTGAAGGTGAAATTGAGCCGGACGCCCTGCTGCGTGTAGGAGCTGCGCAACACGACGTCGCGGCCACGCAGCGTGCCCGCGAGATCGCGCGTCGCGAAGCTGGCGTGGTGCGTACCGACCACTTCGTGTCCCTTTTGCTCGAGCGAAAACGATTGGTTTGCGGTGCTCGACACGAATTTCACGACGACATCCCACCGGCCGGCGACGTCGGCAGCCGGGCCGGTGGTCGGTGACTCTTTGCGCGGAGGCTTTGAAAGGACTGAAAAGACGCGCTCGGCGATCACACGTTCCTCGCCCGCCTCGAGCTGGTACGGCGCGATCTGGATGTTGGGCTCCAGGTTGGGCGGAAACGGCAGGAACGAGCCGGCGCCGCTGACGGCGATGCGTGGTTCGCCATCCCAAAGCAGCTGCTCGACCTCCTCGCCCGTCAGAGGAATGCGCGCGGTGTCCCATCGCACGGTCAGAGACGGCGTGGGGTTTGAGAGGCCCTGCGGCTGGCGGATGTCCGTGGTCACACCGGGCACCTCCTTGAGGCGGCCGGCGATGTGCTCGAGCCAACCGTTCCAGGTACGCAACTCCTCGGCATGATTGCGCTTCGTCCACATCTCGACGGCGGCGACCATCCCCATGATCTCTTCGCGCCCGACCTTGAAGCCACGGCCGAAGCCATGATGCGGAGCGCTGCCGATCCACGCCGCCTGCACCAGATCCTTACGGCCGATCAGTAGACCGGCGCACTGCGGTCCGCGCAGGCATTTGCCGCCGCTGTAGGCGACCAGATCCGCCCCTTGCTGAAGGTATGGATTGGGTACCGCCAGGCCGTCGGCCGCAGCGTCGACGAGAATCGGGACGCCGTGCGGTTTCGCCAGCTTCGCGATCTCGGTCAACGAGAGCGGGCCGCGCTCCGACGAAGCTCCGGCCAGGACCAGAATCATCGCCGTTCTCGGGCCGAGCGCGGACTCGAGCGCCGGCCGATCGGAGACCTCGACCATCCGCGGTCCCGCGGCCTTGACGGCGTGGTCGTATGCAGTCCGCGAGTACCGCGGGATGATCACTTCGTCCTTGAGTCCCTGCAGGTTCGGCAATTGTGCGAGCTTGTCCGGATCGCCTCCGGCAATGCAGCCGACGGTTGCCGCGGTCAGCGCCGCTGACGCACCGCTGGTCACAACTCCCCATTCCGCGCCCGTCAGCCCCGCCAGCCGGCGCCCCACTCCCTCCATCAGCTCGTCGATCTGAACGTAGTCACGCGCGGCGTCTTCCATCGCCCGCTTCACTTCGGGCAGTGTGCGGCTGGCACCGACGATCGTGACCGTCCCCCGCGCGTTGATCAGCGGACGGACGCCGATCGATTCGTAGATGCTCTTCCGCGTCTGGGCTGACTGCGCGGGTGATTGTGCGGCTGCTCGAGTAGGAAGCATCCAGCCGCCGGCGAGGAGGCCGGCAGTCTGCAGCAATTGGCGACGGGTCGAGCGCGCGAGTCTCGATAAGTAGGTGGGCACCCGCGAATTGTAGCGGATGAAATGGTGGGAAACGTTTTGTCACACCCGTAGGCCCGTCCTTTACGGCGGGCGTCATCAAACCAGCATCAGGCTGATTCCTGCACGCCCGGCCTAAAGGCCGGGCTTACGGTCTGCACGCCCGCCCTGAAGGGCGGGCCTAGGGTGTGACTGTCAGAACCTGAACTTCGCCGCGAACTGCCAATTCCGCTGCGGGTCGGCATTCCCGTACGCGGTCGACGTGATCCGTCCAACGTTCGTGTTCAAGTTGCCCGGAACGCCTATCTCGGAGTCCGGATTCCCCAGGTTCACGTGGTTGAACAGGTTGACGACTTCCAGTCGCAGCTCGATGTCGCGATCCGAGCCGAGGGGAATGTGCTTGAAGAGCGACGCGTCGACGCGCCAGTACCCCGGACCGCGCAGATAAAACCGCGGCAGGTCTCCGAAAGTCCCGCGCGCGGGACGGCCGAATGCGCTGCCTGACGACCCGATGGGTATCGTGTTGAACCACTGATCGCGGTTCTTGGAACCTTCGGGATCGCCAACGAGATTCGGACGGTTGGGACCGGTATCGCGATCCGCGCCCGCGTCCTTATAGGTGACGTTGAACGGCAACCCGCTCTGGATGATGGTGTTCGTGTTGAACTGCCAGCCGCCGAGTACGGCATCCATGACCGTCGAGGCATCTGAAAGGTACATCCGGCCGCGACCGACGGGTATTTCGGCGACAAGGGAGAATACGAAGTTGTGCACGCGGTCCCACTCGGGCGGACCATATTCCAGGTCGCTGTTGTAGAGCCCCTGGTGTTCGGGGAGATCGGTTTCGAATTGATCAGCGCCGTGCTGGCGCGCCCGCTGCAGCGTGTAGTTCGCCTTGACAGAGTAGCCCTGGGAGAACCGCTTGTTGAACTTCGCCTGGAGCGAGTCGTAGGAATTCGTCGCGCAGTTGCAGAAGTAGTCGATCCCCTGCGTCCACCCGAACTTGTTGAAGAACGGCCGGCGTTGGTTCAAGGGCACGCCTTGCAGGTACCCGTTGAGGCTCGCCTGGTTGATGTTGATCGCGGGGCCATCGCCGGCAAACACGTCGCGGCCGCGATTGCCGACGTAGCCGACCTCCACCGACATCGTATCGCTCAGCTGACGCTGCACGGTGATGTTGAAGGCGTCGACTGTCGGCGGTCGCTGCTGTGTCGGGAGAGCGCGGCTGAAGACACCGTTCGGCAGCGGGAAACGGCCCGACGTGGGCACCGTCGGGAACGTCGCCGCCGGCGGTCCGGACGCCAGCGTGAAGACGCGATCGAAGTTCGAGGGCGCGTTCAGTTCCTGCACCGCCAGGACGGGCAGATTCTGCGTGACGCTGTGACCGAACAGCGATCCGAAGACACCGATATCGTAGCTTCTGCCGAAGCCGCCTCGCAGAACCGTTTTCTCGTCGATTTGGTACGTCGCGCCGACGCGCGGCGCCCAGTTGAGCTTGTTGTCGACGCCGCCGTTCAGCGGGATCCCACCAACGCCGACGACGGCGATCTCGCCCGTACCGAGATCGAGGAAGCCGGCGTTACCCGCTTCGTTGATCGTCTGCGGATTGATGATGTCGAGCCGCAATCCGTAGTTCAACGTCAGCTTCGGCGAGGCGCGCCATGTGTCCTGCGCGTAATAGAAGTGCCGCCACTGGCGCTCCCTTGCGTTGGTGTTCGGGCTCACGTAGCGGCGGAAGCTGGTGACGTCACCGATCAGAAACGTTGCCAGGCCCATGCCGCCAACCCCGTTGAGCGACGTACGGTCGCCGGCGAACGTCATCTCGCCGGATCGGTGCGCGTCGCTCGGAACGCGCAAGTTGTAGGCACGACGGACGTCGATCCCGAACTTCACGCTGTGGTTGGCGACGATCTTGGTGATGTTGCCGACCAGCTGGAACTGCTTCTCGTTCTGATCGAGTGGACAGTTGCAGCGGTTGACGCCGAGACCCGATCCAAATTCGAACGTGCCTGGAGATGTCGAGTTCTCCGTACTGACGAAGCCGGCAGGCAATCCCGAACTGAAGGTGTCGTCGAGATTCAACCCCGGAATGCCCGCGTCGCTCGCCGGCCGCGTGCCGAAGTCGAACGGCAGGACGTTCACTTTGTATCGAAAGAAACCGAAGCGGAAGTCGGCCAGCAGGCTGGATGAAATGGCGTGATCGATCCCGAACGCCAGGCTGTTGTTGATGACGTCCGAGACGCCGCCCAGGCTGACGAGCTCCTGGCCGCCGCCTGAACCGAACACCGTTGGACCGTCGCGCAGGAAGTCGCCGAGGCTGAAACGAGCGAACGTGTTCAGTCTGTCGGACAGGCGCCCGTCCACGCGCCCGGTGACTGAGTTCTCGGTGAACGACTCCGAACCGGCGGCGACGAAGTTGTCACGGGTGCCATTCTCACGCCCGGTGGCGTTCGGTGTCGGAATCAGATCCAGTATCCTCTGCGCCTGTGGAGACAGGCGGCCCGAGGGTATGACGTTCCCGGGAAATTGCTGACCGGTCGACGGGTCGTAGATGTTCACGCCGTAGGCGCTCAAGTCGCCGCGGCGTGCGGCCGCTGTCGGCACCGACAGGAGCCGCGACCCGCCTTCAGTCGAGCGCTTGCCCTGGTAGTCGCCGAAGAAAAACCACCGGTTCTGGATGATCGGGCCACCCACCGAGCCGCCGAACTGGTGGCGGCTTGTCTCGGGAAGGAAGCGGCCGGTCGACGCATTCCTCTGGAATTGAGTAAACGGGTTCCGCGCCTGGAACTTGTCATTCAGGAAGAACTCGAAGGCGCTCCCGTGCAGCGCGTTCGTGCCGGATCGCGTCTGAACGGACACGACACCTGCGGTAGCCTGCCCGAACTCCGCATCGTAGTTCTGCGACGTGATCTTCGTTTCCCCGATCGATTCGAGCGTCGGATTGATGACGATGATGCCCAGGATCGGATCGCGGTTCTCTGTGCCGTCCAGCTGGTAGCCGGTGCCGCTGAAATGCTGGCCGTTGACCATCGTCTGCGTCGACCCCTGCGGGTTCTCGCTGGCGGCATGCTGCCACACCAGCTGTTGTGTGCCAGGCGTGAGAAGTATGAACTTCGTGAAATTGCGATCCAGCACCGGCAGGTCGGTGATCTGCTTCGAGTCGAACCGGGTCGAGACGTCGGCCCGGTCCGTCGTCAGAAGCGTCGAGCCGCCAGTGACCTCGACTTGCTCGGTGAGCTGACCGACGTCGAGCACGAACTCGACCGGCGTCTGCGCGTCGACACCGACGATCACATTTGGGACAACGGCCATTCTGAAACCGGTGAGCTCCGCCTGCACTTTGTACTCGCCGGGCAGCAGGCGCTCTTTGACGAACCGTCCGGATTCGTTGGTGACCACGCTGTCGGAGGTCTGTCGGGCGTTGCTGACAATCGTCACAGTGACGCCCGGCAGGACCGCACCGCTCGCGTCTTTGACAGTACCTCCGATGCTGCCGTATACCGCTTGCGCGGAGCACGGCGCGGGCAAGACCGTTGCGGTCAGCCCGCAGAGGATCGTGAAGAGGATTCCCGCACGCGATGTGCGGGCGTGGACGTTTCTCCGTCCCATAAAACCTCCGATCCGACACCGGAACCCGCTACTAGGCCACTCGCGATAGTAGTTTTGGGTTAGGAGGTCGTCAAGGAATTACGGGCTTACCGTCGAGCTGAAGATTCGGTGATCGAAAGAACTTGCTTTGCCGCGACGTCCGTCAGTGTCTGCACCGAGCCCGAAGGCCAGCGCACTTCCACGCGATCGGCTTTCGTCGCTGCACCAAGTCCGAAATGCAATCGCAGATCGTCGTGCGAGTAGTAGCTCGCCTGGCTGACGACGGCGCGCGCCTGCTGTCGGCCGGCGGCGGTCACGATCACCGTCGCGCCGATCGCCGCGCGATTCGATTGGCGGCCCTCGAGCGCAATCGTCAACCATCCGTTCGTGCCGCTGTAGTCGTTCCGCAGCAGCGATGGACGTTCGTTCATGTTCATGACGAGGATGTCGACGTCGCCATCGTTGTCGAAATCGCCGAACGCGGCGCCCCGGCTCGAGCGCGGCTCAGTGGCGCCGGCGCCACTCTGTGATGTCACGTCCGCGAAGCGTCCGTTTCCCAGATTGCGGAAGACGATGCGCGGACCCTTGTGCGGGTATTGCGGCAGCACCTTCTCGACCTCGGGATAGACATGGCCGGTGACGTAGAACACGTCGGGCCAGCCGTCGTTGTCCAAGTCCGGCAAACCGGCGCCCCATTCGACATAGCGGTTCTGCACGGCAAGTCCGGCAATCGTGGCGATGTCCTCGAACATGCCGCGCCCGAGGTTCCGGTAGAGGGCGGGAACATCGTCAGCGAAGTGAGTCTTGAGCAGGTCGAGCAGGCCGTCCGCGTTGACATCGCCGATCGCCGATCCCATTCCTGCCTGCGGATTGCCTTGGTCGTTGAAGGCGGCCCCCTGCAGAACCGCGACGTCGGTGAACGTTCCGTCGCGGTTGTTGCGGTAGAGGAGTGCCGCGGTCGAATCCGGTCGCGACGTATAAGATCGGTCCACCCGTCAGCATCGAGATCCGCACCCACCGCGGTCATCGGATATCGTTCGGTGACCTTGCGCGATACCTGATGCTTCGGAGACGTCTTCGAACGTGCCGTCGCCGCGATTGCGATAAAACAGGTTGGTGTCGGTCGGCAGTCCCTTGGGACCGCAGTTCACGGGAATGCCCCGCCACACGCAGCTCGCACCCTGACCGGGTTCAGGTGCCGAGGCGGATCGAACCGCAGGTAGTTGGCGACGAACAAGTCGAGGTCGCCGTCACGATCGTAGTCGATGAAGCTGCAGCCCGAACCCCAGCGCGTTCCCGCCGTTTCGACCCGAGCGCGAGTGGTGACGTCCTCGAACCGCTTGCCCGCAGCGTTCCGGTAGAGGATGTTCTGTCCGAAGTAGGTCACGAAGAGGTCGATCCAACCATCGTTGTCGTAGTCTCCGGCACAGACACTCGATGCCCAGCCGACACGCTGCAGCCCGACACGGCTGGTCACGTCCTCGAAGGTGCCGTCGTGGCGGTTGCGGTAGAGACGACTGCGCGGTGCCGAGTCACCCGACCAGACCTGTTCCTTCCGCGAATTGGGCTCGAGGCGGGTGCCGCTCAAGACGAGAGCGTCCATCCACCCGTCGCGGTCGAAGTCCACGAACGCGGATCCGCAGCCATTCGTTTCGATGATGAAGCGCTTGCGGTCGGTTTCGCCGTATACGCTGGGATGGGTCAGGCCGGCCTTTTCCGCGACGTCGGTAAAGCGGACCGGCCACGGCGGCGTGGGTGTCTGCGCGCGCGTAATGGCCAGCAGGGCGACGCAACAAACGGCCGCCGCCGGCCAGTTCATGGCGTTCGCGATCCCGTCAGGCGCTCCGCGATGTCGAATTCGCGTTTCGCTTCCTCGGTTCGGCCCATCTGCTGAAGCACCTGGGCGAGCAGGTAGTGTGCGGATCGGTTGTTCGGATCGTACTGAATGGCGCGTCGTAGCATCGACTCCGCACGCGCTGGCTGCTCGGTTTTGACGTACGACCGTCCGAGCAGGATGTATGGGGCGCTGTAGTAAGGGTTCAGCCAGATCGATTTCTGCAGCGCGGCAATGGCTTCCTCCCATTTCGCCTGCCGGGTGTAGGCGTCTCCGAGCTGCGACCAGCCCATCGCGTGACCGGGATTCAGAGCGAGCTCCCGTTCGGTCAGCGTGATCGCTTCCGGCAGCCGCCCTCGGAAGAGCGCCATCTGTCCGAGCAGGTAGTTCGCGTTCGGCATGCGCGGATCGATGGCGAGCGCTTTTGTGAGCGCTGCCGTCGCCTGCTCCTCCATCTCGAGCCGTACCATCATCTGCGCCGCGATCAGGTAGGCCGCAGCCGAATCGGGCGCGACGCGATACGCCGAGGCGATGATTCGCCTGGCTTCGTCCGGTTGCTGCGTCTGAATGTAGGCCTGTCCGAGCGCGTAAGTGAGCTCGAGATTGTCCGGCGTCCACCGCCGTGTGGCCTCGAGCCGCGGAATCGCATCGGCGAAGCGACCCAACACGAAGGAGGCGAGCCCGAGGATCTGCTCCGCTTCCCTTCGCTCAATCGACTCCGCTGGCAGGCGGTCGACGATCGGGCGAAGCGTGTCGACCGCCTTCGCCGGTTCGTCGGCGTGATAGTAGGCCACGCCAAGCAAGTGAGTGATTTGCACCTGGCGCGCACCGTCAGGATCGGGTGGAAGATCGCGAAGCTTCGCCAGCGCGGTCTTGGCCTCCCCGGCATTGATCAAGCGCCGGGCTTCAGTCAGCACGACGCCAAGTTTGATATCTGACGCCCGTAGCGCGCGGCTTCAGCGGCGCGTGATCGTGACGCGGAGCTGACCAGCCTCCGCTGAAGCTACGGCGGTCCGCCGGAGCCTCGGCGAAGGCGAAGCTCCGCGCTACGGTGTCGACGATGAACGCCAACAGGCGAGAGGGCAATCACCATTGGCCGGCGATTGGCGATCGGCTGGCCGGTGCCTTCCTTCAACGTCAGGATTCGATTCACCTCGAGGTTGGACCACATTTCCTCGAGGCCGTTCGGCCATCGGACCTCCAGGCGGTCTACCTTCGCCGCTGAGCCGAGACCAAAGCTCGGACGCAGATCGTTTTGCGAGTAGTAGCTGCCGCCGCCGCGAACCTCCTGCACCTGCGTCACGCTTCCCGCGGTGGCGCGCAGCCGCGCGCCGATGGCGCTGCGGTTGGATTTCGTACCAATCAGCCGGACCGTGAGCCAGCTGCGTGGCTGACGCAGATCGACGCGATACAAATCCGGCGGCTCGTGCACGTTGTTGACGAGAATGTCCAGGTCGCCGTCGTTGTCGAGATCGGCAAACGCAGCGCCACGGCCGGCCTTTGGCACCGTGACCGGCGGTCCAAGCCGTTCCGTCACGTCATCGAACCGGCCGTTTCCCCGATTGTGGTACACGACCTTGCGCTGACGATAGCCGGCTTCGGTCTTGAGCTGCTCGACTTCGGGATAGACGTGGCCGTTGACCAGGAACAGATCGAGCCACCCATCCAAATCGAGATCGAGGAAGGAGACGCCCCACCCGAGCCATCGCGTGTTGCGGCCGATCCCGCTCGCAAACGTGCGATCCTCGCACGACGTCCCGTTCGAATTCATGTACAGCGTGGACGTATCGCCGGCGAAGTTGGTCTTGAACACATCCATTCTGCCGTCGCGGTTGTAGTCGCCGATCGCCACACCCATTCCGGCCTGCGGTTTGCCGTCCTGACTGTAGGCGCAGCCGGCGGTCACGCCGATGTCGGCGAAAGTCCCGTCGCGGTTGTTGCGATACAACGCGCTCGGGTTCGAATCGTTCGCCACATACAAATCGACCCACCCATCGTCGTCGAAGTCGAGCGTGCTGACGCCGAGACCGTACGTGCCCGACGCTCGGGTGATGCCCGAGGCATCCGACACGTCGGCGAAACGGCCATCGCCGGTATTCCGGTACAGCACGTTCTTGCCGCCAGTCAGTCCCTGGGGGACCGCACGCGACAGGAACACCCTTGTAACGGCACAAGCCAGATTCAGGAACCGGTGCGGTCTTGAGATCGAGGTCGATGTAATTTGCAGCGAAGAGATCCAGTCGGCCGTCGCGGTCATAGTCGAGAAACGCGCACCCAGCGCCCCAGCGCGTGCGCATCGAGTCGACGCCGGCGCTCCTGGTCGTCTCTTCGAAAGTGCCGTCGCCACGATTGCGGAACAGGCGGTTCTTGCCCCAGAAGGTCACGAACAAGTCCTCGTGGCCGTCGTTGTCGTAGTCACCCGCACAGGCCGCCTGGCCCCACCCGCTCAGCGCCACCCCTGCTTTGTCCGTGACATCTTCGAAGGTGCCGTCGCGACGGTTGCGGTAGAGATGGCTCGTCGGCTCCTTGCCCTTAGGAAAGCCCTCGAGCGTGGAACCATTGACGACGAACAGGTCCAGCCAGCCGTCGTCGTCGTAGTCGAAGGCGGCGGTGCCGGAGCCGGTGGTTTCGAGGAGATAGCGGTTGGTTTGTCGACCGCCGTACGTGGTCACCGCAGTGAGACCCGCGCGCGCCGCAATCTCGGTGAATGTGAAATCGAGCGGATCGGGAGGGCTTTGACTGCGAGCGGTATCAACGAAATCGACAGCAAGCGCCGAGGCGATCAGAGCGGCCGCAGCCACTGTTCTGCGGGGCCGGGGCTTCACTGCGTCTTCTCCGCCGCCGTCGGCCGTTTTCCCAACTTTCGAGCCTCAGCGAGGTGACGGCGCGCCTCGGCGAGTGCTCCAGACTGCTCCAACGCCGCAGCCAGCGCGTAGTGGGCCTCGGCATTGTCGCTGGCGAGCCGGATCGCGTCGCGAAACTTCGCGATCGCGCCGGCGCGGTCGCCTGCTTTGATCCGCTGCTGCCCGGCGCTGACCGCAAAGGCGGAGGCCTGCGCGTCTGCCTTGCGTTTGTTCAGCCGGTCAGCCTCGACACGCGCTGTGCGGGCTCCCTCCACATCGCCCTTTTGCTGAAGCGCCTGTGACAGGCTCAAGTGCGCTTCCGCCAGTTCGTCGTTCGCAGCGATTGCCGCGCGGAACTCAGCAATCGCATCGTCCACCTTCCCTGTCTGCCTCAGAACTGTCCCGAGCATGTAATGCGGTTCGGCCGAATTCGGGCGGCGTGCGATTGCGTCCCGAAACAGCGCGACCGCTTGTTCGGCGCGGCCGGTCTGCCACACCACGACGCCGAGCGTGTATGGGGCGTCGGGCAGGTTCGGATCGAGGGCGATGGAGCGTCTGAGCGCCTCCTCGGCACCTTCGAAATCGTCCTGCTGTTTGAGCGCAACGCCGAGGTTGTAGAAGGCTTCCGCATTCTGCGGCTGGTCCGCGGTGAGCCGCCGCAGGACGTCGACGGCCGACGCCAGGTCTCCCTGGTGCATCAAGGCAGTCGCGAGATTCAAGCGCGCGGCTGGAAACTCCGGGTGCTGTTCCGCGATCCGGCGAAACGTTTCGGCCGCTTCGCGACCTTCACCTTTTTGCATCAAGGCCAGGCCGAGACTGTTCAGGCTTTCCGCAGAGGCGGGATCGATCTCCACGGCCCGACGAAGATGCAGCAGCGCTCCGTCTAGATCGCCGGTCGATTGAAGTGCGACACCGAGCTGAAGATGCGTGACGGCCAACGACGGCCCGAGCCGCGCCGCGATCCGAAGGTGCTCGATGGCGGCGTCGAGGTCGCCCAGCTGTTTGAGCGTCAGGCCGAGGTAGTACCTGGCTTCGGGATGTTTCGGACGGAGGCGCACGGCAACGCGCAGTGGCTCGAGAGCGCCTTTCAGGTCCTTGGTCCACCACCGCGTCGCGCCGAGGTGGTAGTGGGCGTCGAAGAGAGTCGGGTCTATCTTGACCGCGCTGGCGAACGCTTCCAGGGCTTCTTCGGTGCGACCCTGACGGCCGAGGACGAAGCCAAGCTTGTCTCGCGCACGCGCGTTCTTCGGCGCGAGGTCTACCGCCTGACGGTAGGCCTCCGCGGCGCCGGCGAGATCATTGCGAGCTTCCAGCGCCTGCCCACGCTCCAACAACGCGGCAGCGGACGCGTCCTTCGCCGGCACCGGCGCGGTCGGCTGCTGAGCCAGGGCCACGCACGCCACGGCGGCGACAACGGGCCAGACGACCATCGTCGGCATTCTATCAACCGGTCCGCTCCCACCTGTTCGAACTGATTTCGTCGACCGGATGTTCCGCAACAGCACAAGAGGCGTGACAGGCGCTTTCTGTAATTCTGTAAGCGTCGCGTTTTCATTCGTTTACAAATGCATCGCGGTGAGTACGTGCGGCGTCCTGTTTGCTCAACCAGTGGCGGGCCGTATGGGGGACGTCAGGTCGGTGATCCAGAGCGCCACCTGCGGACTGTAACGGTAAACCTGCGAAAGTGCGGGCCCGCGGGCATGTTCCGCGGGCCTTTTTTTGTCTGTGGCTTCCGGGCTTTAGCCGGAAGCTCTCCGCGCAAAACTTACTTCCGCCTGAAGACGCAAGCCACGAGACAGCTGAGGCCCGCATTGTGGCTTCCGGCTTCAGCCGGAAGGTATGATCGCCGTCGTGAAACTCAGAACATTTGGACGACTGGGCTGGCAGGTCTCGGAAGTTGGCTACGGCATGTGGGGCATGGCGGGGTGGACGGGCAGCGACGACGCGGAGTCGTACACGTCGCTCGACCGCGCAATCGCACTGGGTTGCAACTTCTTCGATACGGCGTGGGCTTACGGCGACGGACACAGCGAGCATCTGCTCGGAGCGACGCTGCGCAGACATCCCGGCAAGCGTCTATACGTCGCGACGAAAATCCCGCCAAAGAATCGACGCTGGCCAGCGAAACCCTCGTATTCCCTGGACGACGTGTTCCCGCCCGACCACATCCGCGAATACTGCCAACGGAGTCTCGAGAACATCGGCGTCGACAGGATCGACCTGCTGCAGTTCCACGTCTGGTCGGATCACTGGGCGGCGGATACACGATGGCAGCGGGCCGTCGACGATTTGAAGCGCGAGAATCTGGTGCAAGGCGTCGGCGTCAGCATCAACCGCTGGCAGCCGGACAATGCCCTGGATGCGCTTGCGACCGGTCTCATTGACGCGGTTCAAGTGGTCTACAACGTGTTCGATCAGAGCCCGGAGGATCGGCTCCTTCCTTATTGCCAGCAGCACGACATCGCCGTAATCGCACGCGTGCCGTTCGACGAAGGCAGCCTCACCGGAATGCTGACCGCCGAGTCGCGATGGCCGGCGGAAGATTTCCGCAACCTGTACTTCACGCCCGAAAACCTTCGCAATACGCTCGAGCGCGTCGAGCGGTTGCGTCCCTCGGTTCCGGCGGGGATGACGCTGCCGTCGATGACCCTTCGCCACATCCTCGAGCATCCTGCTGTCAGCACGGTGATCCCCGGAATGCGAAAGATGCGACACGTCGAGGAGAACCTGGCGGTGAGCGATGGAAGCCGGCTGCCCGCAGCCCTCATGGCTGAGCTCAAGAAGCATCGGTGGGACAGAACGATCGATATCGAGTAGCACCTGTCCCATCAACGACTTAGAAGCTCTGCAATATCTCAGAGGGGTCGAGGGCTCTGATATAATGTCTTTTTCCCGGAACCCCGAAGGAGCCTGCAGTGAAGGAAGGGATTCACCCCAAGTATCACGAGATCGAAGCGCGCTGTGCTTGTGGGGCGACGTGGCGGACACGTTCGACCAAGCCTGAGCTTCACCTCGAGATCTGCAACAACTGCCATCCGTTTTTCACCGGCCGGCAGAAGCTGATCGATACCGAGGGACGTGTCGAGCGGTTCACCAAGCGGTTTGGCGCGCAGACTTCCGAGAGCCGGAAAGCGGTCCAGAAGTCGACCCGGAAGCAGCCGGCGGCGAAGTAGCGCGGGCGCCTAGAAAAAGAGCTCGGCGTTCCGATTCCGCGCGATTTTCCTGTCCAGCCTGGCGAGACGGTGGCGCAGACCGTCTGCGCGCGCGGGAGGCGGTGGATCCTCATGAAGCGCGAACAGCGCGAGCTCTCTCGCCGCACGTAGATCACGCTCGCGGTGTTCGTGATGAATGGCGAGCGCTTCCGCAGCAAACTGGCGCAGCTGCGACATCCCCCTCTTGCGCCGGGCCGCAGCCGGTTCAGTCAACGCCACGATGTCCCGCCATGCGCAGGCAGCCGCGGCAAACCGGCGATCACGCCGGTAGCGCAAGCCAAGCCGGTATAGGGCCTCTCCCCGCACATCGACAGACGACGAGTCGGCCGCCCGGCGATAGCACGCTTCGGCGCGATCGAAAACGAGCGCCCGTTCGAGCACGCGGCCGAGCGCAAGCGCCTCGGTCTCATCCCGGCATGCCTCATTGCCGGCGCGTGCCAGGCGCAGCGCGTGTCCCGTAACCGCAGCCAACGACACCAGATCGAGCCGATTGTGTTCGAGCACCGGTTCGAGCGGACGCGGGTCGCCGGTGCGAAGGAACTGGAAATAGCGCGCCGGGATCTCGAATCCGGGAACGTCGCCGATCCGCCGGAATCCCAAGACTTCCTTCTCGAGCGTCGTCAGACGGCAGCCGGCAGCAACGTCAGCGTCGCCGAAGTTGCGAGAGCTCCAGAGTCGCCTCGCTGGATGCAGCATGTCGAAGTGCGGAACGTCCTGGCTGAAGTCCGGCATCGGCAGACGGTGGAAGGACCACCGCGTTTCCATCACCGGCACGTCGAACGTCTTGCCGTTATACGTGACGATCAGATCCGTGCCGCCGAAGAACTCGGTCAATGCAGAAAGCAGCGCGCGTTCGGATGCGTAACTCGTGAGCAGGAACTGCCGCACTTGAAACGCACCTACATCGAAGTAACCGCAGCCCACCAGGAAGGCAACGGTTCCCGCTCCCCCACTCAGTCCCGTCGTTTCCAGATCGATGAACACGGTGCGCGGTGCCGGCGAACAATCGGCTGAGGCTTCCGGAGCGCGAAACGACAGCTTCGGATCCAAGAGCTGCAAGCCATTGCAGTCATCCAGATCGCAGTTGCCGATCTGCACGTCGCCATGCCAGCGGCTGGATTCGTAACGGCGATCGATGGCAAGACAGTTTCCAAAGCTCGTCGTCAGCGGGCGGCCGCCCAGAATCTCAGCTACTCGATCGAGATCGACTGGTGCTTCGGACCTTCCCGTGTCCGGCTCGTATGTGAGCTCCCGCTTCGGCGTGGATCGCACGATGGCGCGGAGCTTTGACGAGAGATCCACTAAAAGGCCTCCAGCGGAGCGTCCGTCGCGGTCGTCAGCAGGCCGTCCAGAATGCGCGACGCCACCTGCTTGGCGTGCGGACCTGTGTGCCCCTCAGGACCCACGCACGACGGACAGCCGGAATCGCAGGGACAGCCGGCAATCAGGTCGCGCGTTCGCTCCAGCAGCAGACCGTGCATCTCGAACAACGGGCGGCTGAAGCCAATGCCGCCCGGATAGTTGTCGTAGATGAAGATGTTCGGCTGCATCGCGAGCGGTTCAGGGACGCCACCACCCAGTCCACCCGTGCGCGTCGAACGATCCAGGCTTCCGCCATCAACCGAGAGGCCGATGTCGTGCCCATCGCACATCAGCAGCAACTGGGCCACGTGTCGCATCGCAAATGCCAGACCGACGACGCCGTCGCGCTTGTCGTCCGCGGCAAATGGCAGGCTCGCCATCACGCTGGTGGGGATGGTGAGCCAGTACGACGACGTGTGCATCTGTTGCTCGGGCAGATCGAGCTCGCCCGAGCCGACGTTTTCGTTCGTATAGAACTTGATCTTCTTGAAGCCAACTACGCGGGACACGACGTGGACCTCGCCGTGAGAGCGGGCGGGCGAGGACCGAGTCGTGGCTTTCCGGAGCTCGGGACTCGAGGCTCGCGGCTCGTTCACGGATGGCTAGTGGCGATGATGCGCTCTCGGAGGCGCCTTCACTTTCAAACGTGTCCAGGATCGTGACCTTCGTGTAGGTGATCGCATTCGTGTAGTAGTCGCATTCGACCGAACGGACGTACGCTTTGCGACCATCGAAGTCGAAACGCTCAACCTGGAACAGCTGCCCCTCGACGATGTAAATCGCTTTCTCGTGTAAGGTGGCTGGACCACTTGTGAAGTCCGTCTCGCCGATGACGCGCTCACCACGCGTGACGTCCACCACGATGAAGTTATCGGATGAAACGGAGCGCAGACTGACAGCATCGGCTGGATACGACTCGCTCGTCCAGTTCCATTGACCGTCCGCGTGGTGGACGAAGCCCTCCTCGCCGAGCACCGCGAGCACTTCCTGCACCGATTCCTTCCCGAACGATTCGTCGTCCGAAAACGGCAGCTCGAACGCCGCGCACTTCACGTGGTCGAGCAGAATGTGCAGGTTGTCTGGATTGATCAGCGCATGCTCCGGCGTCGCGCCGAAAAAATACTCGGGATTGCGGACGATGAACTGGTCGATGGGTGCACTCGAGGCGACGAGCACCGCCGCCGACCGCGTGGTCCGGCGACCCGCGCGTCCGGCCCGCTGCCACGTTGCGGCGATGGTCCCCGGATAACCCGCCATGACCGATACATCCAGAGCCCCGATGTCGATCCCGAGCTCGAGTGCGTTGGTTGACACCACGGCACGCACCTGACCCTCGCGCAGGCCGCGTTCGATCTCGCGACGGCGGTTGGGCAGATATCCGCCGCGGTAGCCGCGAATCACGTCCGCCGCCCCGGGCGGGCCCTGGAACGCGTCCTTCAAATAGGTGGTGAGGATCTCGACGGCCAGCCGGCTCTGGGCGAAAAGAATCAGCTGCAGGTTGTGTTTGAGGAACTCGAGCGCCACCCTGCGCGCTTCGGAAAGATACGAACGCCTGATTCCGAGCTGCGCATTCACGACCGGCGGATTCACGAACAGGAAGAACTTCTCGCCGCGTGGCGCGCCACTCCGCTCGACGAGCTCGAAAGGGCGCCCCGTGAGGTTCTCGGCAAGGTCGCGCGGGTTGGCAATCGTCGCGGAAGAACAGACGAAGATCGGATCCGATCCGTAGTGCCGGCAGACGCGATGAAGGCGACGCAGGATGTTCGACAGATGGCTGCCGAACACGCCGCGATACGCATGGAGCTCGTCGATGACGACGAACTTCAGATTCTCGAACAGCTTCGCCCAGCGCGGATGGTGCGGCAGGATCCCCGAATGCACCATGTCCGGGTTGCTGAGCACGACGTGCGCCTTGCCCCGAATCGCGCGCCGGGCATCCGCCGGCGTGTCGCCATCGTAGGTGAAAACGCCGATTTCCGTGTCCGTTCCTCTCGTCACGAGCTCCGAGAGGACGTGCAGCTCCGCGAGCTGGTCCTGGGCGAGGGCCTTCGTCGGAAAGAGATACAGCGCCCTCGTCGATGGGTCCTGCAGGATCGCGTTGAGGACCGGGCCGTTGTAGCAGAGCGTTTTGCCGGAAGCAGTCGGCGTAATCGTGACGACGTTGCGGCGCGCCAGGATGTGGGCAAAGGCCTCGGCCTGGTGGGTATAGAGCTGTTCGATTCCGCGCGCCGCCAGTGCCGCTCGCAGCCGTTCGTCGGTACCTTCGGGATAAGGTGCGAATGAGGCCACGACCGCTGGCAGCCTGCGGGCAGCCGTGACGATGGGATCGGCGATGGCTCCGAGCGGGGCGGGAGAGGTACTCAGCTCCTCGAGAGCCTGGCCGAGGAGGCGATCCTTGTCCCCCGCGAGTACCGGGAACGTGCCGGACAGAGAACGGCGTGCCATAGGAAACCGTTGCGCTAGCAGCAATTAGCGCCGAAGCGAGGCGGCGCCGGGCGTTGATGGTAGCAGGGCTTGGGTTGGCGATCAAGAAGCGAAAGAGGGGTCTCGCAGCTCTTCAGGCGTAAAGGAGTTCAATTTGACGCCAGTTTTCGTCACCGGCGGGACCGGCTACCTGGGCCGGCCGCTGATCGCGCGGCTGTTGGAGCGCGGCCTTGCCGTGCACGCGCTGGCACGGCCCGGAGCCGAAGCGAAACTGCCGCCGCGCGCCGTAACCGTCGTGGGGAACGCGCTCGACGACGCGACGTTCGCTTCGTCGATCCCGGCCGGTGCGACGCTGGTGCACCTGGTCGGCACGCCGCATCCGAGCCCGGCGAAAGCCGCGGAGTTCCGCCGCGTCGATCTCGTCTCGATTCAGGCATCCACACGCGCCGCCAGCAAAGCGGGCGTCGCGCACTTCGTCTACGTGAGCGTGGCCCACCCTGCGCCGATCATGCACGCGTACATCGCGGTTCGCCGTGAAGGCGAAGCGCTGGTTGCGGCAACCGGGATTCGCGCCACGATTCTCCGTCCATGGTACGTTTTGGGCCCCGGTCATCGCTGGCCATACGCGCTCGTTCCCATCTACGCGATCCTGCGGCGGCTGCCGGCCACACGCGAGGCAGCGGACCGTCTTGGCCTCGTCACCCATCGAGCGATGGTTGGCGCGCTCGTCCATGCCGTTGAAAATCCGCCGGCGCAGGATGTGCGGGTGCTCGACCCGCCGGCGATTAGTCGACTGGAGCGGCAGGTGGCGACGGCGCGGCGATGAGACGTTCGCGGGCAACCCTGGCGGCGATCCCACTCAGCGCGAGCACACCAATCAGGTTTGGAAAAATCTGCAGCGCGTTCATCAGATCGCCCCACGCCCACACCAGATTGACCTTCGCGACGGCACCAAATGGAATCAGCAGGCAATAGATCCAGCGGTACGGCATGACGACGCGGCGGCCGAGCCAGTATTCGAGGAACTGCTCGCCGTAAAAAGCCCAGCCAATCAGCGTGGTGTAGCCGAACAAGAAGACGCAGAACGCGACGATGTAGCCGCCGACGCCCGGCATTGCGGCATCGAAGGCCAGGGCAACAGCGGCGGTGCTCGTCTGGCCGGAACGCCACGCGCCGGTGAGCAGGACGCTGAGGGCGGTGAGCGTGCACGTGCCGAACGAAACGATGAACACTTCCATGACCGCATTCAGCCCCTGCTGCACCGGCGTATTGCTGCGCGCCGTGCCATACGCGACCGCTGCCGTCCCGTACCCGGCTTCGTTCGCATACAGTCCCCGCGCCAGGCCGTATCGCATGGCGGCAAACATTCCGAAGCCCAGCGCCGACTGTCTCGTGAAGGCCTCGTGAAAAACCATGCCGAGCACTTCGGGGATGCGGGAGGCTGAGCTGACAATCACGACGAGTGCTCCGGCGAGGAACAGACCAACCTTGAGCGGCGTCAGCTTCGCCGCGGCGCGCCCGATCGATTGAATGCCTCCGATGATGACGAGCCAGGTCAAGACGGCGACGATGACCCCGGACACCCAGAGTGGGACACCCACCTGCGTATTCATCACGAGGGCGATCGAGTTCGTCTGCGTGAACGGCGTGGTCGTCAGGGCGGCAATCCCGGCGACAACCGCATAGGTCATGGCGAGCGCCGGCGATCGCAGCCCATCGCGCAGATAGAACATCGGTCCGGACTGCACGTGATCACCACGCACCTGCCGGAACGTGAGCCCGAGGACGGCTTCCGTGAACTTGATCGCGGTTGCGAGCAACCCGTAGGCCCAGATCCAGAACAGCGTGCCGGGACCTCCGGACACGATGCCGACCGCCACGCCGGCGATGTTTCCGGTGCCAATCGTCGCGGCGAGCGCCGTCATGAATGCCTGGAAGGGTGTCAGCGCCCCCTTCGCCGCTCCCGCGGAGCCACCGAGGAACGCGCGGACGGCATCGCCAAAGCGACGGATCTGCACCGCTCCCAATCGCACCGTAAGGAACAGGCCGGTGCCGAACAGGACGATGACGAGAACGGGAACGAACAGGACGTCAGCGGTGGATTGGATCAGGTTGGCGAGCAACCACTACACTCCTGTTCGCAACGAGCCACGAGCTACCCGCCTCCGCTAAAGCTACGGCGCGGCAGGCCGAGCCACGAGCAATTAGATATTCGAGCGTGACTGCCCGCCATCGACGACGATCGACGCACCGCTGACCCAGCTGGCGCGCGGCGATGCGAGGAACGTGACGACCGCACCGATCTCGTCGGGGCGACCGAAGCGACCAAACGGCAGCTCGCGCTTGACGAACTCGGCAATCCCCTCGGGATCGGCCTGCTGCCGGCGGTGCCACGATCCCCCAGGAAAGAGAATGGAGCCGGGCGCCAAACTGTTGACGCGAATGTTCAAAGGGGCGAGCTGTTGTGCGAGGGATTTGGCCAGACTGATCTCGGCGGCTTTGACGGCATTGTAGGTCATGCGACCGCCGGCCTCCCGACCGTAAATCGAGGCGATCATGATGATGGCGCCGCCGCCAGCCTCGCGCATGTGCGGCACGGCCGCCCGCGACGCGCGAATCGCCGGGAAGAGCGTCAGGTCGAAAGCGGCCTGCCACTCAGCGTCCGTCGTATCGAGGAGGCCGGCCCCGCCGGCGAGACCGACATTGTTGACGAGCACATCGAGCCGGCCGAAGGTCTCCACCGTGCGCGCGACGACCAGGTCCACTCCCGCTTGCGTCGACACGTCCGCCTGCACCGCGAGCACCATGTTCGGCCGCCGGGCAGCCGCTTCGACTTCGATCGCCGCTTCCGCCAGCCGCTCCGGTCCCCGGGCGCAGATGCAGACGCGACAGCCTTCCGCCACCAGCGCGCGCGCGCTGGCCAGGCCGAGGCCGCGGCTGGAGCCGGTCACGATGGCTGCTTTGTCGGTGAGGGAGAGGTCCATGCGAGTCGTTGGTCGCTAGTCGTTAGTCGTCAGTCGTTAGTCGTCAGTCGTTAGTCGTCAGTCGTTAGTCGTCAGTCGTCGCTGGTCGCCGTAGGCTCGACTTAGCCGGCCGCGCCGGAGCGCGGAAGCGCGAACGGTCGTAATCAGTCAATCCGTCCCCCGGTGAGGTCGTTCAAGCGCCAGTCGAACGCGTGATACGTCACGCGGAACTCGTTTTGCGTGACGAACTCGCGCTCGAGCGGCAGAAGGTGCGGCGTGACGAAGGCGACGATCGCCCGCTCGATCGGCGATCGCTCGGCAAACGTGCCGGTAGCGCCCTTGTCATACACGCTGATGAATTCGGTGTCGTGCCAGCTGAAGATGGGTGTCACCGTCATCGTGTTCGCCGACCGATCGATGTTCAGCATGCGGCGCTGCGTGACGAACTCGGACTGAACGGCGTCCAGCTGGGCCGAGAGCCGGGAGCCCGTAAATGCTTCGCTGCGCAGACGGCCGCTGCCGACCGCACCACGTCCGAGCGCCAGATAGACCCGGGGGTCCTTGAAGCCGGGCAGGATTGTCTTCTCAATCTCGTCGAGCGTGACGGTTCGTCCGGCTGCCCGATGTGGCAACCGTTCGAAGGCCCCGGGAATCTGCCGGATGCTCGAGGAGGGATACCCCGCCGCCTTGCCATTGATGGGATACCGGTCGAGCACCGTCTGCAGCACGAAGGCGTTGTACGCGTTCAACCAGAACGCAACTTTCTGCTGCTGCGGCCATTCTTCGTAGGTCTTGGCCGGCACGTCGAGTGACGCCGCGTATCGATCGAGCTTGCCACGTTCGCCACGCAGGGCGCGATAGTAGACGAGCCCGTCGCGCACCTGGATATCGAGAATCTGATCGAAGGGCAGATGGAGTGCGTCGACCGACTTGTCATCCTGCAGCCTGGGGCTGAACGGCAAGGTGCCCAGGGCGAGTACGGCTACGAAAAGGGTCCGCATGGAGTACATCCTAACTCGGGGCTCGGGGGCTCGGGGGATCGGGAGCTCGGGGCTCGGGGCAGCTGCCAGCTGGCAGCTCAATCAAAGATTCGATCGAAGGAAGTTGCCGAGCGCTTCAGAAAAATCGTCCGGGACCTCCAGGCTCGACAGGTGTCCGGCGGCGGGCAGCACGACCAGCACGGCTCGTGGAATCGTCCGCTGCATGTCCTCGCTTTCGCTGATCGGGATGATGGCGTCCTCTTCGCTGGTGATCACCAGCGCCGGCACGGCACTGCGCGCGAGGGTCGCCATGGAGTCGGGCCTGTCCTTTATCGCGTGAATTGCCGCGTCGATGCCTTCCGCCGTGTTGCTCTCGATCAGCCGACGGACGAGCGGTTCGAGGTAGGGACGAGCGCGCTGTGACGTGACGCCGAGGAGTTTCGGCAGCATCTGATCGGCCACGGCCGGCGGGCCCTCTCGCCGCACCAGCCCGGCCATCTGCTCGCGCGCGGCACGGGCGTCGGGCGTGTCCGCGCTGGCTTTCGTATTCGCCAGGATCATGGCCGTGAATCGATCGGGCGCCGTTCGATAGAGCTGCATCAGGACATAGCCGCCCATCGAGAGTCCGGCAATCACCGCGTTCTCGATTTCCAGCACGTCGAGGAAGGCGTTGATATCGTCGGCCATGTCGGCAATGGACATGCGAGACGTCGGCAGGATGCCCCTGCCGAAACCGCGCAGGTCGGGAGCCAGGAAGCGCCAGCCGCGCGGGACGCGCTCCAGTTGCGGACGCCAGAGGTCGGCGTTGAGCGGAAATGCATGCAGCAGAACCAGCGGCCAGCCGGAACCCGCTTCCAAATACCGGTGTCGTCGACCGTTCAGCTCGACGTAAGCTTCTCGCTCCATGCGCTGAATGATAAGCGCATCCCCTTCGCGCCGGTGATGAGCTGACGCGTTTCGCGGGACTACCTGCAGTTATCAGTGGTGACCGGTGGCACGGCGTCCGCGCGGTTTCCGGATCGACGCCGGAGGCCAGGAGAATTCAATCAATGGTGATACGAAGCCAGCTCCTGACCTCTCATCATCGCTTGCAAGAAACAAGATCTGACCCCCGGTTGTTTCGCAGATAATTTTCCGCATGCTGATGTCTTCTCCCCGCCGGTGGACCGCGCTCCTGAGTGCGCTCGCGGCGCTCATCGCCGCTCCCCCGCTCGCCGCGCAGACAGTCGACGAGGTGGTCGCCCGGCACGTCGACGCGCGCGGCGGGCACAGCCGACTGAAGGCGCTGCAGACCATCAAGATCACGCGCACCGTCGCGACGCCGTTCAGCAACGTGCGCGTCATCATCTATCGCAAGCGCCCGCAGCTGTTCCGCGTCGAGCAGGGACCGACGGACTCCGGCGCACCACTCGTCCCCCGCGGCATCAACGCGGACGCGGCGTGGGACACCGTCCAGGGCAAGATCGTCACCCGATCCGAGGCGGAGGCCGCCGAAATCCGGGAGCTCGACGCGGACTTCGACGGACTCCTGGTCGACTGGAAAGAAAAGGGACACACCGTCACCCTCGACGGCAAGGAGACGTTGCCCTGGGGAGAGGCCTACAAGCTGCGCGTGAAGACCAGGAACGGAGCCGAACGCGTCATCTACCTGGACGCGAAGACGTACCTCGAACGACGGCAAACAGGCATCCTCAAACTTCCCGGCGGACGTCAGTTCAACGTCGTCATTGACTTCGACAACTACAAGGAGATCAACGGGGTGAAATTCCCGTTCGATATCACCGAAGACCGCACCGGCAAGGAACCCTCACTTTCGTACGTCACGTATACGGAAAAGATCGAGGCGAACGTGCCGATGGATGATGGGTTGTTCGCGGTGCCGAAATAGGGGATGCCGACGATGGAATCAGGAGGTCGTTCGAGAAATCTCCTGGCCTCCAGCCATTACGTCGCCCGATCGGCAGCGGCACCAACATCAGCATTGCCAACACGCCGACAACGATCCAGAACGCCAGTCGCGACCACGTGAAGATGGGATATGTGTTGGCGTCGCTCAGATAGGCGGCCGGAGCCGCACCTCGCTGTTTGATGCGCGTATCTGCTTCGGCCCTGTGTTCAGGCGACCAGCGGTGGCCGGTCTTCGACACGAACGAGGGCGTATCGAGCACCGGCGAATAGAAGCGTTCGAGGATCAGATTCTCCGCGACGGCCGTTCCGACGTCGCCACCATCCCAGGCACGGTTGCGACGCTGAGCGTGCCACAACCCCTCGCTCATGTATTGATCTTCAGCCGAGAACCGCTGGAGGACGAGCGGCGGATTGCTACGCCAGCGCTCAGTGCGATCGGCGGCAAGCCGGTCGAGCTCGGCGGCGGAGTAGATGGATTTGAAACTGCGCTCGCCATCCTGCACCGTGTAACCAAGGTGGACGATCGAAATGAACGTGGCAATCACGACGATCGTCGCAGCAAGCCCGCGGCGGATCTTCTGGCGGGAGTATGGATCGGTGTGCAGCGTGAACCGACCGGGTGGGTCGAGCCCGAGGCTGAAGAGCAGGCCGGTCGCGATCGCGGCGCCGTTCAGGAAGACATCGCGAAGCTCGCCAATTCGATTCGGGATGAACCATTGAAACCATTCATCGACCGCTCCAACCATGAGCGCGCAGAGCACGGGCAGGATGAAGACCGCCGCTTCGCCCAGCGGACGCCATGCCCGGTAGAAGAGCAGCGTGACGAGCCCGTACGACACGAAGTGAAAAAGCTCGACCGCGTCGACCTCGGGATTGCCGGTCCGTATCGCGTAAGCGTATCCGCCACCGAGCACGAGCGCGACTGCGATGAGCGCATAGCGCAATCCTCTGCGGTCGCGGATGCGCGCCAGCGCGAAGAGCAACGCCGCAGCGACTGCGATGGCAATGGCACCGCCGACGATCGTCACGAACTGACCGGGAAACGCTGCGCGAATCTGCCCGCGAATCCTGCCGACGAATGGCGCCGACAGCACCAGCGCGGCCGACACCACGATCGCCATCGCGAATGGCCCGGCCCGCAGGCGCGCCCGCGTCGACGCTTCCGTCATGGGCCGTCGTTGTATCACAGGTGCGCTACGATAACCGCGTATGCGAACGAGGTGCGAGCGCGCTGTTTACGGCAGCGATCATGGCGCTGGCGGCTGGTGGCGCCGGATCGAGACAGAGCTCCACGGCCGGACCGCGCATCGAAGTCAGCTTCACGGCTGCCGCACGCGATCAGCCGGTCACCGGCATGGTCTACGTCGCGATTGCCCGCGATAACAGCCGCACACCCATCGAACAGACGGGGCCGACCGGCGTGCCTCTGTTTTCCAGGTATGTCGAAGCACTCGCCGCTGGATCGCACGCGACGATCGGTGCGGCGGATCGCGGCTATCCGGTGCCGAGCCTGCGCGACCTTCCGGCCGGCGACTACTGGATGCAGCCGTTCGTCAACGTCTACACGCGTTTCGCGCGCGCCGACGGCAAGACGGTCTGGCTGCACATGGATCAGTGGGAAGGACAGGACTGGAAGAAGTCGCCCGGGAATCTGTATGGCGCGCCGATCAAAGTATCCTTCGCCCCCTCGAGCAGCGAGCCGATCCGCCTCGTCGCCGACAAAGTCGTCGCGCCGAGACCATCGCCGCCGGATACCGAGTTCGTCAAGCGAATCCGCATCAAGAGTCAGATCCTCAGCAAGTGGTGGGGCCATCCGATCGAGCTCGGCGCGACCGTTCTGCTTCCTGCGGGCTACGACCGCCACCCGGCACAGCGCTATCCGGTCAACTACGAGCAGGGCCACTTCTCGACGGCAGCGCCGGGCGGCTTCGGTCGCGGAGGGTCGTTCGATGGCTACTGGAAGGCACCGGCGACGCCTCGCTTCATCTACGTGACGCTGCAGCATCCGACGCCGTACTACGACGACTCGTACGGTGTGAATTCGGACAACAGCGGTCCCTACGGCGACGCCATCATGCAGGAGCTGATTCCGGCCGTCGAAGAACGCTTCCGGATCATTCGCGAGCCGTGGGCCCGCATGCTGTCCGGCGGATCCACCGGCGGCTGGATCGCCCTCGCCCAGCAGATCTTCTACCCGGACTTCTACGGAGCGACGTTTGCCTCCTGTCCGGATGCCGTCGACTTTCGCTACCACCAGATCGTCGACATCTACAGGGATGCGAACGCGTATTTCGTCGACAACGGCTGGATGAAAGTGGAACGGCCGAACCGGCGCGATCCCGACGGCAACATCCGCTCGATGATGAAGGATGAGAACTGGTACGAGCTGGTCGTCGGCGATCGCTCGCGCTCCGGTGGACAATGGGACGTCTGGGAAGCCACCTACTCACCCGCCGGCGCAGATGGCTACCCCAAGCGCTTGTGGGACAAAGCCACCGGACAGATCGATCGCACTGTTGCCGAAGCGTGGCGGAAATACGATCTGCGTCACATTCTGGAGACGAACTGGCGCACGCTCGGACCCAAGGTCGGGCACAAGATCCACGTCTACATGGGAGACATGGACTCGTATTACTTGAACAACGCCACCGAATTGCTGAACGATTTTCTCACCCGTGCCGACAACCCGAAGTTCAGTGGAGAGATCGTCTTCGAGCGCCGCGCGCCACACTGCTGGGGCCCGCGCGGCGAGGAGCTGATGACGAAGATGGTCGCGCACATCGAACGTCATGCACCGCAGGGAGCGGATACGAAAGGGTGGAGATACTGAGCACGTGCTACGTGCTACGTGCGACGTGCGACGTGCCCGTGCGACGTGCTACGTGCGCGCCCCCGAGTTCCCGAGCTCCCGAGCTCCCGAGCCCCCGAGCCCCCGAGACTGATCACTCTGAGCGCAGCGAAACAGCCGGATCGATGAGCGAGGCGCGTCGGGCTGGGACGTAGCTGGCCAGCGCGCCGGAAACGCCGAGCAGCACGGCGACGGCCAGGAGCACGATGGGATCGGCCGGGCCGATCTCGAACAGGAATCCGGAGAGAGACCGGCTGACGACAACGGCGCAGAAGGCGCCGATGGTGAGACCGATCAGAACGAGACGCACACCATCCCAGACCACCATGCGGAGGACGTCGGTCCGCCCGGCGCCGAGCGCGAGGCGGACGCCGATCTCCCGACGCCGCTGGCCGACCGTAAAGGCAATGACGCCGTAGAGTCCCACTGTCGCGAGGATCAACGCCACGGCCGCGAACGCGGCGAGCGTCAGCATCGTAAAGCGCTCCTCGGCCAATGAACGATGGACTACCTCTTCTAGAGTACGAATGTCATAGATCGCCACGGCGGGATCGAGGGCGGCAATTTCACGCCGGACCGCGGCCACGGCTGTCCGGGGATCTGCGGCCGTCCGAACCACGATGGACATCGCATTGGGCGCGTCGTCTACGTGCGGGTCGTAAACCTCCGGCTTGACCTGAACCGCGAGTCCATCCTGCTTTTCATCCGCGACGACGCCGATGATGGTGCGCCAGGCGGTGGCGCTCGTGCCGCGGTCGAAAGAGATGCGTTGCCCGAGCGGATCGACGTTCGCAAAGTAGAGGCGGGCCAGTGCCTGGTTCACGATGGCCACGGGTGCGCCAGACAGATCGGCCGTCGAGAAATCACGGCCGCGTATCAGACGGATGCCGGCGGCCTGAAAGTAGCCGGGGGTTACGGCTTTGTGGCGAAGCTCGCGTCCCCAGACGTCGGGTTGGCCGTCGATGAAGAGGTCGCCGGTCCAGCCCCGCCCCTCGAGCGCCAGACGAACTGAGGCTCCCGCCGCCCGGACACCCGGGATGGTTCGCAGCCGCTCGACCGCGGTCGTGAAAAAGTTCGCGACCTTGGCGTCGGTGTCGTAACGGCGAGAAGGCACGTTGATGCGGAACGACAGGGCATGCGCCTGGTCGATGCCGGGATCGACGCGAGTGAGCCGTTCGAAGCTGCGCAGGAGCAGGCCGGCGCCAACGAGCAGCACCACCGACAGCGCCACTTCCGCGATGATGAGCACGCGGCGGGCAGCAGCGGTCCCACCCGGACCCCCGCGACCGCCTTGACGCATGGAGTCATTCGGGCTGGTGCGCGCGCCCTGCCAGGCGGGCACCACGCCGAACACCAGCGTGGTGATGCAGATTGTCGCAACAACCACCGCGAGCACGTCCCCGTCGATGGCAATCTGGTCCAGACGGGGCACGGTTGCCGGTCCAATCCGCTCGAGCGCCGTCAGCGCAGCGAACGCCAGGAGAATTCCACCGAGAGCGCCGCATGCGGCGAGAACGAGGCCCTCGGTCAGGATCTGCCGGACCAGCCGCGTGCGTCCGGCGCCGAGCGCGATACGAATGGCAACCTCCTGACGGCGAGCGGTGCCACGCGCCAGGAGCAAGCTGGCGACGTTAGTACACGCGACGAGGAGGACGAGGCCGACGGCACCCATGAGAGCCAGGAGCGCTTTTCGCGTGTCGCCGACGAACCACTCGTGCAGCGGCCCGAGACCGACACTCATTTGCTCGTTCGTCTCGGGATATTCGCGCTCGAGGTCCGAGGCAATCCGCGACATGTCGTCCTGCGCCGCGGTCAACGTCACGCCCGGCGCCAGGCGCGCGATCACGCGCAGCCAGTGCGGCCGCCGCATCTGCTGAAACTGTTGCCCATTCGGTACGTGCGGCACCCAGACGTCTGCCGGCGCTCCGGGAACGTGGAACGTCCTCGGCATGATGCCAACAACCTGAGTGGCCGCACCGTTCAGATCGACCGTTCGCCCGACGATGGCGGAGTCGGCAGCCGAAGCGGCGGCGCCAGAATGCATCGCTCAAGATGGCGACGCGCGAGCGGCCGGGAAGGTCCTCGTCGGCGTGGAACGTGCGACCGAGCGCAGGAGCAGTGCCGAGGACAGCGAAAAAGTTCGACGAGACGGTCATGGCCCGTAGCCGCTCCGGATCGCCGCCGCCGCCGGTCAGCGTGACGTCGGCCAGCCCGGGCAGGCGGGTATCGGACCCGATGTAGTAAGCCATGTCCGCAAACGACCGGCTTCGTGCCTTCCAATCGAGAAAATTGGCTGGCGCGACGGTCTCGTGCGTCCAATTGCGTGCGGGGTTGACCTCCCAGATCTGGACGAGGCGATCGGGATCGTGATACGGCAGCGGCTTGAGCAGCACGCCGTGCACGACGCTGAAGACCGCCGTGTTCGCGCCGATGCCGACGGCCAGCGTCAGAATGGCGACGGCGGCAAACCCGGGTCGAAAGCGGAACGCCCGCAGCGCATACCGTACATCCTGCAGCAGCATCGTCAGGCTCCATTCTTCTTTGCGCAGCCAGAGGGCGTGGACGACTGCGCCGGCGCAGCGGAGCACCAGCGACGGCGGCGCGGCGCGACCTTCGGTTGCGTACCACAGCTCGGCACGCCATTCGCGAGTCCAGTCATCGCGCTCGGCCAAGGGTACTAACGCTCGGCCGAGGGAGATGAGGGCGCGGCAGATCGAGGCGAACACGTCTACGCCTTCCCCCGCGAGGGATTCACGGTCACGCCGCGGATCGCTTTCGTCGTCCGGAAGCGCTGGAGCGCTCCGCCCAGGGCACGCTCGCCGTGTGCGGTGATGCGGTAGTAGCGGCGAGGCGGCCGGCGGTCGCCGTGCGCCTTGCGCAGATCCTCCCAGTGCGATTTGACGTATCCGTCGCGCTCGAGACGCGAGAGGGCGGGATAGACCGTGCCGCTCGGCAGCTCGGTGCGGTCCATGATGTCGAATCCGTAGCGCACTCCGGCCGCAACCGCGTGCAGGACGGAGAGAGCGGCGTAACTGAGGCGACGCTCGAACATAGTGGCGCTACCCGAGTAGTTTTACTACATAGTCATCGGGGTCAGATCTTGTTTCTTGCACGAATGTCCTCTTTCGGAGGCGTGTCCGAAAGAGGACACACGTGCAAGAAACAAGATCTGACCCCGGAGGGAGCTAGATAAAGCGCGTGAGGGTGACGTCGAGCGCCCGTGACTGCCGGGCGCCGCGGTGCCATTGCACCAGGATCGGACTCTGGTACGTGCCTTCGACGATCGCCCCGCGGCCGGCGGTCTGCCGATCCGAGACGAGGAGGCTGACGGAGCGTTTCATGCGCAGGAAGCGCGACGCCGGCATGGCAATCGCGCGGGCCAGGACGCTTTCCACCATGGACTCGGTCAGGCCCAGGGTGTCGACGAGCTGGTTGAACACGCGCACCAGGTCGTATTTGGCGTAGTCGAGGGTCTTCGCCGGGATCGCGCGAGGATTGCCGAGGATGTGACCCGCCTTCTCGGCCATGAAGCGCAGCGGATCGCGCAGGACCTCTCGCAGATCGTGGCGCATCAGCAGCGTCTCGTATTCGTTCACCGTCAGGCCGGCGTGGCGCTCCCCGGGTGCGAGCGTGAGTCGTATCCGCCCTTTCGTCACGCCATGCGCGGCCACCAGCGCCGCGCACTGTTCGTAGATCCCCAGATTGGGAGCCTTCAGGTTGACCGAATCCACGGCGTGACCCGACACGGGAACCGTCAGCCGCGTTTGCGCCACGGCTTCCTCACCCGAATACCCGAGCACGGTCGTCGATCGGCGGCGTGGACCCCCGGCGTGCACGCCGTCGAGATCGATGAAGCAGAGCGGCTCATCCGGGCGGTTCTGATAGGTGACGCAGGTGCGCAGCGCTCCGGCCATGATCGCCAGGTGCGAATCCGCGTTCATGGGTTCCACCGGTTTTTGCGCCTCGGTCAGCTCGGTCCGCCGGTCGAGCTTGTCGTGCTCGTAACCCGCCCCCTCCGGAAACATCGTGCGGAACAGCTCGATGTAGGGCATGACTCCGCCGCGACTCTGATTGAGCCTGGAAGCCACGCTCTGCTCGAGATACCCGGCAGTGGTGTGAAACGAGCAGCAGAGCGCCCGCGGATAGTCGTTGAGCACGTCGCCGTGGTGGGCGGACATGACGCCCCGGACGTCGATCACGTCGACGCGGGCGCGAGGGGTGAGCTCGAGCGTAAACTCGCGTGGCGATGTGGCTGGCAACCGACCCTCAGGATAGCATGAAGATACTTTGCGATGCAAAGCTAATTTTCTCCAGATCCCTGTTTCTTGCCCGTAAAAGTGCCAACCTCGGTCCCCCCGGCAGTCACCCGGCCGCTCATGCCGCTCTCGGCCGCCGTCCCGGCGTAGGTCAGCGTGACCTGGTTACCCTCAATCGGCAGTGTCACCTCGAACGAGAAGTTGGTGCCCGTAATCTTGCCAGTCACCGCTGCCTCGCCAAGCTGACTTTTGTATCGGCCGGTCAGCTTCTCTCCTTCTTGCTTCAGGACCACGGTCGGGGTGCGGGTGCCGGCGGGGGTCAGGACCTCCAAGGCCCAGGTCCCGGTCAGATCGACCGTCGACGTACCGGCCACGGCCGTCCGCACGGCGGTCCACTGCCCCTGCGTCTCGGTGCCGGCCTGAAGCGTCCCCTTCATCGAATCGCCATCCTGCCGCCCTTTCATCGATATGTCTATAGGACCGTTCTGGGTTGGTGCCGTGAAGGAAAGCGTGATGTCGGACTCCCTCTGAGTACCGGCGACCGCAATCTCGTTGCCCTGGATCGGAACGTCACCATCGACCTGCTCGTCTTCGGGCTTGAACCGCCGGAGTGGCTCGGCTCCGAGCTGCGCCACTCCCATGTGGCGGTGCAGTAACCCAGCCGCTGTATCGCGATCTACTACACCCCCCGGTCGCGATTAGTACACGACCGCTCGAGCGCTCTCTGCCAGGTGACTTTTTCAGCGACATCGCACGCCACATTGTTGCCGATGAAGGCTGTGAATGACGCTCGCGGCGGCTGAGCGATGCGGGGATCCTCAATGCACCCTTCAGTTCCCCGGCATTAATCG
This sequence comes from uncultured Acidobacteriota bacterium, assembly GCA_963804245.1. Taxonomy (GTDB): domain Bacteria; phylum Acidobacteriota; class Vicinamibacteria; order Vicinamibacterales; family 2-12-FULL-66-21; genus CAWDPQ01. The sequence continues at coordinate 107,987 of CAWDPQ010000005.1, forward strand.
TGATTGCGCGAACTGCTAGTTCACCGACACTCGTTCACCCGTTGATAGAAAAGGAACCTTCAAGGCAACGTTCGAAAGGGAACCCGTTTTGTTCAATGCCCGGAGCCAGAACGGAAGGGGAGTGTTAAGGTCCTGCCACCACGTCTCTGAGGAGCGGCCTCATCGTTAAAGTTACGCGCGATGACGCGCTTCGGGTGCTTGATATGAGCGAGTTCATCAGCCGGTTGTTCTCGTCCGACTTCATGCCGCACGGCGTCTGCTACCTCTGGCGTCCCTAAATCATCTGGCTCCATACAATCTCTGACGCGATCATCGCGATTGTCTACTATGTGATTCCGCTCACGCTCATTTACTCGTGCGTAGGCGGACGGACCTGCCGTTCAATTGGATGTTTCTCCTGTTCATTTTCGGCTGCGGTACGACGCACGTATGGACGTCTGGACGCTCTGGAATGGCACCTACGGTCTTGCCGGCATCGTCAAGGCGCTTACCGCGGCTGCTTCAGTGATGACCGCCGGACAAAGCCCTGGCGGAAGCCGCGCTCGAGAAGGCGCCTGACGAATTGGAACTGCGTGTCGCGGGAGCGAACTGTACAACTTGCCGGACGAACGAGAGCTCCTGGCGGAGATGGAGGGACACCGGCGCGCCGACGAAGAAAGGCGCAGGCTGAGCAGGCGCTGATGCGGCTGCAGGGGGAGTTGGCGCACGTCGTGCGTGTGACGACGATGGGAGAGCTGGCGGCCTCCATCGCCCACGAGGTCAATCAGCCCCTTGCCGCGGTGACGACCAATGCGAGCGCGTACATTCGATGGCTGGCGGCTGAGCCGCCCAACATCGAGGAATCGAGGGCCTGCGTGACCCACATCCTTCGCGATGGACAGCATGCGGCAGATGTGCGGAGACGCATTCGCAGGTTCTTGAAGAAGGTCGCGCAGCAGCACGCACCGCAGGAGGTCAATCAATTGATTCGTGAGGTGCTCGCGGTAACGGGTGAGGCCCTCAGAAGTCATGGCGTGCAAACCGCCGTCGACCTGCAACAGGGATTCCAGACGTCGTGGGCGACCGCGTCCAGCTGCAGCAGGTGGTTTTGAACCTCGTGATGAACGGCATCGAAGCCATGCGCGATGTCCCTTCCGACCGACGGCGTCTCGTCGTCAGTTCCCGGCTGGGCCCGTCGGACGAGATCGTCATCGAGGTGCGGGACTCAGGTGTCGGTCTCGGGCCTGGCGACGCTGACCGAACGTTGAACCTTTTTCACGACGCTGGCACTCGAGGCCGCTCAGTCCCTGCAACCTGACATCGAGCACTACGCAGCTTGGCGCGTCTACGCGCGGGTGCGCCAGGAACTCCTGCGCCGACGCGAACGGCTCGACGTGCATTCCAACCGACCGCATCAGGCCGGCAAGCGCGTGCCGCACCGAGGCGTCATCGTCGACGTCATGAGCAGGAAGGACAAGCGTGAAACACCAGCATCTAATCGCGATTGTGGACGACGAACGCTTCGTGCGGGAGTCGACCCTGAGCCTCTTCAGGTCCATGGGGCTCACGGCTCTGGCGTTTACGTCAGCCGAAGAATTCCTCGACTCCGGCTGTGTCGGTAGTACGTCGTGCCTGGTCCGCGATGTGCAGATGCCAGGGATGGGTGGACTCAAATTGCAGAGTCACTTGGCAGCGGTCGGCGCATCCCCATCGTGTTCGTCACGGCGTTCCACGATGAAGGAGTTCGCACCAAAGCGCTGGAGGCCGGGGCCGTGACTTTTCTGACCGAGCCGTTCAACGCACGCGACCTGCTCGACGGCTTGGAGTCGTCGCTGCCGCGGGAGACGAACGGCTCGGCGTAGCTTTCGATTGCGGAGGAAGTGAGGTTTCGAATGAAAGCTCCCCGAATTCTGTTGGCAGACGATCACACGATGTTCCTGGAGGCGCTGCGTTCTCTGCTGGAGCCGGAGTTCGAGATTGTTGGAATGGTGACCAACGGGCGCGCACTGATCTCCGAATGCGGACGTCTGAAGCCCGATGCGGTCGTCCTCGATATTGCCATGCCACTCCTCGGCGGGTTGGATGCGGCCCGGCAGCTCAAGGCGGAAGGGAACAGCACGAAGCTGATTTTCCTAACCATGAACTCGGATCCTGAAATCGCCGGCGAGGTACTGCGCCTCGGGGCGGTAGCATTCCTGCTCAAGACGTCAGCCGCCAGTGAGCTCAAGACCGCGATCCACGAGGCGCTCCAGGGACGCTCGTACATCACACCGCTCATTACCCGTGACGTCGTCGATTCGCTGTCGATTCAGCGGAAGAAGCCGGACCTGACGCTGCGACAGCGAGAGGTGCTCCAGCTGCTCGCCGAAGGTCGATCGATGAAGGAAGTCGGGGCGTTGATGAACCTGGCGCCTCGGACCGTGGCTTTTCACAAGTACCGCATGATGGAACAACTTCGCGTGACGAGTACCGCCGAGCTCGTGCGCTTTGCCGTCAGAAACGGAGTGGTTGCGTGATGCGGAGAGGCCGTGCCAGCGGGGATCGGGCACCGCGTCGGCCGGCGGTCGCGCACGGGGCCGTCCGCGAGCGGCGGCAGTTCGAGACGTTGCTCTCCAGTCTGCTTTCGGATTTCACCGAGGACGGCCGGGATCTGGCCGCCTTGATCGAAACCTGGCTGGCCCACCTGGGTCGGTGCCTGGCCGTCGATCATGCGGCGGTCTACCGCTTCAATTCAAAGGGCAAGGGATGGGAGCGCGCCTATGCATGGGCCGCCCACACGACCGAGCCCTTGCCGGTCTCGGTAAGTCCGTCGGCGTATTTTGGACCCCGCTCGCTGAGGAGAATCCGCAAGGGGCTTATGGTCAGATTCGACAGCCTCGAGCAGGGACCGGTCACCGCGGAGCGAGATGGCAAGCGCTCCACGACTCATGGCCTCAAGTCAGCGCTCGGCCTGCCGTTTCGGATGGACAGCACCTCCTCGTATCTGGTGTGCGCATCGCATCGGGCGCGGTCATGGCCCGACTCGCTGGTGCATCAGCTCGCGCTAGTCGCCGAAGTCTTTAGCACTGTTATCGCACGCCGGCGGGCGGAACAGAAGCTCGACGACGTTGCCGGCAAGCTCATTCAGGCGCAGGAAGAGGAACGCAAACGCATCGGGCGCGAGCTGCACGACCACATCGGGGCAAGAATGGCGATGCTGGCGGTTTCCTGCGATAGGCTCGACGCATTACAAAGCACAGATCAGGCGACGAGTCGCCACCGCGTCGGACTGAGGCAGCAAATCACCGATGTCGCACGCGAGCTCCGCGATTTGTCGCACGGCCTCCACCCCGAAACGCTCGAGTACGTCGGACTGGTGCCAGCCCTGCGGCAGCTCGTCAACGAGTTCTCGCTCCGGCATGACCTGGCCATCGCATTTGCGCACGCATCCGTGCCGCAGCTGCCCCCCGACGTCACGCTCTCCCTCTTTCGTGTGGCAGAAGAAAGCCTCACCAACGTCGCGAACCACAGCCAAGCGATTTCCGCCCGCGTCAACGTCCGTGGTACTGGTGAGGCGATCGAGCTGACGATCGAGGATTCCGGGATCGGCTTCGAACAGCGCGCCACGAGCAGTGGACTCGGCCTGGTGAGCATGCGCGAGCGGATGCGACTGGTGGTCGGAACCATCGAGATCAGATCCGCACCGTCTCGAGGTACAAAAGTGCAGGCGCGGGTTCCGCTGCCTCACTGCCTGCTGGAAACCTCCGCGCCTGCCGCAACCGAGACGACCAGCCTGCCGAATCGAAACGGCTAACGAGCCCGACTCTCGACCTCATCGAAGTTCAACGCATCAACTTTGACGCGCAGCGCCGTCTGCCGGCTGTCCCGCACGACCTTGATGGGTACTTCGGTTCCAGGGGCCGTGTTGGCGACCAACCGCACCAGCTCGTCACTGTTCTTGATCGGCTGGCCGTTGTATTCGACGATCACGTCGCCCGCCTTCAGTCCCGCGCGCGCCGCCGGGCCATCACCATCGACGCCCTGGACCAGGGCGCCGCGCCGGTCAGGCACGCCAAGGGACTCCGCCGTGTCTTTCGGCACGGGGCGTACCTGCACGCCAATCCGCCCACGCATCACTTTGCCGCTCTGCAACTGTGGCAGCAAGTCGCGGACGACATTGATCGGGACAGCAAACCCTATCCCCACATTGCCGCCAACGGGACCTGGTACCGAGAATGGCCGTGTTGATGCCGACGACTTCTCCGCGCACGTTGAGCAACGGGCCGCCGGAGTTGCCGGGGTTGATGGCCGCGTCGGTCTGCAGCATCTCCTGAATCCGGCCTTCAACGGGGTAGAACGGCCGCCCTCGCGCGCTGATGACACCAACGGTCACCGTATGCGCAAGTCCAAATGGATTGCCGATGGCGACGACCCAGTCGCCCGGCTTCATCTGGCCCGAATCGCCGAACTTCGCCGCCGCCAGACCGGCCGGCGCCGAAACCAGCCGGACCAGCGCGCTGTCGGTGAGCGGATCGCGCCCGACCACCTTGGCCTCGAATGTGTGGCTCTCCTCGTCGCCCTCATCGTCTCCTGAAAACAACGCGACCTCGATGCGCGAGGCATTCGCGACGACATGATTGTTGGTGAGGATCAGCCCCGCCGTATCGATGATGAAGCCGGAGCCGGCTCCACCCTGTCGGCGCTCCTGCGAAGGATCCAGACTCGGCAACCGGAAGAAGTCGCGCAGATCCATACCAGGGTCGCTGGTGTCGGGCCGGGTGCTGCGCATCTCCGAGCGAATGCTCACGACCATCGGCACCTGCGCATCGGCGATGCGCCGGAACGTCTGGTCGTCGATGGGGCCCGCCACTGGCGCGGCGCTGACCGCCGGCGTGGTCACCGAGGACAGTGGTGTCCTCGTATTGCCACCGAATCGCGACGGAAGCACAAGGGCGGCGACTACGAGCGCCATTCCGACTACGCACAACGCGATTACGATCTTGCGCATGAACATGCCTGCACCTCACTCCGCGACCTCGGCTTCACTCCACGACTTCGGCTTCCACGACATCGTCCTGGGCCGGGCGGGACGACGAACGCTGATCCTTCTGAGCCGCCTGCGCCTGCGCGGCCGCGGCGGCCGCCTCTGCCTGATTGCGCTGCTCGATTTCCTCGCGGCGTTTGGCATCTTCGGCCGCGTTGCGTTCGGCCTCTGTCACCATGCGTTCGACTTCTTCCCTGCTCAGGCCGGACGAAGCGGTAATGGTGATCTGCTGCTGCTTGCCGCTCGCGACGTCCTTGGCCGACACGTTGAGAATGCCGTTCGCATCGATGTCGAACGTCACCTCGATCTGCGGCACGCCGCGTGGCGCGGGCGGAATGCCCTCGAGGCGGAAGCGGCCCAGCGTGCGGTTGTCGCGTGCCAGGGGGCGCTCTCCCTGTAAGACGTGGATGTCCACGGCCGTCTGGTTGTCTGCGGCCGTTGTGAAAGTTTCGCTCTTCTTCGCGGGAATTGTGGTGTTTCGCGGGATCAGAACGGTCATCAGGCCGCCCTCGGTTTCGACGCCGAGCGAAAGGGGCGTCACATCGAGGAGCACGACACCCTTGACGTCACCCCCGAGCACCGCCCCCTGGATGGCCGCGCCTACCGCGACGACCTCGTCGGGGTTCACGCCCTTGTGCGCGTCCTTACCGAAGATCTTCGTCACCTGCTCCTGGACCTTCGGCATTCGCGTCTGACCGCCGACGAGGACGACTTCGTCCACGTCTTTCGCCGTAACGCCGGCGTCCTTCATTGCCGCTTCACACGGAGGAACGGTCCGCTGGATCAAGTCGGCAACCAGCGTCTCGAGCTTGGCGCGGGTGAGCGTCAGCACGAGGTGCTTTGGCCCGCTGGCGTCAGCCGTGATGAAGGGCAGGTTGATGTCGGTTTGAAGCGTCGCGCTCAGCTCGATCTTGGCCTTTTCCGCCGCTTCTCTCAGCCGTTGCAGGGCCATGCGGTCCTTGCGCAGGTCGATGCCGTTGTCCCGTTTGAACTCTTCGGCAATCCAGTCGACGACCCGCTGGTCGAAGTCGTCGCCGCCGAGGTGCGTATCGCCGTTGGTGGCCTTGACGTCGAACACGCCGTCCCCGAGCTCGAGAATCGAGATGTCGAAGGTACCGCCGCCGAGGTCGTAGACGGCAATCTGCTCGTCCGTTTTCTTGTCGAGTCCGTAGGCCAGTGCCGCCGCCGTCGGCTCGTTGACGATTCGCAGAACCTCGAGTCCGGCAATCGTGCCGGCGTCTTTGGTCGCCTGTCGCTGGCTATCGTTGAAATAGGCCGGCACGGTGATGACGGCCTGTTTGACCGGACCGCCGAGGTAGCCCTCGGCTGCCTCCTTCAGCTTGCGCAGGATCATGGCCGAGATCTCCGACGGCGAGTACTGTTTGCCGCGGATCTCGATGCGCACGTCGCCATTGGGCGCTTTGACGACCTTGTAGGGCACGAGCTTGATCTCGCTCTGTACCTCGTCGTAGCGGCGCCCCATGAATCGCTTGATCGAAGAGACGGTGTTCTCGGGATTGGTCACCGCCTGCCGCTTGGCGATTTGACCCACGAGGATTTCGCCATCCTTCGTGAATGCAACAACCGACGGCGTGATGCGACTCCCCTCCTGGTTGGGGATGACAACCGGACTGTCCCCTTCCATGACCGAGACGACGGAATTGGTCGTGCCAAGATCGATGCCGATGACTTTGCCCATGCGAGGCCTCCGCTAGCTGTCAGGAACGTTCATCTCGTCTTGATCGGAATGCGGCGCGCCGTCTGCCCGGGCGTGGTCCGCGGGAACCTCACGGTCAGCACGCCGCGTTCGACTCGTGCCTCCGCCTCGTCGATGTCGAGACCTTCGGGCAGCGCGACGGTTTGCACCAGACGTCTTTCCTCGTTGCCCTCGCGGTGCTCGGCGGTGATCGAGAGTCCGGCCGGCGTCACGCTGAGGTTCACTTCATTCGGATCGAAGCCCGGAACTTCGACCGTGACGACGAACTCACGGTCGGTTTCGCGGACCTCGGGCAGCGAGAGGCCCGGATAGTCGATGCTGTAGCCCCAGGGCTCCTCGAAGAACCGCTGCAACCAGCGATCGAAGTCGTCCTTGAGCGCCAACGCCTGCGTATGAGCCGGCCGCCTTTCGAGCTGCTGTTGTTCGCCGCGCGCCGGGAGGAGCGCGGCCACCTTGTCCATGATGCCCATCACGTCACCTCCAACGTCACTCGGCGCGAACGGAAATTTTCTTTGGCTTCATCTTTTCTGATTTCGGGATCTCCACGCGCAGGACGCCATCGCGCAGTGTCGCGGTGACGCCCGACGTGTCGAGATCCTCGGTCAGCAGAAACGTTCTCCGGTACTCGCCCAGCTCGAACTCCTGGTAGTCCGGTTCGTCGGTGCTCCGTTCAGCACGCCCGCGGACGATCAGGGCGTCGCGCTCGGTGAGTACATCGAGGCCCTCCGTTGGAACGCCGGGCATGTCGGCGAGCAGGGCGAATGCGTTGTCGGTCTCGATAATGTCGACGGGTGGAAGCAGCGTCGGAACGGCACGTTCCGTGGCTTCACGCGTCGTCGACGGGGCAGAAGTCGTCGTGGCCATGTTCACTCCTCCGGTATCAGCTCTTGATCGCGATCTTTTTCGGTGTCGTTTCCGGCGCCCGCGCCAGCCTGACGCGGAGCACGCCGTTCGTATACGTCGCGTCCGCCCGATCCGGATCGAGCCGTTCCTTGAGCGAGACGGCGCGCGCGAACACGCCAGCCGGCCGTTCACGCCGGTGATACTGGCCTTGTGCGGCTTCGACCTCGGCCTTGCGCTGACCGCGGATCGTGACCACGTCGCCGACGACCGTGACCTCGATCGACTCGCGGTCCATCCCTGGACACAACGCCTCGAGCACGATGCCGTCATCTTTCTTGGTGAAGTTGATAGGCGGGTATTCGCCTGACATGGTCATCGGCGACCGCAGCGCCGGGCTGAGGCCGGCGAACATATGCTCCATCTGGTGCTGCAAGCGACGCATCTCCTGCCAGGGATGCCGCTGTGATCGTGGATACATCGAAGGTCCTCCCTTTCTTCTTCCTTCATCCTTCGTCCTTCTTCCTTTCTTACCGCGCTGCCGTGTTCGCCGATTCGCGGCGCACCTTCGTCAGCAGCACGGGCTGCGACGCATAGTTCTCGAGCACGATCTGGTTCTTCTTCTTGTCGTACATGATCTTGGTGAAGAGCGACATCTTGCCCTCGCCCTCGCCGTCCCGCCCGATCCGCATTTCAATCAGCGTGAAGGGATAGTCGATCGTCCGCGGCCGGTTGGCTGCCTCCCAGAACGTGATGTAGCGATCGGTGGCCAGAACGATCTGCTCGCCGCCCTCGTCGAGCGGCATCTTTCGCGCGTACTTCAGGTCGTAGCCGATGCTGTTCGGCGTCCGGATGTAACCCACGCGCTTCATGCTCTGCAGCGTGTCGAGGAGCTTGTCGGAACCCTTTTCGAGGAGTGTCTTCAACAAGAGATCGCGCTCCTCATCGGTCGAATAGCGCTCCACGACCATTTCTACGGTGCCGGCGCCAGTGGGACCCGGTGTCGCGATGCTCACGGCCGTCGCGACGAACCGCTCCGGCACGGCGGCCTCGATTGACGGAAGTGCCGCTGCGAGCCCGAGAGCCAGGACCAAACCGGTCGGCGTGCGGCAGAAGATCGATGTATGCGTCATTTGTCTGCCTCCTGATGAGCTCAGCGGTTTACGCGCGAGCCATTTCCTGAGAAAACTGGCGGAGCCGTAGCGAAAGAGGGATGAGCGCGATGCCCGAGGCCATCGCGTAGATTCCGATCAGCCACACGAGCGCGAGAAGACCCGCCGGAGCCCAGATGATCAGCATCACGCCGAAGAGGACCGAGAGCAGGCCGCTCGTGGCCAGCAGCCATTCGCCGGTGATTTCCTTGCGAAGCGCGATCGCCGTCACGCTCGCCATGACACCGGTGAAAATTGCCCAGGTCGCAATGACGGCGAGTAGTGCGATGGCGGTGATACCGGGATACAAGAAGGTGACAACACCTGCGCCGATGCCAAAGATGCCTTCGAAGAGCAGTGCGGCGAGGCCGCGCTCTCTGCGCCCGGTGATAGCCATGATGAGCGCCAGCACGCCGTCGACCAGCGCGTACGCACCGAAGAGGAGGACCAGCGCGGCAAGTGTCGGTCCAGGCATGAACAGCGCAATCAGTCCGAACAGGACGCCGAGCAGTCCACGTAAGAGCAGCAGACCCCAGTTATCCGCAAGTCACCACGAGCATGGATCCTCCTTCGATTCACCCGCAGGTCAGCGATCGGACACCGCGGCCCTCAGATAGTGATGAACGAACGGCACGCCGACTTTTCAATGCCTCCATGATTCGGCCCTGGGCCCGCCGACGTGCGTTTCTACCAACGGCGCCTTGAAGCGAAGCAGCGCTGCCAACCCCTTGGCGTTCTGCATCAGACGCGTTCCGAGATCATCGTGAAAGACCTCAACCCGCCCACCCTGCTCGCGGGTCCGCGCCATGGCACGGTGCACGAGGTCGTGCGTTTCGCGGGTCAGAGACTGGCAGGCGGGGCAGCGCGACCGTGAACTGGCATCCAGGCGGCCGCAGTTCGAGCACTCGACACCCGAGAGTCGCAGCGCATCCGCCACGATCAAGGTCTGGACGTCGCCCATCCACAGTGCGTCGAGCGTCGCCGTGATGCCGAGCGCGCCGCTGTCCTTCGATGCACTGGCGCGCATCAACTCGTCGAACAAGCGGGTCTCGACCCCTCGTTCGATTCCGCCGCTCGATATCCTGCGTCCGCGCGAGCAGTTCGGTCGGACTGGCGTCGATGGCGGCAGGAATCACGGCGACCAGGCGATGCGCGAGCGTCGCATTCAGGAGGCGACGAAGCTCGCTGGTCGCCTCCTTTGGGCCGGCAATGATGAGCCGATCGAACCGTTGTGAGCGATGCAGGCTCTGGAGATGGCGGACGACGCGCTTCAGGTGCCAGTTGACGTGGGCCTCGTGGTGGCGCTGAAAGCGCGCCTGCGCGACCCCTCCCTGTGCGTGCTTGCCCGGGACCGCGTCCGTAAAGGCCACGCTCTCCTCGATCGCTCCCGCGACGACGGTGAACAGCCGGGCGCGCCGCTTGTCGACGAGGGCCACGCTGTACAACTCGTGTTCGTCGAGCACTTCGAGCAGCGGCGCCACGTCAACCGTTTCGTCGAAGGCGATGTGATCGTCCACACGAACCGACAGCGCGAGCGCAGTCATCAGCCCGCGCGCCCTGCAGGCGAACAAGGCCAGCGCCTTGCCTTGCAGTCGCTCCGACTCGAGCCACGTACGAACCGTCGCTGCTTCCCGCACGAGGTCGGGACGCAGCCGATCGTCGAGGTGTTCGCGTGCTTCCTTCACGAGATCGTCGAACGCCGTGACGTACGCTCGCCGGATGTGGCGGGGCGGGTCGAGGTGCAGGAATACGCTCAGGACGCGGGCGCCGCGGGCATCACACCGCTCGAGCTTTTCGATGTCAGCCATGGTGAGCATGAGGTTGAGCGTGGCGACAGATCCTAGAATTGGATCGTGATGCGGTTGTCCACCCGCGTCACCCCGGGTGCCGACCAGGCGGTGCGTTCAGCCTCCTGCTTCTCAGCCCAGGAACGCACGGTGCCCCGCAGGATCACCTTGCTGCCTTCCACTTCAACCGTGATGCGTTTCGCATCCTCTTCAGTGATCCGCTTGAGCGCCTGTTCGATCTTTTGTTTCAGGTCGCTCGGCGAGACCTTCGGTGTCACCTTGATAAGGTTGCTGACGCCCTTCACGCCGATGAGTCGACGGACGGCGCGCTCCGCCGCGTCTTTCTGGTATTGCCACTCGACCTGGCCCTCGAGCGTCGCCCAGCCCTTCGCCACGGTCAATTTCACGCTTCCGGGAGGGACGAAGGCATCCCATTCGATCGCGCGTGTGGCGGCGGCCGCGATATCGGTATCCGTGCGTTCAGATGAGCCCGGCAACCGGACTTCAATCTCGTTCGCCACGGCCTTCACTCCCCGTACTCGGTGAGCGCGCTCCTCAGCAGCCCATTTCTTGAGATAGGAATCGATGTAGCCCGTCAGCGTTACGACACCGTCCTTGACGATGACACCAATCTCGTTGGGCTGAAGACGCGCATCCCATTTGAACTCTTCCAGGACGTTTGCCTGGATCTCAGCATCGGATCGTGTCTCGGTTGCTGTTGCCATAAGGTGCCCCCTTTTTCTTTGCCGCCCGAGCCGATCAGTGACGTGTGGGCGCGCTGATCGACGACCTGTCGAATCTATCGCCATGATTCGGCGGCGACTACTGGCAGAAGTGATAATTGTTCGATGAAAAAATCACAGCGCTGCGCCGAAGCGCAGTCACCGCTGACGCGAGCGTGTCGGTCCCGCGCCGCATTTGTTCCGGTCGCGGCCATCGTTCGAGCAAACGAGTTCCCTTCGAACGTCGACGCGCGGTTCAGGTACCTTGCGTTGCTTCGTTCGCCCACAAGAAAGGACGAAGGACGAAGGAAGAAGGAAGGAAAAACCGGGGGACAGGTACCCTGATCATCGGACCGGAGGAAGCTATGCGAAGAGATGAATGCTTGGCCACCATCGTCACCACGGCGGCGTTCGTGATCGGTGTCGTCATCGCACCCGTGGCGGCACTACAACAGCAACAACCACCCAAGGGCCAGCAACCGGCGGTAGCCAGTGGCAGCAAAGCCGCGACCGTGGACCTGGACGAGCTCGAGAGCAATCCGGAGAAGTTCCTGGGAAAGACCGTCACGGTCGAGGGCGAAGTGGACACGGTACTGGGTCCCCATCTCTTCACGATCGACGAGAAGAACTGGGCCGATCCCGAGCGAGAGATGCCCGTGTTTGTGGCGGAGCCCTTTGCTGCGATGGTCCGTGCCGACGCTCCCGTGCGCGTGACGGGAACTGTCGAGAAGCTGCCGATCGCGCGAATCGATCGAGAGCCCGGTCTGCTCGGTGCGCCCAAGGTCAAGGCGGAAATTGAGGCCAAGCCAGTGCTGGTGGCCAGCGAGGTGACAACCATTGCTCCAACAGTCGTGAGCCTGCGCACGCGGACCGACACACCGGCGGGCACATCAGGTTCCGGCGCGGGCGCGATAATGACCGACGCTGGCGAAATCGCAGGGAGCAAAGGACAAGAACCTGGTGGGCCGGCGTGTCGACTTGAGCAATGCGCCTGTCAGCGGCGTCACTGATGATGGATTCTGGATCCGTCTGCCGAGCGGCGAACGAATCTTCGTGGTCCCGCCGAAGAAGGGGGCTGTCCGCGAAGGGCAGACCGCAGCGGTTCAGGGTGTCGGTGCTCGAGCTCCCGGAGGGCCTGCGGGTCAAACTGAATGCGGCTGACGAACCTATTTACATCTACGCGGACCGCGTTACTCCTCGTTGACGCCAGGGGTCGAACGCTGTGTTCGAGCTCGAGATGAGGACGCGTGACGATCGGCCAGCAACTTGCCGCCTTCAGGGGAGCTTGAGCTTGTATCGGCCAGATCGCGGTGAGGGCCGGCCGACCGTCATCTTCCTCTCATCCAGAATCGATCGCACGCCGCCGCCGGCGTTCCGTCCGCCACCTCCGCCCGCTGTATAGCCGTCAACCTCGGGATGCACCCGATTGTCTTCGACAACTCGTCTGCGCCGGCGGACGTGGACGCCTGCCTTTCTCGGATGGCCGGCCTTCGCCTCGCCATTCGCGCCGAACAAATGCCGATGGTCTTCCATGATGCAGCGATCCTTGATCATGGCAAGGTTCTGCAGTCGCGCAAGGACTTCCGCTCCGCGGTCCCAGGTGCCTGGCGGAAACCATACAGCGTCGGCACGTTTTCTCACCGTCTCCACGGTGTGCGTGACGGAAGCGCTCGGGCGGCGGTAGACCACGACGAGATCCACCGGTCCGGCGACGTCATCGAGTCGCGCGTACGTGGGCAGTCCGTCGGCCTGCACGCGATCGGGCCGTATCGGAATCACGTCGTATCCCACGAGGCGCAAATATCGGACGACTTCGTGGCTGCGTCTCTCGGGGCGTGGGCTTGGGCCGATCACGGCGATGGTTCGAGTCCGTTCGCAGCAACTGCTGGATCTGTGCTTCTTCTCGATGCAGATGCCTCATGGCCGTTCCTCTGGCCCCTTCCGGGCAATCCCCGATTGACGATAGGAGGCGAAGGCCGTCGGCCCGCGCTCGTTCCAAGCAGTGATGACCCCGTTCAAGTTCTGGCGCACGGTCTCGGGAACCTGCACGTTGTATGCGCCACGGTCCGCCTGGCTGGCCTTAGTCCGCGACGGGAACGGGCCGCCCAGACAGTCGTGCATCACGCTGCGCGTCTGTTCGAGATTGCGAATGGTCTCGAACTCGGATCGGTTGATGACGCGAGTGATCTCATGAACTGTGAGACCGTCGACAACGTGCAGCACGAAGGCAAGCCTATGTGCGCGGGGCAGACTCCGAGAACACGAATGATGAGCGAACGGATCGGCGGCGTAGTAGGGGTGCCCGGCTGTTGGCTGAGGTGTGCGCACGTCGCGGTCGGAGACCACGCCCTCGAGAATCTCATCGCCGAGCGTGGACACCCTGTCCACCGGCGGAGTGTCAGATGCCGAGTGTTCTCCGGGTCTGACGTGGGCGCGTGCCCGCATCGACTGCGAGACGTCGGCTTCAATTTGTTCGAGAGCCAGACCGATCAGCCAGGCTCTGCAGCTGAGTGCAAGCGGATGGTCGGCGAACTCGTGCAGCGCGCGCAACGCGACTGCCACGGCGACGTCCTCCACCGCCATCTCGTCGGGGAGCACGTCGCCAATCGCGACGTGATAGGCGATTTCACGACGGACGAAGTTGTAGAGCGTGTCGAGATGTTGCTCAGCGACGGCGGAGAAGGTCTCGCGGCAATCGTGAGCTCTCCGTCTCCGGCCATCCGCGTCAATCGGCTTCGTATGAGGTGTTTCGAGGTTCATTGACCGAATTTAAGCACGCCCTTCGTGCGTCGCAACTGAAATCTGATTCCTTTTGGACCGTGTCGATCCGATCAGTGGTGAGGTTGGGCGGGGAGTGGTCGCCTTCCCGATCCCTTGGTCCGACTGGGCGTCAGCAACCAGAAAGCAATGCCGAGCGCGACAATCAGAGCTGAGAGCGCGCCCAGCCAACCGGCGGGCATGCTCGTCAGATCGGTGACGATCACTTTTCGAGCCAACGCGAGCTGCGCGATGAGCAGGACCACACGTGCCTGCACGATGCCTTTTTCGCGGGTGATGACGTGGGCCGCAGCGTATGGTTGAATTCGAGTGCGATGAGCAGGGTCATGATCTCGCCAAAGACCGACTGGAAGGTCTCGTGCTCGAGGGGATTGTGCGCACGGATAATCAATGTGTCGACGACAGTGACGATCAGCCGGCCGAGTGCGATGACGATGACCGCGCCAATGACGGCCGTCAGCACGAAGGCAACAGTCGTTTCAAAGCGCTGGTAGGTCGTCAGCGCCGACACAATCCCGCCGGATGTCGCGCCAATTGCGAGGGAGCTCCTTCGCGACCGTTCGGTCGATCTGGAGGCCAGGTTGTGCCGGCACTTGGAGTGCCATTGAGCGGCTACCCGGCGGCCGCGACTACCGCCCCGAGCATTGTCGACAATTCGCGACGGCCCCAGAGGAAATTCCGGAAAGTCGCCACGCGAACGCTTATGCCCTCGCCCGCCTTCGTCCGAACGGTCGCATTCAGCGAATGAGCGGGAGGGCCGGCGCGGACCATCAGAAACTGCCAGACACAGCGCGTTTCCATGTTCAGGGTTCCCAGGAAGAGACCTTCGGGCGACAGTTGCCTCAGTTCGCCGAGCGAATACCCGGTGAGGCTGGTGGCGGCGGGATTTGCGCCGACGTATTGACCCGCATCATCGGTCAGGAGCATGCCGATTCGCAGCCGCTTGAAGTGCTTCAGCATGAGCCGCTGCGCGCGCACGGCCATTCGCCAGGCACGGTTGGATATGCGGACCGTTGATACCAGTGCTCCCAAAGACACGTCGGTATCTCGCCGTGCCGGCTCGGGCTTCAACCCTGCAGAGAATGCCGGCGTGCTCGCTGGCTGTGGGGCTGCCTGAGACCGATATGGCAGAGGCGTCGTGCCGTAGTGCCGCTTGAACTGCTGGTAGAAATTCTTCTTGCTCCGGTAGCCAACACTCAAAGCGATCGCTTCGATCTTCACTCCCTCCTGGATGAGTCCTGTCGCGCGTTCCAGTCGAACGCGGGTCAGGTACTCCCGAAAGGTCAATCCGACTTCCTGGTGGAAGAGCCGGCCGAGATAGGCCGGCTGACGCCCCAGATGCGCAGAAACCGTTCGCAGCGTTATGGCCTCGGCGTATTGCCCATCGATCGCCTCCAGCATCCGTCGCACGAGGATTTTGTTCATTGCGAACCTCGCAAGGTGATCTGCGCGAGCCTCACAAGCGTGAGAGGCATCCTTGCGTTATTACATGATGATGGGGATGCCGGTATCGGGAAAATGCAGAATCGCAATCAGGTTTTTCCTGAGTGCCGCAACAACCGTATGACTCTACTAGAGCTCAGACTTCACGCAGCCATCCTTGCAAGAAGGCATAACGCACGATGTTGACCCGGCTCGTCATTGCTGATACCCATAGCCGTGGCTGTTCTCATCAGCTACGCGCTCGAGCCTCTCGTCGCGTGGCTGGAACGTCACCGTGTACCGAGGTTCGTCGGATCGGCGATCATCCTGCTGGCCACCGTCGGCACGCTGGCAGCCGGCGTGTACCTGCTCAAGGATGCGGCCATCAACATCGCAGGGACTCTTCCCACCGTAATGCAGCAGGCCCGCGACACATTGATCTCAGAACTGGGATTCAGCGCGCAGGTGATTGGAGAATCCTCAAAAGCCGCAGGAATCATGGGCCGGGAGACACTGGGTGGTCCCGCCGGCGAACAGCCGACGACGACCGGACCGGTGGCAGTCTCCGTCATCCAGCGAGTCGTCAGCGGGATCTCTGCGTTCGCAGGACACCTGGTCGTCGTGATCTTCCTGATTTACTTTCTGTTGATCGAAGGTCACCGCGTGCGGAGCCGGCTGGTCGAGATTGCCGGCCCGGACCCTCACCGGCGACGGACGACGTCGAAAATCATCGACGAGATCAACACCCAGATTCAGCGCTACCTGCTGGTTCTCCTGGTGACCGCCATCATCGTTGCGGCGGCAACGTGGGCGGCGCTCGCACTGATCGGCGTACGGAATGCGGCGGTGTGGGGCTTCTCGCCGGAGTTGGTTAGCGATAGTCCGCGAGAACCGTATGCAGACCGTCCTCGGCGTAGATCACGCGGACCTGATGCGTCGAGGCCAGTTGCTCCGCAGCCGAGGCGGCATGGGGGAAGCTAGTAAACGTGTGCGCTTCCTTCGGCCTGCCGAAAACCGTCACACGGTACCGCCACTGCGGCGAGAGTGATGAGTGAGGATCCAGACGCGGTAGCCGTTCACGGGCAATGATTACGTCCCCCTCCTGCGGGGTGTCGTGATCGCCCGTGAGGCTGGCGGTGCCGGATGAGGGGAGAGAGGGAAGCCGCTTCACCCACAGGTGCGCATCGACCATGTTGGTGAACTG
>CAWDPQ010000006.1:0-305154 GCA_963804245.1 uncultured Acidobacteriota bacterium
ATCGGGGAGCACGTCGAGGCCGGCATCGGTGCCCAGCCACAGATTGAGAAACACGATGTCGAAGTGACTGCGATCGAGGGCCTCGAGCGCGGCACCGCCGGTGGCGACGCCAAAACACGGGCACCGGCGGCCTCCAAGCACAGCCTGAGTGACTGCCGCACACCGGCATCATCGTCAACGACCAGAGCTGCCCAAGGGGCCCGGGACACTACTGTTGGCGTGATCACTTCCCGTTGTGCCGCTTGTTCCATGAAATAACGTCCATCCGGAGGACCGGCTCAATTCACCGGTTCTGCCTCGCAAGCTTCCCGCCATTCGCCCAGACGCCATAATGACAGCGAAACCCGCGCATGAGGAATCGGTGCCCGTCGCGTCCCGGCAAAGTGCCGGGAAGCCGTCCGGCAGGGACTGCAAAACGCGGCGACACCCCGGCATAGCACCTCTTCGTCCGAGGAGGGCCGCACCTGCCCGACCAGCCGACCACGTTCGATTCCACCGCGCAACAGTCATTGCTGTGGCGAGGCACCTGCACGACCATTGGCAGAGTTACGCCTTCTGCGATGATTGTTCCCTCACCAATCCGGCCACGTCGTCAGGTGCGCGCGATCTTGTCGTCGACGGCGCTCCTGTCCTTCATGTCGGTGCGGAAAGCTGCCACGCTTGCCGTCGCGCAATTGGGCATTGCGGCGTTCTTTGTCGCTGGGACCACCCGGACGGCACTTGGAGAATCAGCCGCCTGGTTCGTCCTGTTTGCGCCTGTCCTGGCTGCGTTGGTACGAGCCATCGACATCGAAGCGTGGCGCTGTTCATTCCTGGGGGGGTCGTGGGCCGCGTCCAACAGGCGTTCGGCCCGCGAGCGGCCACAATCGCCGCCGCTACCGAACTGGTCGAGCGTCTGCTGCTCGCCGCCCTTGCAGCGTGGTCGTCGGACAGAGTTGCACGGCGGCGGTCACGGCAATTGCGGGGTGGCAACTCACCGGTTACATCAGGCCTGAGGACTTCGCCACGGCGCTGGCCGTTGCGCTGATCGGCCTGTTGTGGATCCGCGCTCGGATTGGACTGGACATGGGCCGCAACACGATCGCGAGAGGCATCTGGATTGGCGTCGGCATCCTGGCGATCACAGATCTGGGCCGCCATCACGCTGGCGCGCGGGACGACCATCTCGTTCAGGGTTCTCGCCGCGCCTCCTCTGACAGCCGCCGTCACGGGTTCAACCGTCATCGACACCGCACTAGCCTACTTGGTTGGCCTGGCCCTCGCCCTACCCACGGTCGGTGGCGGCGACGGGTTGGCGCGTGCCGCGCATGAACTTCCACCGTCGGGTCCAGTCGCTGCGACGGGCAAGTCTGCTCACCCTGTTGTTCGGGCTCCTCGTGACCGCCGTCGGAACATTCCTGTTCGTGTTACTCGTGCCCGCCGGCGAACAGAGCCGCTGGGCAAATGCTCCGCTCGCCGGATTGGCGCAACATCTTGCGGGACCCTGGTGGGCTCGGGATCTCGTCGCGCTCGGTTTGATCGCCGCTGCGTTGCTGCTGCTCAGACCGGCTGCGCACGTCGCGCTGGAGGATGCGGAGCAACTTCTCCGACGCCTGTCCGGCCAAGGTGCCGTCTCGGAGCGACTGGCTTCTCTGCATTCAAGGTTTGGCACCCCGTCGCGCGCCCTCGATGTCGCCGCGGCGGCGACGATTCTCGTCATCCTCGCAAGCGGAGGGCGAGTGACGTGGCTGGCCCGAGCCTACGCCATGGGCATCGCAGCGACCGTTGCGCTCAAGATTGCGACGCTTGTTCGCCTGCGGCGTGTGCGCCCGGGAGGCAGGCCTTTCCGGACGCCGCTGAACCTACACGTCGGAACCCGCGAGGTTCCATTGGGACTGCTCGGTCCGGGCCTGCTCATCGCGGCCAGCGCGGGGCCCCGATGGTCGTTGGCGATGTGCCGTCCATCGCGGCGGGTGACTTCTCGGGGCGCTTGTTCTCTGTTCACCGGCGTGAGCCGCGGAGCTGGGCCGCCCGCGGTTGCCGAGGAGCCCGATGCGCTCGATCTCTTGCCCGCTGCGGACCTGTCGCTCGACCAGGTCAATGTGCGGCCCGGCAACTTACTCATCCCGGTCCGCAATCCACACTCCCTGCTTCACGTGGCGGCTGCGCTCCAGAATCGGGCAATAGCGACGTCATCGTCATGACCATACGGCTACTCGGCGTCGACGTGCGCGAGGATGCGTTCAATGACACGACCCCGACTCCGGCCGAGCGACAGCTGCTCCGCGAAGTCGTCGCCGTGGCCAAGCGGCACGGTCGGCCGGTCCGTTTGCTCGTGGTGCCGGCCCGTAACGTGTTCGATGCCATCGTGGCGACGATCCTGCGCCTTCGCTCGTCCGACGTGCATGTCGGCGAATCGGCAACACTCACGGCAGACAATCAAGCCCGGCTGCTCGGCGACGCCTGGGAGCGGGCGGCCAAACCGGACGCTCTCGATGTCCGGCTCGTCGTCCATCACCGCAGCGGGCGGGCCGATCTCTATCATCTCGGCGCACACCCACCGACTCTCTCGCCTGACGATCTGGATCTGATTCACCGCGTCTGGCTGGATGCAACCAAAGCGATTGGGCCTCACGTGCATCACCACGATGTCGTCAGGCGGCACTGATGCAAATGGAACAGCAACTCAACGGATCTCAACGCGACGAGGCTCTGGCCGTCATTCGCGACGTGGCCCGACTGGCGGACGAGCTGGCCGCCGTGCTTCGGGCTCGCGACTATGCGCGGCTGCGAGACATGATGCGTAATCGCCATGCGAGCGACCTGGCGGCGCTCCTGGCGGAGCTCAGCCTCGAGGATCAGGTGGTCGTGTTCCGCGTGTTGCCTCGAAAGGACGCCGCCGCCGTCTTCGAGTATCTGTCACACGACGCCAAAGAGTCGCTGCTCAAAGCGATGGCGCAGGAAGACGTCGCGGCCATCCTCAACAACATGGCGCCCGACGATCGAACGATGTTCCTGGAAGAGCTGCCCGCGACGGTCACGCGCCAGTTGCTCAGCCTGCTGACCCCGGAGGAGCGCGCCGTGGCGGGGACCCTTCTGGGCTATCCCGAACGCTCCATCGGCCGGCTGATGACGCCGAGCTATGTGGCGGTGCGAGAGCACTGGACAGTCGGCGAAGTCCTCGACTACGTCCGTGCACACGGCCAAGACAGCGAGACGCTGAACGTCATCTACGTCGTCGACGAGCAGGGACTATTGATTGATGACATTCGCATCCGCGAGTTTCTGTTGGCCCCCCTGGACAGACGCGTCGCCGACCTCATGGATCGACGCTCTGTGGCCTTGAAGGCCAGCGACGATCAGCAAGCAGCGGTCGCCGTATTCCGTCGGTACGACCGTAGTGCGCTACCTGTCACCGACACCGCCGGGGCGCTCATTGGCATCGTCACGATCGACGACGTGTTGGACGTGGCGGAGGCGACGGCGACGAGAGATCCAGCGCATGGCGGATCGGAAGCCCTGGACGAGCCGTTCATGCACATCGCGTTCGGACGCATAATTCAGAAGCGGGCGGGCTGGCTGACGGCGTGTTTCTCGGCGAGATGCTAACCGCGACGGCGATGGGCGCATTCGAGACGGAGATTTCGAGGCGGTCGTGTTGGCCATGTTCGTGCCACTCATCATCTCGAGCGGCGGCAACTCAGGGTCTCAGGCGGCCACGCTTGTCATTCGCGCGCTGGCTCTTGGTGAAGTCGGGCTCCGGGACTGGTGGCGCGTGATGCGCCGGGAGATCCTCGCGGGGTTGGCACTAGGCGCCATCCTCGGAAGCATCGGGTTTCTACGCATCAGTCTCTGGTCGGCGTTCTCCGACATGTACGGCGAGCACTTGCGCCTGATCGCCGTGACGGTCGCCTTGTCCCTCATCGGCGTTGTGCTGTGGGGCACGCTCACGGGCTCTTTGTTGGCGTTACTGATGCGCCGATTGGGCTTCGATCCAGCTGCGTCCTCAGCGCCTTTCGTTGCGACGCTGGTGGACGTGACCGGCCTTGTGATTTATTTCAGCGTGGCCCTGGTCGTTCTGCGGGGCACGCTTCTGTAGCGTTATAGAATGCCGCTTCCCGCCTACGGGACTTGTCTGTTTTGAGGCGCACTCACCAGGAATGGAGATTCGACATGCCGCCAGTCCGTCGTCTGTCAGTCCTTCGACTCGCGTACGCGCGAGCTCGCTCAGGACCGGTCCTGGCGCTCTGGCTATTTACTGCGGGAGCGCCGCTTTTCTCCAGTGCCCCCATCGTCCCGCCGCAGCAGACGGCGATCGAGACGGCAAACGCCAAGACCTGGCTCAGCGCCGCGAGGCACTCGAGGACTATTTGCGGACTGCCGAGGTCGTCAAGATGGAGGACATCCCGGTCGGGGTCACCAAACCGAGGCGAGCGTATCTTGCGCCGGGCGGCCTGACTGATCGCATGGCCTGGAAAACGATCAGGCCGGGCATCTATTCGGGGTATTGGGAAAGCTACAAATCGGAAATTGCCGCC
This sequence comes from uncultured Acidobacteriota bacterium, assembly GCA_963804245.1. Classification (GTDB taxonomy): domain Bacteria; phylum Acidobacteriota; class Vicinamibacteria; order Vicinamibacterales; family 2-12-FULL-66-21; genus CAWDPQ01. The sequence goes on from CAWDPQ010000006.1 coordinate 4,518, forward strand.
TACGAGCTCGACAAACTGCTTGGGCTGGAGATGATTCCTCCAACCGTCGAGCGGCGGGTGCAGGGCGACCTTGGTGCCGCCGTCATGTGGGTCTCTCCGATCAAGAGCTTCAAGGATCTTGGCGGCCACCGTCCGCTCCTGCGGACAAGCTCGCCGCCTGGAGTCGCCAGCTCATTCGAGCCAAGATGTTCGACAATCTGATTTGCAACATCGATCCCAACCTTGGAAACTGGCTCGTCGATCCGTCCTGGAACCTGATCCTGATCGATCACACTCGCTCGTTCACGACGAAGAAGGACATGGTGCACCAATTGACGCGTGTCGATCGGGAGCTATGGGATCGTATGAAGGCACTGACTGTCGAGAGCCTGACGCCAGCTCTCGAGAAATGGATTGACAAGCGAGAGATCGGCGCCATGATCGAGCGCCGGGATCGTTTACAAGGCGTTATCGACAAACTGGTCGCGGCGAAGGGTGAAGCGGCGGTTTTCGTGCGGTGAAAACGGCGGTGATTCAGATCCTGCCAGCAAGATCGCTGGAGCATTCATAGGGCGACGACGCTTTGCGCGATACTCGGCCGTATCGTTGGCAGGACCAAGCTTGGCTTCGCTGTCGATGACTGCTCCGGCATTCTGCATGGACAACGCAGCCAGGCCTCCGCCCCGCGCGCGTAGTCAGCTCACATCAACGGAACCCGCGATTGCCAGGAATGGCGCGCTCTTTGCCTCTTGCATCAACCGAGTTGCAGTGGATCATGAGCAGATGTCGGACGACGGCCTGAAATCTGGGTGCTCGTGATGGCCGCACTTCGTGCCCTGACGCCGCGCGTCGTTGAATGACAGACGACTTTGGAAATCATGTTTGGCGACGAACAGCACACGAAGCAGCAAGCGGCGCATTCGATCCGAGGGATCGGAGTGGGCGGGTCGCTGCTTACTCACTCCCTCGCTGGAGCGCTCGGGATCTGGCTGTCAACTCTGCCCCGATCGTTCGCCGCGCACGAACCGATGGGGATTGCTCCTCGCTATGACTTGGTCTGGCTGACACCTCCAGGCCCGGGTGGCGGAGGCGGTGGCGGAGCCGGTGGAGATCAAACGAAGGTCGTTACGCCCGTCCATCAAGTCGTCCGAGAGAGACTGACGGTTCCCATGGCTTCAGAGCCGAAGCTTGTCGAAACAACGAAAGAGCCTCCCCTGATTGAACCACTCACGATACCGGCCGCACCGTTGGAAATCGCACCCCCGGTTTTGAATCCGACACCATCAACTGAGATGAGTCCGGGCCCAGGTTCCCGAGGCGGTGGAAACGGCTCCAGGTACTGGAAGCGGCGAAGGACAGGGTTCCGGGCTGGGTCCGGGCTCCGACGGTGGAACCGGTGGAGGTGCCTACCGGGCCGGCAGCGGAGTGACGATTCCGCAACTCGTTTCCGACGCCAAGCCAGACTACACCGCGGACGCGATGCGTGCGAAGGTCCAGGGTGTGGTGGTTCTGGAATGCGTGGTGCTGCCAAATGGCACCATCGGGAACATCACGATCATCAAGTCGCTCGACAAGGTGTTCGGCCTGGACCAGGAGGCCGTGAAGGCCGCCAGACAGTGGCGCTTCCTGCCCGGGCGCCGCCTCGGACAACCCGTGCCAGTGTTCGTGACGCTCGAGTTGGTGTTTACACTCCGGTAATAGTGTGAGGGAAAGACACGGTGTTCGTTGCGTTGGGCGCTGAGCTGTAGTCGCGTTCGGGATTACCCGCCGAAGTAGCCGCTTCGCGCTCTGACGGTAGCCGCCCGACGTTTGACGCGGACGTCAATCCGCCGCCATTCGCGGATGTTTGCGGCCTCGATGGCGAGGACATACTGATGACGGAGGGCGTCGACGAGGCTGGCCGCAACCACAGCGGTCTCGACGAAGTTGCTCGCAAAGATCAACTGGCCGCCGGTCCATTCCGCCAGGTCGCGCAAGTCGGCTCCCTCGGACGGCGTCGATCGGTCGTCTGCGGCTTCCATTATCGACACCTGGTCGAGCCCAGGAACCGTCGCCACGATGTAGACGGGCACGTCAATCGAGCTCGCCAGTCCGGAGACCTCCGCCGGCGCCAGCGTGCTGCTCGTATCAATGCCGTCTGTGAGAATGATGATCGCCTTCTGAGCGGCCGAGCGATCGGCGAGACGACGCGCAGTGGCAGCCGTCGCATCGTAGAGAGATGTCGTGCCGAACGGGTGGAAGTCGTCCAAAGCACCTTTGAACCTACCGAGATCGGTGGTGAACAGTTGGCGCTCATGGAGCTTCGCATCAAACGTAAAAAGCGCGAGTTCGTCCTGACCGTCTCGCAGTTGCGACAAGAGTGTGTCGAAGGCCCGCCGTGCCATCGCCATTTTGGAACTGATGCGCATGCTTCCGCTCATATCGACGAGGACGGCGAGGCTCACTGGCGAGCGTCGATCGGAGCGAAGTGAAAGAATCGGTTTGAGATGACCGTTGTCGCGGACCTCGAAATCCGCAGTCGTGAGACCTCCGACTGGTCGTCCACGCTTATCGCGGACTGACGCCTGAATGCTGACAACGTCAACCGCGCTGCGGAATGTCGGCTTGTTCTGGTCAACAGGTGCCTGTGCCCGAAGTGACGCGACGCCCAGTGCACACAGCACTGTCAGCCCCACCAAAAATCTCCCTGGTCACTGCCCTCATGAATCGATACCTTTACCGAATAAACGCTCTCTGCGTACATGGACTTTTCGCGAGCCGAAAGCATTCGCCTGCACGGGTTGGGCAGCCAGAGGTTGTGGGGAGTCCGTCGATAATACCATGGTTCTGGCGTGCATGATGCCTCGACGGAGAATCCCGTCGAACGACATTCACGACGCCGCTATGTACCCCCGGCGCGCTCGGACGTTCACCGTCAGGCCGCGAACTTCCACGCGTATGGTGTGCCAGCTCCCGTCGCGATAACCACGACTCGGGTAACCCAGGTGGACCTGTTTGCTCAGTTCGTCAGCGATTCGGGCGGTTGCGGGATCGAGATCGCGTGCGTCGCGTGACGAGCTCCGACCGGCCTCCGCTGTCGTCGGTGATGTCCCGCAAGGCGGCCTCATTGACCCCTTCGTCGCCTGAGCCGCCCCCGGAGGGACCTGGCTGGTTCGGGGGTGGCATTCTCGGCCGTTGTGGCGTGCCCGGCCCCGGAGGGGTCCCGGGAATCGGCGGGTAGCGGGGCCGTCGCCCTGGTATCGGAAATGGCAACGGGATCGGCCGTCGTCGCTGCTGCCGTACGATGGCGCCGTCATCGTTACCCCCGAAAGGCGTCAATGTCGTCGTCTGTGCATCGATCCCGATTGCGTACACCAGTGCTTCGGACTCGCGAATCAACTGTTTCAGCGTCTGCAGCCTCGTGTCGCTGCTCGTATCGATGCCGTCGGAAATGACGAGAAGCGCCTTCTTGCGGTGACGGCCCGACTTGAGTAGCGGGAGAGCTTTCGCTACGGCGTCGTACAGCGCCGTACCTCCCTCTGGATGCATGCGTTGCAGCGCCGAGCTCATTCGGCTGCGGTCGTGCGTCCAGCCCTCGACCAGGTGAGGCGTGTTATCGAAGCGATAGAGAAAGAACTCATCTTGGGGACCGAGCAAGTCGACCAAAAGACGGCGCACAGCCGCCCGCGCTGCGTCCATCTTTCGTCCGGCCATGCTGCCGCTCGTGTCGAGCACGATGCCGAGACTTACCGGGACGCGTTCCGCGGTGAAGTGCGTGATTTCGACCGGCTGATCGTCCTGGTACACAACGAAGTCACTCTGTTGCAGCCCCGACACGAAACGGCCCGAACCGTCGGTAACCGTTGCCGTGACGTTGACCAACTCGACGCCACTGCGGAACGGCTCTTGACCGTCCAGACCCAGCGAGTCGAGCAGAATAGCGGCGAAGACTGCGATGACTGCGGCGCGACTGCTAGGGTGACCCATGGATCGTATTCCTCAATCGTGCGGCCTATGGCGAACGATCGTGAGCGTAGCACCAACTGTGGGTTCAGTCATTCAGTTCAGGGATGAATTAGTCGGGGCCACGGCCCCCACCCCGCGTGCGTTGTAATCGGGCACGCCTATTGTCGTAGTCATATGCGATTGAGAATCCGGCCAGCCACTGGCCACCGACGATTCCAGTTGAGAGGGAGCCAGCGAGCTGGATGACGGGCTTGGTGAATTCGAAGCTCCCGAAGCTCAAAGCACCGGCCAGCTCCGCTTCGAACACCTCAAGCTGTCCGAGCGGAGTGTTCCTCGGACCAATGCGAAGGGAGCGACCAGTTAACGGCAGCTCCTTGACGAATGATTCCGGCAATAACATCCCGCCCGAGAACAACGGGTCGACTTTGCACGATACTGAGCGCTCACCCGCAGAGACTGGCACCATGAGCTCTCGTGAAGCGCCCAAGTCGAAGACGTCTTTTCCGTTCGCCTCGGGCAGACTGCCAGGCTCGATGGTCACGCGCCATCGAGGGTAGTCAATGGTCACAAGTTGACCCTTCCACAGGGACAGGGGTAGGACCCCGCCGGGTCGGGTAGCGGGTGAGAACTCCGGTACGAGTTGGGTCAAGTCGGTGACCACCACCGGTACTTTCGCCAGCTTGGTCGATCCGATTTCGAGTTGCACTTCGGCCTGAGGCTCGGTCTGGCGACTTGCGGCTTTGAGGCCCAATTTCACGGCGAACGTTTTATCAACGAGCGTTGTCTCGGCTTCGGGCGATACCAGAAAGAGAAACGGGCCCCCGCCATTGACGGTCACATGGATCACTGGTCGACCCGCGCGGAGCTCCATGGGTATCGTGACGGATGTTGTGTCCGACTTCGCCGGTGGCCTCTGCCCAACCGCGATCGGCGAAAATGCGACAATGAAACCGGCTACGAGCGCTCCGACAAAACGGGGCGCGATCAGTGCGACATCTCGCGACATGGGCGGTCCAATCCATCGGTGCGAAGCCTGCGGACGCGCTTCGGTTGCAGGGGCGATAACCCACATCAGGCCGTCCAAATCATCCATTGTCCGCACACGAGGGTCGTGCACCGATGCTTGAATGTCTGGCGTGCCAGCGAGTCGGCAGCGGCCTTGGCCGAGTCCAAAGCTTCGAAACTTCGTGACAGATGCGTGACGGACTGTTCCTCTCCTTCGCACCACACCACGACACGATACAGGCCGGATATCTCGTCATGTCCGACGTGCGCGACAAGCTTGTCCCCATGATGGCGGCGCCACGTCGTCATTCGGGTACGGCGCACAGCCTGCGAACGGAGCCCTTGATGGGCAGCACGGAGTCACGACAGTCAGTCCACATCGGGTCCGTGTATGTTCCTCGCAAGGTCCTCGCCACTCGCTCCTCGCCACGCCGTCACTTCACGGCCTAGCTCGATCGCGGCCGCGATTCGCTGTCTGACAGGTGACGTCCATGCAAAATGCAGCAGACGGGGTCTGGACGCGCCTGCAGAACGCAGCAACGCAGCCTGGCCTGCTTCGCCGATGATTCACACACGAATGCCACGTCAGCGCTTGCTGCACGTGCTGCCGCAACTGGGCGACAGCGGGGTGCGCGCGTCATTCGGCGCGCCACGATTTCGTACATTTCTCCTTTGGTCGCTTCGCGTCACTGGCCGCCATCGGGGAACAGGAAGGGGAACAGGAGTCGGCGCGCGGTGTTCCCCCTCTGGAAGCGTGCGTTCGTTTGCCGGTGGCGTCGCGCTGACGGCAGGTGTGCATGGTCCGCCGCCGGTAAGCCGTTGTTGACCGCGCAGTTTGCCCCGGCCGAACCCGGGCGGCGTTCTATGCTGTCCGTGGTGGTCGCCTGGCTGCCGTGGCGATCAGTAAGGCGGCCGTGGCGTGAGCGACCACGAGATTAGACCGCGTCTGCGATCATGCCCGCGGCCACAGCCGAGGTCGCTCACACCACGCTTCAGGGTTTTCATCGCCTTCGCCTCGGCGTACAGACTGCGCCCCATGACGGCCAAATCCTGATGGCATTTCGGAGGCACACCGGCGCGGTTTCGGGAGCGCTTCCCACCCTGGTTTCATACTCCGACTCGGAAACGGCTGACGCCGCGAGGGGGGCCGCGACAAAGAGCGGTGGTTGGCGCAGTTCGGGGAACGCTAAGTTGTCAGTCGAACCGCTGATCGGTGAACCGGTGTCCGCGAAGGCTTCTCTCGCAAGTCTCTCCACACCGACGACTTGCAAGCTGAGAGGTCGAACAAGAAGCGCGGCGTTCTGTGCCGCGCACGAAACGCACTTAGCCGGCGTCGCTGATGGAGCGGGGGCGTGAGCAACCCCCCGGTTTTTCGCGGCCTCCCGTCCCGAGGCCGACCCGGAGGGTTGCTCACGCCCCAGTGTCGGTGTCGCGATCCATCTCCGGAATGTACCACGCGATCTGCGCGCCGTTCGCACGAGTGTTGTCACGTGCGTACGCGTCTGCGATCCCGCGCGGATCGCAGTGCCGTTTCAGTGCACCTTCACCGATGTTACTCGCGCCCTTTCGGCCATCACATCGTCAGCGTGAAGCGGTGCTCGGCCTCGTCAAGGCTCGTCGCTGCGCTCCGACCCGCTCCGCGGGCCTGCGGGCCTTGACGACGCCTGCGCGCCGCTCGAAGGTAGCACTTATGTGATGGCCGAGGAAGCTCCTCGCCTTGCGATAAACCGCTTGACGACATTTCGCGATGGCGCTATCGTCGAATTCTCTTCGACGGCTGCGTCTCGCAGCCCCCTCCGTATCGCCCGATGCGGAGCACACGAACCGGCGGCCCAAGGCCACGGTTCGTTCCTTCTCTCGACACACTTCCTGGTTGACCAGTCGCGCGACGGAACGTCCGCGAGTCATGCAATCAATCCGGCTCCGCGCTGTGGCCCAAGGTCACAGCGCGAGATCCGTGCGCCATGATTCGTCAGCCCTGGAGGTGCGTCGTGCGATCCACTGTCGACAACCGGGCCAGTGACTTCGATGACGAGCGCCCGCCTGCTGCTCGCCCTCGCCACGCACTTCCTGTGCTGCTGACCGTCGACGAAGCCGCGACGTTGCTGCGCACCACACGTCGTGCCATCTACGCGATGATCGAACGGCGTCAACTGCCAGGCGTGATCCGCATTCGCCGACGCGTCCTGTTCCGTGCGGACGACCTGCTACACTGGCTCGACCAGAAGCGCGCGCCATCGCCGGAGGAGTAAACGGCGATGAGCGTCACACTACGACCGTATCGAAGCGGGGGCTGGGAAGTCGACATCACGATCCGGCTTCCCGACGGCAGTCAATATCGAGAGCGGAAACGCGCGTCCCGCTTCTCGAAATCGGCGGCGCACCGATGGGCGCAGGATCGTGAGCGATACCTGCTGCAACACGGGCCGCCGACGGCGAACAAGGAGGTGCCCACACTCGAAGCGTTCGCGCCGAGATTCGTCGACGGCCACGCACGGGCGAACCGTCACAAGCCGAGCGGCATTGCCAGCATCGAATCCATCCTGAAATGGCATCTGGTTCCCACGCTCGGTCCGAAGCGTCTCGACGCGATCACGAACGAACAGGTGCAGCGGCTGAAGCTGGCGCTGTCGGAGCGCGCACCGAAGACCGTCAACAACGTGCTCACGGTGCTGAGCACGTTGTTCAAGAAGGCGGTGGAATGGGGCGAGCTCGAGCGGCTGCCGTGCGTCGATCAAGTTGTTGCCGAATCCCAAGAAGACGATGGGGTTTCACGACTTCGATCAGTACGAGCGACTACTGACCGTCGCTCGCAAGCGCGGAACGGACGCGTATCTGATGGTGTTGGCGGGCGGTGATGCGGGTCTGCGGCTCGGGGAGATCATCGCGCTCGAATGGCGCGATATCGACCTGGCGGCGCGCCGTCTGACCGTGGAGCGATCCGACTGGCTCGGACACGTCACGGTGCCGAAAGGGGGACGGTCACGTCAGCTGCCGATGACCCAGCGACTGACGGCGGCGCTCAAGGCCGCTCGTCATCTCCGAGGCGAGCGCGTGTTGTGCCTGGCGGACGGATCGCCGATCACGCGCGATCGCGTGATCAAAGCCGTGCGTGGCGCTCAGCGCGTCGCAGGGATCGAACAGGGCGTGCACATCCTGCGGCACACGTTCTGTTCGCACCTGGCGATGAAGGGCGCGCCGGCACGGGCCATCCAGGAGCTCGCCGGCCACGCGGACCTGTCGACGACGCAGCGCTACATGCACTTGAGTCCGGCGGCAACGGAAGACGCGATCCGATTGCTCGACGGACGACAATCCGGGCTCGAACCGCTCGAGAAGTTTGGAGATATTTTGGACACTCGAGGGGCCGCGTCCGGAAGTACTTGCGAGGGAAGAATTTAGTGGAGCGGGCTACGGGGATCGAACCCGTCTAGCTGGCTTGGGAAGCCAGAGCATTACCACTATGCTAAGCCCGCTCGAAGGGCGCTATTTTATCAGATGCCTACCCGTTAGCACGTCGCACGTGGTCAGGCTCTAATCAACGCCAGAACCTCGTCTCTCTTCTGCTCCATCAGCTCCTGCGTGACCGCTTCGAGATTCAGCCTGAGCATCGGCTCGGTGTTCGACGCGCGCACGTTGAAGTGCCAGTCCGCATACTCCGCCGAGATGCCGTCCAGATGATACGGGTTGCCCGTCGCGTACTTCGCCGCGATGTCATCCAGCTTTTGCTGGACCAGGCGCATGTTGCTGACCCGCGTGTTGATCTCCCCGGAGATGAAGTACTTCTCGCGTAACGGCGCCAGCAGCTCGCGCAGCGTCAGGCCCTTTTTCGACATCAGTTCCAGAATCAGCAGCGCCGGAATGAAACCGTTGTCGGCGTAGAAATTGTCGCGGAAATAGTAGTGACCGGTCACCTCGCCGCCGAAGATCGCTTTCTCCTCCCGCATGCGCCGCTTGAAGAACGCATGGCCGACCCGGTTCATCAGCGCGGTGCCGCCATATTTCGCGACCGTATCCTTCACCGCGTAGCTGGCGCGGACGTCGTAGACGATTTTCGCGCCGGGGTGCCGGAGCAGGAACGCCTCCGCCAACAGTGCCGTGATGAAATCGCCGGCAATGAATTCTCCGGTGCCATCGATGAAGAAGCAGCGATCGGCGTCACCGTCCCAGGCGATGCCGATATCCGCCCCGCTGCGCTTCACCTCCTCGACGATGTCGCGGCGATTCTCTTCGATGAGAGGGTTCGCCTCGTGGTTGGGAAAGGTGCCGTCGACTTCGAAGCACAGAGCCTTCACCTTGCAGGGCAGGCGCGCGAAGAGCCTGGGCGCAACCATGCCGGCGATGCCGTTGCCGGCGTCGAGCACGACGTTGAACGGCTTGATGATCGACGGATCGATGAACGACATCACGTGATCCGTGTAGTCGTCGCGCACGTCCTGGTGCGACAGCCGGCCCGTGCGCTCGGCTTCGGCGGGCACCGTTCCTGATTCCAGCATGTCGCGGATGTCGTTGATGCCTTCGTCCCCGCTCAGCGGAAACGCTTCCCGGCCGACCATCTTGATGCCGTTGTATTCCTTCGGGTTGTGCGACGCCGTGATCTGCGCGCCGCCGTCGTGCTGATCGCGCGCGACGGCGAAATACATCATGTCGGTCCCCATCATCCCGTAGTCGACCACTTCCGCTCCTTGCGCCATGGCCCCGTCGATGAACGCATGCGCCACCGATGGCGAGGAGAGCCGCATGTCGCGGGAGACGGCGATGCGCTTGGCTTTGAGATAGTGCACGAATCCTCGACCGATCTCGCGCGCCGCCTCCTCGTTCACCTCCGAGGGGTACAGTCCGCGTACGTCGTAGGCCTTGAAGATCGAGGAATTGATGCTCATAAGCGGCTGTAGTCGGTGACGACGGTCTTGTCGCCGAGCACGACATGCCGCTCGAGCGTTGCATTCCGTCCGATGTGACAGTTGCGGCCGAGGATCGAGCCGCGGACGACGGCCTCGCGCCCGATCCATCCGTTCTGCCAGATGATCGATCCATCGATCACGGCCGCTTCATCCACGTGGGTGTGCCGGCCGAGCACGGAGTAGGGAAGGAGGCGAGCGCCGGTTTTCACGATGGCGCCCTCGTCGACGAAGCATGGTCCCTGCAACTCGACGCCCTCTTCGACCCGCGCGCCGGGAGCGACATACGCGTTCCCGGCCGAGCCGTCAAAGGGGGGCGCGGCGAAGCGGCCGTCCATGATGTCCCGGTGCACTTCCATGTATTTTGCCGGCGTGCCGATGTCGATCCAGTACCCGTCGTTGACATAGGCGACGAACGTCTCCCCGCGCTCGATGAGCGTCGGGAAGAAGCTGCGTTCGATCGACCAGGCCGTATCCTTCGGGATCCGGTCGAAGGTTTCCGGTTCCAGCACGTAGATGCCGGCGTTGATGGTGTTGCAGGTGATTTTGTCTTCGTCGGGCTTTTCCAGGAACTGCCGGATGTTGCCGTCGGCGTCGGTTTCGACCAGGCCGTAGGCGCGTGGATTCTCCACCGGCGTCAGCACGATGGTGGCCTTCGCCTTCCGTTGACGGTGCAGTTGCAGGACGGCGCGCAGATCCACCTGCATCAGCACGTCACCGTTGAAGACGACTACGGATTCCGTCAGTTGGTCGCCGGCGTAGCGGATAGCGCCGCCGGTTCCCAGAGGAATTGGCTCGACGACGTAGCGCAGGCGCAGGCCGAGACCTTCGCCCTCGCCGAAGATCTCCTCGATGCGGCGCGGCTGATAGTTGAGGCTGAGAATCGCCTCGTCAATTTCCGGGACCTGGCGCAGTAAGTCTATCTGGTAGTAGAGAAACGGCCGATTGAAGATCGGAACGATTGGCTTGGGCGTGTGCACCGTCAGCGGCCGCAGACGGGTGCCCTTGCCGCCGGCAAGGAGAATGGCCTTCATAGCGACCCACGATCATACTGGAAAAGGGGACAGTCACCTTTTCCAGACGGAAAGAGAAAAGGTGACTGTCCCCTTTTCCGAAGTGCGAAGATATGTCCGTGGACCCGAGGCGACTGAATCTTCCAAACGCGCTGACCCTCGGCCGCATCTTCCTCGTCCCGCTCCTGGTCGTCGTCCTGCTCACCAAATTCGAGGGGCGGCTCATTCTGGGCGTCCCGAAGGAACTGGTCGGCGCCGCCATTTTCGCGCTGGCCTCGCTGACCGACTGGCTCGACGGCTATCTGGCGCGTCGCCGAAAGCAGGTGACAACGCTTGGTCAGCTCCTGGATCCGCTCGCCGACAAGCTCCTGGTGACGGCCGCGTTCGTGTCGCTGGTCCAGATGGATCTGGCTCCCGCCTGGATGGTGGCCATCATCCTGGGCCGTGAGTTTGCGGTCACCGTGCTGCGCAGCATCGCTCATGCGCGCGGCGTCGTCATCTCCGCGTCACCGCTCGGGAAGTTCAAGATGGTGTCGCAGGTCGTCGCCATCCTGCTGCTCATCCTCGGCGACGAGCACCTGCAGGGCGCTGCGTTTCTCGGCAGGCTGGCGTTGTGGGTGGCCGTGGTGACCGCTGTGATATCCGCCGTCGACTACTATCGCCGCTTCAACCACGTCCTCGGGCGCGTGGCTACTGCGCCTTCTTCTCCATTTCCGCACGAATCGCCTCAACCCGCTTCTGGGCTTCCGGCAGATACTCGCTCGTCTCGAATTCCTTGAGCAGCCGATCGTAGTAGGGAAGCGCCTCCGCCGGGCGCTGGATGCGTTCGAGCGCTTCGCCCAGATAGAAGAACACCGCGTCGCGACGCGTGAAACCTGGGTCGCGCTCGACGATGCCCTTGAAACGTTCGATCGCGCCCGGATACCACTTTTGCCGGTGATAGTGATATCCCACCGTATACTCCGCGTTGCTGAGCCGATCACGCGCGTCGCGCAGCTTCGCCGTGGCCTCTTCGCGTAGGGCGCTGGACGGAAATCGCTCCATGAAGAGATTCAGCTCGCGGATCGCTTCCTTGGTCTCGGTCTGATCGCGTTCCGGCGCGCGCATCTGGTAGTAGTGCGCCATCCCCAGCTTGTATTGCGCGTAGTCTGCGCGCCGGTTCGTCGGATAGAACGTGAGGAACTCGCGGAACTCGTTGATCCCCAGCACGAATGCTTCGGCCGTCCCTTCACCGATATAGGTGTCGCCGATGCCCAGCTTCGCATCCGCACGAAACAGACTCTGCGGGTAGACGTCCACCAGCTGACGGAAGTATTCGCGGGCGGTCAGCCATTTCCGCTCGTTCAGCGCCTCGGAACCGCGTTCGTAAAGAAACCTGTCCGGTTCCGGTGTGCCGGTGGGTGGCCGCTTTGGGCCGCTGGCGCACGCTGCCGCGCAGGCGAGCGATAACGCCAGCACCAGCCTCACGGCTGCAGGGTAGACCTGCCATGTTCGAGCCGGGTGAGTCACGCGACCACCGGCGTGTTCGACAACCATCGATACTCTGCCTCTATCCCTTCCGCCAGCGGCACTCTGGGCTCGAAGCCCAGGTCCGCTCGCGCGAGCGACGTATCCGCATACGTGTCGCGCATGTCACCTTTCTGTGCGGGCTCGCGGCGAACGTCAACGGCCTTGCCCATGATTTGGCCGATGACCTCGATCACGTGGTTCACGGTCACGCGGGATCCACCGCCGATGTTATAGGCGCGGCCGGGCACTCCGGCGTCGCCGGCGGCGATCGTCGCGGCCACCGCGTCGTCGACGTAAGTGAAATCCCGTGTCTGGCGGCCGTCGCCGTACAACGTAATCGCGCTTCCGGCCAGCGCCGATTTGATGAACCGGTTGAACGCCATATCGGGCCGCTGACGCGGTCCGTAGACGGTGAAGTATCTGACCGATGTCGTGGGCACCGCGTGGTTGGCGAAGTACAGATAGCAGAGCTGCTCGGCGGCAAGCTTCGTCACGCCGTACGGCGAAACCGGCTGTGGCAGCGCGTCCTCACGCATCGGAAGCTCACCGCGATCCCCATAGAGCGATGAGCTCGACGCGTAGACGAATCGCTTCAGGTCCTTCCCGACGCAGGCTTCCAGCAGCTGCTGCGTCGCGTCGACGTTGTTCTCTGTGTACACCCGGAAGTCGCTCCCCCAGCTTTTCCGCACACCGGCCTGCGCCGCGAGATGAAACACGTGGCTCACGCCGGCGAGAAGGGAAGGCAGATCCGCATCCTGAATTCTCGCTTCGACGAGTCGAAAGCCCCGTCGCCCCACCGCATCGCGCAGGTTGGCTTCCTTGATCGCTCGCGGATAGTAGTCGCTGAAACAATCGATGCCGACGACTTCAGCGCCGCGATCGAGCAACGCCGTGGTCAGGTGTGAGCCGATGAATCCGGCGGCGCCGGTCACCAGCGCCTTCACGCAAACACCTGTCGAATCCGGTCCGGCAGGCGGCACGGCCGTCCCTTGACGTCCACCGCCGCGTGCACGGTGTGTCCCGACGCCGCGAGCACGGCGTCCTGGCGCCTGACGACCTCGTAGTCGAACTGCATCCTGACCGGCGAAAGCATGCGGCCTTCGGCTTTCACGTCGAGCTCGTCATCGTAGTGGGCGGATCGATGGTACGCACAGCGCGCTTCGATCACCGGCAGGGCGACTCCGGCGTGCTCCATTTCACGATAGCTCCACCCCAATGACCGCAGCAGTTCCGCGCGCGCGACCTCGAACCATACGAAGTAGTTGGCGTAATAGACAACGCCCATCTTATCCGTCTCGGCGTAGCGCACCCGGACCGTCGACACCGACGAAGGCATTGCAGACCTCCCTCAACGCTCGTGTGGCCCGCGCCGGATCGCCGGTCCCGAAAATCGACTGGCCCGCAACCAGGATCTCGGCCCCGGCCCGGACGATGCGGGGCGCGTTGGTCAGATCTACGCCGCCATCCACTTCGACGGGCGCCTGGTTGCCGGCTGCATCGAGCAGCTTGCGTACCGCCCTAATCTTAGACTCGCTTCGCGGGATGAAAGTCTGGCCCCCGAACCCGGGATTGACCGACATCACCAGCACATGGTCGACATCGGCGGCCACTTCCTCGATCGCGATCACCGGCGTCGCCGGGTTGAGGACGACGCCCGCCTTCGCGCCGAGACTCTTGATCAGCTGCAGCGTGCGATGCAGGTGCGGCAGCACCTCCACGTGGACCGAGATCATCGCCGCCCCGCATTCCACGAACGTCGGGATATAGCGGTCCGGTTCCTCGATCATGAGGTGGACGTCGAGCGGCACCGTGGCCACCCGCTTGATGCTCTTCACAACGGGCGGCCCCATCGTGAGGTTCGGTACGAAGTGGCCGTCCATGACGTCCACGTGCAGGAGATCCGCGCCGCCTTGTTCGGCGGCAGCGATCTCTTCCCCCAGCCGCGCGAAGTCGGCGGACAGCAGCGACGGGGCAATCTTCAGAGTCATTTTGCTCTCAAGCAAGCTGCACGCATCTTAACGACTGACCTCGAGCGAGATCGGCTCTCCCGGCGCAATCTGGAAACCACCCTGCGGGTTCTGACGCAGCACGATCCCGGCTGGGACGCCGGGATACGGATGCTCACCAACGACGGCGACGCGAAAGCCACGTACACGGAGCAGATCGGCCGCGCGATCGCCATTCACGCCGATGAGATCGGGCATCACGTAGCTGGTGCCGCGCTCACCCCGGTTCACGAGCAGCGCAACTTGCGCGCTCGTACTCTGCGGCCGCGGGCGACTGCGCCACGACCGACCCGATCGGATACTCCGACGATCGGATTTCGGCCACGCTGCGCAGTTCGAGTCCATTCTCCTGCACGCGCACCTGCGCCGCCCGCTCCGATTCGCCAAACAACGCCGGCACCGTCAGCGACCGCGGCCCCGCGCTGATCCAGACCTTCACGCTGCGCTGCCGTCGCGTACTCGCGCCTGCTTGAGGCTCCTGCGCCAGGATTTGTCCCGCCGGAACTTTCGGGTCGATGCGACTGCCTTCCTCGACCTTCAGGGTCAACCCGGCGTCGGCGAGTACGGCGCTCGCTTCGTTGACGGTGCGCCCGGCAAGCGTCGGCACCAGGACATCCCGCGTCTTGAGGGCCAGACGCATCGAAGCCGCGGCGAAGAGCACGTAGGTCAGCAGCAGGCCGCCGCCGAGCAGGACCAGCTTGCCCGCACCCCATACGCGCGTCGTAAGCGCCATGAACTAAGTAGTTTAGCACGCCAGGGAGAGTGCGGGCCTACGGCGACTTCACCAACGTCGCGGCGAAGAACGCCTCCAGCCCGTCGCGATGAGGAAGCGTGCGGAGGTGGCCGGCCGCGTCCAGCAGTGGCTCGACAGGAGCCGGCAGATCGGGTCTGCGAACGGAAAAGTCCGGATGCGCGGCGAGGAATCGGGCGACCACCTCTTCATTCTCGTCAGGCTCGCTCGAGCAGGTCGCGTAAACGAGCCGACCGCCTGCACGGACGCTCGGTGCCAATGCGGACATCAGGCGTTGCTGGAACGCGGCGTTGTCCTGCAGTCCATCCTCCTGCTGCCGCCAGCGGATGTCCGGATCGCGCCGCAGCGTGCCCAACCCCGAGCACGGCGCATCAATCAGCACGCAGTCGAACGGCGTCGCGATCGGCAGCGGCGCCAGCGCGTCCGCCTGGATCACCTTGACAGATTGCGCTCCGGACCGGCTGACCGTGTCATGGAGAAGCCGGACTCGCCTCGGTCGAACATCGATGGCGACGATGGTCCCGCGGTCTTCCATGGCACTTGCCATGGCCGTCGTTTTTCCGCCAGGGGAGGCGCACGCGTCGAGCACGACCTCGCCGGGTCGCACCTCGGTCATGAGCGCGACCAGTTGCGAGGCTTGATCCTGCACGACGAAATCGCCGCTCTTCGCCAACGGCGTCAGCAGCGGATTGCCACCTTCGACGATCAGACCGTCTGGCGCGAACTGTGCCGGTCGCGTGGCCACGCCATGTTCACGGAGCGCAGCGGCCAGATCGGCGACCGTGGTACGCAGCCGATTGGCGCGGACCGTGAGCGCTGCGGGCGCGTTGTTGAACTGACACCAGGCTTCGGCGGCTTCGAAGCCGTATCGTTCGAGCCATCTGGCCACCAGCCAGCGCGGGTGCGAGAGCGTGATCGACAGGTAGTCGAGCGCGGCCTCGCGAGATGCGGCGTCGCGTGGAGGCAGCGGCAGACGATCCCGTTCGCGGCTGACGCGGCGAAGGATGGCGTTCACCAGCGGCGCCGCACTGCGCTTGCCCTCCTTCTTCGTCAAGTTCACCGCATCGTCCACGATCGCCGATGCTGGGACGCGGGTGAGGTGCAACAGCTGGAACATCGACATCCGCAGGATATCGACGACCTCTGGGTCGAGCCGGGCGAGCGGTCGATTCGAGAACGTGGCGATAAGGTGGTCGAAGGCCCCTTGCCAGCGGAGCGTGCCGGTGGCGATCTCACCGGCGAGCGCGCGATCGCGTTCGTTAGGAAGTGAAGTCCTGGCTTGGGCCAGGGCGCTGGCCAGGTTGTCTTGGTTCGGACCGTGAACCGCGCGGAGGACGGCATACACCGCCACGCGGGCGGGGCCAATCATGGACTTTCCAGAAGGGCACCGCGCTGAACGCGATGACCGGCGAGGAAATCCCGTACGGACATGGCGCGCCGGCCCTCGGGTTGAACGTCGAGAATGCGGAGCAGACTGCCGTCGCCGCACAGGACGTCGATTCCGTCGGCAGTCGCCGATACGACGGAACCGGCCGGCAGAGTCGACGACAAAGGTTCGGAATTTCCTCCCATCAAGGCGGTGCGATGAATCAGCAGCCGCGTGTCGCCGAACCGCGTCGAGGCCATCGGCCACGGCTGCAGCCCGCGCACACGGTTGTGAACGACCTGGGCGGGAAGGGTCCAGTCGACTGGGCCTTCCGCCTTCGTCACCTTCGGTGCAAACGTGGCACGGCTGTCGTCCTGTGGTGTTTCCACAGCGCTCCCGGCAGCAATCTGGTCGACCACGTCCACAACGAGATCGGCTCCGAGCTCGGCGAGCGCATGCTCGACTTGCGTGCTCGTCTCGTCAGGAGCAATCGCTCTTGGACGCATGGCAAACGTCGCCCCAGCATCCAGCTCGCTGGCGACGCGCATGATGGTTACGCCGGTTTCCGTATCGCCCGCCATCACAGCGCGATGGACGGGAGCGGCACCACGATAGGCCGGCAGAATGGAGGCGTGAACGTTGATCATTCCCAGCCGCGGCAGCGCGAGCAACGCGTCGGGGAGGATCCGGCCGTAAGCGGCAACGACTCCGAGATCGGGACTCAAGGCTGACAAGCTTTGGTGAAAACCCGCCTCCTTGATCCGTTCCGGTTGCAGCACAGGAAGTCCGCGCGCCAGGGCCACTGTCTTGGTCGGTGTCGGTTGCACGCGATGTCCGCGGCCGCTGGGCCGATCCGGCTGCGACACGAGTGCAACGACGCGATGATTGGAATCCAAGAGTCGAACAAGGCTGGGAACGGCAAAGGCTGGAGTCCCGAAATAGACGATGCGCAGACCGCGTTCCGCTACCATCGTCCCGAGCGCTGCAGCTTCTGGATCTTTCGAACGATGATGTCCCGCTTGATCCCCCGCAGCCGATCGACGAATACAGTTCCCTCGAGGTGATCCATCTCGTGGTGGAAGGCTCGCGCGAGCAGACCCGTTGCGTCGATGGTCTGCTCCTTCTCCTGGCGATCCAGTCCGCGCACGACCGCTCTCGATGGGCGAACCACGGTGGCGTTGAAGCCCGGGACGCTCAAACAACCCTCTTCCTCGAGCTGCATCCCCTCTCGGGCGACGAACTCCGGGTTGATCATCACGATCAGGTCCGAGGGATTTCGTCCCACCGATACGTCGACGACGAAGATGCGCAGCCCGACGCCAATTTGCGTGGCGGCAAGCCCAATTCCCGGCGCACCATACATCGTCTGGATCATGTCGTCGATCAACTGCTGCAGGGAGTCATCGAAGGCGGTCACGGCGACAGCGGGACTGTGGAGGGGCGCCTCGCCGTACCTCAGAATCGGCCGGAGCATGAGGCGTCAGCGCGGAGCGGGAGCCTGAAAGCGGCCGGACATGGACGATGACCAGGCTTCGAGGGCGCGATCGAGCTCGGCGATGGAATCACCACCGAACTTTTCGACGAGCGCATCTGCCAATACCAGAGCGACCATCGCCTCGCCGACGACAGCCGCGGCGGGCACCGCGCAGACGTCGCTTCGTTCGATTGCTGCGGCAGATTCCGCCATCGTCGTCAGGTCGACCGATCGCAGCGGCTTCATCAGTGTCGAGATCGGCTTCATCCAGGCCGAGACCCGCAGATCCTGACCGTTGGTTACACCGCCTTCGAGCCCGCCGGCGTTGTTGGTTGGCCGTCCAAAGGGCGGGATGCGATCCAGGTCAGGAACGATCTCGTCATGGACACGTGAACCGGGACGATACGCCGCTTCGGGTCCGAGGCCGACACCGACGGCCTTGATGGCAGGAATCGACATGAGCGCCTGCGCCAGTCGGCCATCGAGCTTGCGATCCCACTGAATGTAGCTGCCCAGTCCAATCGGAAGGCCACGCGCGATCACCTCGAACGCACCACCGCGCGTGTCGCCAGCTTCGCGCGCCTGATCGATTTCTTCGATCATTCGGCGCTCGACGTCCGCATCGACGCACCTGACGGGCGAATCCGCCTCGAGCGCTGCCGCGCGCTCGAACGTGATCGTCGACCCGGGCGGCAATCGCGCCTCTCCAATCGCCCAGACATGGCTCGCGAGCCCGACACCGGCATGGGTGAGCAGCTGACGCGCAATCGATCCTGCCGCGACGCGCGACGCAGTCTCACGTGCGCTGGCCCGCTCGAGGATGTCGCGTATGTCGTCGCGGCCGTACTTGGCAATGCCGGCGAGGTCGGCGTGACCTGGGCGGGGCCTCGTCACAGGGGCGCGGTTGGCACCGCGAGCGTCGGCCGGGACCTCGGCACGCGGGTACATGGTGCGTTCCCAATTAGGCCAATCGCGGTTTTCGATCATCATCGCAATCGGACCACCGATGGTTTCACCGGCCCGCACGCCCGAGAGAATTTCCGCACGGTCCGATTCGATCTGCATGCGCCGGCCACGTCCGTATCCGCCCTGACGACGGCGCAGCTCCGCGGCGATGGCATCGACGTCGATGGCAAGACCTGCCGGAATGCCCTCGAGGATCACGACGAGCGCGCGGCCGTGCGACTCGCCGGCGGTCAGGAAGCGCACCATTCCGGGGAATTGTATACGACACCAAAATCTCAACGTCTGCCGGCGGCCGCGAGCGAAGTTTCTACGACATCCCGAGCGCCTGTTGGCCCTTTCCCCCGTAAAACCGCCGGCTCGAGGAGCGGTGATTCGTTTGCAGCCTGGACCGGCTCCCGATGCTGCAACTCCTCGCTGACCGGTTCGTGTGCGACCGCGGATGCTGGTTCGACCTGGCAACCGCGCGCCCCGTGCGCGTCCGGCTGGGGAGCGCCGGGACGCGGCGGCAGCAGTTCGACTGGAGCGATCGATGTGCGACGCTCTCGCGTCTCCGGCACCCTCTGCTGAATCCGCTCGTGGACTACGGCTATGCCGCTTCAAGTGCCACGTTCGAAGCGTACGCGCTTCTGCCGCCGATGCGCGCCGGGACACTTGGTGCCTCGCATACCGCGACCCACGCGGTCAGGTTTCTGCGCGCCCATGCCATCGCCCTGACCCGTGAGTCGGCCGACCTGGTCGTGCGATCGCTTCGTCCCGGTGGCCGCAGTGGTCGCCCCTTCGGCGTGGTATTGCAGCCGCGCAGAGTCCTGGATTCGCTGAAGGAACTGCTCGACGCTGGCGGGAGCGGACCGGTCACCATAGCCGTCTGGGGGCCGCCGCGGTCCGGCATGACGACGCTGCGCCTTGCCTTCGCACGTCTGGCGAGGGTGGCCGGATACATCCCTGTCGGAATAGAGGCCGCGCGGCGATGGCCGCAGGTTCAGCAGCTCACAGCCGGACGCCATCTATGCGTGATGTCCGGAGAAGAAGCGGGTGAGGACCGAACGGCCTGGGCCTGCTGGCTCTCGCGCCTGGGCATCGAGAGCAGCCGGCGTCATCTGCACGTAACGTTTCTACAGCGTTCGGACCGCGTTGCCGGCACGCTGCGCCTGGATCCCCTCGGAGTAGCCGCGATGACGAGCATGATCTACGTCGATCCCGACTTCGGGCCGTCGGCACGGGAAATTTTCGACGCTACGCGAGTCGCGGACGGATGGCCGGGACAATTTCTGACCGCTCTGCGCGCGGAACCGCTCGATGCGGTCGAGCTCGGCTCTGCATCGACAGTGCACGAGTCGCCGGTTCCGTACGACATCTCCCGCTCACGCGAAGTGGAACCCGCAACTGCAGGCAGGCCACGACGTCTCGCTTCTGTGCTGGCACGGGCGGAACGCCGGGCCGAATCGCTTGCTGGCTCCGGCCGGCACACCGCGGCGGTACGCCTGCTCGAACGCGCGATGCGCGTACTTCAGGGGCGAGAAGAGGGAGAGCGGGCGGCGAAGTGCGCGCTCGCCCTAGCCTGGATATTACGAAGCCGCGGACATGTGCAGGCGGCATGCACACAAGCGGAACGGGTGCGCACGATGACGAGCGATGCGGGACTGCATGCGGCAGCCTCGTCGGCGATCGGCATCTTGTGGACCGACGACGGGCGATATGCGGAGGCGGAGTCAGCCCTGCGTGCGGCCGCTGTTGCCGCAGCAGCGGTGAAACGTTTAGACGTGAAAAGCCGAGCCGAGCTGGGACTTGCTCGGGCGCTGCTCTGGCGCCAGCAGCACGGTGAAGCGCTAGCGATCGTTACAGCCCTGTGCGATTCGGCATTGCCCGACGTCTCTTGCGAAGCGCGGGCGCTCACGGCGCGGTCACGAGTCGCGGCTGAAGACGTCAGCAGAGCCTTGCAGCCTGCCAGCCAGGCACTCCAGATGGCTCGCGCGATTCATTCTCCAAGGCTCGTCGCGTCGGCACATCGCGCCATGGCTCTCGCATTGCGGTTGGCAGGCGACAGGACCGGTGCCGCCGACCATGCGGAAGCCGGAATCCAGGCGGCAACCGCCGCGCATCTGCCGCTCATCGCGCTCAAACTTCGAACGCTGTACCTGACCTGCCTTCCACCTGATTCGGAGCCAGCTTGCAGATTGCGCTCCGGCTTGCACAAGTCCGCCTTCGGCCGGCTACCGCAAACAGTCCGCGAACAGATCGAGGCTGCGCTGTGTCATTCGGACAAACCGTTGCGGCCACCGCTGTCCGACGGTGCCATTGGCAGAGCCGGTGGCGTGATCGCCGAACTCGTAGAGGCCGCTCAACGGGCGGCGGACGATCAGTCGGCGCTGGTGCGTGTGCTGGATGTGTTGTGCGATCGCATTCAGGCCGCATCCGCGATCGTGATCGCCGGCATTGACGGCTCACGGTTGCTCGCGACCACGGGACGTCCGTGGCGTGAGCGTTCGCTGACGGCGCGACGTGCGCTCGAATCGGGTCTGGCGGTGCCGGTCGACATCACAGCGCAGCCGCCGGAAGTCGCAGAACCCGTCAAGTACGCCGGCGAAGCCGTGGCCGCGATCGCCTGCCGCTGGCCAGCGGGATCTTCGGTCGACCCTGCGCTGGTCGCCCTGTACATCGGCGGCGCCGCGCTCGCGATTTCCACGCCCGCGCAGATGTTGCTCGAGGACCGACAGATTCCGGCGGTCGGACCCGTCGATCTCCTCGGCGACAGTGCTGCTGCCGTAAGCCTGCGGGATTCGGTGCAGCGGGCGGCGCGCGCGCCGTTTTCCGTCTTGATCGAAGGGGAGAGCGGCAGCGGCAAGGAACTGGTCGCCCGGGCGATACACCGTCTGAGCACGCGGCGCGAGCGGCGCTTCTGCGCCATCAATTGCGCGGCGATCACCGACGAGCTGGTCGAAGCAGAGCTCTTCGGCCATGCCCGCGGTGCCTTCACCGGCGCCGCCGTCGAACGTCCCGGACTCTTCGAGGAATCTGACGGCGGGACACTGTTTCTGGACGAAGTCGGTGAGCTCTCAGCGCGGGCTCAAGCAAAGCTGCTGCGCGTGTTGCAGGACGGCGAGGTGCGCCGCGTCGGCGAAAATTTCCCCAGACGCGTAGACGTCCGCGTCATCGCGGCAACCAACCGGAGATTGGAGCAGGAAGTCACCGACGGCCGCTTCCGCGCCGACCTCCGGTTTCGGCTCGACGTGCTCCGCATCAACGTCCCCGCACTGCGGGATCGCATCGCCGATATCCCGCTGCTCGCCGCGCATTTCTGGCGGGACGCGTCGGCGCGGGTCGGTTCCCGGGCTTCACTCGGTCCCGACGCGCTCGCCGCGTTGTCACGATACGATTGGCCAGGCAACGTCCGCGAGCTGCAGAACGCGATCGCCTGGCTTGCCGTGCACGCACCAAGACGCGGCAGGATTGGTGCCGGCCTTCTCCCGTCGCGCCTTGCCTCCTCCATGCCCCTGTCCACAGGTACGTTCGAAGCTGCTCGAGAGGACTTCGAACGGCGATTCGTTCGTGCGGCGCTTGCACAAACCGGTGGCCGGCGCGCGCGCGCCGCCGAAATGCTCGGGCTGTCGCGGCAGGGACTGGCGAAGATGCTGCGCAGGTTGAAAATTGAATAGGAGGGCGTCGTCGCACTCTTCCGAGCGCCGAGCCCCGAGCGCCGTCAGCGAAGTTTGCGTAACAGCGCTCGCGCTGCCTGGTTGTCCGGCTCGCGCTCGAGGGCTTTTGTCACGCTGCCGCGCGCGCCGGTCACATCTCCCGAGCGCAGCTGCGCGCCGGCCAGGCGCACGAGGAAGGCGGCATCGACGCGCGACGGGTCGGCGGTTGCGGCGCGCTCGAACCATCCGACTGCCGCCGGCATGTCGCCGACTTCGACGGAGAGATCCGCGATGCGCTGAAAGAGCTGACCGCGCCGCCGCGGCTCGGTCGGATCGCCTTCGAGCGCGTTGTAACCCGAAGAGGGCGTCACGAGCCATCGCCGGTTTGCCGATTTGCTCAGCCGCATCCGCCAGGTAGGAGAAAGCCAGCGGTTCGACCGGCTTCTTGGTCGTGGCCTCGAGCAGCACCGTCGACGCTCGCTCAGGTTTTCCGCCCTGCAGGAGGGCCTTGCCCAACAGCATCAGCGCTTCACTCGACGCGTCGCCCGACACGCCCCGTTCCAACGCTTCGACGGCTTTCTGCAGCAACACGGGATCGTCTCTGCTGGTCTGGGCGGCCTCGAGCCAGACACGCCCGAGCGCGACGAAGGTGTAAGAATCGGTGGGGAAGCGTTCAGCCGTCGCCGCGAGAATTGCCACGCTGCGGTCGAGCTGGCCAGCCTCAGCCAACGCGAGGCCGAGCGATACGTGGCGCGACGGGGAGCCAGGGTCCAGCGTCCGCAGCCCCTCGAGCTGGATGATCTCATCGTCGGCGTGATCGGTCTGACGGTGCAGGTCTGCCAGCTTCTCGCGCGCGTCGAGAAGCGCCGGCGAGAGCTCCACCGCTCGGTGCAGCGACACCTTGGCTTGTTCCGGTTTCTTCAGCGCGTCGAGGCAGAGTCCCATCAAGTAGTGCGCCTGCGCCGACCCCTCGTCGATCTTGAGGGCGGCACCGAGCGTATCCACGGCGCCGTTTGCGTTCCCCGCGTGAAGCTTGGAAAGGGCGAGCTTGTAGAGGACGCGCGGCGAGCGATCGTCGATGCGGATGTACTGCTCGTAGCGGGTCGTCGCCCGATCGTAACGACCGAGCGACTGCTCGACGTCTCCGAGTAGTTCCAGCGGCCGCGTCGCCGAAGGGTCGAGCCGTGACGCGGTGCGCAGATCTTTCAGCGCTGTCTCGAGCTCGCCGTACTGGCGATACGCCTCGCCACGTTTGAGGTAACCGAGCATCGAGTCGGGCTTCAGCGCGATAGCCACGCTGAATGCTTCGACGGCGGCGAAGCTGTCTGCCTGCGTCAGCGCCCGGTCGCCCTGCTCGATCAGGTCGCGATAAGCGGTCTCGCGCCGGTTGTTGGCGTACGCCAGCATGCTCGCCAGGGCGAGGGTCGCCAGAACGATGCCCGGGAACGAGCCGTTTCACCGCCGGAATTGTAATCGGGAACCTTCCAGGGGGGGAGGGTTCTAACTTGTCAGACGTGTCCAGGGTCGTCAGGAAGCCCGGTACGGCGGCCAGTGCGGGGGCGGAGTGTTAAGATGGCACAGGGACTCTCCGTGAAGCCGGTTCGAGCTATCACTTGGACGGACGTTGGTGGGCGCGAAGCGGCGCTGATTCAGCGCTGCGCCGCTCGAGACGAGGATGCCTGCGCCGAGCTGGTCGCCGAGCATCAGCGGATGGTCTACCAGCTGTCCCTGAATTTGCTGGGAGACCACAACGAAGCCCTCGATCTTTCGCAGGAAGTCTTTCTACGGGTCTTTCGAACCATCCAAGGGTTCCGCGGCCAGTCCGCGTTACGCACCTGGATCTACCGCATCGTCGTCAATCAGGCCAGAAACCGGCAGAGGTGGTGGAGGCGGCGCTACCGGTCACAGCAGGTGTCGCTCGACGCGCACCTACGGGATTTTGGGGACTTTCCGGAACAGACCGACGGCGCTTCGCCCGATAGGATGCTTGGGCGCAAGGAACTGGCCGACCGTATCCGCACCGCCCTGGAGCAGCTGCCTTTCGACCAGCGGACAGCGATCGTGCTGCGGGAGATTGACGGATTGAGCTACGAAGAGATCGGTTTCTCGCTGGGAGTGGCAGTCGGGACCGTCAAGTCCCGGCTGGCGCGTGCCCGCGAGGCGCTCCGCGCGCAATTGAGGGACGCATGACGCTGCTCACCTGCAGGGCGGTTCAGCAGCGGCTTCCCGCGTTCTACGATCGCGAGCTGCCGATACCGGAGCAGATTGCCGTCGAGAGTCACGTCTACGGATGCCCGCCGTGTGCCCGCGAGCTGCGTGCGCTGCAGGACGTCGGGCGTGCGTTGCGCGAGGGCTCCGCCCCAGGTCCAGCGGACGACTGGACAGGGCTCCAGCCCGGCGTCATTGGCCGGATGCGCGCCGAAGCGCATCAGTCCTGGCCCGCTCGCGCCAGTCGATTTCTCGACGATCTGCACCTCGTTTGGATTGGGCTCGCCGCAACCGCGGCTACCTTCCTGTGCGGCGCGCTGGCGTTGAGCGCTTTGCACTACGGGCCGGAGCGCCGCGACGATTCGCTGGCGGCGGCGATTGCCGTGATGACGGCGCCGACCGGTTCGAATCTCAATCCCGTGCGTCCGGATGAGCGTCTCGGGCCCAGGTATTCGCCGCTCGCCGATTACATCAGCATGCCGAGCGTCCCGAAAGAAGGGGCGATGGAGGCGATGCTGTTGACGCCGGTATCGGATGAGGAAGTGATGCTCGCGCTGTCGGCCGTCGTGACGCGCGAAGGTCGCGTATCCGGCCTGTCCGTTCTTGCCAATACGGACCGGCGCGACCTCGAGATGATTCTGGCGGGTATCTCCCAGGCTCGGCTCGAGCCCGCCCGTGCCGGCAGCGATCCGATCGCCGTCAACGTCGTGTGGCTCCTGACTCACACGACGGTCAAAGCCAAACTACCGAGAACCATCTAGAATCGCGGTGACACTCAGATTCTTCGCGACGGAAGTGTCCACGCGATATCGCGACTAAAGTTGAGAGCCACATGCATTGTTACCGCTTCACCTCGGCGACCGCCGTGGCCACGTTGTTCATGGCGTCGGTGACCCGGATGATGACGCTTCGGCTGCTCTCGGTCTCGTCCAGCGTGACCTCGAACTCTTCCCGCCGCGAATCCGGGATGCCGTCCTTCGGGTAGACCAGCCGCCAGCGGCTCGCATCCAGCGAATACTCGACCCGCTGCACCGACGACTGATCGTCTCGCACCGCGAACGTAATCGTCGTGCGAGCACCACTGCGCGCCGCCGGCTGAATCTCGACCCGCGGCGCCGTGTTGTCGACATCGAAGCTGATGCTTTCGAGCTCGCCGATCAGTGCGGCACCGGGTGAGTTGGATGGCGCGTCCGACGCGGTGACCTTGAAGAGGTAGGTTCCGTCCGGAACCGACGTCGTGTCCCAGACGAAGATCGGATCCCACATCCCACGCTTGAGGACCTTCCAGGCGGTCTCACCTTCGCGGCGATACGAGACATCGAACTGCAGCCGATCGTCGTTTTGATCATCGGACTTCCACACGAACGTCTGGAGTCCCTTCTGATAGATGCGCCGCCCCAAGGCTGGCGGGATCGGCGCCGACACCGAGGCGCCAGACGAAGAGGAGCTCGTCGATTGCGCGGGCTGCCGCCCGTCGGAGGTGTTTTCTTCGAACCCTGCAATCTCCATCTCGCCGGTCGAGAACGGTCTCTGAAAGACCGTGCCAGGCGGATGAACCGTGATCGAGCTGACCTCCGGACGAAGATTGCGCGGCAGGTAGGCGGCGGTCACGGACGTCAGGACGGGACCGGAATGCGCCTGACGCTGTCGACGCGGACGGCGAGGACGTCGACTCCAGCGACAACACGGCGCGCCACTGCAGATAACGGGCGTTTGGCGACGCGATCTGCTCGCCGTCGGCCTGCGTATAGGCCTTCGACCAGGCGCTCCACGTCTCGTCAGGATTGGCGGTGTTTCCGCTCCTGGTGAAAACCTGCACCTGGCCCGTGCGGACCGCCGTCCGCCAGCGAATGGCGCCCCAGCTGGCGACGGTGCCCGCATCGCGAACATCGGATTCGTAGGTCCCGCGCCGCGCCGTCGACGGCGACAGCGCAAACAGTTTTCCAGGGTTGCTCGTGGCACCGACGATGCGGCCTGAATGATCGCGGAGGAGAGCTGTGACCTGTCGCGCCGCTGCGCGGGTGAGGAGAGTGGCGCGAGCGGGACTTCCAGCGACGCGGAAGATCTTGCCCTCCGTGCCCGTGCCAACCAGAAGACTTCCATCGGATTCGACCAGGAGATCGTACGGCGCATCGTCTCCGGTCTCCCAGAGCGTGTCCCAGAGTCCGTCCGTCCGGATGCGATAAATCGCGCCACGACCCGGCCGGCGAGCACTTCGCTGCGACGTCGTCTGAGGACCGCCGGCGCTCACGGCGCTGTCCATGACGGAGATCGCAGTGATTTCCGTCGACACAGACGCAACCGGCGGCCGCGACGAGTCGGTGGGCGGGCGGTCGGGAGAACGATCCTCACCTCCGGCGGGCGGCGTGGCGCTCACGGCCGCCGCGTAGATGGTGCCGTCGGCAGTGACGCGCAGCGCGTGAATTTCGCGATAGGGCGAATCCAGCAGCACGAACGCTTTGCCGGCGGGGTCGATGCGGAACACGCGGCCGGGAGACTCGGTGCCGGCTATGAGCGACCCGTCGTGCGCGAACGCGAGCGAGACGACGTTGGTGGCGTTCGTCTTGTAAAAGCGGGCGCCCTTGCCGTCGGCGCTGATCTTGTAGATGGCTCCCTTGTCGCCGGTGGCCGCGAATACGTTGCCGGCTTTGTCCACGGCCAGCGCCCAGATGTACTTGTCTTCCGGATCGAACAAGGTCCGCGAGGTTCCATCCGCGGCGATCGCATAGATCTTTCCATCGGGCGAGGTCGCGGCGTAGACTCCACCGCCCGGCGCGGCGGCTACCGCGTGCACTTCCAGCTCCGCCGCATCGAAGAAGGTCGAAATCTTGCCGTCCTTGTCGACCTTCAGCACCTTTCCTTCGTTGCCGCTGCCAGCCCACAACGTGCCGTCCGGACCAGCCACGATCGACCACAGAAACGGCGCCGCGGTCTCAGCCACGACCGTGGCCGATGGTCCAAGAAACACACGACCGTCGCTGTCGATCGACAGGTCCGTGACGTCGCCTTTGAGAAAATCGGACTGCGTGGAAACCGTCCAGAAGGTTGGCGTGGCGGCGAGAAGCGCCGCGCCCGCAAGGGCGGCGCACATGACGGCAACCCAGAGGGCGGCCGGCCGCCCTGTTCCGAAAACGTTGCGCATGAGGGAGATTATCGCGCGCCCTTGTCGATCGCGATCGTGAGCACGCGCGAGCCGGTGACCGCCGAGTCCATCGGGATCTGCCATTCGCCCAGCGTTGCACTGCGGATCGGCGTGAAACTGCCGCCGTTGCGATCGCTCTCGAGCACGGCCAGGACCGACGGAGGAAGTGCCGTCATCGCTTCGCCATTGACGACGGCGCCGGGTGTTCCCGTGAGGAGCCGGACGTAGATGCGATTGTTGCGGCGCGTATCGTTCAGCACGCGCAGCATCTGCGCCACGCTCTGCGGCTGCAGCGATCGCCGCAGCTCCCGCTGCTCGATCACGTTCAGCTGACGGCCGTCGGTCACCAGAATGCTCATCTCGCTCGCCGCATTTGCCGGGATATCGATGGGAACCGTCGTGATCTTTTCCTCGCCGCGGTAGCTGCGGGTGAGCACCTTCAGCGACACGGTTCGACCGGCGCGCGGACGGATGTCGTCGAGCCAGACGCGCTCGATGCTCGCCGTTCGCGGAGCCTCGGTCGTGGTGATGGTCACGTCGAGCTCCTCGAGCGCCACTTTCTCGATATCGTTGGTGAGAACCATGGCGAGCGGTCCGGCGACGGCCGCCGATGCACCGAGCAAGGGGCTCTCACCCGCGAAGATATCCTCGAGGGCGAGCTCCCCGTGGCCCTTCAGCTTCGCGCGGCTCTTGACACTGACCGTTGCGGCGCCGAATTGCCGCTCGTATGAAGTCAGCGTGTTGAACAGCGCCACATAGGCGAGGAGCGGCGTGAACAGCTGATCGTTGACGACCTGGTACTTCAGCACGCGCGGCGATCCGGAACCGGTGCCGCGATCCGACTGCAGCGTGACCGTCATCGGGACCAGCGCCGGACCCTTACCCAGCGTCCCCGCAATTGCCGTCGCACGATCCTGCTGCATCGTCCCGATGGTTTCCCCCATGCTCGAGATCTTGAAGGACGTCATCAAGCTGGGAAGCATCGTGTGGATGTGGGCGCGGGTGAGCGGGAACTCGGCTGGGCCGAGATTGAAGAACGGATGCCCGAACGCGTAGACGTGATCCCCATCGATGTGAGTAATCGTCCCGGTGGCTCCCATCTCGAGGTCGCCGCTGAGGAGCGACACGCCGATGGCGTCCCCCTCGCGCAACGGGCTGTTGACGGGCGTGGCGATCCCCGCCGCGCCGCCGGTGATGATCGGAGTGAAGCCGGCGCCGCGGAAAGGACCGGAGATGAGATCCGCGACTTCGGGTTCGAAACCACCCAGCATCAGAGGCGTGGCGATCGGGCGCAGCAACGCGCCCAGTTGAGAACCGGCGGCGGCGGGCATGCCGATGGCCTGGACGTCAGCCGCACGCTGCGCAAACGGCGCGATCCGGTTGTGAACCGCGGAAAGCGCGGCCGAGAGCCGCTCTTGCGTGATCGGCAGTTCCAGCCGCGCCGCTGCCTGAACCGTGCGCGCGAGGTACCGCGGTGGCATCCTTCATCTCCGCGATCGGCGTGATGCCGGCGATCGGCTCTTTTGCGAATGCGCCGATGGAGTAGGAGACCGCGCCGATGAGCCGTCCATCGATATAGACAGGGCTACCGCTCATCCCCTGGGCGACACCGGTTTCGGCGAGGGGACCGCCTTCGAGACGCGCCAGGATGAGATTGCGCCGGGGCCCCTGCACGTTGCGAAGGACGCCGATAATCTCGACCTGAAAGTCCTGAAGATCGGATCCTTGAAAAACCGTTTTGCCGACGCCGACCATGCCCGGGCGAATTTCCTCGAGCGGCATGAGGGAAGTCGAGGCCGGAACCGTCAAGGTGGTGACGGTGGCCAGTGCGAGCGCAGCTGCCGCGGTTCGTATCTTCATGCGTATTAAGACGGGGAGATCGCCTGCGAAAGACGGCGGCTTCGCCCAAGGGAAACCGCTCATTCCATTGTCCGGACCAACTGCTTGCCGGTCAAGGAGAAAGGTGTTATGTTTCCCAACGCTTGGTCAACTCCTTCAGCGCGCTGCCGTCCGCCTCTGCCCGGGCCTATCGGTCCTATTGGTGGTGGTACAGCTTTGCTGAGGGGGCGGTCCGGTAGCCTGCAGGCAGCTGCAGAACAAGGATTCAAAAGCCCCCTCAGCTCCAGCTGAGGGGGCTTTTTCATTTTCAGCCATGCGCGATCCACAGGTATGCGTCGCGGTTGCGGCTCGGTCGATCGAAGAGCTGCGCCGCAAACGGGATTCGGCCGAGGGGGCCGATCTCGTCGAGCTGCGCCTCGATCACCTGGACCGGCCGGATGCCGTTGCCGCCATCGAAGGCCGGCGTCGGCCGGTCATCGCCACCTGCCGCGCCTCGTGGGAAGGCGGAGAGTTCCGAGGCAGCGAGGGCGAACGGAGGCAGATCCTCGAGTCTGCCATCAATGCCGGAGCCGAGTTCGTCGACGTGGAGGCAGCAGCGGGCTTTGCCCCCGACATCATGCGCCTCCGGCGCGGCCGCGGCGTCGTGCTGTCTGCGCATTATTTCGGCGCCGTCCCTCCGGATCTGCCGCAGCGCGCCGCCGCGATGCACTCGGCGGGCGCCGAAGTCGTCAAGATTGCCATCGAAGCCCGCGCGCTCGTCGACGTGTTGCCGCTCTTTGCTCTGGCTGACGCCCGGCGCGAGGCCGGAGATTCCAGCCACGTGCTCATTGCCATGGGGAACGCGGGAGCGGCGTCGCGCATTCTCGCGGCAAGGCTCGGCAACCGCTGGACGTACGCGGGCGACGGCGTGGCACCGGGACAACTGCCGCCGCTGCGTCTCCTGCGCGAGTTCAATTTCCGGCGGATTTCACCCACTTCCGCCCTCTACGGCGTCGTCGGTCACCCCGTCGGGCACTCGAAATCTCCGGTCATGCACAACGCCGGCTTCGGGGAGCTGGGAATCGACGCGGTCTACGTGCCGTTCGAAGCTTCCAGCGCCGAGGATTTCGTTCGCTTCGCACGTGCCGTGCCGATCAGCGGCGCGAGCATCACCGCGCCGTTCAAGGTCGATCTGATGTCGCATGTCGACGAGGTGGACCGTCTGGCCGAACGCGTCGGCGCCATCAACACGATCGTGGTGCGCGACGGGCGATGGATCGGGAGGAATACGGACGTCCATGGCTTTCTGGCGCCGCTGACCGGCCGCATTCGCGTAAAGGGGACGCGCGCCTCGATTCTCGGCGCGGGCGGCGCCGCGCGCGGGGTCGCCATTGCTCTCGCCGACGAAGGGGCAGCCGTGACGATCTGCGCGCGACGGGCCGAGGCCGCTCGCGCCATCGCCGATCTCGTTGGCGGACAGGTCGGCGCATTCCCTCCGAAGGCGGGAAGCTGGGACGTCCTCATCAACGCCACGTCCGCGGGCACCGGCCCGCAGGGACAGAACCCCATCGAGGGAGCGCAGCTGGATGGCGAGATGGTGTTCGATCTGGTCTACACGCCGGCTGAAACGCGACTGCTCGCCGAGGCCCGCGCAGCGGGCTGTCTGACCATCGGCGGGCTGGAAATGCTCGTCGCCCAGGCCGAGCGGCAGTTCGAGTTGTGGACCGGCCATACGCCACCGGCGGGTCTTTTCTACGAGGCAGCAGCAGGGACGCGCCGGACCGGCCAGCCGGCGCCACTGGAATCATGAGGCAGACGACTTTCGAAGAATTCGTGGAGCTCTCGCGCCGCGGTACGTTCGTACCGGTCGTGAAAGAGATCATCGCTGACCTGCTCACGCCGGTCTCGGCATTCCTCAAGATTGCCGAACACTCCGACTATGCGTTCCTGTTCGAGAGCGTCGAGGGTGGCGAACGCGTGGCGCGATACTCGTTCCTCGGCAAGGACCCGTTCCTCGTATTGAAAGCACGCGGCGGCAAGACCATCGTCGACAGGAGCGGCGTCACCTCGGAAAGCGACGAGCCGTTCATGGAGGCGACGCGGCGGCTCATGGCCGAATTCAGGTCGCCGTACGTTCCCGGCCTGCCGCGTTTCACGGGCGGCGCCGTCGGCGTCATCAGCTACGACGCCTCGCCGACGTTCGAGCCGGTCCTGAATCAGGCATGGTCGGACGCGAAGTGGGCGCGCGAACAGCGGACCGAAGACGATGCGGGGTTCATGTTGTTCGATACGGTGCTGGCGTTCGATCACGTGAAGCATCGCATCCTCATCATCGCCAACGCGCGAATAACACCGGACGAGAACCTCGAAGCGCTGTACCAGTTTGCGTGCGCAAAGATTCAGTTTCTGGAGCGCGAGCTCGAACGCGGGCTGTCGCAGCCGGAAAAGGTTGACCGCGCGGCGCCTGACGTGCGGTCCAACCAGTCGCGCGAGACGTTCGAAGCCGGCGTGCGCACCATCAAGGAGCACATCGCGGCGGGGGATATCTATCAGGCGGTCCTCTCGCAGCGCTTCGAGGCGGACGTCACGGCCGATCCCTTCACGGTGTATCGCGCGCTGCGGTACGTGAACCCGTCGCCCTACATGTACTTCATGCGCATGGGCGGACTCGCTATCGTCGGGTCGTCGCCGGAGATGCTGGTGCGAGTGGAGGGAAGACGAGTCGAGACGCATCCGATTGCCGGAACGCGCCCGCGCGGGACGACCGACGAAGAGGATTTGCGGCTGGCGGACGAACTGAAGCGCAACGAGAAGGAGCGTGCCGAACACGTGATGCTCGTCGATCTCGGGCGCAACGACCTGGGGCGCGTCTGCGAGTTCGGATCCGTCCGTGTCCCGCAATACATGGCGCTGGAACGGTACTCGCACGTCATGCACCTGGTGTCGACGGTTGACGGACGACTGGCGGAAGACCGCGACCATCTCGACGCCCTGGTCGCCTGCTTTCCAGCCGGCACCGTCTCCGGCGCGCCGAAGATCCGTGCGATGCAGATCCTGGCGGCACTCGAACCAACCCGACGTGACGTCTATGCCGGTGCCGTGGGCTACATCGACTTCGCCGGCAACCTGGATTTCTGCATTGCGATTCGCACCATCACGATCCGCGATGGACGCGCCGGGATTCAGGCCGGCGCCGGAATCGTCGCCGACTCGAACCCGGCGGCCGAGTACGAGGAGACGCGCGACAAGGCACGGGCGCTGTTGCAGGCATTGGAGATGGCGGAGACAGGACTGTAAAAGCGCCTGCGGCCCGAGCGAGGCGCCGGCCTGCCAGCCGAAGCGCCGGGCCCGCCTTCGCCAAGGCTACGGCGCGCAACCTTCGCTCGACTCGGCGCGAAGGTTGGAGGGAAGCCGGGCGAAGGCCGGCCGCCGAGTGAGAGCGAGCGGGGGTGGGGCCCCGCGAGCACTGAGAAAAGCAGACACCGACACAGACACAGACACGTGCTCCTCCTCATCGACAACTACGACTCGTTCACGTGGAACCTGGCTCAGTATCTGGGCGAGCTCGGCGCGGTCCTGTGCGTGCGCCGGAATGACGAGATCTCGCTCGACGAAATCGAGGCGATGCAGCCGGCGCAAATCGTGATCTCGCCAGGACCGGGGCGGCCGGAGGATGCAGGGATTACCGTCGATGTCATTCGCCGCTTTGGCACGCGCACACCGGTACTCGGCGTCTGTCTCGGGCACCAGGGCATCGGCATCGCGTTTGGCGGCTCGGTGGTACGCGCGCCGCAATTGATGCACGGCAAAGTGTCGAGCGTGTCGCACGATGGCCGCGGCGTTTTTCGCGGCGTGTCGCAGCCATTCACCGCCGGCCGCTATCACTCCCTCGTCGTCGCCGATCCCTTGCCCGACACGCTCGAAGCGGCAGCTCGCACGGACGACGGAACGATCATGGGTGTTCGACATCGTCAGTATCCAATCCACGGGGTGCAGTTCCATCCCGAATCGGTGTTGACCGAATCTGGTCGGCAGGTGCTCAAGAATTTTCTGGAGCTGTGAATGTTCCCGACCCTGATTGAGAAACTGCAACGGCGGCAGGACTTGACGGTCGAGGAAGCGTCCGCCGCCATGGACGAGATCATGGAGGGGCGCGCTCAGTCGGCGCAGATCGCCGGGCTTTTGATCGGCCTGGCGATGAAAGGTGAGAGGCCGGCAGAGGTGGTCGGGCTGGCGCGCACGATGCGGTCGCGGGCGACTCGGCTGTCGCGCGACTTTCATCCGGTGTTCGACACGTGCGGCACCGGCGGCGACCGTGCCCACACTTTCAATGTGTCGACGATTGCGGCACTCGTTCTCGCCGCGTGTGGCATTCGAGTGGCCAAACATGGCAACCGATCGGTGTCGAGCCGATGCGGCAGTGCGGACGTGTTCGAGGCACTCGGCGTCAACGTCAGCGCCGAGGCTGGCGTCGTCGAGCGCTGCCTGGCGGAGGCGGGGATTGCGTTCTTCTTCGCCCCCATTTTTCACCCGTCGATGCGGCACGCGGCGCCAGGCGCGGCGCGAGCTGGGGGTGCGCACCGCCTTCAACCTGCTGGGACCGCTGACCAATCCTGCCGGGGCCACGCGCCAGCTGGTGGGTGTTCCGCGGCCGGAGCTGACCGAGCTGGTGGCCCGATCGCTCTCGATGCTGGGCGCGGAACGCGCATGGGTCGTCCACGGTGCTGACGGCCTCGACGAGATCTCGACAACCGGCTACACGAAGGTATCGGAGTGCCGCGCGGGAGCCGTGAACACTTTCTACATCCATCCCGCGGACGTGGGGCTGCCGAAGGCCACGCCGGAGGCACTGCGAGGAGGAGACGCGGCGCGCAACGCCGCCATTGCGAAAGCCGTGCTGGCAGGCGAGCGCGGTGCGACACGCGACATCGTGCTGTTGAACACGGCAGCCTCATTGCTCATTGCCGGCGCTGTCGACCGGGTGGAGAACGGTCTGACGCAGGCTGCAGAAGCCATCGACAGCGGTCGCGCAGCAGCCGGTACTCGAAAAGCTGGTGGTCGTCTCGAACGCCAGCACACAGGCGGCAGCCTCGTGACGAGCACGGCAGCCGCGAACCTGCTCGAGACCATCGTCGCCGCGACGCGCCGGACGATCGACATCCGCTCTGCGGCTCGCCCCATGGACGCTCTCGAGCGCGACCTGATCAGAAGTCCGGACGGGGCCGCGTTCGAGCATGCGCTGCGTTCGGGGCCGGGCCCGCGAGTCATCGCCGAGTGCAAGCGCCGGTCGCCGTCACGCGGCATTCTGCGGCGCGATTACGATCCCGCCGCGCACGCGCGGTCGTACGAGGCAGCCGGCGCCGCGGCGATCTCGGTGCTGACAGAACCGACGTTCTTCGATGGCTCGCTGGACCATCTCGCCGCCGTTCGACAGGCCGTCAAGGTTCCGATCCTGCGCAAGGACTTCATCCTTTCAACGTACCAGCTCCTCGAAGCTGCGGTCATGGGCGCGGACGCGGTTCTTCTGATCGTCGGGGCACTCGAGCAGCGGCTCTTGCAGGGTTTGATCATCGACGCCTTGGATCTCGGCCTGGCGGCGCTGGTCGAAGTCCATGCCCTGGACGAAATTGACCGGGCGGTCGATGCCGGCGCGCGGATCATCGGGGTCAACAGCCGCGATCTCAAGACGCTGCGTGTCGACCCGTCGGTGCTCGAACTCGCGGCGGTCGCACATCCCGCGTGACGTTGCGGCCGTGGCCGAGAGCGGAATCCGGTCGCACGAGGACCTCGATCGGCTGGGCGCCCTGGGATATCACGCGTTCCTCGTCGGCGAGCGCCTGATTACGGAACCCGATCCGGGCGCGGCGCTCCGCCAGCTGCGCGGTGGCGAAAGCCAATGATGGTGCGCGTGAAGATCTGCGGCATCCGGCGAACCGAAGACGCACTGCTCGCGGCCGAGCTCGGCGCGTGGGCCGTCGGATTCGTCTTCTGGCCCGGCAGCGCGCGCTTCATCGACCCGTATCGCGCACGAAGAATCTCTACGGCGCTGCCACCCTGGGTGGTGCCCGTCGGCGTGTTCGTCGATCAGCCGGCGGAGTATGTGAGTGCGGTAGCGAGCCTGGTACGACTCGGCGTCGTGCAGCTGCACGGCAGCGAGACGCCGGAGATGGTCGAGCGGATGCCGCAGCGGGTCATCAAATCGGTGGCGGTGACGAGCGACTTCGACGAATCATCCGTCGACCGGATACCCGCCCGCGCTGGCGTCTTGCTGGATGCGCACGATCCCGAGCGCCACGGCGGAACAGGAACCACCGTTGACTGGAGCCGGGCGGCGGCCGCGGCACGCCGGCGTCGCGTGCTGCTCGCGGGTGGACTTCGTCCCGAGAACGTGCGAACCGCGATCGATACCGTGCGCCCGTTCGGCATCGACGTGTCGTCAGGGGTCGAATCCGCTCCTGGCGTCAAGGACCCGGATCGGTTGCGCGCACTCTTTGCAGCATTGGATACGTAAATGATGCCAGCTTTTGGACACCGAGATCCGGATGCCCGCGGTTACTACGGCGCTTATGGCGGGCGATTCGTACCGGAGACGCTCGTCTCCCCAGTCGCCGAGCTCGAACGCGCGTACTTCGCCGCGCGCGACGACGAGGCTTTCCGCCATCGAGCTCGCTGCGCTGTTGCGCAATTACGTCGGTCGACCGACGCCGCTCTACGAATCGGTCAGGTTGAGTGAGTGGGCCGGCGGCGCTCGCATTTTCCTCAAACGAGAGGATCTGGCGCATACAGGGGCGCACAAGATCAACAACGCCATCGGTCAGGCCCTCCTCGCGCGGCGGATGGGGAAGCGGCGGGTGATTGCGGAGACCGGGGCGGGGCAACACGGCGTGGCCACGGCAACCGCCTGTGCGCTGCTCGGTCTCGACTGCGACGTCTACATGGGCGCCGAAGACATGGCGCGGCAATCGCTCAACGTCTTTCGCATGCAGCTTCTCGGCGCCACTGTCCGCCGCGTCGATGCCGGCAGCCGCACGTTGAAGGACGCCATCAACGAAGCCATGCGGGACTGGGTCGGCACGGTAGCGGACAGTTACTATCTGCTCGGATCCGTGCTCGGACCGCATCCGTATCCGCTCATGGTTCGCGAGTTCCAGTCCGTCATCGGACGGGAGGCCAGAGCGCAGTGTCTCGAGTCGGTCGGCCGACTTCCTGACGCCGTTGTGGCGTGCGTGGGCGGCGGCAGCAACGCCATGGGCATCTTCGACTCTTTCGTCGACGATCAGGACGTGCGCCTGATTGGCGTCGAGGCCGGGGGTCACGGGATCGAGCCGGGACGGCACGCCGCCAGATTTGCCGGCGGCGCCGCCGGTGTGTTGCAAGGGACCCGCAGCTACGTGCTGCAGGATGCCGAGGGAAACATCGAGCTGACACACTCCATTTCTGCCGGACTCGACTACGCCGCCGTCGGCCCCGAGCACGCCTGGCTGCACGACAAGGGGCGCGCGGAATACGCGTGGATCGGCGACGGCGACGCACTGAGCGCATTTCAGACGTTGGCACGAACCGAAGGCATCCTCGCCGCGCTCGAATCGGCCCACGCGATTGCCTACGGCTGCCGTGTCGCAAAAACGTTGGCCAAGGACAGCGTGCTGCTCGTGAACCTGTCGGGACGTGGAGACAAAGACGTGTTGAGCATTCAGGCGGCGCTCGACCCGGGCAAGCTCGAAGGCGGAACCCAATGAACACGACGAGCGGACGCATCGCCGATACCTTCGAGAAGCTGCGCGCGAAGAAAGGCGGCCTGGTGGCATACGTCACGGCCGGCGATCCTGACGCTGAGCGATCGGCGGAGATTCTCGTGGCGCTCGGCCGGGCCGGAGCCGACGTCATCGAGGTCGGGGTGCCATTTTCGGATCCGTTGGCGGATGGACCCGTGATTCAGCGGGCGACCGAGAGGGCGCTCGCCGCCGGCATGACGCTTCGCGGCGCGCTCGCGATGATTCGTCGCATTCGTCCATCATTGGACGCACCAATCGTGCTCTTCACCTATGCCAACCCCGTCGTCCGCATGGATCCCCGCACGTTCGCGCGCACCGCGGCGGACGCCGGCGTCGACGGAGTGCTGATCCTCGACTACCCGATCGAGGAGGCTGGCCCGCTCCGACAACCGCTGGTCGATGCCGGAATCGACCCGATTTTTCTCATCAGCCCGACGACGACCGATGAGCGCATTCGGGCGGCGGCGGAGCTGGGGCAGGGATTTCTATATCTGATTTCGCGCCTCGGCGTCACCGGCGCGCGAGAAGTGCTGGCGGCCGACGCCGAAGTGCTCGCCCGTCGTGTTCGGGCAGTGACCGACATGCCGCTCGCGCTTGGCTTCGGCATTTCACGCCCCGAGCACGTCGCGGCAGCGTGCAAGGTCGTGGACGCCGCGGTTGTCGGCAGTGCGCTCGTTCAGGTGATTGCCGATCACGGCGCCGCGCCCGACCTCGTGTCTCGCGTCGACGGATATGTCCGATGGCTGAAAAGCGCGCTCTGAGCGAGATCGACGCTCTCCGTCGCCGCATCGACGACCTGGACGAGGCGCTCGTGCAGCTGCTCAGCCAGCGTGCCGAGTGCGCGCTCGCCATCGGACGCGTCAAGAAGGAGCTGGGACTCGAGGTCTACCAACCGGCGCGCGAGGTCGAGGTTCTCAACCACGTGCAGAGCCTGAATCCCGGGCCGCTGGACAATGGGGCGATCCGGCGGTTGTTCGAACGGGTGATCGACGAGGCGCGGCGGCTGGAACGTTTATCGAGCGATGGGGAAGGAAGAAAGGAAACCGGAAAGCGCGTAGCCGGGCTTCAGCCGGGTAGGACCTCGTGCTGATTCGTGCAGCCCGGCTGAAGCTGGAAGCTGTGACTGGGAGCTGAGACATGGTTGTCGTGATGCAGGAACGGGCGACGGACGAGCAGGTTCAGCGCGTGATCGCGCAGCTCGTCGAGATGGGTTTCGACGTGCACCGGTCCACTGGTGCGCTGCGGACGGTCATTGGCGCCGTCGGCGGAAACCGGGCTTTTGACCCTGGCCTGGTGCAGGTCCTCGACGGCGTGCAGGAAGTGCTGCGCATCACCGAGCCGTACAAGCTGGCCAGCCGCACCTTCAAGCCGGAAAACACCATCATCACGATTGGCGACGTCCGCATAGGCGGCGACGAAGTCGTCGTCATGGCCGGGCCGTGCTCGGCGGAAACGGACGAACAGGTCGAGACGACGACGGCAGCCGTCAAGCGCGCAGGGGCGAAGGTCCTTCGCGGCGGAGCATTCAAGCCGCGTAGCTCCCCCTACAGCTTCCAGGGCCTGGGAGAGCAGGGCCTGCGCATGCTGCGTGCCGCCGCCGACCGGCACAACATGAAGCTCATCACCGAGGTGATGGACATCAGTCAGCTGGAGCTGATTGAAAAGTACGCGCACATCCTCCAGGTCGGCGCGCGCAACATGCAGAACTACACGCTGCTGCGCGAGCTCGGACGCGCGCGCACGCCGGTGCTGCTCAAACGCGGCATCTCGGCGACGATCGAGGAGTGGCTGCTTTCCGCAGAATACATTCTGGCTGGCGGCAACATGAGCGTGATGCTGTGCGAACGAGGCATCCGCACGTTCGAAAGCTACACGCGCAACACGTTCGACATTTCCGCCATTCCCGTGATCCAGAAACTCAGCCACTTGCCGATCCTGGCGGACCCGAGCCACGGCACCGGCCGCCGCGACCAGGTGGCGCCGATGGCACGCGCGGCCGTTGCCGCCGGCGCGGACGGCCTGCTCATCGAAGTGCACTGCGATCCCGACCATGCGTTGAGCGACGGCGCACAGTCGCTGCACCCACCCCAGTTCGATCGCCTGATGGCCGAGCTCCGCATCATCGCCCCCGCCATCGGACGCGGCATTTGTCTGGAGCCGGTGGCGAAGCGAGGCTGGGGAGTGTAAAGAAAAGGCCTGCGGCCCGAGCGAGGCGCGAAGCCGCCGAGCGAGAAGCGCTTGGGGGTGGGGCCCCAAGCGCACTAAGAGAAGAAGAGCCTGCGGCCACAAAAAAGGCTTCCTTTCGCATGTTGAGAGAGCAAACTTCTCCGTTTCCGACCGTCGCCATCGTCGGTTTCGGCTTCATCGGCGGGTCTCTGGCTCTCGCCGTGAAGCGGCGCTGGCCGTCGACCGTGGTGATCGCGGTGGATGAAATGACGGTGCTGGAACGGGCATTGCGGATGAGAGCCGCTGACGTCGTGGGCGAGAAGCTCGAGTTCGCCGCCGACGCCTCGCTCGTGGTGCTCGCGGCGCCGGTGCGCGCCAACATC
Organism: uncultured Acidobacteriota bacterium; assembly: GCA_963804245.1. Lineage (GTDB taxonomy): Bacteria > Acidobacteriota > Vicinamibacteria > Vicinamibacterales > 2-12-FULL-66-21 > CAWDPQ01. Next base: position 44,557 of record CAWDPQ010000006.1, read on the forward strand.
GAAGTGCTCAGGCAACTTCCTGGGGTTCTATCCGGCGACGCCGTGGTCACGGACGTCGGCAGCACGAAGGCGGCAACGGTCGCCGCGGCGGCGGCATTTCCGCGGCGGCTGCGATTCGTCGGCGGCCATCCGCTGGCGGGCGCGGCGGTGGGGGGCATCGAGGAAGCGTTCGCGGAGCTGTTCGACGGCCGGCCGTGGCTGTTCACGCCAGACGGTTCGACCGATAGCTCCGCGCTGTCGTCGCTGACAACGTTCGTCGAAGGATTGGGCGGCGCGCCGGTCAGCATGCCGCCCGACGAGCACGATCGGATGGTTGCGTACCTCAGTCATCTGCCGCAGCTCGCCGTCACCGCCCTCATGCATGTCGTCGGCGAGGCGGTTGGCGACGAGGGGCTGGCGTTGGCGGGACGCGGGCTCCGCGATACGACGCGTCTCGCGTCCAGCCCGGCCGGCATCTGGCGCGACATCGCCGCCACCAATCCCGGTGAAGTTTCTCAGGCTCTGGATGCGCTGATTGACGCGCTCACACGGCTCAAGTCGCAGGTTGCGCGGCCCGACTCGGACTTCGACGAGCTGTTCGCCTCCGCCCGACGTTGGAAGGAAGTGTTGGACCGCCAGTGAGCTCGCCGCAGTTCTCCACGCGTACGTATCTGGAAATGCGGCAGCCGTCCGAGCTGAAACCCGCCGCCGCGCCCGGTAACGAGCCGCGTATCGAGCGCGTCGGTGACTGTCCGCCGGCGTTCTGGCGGTTTCTCTACACTGAAGTCGGCCGAAAGTACCACTGGTTCGACCGCCTCCCTTGGACCGACGAACAGATCCGACAATACCTCGATGACGAAGCCGTGACCTTGTACGTCATGTGGGTCGAGGGTGCGCCGGCAGGCTATTTCGAACTTCGGATCGACGGCGATCGGGCAGTGGAGATCGTCTATTTCGGTCTCCTCGATCACTTCACGGGTCGAGGACTGGGTGGATACATGCTGGGGGAGGCGGTGAAGCTTGCCTGGGCGCAAGGGGCGTCGCGCGTGTGGCTGCACACGAACACGCTCGACCATCCCGCGGCGCTTCCGAACTATCAGAAGCGCGGCTTTCAGATGCCCGAAACGGAAGTCTACGAAGTCGAAAACGGCGCCAGTTCGCCCGTTTGAAGGCCGGGACTACAGAGATCTCGTAGGCCCGGCTTTAGAGCGGGCGTTGGGGATTTTCCCTTGACCGAACCCCTGTGGATGCCCAGCGCCGACCGCATCGCGCGAGCGAGGGTGACCGCCTTCGCCCGGCTCGCCGAGCGCAGGTTCGATCAGAAGTTTCCCGACTACCGCAGCTTGTACCGGTTTTCCATCGAGCGCCCCGGCGACTTCTGGGATGCCGTCTGGGATTTTGGCGGCATACGCGGCGACAAGAGTGAGCGCCTCGTCGAGCACCTGGATCGCATGCCCGGGGCCCGCTTCTTTCCCGATGCGCGTCTCAATTTCACCGAGAACGTTCTGCGCCGTCGTGACGCGTCGACGGCGATCATTTTCAACGGCGAGCATCGAATCCAGCGCAGCCTGACGTTTGCCGAGCTCTACGCGCAGACGTGCGGCATGGCCTCGGCGCTGAAAGCAGCGGGCATCAGGCCGGGTGATCGCGTGGCCGCTATCGTGCCCAACATGCCGGAAACGATCGTCGCCGCGCTCGGTGCGGCAGCGATTGGCGCCACCTGGTCCTCGTGCTCGCCGGACTTCGGCGTGCAGGGGGTTCTCGATCGGTTCGGTCAGATTGGCCCGAGGGTCCTGATTTCGGCTGACGGCTATTTCTATGCGGGCCGACAGCACGACAGTTTGACCAAGCTCGCCGAGGTCCGCCGGCTGCTGCCAACCGTCGAGCACCTGATCGTGATTCCTTACGTTTCCGAGGAGCCGAACCTTGTCAGCCTGCCTGGCGCGACGCTCTGGCAGCACTTCATCGCCGGCGCCGATGTGAGCGGTTTCAAGTTCGAGCGCTTTCCGTTCAATCATCCCCTCTACATCCTCTACTCCTCGGGCACCACCGGTGTCCCCAAGTGCATCGTCCACGGGGCAGGAGGCACGCTGATTCAGCACCTGAAAGAGCACCAGCTCCTGTGCGACATCGAAAAAGGTGACCGCGTCTTCTACTTCACGACGTGCGGCTGGATGATGTGGAACTGGCTGGTGACGGTGCTGGCGTCGGAGGCGACCATTCTGCTCTACGACGGCGCGCCGCTCTACCCGGGACCGCACGCTCTTTTCGACTTCGCGGACGCCACCAACATGACGCTGTTCGGAACTTCCGCGAGATTCATCGACGGGATCAACAAAGCCGGCTTCGCGCCCATGGCCACGCATCGCCTCGAGAGCCTGCGCACGATGACCTCAACCGGCTCGCCGCTGGCGCCCGAGAGCTTCGATTACGTCTACAGAAGCGTCAAGCGCGACATTCACCTCGCATCGATCTCAGGCGGAACCGACATCATCAGCTGCTTCGTCGGCGGCGATCCCACAGGGCCGGTCTGGCGCGGTGAAATTCAGGCACGCTCGCTCGGCATGCGCGTCGACGTATTCGACGATAGCGGGAGATCCTTGCCACCGGGCGAAAAAGGGGAACTGGTGTGCACGATGCCGTTCCCGTCCATGCCGGTGGGGTTCTGGAATGACCCGGACGGACGGAAGTATCACGCCGCGTATTTCGACAGGTTCCCCAACGTCTGGCACCACGGCGACTACGTGGAGCTCACCGAGCACGACGGGATGATCATCTACGGGCGGTCCGACGCGGTGCTCAATCCGGGCGGCGTGCGTATTGGCACGGCCGAAATCTATCGCCAGGTCGAGCAGCTCGACGAGATCGTCGAAAGCCTGGTGATCGGGCAGCGATGGGACAACGATGAGCGGATCGTCCTCTTCATCAGGCTGCGCGACGGGCTCGAGCTCTCCGACGCTCTCCGCGATCGCATCCGGCAGCAGATTCGCGGTGCGACGACGCCACGTCATGTGCCTGCGCGGATTGTCGCGGTACCGGAGATCCCGAGGACGAAGAGCGGCAAGATCGTCGAGCTCGCCGTGCGCGACGTCGTGCACGGTCGCGAGGTCAGGAATCGCGAAGCGCTCGCCAACCCGGAAGCCCTCGAACACTTCCGTGACCGTCCCGAGTTGCAGGGGTGATTGCGCGGATTCTCGAGGTGGTCCTCGCCACGATCGGCGCGCAGGCACTGCAGGAATCACCGAACGAGTGCTGCGGTCTTCTCCTCGGAACAAAAGACCTGATAGACGAAGCGGTGCCGACCCGCAACGTGCTCGCGCACCCGTCGCGATATCAAATCGATCCCGAAGAACACATCGCGATCAACCGGCGGTTGCGCGGAACCACGCGATCGGTCATCGGCGCTTATCATTCGCATCCGCGGACCGAAGCGATCCCGTCACCTCGAGACGTTATCGAGGCGCACTATCCTGAATTCGTGTGGTTGATTGTGTCTCTCGCCGGGGATCAACCGGACTTCCGAGCCTATCGGATCGTCGACGGCAAAGCGTCTGCGGTCGAGCTAAGAAAGGAAGAAGGATGAAGAAGAAGAATAACTCTTACTGTCCGATATCCCGAGCTCCTGGGCGGATCGTGATGGTCGTCTGTCCACCGAGGACGCGCTTGTTCTTCTGTTTGAGGTAGAACTCCACCTTGTATTGGCCGCCGGTCTGGTAGACGTGGTCGAGCGTGTAGCGCCGCTTGATCTCGCTCTTGCCGGCTTCGTACGGCTCGCAGTCCGCCTTCGATTCCGATTTCGTATCGTCGCCCCACACCCACTCGATCGAGGCGCAATAGAGATCCTCCGCGTCGTTTGGCCCCCCCTTCACCTCGGCAGTCAGCACGATACGAGCCGGCGAAAAGCCTACGTTGGGCGAGGCTTTCAGCGAGAGGCTGGCTTTCTTGTCGTTCTGGATGTCCGGGCTGCTGGTCGCCATAACGGGTACGCAGACCAAAACTGTAAACGCGCAGCGCAAAGCTGTCGACTCGTAGCGCATCGATCCCCCCGGGTGTAGAGCTGGAATGCTGAATAATTCTAAACCACCTTATAATCGCCCGATGACCCGAGCGATTTCGGGCGTGGGAGTGTCGTTTTCGCCGGCACGCGCGACCGAAGTAGAAACGGACCTGCTCGTTCTGCCTGTTTTCGAGGGCGAAGATGTCGTCGCGCGCGTGCCTGGCCTTGACGAGGGAACCGCCGGCGCCGTCAGCCGCGCCCTTGCCAGCGGGGAAGTGCAGGGGAAGCCATTCGAGATATTCATCACGCCTCTTCTCCACGGCTGGCGCGCCGCGCGCGTCGCGCTCATCGGCGCCGGACCAGCCGCCGCATTGGATACCGAACGCCTGCGCCGCCTTGCGACCACCGCGGGATCGATGGCGCGGCAGCGGCGGATCAAGCACATCGCATTCACCAATCGCGGTGATCTCGATCCGGCGGCGGCGGTGCAGGCGATTGCCGAGGGTCTGATCTTCGCGAACTTCACAGGCGATCGATACAAGAGCAGCGACCGCACACCGCCGCCGATCGACGGAGCGCTGGTGGTGCACGCCGGGGGAGATACAGCCGGGCTGGAACGCGCTGTGGAACGAGGCGGCATTCTGGGCGAGAGCTGCAATATCTCCCGCGACCTGTGCAACGAGCCGTCGAACGTGCTGACGCCGTCGGTATTTGCCGATCGCTCCGAGAAAATTGCCCAGGCTGCTGGCCTCGATGTCCAGATTCTCGACGAGGACGAGATCGCCCGGCTGGGAATGGGATTGCTCATGGGCGTTGCGAGGGGCAGCGCCGAACCTCCACGTGTGATCGTTATGCGGCACGAACCGCCCGGGGCCCCGGCTGCCCCGGTGCTCGGACTCGTCGGCAAAGGCGTCACGTTCGATACCGGCGGTATCTCGATCAAGCCGGCCGACGGGATGGAGCGGATGAAAGACGACATGGCGGGTGGCGCCGCCGTCGTCTGCGCCATGCGTGCGATCGCGCTTCTTCGCGCACCCATGCGCGTCATCGGCGTAGTTCCGGCAACCGAGAACATGCCCGGCGGACGTGCGATAAAGCCCGGCGACGTGCTGACCGGCGCCTCGGGGAAGACCGTCGAGGTCATCAATACCGACGCCGAGGGTCGCCTCATTCTGGGCGACGCGCTCTGGTATGCGCAGCGCCTCGGCGCAACCCATCTGGTCGACGTCGCCACGCTCACCGGCGCCTGCGTCGTGGCCCTCGGCAAAGCGGCGTCCGGTCTGTTCGGTCAGCCCGACGCCTGGGTCGAAGTCGTCAGGAAGACCTCGCAGCAGGCAGGAGACCGCTGCTGGCCGATGCCGCTGTACGAGGATTACGCCGAGCAGCTGCGCAGCGAGGTCGCGGACATGGTCAACTCCGGCGGACGCGCCGCCGGCAGCTGCACGGCCGCCATGTTCCTGAAGGAGTTTGCCGGCGGTCTGCCCTGGGCGCATCTCGACATCGCCGGGACGGCCTGGGTTGACGATCTCAAGCCATGGCAGGCCAAGGGCGCCACAGGCGTCGCGGTACGCACGCTCGCCGAGCTCGCGTTTACGAGTTCAGAATGGAAGTAACAGAACTGGGGAGCTGGAGAACTGGGAGCTGGGGAAAGCGCCTGCGGCCCGAGCGACCCTTCGACGCCAGCTCAGGGTCGTCCTGAGCTTGTCGAAGGACGAGGCGCGAAGTCGCCGAGCGAGAGCGCTCGGGGTAGGGCCCCCAGCGCATTGAGTGAAGGGAACTGAGGAGCGGCGGAAGGGGTCTAAATTAGCGTGATGCTCATTCAGACGTCGCAGCCCGTCATGGCGAGGGTGATCGAGCCGGCTGTCGAGTCGACGACGGTCGCCGATATCCTCATCGGTGCCATGGGTCTGACTGGTGCCATGCTCTTCGCTGCCTTGGTTCTCGGGGCCCTCCTCGGCGGCCTGCTCATCGGCATCAAGAAGTTCCGCGCCCGTTACAACCTCGAACCAGCTCAGGATTCGGAATCACTTCGCGTCACGCCATTCTCCTGAACAGAAAGGAAGAAGGTGGATCTTTCTTCCTTTCATTTCGCCGCCACTGTTCGCATCTTCTTCAGTCCTTCCTGATATCTCAGGACCGCCTCGAACAGCGCCTCGGCAATCTGCTGCCGGTATGCGCCGGTCTTCAACAACTGGGCGTCCTGCTTGTTCGTCAGGAAGGAAATCTCGGCCAGCACGCTCGGCATGCCGGCGCCGATGAGGACGACGAAGGGTGCCTGCTTGACGCCCAGGTCTCTGATCTGACCGTTCCGGGCGCTGAGCTTGCTCACCATCGACTTCTGAACCATGTCCGCGAAATCTCGCGACTCATCGATCTTGTTGTTCAGAGCAATGGCGCGGAGGATCTCGGGGAGACTGTGCATCTGCCCGCCCGAGGTCGAGTTTTCGCGAGCGGCCACCGCCTCGGCTTCGGGGTTCGACGCGAAGTTCAGAAAATAGGTCTCGACTCCGCGTGCCTTCGAGTTGCGGCTCGCGTTGGCGTGAATGGACAAGAAGAGGTCGGCGCCCTGGCGGTTGGCGATGGCCGTCCGCTGCTCCAGTGGCACGAACACATCGGTCCCTCGTGTCATCGTCACTTCGATGGTCGGCTGCTTTTCGAGCAGCGCACGAAGCCGGCCGGCCACGTCGAGCACGAGCTCCGCCTCGTTGACGCCGTTCGCTCGCGCGCCTGGGTCGTGACCGCCGTGCCCGGCGTCGATGACGATGCGTGAGATGCCGAGCCCGAGCTGCCGGGCCAGCGAAAATTGGCCGTTGAGATTCGCCGATGGCACGGTGGGGACAGGTGCGAGGGGCGTGGCCGGAGGCTTGGGAACAGCGACAACGTCCGGCGTCACCGCCGGTTCCAGTTCCAGCTTTTCCCGGACGATCGGCACCAGCGGTGGTGCACTGGCTCCGCTCGTCGCCACCGAGACAGCCGGCGGGCTGGCAACGCCACCCTTGAAGTCCACGATGACTCTATACGGGTTGTAGAGGGTGAACACGCTATGACTCTCGACGCCGTCCATGTCCATGACGACGCGCGTCGTGTTGTTCGGACGGCGGCCGAGACGAATCACGCGGACCACGCCGTCGGTGAATTTCAGGGTGGCATCCTGCAGGGATTCCGACGCACGCGCGCCCCTGACGTCGAAGAACAGACGCCGTGGATTGTCCAGCCGCTCCTGACGGAACAGCGCTTCGCCGTCCATCTCGATAGTGACGCGCACGACGCCGTCGGCAAGGGACGCACGTCTGATCTCACGAATGGTGACCGCATCCAGCGATGAGCTCGGCGCCGGCGCTGGCGTCGACACAACAGCAGCGGGGCGTGACACGGGTGCGGGAGACGCAGCCGCCGCCTCGAATTTCCTGACGAGCTCTTCGGCGCGAGCTTTCAGCGAGCTGAACGGATATTCCTGCCGGAGCCGTGCGAGCAGACGCAGGCCCCGGCGCAGGTCCGCTTCGTCTTCGAAGCGTTCGTAGGCGAGAAGGGCGAGATTCGCACCCTGCCACAGAGCATTGTCGCTGTATCCGCTCGTCGGGTAGCGGCGTACCACGTTCTCGTACGCGGTGACCGCGTTGCGCAGCTCGCGCAATGTCGGCCGGTTCTCGGCGACCCGCAGGTATTGCTCGCGGTTCAGCACCTTCGTGTAGAGAGTCCGCGCCGAGCCCGCGGCAGCGGGCACGCCAGGTCCCGCCAACACCGCACCAACCACAAGCCAGGCTGCCAGCCTCGATATGGTCTGCATCGGATCCTCGATGGTCATCGCAGTTGCGCGTCCACTTCGTCGAAATAGTCCTTCTTGACCAGTACCTCGCGCGCTTTGCCGCCGGCGCCGCCAGATACCAGTCCCTCGGCTTCCATCATGTCGACCAGACGGGCGGCACGGCTGAACCCGATCCGCAGCCGCCGCTGCAGATATGAAATCGAAGCCTGTCCGCTCGATACGACGATTCGCGCCGCTTCGTCGTACAAATCGTCTTTCTCGAACTCGAGCTCCGTCGCGCTTTGCTTGTCCTCCGCCGTAATCGTTTCGTCGTACGTGGGTTTTCCCTGTTTGCGCAGGAAGCTCGCCAGGCGCGCGCTTTCCTGTTCGGAGATGTACGGTCCGTGCAAACGAACGAAGCGAGACGATGCCGGCGGCAGATAGAGCATGTCGCCGCGGCCAAGCAGCTGCTCGGCGCCGTTGCCGTCGAGAATCGTCCGCGAATCGACCTTCGAAGACACGCGAAACGAAATGCGAGCTGGCAGGTTGGCCTTGATGAGTCCGGTGATGACGTCGACCGACGGTCGCTGGGTCGCGAGAATGAGGTGGATGCCGACAGCGCGCGCCATCTGGGCGAGCCGGGCGATGGATTCCTCTACCTCGTTACTCGCCACCATCATCAGGTCTGCAAGCTCGTCGATCAGTACCACGATGAAGGGAAGCGGCCTGACCTCGTTGCCGTGGCTGTCGGTGAGCGGCCCCTGGGTTTCCGTCTGCGCCAGCTTGATGTTGCGGTTGTACTGCTCGATGTTCCGCACGCCGACCGTGGCGAGCGTCTTGTAGCGTTCCTCCATCTCCCGCACGGCCCAGCGCAGCGCGTTCGACGCCAGTTTCGGATCGACAACGACCGGGGTGAGCAGGTGCGGGATGTCCTCGTACATGCCCAGCTCGAGTCGCTTGGGATCGATCATGATCAGACGGACGTCATCCGGCGTGGCGCGGAACAAAATGCTCGACAGCATCGCGTTCACGCTCACCGACTTTCCAGTACCCGTGGATCCCGCGATCAGCAGGTGCGGCATCGTCGCGAGATCGCTGACGAAGGGCTCCCCGTGGATGGTTTTGCCGAGTGCGAGGGTCAGCTTGGACTGCGAGCGTCGGTAAGGTTCCGATTCCAGCAGTTCGCGGACGGAAATCTGTTCGCGGTTGGGATTGGGAATCTGAATGCCGACGGTGGACTTGCCCGGGATGCGATCGATCAGCACCGATTCGGCCTGCATCGCCAGGCACAGGTCGTCGGCAAGGCCGGTGATCTTGCTGTATTTCACTCCGGCATCGGGCTTGAGCTCGTACGTCGTGACCACCGGTCCCGGGTGAATCTGCACGACCGCACCTTCGACGGCGAACTCGCGGCACTTCTCTTCGAGCATGCGGGCGCCTTCCATCAGCTCGCGCTCGTCGATCTTGCGTTCGGCCTTCGGTGCATCGAGCAGCGCGTGCGGCGGGAAGGCGTAGGCGCCGCGCTTGCGTTCGGCCGGCAATTTCTCCGGATCGGACAACGGTAATGTCGGCTCGGTTGTCGGCGGCGTGCGTCTAATCGCCGGCGGGGGAGTGGGGCGCGACGATGCGGCTTTGAGCGCCGCCGCGGCTGCGCCTACCATGGCGGCCGTTTTGGACGTCTTGGGTGTCGCCGGCTCCGGCGTCTCGGCCACCGTCGGCCGCTTCATCAGCTTCTGCGCCGTCACTTCCGGCGGTGCGGCGGCGGCAGCCGCTGTGCGAATCTTCACGGCCTCCTTCGGCTGCCGATCGAGATGTTTCTTCATCACCTCCTGCCGCTGGCGATCGCGCCTTCGCTCTTCGCGTCGCGTGCGGTACTCGCCGATCCAGGCCTTGATCTGGTCGCGCGCCATGTCCGCGATCGCCTCGAAGAGACGACCGAACGAGAACTGCGTGGCGAGAATCACGGCCAGGAACATCAAGGTGAGGATCAGGATGATCGAGCCGGTTCGGTTCAAGTAGTCAGACAACAGCGAAGAGAGGGCCCCGCCCACGTAGCCGCCGGTTCGGAAGTCCTTGCCGGCAACGTGCAGATTGCCGAACGTCAGCGAGAGGAACGCGGACACGCAGCAGAAGAGCAGCCCGGCGCCGACGATCTTGGTATAGGCGGCGTCGAGAACACGGCACCAGAAGTAGTGCCAACCGATCACCGCCAGCACCAGCGGGATCAGATACGCGCCGTAGCCGAGCAGCTGAAAGGCGAGCTCGCCGAGGAACGCGCCGATGCGTCCGGCGAAGTTGGCCGGCTGGTCCGATCCGGTGTTGAAGAACCAAACGGGATCCGACGGGTTGTAGCTCGCGAGCGCCACCAGCCAGAGCAGGGCCAGCGCGAACAGCGCGACGCCCACGAACTCGCTCAGGCGGCGTGAAATGGCGGATCCTGCCAAGTCAGATCTCCATGATGACCGGCAACACGAGTGGCCGCAGGCCCGATCGCTTGCGGAAGAAACGCTGCAGCTCCACGCGGATCCTTTCTTTGATGAGTCCGGGATCGGTCCGTTCCTCGACGCTCGAATTCTCAATCGTCGAGGCCAGGATGGCCGGAATCTCTTTCAGCAACGCTTCGGTGCGGGCATCGAGGACGAAGCCGCGCGTGATTACGTCGGGCGTCTCTTCGAGCGTTCCCGACTGCTTGCCAATCGCCACCACCGGCACGACGAGCCCGTCACCGGACAGGTGACGGCGGTCGCGGAGCACTTCATCGCCGACCTCGCCGCTGCGCGTACTGTCGATCAAAATGCGGCCGGCGGGAACCTTGTCTGCCACCCGGCCTCCCTCGTCATCGAAACGGATGAGGTCACCGCTTTCGGCGAGCACGACCTTCGTTCCGGGCGACACGCGCGTTGCGACCCGGGCATGACGCGCGAGCTGCCGGGTACTCTCCATGTATCGGCACGAAATACCGCGGCCTGACCAGCGAGAGCATGAGCTTCAGCTCTTCTTCACTGCCGTGACCGGAGACGTGGACATGTTTCGTCTCCTCGTGCACGACTTCAGCGCCACGCCGTGAGACGTGATTCATGACGCGGCCGATCCCTTTCTCATTTCCCGGAATGGAGCGCGCGGAAAACACCACGACATCGTCCGGCTCGAGACGCACGTGCCGGTGATCGTCGATGGCGATTCTCGGCAGCGCCGCCTGCGGCTCACCTTGCGATCCGGTGCACAGGCACACGACGTCCTGAGCAGGGTAGCTGCGGACGTCGCTGTCACGAATCTGGACGCCGCCAGGCAACCGCAAATATCCGAGTCGCTGCGCAATCTCAGAATTCTCCTGCATCCCCCTTCCGACGAAAGCGACGTGCCGATCGAACTGCGCCGCCAGATCGACGACGATCTGCATTCGATAGACGCTCGACGCAAACGCCGCGACAACGATCTTCCCCCTGGCCGAGGTGAAAATCTCCTCGAACGCATCGGTGACGTCGACCTCGGAACCGCTGAAACCCTTGCGCTCGATGTTCGTGCTGTCGCCGAGCAGCACCAGGACACCGGCGGCGCCGAGCTGGGCGAGCCGATGCACGTCCACGTGCTCGCCGTCGAGCGGCGTCTGATCGATCTTGAAATCTCCCGTATGCAGCACCAGTCCGCGCGGCGTCTCGATCGCCACCGCCACGCAGTCGGGCATGCTGTGCGTCACACGGACGAACTCGAGCGTGAACGACCCGACCGTGATGCGGTCGTGAGGCTTCACCCGCACGAGCCGCGCGGCGGCGTCCAGACCGTGCTGCTCCAGCTTGGGCTCGACCAGGGCCAGCGTGAACGCCGTACCGTAGATCGGGCCGCGGACATAGGGCAGCACGTGCGCGATCGCCCCGATATGGTCCTCGTGGCCGTGTGTCAGCACGATCGCCGCGATGTCGTACTGCTGCAGCTGCCGCAAGTCGGGGATCACGAGATCCACGCCGAGCAGCTCCGGCTCCGGGAACATCACACCCGCATCAATCAGGATGGCCGTGCCGCCGCAGGCGACGACCATCATGTTCATGCCGAACTCGCCAAGCCCGCCGAGTGGGATCACATCGAGCGGCGGTACGCCGGCAGTCGGGATCACGCCACAGGCTCGACGCGAATGCTGAACGGGCGACAGTTCAAATAGGTGTTTCCCAGAAATCCAGGTTCCGCCGTCGAGGATGCGATCCGCGCGGCAATCGCCCGGGGGTGGGCGGAGCCGTGACGCGTTGCGCGGCTGAGCGCCGCGATTCGATCGCATCGCCTGCCGGCTCGCTGGGACGAGCGCGTCAGGGACGTGAAAAACCGCGCAAACTATAGCACAGCTCGGGGTTGGGGCGAAGCCAATACCTCGGCGAGCCGCGCGAGCTCGGCGAGGTGCAGCGTCTCGGGCCGGCGCCGGCCGTCGATGCCGGCAGTGGCGATGACCTCCGCGGCCTGACGGCCCCTCGCCTCGGCGAAGGTCCGCATGGCGTTGGAGAGGGTTTTCCGGCGCTGGGTGAAGATCGAGCGCACCATCCCCTCGAACATCGCGATGTCGAGGACGGGCACAGCCGGCGGTCGAAAGGTGAGGCGAACAACAGCTGAGCGGACGGCGGGTACGGGACGAAACGCGCCCGGCGGTAGCGTCAGCAGGCGGCGCACGTCCGCATTCAGCTGAATCAGGATGGCCAGCACGCCGTAGTTCCGGCTCCCCTCAGGCGCTTCGAGCCGTTCGGCAACTTCGTGTTGCAGCATGAGCGTCGCATCCAGCGGGCCGCGCAACTGGCGGTACGTCTCGACGAGTCGAAACAGAATCGGCGACGACACGTTGTAGGGGAGGTTGCCGGCGACTCGAAACGGGCCGTCCACCGCCACGCGCGACAGGTCGAAGTCGAGAAAGTCCGTTTGAATGAGGTCGACGTTGCCAGGCAGCTTCGGTCGCAGGGCAGCAACCATGCCCGGATCGAGCTCCACGGCGGTGATGTGCTCGACTCGCGCAGCAAGCCGCAGCGTCAGCGCGCCGGGTCCCGGCCCGATCTCGACGAATCGATCTCCGCGGCCGGGCTCGATCGCGGCCACCAGCTTGTCCGCCCACGCGGACTCGAGGAAGTGCTGACCGAGTCGTTTCTTGGCGCGCATGGCTATGCGGTCACACGTGAGTGTCGACGAGCTTACATGTCGTCGACGGCCTCGCCGCGCCAGGTACTTTTCTTCGATCTCTTCAATCTCTTCCTCGGACATGCCGAAGTAGTGTCCGAACTCGTGGATGACCGTCTCCGCCACGCAGTCGCGAATCTCCTCATCGTCTGCGCAGGCTGCTTCGATCGGCCGCTGGTAGATCGAGATGCGGTCGGGGAGCGTGTTGCCGTAGCCCCACCCGCGCTCGGTGAGCGGCGTTCCATGATAGAGACCAAACAGCGAGCCGCCCGGCTCGATCTCGAGATCCTCCAGGATGTCCGGCGCCGGTTCGTCTTCCACAATCACGGCGACGTTCTTCATCGCCGCGCGGAAGCGTCGTGGAATCTCCTGGAGCGCCTCTTCGACGAGCGCGGAGAATTCTTGTCGGGTCATGTCCTGGTCTTAAGAGTGAGCGTAGGTCACGGAGCAGGAGAGCGGAGGGCGCGCTACCTCCGCGCCTTCGCCGCCGCATAGATCGCCTTCGCCGCTGGACTGATCTTCGCGGCCTTCCCCGTCCGGAAGAAATCGCAATCGTTGCGCACGGCACAGCGATCGCAGGCCGGCCGCGGCTTGCAGACGCGCCGGCCGTGGAGGATCAGCGTGTCGGACGCTCGTGTCCAGTCGGGCGGCGGCAACGCGGCGCACAGCTGTTGTTCCACGACCTCGGGATCGTCTGACCTGGCGATGCCGATGCGGTTCGTGACGCGGAGCACGTGGCGATCGACGGGCAGGCCGGGCACGCCAAGCGCGTGGCCGAGGACGACGTTGGCGGTCTTGCGGCCGACGCCGGGAAGTTTGACGAGCGCTTCCATTGTGTTCGGCACGTCACCGGCGTGGCTTTCGACGAGCGCGGTGGCCATGCCGAGAAGCGACCGCGATTTGGCGCGGAAGAAGCCGGTGGACTGAATCTGCGGCTCGAGCTGATCCGTCGACGCCTTGGCGAGCGCCCGCGCGTCGGGATAGCGCTTGAAGAGCGCCGGAGTAACCTGATTGACGCGCTCGTCGGTGCACTGCGCGGAGAGAATCGTCGCGACAAGCAGCTCGTACGGCGTGGTGAAGTTCAGCTCGGTATCAGCGCCCGGATGCTGTTGTTCGAGCTTCGACAGGATGCGGCGCGTGTCAGGCGCCGACTTCGACGGCCTCGGCAGGCGTGGACGTGGCGGCGGGCGCTTCGCCATGCCGCCGATTGTAGCCCGTCCTTACTTGCAGTATGCCGGCGGCGTCCGTCTCTGATAGTACGACGCGTAAGCCTCTCTGACGCGGCGATCCCATGCCGGGCGTTCCGTCGGCGAAGCCTCGGCTCTGATGCGCGCCGTGATGGGTCCCATGAACCGCTGGTAGCTCGCAAAGCCGTTGAAGTCGTTGGCGACGATCTGCATCTTTGACGTCTTGCATGGTCCTCGGCGTGACGAGCTCGACGCGTCCGACGAACACGCGCGCCACCTCGGTCGGATTGGGCTTGACCTGGAGAGGCAGCACCGCATCGACCAGGCTCTTCGGCGCGATGTAAAACAGCCGGGCTCCTTCTTCGAACCACGAATCGCGCCAGGTAGCCACCATCGCCGCGGCCTCTTTTTCGTAAAGTCCCTGGGCGGCGAGAACCCGTTCCAGCTCGCGTTGCAACCCAGCCAGATCGCCACCGCTCCCAGACGGTTGCTCGATCGTCAACTGGTGTGAAGCACTGCGCGCAATTCGATAACCAATCGTTCCGCGGCGATTTTCGAAGAGAACGATCGTGCCAACGGGCTCGCTCGACACACTCCTGACGTCGACCGAACCGTCGGGACGTATCGTTGCCGTCAACGGCGGCGGGAAACGGCCGATGCCGCGATAGAACAGAAACTTTTCCTGATCCGCGCCGGATTCGAGCGGCGCTGCGTCGGTTTCGCGAGCCGCGTAGTAGTGACTGCGATCGGTACCGGCCGGAAATGCTGGCGACGCGCCTGGCCGGATCCGGACGTTCCTCCACGTGATCCGGCTCTCCACGTCGGGTGGGGCCAACGCACCCGCGTGCAGCAGGTCTGGCGTGACCGCCGCGCGTGGGAACCACTCGGTGACGAGTCCGCCGAGGAAGCGAACGCTCACATTTACGGTCGTGTCCTGCGACGTGTAGAAGTAGAGGACCGGCGTCTCCATCCGGACCGTGCCCGGCACCTCGCCCTTGACGCCAAGTTTGATCCTCTCCACGAAGCACGGCAGATCGCTGGCGTTGCTCAGGGTCTGCCAGGTTGCAGCCGTCCCATCAGCGTTCGCGACGGACGTGAACGTACCCCACTCGTGAACGGTGAGCGGCGCCGGATCGGCGCCCTTCGTGAACGCATAGGACGTCCCGAAGCACAGCCGTGGCGGCACAGATCGCAGCGAGACGAAGCGAACGGTTCATCGCTTTTCTCCAAGTGTCGATGTCTGCGGCGTCGGACGCCGTGCAGCGGTCAACAACGCAATCAGCGCTTTGTCACCCTTGAGACTGGACGTACCGATGACGACCGTTTCGCCGATGTCCATGGAGAACGTGCTGTCGATGATGGCTGCCTTGGTTCCCGATCTCGTCAACTCGTCCAGCGCCTTTTGCAGTTCTTTCTCCCGCTTGATGTCTCCATCCGCCAGGTCCGGCAGGTGGTTTCGGCGTGGTGGTCTTCTTCGACCCGCCGCTGCGTCGGTCATAACGAAACGTACCGAAAGCTGCTGGCCGTTCACGCCGGCCAGCGTGACGTTGAACGGATACTCCTGCTCCTCGGAGCCAAGAGCCTGACTGACGCCGCGCAGGCGTCCGGAAATACCCGCTCCAACCTTCGTGGATCCACAGCAGAGAATCCACTGCGTGTCGAGCAGACGGTAACTCTTGTAGGGGAGAAAGTCGCGCATGTCCGCCAGCGCTTTCTTTGCCGCTTCGGGCATGTTGTCGAACTTCGTCGTGCCTTGCAGGTCGCCAAGTACCAGTACCACGTTGAACCCGTGGACGGTCGGACTGGCCAGCGTATTGGGTGACCCCTTCGGCTGTTGAGCCGAAGCGATCGCTGTCATCACGAAAAGCACACACGTCAACGCCGCAAACACGCGTGACCGATGAGTCATGGTCTGACCTCAGGGGGTTGAAACTCCGGATCGAGCGTCCAAATAATCCGAGTGCCGCCGGGCGTAGAAAACTGCAATTGTCGCCGTTCGCCAATCGCCGCCGGCGCGATCGCCGGTTCGATCTGGCTGCTCACTTGGCGAGTTGGCAAGCTGCGCTCGCCGAGCGTCCCGGCGACGACGGCCAGGACGGCAGCAGCCGCCAGGGCCAACGCGCCCGACCAGAACGGCGACGGTCTGCCTGGCTGTCGCGCGGCGCTGACGATCACGCTGCGCATCCGCGTCGCGTCCGCTTCCGAAAGCTCGGGCTCGCGGCGAAGCGGATCGGCCTCGTCGAGCAGCGAGCGGATATCTTTCATGACGACCTCCAGGGGACTCCAAGCACGCGAGCGAGCTCGCGACGACCCCGAGACAGGTGCCACCGCACAGTCACCGGCGCGACTTCGAGCAGCGTCGCAATCGCCGGAATCGCGATGCCTTCCAGTTCGTACATCACCAGGATGGCTCGGCGTCGCGGCGCCAGCGTCTCGAGCGCCCGCCAGATCGTGGCGTGGGCGACGACCGCCCGCTCCGGATTCGACGGGGCCACTGCTGACGCCATCTGCTGCGGCAGCGTTCGCCGGTGCACGGCCTGCCGCCGCCAACGGTCGCGGGCGATGTTGATCAGCACCCGCACGAGCCAGGCTTCCTCGTGTGGTGTTCCGGCCGGGATCGACGCCGGCGAACGGGCCGCGCGCAGAAAGGTCTCCTGCACGAGGTCCTGAGAGTCTTCGGCGGTGCCGCAGAGCCGACGAGCCAGGCGGTACAGCCGCTGGTGGTGGGCGTCGAACAGGACACCCAACCGTTGCGGCGAGTTCTCCTCGCGCCTGTCAGCGGCGGCCACCAATATGGCCTGCCCGGTCATACACCTCGTAGACGTTCGACTACCGGATTGTGTTAGCGGGAGGTCAGTGCACGGGACCCTTGTCCCAAGAGCCGCCGGTCGACTCGGAAAACACGCGCATGTGCTCTTGCAGTGCCGCGATCAGGTTGGGCACCACCTGCAGCGGCACGACTATCTTGGCGCGGACCGGTGCACGAACGATGTGCTCGGCCTCGGCGTTCTTGATGTCCCGTTCCGATAGCGGGAGCACCTCGCAGAAGGCGAGGGTGAAATCGAAGGGGGTATGCGAAATCGCGCAGAAATTGGCGTAAACGCGCGACTGGTCGCCGGAATCTTCGGGGATGATCGTGAAATTGATCTGCTTGCGCTCTTCCATGTGAGTTCCTCGGGCCCTATGGTACTCGGGACTCGGGGCTCGGGGCTCGGGGGCTCGGGGCTCGGAAAGGGGACAGTCACCTTTTTCGCGAAAACGAATGCGCTTGCGAAAGGTGACTGTCCCCTTTTCCTAATATTTTCTCATCACCCCGACGACCACTCCCTGGACCTGCACGGCGTCGGCGGCAACCAGCAACGGCTGAATCGCCGGGTTGGCAGGCTGGAGGCGGATGCGACCATTCTCACGATAGAGCTTCTTCAGCGTCACATCGGAGCCGTGCAGCATCGCGATCACCATTTCCCCGTTGTCCGCGGACCGGCGATCCTCGACGATGACGTAGTCGCCGTCGCGGATTTGCTCGTCAATCATCGAGTCCCCCTTGACGCGGAGGACGTAGGAGTCCCGCTTGCCGACGAGGTTTTCGGGGACGGCAATCGTTTCCGCCCCGGTGACCGCCTCAATCGGCGCGCCGGCTGCAACGTATCCCAGCAAGGGCAGCTCGACTGCGCGACCGCCGGTGCGCGTCTGCACCATCTCGACCGAGCGGCTGCGATTCCACGCGCGTTTGATGAACCCTTTTTCCTGCAGGTTGGTGAGGTGCTTGTGGACCGTGGCGAGCGATGACAGGCCGAATCGACGGCCGATTTCTTCCAGGCTCGGGGCATAGCCGTGCTGCTGGATGAAATCGTTGAGATAGTCCAGTATCTCCCGCTGGCGTTTAGTCAGTGGCAGCATGGGCGCACTATACGCAAAGGAAAAGCGAAAGTCAATCGCCTGTGTAACTTCCGGCGTACCCCAGGGGTCTAACCTGATCGGAGTCCGATGGCTACCCGTGTCCTCCTCTTCAATGCTCCTGGATCGGGCAGCACGCCACGCTGGGCCGTGACTGACCCCCGCTCGGAGAATTTCGAGAATGACGAGCGGTTCGACCCGGCGTGGGCCGAGGCGGATGACCACGCGTTGATCCAGGAGTGCCGGGCCGGGAAGGTGGCCGCGTTCGATGTCCTCGTCGGGCGGCACCAGCGCAACGTCTACCAGCTCTGTTATCGCTTCGCCGGCAATCATGAGGACGCGAGCGATCTGGCGCAGGACGTTTTCATTCGCGCGTATCGCGCCCTCCATGGATTCAAGGGACAGTCCGCCGTCGGCACCTGGCTCTACCGCATTGCCGTAAACCTTTGTCTGAATCGCGTGTCGGTCAAGGTGCCGGTGATCGAGCCGCTGCAGGCGCGCGACCACGCCGACATGCGCGCGGAGTCCGCCGATTCGACGCTCATGCGATCGGAGCGCGCCGCTGAGATTCGATCGGCGATCGCCCGTCTGCCCAGGAAGCAGCGCGCCGCCGTCGTGCTCCGCGTGTATCACGACCTGCCGCACGAGCAGATCGCACGGATCCTCGGCAGCTCGGTTGGCGCGGTGAAGGCCAACTTCTTTCACGCCCTGGGAAACCTGCGGCGGCTTCTCCAGGACTTCGACCGATGACGACACACCTCGACGAAGTCGAGCTCGTTGACGCCCTCGACGGGTTGTTGTCGGCCGCGTGCGACACGCATCTCGAGCAATGCTCAAGCTGCGCGGAACGCCTGCGATCTCTGCGAGCATCGATGGCCGGCTTGCGGCAGAGCGCTGACGTACCGGAACCGTCGCCTTTCTTCTGGGAGCACTTCTCGCGCCGCGTGAGCGATGCGGTGCGTGCGGAAGCCACCGCGAGCCAGGCGGCCGGCTGGTGGCGGCCGGCGCGCATCGCTGCCCTCAGTGCAGCGGCACTCGTGGTGATTGCCGCATCGACGACGATGATCCTCAGAATGTCGCCGCGGTCCGATGGCCCGCAGCCTGCCACTGCTGTTGTTCGCCAGGAACCGCCGGCGACCTCAGAACAAACGCAACAGGGCGCATTGGACGTTGAAAGCGATTCTGACTGGGCGCTGGTCCGCGCAGTGGCGGACGATCTGGACTGGGAAGATGCGCCGGAAGCGGGAATCCACGCGCGGCCGGGCGCGGCCGATCGTGCTGCGGTCGAAATGTCGGCCGCCGAACGTCGGGAGCTGGCGCAGCTGCTCGAAGACGAACTGAAGCGCACCGGAGCCTGACCGATGTTGCCGCTGTTGCTCCTCACCCTCACGCTGGCGCAGGTTCCCCCCGTCGAACGACCTCAGCGCACCCGTCCTGCGGGCCTCACCAACGGTGAGCTCGTCAACATGCTCGACACCTACGCCATCGTCCAGGCGCAAGAGGCGCTGCAACTGGCCGACGAGAAATACGGACAGTTCGTGAGCCGGCTGAAACGGCTGCAGCAAATCCGACGGCAGAACACGCACGCCCGGAACCAGATTCTCCAGGATTTGCGGCGTCTCACGCAGGAGGCGACCCCGGACGAAAATGCGCTGCGCGCGCGCCTCAAGGCCCTGCAGGATCACGAGGTTAGCGCCGCCGAAGAGCTCCGCCGCGCGTACGCCGCCGTGGATGAGGTCCTCGACGCCCGGCAGCAGGCCCGTTTCCGGATATTCGAGGAGCGCATGGAGTTACGGAAACTGGACCTGTTGATGCGCGCCCGCACCCGGGCCGCCCCCGGCGCCGGCCAGACGCGCAAGCCCGACGGATCCCACTGAGCCCGAACTTCTGTAAAATTGATTTATGGTTTCCCTCCGCGTTCCACTCGCCACGCTCCTGACGCTGGCCATAGTCGCCGGCTCTTCGCTGGTAGCCTTTCAGCGATACTCGAAGCAGGAAGGGGACCGCTTCCAATCCAAGCTTCAGCGCATCGTCGTGTTCGGCAACACAACGGCCGCTACGGGGCGCCGGGCGAGCCAGAACACGGACGTCACCGACGACGAGTTGAATTCGTATCTGCGATTCAACGCACGCACTCAGATTCCTGAGGGCATTGTCGATCCGACATTGAGCGCGCTCGGTGATGGCAAGGTCAGCGGGCAAGTGACTGTGGATCTCGACGCCGTGCGCAAGCAGAAGGCACGCGGCTGGATGGATCCGATGGGCTACTTGACCGGCAAGCTCCCTCTCACCGCGCGAGGCACCCTCTCGACCAAGGATGGTATGGGACGATTCGAGCTCGAATCGGCCGAACTCTCCGGCGTCACGGTACCCAAAGGCTTGATTCAAGAGCTGCTGTCGTTTTACTCGAAGACTCCCGACAATCCCAACGGGATCAACATGGACGATCCCTTCGAGCTGCCATCACGAATCAGAGAGATCCGCGTAGGAAAGTCACAGTCCACGATCGTTCAGTAGGCCCGGCCTTTCAGGCCGGGCGTGTGTCAAGTCATCTCGTTGCCAGCTTCCTCATCGGATCCGCTTCAGTCTCCGCTGCAATACCTGAAGGGAGTCGGACCGCGGCGCGCCGCAGATCTGCTGCGCGTCGGTCTTGCCACGATCGAGGACCTCCTCTATCGCTTTCCAATTCGCTACGAAGATCGCGGCAGTTTCCAGACGATTGCGGCGCTGCGGCCGGGAAACGCCGCCTCCGTCGCTGGAGAAGTCGTGAGCTGCGGTGTCCGTCCGACGCGGCGCCCGCGCTTCAAGATCTTCGAAGTCCTCCTCCGTGACGGCACCGGCTCGATGCGCGCGGTCTGGTTCAACCAGCCATTCCTCGCCGACATCTTTCATCCACGCCAGCGCGTCATCCTGTACGGCAAGCTCGAGCTGACCTCGCACGGTCTGCAATTGCAGAATCCCCAGTACGAAATTCTGAAATCGGATGAAGAAGGTGACGACGAGACGCTGCACACGGGTCGGATCGTTCCCATCTACGAGAAGACGGGGAACCTGACGACGAAGATGCAGCGCGTGCTCGTGCATCACGCGCTCGAACAACTTCCGGCGGAGCTGCCGGATCCGCTGCCGCAAGCGGTCCGCTCCCGGGCGAACCTGATCGAGCGCCGGCAGGCACTCGCCGAGATTCACTTTCCGGCGGCCGGCACCCCGCTCGACGAGCTGCAGCGCTTTCGCGCGCCGGCGCAGCGCCGCGTCATCTTCGAAGAGTTCTTCCTGTTCCAGGCGGGGATGGTCCTTCGCCGCCGCCGGGCCGACGCCGATCGCAAGGGTCGTTCGGTGCAGGTCACCGACGAAATCCGCGAATCCGCGCGGCGCGTGCTGCCGTTCAAGTTGACCGGCGATCAGAAGAAAGCCCTCGCTGAGATCGTGAGTGATATGAAGCGGCCGCAGCCGATGAACCGGCTGCTGCAAGGCGATGTCGGATCCGGCAAGACAATCGTCGCGCTCATGGCGGCCCTGGTTGCCATGGAAAACGATTTCCAGGTCGCCTTCATGGCGCCGACCGAGATCCTGGCGGAACAGCACTTCATCACGATCCGCAAGCTGCTCGAACAGTCGCGCTTCCGGCTTGCGCTGCTGACCGGCGCCACACCTGCGCGCAAACGCCGGGAAATCCAGGCGGAGCTCGCCGCTGGATCGATTCACCTCGTGGTCGGGACGCACGCGCTCGTGCAGGATCCGGTGGCTTTCCGCGAGCTGGGACTGGCGATCATCGACGAGCAGCACCGGTTCGGCGTGATGCAGCGCGCGACGCTGCGGGCGAAGGGCCTGCATCCCGACGTGCTGGTCATGACCGCCACACCGATTCCGCGAACGCTCGCGCTCACCGCCTATGGCGATCTCGACACGTCGGTCATGCGCGAGATGCCGCCCGGCCGGCATCCAATCAAGACGATCGCGAAGCCGGAATCGCGCCGTGACGAGATCTATGAGTTCGTGCGGCGTCAGATGGACGACGGGCGTCAGGTGTATGTCATCTACCCGCTGGTCGAGGAATCGGCGAAGGTCGATCTCAAAGCGGCGACCGAGATGGCCGACCATCTGGCGCAGGATGTCTTTCCCGCGTACCGGGTCGGCTTGCTGCACGGCCGGTTGAAGCAGGACGCGAAGGATCGCGTCATGGGAGAGTTTGCTCGAGGCGAGCTCCACCTCCTCGTTTCCACGACCGTGGTCGAGGTCGGCGTAGACGTTCCGAATGCTGCGCTGATGGTAGTCGAACATGCCGAACGGTTCGGCCTGTCGCAGCTTCACCAGCTGCGCGGCCGCGTCGGTCGCGGTCCGCACCAGTCGGTACTGCGTCCTCCTGTATCAATCCCCCTTGAGCGAGCAGGGCCGCGATCGGCTCAAAGCGCTGACCGAAACCACCGACGGCTTCGAGATCGCCGAACGCGACCTGCAGTTGCGTGGGCCGGGAGACTTCTTCGGTACGCGCCAGTCCGGGATGCCCACGCTGCGCGTCGGCGATCTGTTGCGCGATCACCAGTTGATGGAGGATGCCCGTCGCGAAGCGGTCGCGGCGCTCGACGATCCGCAGCAGGCGAGCGCGCTCGTCGCCTTCGTGCGAAGCAGCTGGGAGCAGCGTTTCGGGTTGGTTGGGGTGGGATGAGGTGAAGGCGGCACATGCGAATCATCGCTGGTAGCCTCAAAGGCCGCCGTCTGGAGGCACCTGCGTGGGAAGGCCTGCGGCCCACGTCGGACAAGCTACGCGAGACGCTGTTCAACGTCCTGGCACCACGGATCGCCGGCGCGTCGTTCCTCGACGGCTATGCGGGCAGCGGAGCCGTTGGCATCGAGGCGCTGAGCCGCGGCGCGGCATTCGTGACGTTCGTCGAACGTGATCCGCGCGCCGTCACGCTCATCGAGACCAATCTGAAGCGGTGCGCGGTGTCGGACCGCTATGCTATTATCCGCGCTGGGTTTGCGGACGTTCCCGCGCGTGCTGAAGGACGCGCCTTCGACCTCGTCTTTGTCGATCCTCCATACGGAATGCGCGAGATGACGCAGGCGCTCGACACGGCGGCGCCGCTCGTAGCTCAGGACGGAGCTCTGGTCTGTGAGCACGCCAAACGAGACGCGGCTCCGCCATCCGTACGGGACCTGATGAAGACCCGCGATCTCATTTCCGGCGACAGCGCGCTGACTTTTTACGAGAGATTGCCGCTCCCGAATCACGATCCGCGAGCGGCGAACCGCGAATCATGAAAACGATGAACGACGTCGTCGCCATCTATCCGGGATCGTTCGATCCGTTGACGAACGGGCACGTCGACATCATTCAGCGTGGGTCGCGATTCTTCGACCGTATCGTCATCGGGATACTGCTGAATCTCGAGAAGTCGCCGCTGTTCACGGTTCCCGAGCGTGTGAGCATCGCCCGCGAGGTGTTCCGCGAGTGGCCCAATGTCGAGGTGGACACCTTCGATGGTCTGCTCGTCGATTATGCTCGCCGTAAGGACGCCAGCGTCATCGTGCGCGGCCTGCGCGCGGTGTCGGATTTCGAGTACGAAATGCAGATGGCGTTGATGAACCGCCGTCTGAACCAGGACGTCGAAACCGTGTTCATGATGCCTGCCGAACCGTATACGTACGTCAGTTCGCGGCTGGTGAAAGAAGTCGTTGCGCTCGGCGGGACCGTGCACGGGCTGGTGCCGGATGTCGTCGAGGCGCGGCTGCGCGACAAGAGGGCCGCGCAGCATTCAGTGAGGGCCTGATTCCATGCTTGCAGCTCGTGCCGGTCGAATTGCCGTGTCTCCGACGATGAAGGTGGCGGCGGACGCCATGCGCCTGAAGGCGCAGGGGGTCGATGTCCTCGACTTCGGTGCCGGCGAGCCCGATTTCCCGACGCCGGATCACATCTCGGCGGCCGCGCACGCGGCAATCGACGCACATTTCACCAAGTACACGACCAATTCCGGCACCGACGGTCTCAAGCGCGCGATCGCCGACCGCTATCGGCAAGACTACGGCGTCGACTATCAGCCGTCGGAAATCATCGTCACCGCCGGTGGAAAACAGGCGCTCTTCAACGCCGTCATGGCGCTCTTCGGGCCGGGCGACGAGGTCATCACTCACATGCCGGGCTGGCCGACGCTCGTCGAGCAGATCAAGCTGGCCGAGGCGACGCCGGTGCTCGTCCGCACTTACGCCGAAAACGGCTTTCAGCTCAAGGCCGAACCGTTCCTGAACGCGATCACGCCGCGCACGCGCGGCATCATCATCAACTCGCCGGGGAATCCGACTGGGGCCTTGATCGACGAGGCGACCATGGCGACCATCGCCGACGAGGCGGCGCGCCGCGGGATCTGGATGGTGGTCGACCTTTGTTACGAGAAGCTGATCTACGACCCGGTTCCACACAACCTCGTGGCGGTGCTCGCCTCGCGTATGCGGGACCGCGTCGTCTTCTGCGGCAGCGCGTCGAAGGCCTACGCGATGACCGGGTGGCGCTGCGGGTGGGCGATGGGCCCGGCGGCGGTGATCGGCGCCTGCAACGCGCTGCAGAGCCACTCGACGTCCAATGCCTGCTCGATCACGCAGCGCGCCGTCGAAGCGGCCCTGACCGGGCCGCAGGACTGCGTCACCGAAATGCTGAACGAGTACCGCAATCGGCGGGACCGGCTGTGCGAGTGGCTCGCAGCCGAGCCGCGGTTGCGCCTCGTCAAACCGGCCGGTGCGTTCTACCTCTTTCCCGATGTCTCGGAGTTCCTGTCCCCCGATGGCATCCGCACGTCCGCCGAGCTCGCTGAGGCGTTGCTGAAGGATGCACGCGTTGCGATCACGCCGGGCGAAGCGTTCGACTCGCCCGGCTTCATCCGGATCTCGTACGCCACATCGCTGGACGTGCTCGAGCGCGGCACTGCTCGCATCATCGAATACGTGCACGCGTTGGAGCGGAAGGCGACGACGGCGTAGGCTACGCTCGTAGGCCGCCCTTCAGGGCGCGTCTGCTCGAGGGCCAATCCGATCACGTTGACCTGAGTATCGCTCAGCTCGAAGCGATCGTTGGCGCGCCATACCTGAAAATCGACGACGGTGCCCGTACGACGTACGGCGCCGACGCCCTCAAGCGCGGGCGGCCGCCGGATGCCATCGTGCTGCCCGCGAATACCCAGGAAGTGGCGGCGGTCGTGCAGTTGTGCGCGCAGCACCGCGTCCCGATCGTGCCGCGCGGGGCCGGCACTGGCTATACCGGTGGCGCCGTCCCGATGCAGGGCGGGGTCGTGATCTCGCTCGAGCGGATGAACCGCATCCTCGAGATCGACGAGGCGAACCTCATCGCGGTCGTGGAACCGCACGTCATCACCGGCGATCTGCAAGCGGCCGTCGAGAAGGTCGGTCTGTTCTATCCGCCGGATCCTGCATCGCTGAAAGAATCGGTCATCGGCGGGAACGTCGCCGAGTGTGCCGGCGGTCCGCGCGCTTTCAAGTACGGCACGACGAAGCAGTACGTGCTCGGACTCGAGGTCGTGCTGCCCAGCGGCAAGATCGTGCGCACCGGTGGAAAGGTCGTCAAGAACGTGGTCGGCTACGACTTGACGCACCTCATCGTCGGATCGGAAGGAACGCTCGCGATCATCACGCAGATCATCATCAGGCTGGTGCCGCGCCCGCCGATGCAGGCGACGCTGCGTGCCACGTTCCGCGACGTCGAATCCGCCGTTCAAGCCGTGATCAACATCATCCGGGAGCGCGTCGTCCCGGCGGCCGTGGAACTGATCGACGGCGACTCGCTGGAAGCCGTGGCTCAGTACCTTCAAGTCCGCTCGCTGGCGCCCGAGGGTACTGCCGCGATGCTGCTGCTCGAAGTGGACGGCGTACCGTCGGCCGTTGCGGAAGAGGCGACGCGAGTCCAGACCGCCTGCGAGAGCGCAGGGGCAACCGAAGTGCTGCGTGCGAAGGACGAATCCGAGCGTCAGGAGTTGTGGCGCGTCCGGCGTGAGCTCTCACGATCGCTCAAGATGATCACGCCCCTCAAATACAACCACGATGTCGTCGTTCCCAAGGGACGCATCCCGGAGCTGTTCGCGCTGGTCGGCCGGCTTCGGGAAGAGTTCCGGCTGCGGATTCCGTGCTTCGGACACGCCGGGGACGGGAACATCCACGTCAACATCATGGTGAACCCCGACGACGAAGCGGAAATCGCCCGGGCCCACGAGGCCGAGCGCGCGCTGTTCACCGGCGTCGTCGCTCTCGAGGGGTCGATCAGCGGAGAGCACGGCATCGGGTTCGCCAAGGCCCCGTTCGTGCCGCTGGAGCTGTCGGCTGAAACGATCGCGTTGATGAAGCGCGTGAAGCAGGCGTTCGACCCCGACGGCATCCTGAATCCGGGCAAGATATTTCCCTGACCTCGAGCCACGAGCCACGAGCAACGAGCCCCGAGAGTGATGTACTCTGTGGACATGCTCCGCCATCCCCTCATTGCGGTCGTCACGGTACTCACGTTCCTCGGCTGCGGGTCGTCATCCGCGCAGTCGCCCAAGGAAACCGAGGCCCTGAAGAAGGAAGTCGAGGCGCTCAAGGCATCCCAGGCGGAGATGCAGCAGAGCCTGGAAGAAATTCGCGAGTTCTTGAAAGCCGCGACGGGCGGGCGTTTTGGGTCACCGCCGCTCGCGGGATCGTCGGTGCCAATCGACGGCGCACCGGCGAATGGCAAGTCCACGGCACCCGTCACCCTCATCGAGGTGTCGGATTATCACTGTCCGTTCTGCCGTCGTCATTTTCAGCAGACGCAGCCTCAGCTCAACACGAACTACGTCAACTCCGGCAAGGTGCGTCACGTGTTTCTGCACTATCCCATCGACCAGCTGCATCCCGACGCGTTCCGCTCGCACGAGGCGGCAAGCTGCGCCGCGGATCAGGGGAAGTTCTGGGACCTGCACGCCAAGCTCTTCGAAGCCCCGGCACGCACGCTCGATCAACTCATCCCGCTCGGACAATCCGTGGGACTGAACGTCGACGCCTTCCGCACGTGTCTCGAGAGCGGTAAGCACGCCCAGGAAGTGAAAGAGAGCGTCGCCCGCATTCAGAAGATGGGTATCAGCGGCACGCCGGCATTCCTCATCGGTCGCACGCCGTCAGGCAATGAGCCGATGAAGGTCAGCAAGGTCGTCGAGGGCGCGCAGTCGTACGATGCGTTTCAGAAGGCAATCGACCAGGTTTTGTCAGAGAAGTAGATTTACCCATCACACCATCCTCAGCCGCCTCGACCCTGGTAAGAAGGGCGTGTCGGTAATCTGTCCATCGAACCTCGAACCCCACCGTCCCGGGATGCTGGTCCCGCAGCTCGGACAACCGCCGGACGAGGTCAGCTTGTAGTCCTTGATGAAATAGCCGTAGCGTTCGACGAGGAGTGTGCCGCAGTTGTGGCAGCACGTATTTTCGAGATCGCCGACGCGTCCGGGCAGATTGCCGGCGTAGACATAGCGCAGGCCGTTGCGCCGGCCAATCTCGGCCGCCGTCATCAGCATCTCCGGCGTCGTGTTCGCCGGATCGTTCATCTTGTAGTCCTTGTGGAACGCGGTCACGTGCCAGGGGATGTGGGGGGAGACGTCAGCGAGAAATGACGTGAGCCGCTCGAGCTCCTCGCGGCCGTCGTTGAAGCCTGGAATCAGGAGGGTCACGATCTCGACCCAGATGTCCATGGCGTGGAGCGCGCGAATTGTCGCGAGAATGGGCTCGATTCTTCCACCAAGCTCCCGGTAATGGCGATCGTCGAAGCTCTTCAGATCGACCTTGTAGAAGTCGATCCACGGCCGGATGTAGTCGAGGACCCGCGGCGTGCCGTTGCCATTCGACACGAACGCCGTCAGCAGGCCTGCTGCGCGCGCCTCTTTGAAGATCGCGACTCCCCATTCACTGGTGATGAGCGGTTCGTTATACGTGCTGACGACGACGCGGGCGCCGAGGCGGACGGCTTCGCGCGCGAGGTCGGCCGGCTGGGCGTCGAGCGGCGCGGAAACCGCTTGCGGATCGCGCAAGGCTTGTGACGTGACCCAGTTCTGGCAGTACCGAGCAATGCAGATCGCAGCCGAGCATCCCGAAGCTGTAGGCGAGCGCGCCGGGCCGGACGTGGAAGAAGGGCTTCTTTTCGATCGGATCGCACTGCACGCCGCCGACGTAGCCCCACGGCACCTTCAGCGTACCGCCCTCGTTGAAGCGAACGCGGCACACGCCGGAGGCGCCTTCGGGAATCGGACACTCGTGGCCGCACGCAAAGCAGCGCAGGCGTCCCCTGGAGATCGGCTCGACGAGCTCGGGTGCCGCCACGGCTGTCCGCTGCGCCAGAACCTGCGCGAGGCTAGCCATGCTGCCACTATAGGCGCTGTGCGCGCCGACCGCGAGCTATACTGTTCGGCCGACCACGCTGCCCATGACCATTGCGCAGGCTTTTCGGTCAATCGAAGGTACGACACTCCTCATCTGTTGCTGCGTGGTGGTGCCGCTCATCTCCGCCAGCCAGAGTACTCGGGCACAGGACACCTTCCGCAGTGGCGTTGCGATTCTCGAGCTCACCGCGAGCGTGCTCGATTCCGACGGTGCACCCGTTCAAGATCTGCGGGAATCTGACTTTGAAGTCCGCGTCGGGGGAAGCGAATGCAAAGTGTCGTCGCCCGATTCCGCGAAACGGCAACCGAGCCTCCGGCCGTAGGCGGAGCTGTTGCCGCCCAACCGGCCTCACCGCTGACGTTCAGTTGCGGCGGGTTGGCAGTGAGCAAACGATCAGCACGGCGCAGGCAGTGATATCGCAGTCCGACGCCCCCCGCCGCGTCGCGGAAGCTGACTTCCAGACCGACGGTCTCGAACCGAGCCTCTATTCCGTCAAGGTGCAGCTGCGCGAGGGGATCGTCGACTTGGGTACAATTACTCGAGAGATCCGCATCGAGTAGGGGAGCGAAACCGGGCGATGTCCCAAACAGTGGCTGTCATCGGCGCCTCGCGCAATCGCGGCAAATTCGGGAATAAGGCGGTTCGCGCTTTTGCGAAGCGTGGCTACACGGTGATTCCGATCCACCCCCACGACCGTGAGGTGGAGGGCCTGCAGGCGTACCGGTCCGTGCTGGACGTCCCCGGTCCCATCGATCTCGCGACGCTGTACGTGCAGCCATCGGTGGGCGTACGGGTCATGGACGAGATCGCCAGGAAAGGTATCGCGGAGGTCTGGCTGAACCCCGGGGCCGACGCGCCGGAAGTCCTGGCGCGTGCACGCGAGCTGGGCGTGAAAACGACCCAGCTGTGCAGCATCATCACGATAGGGGAGAGTCCGTCGCGTTTCTAGAGGTCAGATCTGTTTCTTGCGCGGTTGTCCTTCTTTTGACACAACCGCGCAAGAAACAGATCCCCCGGATTGACACCCACTCTTGAGGCGCCTATACTCGCACTTGAATCTTCACGAGATTTCCTCAGCACTCACGCGGGCGCTCCGCCCGTTCTGCATCTAGCAGAGACATCAACATCAACACCATCGGCTAACCGAATCGAGAACGCCGGCAGACTCAATGCCACAGAACAACAAGCGCACGTCAGCGCGCCAGGCCGCCGATCAGGCGGTGGCGCAAGCCAATCCTTCACCTCCCGAGGCCGTCGCACAGGTGACGGAATCCGAGGCTCCGCCCGCGTCACCGCCGGCGCAGGCGGCTCCGCCCGCCCCACAGCCCGCACCGGCCGAAGCCGCTCCCGCAGCGCCGTCTGCCCCGCGCGCCGCCGAGAGGGAAGGGCAGGGCCAGGGCCAGGGTCAGGGCCGGAGGGGACACGGACTCAACATCACAGATCTGAAAGACAAGAGCATTCAGCAGCTCACGCAGATCGCCAAAGACCTGAACGTCGCCGGCGCCACCGGCATGCGGAAGCAGGAGCTGATCTTCCAGATCCTCAAGGCGCAGACGGAGCAGAGCGGATTCATCTTCTCGGAAGGCGTCCTCGAGGTGCTGCCCGACGGCTTCGGCTTCCTCCGTGCGCCGGATTACAACTACCTGCCCGGTCCGGACGACATCTACGTCTCGCCATCGCAGATCAGGAAATTCGATCTCCAGACCGGTGACACGGTCTCGGGACAGATCCGCCCGCCGAAGGAAGGGGAGCGCTACTTCGCGCTCATCAAGGTCGAGGCGGTCAACTTCGAAGCGCCCGAGCAGGCGCGCGACAAGCTGTTTTTCGAGAACCTGACGCCGCTCTATCCGCAGGAAAAGCTCACACTCGAGACTGCGTCCGACAACTTGTCCGGCCGCGTCATGGATTTGATGACGCCCATCGGCAAGGGTCAGCGCGGCCTCATCGTCGCTCCACCGCGCACGGGCAAGACGATGCTGCTGCAGAGCATCGCGCAGTCAGTGGCCAAGAATCACCCGGAAGTGTTCCTGATCGTCCTGCTCATCGACGAGCGGCCTGAAGAAGTGACGGACATGCAGCGCTCGGTGCAGGGAGAAGTCATTTCATCGACGTTCGACGAGCCCGCGCAGCGCCACGTGCAGGTCGCCGAGATGGTCATCGAAAAGGCCAAACGCCTGGTCGAGCACAAGAAGGACGTGCTGATCCTGCTCGACTCCATCACGCGTCTGGCGCGCGCCTACAATTCGGTGATACCGCCGTCGGGCAAGGTCCTGTCGGGCGGTCTCGACTCGAACGCGTTGCAGAAGCCCAAGCGCTTCTTCGGCGCCGCCCGCAACATCGAAGAGGGCGGCTCGCTCACCATCATTGCCACCGCCCTCATCGACACCGGCTCCCGCATGGACGACGTGATCTTCGAGGAGTTCAAGGGCACCGGCAACATGGAAATCCACCTCGATCGCAAGCTCACCGACAAGCGCGTGTTCCCGTCGATCGACATGCAGAAGAGCGGCACGCGCAAGGAAGAACTCCTGCTGCCGAAGGAAGATCTCAATCGCGTCTGGGTGCTGCGCAAGGTCCTCAACCCGCTCTCCGCGGTCGAAGCGATGGAGCTGTTGCTCGACAAGATGGGCAAGACCAAGTCGAACAGCGACTTCCTCTCGTCGATGCAGAAGATGGGGTAGCGTGCTCCGGGCTATGCGTCTACGGCAATATCGACTGTGTTAGTTGATCGTCCGCAGTTCTCCCTCGAACAGCGTGATCCGTTCGGCGTGCTTCGAGAGCTCCTCGAGTGGCCGGCGGTCGTGATCCTGAAAGGCGGCGCCGTCCGGGAGAACCGCCAGCAGATACTCGGCCGGTCTGAGACCCGCGAATTCGTACGTGTCCTCCCGCAGCATGCCAAGACCTCCACACTGCTCTGTTGACGCCGCTGCCGTCCCACTGACGTCGGGTCCGCCGGGAAGAGCAGGACGCGCGCGTCTCCATCGGTTGTCCCTGTGTCGCTCGAGCACGCTGGCGATCGAGTTTGGCAGGACGATTCGTCAGCACGACCTCGAGCGCTGAGGGATCGCCGTGGGCCTTGAATTCGGTCGGGATGTTCAGCTCGCTCCTGGCCCCCATATTTCACCGATTTCACGACCCACTCAGGCGGCGCGATGACCTGCAGTGTATTCGGTCCGACAGAGGCCGTCCAGCTCGAAGGATCAGATCCGCCTTCACGGTTGATGTCGCACCGGATCGCGCCATGGCCATGGCGAACGTTCCGCGTCGCGGGCCTGCGCGCGAATGTCGATCGACCGCGGATCCGGCGGCGCGCCCCCTTCGAAGACGAGGCGCCCACGGATACGATCGGCGGCACGACATGGCGACGACCAGATTCTCGACGTCCGTCGATTGCACGTCACCATGGCGTAGACCGAATCGGCCTCGTTTTGTCGTCTGGATCGGCCGCATACGGGAGCTCGGCTTTGATGAAGTAGGTGCCGGGCGCGATCCCGCCAACGCTGAAGTTACCGCCATCGTTCTGAATGTTGTGGCCTGAGGTGCCGACCGCTGTCGAGAATGACGAGGGAAACAATGGCGTTGGCGCAGGCTGACCCGACGCGTCGATGACGACGCCGCTGATGCGGAAGAGACGGCTGTGGCGAAGCGGATCTCGACTTCCGGAGGGTCCCCGTTGTGACCACCGGACCGGCTGCGCCTCGCCGTTCGGGAACGTGGCAGCGGATGAGCAGGTTCGAACGAAGCCCTCCACCTCCTGACGATTCGGCCCGGAGCTCGGGGAGTCGCGCACACTTGTAGGTTCCCTGCGAGTAACCCCAGAGCCGGACGGCTCCGCGGTCGTCCGTGCTGCGCGACCGTGTTGAAAGCCGGCACGGCCGTCGAACGCGTCCGCATTGACCAGCATGTCGGCGATCGGCGCGCCGTCCTCGTCGATCGACGCGCGCGCTGATGACAAAAGTCCCCGAGGCAGCGCGATATAGGCTTTGTCGAACACCTCGCCGTCGCGCAAGCTCAATGGTCGAATGCATTGCCAGGCGGACTTCCCGCAATCACGGTCCGGTATCCCGCAGGGCGATGCGTGGTCCGCTGCCTGGTTGGATCCGCCGATGACCGAGTATGTTCCGGCCGGCAGACGCCGGAACTGGAATGCCGCCGTCTGCGTCTGGTCTTGGTGTCCAACTGCGCGCGCGTACCGAGGCAGGGTCAGGCTGACGGTCACTCGAGCGAGCGGATCGCCGGTCTCGGCATCGGTGACTCGGCCGCTGACAATCGCAGTCCCGCTCTTCAGATCCGCATCGCGCTCATCGCGGGGCGCTCCCGCCGGAGGCAGCGTCTGAGCGATTACGCACGCTGCGAAGAGAAGAGACCCGACCATTCGCTATAGCGTTCAGGTGTCCAGGCGTGGACCAGGGGGCGGGATCTCCGGCGGAACGGCATCCGGATCTTTCGGCGGCACCGGGCCCATAATCGACATCAGCTCCTCGGACTCGATGACTTCCTTCTCGAGCAGGCGGAGCGACAGGGCATCGAGAGTGTCGCGGCGACCGCGCAGCACCCGTCGCGCCTCGTTGTGTGCTTCCGTCAGGATCCTTTTTACCTCTGCGTCGATTTTCTGCGCGGTGTCTTCGGCGTAGTTACCGCGTTCCTGGGCGAACGGATTGTCGAGGAACATGCCGCGCTTGTGTCCGTTGTAGTTGACGGCGCCGAGCTCGTCGCTCATGCCGAACTCGGTGACCATCGCCCGCGCAATATCAGTCGCCCTTTGCAGATCGTTCTGCGCGCCGGTCGAGATCTCGCCGAACGCGATCTCCTCGGCGCTGCGGCCGCCGAGCAACACGGCGAGCTGGCTGTGCAGATCCTGCCGCGTCATCAGGTATCGATCCTCGAGCGGCAGCTGCATCGTGTAGCCGAGAGCGCCGAATCCACGCTGAACGATCGAGATCTTGTGCACCGGATCCAATCCCGGGAGCACGGTAGCCACGATCGCGTGGCCTGACTCGTGGTAGGCCACGATGCGGCGTTCCTTGTCGCTCATGACGCGCTTCTTCTCGAGCCCCGCAATCAAGCGATCGATGGCTTCGTCGAAATCCTTCATGTCCACGGCCGGCTTGTCGCGCCGGGCCGCCAGCAACGCCGCTTCGTTGACGAGGTTTGCCAGATCGGCACCGGCAAATCCAGCCGTCCGCTGCGCAACGACCTTCAGATCGACGTTGTCGTTGACCTTCACATTCTTGGCGTGGATACGGAGAATCTCCTCGCGGCCGCGAACGTCGGGCTTATCCACCAGAACCTGCCGGTCGAAGCGGCCGGGGCGGAGCAGGGCGGGATCCAGGACTTCCGGACGGTTGGTGGCCCCCATGATGATGACGCCCTTGCGCCCGTCGAAGCCGTCCATCTCGGCGAGCAGCTGATTGAGCGTCTGCTCGCGTTCCTCGTGGCTGCCCATCGGCGTCTGGATGCGGACTTTCCCCAGCGCGTCGAGCTCGTCGATGAAGACGATACAGGGAGCCTTGCCCTCCGCCTGCGCAAAAAGATCCCTTACCCGAGCGGCGCCGACGCCCACAAACATTTCGACGAACTCGGACCCGCTCAGGCTGAAAAAGGGAACCTTGGCTTCGCCGGCGACGGCACGAGCTAACAGCGTCTTGCCGGTGCCGGGAGGACCAACGAGCAAGACCCCCTTCGGAATCCGTCCGCCGATGCTCGTGTACTTCTTCGGATTCTTCAGGAACTCGACGATCTCGCGTAGCTCTTCTTCCGCCTCGTCGACGCCGGCCACATCGTTGAAGCGCACCTTGACGTCATCGTCGGCGTAAATCTTCGCCCGGCTGCGGGCGAAAGACATGACGCCGCCTTCCGCGCCGCCCATGCGCCGGAAGAAGAAACTCCACAGCGCCACCAGGAATATGAGCGGAATTACCCAGCTGAGGACCTCGCCGATCCAGCGGCTGGCGACCTCACCCGTGTACTCGACGCCGTACTTCTCGAGATCCTCGATGAGCTTGGGATCCTCGATGCGGACGGTGTTGAACGCCCGCGCTCGGGCGTCTCCCGCTCCTTTCAGCGTGCCGCGGATTCGATCCTCGGCCACGACCAGCTCCTGAACCTTTCCGTCGCGAACGAGGGTCTTGAACTCGCTGTAGGGAACGGACTTGCCCGAATACATCGAGGAGAAGAACGCCTGTCCGAGGGCCAGCAGCAGCATGACGCCGAGCACGTACCACATTGCCGACCCCGGGGCGGACCGCGGCCCGACGCGGCGGTCGCCGCTGCGGCGGTTGGTCGGTTTGTTCGGCGTCTGCTCGGCCATTTGCTGATTCTACGCGGGCTGGAAGCTCTTCATTTTCTCGAAAGCAATTTCCCCGCCCGGGGCATCGATCCGGACGACGTCACCCTCCACGAAGTCCCCCTGCAGCACCCGCATCGCCAGCGGGTCCAGGATCTCGCGCTGAATGGTCCGTTTGAGGGGACGTGCGCCATAGGTCGGGTCGTAGCCGTCCTCGATCAACAGGTCCTTCGCGCGATCCGTGACCTCGAACCGGATCTTCCGATCCTCGAGCCGTTTTATGAGACCGCGCAGCTGAATGTCGACGATCTGGCGCAAATGCTCGCGGCCGAGCGCATGGAACACGATGATCTCGTCCACACGATTGAGGAACTCGGGACGGAAATGCTCCCGTAAGGCATCCATGACCAGGCGTCTCGTCCCTTCGTCGAGATGTGACGCCGTTCCCTTGGCCGCCGCCTGCATGACAGCTTCTGCGATGAAGTGGCTGCCCACGTTCGACGTCATGATCACGACGCTGTTCTTGAAATCGACCGTCCGTCCCTTGCCATCCGTCAGCCGCCCGTCGTCGAGGAGCTGCAGCATCACGTTGAGAACCTCGGGATGCGCCTTCTCGATCTCGTCGAACAGGACGACGGAGTAGGGACGTCGTCGGACCGCCTCGGTGAGCTGTCCCGACTCCTCGTAGCCGACGTAGCCCGGAGGCGCGCCAAGCAGCCGCGAGACCGTGTGCTTCTCCTGGTACTCCGACATGTCGATGCGGATCATCGCGTGCTCGTCGTCGAAGAGGAATTCCGCGAGCGCGCGCGCGAGCTCCGTCTTCCCGACACCCGTCGGACCGAGGAAGATGAAGCTCCCGAGGGGACGATTGGGATCCTGGAGCCCGGCACGAGCGCGGCGGATGGCGTTGGCGACGGCGGTGATCGCCTCGTCCTGACCGACGACGCGCTGGTGAAGACGCTCTTCCATGCGCAGCAGCTTCTGGATTTCTCCTTCCATCAGACGGCTGACAGGAATCCCCGTCCAGCGGCTGACGACTGAGGCGATATCCTCCTCGTCCACTTCTTCCTTCAGCATTCGCTTGTTCTTCTGCAGATCGCCGAGCTTGGCTTCCTGCTCCCGAATGCGCCGTTCGATCTCAGGGAGCTTGCCGTACTGCAGCTCGGAGGCCTTGGCGTAGTCGCCCGCCTGCTGGGCGCGCTGCATCTCCATGCGCACCTGTTCGAGCTCTTCCTTCAACCTCCGTGTGACCTGGATTGATTCCTTCTCCTGATGCCAGTGCGCGGCAAGATGCGATTTCTCTTCCTTGAGATCGGCGAGCTCCTTTTCGATCCTCTGCAGCCGCTCCTTCGACGCCTTGTCACGCTCCTTGCGCAGTGCTTCGCGCTCGATCTCGAGCTGCATGATGCGCCGCTCGACTTCGTCCAGCTCGGCTGGCATCGAATCGATCTCCATGCGAAGACGGGCGGCGGCCTCGTCGATCAAATCGATCGCTTTGTCAGGAAGGAACCGATCCGTGATGTAACGCTGCGAGAGCACCGCGGCCGCGACGAGCGACGAATCCTTGATTTTCACGCCGTGGTGAATCTCGTATCGCTCGCGCAGTCCGCGGAGGATGCTGATCGTGTCCTCCACGGTCGGCTCGCCGACCTGCACAGGTTGGAAGCGCCGTTCCAGCGCCGCATCCTTTTCGATGTGCTTCCGATACTCGTCCAGTGTCGTGGCGCCGATCATGTGGAGCTCGCCGCGCGCCAGCATGGGCTTGAGCATGTTGGCCGCATCCATCGCCCCTTCGGCGGCACCTGCGCCAACCACGGTGTGCAGCTCGTCGATGAAGAGGATCACCTGGCCTTCGGCATCCGTTACTTCTTTGAGAACCGCCTTGAGGCGTTCTTCGAACTCGCCGCGATACTTGGCGCCGGCGACGAGCGATCCCATGTCGAGCGCGACGATTTTCTTGTTCTTCAAGCCTTCGGGTACGTCGTTGCGGACGATACGCTGGGCAAGTCCTTCGACGACGGCGGTCTTGCCGACGCCGGGCTCGCCAATGAGCACCGGGTTGTTTTTCGTGCGCCGGGAAAGGACCTGGATCACACGCCGGATCTCCTCGTCGCGGCCGATGACCGGATCGAGCTTGCCCTTCCGCGCGAGCTCCGTGAGATCGCGACCGTAACGTTCGAGCGACTGATACGTGGACTCAGGATTCTGACTGGTCACACGCTGCGAGCCGCGTATCGACGTCAGCGCCTGCAGGATGCTGTCGCGAGTGATACCTCGCTGCTCGAGAATCCGTGCCCCCGGGGCTCTGCTGCCTTCCGATGCGATGGCGACGAACAGGTGTTCGGTGCTGACGTATTCGTCCTTCAGCCGTTCAGCTTCCTGTTCCGCGGCATCGGTCACCTTGCGCAGCCGCGCGGAAAGGCCAACCTGCGAGCCGCCGTGCGCACGGGGCAGGCGTTCCACCTCAGCGCGCACCAGCGCCGCCACGGCGGACGGGTCGGCATTCATCTTCCGGACAATCTCCGGGACGATGCCGTCCTTCTGCTCGAGGAGCGTGAGCAGCAGGTGTTCGGGCAAGATCTCGGGATGGCCTTCGCGATCCGCCAGCTGCTGTGCCGCCAGGATTGCTTGCTGAGCTTTTTCTGTGTATTTGTTGATGTCCATCAGATTGCCTTCGACTTTTGCCCTCACCCGTACCGCGGGGCTTTAGCCACGCGACGCGGAGCTGAAGCTCCGCGCTACGGGCGACCTTCCATTTTTGCCAGAGCCTCGTAGTGCTGCCGCTGATCTTTGCTGAGTGTGCGCGGCAGTTGAACGTCTACCGTCGCATACATGTCGCCCCGATCGTCGGGCTTCCCGATCTTCGGCATTCCGTGCCCCTTCAAACGAAAGACCTGGGCGTTCTGCGTGCCTTCAGGGATCTTGAGGCGAACCGAACCAGAGACTGTCGGCACCTGCGCTTCGCCGCCGAGCACCGCAGTGGTCACCGGCACGGCCACGTGCGTGTGCAGATCGTCACCGCGCCGTTCGAATACCGGGTGCGGCCGCACGCGAACGCGCAGGTAGAGATCGCCGGCAGCACCCCCATTCGACCCTGATGCACCTTCGCCGGCGGCGCGAACCCGCGAACCCTCTTTCACGCCAACCGGGATCCTGACGTCCACGCTCCGCGCATGTCCGCCTTCTTTGATCGACATCCGCCGCGTGGCGCCGTGATACGCCTCTTCGAGCGTCAGCTCGACTTCGTGCTCGATGTCCTGCCCCTTCTGTGTCCGCGAACGGCCACGGCCGCGCCCCGTCTCACGAGCACCGCCACCGCCGCCGAAGAACGTCCGGAAGAAATCAGAAAACGGATCCTCGTTTCCGAAGAGCTCCTGCATTTCCTCGGCGGACATGGTGCGGTAGCCGCCGGAACCGCCACCCATGTTGATCGTCCACGCGCCTCCCTGGCCGGGAGCGCCGGAGCCGAACGGGGAACCGCCAGGGAAGGGCTGCCCCTGCTGCTGCGCCTGCTCGTACATTCGCCAGTTGGCGCCGAGCTCGTCGTACTTCCGCCGCTTGTCCGCGTCGCCGAGCACTTCGTATGCTTCGTTGATCTCTTTGAACCGTGATTCCGCCGACTTGTCGCCGGGATTCACGTCCGGATGGAACTTGCGGGCGAGCTTGCGGAACGCCTGCTTAATCTCCTTCTCTGTGGACGACTTGGAGACGCCGAGCGTCTGGTAATAGTCCTTGAATTCCATCAGAGTCCGGCCATCGCGCCGATGCGCGCGATCTCCCGCGTCAGGCGCCGGCGAGCATCCGAGATTGACTCGTCATCGCTGATAAGCGGCCGGATCCGCTGAACCGCCTCGGCAATGGTCAGCAGCCGCTGCACACCGGCAAGGTTCACGCCTGCTTCTTCCACGAGGTGCTTGATCAGGCGAAGCCGTTCCAGTTCATCGTTGGAATAGACGCGCATGCTGCCGATCGTCCGGGTCGGCCGCACCAGGCCCAGGCGCTCGTACTTCCGCAGCGTCTGCGGGTGCATATCGAGCAGGCGTGCGGCCATGCTGATAAAGTAAAGCTCAGGTTCGATTGCCATAGTTACCGCGGAACGGGTTTCGCTGGTTCTCCTGTTCCTTGATCCAAACATAGAAATTGATACGCCCCGTGTCAAGGCTGGATATCTGCTGAATGATTTTTCAGGCCGAAGATCTCGTCACCATTGGTCTCCTCGTCATTCTCGAAGGATTGCTGAGCGCCGACAACGCCCTGGTGCTGGCGGTGATGATCCTGGGGCTGCGACGCGTCGATCAGAAAAAGGCACTCAAATATGGGCTGGTCGGGGCGTTCGCGTTTCGCATCATGGCGACGCTTCTGGCGACGTACCTGATCAAGGTCGGCTGGGTCAAGCTGCTGGGCGGGCTCTATCTCGTGTACCTCACCTACAACCACTTCTTCGCGAGCGGCAGCGCCGACCAGCGCAGCAAGCCGAAGCCCGCAAAGCACTGGATGGGGCTGTCGCCGCTGTGGGGAACCGTGGTGAAGGTCGAGCTCGTCAACATCGCGTTCTCGGTCGATTCCATCCTGGTTGCCGTGGCGATGTCGCGCAAGACATGGGTGGTCTTGACCGGCGGCCTCCTCGGCATCGTCGCCATGCGGCTGGTGATCGGCAAGCTGCTGACGATCGTGCGTCAGTATCCGACGCTCGTCGATGCCGCGTTCATCATCATCGCCTGGGTAGGCCTCAAGCTGTTCATCGAGTACCTGCACTCGATCGGCGTGGTCCACTTCGAGGTGAACAAGTGGCTGTCGTTCGGCCTCATCGCCGTGATCTTCGGCGTGGCGTATCTCATCGCGCGCCGGAAAGGCCCGGTGCAGCACGAGGACGACATGTCAGACGAGGCGCAGGAGCTGCTGACGGAATAAACGAGCGAGATCAGGAGGTTTTTGACAGGAGTCCAGAAGATCAGGAGAAACTTTAGACTCTTGAACTCCTTATGTCCTGTGAAACTTCTCGTAATCTCACCTCAAGGCGCGATGTCGACGAGCTTGAGATCCATGGTTGCGGTCTGACCGTCCCCGAGCGTGAAGCGGTTGGCTCGTGTCTTCAAACGTTCGAGCAGCTCGGGATCCGACCATGCGCCCGCCTCGACGTAATCGAGCGCAATCGCGTAGTAGCTTCCCGACGGCATGCTCCGAATCTTGAACCGTCCATCCTGATCCGGCCTTGCGCCGCTGACCCAGCGGGACATCGGCAACGCCCACTGCTCGGGATCGTCGGAGAACACGACGACCGTGTAGTCCTTCACCGGCTCGCCATTCGACGCGGTGACGGCGCCGTTGACTTCGGTCACCCTCGAGGTCGCGACGACTTCCAGATTGGTGACATGTTCGCCGCTCTTGAATTCGGCGCCGCTGTCCGTGATGTCCTTGCCATTCAGGTGCACGCTCTTGAGCATCCATCCGGCAGGCAGATTGGCCACGCGAATCAGTCGTTGGCCAGCCAGTCCCTTCAATTCGAAAGTACCGTCGTCTTTTGCAGCAGCGCCGCTTCCACCAACCATCATCGGACCGTCCGACGGGTCGGCGGGTATGGCGTTCACCCGCGTACCTGCGAGAACCGGTTTGCTGCCACCCTCGAACGAGAGGCGACCGACCGCCGTGGCTCCCTTGGAGGTGACGACCATGACATTCGCCAGATCCTCACCGGCCACCGCCAGCGGCATCGCGGCAAACTCCCCATCGTCGCCACCGGGCCGCCAAATCTGGCGGCGAACATGAAGTCGCCGCCGCCGCCATCCGTGGTGATGCGCATCGAGCGCGCGTTCAGTGTGTATTCACCCGGCGCCACGCCGTTGACGGTGAAATGTCCTTCCTTCGTCGTGCGCGAGGACGAGGCCATCATCATCATTCCGATGTCGCCCGTGCGGCTGAGCGGCACCAGGTTCACCATCGCATTCTCGACGGGCTTACCGTCGGACGACATGACGACGCCTGCCACTCGGGACAACCTCACCGGCAGCAAGGCGAAGTCGGTCTGCTGCGCCTCCTGGCCGACCACCAACGTGACTTTCTGCGCTTCGGTTGGTGACGCGGTGCCAGGGAAGTAGGTGGGCGCATATCCCGACGTGGGAGTTGAGCCCGTAGGGCCGCCTTGCGCGCCCATGATGTCGAACATCATCATTTCCGCATTGCGAAGAGTCGCGCTGACGTAGTAATCGCCCGGCGGCAACCCATACATTCGGAACTGTCCAAGATCGTTGGTCTGACCTGGACGCCCGGCCGGCACGAACCGGCGCCGCCCGGCGGCCCATGTCTGGCGCATGGCCGCCACCATGGCATCGGCAACGGGCTCGCCGAACTCGTCGACGATGCGGCCGGAAATGACGCTGCCGCGCGGCATGCTGATGTCGGCCTTGTCGATCACCTGCTTCTCGGCCAATTCAATCGGGCGACCGGACTCGTAGGGTCGGTTCTGTCCGTACTGAATGTTCACGTATCCGGCTTTCGACGCGCTCAGCGTGAATCGCCCGGCGGGAAGGTCCTTGAACTCGTAGCGTCCCTGCGCGTCGCTCAGCGCCGCTTTCGATCCAATATCCGGGCCGGTGATGCGCACCTGCGCGCGCCGGAGTGGCGTGCCTGTTTCCGCCGCAACGATCCGTCCGACGATGCGACCCGAGCCTGTCTTTGCCGGTCGCGAGCCGGGCATGCCCGGCATCTGGCCTACGGCCTCGCCTGGACCGGAAATGACGATTCGCTCCTGCGCCACCGCCGTGCCCGTCAATAGGGTGACGGCAATGGCGACGAGACCGCTGAGAGCAATTTCGGACGGGCCGATTTTGATGCGCATATCAGAACCCTCGCGAGTTGGTGACTGACGGGGAATTGTCACACGTCCCGGCGTTTGGAGCACAGGTCCACTTGTTAAGAATGTAAACCGCCGACAGCACCGCGCTGACGCTTTGTAGGACGACGAACCGGAGACGAAAGTTGGTGCGTAGGGGTCAGATCTTGTTTTTTGCAGCCCCGGGGCTGCGACGGAGGCAGTCCGAAGCCCACCACCTCTTCGTCACACTTTGACTATCTCCAGCGGCCGTCCTCGCTCGTATCGGCGCAACGTCACGCAGAACCACATCGGTCATCATGTTGAGAAACCGCGGATGATCGTTCACGGCTGCAGTGCGGGCCATTGGCAGGCCGATCTCACGGCACGTTGCGGCCGCTTCCACGTCGAGGTCGAAGAGGATCTCGACATGGTCGCAGACGAATCCGATGGGGCAGAGCACCGCCGCCTGCAGTCCGGCCTTGCGGGCCTCGATCAGATATTCGGAGACGTCAGGTCCAAGCCAGGGATCTTCGGGCCGCCCACTGCGGCTCTGATAGACGCAGGCGCTCTGACGCCGCACGCCGTCCGCTCGCTCGACCATGTCCTGAACCAGGCGCGCGGTCTCTTCGAACTGTGCGTGGTAGGGATAGCGAATCGCCTGTGACTCGGGAATGCTGTGCGCCGTGAAGATCAAGGCCGCTGCCGGTCGCAGGTCGGGCGGGAGGGTTGCAATGGCCGCGCACGTCTGCTCCGCGCACGCGGCCACGTAGTCCGGGTGCGCGTGCCAGTCGTCTACGAACGTGGTCGCGACGTCCGGCATGCCGGCCAGCCGCTGCGCAGCGCGCGCGTCACGAACATTTTCCCGATACTGCTCGCAGCTCGAGTAACTGCGGTGCGGCGCGGC
Organism: uncultured Acidobacteriota bacterium; assembly: GCA_963804245.1. Taxonomy (GTDB): domain Bacteria; phylum Acidobacteriota; class Vicinamibacteria; order Vicinamibacterales; family 2-12-FULL-66-21; genus CAWDPQ01. The sequence continues at coordinate 86,897 of CAWDPQ010000006.1, forward strand.
GATGAAACCGACGGCGTGGCGTATGCCGGCGCGAGACATCTGCGCGAGTGTGTCGCCGATGAAGGGATGCCAGTTGCGCATCCCCATGTAGACAGGTAGTGCGAGTCCAGCGTCCCGCAACCTCGACTCGAGCCCTGCAACCTGGCGGCGGGTCAGCTCGGTGATGGGGGATACGCCGCCGAAAAGCGCATAGTGCTCGGCGACTTCGTGCAGACGCGACGCCGGTACGCGGCGGCCGCGCACGACGTTTTCGAGGAAGGGCATGACGTCCGCGGGACCGCCGGGGCCACCAAAAGCGATCACGAGGACGGCGTCGAACGGACCAGGCACCTCCCGCAATTATAATGAGGGCCTCTCTGACCACCGTGTTTTCCTTGTGACGGCCCCTGCCAAACGATTCGACCTGCCACGACCAGTCTGGCTGCTGGGATGGGTCAGCTTCTTCACCGATACCGCCAGCGAGATGATCTATCCGCTGATGCCGTTGTTCCTGACGCGGGTGCTCGGCGCGGGTGCGATGTCTCTCGGCGTCATCGAAGGCGTGGCGGAAGCAGCCAACAGCGTGCTCAAGATCTGGTCGGGCCGGCTGGCCGACAGGACGGGGGCGCCGAAGCGGCTGGTGATTGCCGGATATGGCCTGTCGTCTGCCATGCGGCCCTTCATCGGCGCGGCCACGAGCTGGATGCAGGTGCTCGCGCTGCGGTTCATCGACCGACTGGGCAAAGGCATCCGCGGCGCCCCGCGCGACGCGATGCTGGCGGTTTTCGCAACCTCCGAGAATCGCGGCCGCGTGTTCGGCTTCCACCGCGCCATGGATCACGCAGGCGCAGTCGTTGGCCCGCTTGCGGCGTCGGCCTTTCTGTTCTCCTATCCGGACGCATACCGCACACTATTTACCCTGACGATCATCCCGGGGATCATCGTCATGCTCATCCTGTTTCGAGTGCCAGAGGCTGCGCCGCGACCTGCGGGAGCGCCCAATTCGTCGGCCAGCTTGGCACACGGTGATCGGACGACAGGCGTCGAACCGGCTCCAAACACATCCTCCACGCGTTTGCCAGGCAGTTTGTACCGCGCGCTCGCGATAATTTTCGTCTTCAGTCTCGGCAACGCCAGCGACGCGTTCCTGCTCCTGCGCATGGGAGACCTCGGCGTTGCCGCGTTCTGGATTCCGCTTCTCTGGTCGGCGATTCACGTCGTGAAGTCGATCTCTTCGGTCATCGGTGGCGCACTGTCGGATCGTTTCGGCCGGCGCATGCTGATTGCCCTTGGCTGGCTCTTGTATGCCGGTGTGTATGGTGCATTCGGTGCGTTCGAAAACCCCGCCGTCGTGATCGCCGCGTTCCTCACGTACGGCCTCTACTTCGGGTTGACGGAAGGCGTGGAAAAGGCGTGGGTCGCCGATCTCGCCCCGGCCGAGATCAGAGGAACAGCCTTCGGAATCTACAACGCTGTGCTCGGCTTCGGCAGCCTCGTGGCGAGCTTGCTGTTCGGCGCCATCTGGACGCGGGTGTCGCCACCGGCGGCGTTCTACACCGGTGCCGTGCTCGCCGGTGTGGCGACCGTGCTGCTATACTTTCTCTTCTCCCCAGGCTCGCCTGCGAGCGCAAGCGGATCCAGCTGATACATGCGCATACTGGTAACCAATGACGATGGCGTGAGGTCCGAAGGGATCCACGCGCTGGGCCGTGCTCTCGAACGGCTCGGCGAAGTGACGATCGTGGCGCCGCACCTCGAGGCCAGCGCCATCGGACACGCGCTGACGCTGCGCCGACCGCTGCGCTTCGAACGGCTCGACCCCCGCGTGTACGAAGTCGACGGCACCCCAACCGACTGCGTCAACATCGCCATCGCGAAGATACTCGGCGCGCGTCCGGATCTCGTCGCGTCCGGCATCAACCGAGGCTACAACCTCGGCGACGACGTGACGTACTCGGGGACCGTCGCCGGCGCGCTGGAGGGCGCGCTGCTCGGTATCCCGAGTCTCGCCGTCTCGCTGGAACGCACGGCGGACCCGTTCGATTTCGGCCCCGCCGCGGCCGCTGCTGCGCACGTCGCCGAAGCCGTGCTCCGCCATGGACTGCCTTCACGCACGTTCATCAACATCAACGTGCCCCTCGGACGTCCGAAGGGCTTCCGTCTGACCGTCCAGGCGCGCCGCAATCACGTCACCGTCGTCGACGAGCGCATCGATCCCCGGGGCAAGGCGTACTACTGGATCGAGGAAGGACAGAACAACTGGGAGCCGCACGACCGCTCGGACTATCAGGCGGTCAATGACGGCTACGTGTCGGTGACGCCGCTCCAGCCCGATCTGACGGATCACGCGGCGTTTGCCGCGATACGCGAGCTATCGCTGGCGTCGGAGGTTGAGGTAGAATAGGCGTTCACGCTTGATGTCGGGGCGTGGCTCAGCCTGGTAGAGCACTCGGTTCGGGACCGAGGGGTCGGTGGTTCGAATCCACTCGCCCCGACCAATTTTGATCCGGGGACTTCGTCCCCGGACCCCTTACACGCTCTCTCGCGCGCCGCTTCGTCGGCGCGCTCCGTTCGCGTGGCTCACTCGCTTTCGCTCGTTCGCTACGCAATCATTCGCACTAGTTTGAGCCTCTCCACTCGCCTTGGGCGGCGTAGCCGCGAAGGCGGGCCAATTTTTTCGTGGGCTTCGCCCGTCGATTTTCCGACCACGCTCTCTCGCTCACTCGCTCAGACACGCCCCATTTCCGGCAAGGCTGTCGCGCCGGAGCCCGAGCTCGATTCATCGAAGGCGAAGGCGCACGTTCGCGTGGCTCACTCACTTCCGCTCGTTCGTTCCTAATAAGCTGACATCGCGTCGACCAAGCGGTTGACAACCATCAGCGTTACGCTGATACTGCCGCCAGCTATCCATAGCTGGCTGTTGATATGCCCAAACACACGAACGACCGACTGCAGGGCACGCTCGACCTGCTGATTCTCAACATCCTGGCTCGCGGCGGTGCGCAGCATGGGTACGCGATCGCGCAACGAATCCACCAGGCGACAGACGATCGTTTGCGAATCGAAGAGGGGTCGCTATACCCGGCTCTGCAACGCATGACGCACGAAAAATGGCTTCGCGCGGAGTGGGCGTTGACGGATACCGGACGGAAGGCGCGTTTCTACACGATCACACAAGTCGGCCGGCGGCAACTCGCAGAAGAGGAGCGACGCTGGCTGCAGCTGACCGAGGCGGTCGCCAAGGCGTTGCGCTTCGCGTGAGAGGCCATCATGTCACCACTTCGCAGGCTGTTGAATGTCGTGCGGCGGTCGCGCATGGATGACGACCTTCGACAGGAACTGGACACGCATGTCGCCCTTATCGAGGAAGAAGAGCGCAGACAGGGGTTGACGGCGGAGCAGGCGCGGCGTAATGCCAGGACGCGATTCGGCAACCCTCGGGCGTACCGAGAGCGGGCGCTCGACGCGGTGATCGCGACGTGGTTCGAGAATGCCTGCAAGGATGTCCGCTTTGCCGCGCGCGTGCTGATCCGCGCCCCAGGTTTCTCTACTGTCGCTGTTCTCACCATGGCCCTCGGCATCGGGGTGAACGCCGCGATCTTCTCAGTCGTCTCCGGTGTCATCCTGCGGCCCCTGCCGTATCCGCAGTCCGAGCGGTTGATGTATGTGACCACACAATTCCCCGCGCTCGGCTCTGCACCGATTCCGTTATCGGCACCCGAGTACCTCGAGTTTCGCGCCGCCAACCGATCATTCGCGGCAATTGGGGCGTTTCGGCCGGGCGCGGGCGAAGTGAATCTCACCGCGGATGATAGAGCTCGGCGCGTGCGTTCGGTAAACGTAGACGAGCATCTGCTCGACGCTCTCGGCCTGCAGCCTGCGCAGGGACGGTTGTTCGGCCGCGGAGAGACGGACCGGACGGATCCTAATGCACCGCTGCCGCCGGTCGCGATTCTCTCGCACGAGTTGTGGCAATCCGCGTTTGGTGGAAAGCCAATCGTCGGACACACGGTGGAAGTGAACAGCTTGCGCCGCGAAGTGATTGGCATCATGCCGCCTGGCGCCGATGTCATGGACAACCGGACAGAGATCTGGTTGCCGCTGGGGTTGAGCCCGCTCAACCCCGGAGATCGTCGGGGTCACGGCCTGCGCCTGATCGGAAGATTGAAAGACCAGGTCACGGCTGCGATAGCGCAAGCGGAACTGAAGACGCTCAACGAACAGTGGGGCGAACGGGTCGGGGTGACCGATCATATGTTTGCTCCCATGCCGGCTGATGCCGCGGCGCGGGCGTCGAACCCCAATGCCGGTCATGTTCTGCAGATGGTACCCCTCCACGATCAGATCGTCAGCGCTGCCAACCGCGCGATCTGGATGCTTCAGGCTACCGCTGGATTGGTCCTACTGATCGCCTGTGCCAATCTGGCGAATCTTTTGCTGGCGCGCGCGGCAATACGCCGTCGTGAATTCGCGGTGCGCACGGCCCTGGGCGCAAGCCGGAGTCGTCTCCTGCGACAGTTGATCATCGAAGGGGCACTGCTGTCGATCGCCGGCAGCGCCCTGGCGTTGTGGCTCGCCCGTGTCGGTCTGCACACACTGACGCAGGCGTACCCCACGGCTCTGCCCCGATCGACCGAGTTGAGCGTCGATCTCCCCGTGCTGCTGTTTACTTGTGGCGTGGCGATGGCCACCAGCATGCTCTTCGGGCTGGCGCAGCTTCGCCACATCGGCGTGAAGGGTTTGGCCGTCGCACTCACGCAGGCCGGGACCAGAGGCGCCAGCGGCGGCGTACGGCGGCAGGTGCGGCGCGGCCTGGTGGTGGCCGAAGTCGCATTGGCGGTGATGCTCGTGATCGGCGCGGGTCTACTCATACGCACGGTTTACAACCTCGCAAACGTCGAGGTGGGATTCAACAAGTCGCGCCTCGTGACGTTCTCGATCTCCCTGCCGGACAGTACCTATCCTGGGTCAATGCCACGGGTGCAGGCGTACCAGCGCCTCCTTGATGTCCTGCGCGCCGTGCCCGGCGTGGAGGCGGCGACCGCAATGTTTGGGCTGCCGCCGAATCGGCCGGCCATCAAGAACAATACTCGTGTCGCCGACGCCAACGCCACGGCTCCCTCGGTAGGGCAGTTCCACATCGTTGATTACTATCAGTACGTGTTGACCGACTATTTCGAAACGATGGGCATCCCGATCGTGCGGGGCCGCAGCTTTCAGCCAACTGATGCCACGTCCTCGGGTCTGGTAGCCATCGTCAACGAAACATTCGCCAAGACGTTCTGGACAGGACGAGACCCAATCGGACAGCGCGTCAAACGAACCGGACCATGCTGCAACGATCAGCCCCCGTGGTTTACCGTCGTGGGTGTGGCGAAGGACGTCAAGCAGGGAGGGGTCGATCGAGAAACAGGAACCGAGCTTTACATGTCAGTTCAGCAGATCGCGAAACCGGCTCCAGGGTTGGGGATTGCGCCGCTCAACCACGTGGTATTGCGCACGACGCTCGCGCCCGTGGCTTTGTCACACACGATCGAGCGCGTCGTCCGTGAAATGGACCCGGCTGTGCCGGTGGTTCGCCTTCAGGATATGGAGGCGGTCTTTGCTGATTCCATCCAGCGACCTCGCTTCCTGGCGCAGCTCCTTGGCCTCTTTGCGGGCCTGGCGCTGCTGCTCGCCGCGGTGGGCACTTATGGGGTTGTCTCCTCCATCGTTGCCGAGCGTCGGGCAGAGATCGGCATTCGCATGGCGCTCGGCGCGAATCGATCACGCGTGCTCGCCGACGTGATGAGAGAGGGACTGCTCATCACTGGCATCGGTGCGGTTATTGGACTGGCCGGGTCCTTCGGCCTGAACCGGCTGATCGCATCGCTCTTGTTCGGTGTGCGGCCAACAGATGTTCCCATTTTCGCCGGCGTCGTTGCCACGATGATCATCGTCGCAGCGGTGGCATCCCTGCTGCCGGCCTGGCGGGCGTCGCGACTGGATCCCGTTGCGGCACTCCGAGCTGATTAGATGCGCAAACGGGCAGGATTGATCCTCAGCGGCCTGAGCGTGTGGTCGGTGGCGATGGCCAACCAGGTGGTCGTTCCTGCAGCTCTGCCCAGTAGGCTGCGGGCGCACGTGAAGGCGGAGCGGTTCGAGATTGTCACCTCGATCACAGGGCTTCCCCTCGGTGTTCGCGACGGGCTGCAGACGTTGTTCGGCAGTCAGACACTCGACATCGCCGAGTCCGGAGCCGAGTTTCAAAAAACCGACGCCGTCGGTCCTTCGAAGTTGCCGATTCGTCGATTGGTCGCGGCCGGCTGCGCGGCGGATCATCACTGCCTCGTGTACTACGAGCGCGGCGGCGGGAGCCACACCTGGCTGGTCGCGCTCTTTCATTGGTCACCGGCCGCGACTCGCTTCGAGTGGGGCGGCCACGCGCCAAGCGGTCTGGTTACCATCGGCGACGTCCGGAACGCCGTGCTCGCCGGCGCGGTCAAAGGCCCGGTCAGAGCCTGGTAGTCGGCTGGATGTGAACGGACCGCAGGCGTGGTTCGACAGACGACAAGAGTGCAGTCATATGAAAGTGAAGCTTGCGACCGCGTTCGCCGCCGGGTTCCTTGCCGCCGTCGTTTTGGGTTTTGTCGTGCCGGCCTCTAATCCGCTCTGCCGTACCGGTTACATGACGAAGGGGATCGGCGCGGAGAGAGCGAAGGAATTGGAGGACTTTGCTGACGGAGTCGTCGATTTTCGGACAACGGAGATCTCGGCCGACAGGTCAAGCAGGAGTTGAAGGTCGGAGATCGCTGGTTGGAATTCCTCAAGCGTGACAGGACAACTGGTGTCTTCCTCGACGGTAAGTTCATGTCCGTCGACGACGCGACGCAAGAAGCTCACCGCGACAGGAGGTTAGTCGGGCTGAAGCAGCAAAGGAGTTGATCGCGACGAGCGATCCTGCCGCTGGCTGACCGGCTGGTCGGTGGATCTCAAGCTCGGCGTCTGGATGCTGATCAAGTTTCCGGGCCTCTCGCTCCTCAGCGGGGCGGCAATCGCCTTCGCAATCGCCGCAGGTACGGGCACGTTCGAGTTCCTGACCCGCCGTGGGTGGAAGAGGCGGGAGGGCATCGGCCTCCCGTTCTTGTTCTACCTATCGTCGTTGCGAATGGTGCCCCGGCCTGGCTATCGGCTATCGTCGCGCCGTTGGGGTTCGAGAGACTCACGTAGAACACTTCGTCGGGCTCCCGCTCGGCTTTCGGTATGGACTCTCGGGCACCGTAAGGCGGTAATTTGGATCGCGATGAGCACTTTCGATCTCGTCTGGCACAACCGCGCGACGGGCCTCCGTCAGCGTTAAGATTGCTCCCCGTGACGCCAGCCGAACGCCTGCGTTCTCTTCTCGTACGGCCCGGAATCCTGGTGATGCCCGGCTGCCACGACGCGATGTCCGCACGCCTGATTCAAGAAACCGGATATGAGCTCGGCTTCATGAGCGGGTTTGCCGTGTCGGCGGCACGGCTCGGCATGCCCGACACCGGACTCATCTCGTACGGCGAGCTCGTCGACCAGGGTCAGAACATATGCCGGGCAGTCTCGATTCCGCTTATCGGTGACGGCGACACAGGCTTCGGCAGCGCGCAGAACATCAAGCGGACGGTGCAGGGCTACGAGAGAGCCGGCTTCGCAGCGATCATGCTCGAGGATCAAGTCGCGCCGAAGCGGTGCGGACACACGGAGGGAAAGGCCGTGGTTGGTCGCGATGAGGCGTTGACGCGCATCCGTGCGGCGGTGGACGCGCGCGACGCCGGCAGCGGCATCTTGATCATGGCCCGCACCGATGCGCGCGCCTGTGTCAGCCTGGAGGAAGCGATCGTGCGCTGCCAGCGGTTCCGCGAGTTGGGCGCCGACATCACCTTCCTGGAGGCGCCGCTCGACGAAGACGAGATGCGTCGATACTGCAGCGAGGTGGAAGGTCCCAAAATGGCCAATCTGATCGAGGGGGGCAAGACTCCGCTTCTGCCGCCAGCGCACCTCGAAGCTATCGGCTACAAGATTGCGGTCTATCCGTTGACGCTGCTCAACGTGTCGATTCAAGCGATGCGAACGGCGCTCGCCAGCCTGGCGCGATCTGAACGACCGGCGGGGACGATGGAGTTCGAGGATCTGAAGAAAGCCGTCGGATTTCCCGCGTACTACGACGAGGAGGCGCGATACGGGCGCGGCAGGTGATCGACGCCTTGCCAGTATGAGGTGGAGCTGCGTCTTGGCCGGGGCAGTGCTTCTGCTCATGGCGGCGCCAGCCTGGATGCAATCCCTCTCAGCGCAGCGCGGTCAGCGCGGCTGGCCGCCTATCGCCGCCGAGACCAGGCCCTGGACGCGGTGGTGGTGGCAGGGGAGTGCGGTCGACAGCCGGTCGATCACGGCGCAGCTCCAGGCGCTCGCCGCGGCTGGAATCGGCGGCGTAGAAGTAACGCCGATCTACGGCGTTCGTGGTGCGGAAGCTCGTTTCATCTCCTACCTGTCGCCGGAGTGGATGGCGATGCTGAACCACACGCTTCGCGAGGCGGCCCGATTGAAGATAGGCGTGGACATGGCCACGGGAACCGGGTGGCCATTCGGCGGGCCGTGGGTTGATGACGAGACGACGCCGCGATCGATTGTCTACAAGACGTGGACGCTCAGCGTCGGCGAACGTCTCGCCGAGCCCGTCAGGCTCCGACAGGCACCGCTCGTGCGCGCCATCGGCAACCAGATTCACGTCGTCAACGAAGGCGCACCTGGAGACCCGCCGCGCGGCGCTACGGCATCGGCACCGATCATCAAGCCTGAAGCGCGGGCCATCCAGATCGAAGATCTCATCGCGCCGCTGATCGCCAACCGCAATCTGCAGGCACTGGCTCTCGAGCAGGTGAGGTACCCGCGCGACTTGCCGCTCACCGTGCTGATGGCATATTCGGATGCGGGCAACGCGCTGGACCTGACCTCGCTCGTTCAGCCGGACGGCAGCCTTGACTGGACCGCTCCTCAGGGACGCTGGACGCTGTACGCGCTCTTCGCGGGCTGGCACGGCAAGCTCGTCGAGCGCGCGGCCCCCGGCGGCGAAGGCTACGTGATCGATCACTTCTCGACAGACGCCATCAGGAAGTACCTCCTGCCGTTCGATCGCGCGTTCACGGATCACCGCCTTGCCGGCCTCCGTGCGTTCTTCAACGACTCCTATGAGGTCGACGACGCGACGGGGGAGGCCGACTGGACGCCGCGCTTCTTCGAAGAGTTCGAGAAGCGTCGGGGGTACGACGTTCGGCGCCACCTGCCGGCGCTCCTCAGTGGTGAAGGAGGAGACGTGGCCGCGCGCGTGCTCGCGGATTATCGGGAAACGATCTCGGACCTGCTCCTCGACACATTCACCACCGAGTGGTCCGCGTGGGCGAGACGTCAGGGGCGTCAAGTGCGCAACCAGGCACACGGATCCCCTGCGAGTCTGCTCGATCTTTATGCGGCGAGCGACATTCCCGAAACGGAGGGGTCGGAGGTTCTGCGGTTCAAGTGGGCGACGTCCGCGGCTCATGTCGCCGGACGCCGGCTGGTTTCTGCCGAAGCCGCGACGTGGCTCGGCGAGCACTTCCGGGTACGGCTGGCCGACGTGCGGGCCGCGGTCGATCGATTCTTCGTCGCCGGCGTGAACCACATCGTCTACCACGGCACCGCGTACTCGCCCACTGACGATCCCTGGCCAGGCTGGCAGTTCTACGCCAGCGTCGAGTTCAGCCCGCAGAATGCCTGGTGGGACGACTTCGCCACGCTCAACACGTATGTGGCGCGCGTCCAGTCCTTCCTGCAATCCGGACGGCCCGACAACGACGTTCTGCTGTACTACCCGCTCTACGAGTCGCTGACGGTTCGTGGGAAATCGCTGCTGGCGCATTTCGGGGGCGCCGCGCCGCCGGCTCAAGGCACGACCTTCGAGAAGGCTGCGGAGACACTGCAGGCAGCGGGGTTCACATACGACTTCATCTCCGATCGTCAGCTGCGCCGGGTGCGCACCGAGAATGGCCGTGTCATCACGGCAGGAGGAACGTCGTACCGCACCATCGTGCTGCCCTCGTCCCGCTACGTTCCTCTCGAAACCGTTTTGCAGGCCCTCGAGCTCGCACGCAACGGCGCGACTGTCGTGTCTTTCGACGGCTGGCCGTCCGACGTGAGCGGCCTGGTCGATCTCGACGGCAGACGAGCGCGCTTCAAGGCCTCAATCGAAGCGGTGACCTTCGGTGGAGCAGACACCGACGGCATCAGAGAAGCGTCAATCGGCCGTGGCCGCATCCTTCGGGGATCGGATCTTGGCCGCCTGCTCGCACGCGCTGACGTGCAGCGGGAGCCGATGCTCGACCACGGACTTCAGTTCGCACGTCGCGTCGACGCGATGGGCCGCATCTACTTCGTCAGCAACCCGGGCGATCGCGCGGTCGACGGGTGGGTGCCAATCGACAGTCGCGCGGCCACGGTCATGGCGTTCGATCCCATGGACGGACGCCGTGGACGTCTGACCGCCCGTGGCAGCGGATCCGCGCGCGAGATCTACCTGCAGATGCCTGCTGGCGCGTCGTTGATCGTTGCCGAGTCACCGGTGTCAGCGGATGAAACCTTCGACGCGTTTCGCGCTGCTGGTGAACCCGTCATGGTTGCCGGATCGTGGACCGTGCGCTTTCTGAAGGGTGGCCCGCGCCTGCCGTCACGCCAAACTGTCGATCGGCTCGGCTCGTGGACGACGTTCGGTCACGACGCCGAGGTTTTCTCCGGTACTGCTGCCTACACGACGACGTTCCCACGGCCGAAGCCGGCCGGCCAGATGTGGCAGCTCGACCTTGGGCGCGTCGCCGAGAGCGCGCGGATCCGCCTGAACGGCCGCGAGCTCGCAGCGATCGTTGGCCCGCCGTATCGAGTCGGTACTCGATGCCTCGCAGCTGAAGGCTACGAACACACTGGAGGTATGGGTCACCAATCTGTCGGCGAATCGCATCAGAGACCTCGACTTGCGTGGTGTGCGCTGGAAGAAGTTCTACAACGTCAATTTCCCGGCCCGCCTTCCCGAGAACCGTGGACCGGACGGCCTCTTCACGGCGGCGCGGTGGGAGCCGCTCGAATCGGGGCTCCTCGGGCCGGTGACACTCACGCCTCTGACCGTCATTCGCTGAGGGCCGTCGTGACGTGTCCAGAGATCCGATGGGGGTCAGATCTTGTTTTTTGCAAGAGTGTCCTCTTTTCGAGGCAGACCCGCAGCAAACCAATCCGGCCAATAGTTTGCGTCAGACGCTTTTAGGAGGATTGGCGCCCGCGCGCGCGGCACTCGTCAATCGGTCCGGACCGCGGTCCGCACGTACGGAGCACGATCAACGCTGGGCCGCGACCCTAGAGTCCAGCGCGCGAGATGTCACCCTCAGGGGACGCCGCTGCAAGAAACAAGATCTGACCCGCTCCAACGTCTCGCGTCGGGACCGATCGTGCGCTCGGAATTTGTCCGCGCTCACAGCGGTAAACAGAGCTTCCGCATGCTGGTTTAACACGAGCGCTCGCTGGCCAGGAATGAGCTTCGATCTGAGAATCGGTGACCATTCCTTCCGCAGATCCGGTGCTCGCCGGCAAGAGTCGCCGGATCGGCCAGGTCTGCGAGGTAGAACTGCGAGAAGACGAGCCGATTTAGAAGATACACGCCCGCGGGCCGAAATGGCGATCAGAGGACATACCGGTGGTCGTGCATGGCGCTGAGCGAGGGAAGTCCCGCGTCGGACAAGCGTATCGAGTTCGGCGACGAGCTCTGGCGAGAGGTCCTGGCAGCGCTCAACCATGTCGCTCGCGGCTTCGCGCAGTCCTCGAATCGACTGCGACGCCGGATTCGATGAAGATTGTAAAAGAGACACCGCGTTGCATCCGAGAGGCGGCCTGACGATGAAGTCAACAACCTGCTGGATGAACCCGCGAAGCTGATGCTTCTCGCCGGCTCGGCTCCATCGGCCACCCGCTAGTGATTCGCGTGCGAACGCTCGTCCGAACTGGGCTCGACACTTTTCACTTCAGCAGGCGTCTGAGCCACTGGCTCACAGAGGTAAACCGCGCCTCCTCCTACACACGCGCTCCACGAGAAGCATTCATTCGCGCGCTCGCCTGGTCCACTGCCAGAGTCCTGCGGTGACGCTCGAAGGGCAGGCGGTGCCCCAATTGCCGCGCCAGCATGACCAGCTGCCCACGATGGTGAGCCTCGTGCGCCACGAAGTAGCTGAGAAAATGCGGGAGATCGGTAGGAAAGTTCTGCCACGCCGCCCGGGGAACCGCACCGCCACGAGCAACACCGAGCCGGATCAACCGCGTGATGCCTTCGCTGCTCCGCGACAGCGCGCGGAGGAGCTCGGGCGGACGGACCACGCGGCCATCAACGGTGCGCGGGACCGGAATGCGATGGCGCGCACCCAGCATCTTGATCCACATGCATCGCGCATTGTGGATGTGGGCCGCGATCATCCGGACCGTCCGGCGGGGGCTGCCCGGAACACTCTGCGACCACAACTCGGGGGGGAGGTTCTCCAGGAGATACACCGTGACGCGGTGGTTGGTGTGCCACGCGGCGATCAGCCCCTTGCCGTCCTCGGGATCTCGCGGCACTCGCTCGACTCCAGATCAACGCTTCGCTTTGGAGGGGTCAGATCTTGTTTCTTGCACGCTTGTTGAGAACGGTGCAAGAAACAAGATCTGACCCCCTTCAAACGCACAACCGAGGCCGGATGTTAGCACGGTGCGAAGTAGAATCTGGCCGTCGTCACCGTCGCCGGAGTTTGCGGTTTAGTCGAGCGGCCGTCTGCGACGCGACATGCAGTGGACATCGTCCGTGCGTTGTTTCTCACTTCGATGCGCGTCTCAGGATCGCCCCGCGCTCGCGTCGGCGCCTGTGAAGGTTCGGCGGTCCTGTGATCCGCCTGCTACTGCTGACGGTGTGCCTTGTGTTGGTCGGCGGTACTGCCGAAGCCCAGGTGCGCAGTCCAGACACGATAACGGTCCAGAGCGGCGCTCTCACACTCAGCGGTTTGCTCTGGCGTCCCGCCGGCAGCGGCCCGTTCCCCGCCATCCTCTATAACCACGGCAGCGGAGCGCAGAGGGATTCACGAGGGCCGGAAATACTGGGTCCGCTCTTTGCCCGCCACGGCTACGTGTTCTTGTATCTGTTTCGGCGAGGCGCCGGACTCTCATTCAATCAAGGCACCAACAGCGGAGAGCTGATGAACCGCGCGTTGGTGGCGAAGGGACGAGAAGGACGAAACCAAGTGCAGCTTCAGTTGCTGGACGTCGAGATGAATGACGTTCTCGCCGGCCTTGCGTTTCTGCGCGCACGTCCCGAAGTTGATACCAGCCGCGTTGGGTGCGTCGGTCACTCCTTCGGCGGTTCGCTCGCCCTGCTCCTGACCGAACGCGATCCGGGTGTGCGGGCCGTTGTCCTGTTTGGAGGCGCCGCGGGCAGTTGGGACGACTCGCCGCCGCTGCAGTCGCGACTGCTCGCCGCAGCGCGCGGTAAGACGCCGGTCTTCTTTGCTTACGCGGCGAACGATTTTTCGATAGCGCCGGCGAAAGTGCTGGGCGCTGAGATGACACGGCTCGGTAGACCGAACCGGGTACAGATTTATTCACCGGTCGGCAAGACTGCGACCGAGGGACATGACCTGGTTCACATCGCTGTGCCGACGTGGGAGCGCGACGTGTTCGCGTTTCTGGACGCGTACCTGCGAAAGTGACGCTGGGACGGGGGGAAGGCGGGGGTCAGATCTTGTTTCTTGCAGGGATCTCTGTCGCGGAAAGAGGACATCCCTGCAAGAAACAGATCTGATCTCCCGAAGGAACATCTCCCGATCTGACTCCAGGGCAGACCAGTCTTATCGTGCCGGGCGGCTGCCGAGTGTCACCTCGAGCGTGAGCGGCTTGCCGTCGCGAATCACGCGCAACGCCACGGTATCGCCGGGCTTGTGTGCGCGCAGGGCGTCGGTCAGCCCCTGGAGATCGGCAACATCGAGCGTTCCCATGGCGACGATGATGTCACCGGCCCGCACGCCGGCCTTTTCAGCAGGGGAGCCCGGGCCGACACCGCTCAGTTTGACGCCGCGATCGACCGGGCTGAAATCCGGCACGCTGCCGAGATACGTACCCGACCCTCGACCTGCGGTCGCGGACGGCGGCTGGCCCGCCCCACGCCGCAACGTCAGTTGCTGAGGCCGCGCCGCCGCCGTCGAGGCGATCTCCACCACCATCTTCGTGACCTTCTCGAGCCCAGTGGCGTCGATCTTGTCCGCGTCGTCCGTCGGCTTGTGGTAGTCACCGTGCGTGTTCGTGAACAGATGCAGGACCGGGATGTCCTTCGTGTAGAACGATGTGTGATCGCTCGGTCCGTAGCCTTCGCCACGCGTGGCGATCGCGATCCCCGCGCGCGCCGCCGCCGGATCGACGAGCGCCCGCCATTCGTCGGCGGTATCCACGCCGTAGACGATGAGCGGACCGGCGCCAAGGCGGCCGACCATATCCAGATTGATCATCGCCGTCATGCGACCAGTGATCGTCGGATGGGCGACGAAGTATGCGGAGCCCAGCAAGCCGGATTCCTCGCCCGTGAACGCGACGAAGAGCACGCTGCGCGCCGGACGCGGCCCGGCGGCAAACGCGCGCGCGGCGGAGAGCACGACGGACACGCCCGAGGCATTGTCGTCGGCGCCGTTGTGGATGGCGGCATCACCTGGCGCGAGCGACGATTGACTGCCACCTTCGCCAAGGTGATCGTAGTGCGCGCCGATGACGATCCATTCGTCCTTCAGGCGTGCGTCAGTGCCGTCGAGCGCGGCGATCACGTTGCGGCCAGTGCCGCCCGCGGCGTGCGGGTTGAGCGTCGAGGCGAGCGACAGGCTCTGGAAAAACGTGCCGTTGTCACCCGCGGGGCGCAGCCGCACCTTCCCGAACTCACCGGCGATGTAATCGCCGGCGCACCGTTCGCCGTCACTGCCCGCCAGGCGGCCGTGCAGCGCATCATCGGCCAGATAGCGGACGTCAGCGAGCGGACCGGTGGCGCCGCGGATGATGTCGGCGGGAGCGGGACACGTCTCGCGAGCTGACGGCTGGATCCACACCGCCGTCAGCCAGACGAAGAGAGCCGTGAGCGTAGGTTGCATCGTTTCCCTCAGACCGCCAATCGGCCTTACCCCCACCACGTCTCGCCAGGCGCCAGATGCGCCTTGGCGACGTCGGGATTGAGCTCGATCCCGTAGCCCGGCTTGTCGCGAATCCTGTAGTATCCCGCCTCGAAAATCGGCCCGTCGTGAACGACGAGGTCCTGCCACCAGTCGATATAGCGGGCGAGCTCGTGGACGCGGAAATTGCGCATTGATGCCGCGGCGTGGCACGAGGCAATCGTACCGACCGGGCTGGCCGGGTTGTGGGCGGCGGTCCAGATGTAATAGTTGTCCGCCAGATCGTGAATCCGCTTCGCTTCCATCAATCCGCCCGACTTCGGGATGTCGATGTGGACGATGTCGCAGCCCTGCAGCTCGATGAGGCGCCGGAATCCGTCGCGAGTGTATAAGTTCTCTCCGGTGCAGATCGGAATGTCGACGGCGTGCGTGACGCGCGCCATGGCTTCGGCGTTGCCCGGGGGCACCGGATCTTCCAGCCACATCGGCTTCGCCGGCTCGATCGCCTTCGCCATTTGAATCGCGTCGCGAACGTCGTACTTCCAGTGCGCTTCGACGCCGAAGTCGATATCCGGACCCAGCTCTTCGCGCACGATCTCCATCGCCTTGCCGATGCGGCGCAGATCCTTCAGCGTGAGATTGCGTGTGTAGCGGTCGTGCCCCGGTTCCTTGTATTCGGGATCGGCTTTGGGAGGAATGCCGTCGCCCTGGAACTTGAACGCCGTCCAGCCGAACTTTTCCGCCTTCGCCTGCCGCACCTGATCGCGCCAGGCCTGCGGATCCTCGGGGCGCTCGACGGAGGGCATGGTGCGATAAAAGCGGACACGGTCGCGGAACCGCCCGCCGAGCAGGTTGCAGGCTGGCGTCTGCAGGATCCGTCCCGCCAGATCCCATAGCGCGATCTCGATGCCGCTGGCAGCCGTCACGGTGACTCCGGCAATCGCGCCCGCACCTGCACTCTCCATCAACATCTTCGTGTACAGCTTGTCGACGTTGAGCGGATCTTCACCCTGGACGATCGGACGAAGCTTGTTGATGACGAGATCCTTGACGCCCCAGCCCCAATACGCCTCACCGATTCCGTACAGCCCGGCGTCGGTCTCGACCTTGATCAGATTCCAATCCCACGTACCGCGCACGATCATGCACTTGACGTCGGTGATCTTGATCTTGCCCTTGTGCTGCTGCGCATGAGTGCGTAACGGCATGAGGCCCACCGCCGCCAGACCCGCTGCCGATTGCAGGAAGGTTCGCCTGTTCATCGCATCCTCGCCGTTACAGACCGTCGCGCTGATGCTACTGCTGTTCCTTGACGCTGAACAGCAGCCGCGCCGCCGCCCGGCCCTCATCCTGCTCGAGCGCGTAGAACGATGCGCTGATCGACCCGAGGGGCTTGATCGCAATCCCCAGCGTCCGCCCATCGATCATCCGCTGCAACACCGGCCGCGAGATCGTGAAGTAGGTCTTGCCGCCATCGCCTTCGGTAACCGGCCAGTCGATGATCATCTGCGTGTTCAACACGCGCTCGAGAGGCTGGAACCGTCGCAGGCTGTCGGCCGTGACAGTCTTTTGATCCCAGGCAGGATCGCCGCCCATGATCTCGACGACCCGGACGAGCCCGAAGTCTTTCAACGGGTCCGACGTTTTCTGCACGGAATGTGTGGTGAGCTCGAGCAGCCCATGGTCCGCCACCTGGCGTCCCGACCACGAGCTGAGATCGAAGCGCAGGATCACGTACTGCGTGCCGTTGACCGTGAGAACGCGCTTCTTCACGCCGTCGTCCTGCACGTACCAGTTGTTCAGATTGACGTCCGGGTTGGCGAGATCGATGACGACATCCTGCATCGCTCGTGCAGCATGCCGGAACGTCTTCGGATCGGGAATTGGCGGATGATAGGGGACGACAGCACCTTTGTCTGGCCCGGCGCGTGTGACGTCGACAATGTCCACCTTGAAGTGGTCGACGTCCACCTGGTACTTCTCGAGGCCCCAATCGATCAGCGCCATCTGTCCGAATACCGTGTCGCCCGGAACGGCAGGGAAGTCACGTGTCGTCATGCTGATGGTGTGCCAGGTGTCGCTGTCGGGGATGTCGAACTCCATCAGATGGCTGTGAAAGTCCGTGGTCCGCTGGGTGTTCAGGTGAAGATTCACCCGACGCGGAGCATGACTGACACGGATGCGCGCCTCGATGCGCAACTCCATCTCCGGCCGGGCGAGCTGCTGGAGATCCATACGCTCCGACACCTTGTGCTTGATGAGCGCCCACCAGATACCGCGTCGATCGGTTGTCGCATCGACGCGGACCGATGCGTAACCCTCGCCACCTTGCTGGAACGTCATGGTGGCCGTGCCATCGCCGGTCCGGAACGCCCAGCCGTCGCGGCCCTGCGCGTCCATCGTGATCGACGATCCGTTGAAGTCGTCCACGAACTGCGCGCCGGCCAACGGCACGAGAGGCGGCGCAGCGATCACCACGACGAACACTGCCATCCGCCAGGCACTTCGGGGGCAGGTCATAACGCACTCCAGTCCCGGCTGTTTCGCAAGAAGATAGCCGAAAAGGGTATCAGACGCCGGGGATTCCCGCTTTGCGGGCGATTGCGCTCACGAACGACATGTGGCCGAAGAATTCTCCGTCGCGCGCGCGCCGCCGTGCCTCCATCCGCAAAGCCTCAGCCGACTGCGCGGTCAGCGTACCCGTGGCAGCCAGGAGATCGGCACCACGATCGATGATGGTGAGCATGTAGGCGGGCTCTGCCGTCTGCAGGTAGCCGAAAGCTCGGAGCGATTGCACGGCGAAACCAGCCGCGGCCAGCGTCCTCGGAATCTTTCGTGTCAGCCAGCGATTTTGCACGAAGGATGCGACCATGGCATCCACGAGCGGCTGGAGCGGATCGAATTCGCTGATTCCCACGCTGGTCGTCGTGTAGTCGGCCTCGAATACAGTCAGCCAGCCATCGGGTCGCAACACGCGATACGCTTCGCGCAGGGCAAGCTCGGGCTCGGGAATGTGACACAACGCGGTGTGAAACACCACAAGGTCGAACGACGCATCGGGCAGGTCGAGCGACCGGCCGTCGTCTTCCGCAAAGGTGAGACCGTTCAGATGGTGTCCGAGCTCCCGCGCCCGGGCTACGAACACCGGAGATGGATCGACGCCCAGGACTTCGATCTTCAGCAGCTCGACGACTGCCCGGCTCACCGCGCCGGTCCCGCAACCGATCTCCAGCGCCCGCGCTCCTTTGGGAAGTTTTATTTCCGAGAGATACGCGCGAACCATCATCTGCTGCTGCGGGTCTGCTGCTCGCAGCTCCAGCACATCGGCCAGCCGTTGCTGTACGAACGGGTCGGTTTGCGCGATTGCCGCGTAGGGATCTGCCATGGTCGCCGAGGCCTCCTCGAAAGCTCTCTCTATATAATCCGCCCATGAAGATAGGGAAAGTGGCGCGCTCACGCGCCAGCGGCCTGCTCCTCGTCATTCTCACGGTTCTGCCTGCGGCGTCGAGGGCGCAGCCGCCGGCACGTGAACCGCTCACGGTGATGTCGTTCAACATCCGCTACGGCACGGCCAAGGACGGTGAGAACGAATGGGCACGCCGGCGCACGATGCTGTTCGATCTGATCCGCGAGCAGGACGCCGACCTCATCGGGCTGCAGGAGGCGCTCGATTTCCAGATCGATGAAATCGTCGCCGCCGCTCCTGGCTATGCCACCATCGGCGTGGGTCGCGACGATGGCCGCGCGCGTGGGGAGTTCGCCGCTCTCCTGTTTCGCAAGAACCGGTTTCGCGTCGCCGAGGCCGGCACTTTCTGGTTGTCGGATACCCCCACGGTGACGGCTTCGAAGACGTGGGGAAACAACATCACACGCATCTGCACCTGGGCGCGACTCATCGATCGCGATGGGCGCGGCTTCTTCGTGTTCAACGTCCATCTCGATCACCAGTCGCAGCCGTCGCGGGAGCGAAGCACCCAGCTACTGCGGGAGCGAATCGACGCGCGATCCGTTGCGACCGATCCCGTGCTCGTGACGGGCGACTTCAACGTCGGCGAGAAGAACCCGGCGCTCGCAACCCTGCTCGGCCCTCTGGTCGACACGTTCCGCGTCGTCCGCCCTCAGGAAAAGACGGTCGGAACGTTCACCGGATTCAAGTTCGGCAACATCGAGGGAGACAAGATCGACTACATCCTCGTGCAGCCGGGCACGGAAGTGATGCATGCCGATATCGTGCGCTTCACCCGAGATCAGCGATATCCGTCCGACCACTTCCCGGTAATCGCGCGCGTGAGGTTGGCGGACAAGTAGATCTGGAAGAGCCAAAGCCCGTTGCGAATCAGTAGACATCCAGATCGCGACCCACCACGACCTGCCCCGCATACCGCGACATCTCACGCAGCACCGTGGCCGGTGCCGACCGCTCGGAGTCGACCGCCGGTCGCAGCGACAGTGAGGTGTGGTACAGAATCAACAATCGCGGCTTCGCCTTCGCCGCCAACTCGACAAGCTGTTCCGTGGTCGTGTGAAATTTCGCGGCGTACTCCCGGAAATCTGGACGCTTCGCCAGCCATTCGAGTGTCAGCACTTCGTGAACCAGCACATCGCATCCGCGGCAGGCGTCGATGGTCGCTTGCGCAGGATTCGTGTCACCTGAGATGACGATGCTGCGATCGGGCGTGTCGAACCGATAGCCGTAGCTTTCCATCGTGTGTTTCGTTGCGAATGCCGTCACGGTCACGTTGGCATCCTTGTAAACGACGCCTGCGCCGATCTCATGCGCATTCACCGCATGGCCTTCGGGAAATGCGCCGACCGTGTAGAGCCCGCGGTCTCGTGACCGTGTCTCGAAGTCGGCGCGATAGGCTTCCAGCAAGTGCTCGGTCATGGCCTTGATACCGCTGGGGCCGTAAACCTCCAGTGGAACCCGCCGTCCGAGCACCCAGGGCGTAAGAAGCAGATCCGGATAGCCAACCGTGTGATCGGAATGCAGATGCGTAACGAAGGCCACGCGGAGCTTGACCGGGTCCAACGCGGCTACGCCCTTGTCGACGACCGCCGACTTGGCACGGCGGACGATCCCGGCGCCGAAATCCACGAGGTACGGCGTGTCGTTGACGACGACCGCCGTTGCCGGTCCCGATCGGTCAGGGTCGGCGGGAGGATTTCCGGTGCCGAGAAGAACAAGTTGCGTACGACTCGATGCCGGCGGCGCAGGCCGCCGCTGGGCGGCGGGGCTCGTGGTGAAGAGCGCGATCGAAATGGCGACGACGAACAGCGGGCCCGAATGAGGCATTCTAAGCAGACCGAGTGGCTAGTAAATCTGCTGGGTCTTGGCGACGATCGTTTTCGGCGGCGTGACGCCTGCCGCGATCATCACCTCGCGAAGAGCGGCCTCTGTATCGGGCGAGGGCTTGAAGTTTCCGAAGCGGTAGCCGACGGCAATGGCGAGCGGCGTCCACCCGAACTTGTCGTTCTGATTCCAGACCTCGATCTTGGCTCCCTTGGCGGCGAGGAACTTCACGACCCTGGGGAGATTCTTGTAGGCGGCGCCGTGCATGGCGGTTTCGCCGTTGTCGTCGACGGCATTGATGTCGGCGCCAAGCTCGAGAGCCACCTGGACGGCCTCCAACACTTCGCTCTCGGTTCCCGCGTCCTCGCCGGGTGAGCGCGTGGCGAGTCCGGCTGCAACCATCAGCGGCGTGCTGTTCTCGGCATTGGGTAGGAGCGGATCGGCGCCCAAGCGCGGCCAGCGTTCGCATCAACTCGGCGTCCGCGGTCTGTGCGGCCAGCAGGAATGGTGTCGCCCCATGCTCGTTCAGGCGCGTATTGGTCAGGTTCGCTCGTTTCTCCATCCTCGCGTTCACGTTTGCGCCACGCGCCGCGAGCTTCTTCACGAGGTCGAGGCTGCCCAGGTTTCCCGATCCTTCGGGAGCGGGATCGTTGTCTCCGACGCCCGGCTTCCGCACCGCAGCCAGCGCATGAAGGACGGTGTAGCCGGTGAGGTCCGCGTTCGGATTGGCGCCGGCGTCCAGCAGGTGAGCCGCCAGCTCGAAATGCGCGTTCATCACCGCCACGAGCAGCGCACTCGCGCCCGCGGGCGGCATGCGCCCGCCGTAAGCACGGCGCCGTCCGTCCAGAGGCACAGTCTCGTTGACGTCTGCCCCCGCCTTCAGCAGCACCTTGACGACGTCGATGCGCCCTTCTCGAATGGCGAACAGCATCGGCGTGAAACCGGAGGCCAGGCGAGCGCGGAAATCGGCGCCGGCTGCGATGAGGACTTCCGCCACGCCGGCATGGCCTTCCGCGGCCGCCCACATCAGCGCCGTCTGACCGCGCCGATCGTCTTTGCTGTCGACGTTGGCACCGCGGGAGAGCAGTGCTTTCACCGAGGCCAGGGCACCGACGCGCGCGGCGGTCATCAGGGCCGTCTCTCCGCCCGGCAAAGTCGTGTTCGGGTCCGCGCCGGACTCGAGGAGCAGCTCGACAATCGCCGCGTTGCCGTTCGTGCAGGCCAGCGACAGCGGCGTCACGCCATACCGGTTCGCCGCTTTCACGTTCGCACCGGCACCCACCAGCAGCTTCGTCGTCTCCAGATCGTCCTGATACGTCGCCCAGTGGAGGGCCGTCATTCCGTCGATCTGCGGAGCGTTCACATCGACGTGCTGGTTCAGGAGCGCGCGGATCTTTGCGCGGTCCATCTTTTCAGCGGCGTCCGCCAGGAGCGCGTCAGACGGCGGCGCCGTGCAGGCTGACCGCGGACAGGAGCAAGGCCAGCCGCAGATGCCGCGCGCGCTTCCTTCGCCGCGCTCCGGGTGTGGGCCCGCCGCGAGCTTTACGCGCTTCGCGCTGCCGGGCCTGCCGCGCCGCGCCGCCCTTCCCGACCTCGGCGCAGTCCGCGAGATTAGAGAGCCAACAATTCATCGACCTTCCCTTTGCTATCAGCAAAAGCGTCCATGCGAACGCCCACCCGCTCGAGCAGCGTGAGGTGCAGGTTGGCCAGCGGTGTGGGCTCCGCATACTTGATGTGGCGCCCGCCCTTGACCCGGCCGGCGCTGCCGCCGGCGACGAGAATCGGCAGGTTCACGTGATCGTGCACGTTCGGGTTGCCCATCCCGCTGCCGTACAGATAAAGCGCATGATCCAGAAGAGATCCGTTGCCCTCTGGCGTGGACTTCAGCTTGCCGAGGAAGTAGGCGAACAGCGACACGTGAAACGCGTTGATCTTCGCCATGCGGGCGATCTTTTCCGGATCGTTGCCGTGGTGCGTCAGCGGATGGTGCGGATCGGGCACGCCGATTTCGGTATAGGTCCGGGTGCTCGTTTCACGAGCCAGCTGGAAAGTAATCACCCTGGTGACATCGCCCTGGAGTGCCAGCACCTGCAGGTCGAACATCAGCTTGGCATGGTCGGCGTACAAAGCCGGGACGCCCACCGGCCGATCGAGATCGGGCAATTGCTCGCTCGTCGTCTCCGCTTCGGCTTTCTGGATGCGCCGCTCCACTTCGCGGACGGTATTCAGATACTGGTCGACCCTGGCGCGATCGTCGGGTCCGAGTCTCCGCTGCAGATGCGAGATGTCATCGCGCACCCAATCGAGAAGACTGGCTCTCCGCCGCAGCGCCGCACGCCGGTCGGCGGCGCTGCCGCCTTCGCCGAACAGCCGCTCGAAAACGATGCGCGGGTGGGCTTCGGCCGGGAGGGGAGTCGTCGGCGACGACCACGAGAGGTTGTTCTGGTAAACGCAGGCGTAGCCGTTGTCGCACTGGCCGATCGTCTGCAGCAAATCCATCGACAGCTCGAGCGAGGGCAGGAGCGTCTGCTGGCCGATGTGCTGCGCGGCGATTTGGTCGACCGTCGTTCCCAGGTGGTAGTCGGTGCTCTCCGTCCATTTCGCCGTGGCCGCGCTGAGGAAGGCGGCGTTTGACGTGGCGTGTGTACCGGGATACGCGTTCTTCAACTCCAGGTTGCTGATCACCGTCAGCTGATCCGACACGGAGGCCAGTGACTGCAACGCGGGGGACAGATCGGCCAGCCTGTTGCCGCCTGGCGGCGTCCACCGAGTGATGTCGCATCCCATAGGCATGTAGACGAAACCGAGGCGTCGCACCGGCTCGGCTGCCGTCCGTGTCAGCGCGGTCATGGACGGAACCATGGCATCGAGCAGGGGCAGGGCGAGGCTCGCGCCTATCCCCCGCAGAAACGTCCGGCGCGGCAATGCCATCTTGGTGATGATCATCGTGACTTCCTCATTTGAAACGGCTCGCTCTTCACGACTCCGAGAATGAGCGACGAGACGCGGAAGTTCTGCGGCCGCGCCTCGCGGATGATCGCCCGGACGGCGGGCGCATCGCAAGGCTCCATGCCTCGCCCGAGCGCGTAGGTGAGAAGCTTTTCTGAAAGCGTCCCGACGAACAGCTCGGGACGTCGCAGCAAGGCCTCTTCGAGTCCCCGGACGTCCGCGAACTCACTGCCGTCGGGCAGACTGCCCGACGCGTCGATGGCCTGGCCGCCCTCAGCAGATCGCCTGCGCCCGATCGCGTCGAACTTCTCGAGCGACAGTCCTACCGGATCCATCAGGTTGTGGCAGGCGGCGCAGGTCGGATTGGTACGATGCTCGGCCAGTCGCTTGCGAACCGAGAGATTGCCGTCGACGGTCTTGTCGATGAGCGCAGGCACATCCGGCAGCGGCGGCGGGGGAGGCACGCCGAGAATATTCTCGAGGATCCATTTCCCGCGCAGGACCGGCGAGGTGCGGGTGGCATAGGACGTGACCGTCAGAATGCTGGCATGCCGCAGGAGCCCGCCACGCTCGCCGTCCTCGTCCAGCGCGACGCGACGGAAGCGGCTGCCATAGACGTGCGGTATGCCGTAATGCTTCGCCAGCCGTTCGTTGACGAACGTATAGTTTGCGCGCAGCAGATCGATGGCGCTGCGGTCCTCGCGCAGAATGCTCTCGAAGAAAAGCTCCGTTTCCTGCCGGAACGCCTGCCGGAGGTTATCGTCGAAATCCGGGAACAACCGCATGTCCGGAGTAATTGATGCGAGATTGCGCAGATGCAGCCACTGTGAAGCGAAGTTGCTGACGAGAGCCTGCGAGCGGTTGTCGGCCAGCATCCGCCGCACCTGCCGCTCCAGCACCGCCGGCTCGTGCAGCTTTCCGGCGCCGGCCACGTCAATCAACTCATCGTCCGGAATGCTGCTCCACAGGAAAAATGAGAGGCGGGACGCCAGCTCGAGATCGCTGATGCGGTAAACCGTATTCGGCGGTGTGCCGGCAGGATCCGGTTCGACCCGGAACAGAAATTGAGGGCTCACCAGCACGGCGGAGAGCGCCATCTCGATGCCAGCTTCGAAGTCTCCATCCGTGCGCGCTTTCCGGTACAGCGCGAGCGGGCCTTGTAGATCTGCCTCCGAGACGGGGCGTCGATAGGCTCGTCGCATCAGTGCGGACAGGATGCGCCTGGCAGAGGTTTCATCCTCGGCAGGGGTCGCTGGCCGGGACACGAAGAGCCGGCGGCGACTGGGCGTCTCGCCGGGGCCTGTCGCGGCGTAGGGACCGATGATCGAGATCGAATAGATAGCCGGCTGAATACGGGGATGCCGGTAGGAGTTGAAGCGCGCCTGGTACGGCTGCCGCACGCTTTCGGACAGCGCCGACGGCCGCTTCGGGAACGCCACGCCGACGGCGTGTGGACCGGCCTGCACCGGAACGCGAACTTTGAGGTGCTGATCGAGGTTGTCGTGGGAAGGCTGATAGCTTGTAGAGAAT
Source organism: uncultured Acidobacteriota bacterium (assembly GCA_963804245.1). Classification (GTDB taxonomy): domain Bacteria; phylum Acidobacteriota; class Vicinamibacteria; order Vicinamibacterales; family 2-12-FULL-66-21; genus CAWDPQ01. The sequence goes on from CAWDPQ010000006.1 coordinate 111,839, forward strand.
CCTTCGACCCGCTGCGGCGGCTGCACCGTGAACAGCTGCACCCGCTCGCGATCCAGCAGCAACTCGAGATCGTGGGGCTCGCTCAGACCCTCGACATGCTCGTCCCGATCTCGCGCCAGACGAATCGTGATCTCGTACTCGCCGTCGAGCGGAAAGGTATACCGGACCACGGCACCGCCGCGGGTACCGATCGGCAGGCCGTCGACGTGCCCCTCCTGCGTGAGATCCGTCGCGATGCGGATTGTGTCGCCGCCTGGCGACCGGCTGGGACGTCCGACCGCCACACGGCTGATTTTTTCCGCCGCCGACACATAGCGGTCCAGCAACGTCGGCGAGAGGTCTCCGACCGTCACATTGTCGAAGCCGTAGCTGGATTCGTCGGCCGGTAGCAGCGAAGTGGCATCGACCTCCAGCTCGAGGAGATCGCGAATCGCATTCTGGTATTCGGTGCGTGTGAGCCGCCGGATTGTCGCCGTTCGCCCGGGATTTGGATTGGCTACGGCCGCGCGGTCGAGCGACTTCTCCAACGAGGCAATCACTGCGTCGTAAGTGGCGTCGTCCGGCCGCTCCTTGCCGATGGGCGGCATCTGACGAGCCCGCAGCTTGCGGACGACTTTCTCCCACACATCCGGATGCTGCGCGACGTCGTGCGCTGCAACCGTGTCGAGCGCGAGGTTCCCTTTCTTCTTGTCCTCGTCGTGACACGATACGCAATACTCTTCGACGAGCGGGAGACGCGGGTCGGCCGGCTGGGAAGGGGCGGCCGGTTTTTGCTGGGCATTCAGCGTGAACCCGACGCTGCCGGCCAGCAAGAGGCCAGCGACGCAGACGGCAATCGACGCCCTGCCGGCGGTGCAGACACCCATGTGACGGCCATCATACGCGCCAGATTGGTCGGGGTCGAGCGGGTGGGGTCAGGCCATTTTTGAGCCCTATCGGCTGACTCGGGCGCAAAACCCATCATTTAATCCATAATCACCCATCACCGCCGAGGAGTGCCCCTACGCCGGGCATGGAGGACTGCACGATGTGGAGCCGAAGACAATTTCTCGAAACCCTTTCGAGCCTGCCGCTGGTCGGAGGATTCGTTGGCGCGAGCTCGGCGCTCGGCGGAACGGCCGCCGCCGGACCGGCGCAGCGCGACCTGTTCAAGGAGCTCGGCGTCCGACCCTTCATCAATGCCGCGGGCACCTATACGGACATGACGGCATCGCTCATGGTTCCTGAGACCATTCAGGCCATCAACTACGCCTCACAGCACTTCGTCATGCTGGCCGAACTGCACGACAAGGTTGGCGAGCGGCTGGCCACGCTGCTCAAGTGCGAGGCCGCCATGGTCAGCTCCGGTGCGGCCTCGGCTCTCACGCTGGGGACGGCCGGTGTTCTCGCCGGGACCGACAGGGACAAGATTGCCGCGCTCCCGAATCTCGAGGGGATGAAGAGCGAGGTCATCATTCAGAAGGCACACCGCTTCGGCTACGACCGCGCGATCCGCAACTGCGGCGTGCGGCTGGTGGAAGTCGAGACGCGCGAGGACCTCGAGCGCGCGGTCAACGACAAGACCGCGATGATGATGTTCCTGAACATGAACAACAGCGACGGCCAGATCAAGCACCAGGAGTTCGTCGAGCTCGGCAAGAAGCACTCCATCCCGACGATGATCGATTGCGCTGCCGACGTGCCGCCGGTTGAGAACCTCTTCAAATACACAGCGCTCGGATTCGACCTGGTCGTATTCTCCGGCGGCAAGGGCATCCGCGGTCCGCAGAGCGCCGGCCTGCTCCTCGGCCGCAAAGACCTCATCGCGGCCGCGCGCATGAACGCCTCGCCCAACGGCAGCGCGATCGGCCGCGGGATGAAAGTGAACAAGGAAGAAATGGTGGGCATGCTCGCCGCCATCGAGGCTTACCTGAAGAGGGATCATGAAAAGGAGTGGCAAGACTTCCAGGAGCGCGCCGAGACGATCCGCAAAGCCGTCGCCGCCGTGCCGGGCGTGACGGCGGAGATCCACGTGCCGGAAGTCGCCAATCACGTGCCGCACGTGCGCATTTCGTGGAACGCCGAGGAAAAGAAGATCACCGCGCGTGACGTGATCACGACGATGCGCGATGGCGAGCCGTCGATTCGCGTGCGCGGCGGCCGGCAGGGGCTCGACATCGGGGTGTGGATGATGAAGCCGGGCGAGGCCAAGATTGTCGCCACGCGCCTTCGCCGCGTGCTGGAGGGCAAGGAGAGGATCCTCACGTCGTGATCGCCCGATCCTCGCTCGCACTGCTCCTGGTGCTGGTCGGCGGCTCTGCTGCCGTCGCCCAGCCGCGTTACCAGATCCTGCTCAAGGGTGGCCACGTCATCGATCCGCGCAATCAGATCGATGCGATCAGCGACGTGGCAATTGCCGACGGAAAGATCGCCGCCGTGCGCGCCGACATCAATCCGGCGGAGGCGGGCACCGTGGTCGACGTCAGCGGCCTCTACGTCACACCGGGTCTGATCGACGCGCACGTCCACCTGTTTGCCACCACCGGAATGAAAAATGCCTGGGCCGGTGACAACAGCGTGCTGCCCGACGGGTTCAGCTTCCGTTCGGGCGTGACGACGATGGTCGATGTGGGAAGCTCGGGGTGGCGCAACTTCGAGGACTTTCGCAATCGCGTCATCGATCGCGCCCAGACGCGCGTCTTCGCCATGTTGAACATCGTCGGTCTGGGCATGATGACCGATGCTCCCGAGCAGAACGTGCACGACATGGACGCGAAAGCGACGGCGGAGATGGCCATGAAGCACCGCGACGTGGTCGTCGGGATCAAGTCAGCGCACTACCAGGGACCCGAATGGGTCTCCGTCGATCGCGCCGTGGAAGCCGGCACGACGGCGAAGATTCCCGTCATGGTGGACTTCGGCTACTTTCGCGAGGAACGTCCATACTACAAGCTGGTGACCGAGCGGCTGCGCCCCGGCGACATCAGCACCCACATGTTCCGCGGTCCGGTCCCGTACGTCGATGAAAACGGCAAGCTGCTCGACTACCTGAAGCAGGCGCGCACCCGCGGCGTGCTGTTCGATGTCGGTCACGGCGGCGGCAGCTTCGTCTTCCGCAATGCGGTGCCGGCCATCCAGCAGGGGTTCTATCCCGATTCCATCTCCACGGATCTCCATACCGGCAGCATGAACGGCGCGATGATGGACATGCTCACGACCATGTCGAAAATCCTGGTGATGGGGGTGCCTCTCCAGGAGGTCGTCCGCGAATCCACTGCCAACCCTGCCAAGGCGATTCAGCATCCCGAGCTCGGTCACATCGGCGTGGGCGCGGCGGCGGATATTGCGGTCCTGCGCGTGCTCGAGGGGAAGTTCCGATATGCGGACGGTTCGCGCGCAACCTTCGACGGCGATCGCCGCCTGATGTGCGAGCTGACCTTGAAAGACGGTCGCGTCGTGTGGGATTGGAACGCGCGGAGCGGGCACCGACTACCGGAAGATGTCGAAGACCTATGGCATCCGGCCGGTCGACAAGATCATCCTGCCGCCAAAGTAGGGCGCGGCGTCGGCTCAAGGTCACGCTCGCGGTGGTCGTGTCCGGACTCGTGTCGTGCGGCTCGCCGTCCGCTCCCTCATCAGACGAACTCGATCGCGCGTTGCCTGGTGAAACCACGACACAGCACTACGTGTTTCGGTACAGCCAGAGCGATCGCGTCGAGCCCGAGCGGCAGGAGCGCTATCACGAGTGGGTCGTCGCCCGACTCGGTCTCTCGCTCGATCGGCGCATCAGTTATTACAAGTATCGAGACCGGTCGCACTTGTCGTCGGTGACCGGAACGGTCACTAACGGATAGGCGGATCCGCCGGCTTTCGCCATTCACACGATCTGGCCATGGGACAACCATGAAGTCGTCCATGTCATGACGGCGCTCGTTGGTCGTCCGACGGACTTCTTCAACGAAGGCATCGCCGTGGCGATGTCGGTCGATCTGCAGAACGGCCGTCTGGAAGCGATGTGGCAGAGTCAGACGGTCCACGCCTGGGCAGCGAACTTCCGCACCAACGGGGAGCTGCCCCGGCTGCTTGATGTCGTCGAGACGGACAGCTTCCGGCGACTCGACGACAACCGGTCGTACCCGATTGCGGGCTCGTTCGTGGGCTTCATGGTGGAGATCCGCGGCATCGAACCGATGAAACAATTCTTCCGCAACGGGTCGCGCGAGGCGCGACGCGCGGACATCGAGCGCGTGTTCAGTGCGGCGTTCGGGATGACATTGTCAGATGCCGAAGGGCAGTGGCACCAGTTCCTCGTCGGGAAAGGGTTCTAAAGGTTCGAGAAGCGAGAACCGCGGCCAAAAACTTGAACCGGCGAAAAGGGCCTAGAATGGCGGTATCACCGAGCGTCAAACGAACGTCACCGGACTGCTTCTCAAATGGGGCCAGGGCGACCCCGACGCCCTCGAGCGACTGATTCCGCTCGTTCACCAGGAGCTCCATCGAATCGCGCGAGCCTGCATGGCGGGCGAGCGCGGCGGACACAGCCTGCAAGCGACGGCACTCGTCAACGAGGCATATCTCCGTTTGGTCGACGGAAAGGCAGTCGAATGGCACGACCGCGCGCATTTCCTGGCGGTCTCCGCCCGCGTGATGCGGCGCATCCTGGTGGACCATGCGCGCGCCCGGAACTATCAAAAGCGGGGCGGGGGCTCGCCACGAGTCACCTTCGACGAAGAACTGGCGGTGACCAGCGAGCCGCGTGAGGACCTGGTCGCTATCGACGACGCGTTGGAGGCGCTCGCGAAGTTCGACGAGCGGAAGAGCCGCGTGATCGAGCTGCGTTTCTTCGGCGGGCTGAGCGTGGAAGAAACCGCGGCGGTCCTGAAGGTCTCGCCCGATACGGTCATGCGGGATTGGCGGCTGGCGAAGGTCTGGCTACGTCGCGAGATGCGCCATGACCGTTGACATGACGCCCGAGCGCTGGAGGCGGACCGAGGAGCTGTATTACGCGGCGCGCGACCGAGCGCCCGACGAGCGCAGCGGTTTTCTCCGCGCGGCTTGTGGTGATGACGACGCACTGCGGCTCGAGGTCGAGTCGCTGCTGAGCGAACCAGATCCCGACGACGGATTCCTATCCAAGCCGGCGCTGCTCATGCCCGCGGACCTTGCGGACGATCTCCGGCCGATGATCGGCAGGGACCTTGGCGGATATCGCCTCGAATCGCTGCTCGGCGCGGGCGGCATGGGCGAAGTGTACCGGGCGCGCGACGTCAAACTCGGTCGCGAGGTCGCGATCAAGATCCTGCCGCGCGAGTTCACGAGCCACACGGAGCGCCTGGCCCGCTTCGAGCGCGAGGCGAGGATCCTCGCCTCGCTGAATCATCCGAACGTCTGTGCGATCTACGGCGTGGAGGAGGCGGAGGGAGTCCGCTTTCTCATTCTCGAGCTCGTCCACGGCGAGACGCTCGCGGAAAAGCTGGCAAAGGGCGAGGGGTTGTCCGTTGGTCAGGCCTTGAACATCGCGCGCCAAATCGCAGATGCCCTCGAAGTGGCCCACGAAAAAGCGATCGTCCACCGCGACCTGAAGCCCGCCAACGTCAAGATCACGCCCGACGGCGTCGTCAAGGTCCTCGACTTCGGCCTCGCCAAGGCCGTCGGTGGCAATGGCTCGTCGCCCGACCTGACGCATGCACCAGAGACGACCAGGGTGAGCCGCGCCAGGGCGCCGTCATCGGCACTGCTGCCTACATGAGCCCCGAGCAGGCGCGCGGCCTGCCGGTCGACAGGCGCACCGACATCTGGGCGTTCGGCTGCGTCCTCTACGAGATGTTGACCGGGCGCGCGGCGTTTGCGGGCGACACGGTCTCGGACTCGATTGCAAAGATTCTCGAGACCGAGCCAGACTGGTCGGCGCTGCCCGTCGCTGTCCCCACTCGCGTTCGCTCGCTGATTGCCCGGTGTGTCGAAAAGGAGCCGCTGCAGCGACTGCGCGACATCGGCGAGGCGCGCATTGCGCTGCAGGAACCCGCCGCGCCGGAAGCCGACGCGGCACCTGGGAAGACTGGGCCGCGAGCTGGCCGCCGTGAGGCGCTGGCCTGGGGTCTCTGCCTGGCCTTCGCGCTGGCCGCGTTGGGTCTTGCGATCGCATATACCCGCCGCCCGGCTCCGGAGTCGCGCGTCGTTCGCGCGTCGATCAACGCTCCAGAGGGCGCGAGCTTCCGCTTCCTGAGTAGCGAAGCCGGCCCGGTCGAGATCTCGCCCGACGGCCGATCGCTCGCCTTCGTCGCGCGAACGGAAGTTGGCCGTAACCTCTTGTTCGTGCGCTCGCTGGACGGGCTCGAGCCCAGACCGCTGACGGGAACGGAGGGTGCAACCCGGCCGTTCTGGTCGCCGGACGGACGACACCTCGGTTTCTTTGCCGACCAAAAACTCAAGACGGTGGCCCTCAGCGGCGGGCTCCCGATCCCGCTCGCCAGCGCGGAGGATGCGCGCGGCGGCACGTGGAACCGCGACGGCGTCATCGTCTTCTCGCCGGGCTTTGCGGGACCTCTCCATCAAGTCTCCTCGGCCGGAGGCCAGGCACGGCCGGTGACGAAGCTGGATGCATCGCGTCGCGAGACGACGCATCGCTACCCGCACTTCCTCCCCGATGGGAAGCACTTCATCTATCTCGCGCGATCGGACTTCACCGGTCCAGGAAACCCACCGGTCATCAGCGTCGCCTCGCTCGAATCCTCACAGGGAAAGATCCTGCTGTCGGCCCCGTCGAACCCGGTCTACGCGTCGGGTCACCTCCTCGTCGTGCGCGAGGGCGCTCTCATGGCACACCCCTTCGACGCTACACGGCTCGAGATCTCTGACGAGGCCGTGCGGGTCGTTGACAACGTGCAGTTCGATCGGCGCTTCGGCCGAGCTGTCTTCTCCGCGTCCGAGACCGGCAGCCTGGTTTATCAGGAGGGAACCGGGCAGGGCGTCTCGCAGCTCGTTTGGTTCGACCGGTCCGGCACGCGCATCGGCACCGTTGGCGAGCCCGCCTTCTACGATTCCCCCGAGCTGTCGCCGGACGGCACCCGCCTCGCTGCGCGGGTCCTCGACCCGATCACGGGCCAGGGTGACATTTGGCTGTGGGAGTCCGCCCGTCGGCTCGGCAGGCGCTTGACCTTCGACGCGGAGGACGATTCGACCGGGATCTGGTCTCCCGACGGACAGCGCATTCTCTTTGTCAGAAGCGGAGCCGCGGGCTGGAGGTTTCTCGAGAAGCCAGCGAGCGGCGCCGGGGCGGAGCATCTCGTGGCGACCGTTCCCGAGCTGTTCCCCAGCAGTTGGTCGGCCGATGGCCGGAACGTTCTCGCCTGCTGTATACGATATGCCCAGGGGCAGGAAACCCGGAGCCTTTGGATCCTACCGACGAGTGGTGGAGGGAAGGTGATCCCGTTCTCCCCCGCCGGCAAAGATGCGACCACGCCCCGTTTCTCTCCAAACGGCCGCTTCATCGCGTACGCCATCTCCGACGGAACCAACAGGAACATCTACGTGGCGTCATTTCCCGATGGTGCGAGCCGCTGGCAGGTCTCTCTGGCGGGCGGCGAGGAGCCCAGGTGGCGCGCGGACGGAAAGGAGATCTTCTTCCTCGCGCCTGACAACACGTTGATGGCGGCGAAGCTCACCGTGCGGGGAGCCGAGTTCGAAGTCGGCGAACGGACACCATTGTTCCGGACCGATCTCGCCCCCTCGGTCAGTTGGCGCTATGACGTGGCGCGCGACGGACAGCGATTCCTCGTGAACACCAGCTCCGGACAGGAAAGGCGTACGCCGATCACGCTGGTGATCAACTGGACGGAGCGCCTCGCGAAGAGATGACGCTGAGAATGGCGGCCTCGACGCCTCGATAGGCTAATGCCGTCTGGCAGCCGCCCATTTCGTCGCCGGGCAAGCCTCGGTATTAATCGTTCCAACCGCGGTCATTGCCGACACGATCCTTCCGGACATCACGACGTTCTGCCCTTCAACCAACGAGAACTCGCCGTTGTTCACGAGTGGCGCGGTTGAGACCGTCAACCCGGAAGACCCGCCGCACGTCACGGCGGTGAGCCTGCCGTTCTGAATCGTGAATCGCATCTCCATGTCTGCGTGCGAGGCGGTAAAGCTGTGCGCGGTCGGATGGGCCTGGGCGTGACCCTCCCAGTCTCCGCTGAAATCAAACGACTGCGGTGAAACGTAGGTGTCGCCGCCGGTTGATCCGGTGCTCGGGGAGACCGCCGTCACTGAAATCGGACGCGGTGGGGTTTGTCCCGGAGTCTGGGGAGACGGTCCCGTCGGCGGGGGTCCCGCCGCAGCCAGGGGTCACTCCAACGAGGGCCAGGGCGAAACGCTGGCGGACAAGCTCGCGGCGGACCAGCGGCTGCGGTCCAACGGCGCAGGCCTGTCCCTCACTGCTGCGTTGACAATCGCGCGGCAGATCGCCGAGGGCTCGAGGTCGCCCACGAACGAGGGATCATCCACCGCGATCTGAATGCCCGGATCGACTCGCGCGGTACCGTTGGTCGGAGCGCTGACGTTCGTGCCGTCCAGGAGAAACTGATTCTGGTCCACGCCTGAACCGAACGCGGAGACGAGGACGTTGGCGCCTGCCGGTGAGGTGGGGGAGAGCCCAGGCGCCGTCTTGACCGGGTCGTACGAACTGAACCGTCTCATCGGGATCGCGTCGAGGTCCTCGGCGCCGAAGCGAGTCCAGAATCCGGGGTTCCTGGCGTCGATGCGCGAGCCCGATCCGTCGACCACAACCGAGCCCGCGATGCTTGCCAGCTTCAGTTCAACCGATCGCTCGATGGTCGCACCTGCGCCGATGCGGATGTCCTCTTCGTGATGGGCCGCGAATCCCTGCAGCTTGACGTCGAGCACATAAGTGCCCGGCGGCAATATCGGGAAGCGCAATTGGCCATTGGCGCCCGTCGTCAGCGTCTCCAGACCGCCAATCAGCGCGGGTGAACTGACGCTGACCTGTGCACCGGCCAGGACGCCGCCTTGTTCATCCCTGACCGTCCCGATGAGGGCTCCCGTCAACCCCTGCGCGACAGTCACTCGAGGGAACAATACACACCCGGTCAACAGGAGAACGACAGGCCACGCCCGACGGTTCGTCATCTGCGGGTCCACTCTACCTAAGGAGCGAGAAGAGGAGACAAGAACTTGAACACATCAAAAAATCCCAATGAAGTAGCTCGTTGTTCGTCGAGCCACCGAGCCACGAGCGACGAGCAACGAGTCACCGCAGTTGGGCCAGCTCCCGGCGCGCTGCGAGCTTAACCGGGAGGTCGGGGTCTGCGTGCTCCCACGTGCGCAGCACCGCTTCGTAGGCCTTGCGGCTCTCGACGACGTTGCCGGCGGCTGACCAGGCGCGGGCGGCGCCAAGTTGCGCGAGTGGGATCAGTGCGGAGAACGGGTCTGCTCCGCGATTGTCGAGCACCGTCCGGAAGTCACGAAGGGCTTCGGCGGCCGCCCCTTCCTTGAGCCGCGCCTCGCCGCGCAGGTATGCCGGAGCCAACGCGGCGACCGTGCCGCGCTCATAGCGTGCCGCCGCGCGAAGTGCTTCGATGGCGTCGGCGGCGCGGCCGCGACTGAGCAAGATGGCCGCTTCAGCGACCGGTCGATAGGCACCATGCAGCAGCGTGTCGTCAGGCCGGATGTGGCGCAGCTTGCGCACCACGGCCTCTCCTTCATCGGGAACACCGGCGAGCGCCAGCGCCGTGGCGCCGCGCAGCTGCGGTTCGTACGCGGTGGCCTTGCTCACGACCGCCCGTGCCTGCTCGCGCGCGGTGCGCTCGTAGCCGAAGAGCGCCTCGGTCTGCGCGGCCTGTGCGGCGTAACCGGATGCGACCTGCGTGAAACCCCGGTCCGTTGCCGCGGCAATTGTTTCCGCGAACAGTTGGCGGGCCTCTGTCATTCGGCCTTTGAACGCGGCTACCTGCGCGCGCGCGCCGGTAATGTCGAACCCGACCGGGCTCTGGGCCGCCCATTCGATCTGGGCGCGCGCCGCCGGTGCGTCTCGATCCAGTTCGGCGAGCTGATAGAGCAGTCGCCGCAGCGGACCGGTCCCCAGATTGCGCGCCACCGCCTGTTCCGCTACCGCGCGTGCCTGCGCAAAACGACCGGCGCCACGATGCGCGTACGCCAGGTTCGACTGTGGGAATGCGTGCGCCGGATTACGTTTGATGGCTTCTTCGGCTTCGACGACGGCTGAGTCGTACTCGCCGAGCCGGTTGAGGAGCACCGCCAGCGCGTTGGCCGGCCGATAGTCACGCGGATAGGTCCGCTTCCACACGTCGAGCGTTTCCCGCGTTTTCGTCTGATCGCCGGTGAATCGGTCGTGGTACTGATACGTGATGAACAGCCGTTCGCGTTCGCTGACGTGCTCACGGTTCTCGAACGCCTGGCGGGCGAGCTGTTCGCTTCGCCCTGTTTCGCCAAGTCCGCCATACAGGCTCGACAACGTCGTGTAGGCCAGCGCGAACCGCGCATCGAGGCTGATGGCGCGCTCGAAGAACGGAATGGCATCGATTTCACTACCTGACGCTCTTTTTGCCGCGCCTTCGGTGTAGGCCTTCAGGGCGTCGAGCGACGGTGTCGTGGCTTCCTCGATCGGCACATTGTGGCGGGCGAGCGACGTGCGAGATTCACCGAGCGCCTCACGGACCTGAGCCGTGATCGTGCCCAAGGCGCGCAGCACGTCTTCCTTGCGCTCGACTTCCATCTGCTGGCGCGCGATCGTCGATCCACCGACACAGTCGGTCGCCGCGAGCGCAACGACCGTAATGCGACCAACCGCAGAGACGCTGCCTTCGAGCATGGCCTGGAGACCGAGGCGCTGGCAGACCTCCTGTGCCACGCTGTGCGTCATGCGTGTCGACGGATCGCGCCCCATCAACTGCAGCTGACCGCGGATTCTCTCGTCGGAGACGAGATCGAGATATGGGGACTGTCCGAGGTACACCGTGACGGCTTCGCGCAGCGTTCCGTCGAAGTCCGGATCCCCTGTGCCATTCGCGATCTGGCTGAGCAGCACCGTGCTCCGTTCCACACGGCCGCTGCCTGGCCACCAGCCGGCGGCACTGCCGGCGAGAGCGAGCGCGACGAGAACGATCAGCGCACCGGCGCCAACCGCGAGAGACGTCACAACCCGGCGCGAAAAGCGCCTCGCCGGGAACAATCGGCAGCGGCAGGTGGAGGGCCTGCCGCACGGCGCGCAGATCCTCCAGCAGCTGCGCGGCCGACTGGTAGCGCTTCGACGGATCTTTTGCCAGCGCTCGCGCCACGACCGCCTCGACGGCGGCCGGAACCTGCGGGTTTACAGCACGCGGTCCAGTTGGTTCTTGCACTCCGATAGCACGACTGACTTCGGATGGGGTGTCGCCCCGGAACGCACGACGGCCCGTGATCATTTCGTAGAGCAGAGCTCCGGTCGCAAAGATGTCGGCACGGGGATCGGCGCCGAGACCAGCGATCTGCTCCGGCGCCAGGTAGGCGTGGAAGAACTCGGCTACCGGTGCCGGCGCAACCCGCGGCACCTGCATCGAGGTCGTGCGCGAGGCGCCGTCGGTGCGACTGACCGCAGCGGTAGCCGGCGTGGCCGCCCGTGCCGCGCCAAGCTCCAGCAGCTTCACGTGGCCGTCAGTAGTAATGAAAACGTTCGACGGCTTCAGGTTGCCGTGGACGATGTCGCGGCGATGCGCGGCGCCGAGCGCATCGGCAATCTGCATGCAGATATCGAGCGCGCGATCGACCGGCAGGGGCGTATCGGCAATCACCTCATCGAGTGCGCGTCCATCGAGGAACTCGAGAACCAGATACGGCTGCCCGTTGTCCTTGCCGGAGTCGTGAACGGCGCAGATGTGCGGGTGCGTGACGAGCGAGGCCAGGTGCGCCTCGCGCTCGAACAAATCGACCGCCGCCGGATCGGTTATCTGTTCCGGCCGCAGGAGTTTTACGGCAACTTCCCGCTCGAGCCGAAGGTCCCGTGCGCGATAGATTTCCGACGCGCCGTCGCGGCCGATCGATTTGAAAAGCTCGTAGTGGGCGATTCGCAAGGGATCGACAGTCAACCGTGGCGGGCGCGCAGCCTAGTTGTTGTGCGTCTGCAGCCGGTCATACTCTTTGCGTGCCGTGAGCAGCGGTTCGAAATCCGCGTCGGCAGCTTTCCAGATCGTGAAGAGCTCCTCGTATGCGCGGCGGCTGCCGTCGATGTCGCCGAGCCGGGCTTTCGCGCGCGCGATGCCCAGTTGCGCGAGTGGCACGATCGGCGCGAACGGATCGACGCCGCGATGCTGCAGGATCTGCTCGTACTGCCGACTGGCGTCGGCGAACGCGCCTTTCTGCAGATACGCCTGGCCGCGCAGGTACACTGGCACGAGGCCGGCGACCGTACCGAGCTCCGTCGGCGACGCGGCGCGGAGCGCCTCGATCGCATCGTCGGGCCGCGAACGATACAGTGCAATCGCGGCTCGCGTCGACGGCGTGAGCAGCGTTCGAACGAGCGTCGCGTCCGGATAACGCGTTTCGGCACCGCCCGCCAACGCCTGCGCCTCGGCAATCAGCCCCACCAGTCCAAGCGCCGCGGCTGCTCGAAACCGTGGCAGTCCGGGCACGTCGGCGTCGGCCTTGTCCTGACCGATGAGACGTCTGACGTTCGCGGCCGCTTCTTTCGGCGCGCGATAGAGCGCGTCGGTCCAGGCGATGTGCACGGCAAAGCCCGATGCGGTGCCGTTGAGCCCGCGGGCCAGCGCCAGGTCCCTCGCTCGCTGATACAGGTCAACTGCTTCACCCACGCGTCCACCGAACGCCGCGGCCTGCGCTTGGGCGGAGATCACATCGAACTCTCGCGCCTTTCCCTTCGCCCAGGCCAGATGGGCAGCCGCGGAACCGTCGCCGGTCAGAAGCCCGAGCTGATACAAAAGGCGTCGCGTCGGCGTCGTCTCGATGCCGAGCTTCACCGCTTCCTCCGCCGTCTTCTTCGCAGCGTCGTATCGTCCGAGCGCTCGATATGCGATCGCCAGATTGGAAAGCGGGAAGGGATGACCAGGACTGCGTCTGAGCGCCTCCTGCGCTTCCGCGACCGCCCGCTCGTGCCTCCCCAGGCGGTGATGGATGAGTGCAAGCGCGTTTGGCGGTCGCGAGTCGCGCGGATACCAGGCCTTCCAAATCTCGAGCGTCCGGGCGGCTTCGTCCTGATTGCCGGTCGCTCGATCGTGATACTGATACGTGATGAACAGCCGTTCCCGCTCGCTGACGCGACGCTTCACGTCGTTGGCGAGGCGCGCATATTCCTCGCTGCGCCGCAATTCTCCGACGCTCCCATACACGACCGACAAGCTGGTGTAAGCCGACGCGAACTCGGGATCGTTTTCGATCGCCTGATTGAAGAAGGCAACCGACTCGAGCTCTCGCCCGCGGCGTCGTTCCTCCAGACCAAGGGTGTAGGCCTTGAGCGCCGCCAGGGACGGGGTCGTGACCTGCTCGATCGGCACCGCGAACCGCTGAATCGAGGGGAGCGATTCGCCGAGAGACGTGCGGATCGAAGACGTGATCTCGCCGAGCTCCGCCAGCACCCGCTCCTTGCTGGTCGCTTCCGCCTGGGCCCGGGCCAGCGACTCGCCGGTCTGACAATTCGTCGCCGCCAGCGTCACGACGTAGTGGCTGCCGAGCGGTGCGACCGAACCTTCGAGCATCGCCTTGACGCTGAGCCGCTGACAGACTTCGCGGGCGACGGCATGAGTGAGCCGTTCATCCGGACGAAGCGCCATGAGCTGCAGCGCTTCAGCGATCCGCTGATCCGGGATGATGTCGAGAAACGGCGACTGTCCGAGGTGTGCCTTCAAAGCGGTCAACAACGTCTCGTCGAACACCGGATCCGCAGTCGTGTTCTCGAAGCGACCGACCATGATGCTGTCGCGGTCGGTCAGAGCCGACGTCCTGCGCGAAACCCACATGCCGACGACGCCGGCAACCAGGACGACAGTGGCAGCGGCCAGCACCCAAGGCCGTGAGAGCCATCTATGCCGGACATCTGCTTCCGGTCGTGCCACATCAATCGCAGCTCCGGATTTGGACTGGGAGCTCCAGCTGCTCGGTCGCGGCATCGATGTCGGTCAGCAGCTCGGTCGCGCTTTGATATCGCTGCCGGGGATCGACCGCCATCAGCTTCTGAATGAGACTGTCAATCCTTTCGGGGACTTCCTCGTTGATCGCCCGCGGCGGCACGACGATCCCATTGATGATTCTCATGACGATGAACGGCACGTCATCGCCGCCGAACGCTCGCCGCCCCGTTGACATCTCGTAGAGAACGCTGCCCAGCGAAAACAGGTCTGTGCGAGCGTCGACCGGTTGCCCCTGCGCCTGTTCGGGAGCCATATACGAGGCGGTGCCGACAGTGCTGCCGGTGCGCGTCAGATCGGGAGAAAGCTCGGCAGTCAGGGTTGGGGTGGACGAGGTCGCTGACGGGCCTTGACCCTCATCCAGAGCGAGCTTGGCGAGTCCGAAGTCGAGCACCTTGAGCCGATCGCCATGCGTAACGAAGAGATTCGCCGGCTTGATGTCGCGGTGGACGATTCCGCGCCGATGCGCGGCGTCGAGCGCACTGGCAATCTGCCGGGCGAATTCGAGGACGAGCCTGGGCGGCAGCGGACCCGCCTCGACCAGCTGCCTGATGGTACGACCCTCGAGCAGCTCCATGACGATGAAAGGCTGACCTTCGTGCTCACCGAGCTCGTGAATCGTACAGATGTGCGGGTGTTGGAGAGAGGAAGCCAGCCTGGCTTCCCGTTCGAAGCGCGCGAGCCATTCAGCGGTGATCGCAGTGTCGGTCCGGAGAAGCTTGACCGCCACCTCACGACCGAGCCGCGTATCCTCGGCGCGATACACCACGCCCATGCCCCCTTCGCCGAGAGGATGGAGCAGGCGATAGTGTGAGACGGTGGTCGTAGCCATAGAACGACGTCAGCCGTTTCCGAGACGGACTGAGGGCTCGGTGTAAAAGGAGAACAGACAGAATTGTATCAGCCTGGAGGGGCTGATTAGTGACGTTTGGCGCCGGCGACGATCCGGCCGATGTTCTCGGGATTCATGAACGTGGGCAGCGGAAGCGACCCGGTAATGGCGGAAAAGAATTGGTTCGTGGCCGCCTGGTTCCCATGAAGCGCGCCGAACAGCGCCTGGAGTTCGGGCGGTGGCGGCTGCAGCCTCGCCAGCTCATAGGTGAAGTGATACAGGGGTTTGACCCGCTCGTCGCGGCTCGACTGATATTCGGCAAGGGCCTCCTCGGATGCGCGACGCTCGGAGAACCCGGCATCGAGCGCTTCGGTCAGGTGCTCAGCGTCGATGAAGGCGTCGCTGATCCCCTGTGCCGTGATCGGGTCCTTCTGGTAGCCGGCGTCGCCGACGAGAGCCCAGCCCGGTCCGTAGGGCTTGCGGAAGTAATTCGGGACGCCAGCGGTTCCTACCCATTTTTCCTCGCGTTTCGACCGTTTCAGCCGCTCGGCGACACTCGGCGCCGCGACGTTGTGGACCTTGTGCACGTTCCCTTCGATATCCGCACGAATCTCCTTGAACTTCTCGCTCGGCCAGACGACGGCGATGAGCGTCAAGCCGTCATTGGTAGGGAAGACGGCGGCACCTTGGTGCGGAGTGCCGACATACTGCTCGACATCCTCAGCGTCGAATCCGCTGTAGTAGCTGTAGTAGTAGGTGGCGACGGCCGGGAGCGTATCGTATTCCGTGGCGCCAACGGCTTTGGCGACGAGCGAATGAGCGCCGTCCGCTCCGATGACGACTCTGGCGCGCTCATCAACCATGGTGCCATTCCGGCCGTGCCCCTTGATCCCCGCGACTCGATCGCCGTCCCACACGAGCTCCTCGACGGTGAACTGTTCGCGCAGCTCCACGCCGCTTTCAACAGCCGCATCAACCAGCAGCTTGTCGAGCACCGTTCGACGCGGGCAGAAACCGCCTCGTGCACCGTTCGTGTCGGTTACGCCGCCCTTCAAAGCGAACGGCCCGAGATCGAACGTCATGTTGACGGCAATCGGCGGGCAGCCGGTCGCGGCCAGGCGATCGAGCAAGCCCCAGCGGTCCAACACCTCCGCCCCGTGCGGCCAGATCACGTGAGTGGAAATAATGTCGCTCGGAAAGCTCGCCTTATCCAGGAGCAGCACTCTGTAGCCCTTGCGGGAGAGGAGCATTGCTGTCGGAGAGCCGGCGCAGCGGGCGCCGACGATGATCGCGTCGTACATCGCTTGCCTCCTCCCTGAGTTTCCCTCAGGAAATAGGCGCGACCAAGCTCAACCTTCGCCCCTGAACGATCAGAGCGACTTCAGATATTCGACGAGATCGGCCTTCTGTGCATCGGTCAACTGCAAATCGAATAGCCGATCGTAGTGATTGACCACCGCGAGAAGATCGGGTGCGCTGCCGTCATGGAAATACGGTGCATGCTGCCAGAGCGCGCGCAACGGTGTCGTCCGGTATTTGCCGGTCGCACTCCGCGTCGCGTAGACGGGCTCCGTGCCGACTTCGGCCGGGTCGTGCAGGAAGGGGATGCGCCGGTCAGGTCCGCTCAACACGTCGGTGAAGTTCGGTCCCTGGTGACAGCTGGCGCATCCGGCTTCGTTCCGGAACAATCGCCGGCCACGGCGCGCGGCCTCCTTGTCGAAGCTGAGTTTCGGCGGGTCGGGCACGCGCAAGCTCAATTGATAAGCGAGCAGAGCCCGAAGCTTCGGAGTCACCAGATCCGGCGACTGCGTAATGGTCAGATTGATGCGCGGGTCATGAAAGTTCCCCTTGCCGCCCATCTGTCCTACGCCCACGTAACTGTTCCAGTAGGAGATCGGACCGTCGCCGGTAACGGTCTCGAAGAACACACCCTTCAATCCGTAGATTGGCGGAATGACGATCGGCAGCGAGAAAGGGTTCAGCGGAATGATGTTCGTACCGTCGAACGCGTGGTGCCGCGGATCGTATTTGCCGGGTCCCCAGGTCGAGAACTCGGCCTTGAGGCCATCGTCCAGGACTGGGGACAACGCTACGATAGCCCCGACGTTCAAGTCGGTGTTCGCCCAGCCATCCAGGCGTTTGCCGATACCAGCCATGAAGGAGTCGTCGACCGTGGAGTGACAGAGCGCGCAGGTGATGCCGACGCTGGTGAGCTCGCCCGCGTCGTTGACCTTACCCTTGACTCCCACCACCGCATTCAGCCGCAGCAGCTCGATCGTCACGGCAGGCTTGGTGAGATCGACGTCTCCGGCGCGAAGCGCGGCAATGATCGCCTTGGGCAGCGCTTCGACGTCAACCTTGAGGCCTACCTTCAGCGCGGTGGCCGGATCAACCTCGGAGATCGCCTCGTGCATGCGCAACACGTCGGTCCAGAACTGTTCGTCGCCGAACGTGTCGAAGCGGAAGATCTTCTTGCCATCGTGCTTCTTCGGATCGGTCTTGGATCCAGAGTCGCGGGATCGCTCGTTGGCGGATGTCAGCGGAGCAAACCCCGAGCTCGCGTATGTCAGGGCGAGGACGAACATGACGGCGCATCCGCCGATGAGTCTGGAAGCCGATCTCGTCCCCGATCCCATATCCCCACCTTTCGTGGCCGCACGTCGTCCGACCCTATAGAGAGTCGGCAGGTGCGAAAAGGTGACGCAAATCAAAACTGGGGAACTGGGGAGCTGGCGGACCTGCGGAGCTGGGCGCGGAACAGACTGGGCGACCAGCTATGGGGAGGTCTGGCCGTAGCGCGAAGTGGACTGAGCGAGCGCGCTTGGAGGCGGGGGCCCCAAGCGCATTGAGTAAGACGAAGTCAGGCGCGCTGATCCGAAATGCGCGCGAGAACCGCCGACACGATGCGATCGCAGCGCGGACGGTAGAAGCGGAACGCCTCCGGGGCTGCGACGCCGGTACGATTCACCAGGACGCGGCGCAGTGCCGCTCGGCCGCGGGACAGCCGCGTCTTGACCACGTCTTCGGAGACGTCCAGGATCGTGGCCACCTCTAGCGTGTTGAGCCCTTCGACTTCGCGAAGGACGAACACGGCGCGGAGGCCGTCGGGCAATGTGTCGATTGCCCATTCCAGCAGCGTCCGCAGCTCGCCGGCGAAGGCCTCACGTTCGGGATCGGGCGGAGAGTTGTGCGTCGACAGCCTCTCCACATTCGAGAGCTCGTCGTCGAATGTCTCGTATTTGCCCCGGCTGCGAACACGGGCCAGGGACTCGTTGACGGCGATCCTCGTCAGCCAGGTGGCAAAACGCGCCGCGCCGCTGAACTGCCGAAGGTGCGCAAAGGCGTTGACGTACGCCTGCTGCATCACATCCTCGGCCTCCTGATCGTCACGCACGATCGCGCGCGCTGCTCTGTACACACGTTCATTATGGCGGCGCATGAGCAGCTCGAAGAGAGCGGTATTGCCTTCGAGCACCTGGCGCACGACGTCCTCGTCCGTCTGCTCCGATACAACGGCGGTGACCGCCGCAGCGTTTTCCACCACTCCAGTATATAGAGTGGCGAAATGCAAGAAGGTGACAGGTCATCGCAGCTACGACCGCCGGCTCAACATGACCGAAAGTGCGGCGGCGATGAAAACCGTCGAGTACGTTCCGCTGACGATCCCGACCAGCAGCGTAAAGGCGAATCCCCGCAAGACGTCGCCACCGAAACAGAACAGCGCCAGAACAGCCAGGAACGTCGTTCCCGCGGTGATGATCGTGCGGCCGAGCGTCTGGTTGACCGCAGCGTTGACGGCCTGATCGAGCGACGCGCGCGGCAACGTCCGCAGGTTCTCGCGGACGCGGTCGAAGGTCACGATGGTGTCGTTCACCGAGTAGCCGGTGATGGTGAGCATCGCGGCGACGACGTTCAACGAGAGGTCGTAGCCGGACAGGCTGAGGAACGACGCCGTGACCAGGATGTCGTGGAACGTTGCAGCGATGGCCCCCGCCGCAAAGCTCGGCCGGAAGCGGAGCGCGATATATCCCGTAATCCCCCCGAGAGACGCCAGCGTGGCGTATGCACCCTTGCGCCGCAAGTCCGCACCGATCGCGGGACCGATCGTTTCGGTGCCGGTAACTTCGAACCCGGGTAATCCCGCCTCTTTCAGCGCCGCAATCGTTCGCGTGGTCTGCTCCGCAAGCGTGCGCGCCTTCCTCCATGCCTCCGAGCTGGGGAAGCCTGATCAGCACCTCGTTGTTCGCCGCGTCGCCGAAGCGCTGAACGGTCTCCTGGCCTGGTATTGCGCTCGCCACGAGTTCTTCGGAGACCGGTTCGGCAAACTTCACGGTCACGATGCTTCCGCCGGAAAAGTCGATTCCGAGCGGGATGCCACCGCGGAGGATCGCCAACCCGATTCCGATGAGGATCACGACTGCCGACAGCGTCACTGCGTGCCAGCGCCAGCGGAGAAAATCGAAGTTCGGTGCTCGGAGCCGCTGGGAGAAAGTCCCCATGCGCAACCGTGTCCCACGTCCGCGCGAGATGACGGCTTCGAAAAGCGTGCGTGACACGAAAACTGCCGTGAACACGTTCGCGAGCAGACCGAACGTGAGCGTCGTCGCGAACCCTCGAATCGGTCCCGTGCCGAACTGAAACAGGAATGCCGCGGCAATCAGGGAGGCGATGTGCGTGTCGAGGATAGTGGAGAACACACGGTCGAAGCCGGCGGCGACGGCCGCCCTGGCACTCTTGCCGGCTGCCAGCTCCTCCTTGATACGCTCGAAGATGAGGACGTTCGAGTCCACGCCCATCCCAATCGTCAGGATCAGCCCCGCGATGCCCGGCAGTGTCAGCGCGGCTCCGACATACGCCATGAGCCCGAGCAGCAGGAGGAGATTTGCGACGATCGAGATGAAAGCATTGATGCCAGCCCGGTTGTAGTAGAGGAGCATGAAGCTCGTGATGAATCCGAGCCCCGCCAGCGAAGCGACGACACCGGCCTGGATCGAGGCGCTGCCCAGCGATGGCCCGACAAACCGTCCACCGAGGTAGGTCATAGAGGCGGGCAGGGCGCCGGCACGGAGCACCAGCGAGAGGTCGGAGCTTCTCTTTGCGTGAATCGCCCGTAGATTTGCCCCTCGCCGCGATCGATGGGACCCTCGATCCGTGGCGCCGACTGCACCCGCCCGTCCAGGATGATCGCCAGCGAGCGGCCGACGTTATCCCTGGTCAGCTGCGCGAACCGCCGGGCACCCTCCTGAGTCAGTGAAAAGGCAACCGCCGGTTGATTGTTCTCGCCGGCTGTCGGACGGGCGTTGCGCAGGTCCCGGCCGGTGATCTCCGCGGCCGCTCGCACGAGGTAGTAGGCAGGGGTATCGCCGGGCATGGCGGCCTCGATGCCAGATGCAACCTCGGTGTGTGCCGGAACCACACCGCCGGTGTCAACAAGCAGGGCCTCGCGCGACGCGGCTGGACCTCGTTCGACGAGTTTCCATTCGAGCAACGCGGTTGCTCCCATGATGTCCCTCGCGCGGTCCATATCGGCGATACCTGGCAGCTGGACGAAGAGCTCATCGCCGGCCGCACCCTGGATGGCTATCAGCGGTTCCGAGACGCCAAGACCATCAACCCGGCGTTCGACGGTGTGCCTGGCCTGCGTGACGGTATCGGTGCGTAGTCTCGAAAGAGCCTGTCCACTGAGCGTAAATGCGTAGGCGTGCCCGGCGGACTCGCGGAGAAAACCAACGGCGACGTCGTCCGAGAGTCGCCGAAACGCGGTGTCGGCTTCGGGCGACACGTTGAGAACCCGGAACCTGCCCGGACCGAGTACCTCGACCGGACCCGCTTTGACCCCCTGGCGCGTCAGCGCCTCCTCCACCCGCCGCGACGCATTCCGCGTCTCGACGAGTACCGCATCGTCGGTGTTCACTCGCAGGACCATGTGAACGCCGCCTTTCAAGTCCAACCCGAGCCTGAGCCGCTTCTCCAGAAGGAAGGAAGGCTTTTCCAGGGTCAGTGCGATCGGCGACCCACGGATACCAGCCGAAGATCGAAATCCCCAGAGTCACCATGAGGGTGACGACAATCCGCCAACGCAATCTGCTGCTCATAAACCCCTCCCCAAACACGAAGACACACGTCGACCGGGACCGGAAGACCCGTGCGCTGAGGGGAATCAGATCAGGAGAGGGAACGTTCGAAGCGGCGGCGAACTGGCGAGGCGAAGCGCTGCGGACGGAGGCGAGATCGACGGACCGTAACCTCGGAGCAGGCCCAGGCTGGCTGGTGCGAGCACCTCATGAATGTGGCCAGCCACCGAGGTTCGAGCCGGGCCGCCAACGCTGAGCAGAGCCACGCCGGGCGTCGGCGATGGCCGTTCGGTTTGGGTTGTGCTGTCCGTTGTCGAAGATGAGCAGGCCCAGTCCGCTACGTTGGCGTGGCGCATGGGGAGCCAGATGGCGATCACCGTGGCCACGACGAAAGCAACCATGCGACTCACGAACCGCATCATGAGGCCCGACGCGAGCGTGGTCAAGTGTTCAGCCCGTCCGTATCCCAAGGTACAGCAGTTGCTAGTTTTCGTGTTCCGCGGGAACCCCGTCCTGCGCTGAGGCGTTGCTTTTGGTCGCGGGATTTTACGGAACGACCCGCCAAAAATCACCACAAGACGCGTCTCTTGGTACCTCGGGCTGGTCGCCCGTACCCGACCGGAACGAGCGAACGCCGAAGGCATTTATCAGCCCCATCGTGGACTTTAGTCGGCGAAGCCGTGCAGAAAATGAAAAAGTTGAACAAACTCTCTGGACCCGGTTCGACGCAACAGCCGCGGTCGGATTTCAATTGGCCGCCGACCGAGGAGGACCTCGCGCCGTTCGGCGATCGACAACAGCCAGACCGCGCACGAGAGGCTGCGCGCGTACTTCAATTGGCCGGCTGATAACGCAGCGCGCCGGCCGGCGTTGGCCGAGGCTCCGATGGTCACGTCTGAGGAGCTGCGGTCGGCGTGCGATTGGCCTCCAGTTGACGAGGACGGCGGGCATCCGGTGTCGGAAGCCGTTCCGGGGGCATCGGGCCAGGCGGAGGGGAGTTCCAGCTGGCCTCCCCCCGACGAACCGGTGCCCGCAACGGTCGTCCAAGAGACGTTCGAACCCTGGCCCGCAGGGGTCGACCGTCAATCTGATGTTTCGTTTTCGCGCCCACGCCGATCCAGGCTGCGGCGTCCACCGGAGTTGGCGATGCGCCGACGTTGAACGTTGAGGCTGCCGAAGCTGCGGACGTCGGATCGAGGGGGAGCTCGGCTGGATTCAATCACCGACGGCCAATGGGAAGTTCAGATTGCGCGGTTGCAAGCGTTGATCGAGGGGCTGACCGAGAAGCTGGAGTGGCGCGCCACGGGCGCCATTGGAAACGAACAACGGTTGAAGCACTGACTTATTCACTCATTGGCGGAGACCCGACATGCTTGATGCTTTCAAGAATCGCTCGTCCGACTCCAAGCGCGAATTGGTCGTCGACGAGCGTCACGAACTCGAACGGCTGATTCAAACCGCCCGCACCGAGCGGGCCGCCATGGACGAAACGCTCCTCACGATGAGGGCGCGCAGTGCCAGTTTGAAGCCGATCGGCCAGCTACTCGAGCATATCGACGGGAAGATGACCGACGTCTCGACAAAGCTCGATGAGATCGGCGATCGGCTCGGCGCGCTCGACGGCCGCACCCGCGACCTGGAGGCCATCGACGAGCACGTCCAGAGCCTGAAGGACGCCGCCCAACAGGCAGAGCAGACCGTGCAGAGCGCGCTCGGCGCCGATGGCGAGCTGACGAAACACCGTGAGGCCGTCGAGCACCTCTCGGCGCAGGCGCAGCAGACACACTCGAGCCTCGATGCGCTGAAAATCGAGCACGCGGCGCTCGAACAGTTGCGTGACCAGCTGCGCACGACGCAGACCGAGGTCAAGCAGTCAGTCGACGTCGCCACCGCGCTCGAGAACGAGCTGCAGATGATTCGCGGGATGGCGATGGGCCTGACCGAAGACTGCGCTCGCCTCGCCGACACGTCACGCGTCGCACGCGAGGACACCGCCGTCGCGATGACCGCAATCAAGGACGTCGAGAAGAAGCTCGGCCCCCTGGCGCAGCTCCAGGAGACTCGGTCAGAACACGGAAGAACGCCTGGTGACGCTCAACGCCCTTGCCGAGCGCGTCTCGCGCAAGGCCAAAGTGATCGAAGGCCAGGCACCCACCGTCGAACACGCCCTCGTTCAGGCCAACCGGGTGAACGAGATGGTGTGGTCGATGGAGGTCCAGATCGGCAAGTTGAACGAGGGCATGAAGCACGCGGCGACCGCCGATGAAACGCTGGCGCGCCTCGAGAAGCTCTCAGCCGAAACGACCGAACGGCTGCAGGCCGCTGCCAAACTGCATGAAGAGACCGAACAGCAGACCGTGAGCCTCGAAAAGCGCAGCGCCCTCCTGGTCGAGTCGATGCACGCGCAGGTCGGCACGCTCGAGGTCGACAAGAAGGAAGTCGATGCGGTCGGTGAGCGCCTGCGCGCGCTG
This sequence comes from uncultured Acidobacteriota bacterium, assembly GCA_963804245.1. Lineage (GTDB taxonomy): Bacteria > Acidobacteriota > Vicinamibacteria > Vicinamibacterales > 2-12-FULL-66-21 > CAWDPQ01. Next base: position 135,342 of record CAWDPQ010000006.1, read on the forward strand.
GTCGGCGCCATCGGACGCGCGGAAACGCGCATGAACGGTCTGGCGGGACACGAGAAGGTCCTGTCCACGGTTTCGAACGGCATCCAGGCACTCTCGCAGGCGCTTCGAGGATCTCTTCGCGCAGTCGGAGGAACTGACGACGAGGCAGCTCACGCTCGAAGGCGTCCACGACCGACTCGCGCAGGTCGACGACCTCGCGAGAAAGGCGTCGTCGCAGATGGACTGGCTGCGCCAGGGTCGCCAGGACCTGGACGCGCTGCGCAAGGACGTTCTCGAATTCCACAAATCGCAAGCCGAAATCAAGAAGCTCGGCGCCGAGCTGGCGGCCGATCGGCAGGCGATTCAGGAGTTCAACGAACGGATGAACGCCATCTCGACCCGCGCGCCGGAGATCGAGGCCAAGGTCGAGGCGGTCCTCGACATGATGTCGATCGTCGAGAACGCGTCGCAGAAGGCCACCGGGCTTCAGGAGCTCATGTCGACACTCGATGGCCAGGTCGCACGGCTCGAATCGCGAGCCTCGTTCGTCGAGGGGATCGAGACACGCCTGAACACGCTCAATACCCTGAGCACCGAGATCGATCGGCGGCTGGAACAGCAACTCGAGCGCCGCGGCGATTTCGACATGCTGAAGACGGCGTCCGATGGGGTTGTCGCGCAAATCGCCGACGCGCACCACAAGCTCGAAGCCGTGCACGCGCTGCAGGCCAGGTTCGTGCCGCTGCTGGACCAGGCGAAGGTGCTCAAATCCGACATCGATGCCACGCGCACCCGGCTGGAAGAAATCAAGCCAGACGATGCGGTGGTCGCCGAGCACGAGAAACGATTCGCCGACCTGGTGTCGACGAGTCGCGCCCTCGGCACCGAGCTGGCCGATCGCCGGAACGACATGCTGGTCGCTCGCGGAGGAGCTCGGTCGTTCGGAACAACTGAAGACCATGCTGCTGAGCGAGCTGGAGCTCGTGCAAAACCGTCAGCGGGAGACCGTCGAACACATCGCGGCCTCAGAAGACCAGCTGGCGCGCGCCGAGCGAATGTTCAAACAGGTCGAGGAGCGGCGCCTCCAGATCACGATGGCTGAAAAGAAACTCACAGCTGTCGAAGCGCGGCTGGCGGACATCAAGGCCGTCAGCGAGGAGCTCGATCGGAGCCACGAAGCAATCGAGCTTCGCGAGCAGCTCGTGAGCGCGGTCAAAGCGGAGGTCGAGGCCGTGCACGCGATCAGCGCGCGCAGCAAAGCGGACCTCGATCACGTCATGCAGCACCGTGGCGAGGTGGCGTCGCTGCGGGTCCATGTCGATCAGCTGTCGTCGCGCATCGCCGACACCAACCAGCGCGTCGCCGCCATCGACGCCCGCCGGCAGCTTCTCGAAGAGGTCGAGAGCAAAGCGAGCGTCATCCTGGATCTGCTGGACGACGTGCGCATCAACGTCGAAACGATCGCCGAGCAGAAGACGGTCGTCGATCAGGTGGCGCAGACGGCGGCACAACTGGAATTCAAGCTGCAGGAGGCGCGGAGCATCCTCGGCAAGCTGCAGCACGAACGCGAGCAGGCCGAACGCCTCGAACAGGGCATCAGGCAGCTTTCCTTGAAGTCAGCGAAGCCGGAAGAGGAGCTCGGTCGCCGCACCGAGGGAGTCGTACGGTAACCACCGCTCGACAGCGACGGTGATTCAGGCCTGAATCAACTCGGCGCCGGCGTGACTTTCGTGGCCTGCCTCGAAGAGCTCGGCGCGGGCGAAGCCGAAATGGACCGCGAGGGCCGCGACAGGATAGTTCTCGATTCGTGTGTTGTAGTCGAGGACGAGGCGATTGTAGAAGGCTCGGGCGAACGCAATCTTGTCCTCGATATCCCGAAGGTCTTCTCTGAGGGTGCAGAACTTCGTCGAGGCGCTCAGCTGCGGATAGCTCTCGACGATGGCGATCAGGCGGCCGACGGCCTGTGAGAGCAGGTTGCTCGCGATGGCCGTGTGTACTGCTCCGGCTGCCACCTGCATGGCGCCCCGCGCCCGCGCGACCTGCTCGAACACCTCGCGCTCCTGCTGCGCATAACCGCGGACGATCTCGATGGCATTCGGCAGCAGCCCGGCGCGGCGGCGAAGCTGGGCATCAACGACTGCCCACGCTTCCTGCACTCGTTGCCGCGAGCGGACGAGGGCATTGTAGCGGCTCAGTAGGAACACCACGGCCGCGCCGACCATGGAGAACAGTGTGATGGAGAGCCACACCGGAGGCATGTGTTCGACCGATCCAACCGCTGCGCCGGAGCAAGGCAGGTGCCACGAAATGATCGCGCCGGACGAACACTTCCGCGGCTCCCGGAACGGCCGCCTGTCGAAGACGTCATCGCGATCACGAAACTGATCGGCGAATCCCCGTTGCCCTAAACGATTAATCCTTTTCGCACGGCGTACAACACGATTTCCGCAGTGTTGTGCAGATTCAGCTTCTGCATGAGGTTTGCGCGATGCGTTTCGACGGTCGACAACCCGAGATCGAGCAGCGTCGCGACCTCCTTGTTCGAGCGTCCTTCTGCCAATAGCTGCAGCACTTCTTTCTCGCGGTCGGTCAGCAGGTGATACGTGTCCGTGAGGCCGCGTGCCTGCAGCCGCCGCACGTAGTCCTCGACCAGAACCGCGGCGACCGCCGGGCTGAAGAACGGTTTGCCCGAGGTGACGGCGCGAACGGCGGGAAGCAGGTCTTCATCGGTCGCGTCTTTGAGAAGGTAGGCACGGGCGCCGGCGGCAAGCGCTCGAATGATGTAGGACTCGTCGGAATGCATGCTGAGGATGATGACGTGCGGCGGGTGCTGCACCTTTTGCACGCGTGCCGCGACTTCGAGGCCGTTCAACTTTGGCATGCCGATGTCGACGATGGCGACATCGGGCTGATGTTCCTCACAAAGTTTGACAGCCTCCAGACCGTCGGCGGCTTCCGCCACCACCGACAAGTCGAACGCGGTCTCCAGGAGACTCCTCAATCCGCGCCGGACGATCCCGTGATCGTCAGCCAGCAATACTCGCAAGCGAGGCCTCCATTGTCGGCGTCGGCAGTGGTAGCCGAACCTCCAGTGTGGTACCGCGCTTAAGAGCGCTCTGGATCGTGATCGCGCCACCAACTTCGCGCACACGTTCTTCCATACCACGCAGCCCCAGGCCGGTCAGATGCTGGCCGCGATCGAACCCGATACCGTCGTCTTCCACGACTACCTTCAGGATGTCCAATCCGCCGGCGACGTGCACTCGTACGCGCGTCGCGTTCGCGTGACGGACTGAATTGGTCAAGGCTTCCTGTACGATTCGGTAAACGCATGTCCGATACAGGTCGGGCAGACCATCGAGCTGTCCCTCAACGTCCAGGTCTACGGGCAGTGAGTAACGCCGGGCGAGGTCGCGCACGTGCCACTCGAGCGCCGCCTGCAGCCCGAAATCATCGAGCATGCTCGGCCGCAGTCCGAGCGCCAGATCGCGAACGGAGTGGACGATCTCGTTGACCAGACCTCTGCATTCGGCAACGGCCTCACCGAGCCGCTGTTCGCTCGGGGTCCTGAGTCGATCGATGCATCCGAGCTCCATCCTGAGGGCGGTGAGCACCTGTCCCACATGATCGTGCAACTCTCTCGACAGCTTCTTCCGTTCTTCCTCCTGGGTGGCCACCAGCTGCTGCGACAAATCCCGCATCTGCCGTTCGGCCTCCTGTGCTACCCGGCGTTGCGAATCCGATCGCTGTTCGAGTATCCGTAGGCGGATGACCGCCGTCAGCGCCACGATGACGCCGAGCGCGAGGCTCTGCCACAGCAGCTTGTAAAGGTCGCTGCGCAACGCGGCGTGACGGCGCGTGACTTCAGCCTGCTGCGCGGCAAAGTTGGCATTGTTCAGCTGTTCGATTTCCTCGGCGATCGCCAGCACGGCCTCGCGGCGAGGCAACACCTCGCGCCGCAGAAACCGGGCACTCTGACTGACTTTTTCCGCGGGCGTCCAGTCGAACAGTGGATCGAACGCCTGCCAATACTCATCGAGCCGCTCCTGCAGGCCGACAATGCGCTCGTCGCCTTCGTTGCGCGCTCGAGCCAGATTCCGCAGATCGGTGACCGTGGACAGGTTCATCCGCCTGAATTCTTCGAGCTGCTCGCGATATTCGGGAGCGTGCTCGCGAGCGGTGTCGAGCAGGTAGTCGCGCACGAAGATGCCGGACAGATGCACGTCCGAGCGCAGCCGCCGCAACTTCGTTTCGACCTCGCGATGGTGTCCGTTGACCTGATCGATCTGCGTGTAGATCTCCTGCGCTCGTCGCGACGCCGCGAGCACGGAGATCATCACCAGCAGGACCAGACTTCCGAGCGCGAGGGCGGCTAGCGGCCAGGTCCGAAAGCGCATGACTCCTCCAACACGACAGTTCGCCGTACTCCCTAAGGTATCCCGGACCTCCGCGGCCTGTGCATCCCGTGAACAGGGGAGACAGAGACTGCCTCATCCGCTGGCCGCTTGATCGAACGTCCCCTTGGGATCCGCCGCGCATCCCCCGTCGCCCCGATAGCTCCCGCAGGCTGTCTCGCGGTCTACTGAAGGTAGACGATAACGTCGGCCTGCTGCGAGGGAACACATGATCGAGTACCTGGACTGCCCAGTCCCGCCCTTCGTCGACGAACGGCCGGGCCCGAATCGCGTTGCCAGCACTCGAACCGCAACAAGTCATTGTCGTCGCCAATCGTCAGCCTGTCAGCCACGATTACGGAGCGGACGGCTCCATCGTGGTGAAACACGCCCACTCCGGCGTCGTGCATGCTGTCGAGCCGCTCGTCGCCGCGCGATCGGGTGTATGGGTGGCGCAAGGGACCGGTGCGGCCGACCGCGCGGTCGTCGATAGCCGCGACGGGCTGGAGGTTCCGCTCGGGAACCCCGCGTACCGGCTGCGTCGGGTGTGGCTGAACGAGGAAGAGCACCAGGGGTTTTACGAGGGATTCGCCAACGAAGGGCTGTGGCCACTTTGTCACCGCGCGTACGTCAAGCCGGTCTTTCGCGCGCGCGACTATCACTCGTATCGACTGGTGAATCGCCGCTTCGTCGAGGCCGTGTGCGCCGAGGCCACCACGTCCAGTCCCATCGTCCTCGTGCAGGACTACCACTTCGCGCTCGCGCCCCGGATGATTCGAGAGCTTCTGCGGCGCAGTACCATCGCCGCCTTCTGGCACATTCCGTGGCCGCACTGGCGGGATCTGGAGATATGTCCCTGGCGGCGCGAATTGCTCGACGGGCTGCTTGGCAGCGATCTCATCGGGTTCCAGACGTCGAGCGATTGCTCTGAATTCGCACGAAGCGCCGAGCGTTTCCTCGATGCCTCGGTGAATTACCGGGAGGGCGTCATCCAGTACGGCCGGCGACGCGTGATGGTGCGGCACTATCCGGCCTCAATCGAGTGGCCAAGTCCGTGGGAGAAAGCCACAGCACCAGCCGAGGAGTGCAAGCGGGAGATTCACCAGGCGCTCGGGCTTCCATCCCACGTTCAACTCGGGGTCAGCGTGGATCGCCTGGACTACACGAAAGGCCTCGAAGAGAAATTTGCGGCCATCGAATGCCTCCTCGAGCGTTTCTCCGAGCTCAGGGATTCCTTCGCGTTCCTCCAGCTCGCACAACCGACGCGCGGTCGACTGCCGGCCTATCGCGATCTGCGGTCACGCGTCGGCGCGGCCGTGAATCGAATCAACCTGCGCTTTGGGAGCGAACGGCACAAGCCGGTGATCATGCTCGAAGCCGATCACGAGCCCAAGGACGTGTTTCGCTACCTTCGTGCCGCGGACCTGTGCTTCGTTGCAAGCCTTCAAGACGGCATGAACCTGGTGTGCAAGGAGTTCGTGAGCGCGCACAACGACGAACGCGGCGTGCTCGTTCTGAGTGCATTTGCCGGTGCCGCCCGCGAGCTCGAACATGCTCTTCTGGTCAACCCGTGGGACGTCGACGCCACAGCGAGCGTCCTCGCGCAGGCGCTCCGGATGCACCCGAGAGAGCAGCGCCACCGCATGCGGAGAATGCGTAATATAGTGGCGCGTCGCAGCGCGCACCGATGGGCCGAACAAATCATTTATGATGTACGGGGCCACGCTACGCATGAGTCGGTACCGACAGCATCCCGTGTAGAGCCGGTCAGCAGCCGGCAACACGTCAAAGTGATTCGCTTCACTGGCAGGAGGTCCGATGCCCGCTCGTAACGAACCACTCATCTCGATTCAGCGCGAGTGGAATGGTTGGCGCACGGCTCAGGTGCGAGTGAGCGCTCTCCAGAGCGTTCACTGGCACCAGCCGAGTGGGGCACCCAAGCCGCTGCTGCACGGCTACATCTCGTGCGAGGAGATTCTTGCGGGGGACATCCCGCACGAGTGCGCCGGCACGCCGCATCACCGCCTCCTGGTCTGTGTTCTGAAATGCCACACGGCGGATGCGATCTACGCGGCGCTCGCGCACCGCGCCGACGAGCAGCGCCGTGAGTCGTTTGCGGGAGCCGGGCCCGCGAATTGACTGCCGTAACGCTCGCCTATATTCTGCAACGAACGTTACAACCAGCCTTGGGCAAGGGGGAGGATGGCCCGGCGTTCGAAAGTTGCCCCGACGTCCGCTTCCGCCGCCGGCGAGGACAGCCAGGCGCGTCGCCGTTGGTTGCTCTTCGTACACCAGCTGCCGTCGAACCCGTCGAACCTGCGTGTGCGTACCTGGCGCAGACTGCAACAACTCGGCGCCATCCCGATCAAGCAGGCCGTATACGTCCTCCCGGATACTCCCGGTACCCGTGAAGATTTCGAGTGGTTGAAAGTCGAGGTAAAGGGCGCCGGTGGCGACGCCAGCGTCTTCACCGCCGACAGCATCGACGCCTTGTCCGACGATGCCTTGATGGACGAGTTCCGCCGGTCGCGAGAGGATGCCTATTCGGCTCTCGGACGCGACGTCGAGAAGGCGCTCAAACAGACCGGCAGGAACCGACAGCCGCACGCGATCCGCGGTCCGGGCATCGATCGTCCGTTACAGGTCTTCCGTGAACGGCTCGCGGCCATCGAGAAGATCGACTTCTTCGGAAGTGCTGGACGCGATCGAGTCACGGCCTTGTTGCAACAGCTCGTCAACCGATCGACCGCCGGGCGCGTCGCCCGAACGTCGGCGCCCGCCGCCTCTGGCGACGCGACCGCCTATCGCGGCCGGCTGTGGGTAACCCGGCCGCGGCCGGGTGTCGATCGCATGGCGTCGGCGTGGCTGATTCGTCGCTTCATCGATCCGCAGGCGCGTTTCGGCTTCGCGACCGATCCCGACGCGATTCCTGAACAGGCAGTACCCTTCGACATGTTTGGCGTCGAGTTCAGCCATCAGGGGGATGGCTGCACCTTCGAGACGCTCTGTTCGACCTTCGGCATCCGCGGACCGTCGATCGCCCGGCTCAAGGCGATTGTGCACGACCTCGATCTGAAGGACTCCCGCTTCGATGCACTGGATGCACCGACCGTCGGCGCCATGATCGAAGGGCTCCAGCTCGCCTACGCCGACGACGAGGCGCTGCTGGCGCAGGGCATGACGCTCTTCGAGTCCTTGTACCGTGCCTTCGAGCAATCGGCGCGCGAGGTTGGTCCGCGGCCGCTGGTCCGTCCCCGGAAACCACGAATCCGCGGCGCTTGAATCGCCGTTCGACCTCGACCACGATTCTCGCGTGTCACGCACCCGTCCCGCCCGTTCGTCGCCCACCTTCATCCAACCCATGGCCGCCAGGATCGTGAGCAAGCTCCCGGAGGGCGCGGACTGGATGTACGAAGTCAAGTTCGATGGCTACCGTGCGCTCCTCCTGAAAAACGGGGAGCGAGTCTGGATCCGGTCGCGGAACGACAAGGATCTCACGGTCACGTATCCGTCGGTGACCGCCGCCGGGCGCCGCCTGCGTGCGCATCAGGCGGTACTCGATGGCGAGATCGTCGCGGTCGACGCCGACGGCCATCCGTCTTTTCAGGCGCTGCAACATCGTTCCGCGCATCCGCGCCACACCATCGTTTTCTACGCGTTCGACCTGCTCCATCTGAACGGCGAGGATTTGACGGACAGCACACTCGACGAGCGCCGGCAACAGCTGCCGCCGGTCTTGGACGGGTCGGGCGTGCTGCTGTCGATCGAACTACCGGGCACGCCGCAGCAGGTCATCGGCGCGGTGCAGAATCTCGGCCTGGAAGGCGTTATCGCGAAACGCAGGCAATCGCGATACACGTCCGGCGATCGCAATACCGCCTGGGTCAAGCTGAAGCTCGATCGACAGCAGGAGTTCGTCGTGGGCGGATATCGGCCCGGACCGCACGGCATCGATACGCTGCTCGTCGGCTATTACGAAGGCAAGCACCTGAAGTTTGCGGGAAAGGTCCGCGCCGGATTCACGCCGCACCTGCGGCGAGAAGTCTTCGCGAAAGTGAAGTCACTCTCCACAGTGCGCTGTCCGTTCGTCGACCTGCCGAACAGCCGGCCCTCACATTGGGGCGGGGGAGTCACCGCCGAGCAGATGCACGAGATGCAGTGGGTCGCGCCGACGCTCGTCGCGCAAGTGCGCTTCGTCGAATGGACTGCCGAGGGTCACCTCCGTCACGCCAGCTTTCTTGGCCTGCGCGAGGACAAGGCGCCTACCCGGATCCGAAGGGGAGGTTGAGCGCGAGCTCAGGCCACCCGGCGCGCGGCTGGCCACTCGCGGAGCAGCGGAGGCACGAACGATCGTGCCCGGCGAACGATCGTGGCGGTTTTGCGGAACCGCCGGTCCTGCCGCGCGTCCCAGTGAAACCCGTACCCGTCACGAATTATCTCAGGCAACAGACCGACGGTGGCCAGACGGGCAGGTAGAAACAGCGGTGCGGCCGCCGGCCCGAGCGGCGGCGCCAGCAGCGCTTGCGCCAGGCTGCGCGCGCGCGGTGTCACGCACAGCTCGCCGCTCGTCAACATGCACTGCATATAGCACTGCAGGTCGTCGAATCGCCTCGGCAGGAGCTCCGTATCGATGCCAAACTGCGAGCCGGCCGGGATCGCCTCGACGCAGTACCGATCTTTTTCCTCGCGCGTTAGCGGCCCGACGAAATGCTCGTAGGCGAGCGGCAGCGAATCGAGCAGCGTCGCATACACCCAGCACAACAGACGCGGATCGCGCGCGGAATACGCCGTGTCGGGCGGGAAGATGCCGGCTGCCTCGCGCAGCGTCCCGTGAACCTGACCGTGGATCGCGGTAATGCCAGCCACCACCCGCCGCGCCTCATCGTCGGTCCCGAAGGTGAGCCTGAGCATCGCGCCAACGGTGCGGCGTGCACGCTGCACGTATCCTCGCAGGTCCTCGCCAAACGGGCTGTGATCGGCGACGGCTGCCGCGACGAGCGGATGCGCGATCTGCAGCAGGATGGCGCGACCCCAGCCGAGAAGCACCACTCTCTCGCGATTGATCTTCCTCGCAACGCTCGGATACGGTTCAGGGCTCATAGCTGAGTTTTTGACTGGCACCGACTAACTGTCGCCGTCGTAGGCTTTCGTCAACGCAGCAATGTCGATCTTACGTCACGCGGTCAATTCCGGGCAGCCATGTCGACCAGGATCGTGATGAACGAGATTCCACTCAGTACGGAGCGCACCGCGTGCAGGTGGCCCCAACGCTCAAGGAGCACGGCTGCCTCGCGTGAGCCGGTGTCCAGAGCGGGATCGAGCAGCCGTTTGTTGGTGGGCAGGATGACGAGCAACGTGAACGGGATGACCGAACCGAACAACAGACCGGCGATGAGAAGCGGCGCGCTGCCGCCCTGCCACCATCCGATCACCGCGGCAAGACTGCCCACGGCAGCGAGCGACGCCTGCATGACGGCCGCGCGCCGATAGCTCGGTCGAAATTCCATCACGGCCGCTGCCGGCCCGCACTCCAATCGGGCCGGATGCTCGGCGAGATTGACGTAGATGGCGGCACCGGCGAAGATGCCCGAACAGAGCGCTGCTACGACTTCGTACAGCATGCCCCGTCAAGCCCCGACAGTGCGCAGCTCTCTCATGCGCGCAGGATACGCCAGGGCGCGCAGCGAGTCATCTCATTGCACGTTCGCCGTCACGGCCGCCGCACCCGCCAATGTAGACGGGCATGTCTTTCTTGGGAAGTTCGACGAGCCGGTCTCGCCCGTCACATATGCACTGCCTGCCGCATCAACCGCGAACGCGTCGTACGTGATCGATACCGCATCGCGGACAGTTGTCGACGTTGAAGCTGCGATCAAACGCATGCAACCGGTGGGGATCCAGCGGGAGAACAGCCCTCGACAGTTCGCCGATGCAGAATTGTAACGCTTGTCATATAATATGAAACGAACGTTACATGGCAACTGTGCAGGTGGCCCCCGGCGTTTCACCCCGCGCAGCGCTCGTGCGCCTGGCCACCGCCAGCTTCCTGGCCTACACCAGCTACGCCCTCTGCCGGACGCCGCTCCTGCCGCTGTTTGCGCGCGCCCTTGGCGCTGGTCCGTCGTTGATTGGCCTGGTCATGGGCGCCTCGACGCTCACCGGCGTTTTCGTGAAGCTGCCGGCCGGCGCCCTGTCTGACCTGCTCGGCCGGCGCCGGCTGCTGCTGACCGGTGCGGTGATCTTTGCGGCGTTGCCTTTCACCTACCTGGCCGTCTCCACGCTGCCCGTGCTCGTCCTGCTGCGGGTTGCGCACGGCAGCGCGACCGCGATCTTCGGACCCGTCGCTGCCGCCAGCCTTTCCGACATTGCACCAGCAGGGAAGCGTGGCGCATGGCTCAGCACGTACTCGACGGCGCAAGGCGCCGGACAGGCGCTGGGTCCGGTGCTTGCCGGTTACCTGATCGCCGTCGGACGGTTCGATTACGCGTTTGCAGTCGCCGGGCTCATCGCTCTCGGGGTGCCGGTCATCGTCTCCGGGTGGCGCGATACGTTGCCGGTCACTACGGCCCGCGAACCGTGGCAGGAATTCAAGCGCGGGATCGCCGAGGTCTCAGCCGACCGTCTCGTGCTGGCCACGAGCGGCGCACAGGCAGCGCAATTCGTGTTGCATGGCGCGCTCTCCGCCTTCCTCCCACTCTACGGCCGCGACGCGTTGGGATTGACCGTGACACAACTCGGGTGGCTGTTCGGCGTTCAGAGTCTGACCACGCTTGCCGTCCGGCCGGCGATCGGTTTCGTATCGGATCGCGTCGGCCGGCGCTGGGTCATCGTCGGCGGCCTGGTCGTGTGCAGTACGGCGGTTGTTCTCGTCTCGCTCGCCACGGTGATGTCCGAAATCATCGCGGCGATCGTCGTCTACGCCACGGGAGTGGCGACCACCACGGCCGCAACGAGCGCGTTCATCACCGACGTGACGCGGCGGGTGCGCTACGGAGCGGCGCACGGCGTCTTCGGAACGATCTACGACGTCGGCGACGCCCTCGGCCCGATTGCCGCCGGTGTTCTGATTTCGTGCGTTGGATACAGCCGGATGTTTCAGGTCATTGCCGCGTTCGCGCTGACGATGGCAATCGTGTTCGCCGTGGCCTCGCGATTCGATCCCGCCGCTCGTGCTGTCGCTCGCTCGTGATCCGCAGCATCTGCGACATACCGCAGGGAGGTGGCCGTGCGTACTCTGCTGGCGGATTTGCACCAGAGCTTCAGACTTCTGACCCGAGCTCCAGGGTTCTCCACTCTGGCAGTCTTGATTCTGGCGAGCGGGATCGGCGCGGCGACGCTGATGTTCAGTCTCGTCCACGCCGCGCTGCTGCGCGCCTTGCCGTTCGACGATCCCGATCGCGTCGTGTGGATGTACAACCTCCGCACCGAACGTGACAGGGCTCCGCTCTCCGCTCCCGACGTCGATGACTACCGACGTCAGGCGTCGAGCCTTGCCGCGCTGGCCGTGTTCACCAACTGGACCGCCAATCTGACTGGAGTGGGTGTGCCGGAGCGACTTGAAGGCGCACGCATCTCTGGAAACTTCTTCGACCTGCTCGGCCTCCGTCCCTTCCTCGGACGTCCGATACAGCCCGAAGACGAGGCAAGCGACGCGCGCGTCGTCGTGCTGACGCACGGGTTGTGGGTGCGGCGCTTCGGCAGCGACCGGCAGATCCTCGGGCGCGGTATCTCGCTCAACGGATCCACCTATGCTGTGGTAGGCGTGCTGCCGCCCGCTTTCATGTTTCCGTTTCGTGACGCGGAATTGGCGGTGCCGATCAATCTGCGGAGCGATCCGAGACGAATGGATCGCGGCGCAAATTTCCTGCGCGTCCTCGCACGACTCGGGGACGGCATCACGATTCAACGGGCAAAGGCAGACCTCGACGCAATCGCGCACCGGTTGCAGATCCAGTACCCGAACGAGAACGCGCGCAAGACCGGCGTCAGCCTTTATCCCCTGCACACCGAGATCGTGAGGGACTACCGCAGCGTTCTGTGGACGCTGTTCGCCGCCGTCGGCGTCCTGCTGGCTGTCGGCTGCGGCAATCTCGCCAATCTGCTCCTGCTCCGTACCGCCGGTCGCCAGGCTGAGTTCGCCATCAGGCTATCGCTGGGCGCCTCTCGCGGTCGCCTGATTCGCCACCTGCTCGGCGAAGCGGTCGTAATCGCCGTCGTCAGCGGCGCAGCGGGGATTGGACTGGCCGCCATCGGGTTGACTGCCTGGCAGTTCTGGGGTCCGGCGAACTTTCCCCGGATGAACGAAACCGGATTGAATCTCGAGATCGTGGCTTTTGCGTTGGCGGTTTCCGCAGTGAGCGCACTCGCCTGTGGAACCGTGCCGGCGTGGTTCATTTCTGGCGAACTGGCGAGCGCGCTGCGCAGCTCGGCGCGCGCCATGACGAGTGGGCGCGGGTACGGCCGCTTACGGCGTTCTTTCGTGGGATTGCAGGTGGCCGCTTCAGCCGTGCTGCTCGTCGGTATGGGGCTGACGGTGCGGGGGTTTGCCCGCCTGGAGCGGGTTTCACCCGGATTCAGCCCGGACCAAGCCCTGTCGCTGCAGCTGTCGCTGCCGCCGCGATCCTACGCGGATCGCGAGGCACTCGTTCGCTTCTACGAAGCACTGAATGATCGACTGACCGCGATTCCTGGCCTCGAAGCGACCGGAGCGGTCTCGCTGCTCCCGTTGAGCGGCTTGCTGTCGACGATGGATATCGCGTTTCCGGATCGACCGCCGCCACCGCCAGACGAAGTTCCGCAGGCGCACTTCCGCCTGGCGACGCCTGGGTACTTTGCCGCCGCCGGCATCATGGTGCATGCGGGACGCGCGTTCACCGACCACGATCGCGCCGATGGTCAGCCGGTCGCAGTCGTCAGCCGAACGCTGGCGGATCGTCATTGGCCAGGCGAACTCGCTGTGGGGAAGTTCGTCCGACTGGTGCAGTCCGGTGCTTCGGTTCCGATGGAGATCGTCGGCGTGGTGAGTGACGTCAAACACTTCACGCTGGACGGACCTTCGACGGCCGATCTGTATGTGCCGCTGCGACAGATGCCGAGCTCTCAAAGCTCGTTCCTGGCCGCCCGGATGTTCTGGGTCATCCGGGCGCCCGGCGAGTCCTCCCAACTCATACCGGCCATCCGCGATGCTGTACTCCAGGTGGATCCCGGAGTCGCGGCCTCGAGCGCGCGGACATTGGGGAGGGTGGTGTCGACATCGCTTGGCGCCCGGCGGGTCAACGTCTGGTTGCTGGAGATCTTCGGCCAGGTTGCCACGGCGTTGTGTGCGATCGGCGTGTATGGCGTCGCCGCCTTCTCCACCCGAACCAGGCGTCGTGAGCTCGCCATTCGCGGCGCGCTCGGCGCCCGCGGCCGGGATTTGTCTGCGCTCATGTTTCGCGGTGAACTGCTGCCCGTGGCGATCGGAGTCTGCAGCGGCCTCGCCTGCGCGTACGTGGGTGCGCCGTATCTTTTTGCGACTCCGTTCGAAACCGATCCGCGGGACGTCGCGATCTACCTCGCGGTAGGCGCCGGACTTCTGAGCATCGCGGCCCTCGCGATCTATCTGCCCGCGCGGGGAGCGCGCTCGGTGAATCCCCAGGAGGCGCTGCGCGTGTGACGCGTTCAGCAGCTCCGCGGATTCGGCATCTGTGCGAAAGCTGATACCCTACGCGGTTTGAAGCGACTCGCTTTGTTGTCGACCGTCCAGCCGCTCGACTGGCTGCTGCTGGCGGCACCCGCTGCGCTGGCCATCAAGTTCGTGCCCGGATGGCAGAACGATACGCTGCTCTTTGCCATCGCCGCGCTCGCCGTGATCCCGCTCGCGGGCTGGCTCGGACGCGCCACCGAGCAGCTGGCCGAGCGGGCGGGCCCCGGTGTCGGTGGGCTGCTCAACGCCACCTTCGGCAATGCGGCCGAGCTCATCATCGGCCTGCTCGCCTTGTCGCACGGCCTGATCGGCGTGGTGAAAGCGTCGATCACCGGTTCGATCATCGGCAACATCCTGCTCGTGCTGGGGGCGTCGATGCTGGCCGGCGGCTTCCGCTTCTCGCGCCAGCGGTTCAATCAAACGGCAGCGCGGGTGTCGTCGACCTCACTCACGCTGGCAGCCATCGGTCTGATCATTCCAACGATCTTTCACCTGGCGGCCGACCAGCAGCCGGGTGGATGGTCGCCACAAGCCGAGCAGCGGCTGTCCGTGGCCATTGCCGCGGTGCTCTTCGTGACCTATGTGCTGTCGCTGGTTTTTTCGCTCGTGACGCACAAAGATCTCTTTGCCGGCGATGCACCTGCGGCCGGCCAGAGCAAAGGACATCGTGCCCCGACCTGGTCGGTGACCAAATCGCTCATCGTGCTCACGGTATCCACCGTGCTCGTTGCGATCATGAGCGAACTGCTCGTCGGCTCGGTGGAATCAGCACGTCAAGGACTCGGGCTGACCGAAGTGTTCGTCGGCGTGATTGTCGTCGCCATCATCGGCAACGCCGCCGAGCACTCCACGGCGATTTCGGTGGCGCTCAAGAACAAAATGGATCTGAGTCTCGGAATTGCGATCGGCTCGAGCCTGCAAATCGCACTCTTCGTGACGCCCGCGCTCGTGTTTGCGTCGTACTTGTTTGGACGGCCGATGAACCTCGAGTTCTCGTTCCCGGAAATTGCGGCCGTTGTGCTGTCGGTGTGGATTGTCGGAGAAATCAGTGGGGATGGAGAATGTAACTGGCTCGAAGGCGCGCAACTCCTCTCCGTCTACGTGATCATCGCCATCCTGTTCTTCTTCCTGCCTGAGCCATCACACGTCACACAACCGGTAACGACTCAAGGCGTGACCGGCGCGGTCAGCGCGCCGCGGTGAAACGCTGAAACGAAGGAAGGTCCAATCGCTTGGACCCTCCCGTGAAAGACGCACACGAATCCTATTTGGGCATCACGCGATCCGCGATGGTGTCGCGGTGGAACGCCGAGTGCTGGCGAACATCCGCCCAGCCGCCGGCCGCCGCCGGCGAGCTGGCCGCCTGCATGCGATCGGTCCCGAAATCCTGCCACGAGTTGTAGCGAGTAATCGTCAGGTACTGCCAGGCACCACCTTCGATGTGCTGCATGAGCAGCTCACCCGTTTGGATTTTGCCGGCGGCTGGTGGCGCCGCAGAAAGCGACTTCTCGAGCTGATCACGATGGCCGGGCACAGCGCGATGCACGGCGACCACGTAGACCTGGCCGCCAGCTCCTGACCCACCCATGCCCATCGCTTTGGTGAAGTCGCCCCACGACGGTCCGCTCACGAAGCTGTCGTCGTGCCAGGCGCTCAAGTCGCGCGCCGGATTCGCCGGCGGCGGCGTCGCTTCGATCGCCGCCTTTGGTCCAAGGTGATGGATCAGGCAGAAGTCCCAGTCATCACCCTCCTGGTGGCGAAGCAACACGAAGTGGTCTGGCATCGGCGAGTTGGGGGGCGCCGTTAACAGCGTTTTCCCGAGCGCGTCGGCCTGGCCGGGCGCAGCCTTCATGAAGAGCACGCTATACACATCCGTCCTGCCCGCGGGCGCTTGCGCCTGGGGGGTGACGGGCATCGCAGTGACGACCCCGACGCAACACAGCAAACAGCGAACAACGAACAACCTCATACATCCTCCTCGTGACGACGAAACGATCGCGCTTCGAGCGACCGCCAATTTGTTGCAAGCTCAGCTTTAGCGGGGCACACGGTATCACGGACTTGAACAACGATGCGGAAAATTGGCTCGGAAAGTGAGGAGGCGGGTTGGGGGCGAAGGGAAAAGGTCCACCTCTGGACCCTTTCCCACGTGAAGACTGTCGAGCTCGCGTGTGTTACGCGTTCTGTCCACTCATGGCGTTTGCAGCCCGGCGCTCCATCTCGTCTGGCGCGACGTCTTCGACGTGCGTGGCGACGCTCCACCGGTGGCCGAACGGATCCTCGAACTGCCCCGAGCGGTCGCCGTAGAACTGGGTCTCCACCGCGCGCACCGACTTCGCACCGGCCGCGACGGCTCGATTGAACACGGCGTCCACGTCCTCGACATACACGCTGATGGTGACCGGCGTTCCGCCAATCGCGCGCGGACTGCGAATGTCCATCTCCGGGTATTCGTCCGCCAGCATGATCACCGAGTCGCCGAACTGCAGCTCGGCATGGCCGATCCGGCCGTCGGGCGCGGGCATGCGCATGCGCTCGGTCGCGCCGAATACGGACTTGTAAAATTCAAGTGCCGCGGTCCCGCCATTGACACAGAGGTAGGGACTCACTCGTGGATAGCCGTCGGGAATTGGTTTGACTGGCGACATAGGACCTCCAATCGCTCCGCCGATTGCGGAACAGAGGAAGCGCCCATCGTACTACTCCACCAAGCCGGCGGCACGACGAAAGTCAGGCCGCTCAGCGGCGCTTCAAGAGCTCGGGGTAGGCTTTCCGTAGATGTTCGAGCTTCGGCAAGTCGTTGTGAACAACGTAGGGGTAGCTCGGATTGCGGGCGATGAACCATCATGTACGCGAATGTCCGAGCGGTGGCTCTGGTTCTTCATCCTGTTGGGATCGGCGCTTTCGCTCGCGCTCTCCTACGAGATCGCGACCCAATCCTTGAGGCTGGGCTCGCTCGAATGGGGTTGGACGTACAGCTACGCCGCCAGATTCTCATCGCGTCCGGTCGGAGCCGCGCTGATCGTCAGCGGCATCGCTGTCGCACTCCTGCTCCTCACCGGCGGTTTTTCCCAAGCCGGCAGGCACCGTCAATGGCTGATCGTGGCTGCGTGGATCGCTCTGGCGACGCCGCTGCAGGCGCTGATGCGATCTTTGACGCCATCCGATCTCGAGAGCATCTTCCTCAGCGACGCGGCAAATTCCTTCTACAGCGTCACCCAGGAGTACGGAGCGCGCAAAGTGCTCAGCGACTTCAACGACGTTCGATCCAGCTGGCCTTTGCACGCGCAGAGCAACATGCCGGGGAAGCTGATGCTCCTCTACGCGCTGCAGCTCGTGACAACCAGCCCCAGCGTCCTGCCCTGGATGATCGTCTTCGTGTCCAATCTCGGTGCCGCGCTGATCTACTTGTTCACGCGGGATCTGTTCGACGATGGCCGGGTCGCGCTCATCTCGGCCATCCTCTACCTCTTCGTGCCGGCGAAGATTTTCTTCTTCCCGCTGCTGAACACGGTGACGCCGGTGCTCATCGTCGGATGCGCCTGGCTGCTATTGCGGATGCTGCAGACCAGACAACAACGCTACGCCGCACTGCTCGGAACCGCGTTGTATGCCGTCGCCTTCTTCGAGCCGCTGCCGCTCGTCATGGGTCTGTTGTTTGCAGCGCTCGTCGCCCGCGCCCTCTGGTTGGGCATGATCTCCGGGCGCGAGCTGGTCGAACACCTCGGCGTCGGCTGTGTGGCTTTCACCACCAGCTACGCCGCCATGTATCTCTGGTTTGGATTCGATCTCGTCGACGCCTTCCGCCGGATCGGCTCGCATGCCGTCGAGTTCAACGTCCAGAACGCGCGGCCGTACGAGGTGTGGCTCACTGAGAATCTGCGGGAGTTTGTCGTCGGGATGGGTGTCTGTCAGGCGGTCGTGTTTTTCGCGGCGCTGCTCGACGGGCTCTG
The DNA here is from genome assembly GCA_963804245.1 of uncultured Acidobacteriota bacterium. Taxonomy (GTDB): domain Bacteria; phylum Acidobacteriota; class Vicinamibacteria; order Vicinamibacterales; family 2-12-FULL-66-21; genus CAWDPQ01. The sequence goes on from CAWDPQ010000006.1 coordinate 153,353, forward strand.
CAGTCGGGGCAATTGGCGTACGCGGCTGACGCGTCCCATCACGACGCTCTGTCTTGGTCTGATCGCGGTGATCGCGGTCACCGATCTCATCGGTGTAAACCGTGGGGAGGTGATCCGCTTGTGGATCTTTCTCACGTGCATGTTCCAGATTCCGGCCGCCTACGTCTGTATCAGGCTTCAGAGTCAGACAGCTGTCGTGCTGCTGCTCGCCTGCACGGTGCTCCAGGCGGCGCTTGGAACGGCAATGATCGCCTTCCTGATCACCAGCTAGGTCTACTCAGCGCGCCGGAATGGTCCACAGGAACAGCTCCGTTCCATCCCCTTCGGCTTTCACCGTCCGTTCGGGCGGCCAATCCCCGATGCGGAACTGGTGCGAGACAATGCGTGTGCCTGGTCGGAGCTCACGTTTCAGCTTCGCCTCGAGCTGCCGGTTCACACTCGTTGACAGGTACAAGGTCACGACCGTCGCTCCCGAAATGTCGGCGGTGAAGAGGTCGCCCTCGATGAAGGTCACCTTGTCCGACACTTCGGCTTCGCGGGCAACCTGCCGAGAGATCGCCACCAGCCTGGGATCGATCTCGATCCCGACGCCTCGCGCACCGTACTTCTGCGCAGCGAGGACGACGATGCGGCCGTCACCGGAGCCGAGATCGTAGACGACGTCCTCACCCGTGACGCCGGCGAGCTGCAGCATTTCGTAGACGACCGGCTCCCAGGTCGGCGCGAAGAACATGTCCGGTGTCCGGGCTGGCCGCTGCGCGAACACCGCAGCGCCGGTCAGCAGTACGCCCACGAACAGACTCGCCATGCTGGGCATGATTTTCTCCCAGACTACCTCGATGCAGACTGTGGTAGTGTCCCGCGCATGAAAACTCCAGAAGCCTTCCCCCGGCGGACATTCCTGGCTATGGCTGGCGCTCTGCCGCTCGCGGTCTCGGCCTGGGCGCAGGCGAAAAAAGTGCCCGTCGGGCTCGAGCTCTACTCGGTCCGCGATGATCTGATGAAGGATCTCCCCGGCACTGTCACCGCCGTCGCGAAGATGGGCTATCAAGTGGTTGAGTTCTACTCGCCATATTTCGACTGGACGGTCGACAAGGCCAAGGAAGTGCGAAAGCTGCTCGACGATCTGGGCATCAAGTGCCTGTCCACGCACAATGGCGGGCAGTCGCTGGGCGACGGTCTCCCCAAGGCCATCGAGCTCAATCAGATCATCGGCAGCAAGTACATCGTCCAGGCCAGTCCAGGCAAGATCGCGGGACTCGATGGCTGGAAGGCCCTCGCCGATCGTCTGTCGGCGGCGTCTGAAAAATTGAAGCCGCTCGGCATGGCCGCCGGTTTCCACAACCATCAGCTGGAATGGCAACCGGTGGAAGGAAAGCGCCCGATGGACATTCTTGCGGCGAACACGCCGAAGGACGTCGTCCTGCAGCTCGACTGCGGGACGTGCGTCGAAGCCGGCGCGGATCCTGTCGCCTGGATCAAGGCCAACCCGGGGCGGATCAAGAGCACGCACTTGAAGGACTGGGGGAAAGGGGAGGGACGCGGCTACGCCGTGGCGTTCGGCGAGGGCGACGTGCCGTGGAAGGCGCTCCTCGATGCCGCAGAAGGCATCGGGGGCGTTGAATACCACCTCATCGAACAGGAAGTCAGCGCGCCAGGAGGAGCATTCGCGATGGCGCAGCGATGTCTCGAGAACTACAAGAAGATGAGGGGATAACGTGCGACGTGCGATGTGCGACGTGCGACCTGTTGGGGAACTTCGTTGACTGTCGTCGCTGGTATCGATCTCGGCGGAACGGCCATCAACTACACGTTCCTGGATGACCAGGGACGTTGGCTGATCGAAGCGCTGTGCGAGCATCCAGCGCGAGCCAAGGAGGGACCGGCGATCTGTCTCCAGCAGATTGCCGATGGTCTTGAAATCGCCGCCGCGAAGGCTGGCATCGGCGTGGCGGATGTTGTCGCGGTCGGATTGGACACCCCCGGACCAGCCACAGCGTCGGGCGTGCTGAGCGCGCGCGGGTCCACGAACTTCGTCCACCCGCAGTGGGCCGGCTTCGATATCCGGGAGGGGCTCGAGCGGAAGCTGGGGAAGCCGGTCTCGTATCTCAACGACGGCAATGCCGGGGCGCTCTGGGGACACTTCGCCATTTTCGGCGCCGATCAGCCCGCCACGTCGGTCTCGGCGATCGTCGGCACGGGTCTCGGCGGCGGCGTGGTCCTGGATGGCAACCATGTCGTGACCGGGCGCAAGGGCTTCGGCGGCGAATTAGGGCACGTGCTGATTCCCTATCAGAGCATTTCCGCAATCGCCGGCCTCACGCCTCGCTGCAATTGCGGGCGGATCGGCGATCTGGAGTCGCTCTGTTCGCTCACGGCCATCGGCAGGAACCTGCTGCCATTCTTCCTGGCGCGCTATCCGGATCACGAGCTGGCCCGGGTTGGTGACACCTCCCACGCTGCCAAACAGGTCCGCGGCCGCGCCGAACGCGGCGACGCGATGTGCCTCGACATCTTCCGCGTCCAGGCGCACGCCCTGGGACTGTTTTTCGATGAGATGATCAACACCTTCGATCCCGACGCGCTCATCGTTGGTGGAGGCGCCGTCGAGACGAGCCCGGAATTTCAGCGCTGGTTCATCAGCGAAATCCGACTCGGCATGCCTCCTCAGCGCGAAGAACAAGCCGACATTCCGATTCACGTGATGCCGAACGGCGACGCCGCGAGCGCGCGCGGCGCCGCCATCGAAGCGCGGAAGCTGGTTAAAGCTCTTGCGACCTCGGCACGCGTCGGCGGTCAGTAGCACGCCGGGCGGTGATGACCGATGGGGCTGAGGCAACGCCGAGCTCGCGTTCGGCCGCGAGCCAATCCTCCAATTCCCGTCCGTGCTCGCATCCCCGTTCCAGGAACAACTGATACGCCCGCGCGGCGATGGCGTCGGCGCCCGGCGAAGGCTGTGAAGAAACCTCGACGGCTGCCGACCGAATCTTGCGTACACCCACTTTCTTCTCGGACATTGAAACGACTCCTCCAACGAAAATTCGTGATTTCCAATTAGTTTAGCAAGAAGACTGCCCCTGAGCGCGCGAGAAATTCGAACATTTGCCCGTTGACCTTAGACATTTGTGTAAACAACGCGACTCAATACAACAGGAATGTAGGGCGTTGTACCGAATCGCCTACGCGATCGGCGGATCGAGTTTGCAGCGGAGGGCCATTGTTCGACAAAAACGTCGCGGTGCACGCGGATCAAGACATCCGTGTAGCTCGCAACCGCGGCGAGCGCTCTCAGTCGGCGCTCACCTCGACAATCGGTGAGCGCAGCGGGGGCAGGATGCCCTCGATCGCCGCGCGCTGCGCCTCCAGCCACGGCGGCAGCACCAGCGTCTCGCCGAGATGTTCCGGATCCTCGTCGACGCTGAAACCCGGACCATCCGTCGCCAACTCGAAAAGTACGCCGCCGGGTTCGAGAAAATAGACGGAACGAAACCAGAAACGGTCGATGACCGGCGTGGGCCGACGTCCGGCATCCTCGACCTGCTCTCGAACGTCGAGCTGGTGTGCCTCATCCTCCACTCGCCAGGCGAGATGATGAATGCTGCCGACGCCCCACGCGCCGCGCCGTGCGGAGGGAGCGGCCTGGATATCCACGTACGAACCCGACGCGCCCCCGTTGATGCCGTAGCGCTGCCACGATCCTTCGGTCGCGATCGGCTCGAAGCCGAGCACGGTCGTCAGGAACGATGCGGTCAGCGTCACGTCACGCTCCAACAGCCTGGCGCTCTCGAGGCCACGAATCTGACGGTCGACCGGCACCGGGCTTCCGCTCCACGGCGTGAAGTCGCGCGCCAGTGCGCTGGCGCTCTCGACGAGGGCCACTCGCAGACCGTGCGGGTCGACCAACGGCAGCGCGCGATGTCCGAATCGCTGCTCGCGTGCTTCGACCGTCGCGCCGTAGCGGGTGAGTCGCCGCTCCCAGAAATCGATCGAGTCCGGCGGCACGGCAAGCGACACCTCCACGCTCAAACCATGGCCGTCGCTGCGGGGCGCCATCCGGGCCCACGGGAAGAACGTCAGATCGCTGCCCGGATGTCCAGCCGCATCGGCGTAGAAGAGGTGATAGGTCCCGGGATCGTCCTGGTTCACGCTCTTCTTGACGAGCCGCATCCCGAGCACGCCCGCGTAGAAGTCAAGGTTCTCCTGAGCGGGTCCGGCGATCGCCGTCACATGATGCAGCCCGCCGACGCTTCGCATGGGGTATCTCCAGTTGTTACATGCACGCCCGCCCTAAAAGGGCGGGCCTACGAAGAAGACGACTAGCGACGACTAACGACTAACGACTAACGACTTCAAGTATCTCCAATTATGTGACGAACTCCGCCTGCTGCGGGACGAGGCGTGTTGACCGCGCGTGGCCGTTCCCACATCATTTCGAGCATGCGGAAACTCATCGGTGCGGTGACGATTCTCCTCGTCTTTTCTTCATCGGGCTGGGCCCAAGGCCTGAAGGAAGGAGATCGGCAGCGACTCCTCGCTCATCTGGACATGACGGAAGCCTGGCTCGTCAGCGAGCTCGATGCCCTGTCGCCCGATCAGCTGAGTTTTCACATGACGCCCGAGAGCTGGAGCATCCTCGAAGTCGTCGAGCACCTCGTCATCGCCGAACCTCAATACTGGCAGCAAGCGCTGAACTCGATGAAGCAAGCGCCGGCCGGCAAGAAGCCTGAAGCGACCGACGCAGGCATCCTCTGGTATGGCATCGATCGCACGAACCGCCAGAAGACGGGCGAGGCGCGTGTACCGAAGGGCAAGTTGTCGGACATCCGGAGCTCGCTCGCCGAGTTTCGGAAACTTCGCAAAACCATTCGCGAGTATGCGGCGACGACGACGGAAGATCCGCGATCGCGCATGCTGCTCGAAGGAAACATGGACGTGTATCAGTGGCTGCTGATGATCTCGACGCACTCGCAGCGCCACATCCTGCAAATCCGTGAGATCAAGGCAGACGCGTCATATCCTCGCCTGAGATAGCTGCCGCCGTGCTATGCTGGCGGCGATGACAGCCGCCGCCCGATCCCACCGATCGCTTGCGCCGGTTTCGACCGGCGCTTTTGGTGTACGGGCCCAGCGCGTTCACATATAAGGAGGACGGAATGGCGAGCCGGCCAAAAGTCACGCAACAGAAGCGGGCGCGCGAGCGCGCGCGGCAGGAACGCCAGCAGGAAAAGGTCCGCCGCCGCGAGGAGAACAAAGTTCGTCGCGCCAATACACCCGGTGGCGCCGGCGGCGGAGAAGATCCTGACATCGCCGGCATCATCCCCGGTCCCCAGCCGAGCCCGTGGGGCGACGAGCTCAACGAGGACAAGGACGAAGAGGAAGGCACCACTTAGTCGGCGCGCAAGGCCGCGTGGGGATCGAGCCGCACGGCTCTCCGCGCCGGCAACGCGCTGGCGAAGAACGTCACGACGACCAGGGATGAGTGCGACAAGAGCGTAGGTTCCCGGATCCGTTGCCCGTGTCTGAAACAGCTGCGCTTCGAGCGAACGTCCCGCCACAATCGCACCCGCAACTCCGACCAGTAACCCCACTCCGACGAGCGTCAAACTATTTCGGACGACCAGGCGTGTGACGGTTCCCGGCGTCGCACCGAGCGCGAGCCGCACGGCGATTTCGCGGCGGCTCAGACCGACCACGTAGGCCACCAGCCCATACAGTCCGATCGCTGCCAGCAGGAGAGTGCCACCGCTGAACACGGCCAGGAGCATGGCTCCGAAAGTCGCGGTGGCAGTTTGCTCGGCGACGGCGTCCTGTGAGCGCTGCACTCGATAGATCGGGATGGCTGCGTCGACGGCGGAGACGGCCGTCTGCAGCGAGGCAATCGAAATCGGCGATCCGTCGGACGAGCGGACGGCGAATTCGAGATCGGCGTCGGTGCGCTGGCCGAACGGAAAGAAGATGTCGGGCTCGGCGCCGGGACCGGCAACGTCGACTATCAGACTTCGAAAGCGCGCGTCGGCGACCACGCCAACGATTTCTGCGACTTCGGCGCCTGCGGGCCGCCCCAACCGGAATCGGCGCCCAACGGCATCGTCGCCTTCGACCAGATGCGACGTGCGCCGCTCTGCGATAATGATCGCCACGAGCGGCCGTCCTGCGCGATCGTCCGACGGTGAACTGTCGGCCACGAAGCAGCGGCATCGAAAGCGTCCGGAAATAGTCGGGCGTCACGTAATGGCGGTAGTAGCCGCACCGACTCTTTCCGGATCGCCATCCGGCGTCAACGAACTCGCGCTCGAGCTGCCGGTGAATGGCAGATCCGAGCCGATGGCCACATCAGCGACGAGAGGCTGTCGTCGCAATGCTCTTTTCGAGACGCGCCACGAATGTCGGTCGTTGTTCCGCCGAGTAGCGCGACCGTCGGCAGCGTCAGCCTGGCGGCGGTCACGCCATCGGGGTTGAAGCCGACGCGTACCTCCAGTTGACGTTGCAGGCTCCGCGCCATCAAGCCCGCCGGCCGTCAACAGCGTCATGGCGAGCGCCATTTCTCCGACGATGAGCAGTTGTTGCGTCGACGGGACGACGCAGGCTGCCGAGACCTGCTGGATGATGCGCGGCCACCCGTACGGATCGCCAGCGCCAGATCGCGTTCGCGCGCAGCGGCGACCGGCACGATCGCGACCAGCACCGCGACAGCGCAGGTGATGATGGATGCGTAAGATGACAGCACACGCGGATCGACCTGGGCGACGACGTGGCGCGGCAGCGCTCCGTCGGGAACGACAGCGAGCGCGGCGGCGGTTCCCCACGCCGCAACGAGCGCGCCCACGACTCCGGCCGACAGCCGCCAGCACGAACGACTCGACGAGCAGTTGACGCAGCACATGCCATCGCCGTGCGCCGAGCGCCGCACGAACGGCAAGCTCACGGCGGCGCGCCGTCGTTCGTGCCAGCTGCAGACTGGCCACGTTGGCGCACGAGACCAGCAGAAACAACAACACCGCCGTGAAAGAGCGTGAACGATCAGCGCGCCGTCGAACCGAGCAGGGCGTCCTTCATCGGAACGATCAGCACGCCGCGCTGACGGTTCGTGTCGGGGTACTGCCGTTCGAGTTGGGCAGCAACACGCGTCATATCGTCCTGCGCCTGCGCGAACGATACGCCGTCGCGCAGCCGTCCGAGCGCACCGACAGCCATCGGTTGCCGCGGTCCTTCACGACGTTCGGATTCGTGCTCGTCAGCGACACCATCATCGAAGGCACCCAGAGATCGGCGTCGAACGAAAGGCCGGCAAATCCGGGTGGCATCACGCCGACGATCGAGCACGTCCGCTCGTTCAACACGATCGGACGGTCCAGGATGTCGGTCGGCCGCGCCGAATCGCTCACGCCACAGTCTGTCACTGATGATCGCAACCGGCTGCTCGTCGGGAACGCGATCGTCGTCCGCACGGAACGTGCGACCCAGCGCGGCGCGTGCGCCGAGCAAATCGAAGATAACCAGCCGACACCAGCTCCGATTCCACGCGGATCGCCTCCGTGCCGAGACGGAGATTCAGCGACGTATCGTCGTAAAGGGCGATGTCGGCGAACGTGCGGTTCATCGCGCGCCAGTCGCGCACTTCAGGGAACGAACCGCCACGAATCGCGCGCTGCGGTCCGGCAACACCCCACAGCATCGCCAGTCGATCCGACTTCTCGAACGGGAGTGGCCGGAGCAGCGCCGAATCCACCAGGCTGAACATCATCGTGCTGGCGCCGATCCCCAGCGCGAGCGTGAGAATCACTGAGACGGCAAAGCCCGGACGCTGGATGAGCGAACGAGTCGCGACGCGGAGGTCGTGGATCATGGCGGGTGAACGGAGCACCGCCGGTGCCAGCAGGAAAAACCACTGAATACAGGGATTTACGGGACTAGCGCCTGGACAAGCCGTCCGATGGTGAACAGGAGATGTTCACGGGCGGGCAGTCAGCCCGCCCGTCGCCGAGGTTCATGGATGGAGGGGCGGGGACCAGGACCTCGCCTCAGCCCCTCCACCCGGTTACCTAAACGGTTCGACGTCCGCTGACGAGGCCGACGACGAACAGCACCAGCGCGATCACGAGCAGCACATAGATGAAGTTGCCCATGGTGTACCCGCTGACCAGTCCGAGCAGCCATAACACCAGCAGAATCACCGCAATGGTAAAAAGCATCGTTACCGCCCTCCTGCCCTCCCAAGAGAGCACAACGTATGCCGCCGCCAAGTGACTCATAAGCCGTGATGTAACCCATCAGCGGGCATGGAGTGTGTCGTGGACTTCCACCTGTGAGTCGGTGCCGGTTGAGTTTGTGTTGCTTCTCAACCCGCCCGGAGGTCAAAGACTCAGGTGTCCTCGCGCTCGAGGGTGACTTCGACGACGCCGACCGGCTCTTCCACGGCCACGAAGAGTTCGTCCGCGTTTTCCACGTTCGCGTGAAACAGATCGACCGGCCGATAGGGCCGCTCGTGCATCGCCAGCGACACCACGGAGATTTCCGGATACGACGCCAGCAGGACATCGCCAATCGCGTACAGCGTGTACTGCACCGATCGGCTGGCGTGCAGCGCCATGGTCTCGACGACGACGCTCCTGACGCCTTGCCGATATGCGCCAAACGTCACGTCCGGCGTGCTGTAGGTCCATCGGATGGTCAGCGCGCCCACCACCAGAGGGGCAAGGCCCTCATCGCCCGCAGCCTCCACCGTGGGACGCGGTCGCGAGGGGATGAACCCCGATGTCCGCATCACGGTCAGATTGTCGATGCTGGAGACGACGGCGATCTGCGTGCCGTTGCTGGTGATGGCGGCGCCGCGCTGCTCGGGGCCACCTAGAAGGAAGGCTTGTCCCTGCGCCTTGCCGCCGACTTCCATGCGAAGCCACGGCTGTTCGCTGACCTCGGCGCGGACTTTCGTGATCTGCGGGTGGGTCTCCAGCAGCTGGCGGCACAACTCGAGACCGAAGGCCTCGATTTCGCCGGTCGCATGCTGTCGCGCAGACGTGTGGACGAGGTTCTTCAGCGCTTCGCCGGGGATCACCCCGCCCGGACGGCCTTCGCGAAATGCGCCGGAGAAATCCCCTTCGAACCGCAGCGAAACCGTGAGATCGCGCGGATCGTGCCGATCGCCACGGCGAACGAGACGCAGCATGCGGACGCGGGATTCCCCGTGTGCGCTCCCGCCGATGTGGGGCATGTCAGTCGCTAGTCGTTAGTCGTTAGTCGTTTAGTCGTGAGTCGTTAGTCGTGAAAGGCTCGCGGGCGGGCGACGGTGTCAGCCAGTATAATTGTTGTTTCCAATGATCGTCGCAAAGCGCATCGTGATCGCCGGGCGTGTGCAGGGAGTCGGGTTCCGGTTTTTCGCCGAGGCGCAGGCCGCCGTGGAAGGAGTTCACGGCTACGTGAGCAATCTGCCGGACGGCCGCGTCGAAGTGCTCGTTGAAGGAGACGACGAGTCCGTGGAGCGCGTGGAGCGAGCGCTGCGCCGTGGTCCCGCCGGGGCGCGTGTGGAGTCGTTCGTCGTCGAAGCGGTACCTCCGTCCGGGCGCGCGACGGGGTTCTCGATCAGGTGAGCGCGCGGAAGGGTCTCGCATGGACGCTTTGAAATCACGCATCCGACACGTCCCTGATTTTCCCAAGCCGGGGATTCTGTTCTACGACGTCACGACGCTGTTACGTGACCCCGAGGGGTTCCGACTGGCCATCGACAGCATGGCGACGCCATTCAAGGATCAGAAGATCGATGTGGTGGTGGGCATCGAGAGCCGAGGCTTCATTCTCGGGGGCGCGGTGGCCGATCGCATCGGCGCCGGTTTCGTGCCGGTTCGCAAATTGGGCAAGCTGCCGTCTCATACGATTAAGGCCAGCTATGCCCTGGAGTACGGCACCGATAGCCTCGAGATGCACAAAGACGGCGTCGAACCGGGGCAGCGGGTGCTCATCGTCGACGACCTTCTGGCGACCGGGGGAACCGCTCGTGCCACCGTTGACCTGGTCAAGCAGCTCGAGGGGGTCGTCGAAGGAGTCGCCCTCCTCATCGAGCTGGTGGCGCTGAACGGCAGGAGCCGGCTGACGGGTGAAAAGGTCACGGCGGTTCTGCAGTATTAGAATGATGGGTTTGCGCGCCCGTAGCTCAGCATCGAGCATGGTTAGAGGCCGAATGTGCGCCGCAGCTTCAGAAGATTTCTGGAACCATCTCGGCCTGCGGCAACGTCCCGATAGAGCTGGAGAAGATCTCCGAGCGCTGTTCCCGTCTGGCCGCTCCCGTCGTAATGGCCGGCGACCACCGGTGAGCTGGGCGCTCATTTTGGCCCGCAGATCACGGACGTCGCCGGCAGCGAATACGGTGACCCCCGGCGGCCTCGGCGTCGCATCGCTCGCGATAACCGGGACGCCAAGAGCAACCGCCTCGCGCACCGAGATTGCGTCGCCATCCGCGAACGTCGACCTGACGACGAGATCAGCGGCGCCGAGCAGCGACAGGCATCGTGGATGATCCACCTCGCCCAGCACAACGGCATGGTCCGCAAGTCGCTTTCGCTCAATCAGGCCCGTCAATGTGGTCCCCACCTTCCAGCCCACGAACACGATACCCACGCGCGGGATCGAGCTCACCAGGCCTTCGACCGCGTCCAGCACCAGCGGCAACCCCAATTCCGGGTCCGCGTCGCCGCCTCCCACAGCCACAATCAAGGGGTCGAAAGACTCGAGCCTTTCCGCATCGTCAGCCGATAGTGCGGTCACAGGAGGCACACCGAGGAACGCAGCCAGCACTCGCAGTCTGATGGGTTGTACGCCCAGATGCCGCACTGCCTGCGCGATGTCGTCGTTCACGCACACGATGCGCTGGTACGGCGAAAGAGCTTCCCGAGCAAGACGACGGTCCAGGAAACCGAGCGACGCGACGAAGCGCGGGAAGAGACCCGAATGTATTGTGAGAATTGCTCGCGCACGCCGAAGCCGCGCGACCTGTCCGAACCCGCAGATATACGACCAGCTTCCTCGATTGTGGCCGTTCGCGTGCAGGTGGAACAGCGTGGACGCGTCGAGCTGCTGCCACAGGCGGTAGAGGAGCCGCAATCGGCTCCGATCACTTATGTACTCGTCGCTGAGCGCGGCATCGCGGCTGATGTTGATCACTTGGACGCGTGCGCCTTCAGCGCGCAACAGAGCGGCCAACTGCAGCATGTGCACGGACTCGCCGGCGAATGGCGGCGGATAGAACCCCCCGAGAACGACTCGTAGCGGAGCGACCATGCTTCGCGTTTCCTCCTAGCGTGCCAAGTCGGTCTCGTCGGTTGCCCTCGAGCGGTGGTCTGATCTACACGGGAGCGGCGACAGTATACTAACGACCCTCGAGTCTGTGAGTCACGCTCTCTTTGTTCACGGCAGGGATCCTGCGTTCGTCGACGAACTGAGGCAACGCGGTGTAGCCTTGTTCAGCCTCTTTCATCGGCTCACTCCAGTCGCAACCCACTCCCGCGTCGGCTCTTCGGTGACCGTCTTCCCGTCTGTGCTCTCGTCCGCGCCGCACATTCTCGCCACGGATGATGGCTGCGCGTGTGGCGTGGGAACCTGGTTCTACGACGGCACTGTCGGTGCGGAAGCGTTAGAACGGCTATCCCGCGCCGCGGCGTGCGACACGACGCTCCGCGAACTCAGTCTGGAGACCCTGGACGGATGGTTCGCCGTGCTGTTGTTCACGGACGACGATGCGGAATTGATTACCGATCGCCTCGGCGAGTTTCACGTGTACGCATCCTCGATCGACGGGCACACGGTCGTGTCAACGTCCTCGATGGTGCTCGCTGCCTTGACCCGAGCCGCGTGGGACCTCGATGGCTGTCGCCAGTTCCTGGCTGTCGGCTGGATCGTTGAACCGTCTCGCACGCTTTTTCGAGGAGTCATCAAGCTCGCCCCGGCCTCGCGCTATCGATTCTGCAACGGTGCCCTACGCGCTGTAACCCGCTACTGGAGCGTCGCCTCGGTCGCGTGGCCGGCGATGGCTCCTCCTGGGAACGCGACCGTCCTCGCTTCTGAGCTCCGAACCGCCGTGTCAACGGTGTTGCGCAACTTCCCGCGTCCCGTGTTCGATCTGACGGGCGGAGTCGACACGCGAGGGCTACTTGGCGCAACGTTGCAACTCGGAGCCACCGTCGACTTCGTGGTGAATGGCGATGCCAGCGATCCCGACGTAGTCGCTTCGCTTCGCCTGGCCCGTGCATTCGGCCTTCGACATGTTCATGCCTCGCGTACCTCCACGAGCGCGGCTGAGCTGTGGGACCGAGCCAAGGCGTCCCTGCCGCTCTGCGACGGTGAACAGGACGTCCTGTACTACGCGCCGACGCTCAAGACTCACCGACTGTTCGCCGAAAGGTTCGACTCCACGGTCAACGGCGTGGCAGGTGAAGTGTCCCATGGACAGTGGTGGGAGCTGCTCTTTCCGTTCGCACGCGCGAGTCGGTTCGACTCACGTCTCGTCGCGCAGCGTCGCATCATCGGAAACGACCAGACCGTTGGGCTGCTCGACCACGAGTTCAGGCAAGATCTCACGGATCAACTGGCGGACGTCATCGAGGACATCAATGCGGACCTGCGGGTGTTCCCGAACACGGCAAAGATGGACAACGTGTACTTGACGCTGTGGGAGCAGCGTTTCTACGGTCGCACGATCAGCGCAACGAGTCACCTGTGGCCGACGATCTCGCCATACGCATTTCGCGGGCCTCTCGAGGCCGCGCTGTCAGCGAGCTACGCCACCCGCGTACGACGCCGGATGATCCGACGAATGATCGAGCATCAAAGCCCAAGGCTGGCAGGGCTCCCAACCGCAGGCCGGTATCCGGCATCGCCCCTGCGGCTGAGCAACGCGCATCGCTTCTGGCCGGCAGCGTCTGAATTCGGGTGGCTCGCAGTCAGGCGTCTACTGCGGAACCTCGGCATGCATCTCCCCCCACCTCGTTCAGTCCTGCTGCCCGGGGATGCCGGAAGAACGGAATTACGCCGAGAGTTCCGGCAGCTCGATGAGGTGATTGACTGCACCGACGCCGCGCGCATGGCGACCCGGGACTTTTACAACACGAAAATGCTCTCACGCGTCCTTGCCGAGGACGAACATCCCGCGTTTGGCCGAATCCTGACGCTCGAGCTTCTTGCGCGGGCATTGCGGCAGACGCCCTGAAAGCAGAGCCAGCGACGATCGTGCGGAACCGAACGCGGATTGGGCGGTCGAAACGACGATGGCCGATGAAAGTGACGGGCCGCAAAAACTCGCGGCATGTCGACCTTATAATATCGGGAACGAAAACGACGTGCGGCGGGCGCTGGACACAGTTCGGGCAGTTTCACCGTCCCTCGGTCGATCGCAAAGCACGAAAATCTCAGGAAATTTCCTTGCGCGCCCGTAGCTCAGCAGGATAGAGCATCGGTTTCCTAAACCGGGGGTCGCAGGTTCGAGACCTGCCGGGCGCGCCACAGAGTCGGTAGTCGCTGGTCGCTAGTTGCAAGTCGTTGCTAGTCGGACCTCTGGCGACTGATCACTGAAACGACTAACGACGACTAGCGACAAACGACTAACGACTAACGACTTCAAGTAGACAAGCTTAATGAAGAGTGTTGAACGTCACCGGCTGAAGGAAAACGAATTCGCGCGGACCGTCGCGCACGCGCGCGAGGTGGCGGCGAGCCGGCAGCGCGATATCGTCGCGATCGTCGTCGCCGTCGCCGTGGCCCTCGCGGCCGTCGCCGGGTACGCCTGGTGGCGACAGTCCCGAAACGCGAAGGCCAACACCGCGCTGGCGGCAGCTCTGGCCACCTACGAGGCTCCCGTGGTTCCGCCTGCGGCGCCGGCGCCCGGCAGCCCCGCGCCGCTGCCGCAGCCTGGCACGTTCCAGACGGAGAAGGAGAAGCTCGACGCGGCGCTCCCGAAGTTCATGGACGCCGCCAACAAATACCCCAACAGCGACGCCGGCATTGCCGCCCGTTACCACGCAGCGTCCGTGCTGATGGCGATGGGGCGATATGCGGAAACCGAGCAGTACTTCAAGGAAGTCTCGGACAAAGCCGGAAATTCTATCTACGGGCGAACGGCCAAAATGGGTCTCGCCGAAGCGCAGATCGCGCAGGGCAAATTCGAGCCGGCCATTGCCATCTATACCGAGCTCAGCCGCGATACCGGATCGCAGATCCCACTGGACAGCGTGCTGATATACCTCGGGCGCGCCTACGTCCGGGCGGGCAAGAAGGAAGAAGCCATTCGCGCCTTCAATCGCATCGTCGAAGAATTTCCACAGTCGGTCTACGTGACCGATGCACGTCGCGAGATGGAAGAAGCGCGCAAGACTTCCTAGGCAGGTGGATACACAGGTAACACGGGATCGGCCAGACAAGCGAAACGGGGCTCACTCAACTTTCCACACGATGCTTGAAGAAAAGTTGAGTGTCCCCGTTCTTGACCGAGCCGCGCCCGGTCGCTCAGGCGGTACGGACGCTGGTCTCAGCTTCCCACGTCGGGACCGGAGCCGTCGCAGACTTGCGGTCGGGTTCGACGAGCATACGCAGCGCGTAGTCGGTCGGCGCCCCGGTAGCCTGGCTGGCGGGGCCAACCCGGAAGATCGCTGACAGAACGTTCGATTTGCGCAGTGCCGGCGGTAATTCCGTGCGCTCTCGCATGCAGCGATCGAGCTGGAAGTAGACCAGCCGGTAGAGCGGAATCGGCACACCGCCGAGGCACTCCACGCGGACGCCGTTCTCGCTCACGTCCTTGGTCACCACCGACGCCATGCGGGTTGCCCCGCGTGCGTCCTTCCACACAATCTGCCCCGGCACGGCCAGAGACCGGCGTTCTGATGCGCGCTTCTCAGATCGTGTGTGAGTACCTTGAACGAGTCGCAACCGCTGTTCCATTAGAGCCCTCCGCGTTGCCAGACATATATCCAATGGGCGGGCCGAAAATTGACCGGGCTGTTTTCGATCCGCCAGGTTCACCGTAAGTTGCGCGCTGAGTGGGGGTTCGACCATTTCAGGGACTAGCCGCGGAGCAGTGAGAAGTGTTTAGTGGGTATCCATTGCCCGCGTTTCTTGTATACGCGGTATGCGAAAACCCTCAAACGCGCGCCGCTTCGACACCGAGTCGTTGCATTTTGAGATACAGCCCACGCCGTGTGAGGCCCAAAAGCCTCGCCGTCTCAGAAATATTTCCTGCGGCGCGCTCGAGGGCACCTTCAATCATTTCGCGTTCGAGCTTTTCAACCGCCGTGGCCAAGGTTGTCCGTCGCAGACGCCCCCTCACCGGATCCTGGTCGCTGAGCGAACCCGTGCCGAAGACCGCGGACAGAAGATCCGGCGTAATGACGCCGCCGGGTGACGTCATCGCGACGGCTCGCTGCACCTCGTTGCGGAGCTGTCGGACGTTCCCTGGCCAGGGGAAACTGTCGAACAGGTTCAGCGTCTCCGGACTCAACCTCACGCCGGGTTTGGCGAGGCGATCGCAGGCTTCGCGCAGGAAGAACGTGCTCAAGTGCGGAATCTCTTCACGACGCTCGCGCAGGGGAGGGACGTGGATGCCGATGACGCTCAGACGATAGAAGAGATCTTCACGGAATTTACCGGCTGCGACGCGCTGTTCGAGATCGGCGTTGGTGGCGGCAACGACGCGGACGTCGACGCGATGCGGCCGGGTATCACCCACGGGGAGCACTTCGCCCTGTTCGAGAAATCGCAGGAGCTTGGGCTGCACATCGAGGGGCAGATCACCGACTTCATCGAGAAAGAGCGTGCCGCCGACGGCCGTGCGCAGAACGCCGGGCTGGTCGGCGACGGCGCCGGTGAAGCTGCCGCGGCGATGGCCGAACAACTGGCTGTCAGCCAGCTCTCGGGTCGCGCTCGTGCAGTTGTAGGGCAGGAACATGCTGGCGCGTCGCAGCGATCCGGCGTGGATGGCCCGCGCCACCAGATCTTTTCCGGTACCGCTCTCGCCGGTGATGAGGACCGTGAGGTCGTTCCCCTGCAGTCGCTGGATCTGATCGGCTACCCGCTGCATCGAGGCGCTGGCGCAGACGAAACCCGGGAGGAGCGGCTCGAGCTGCCGCTCAATCATGCCTGCCACGGCCTCGACCGGCCGCTCCCGCGCCTGACAGAGGTCGAATCCCTGTCGCAGCACCGCACACAGCGTCCGGAACCGCTGACTCACGGTAGGGGTAAAGACGCGCGTCGTTGAAACAACCGCGAATCGCGGGCCCGACGTGTCGGATCCCAACGGCTCCATGCTGACGAGGGGTGCCTGACTGCCGGGAACAGAGCGGGTTGCCGCCAGCGCCAGCGCCTGAGCGCTGTCATTGCTGCAACCGGCATAAGCCAGGACCCGTACCTGTCCGGGATTAGGTTGGACGAAGACGACCGCTGCCTGGGCATCGCATCCCTCCAGGAGCGCAGTGGCACCCTCACGCGCCAGCAATGCAGGCATCGCCGCTGCGTCCACAATCCGCCGCACCAGCGCATCGTCGCCATCCATCTGGATGCCGAGATAGGTGCCCGTACCAGCGACGGGCACCGCCTCGAGTGCCAGACGCGCCTCGGCCAGCTCGGGGCTCGCGCTGACCGATTCGAACATGGTGCCGGCATCGGTGAGGTAGCGGGTGGCGCGCGACCGCGCGCCTGCCGAAGAAGCGAGCCGTCCGAGCTCCAGATAACTCAACCCGGCCTGATAGCGTTCACCAAGCACGTCGAAAACGCTGACGCTCTGGCCGAAGTCGTGATACGCCTCGGTCAATCGGCCATCGGCGGCGTTCAGGCGACCGCGCAAACGCAGGAATTCCCCCCAGACGCCGCTCATGCCGCCCGGCTGCACGCGACTGGCAATAGCCTCCAAACGCTCCTGCGATTCCTCGCGCCGGCCGGCGGCGAGCAGCGCTTCGATCGCAATCAGCTCTGCCTGCAGCGCGTAGCCGGCCGGAGCCTCGGGCGAATCCGCGACGTCGCAGGCGAGAGCGAGGGCGCGCGCCGGCTCGCTTCGACGCAGCGCGAGCCGCGCTTCCAGGACGCGCAGCGACCACTGATACCAGCGGCTTGCGTTCGCGCCCTTGTCGCCGTACGCCTCGTGCGCTTTCTGCAGGCATCGACTCACGGCGTCGTGCTCACCACGAATCAGGTGAATCTGCGCCAGCGTGTCGAATACGGCGCCGGTCGTCTCGCGCATGAACTGCATGGGACTACGAACGTCGAGCGCCCGGTGCAGCGCTTCTTCCGCGCGCTTCAGATTTCCCACGCGCACGCAGATCTGACCGAGCGATGCCAGCGCGACGCCGAGGCCATGCGGTGTCCCAGAGTGCTCCTGCAGCTCCACGCTTCGTTCCACGAGCGTCAGGGCCTGGTCGTGGCGATGCTGCATCAGGGCCACGTTGGCCTGATTGCCGTAGATGGTGGCCAGGACATCGGCGGCCTGCACCATCAGCGCGAGCCGCTCGGCATGGCGGAGGGCCGCCATCGCCTCGTCCAACCGCCCTTCCTGCGCGAGCATCACGCCGGACAGTGAGTGAACCATTGCCAGGTGCCGGCGGTCGCCGGCGGCGTGAAGGGCAGAGGCCGCGCCGGAGATATGCTCGCGGACGATCGCGGCGTCGCCGACTTGTCGGTAGCAGAGGCCGAGCTCGTAGTGGGCGAGTCCGATTGCTCGAGAATCGTGGGCGCGCTGGGCTTGTTTGAGAGCCTTGGTGAGGAAAGCTATGCCGCGAGAGGGCTCCCCACGCGCAACGGCCACCCGCGCGTGCATCCGCCACAGATCGGACAGCTGCGCAGGATCGAGCCGTTCGCGCTCCTCCGGCGGTCGTCCGAGCGCTTCGGTCGCCTGTCGCAGGTCGTCCTGCAACAGCCACGCATCGGCCAGAGCACACCGGATTTGAAGTTGATCCTCGCGCCGGAGGTTGGGCTCCTTCATCGCTCGCACGAGGAGAGTAGCCGCCTCGGGCCCACGTCCCTGTTCGAGTGCTTGCAGCGCCTCGGAGTAGAGGGGGCTCACTGGCGCGCAGTATACCTCGTATACAGCGCGTTTCAAGGCTGTTTACATATTTTCACAGGGAGCTTCCAGCTCCCAGCTACCAGCTTTCAGCAGCTGACAGCTCTGACTTAGCTGGAGGCTGGAGGCTGGGAGCTGGAGGCTAGTCCGAACCGATACGACAGGATCTTGTAGACCAACTTCGCGCAGAGAAAGTTAGGCGCGATGATCCCCGGTAGCGGGCTGAGCTCGACGATATCGCAGGCGACGACGGTGCGGCGCTCGATGACAGCGCGGAGGAGAGTGAGCATCTCGTACCAGGAGAGGCCGCCGGGCTCTGGGGTTCCCGTAGCGGGCATGATTGCGGGGTCCATGCCGTCGACGTCGATCGTGATGTAAACCCGATCCGACAGGGTTTCCACGACCTCGTCGACCCACTTCGGATTCTTCCGCATCGTCACGTCGTAAAAGATCCTCGTCCCGAGCTTGGGCACGGCTTCCGCTTCCTCGGTCGACATGCTGCGGATGCCAACCTGGGTGACCGGCGCGACTTCCAGCGTTCGGCGCATGGCGCACGCATGGTTGAAGCGAGTGCCCATGTACGAGTCGCGGAGATCGGCGTGCGCGTCGATCTGCAGGACGGACAGTCCCTTGTAGTGCGCGGCGGTGGCAGCGACGAGCGGCGGCGTGATCGAATGTTCGCCGCCGAGCGTCACGAGGAACTTGTCCCGGCGGACGATTTCTGAGGCGACGCGCTGGACCTCGTCGAGAAGCGGCGCCAACTCGCCAAAGGGCAGATCCATTTCGGGCAGCGTGAAGATGCCCGCGCCGTGCACATCGGCGCCGATTTCCTCGTCCCACAGTTCCATGTGCGACGAGGCGAGCAGGATCTCGCGCGGTCCGTTCCGCGTGCCGCCGACGTAGGACGTGGTTCGATCGACGGGCACGGGCAAAATGACGATCTGGGCAGCATCGAACGACCGCGTTTCCGGAAGGGCCCCGCCGAAACCAAGTGGCGCGCCGTGGTCGTACTCGAACGGAAACTTCATGCTCCTCCGCGGGATTCGAAACGCGCCTGAGGAAAAGGGCGGCCATTCACCTTCATGACCGGTCCGGACACATCGAAGCGCAGCGGCTTGCGCGCGGCAAGCGTCTCGCGAGCGCTTCCGGCCAGCGCACTGACCAGAATCGGCAGCGCGACCGTGACATCGGCGTGGACCGTCACCTGCTCCGCATCGGTCGCCAGCTTGCCCCAGCTTTGCGCCTCTTCGAGGCTCGACCCCGAGGCGCCGCCGAAGTGAGGAACGTCCGTGACGATCTGCAACGCGTAGCGATGTCCGCCGACGCGATCGTCGTAGAACTCCGCCTGAACGCTCGCCTGGTTGATGAAGTTTTTCGGCGTGCCGCCACCGAGGACGACCGAGGCGGTCCGTGGATGGCGAATCACCAGGTTCGCCGACTCGATGATGTCGCCAATGACATCGATCTGCCCGGCAGCGGGATCGCGATGACGTGCCTGCGACAGGCCCATCCCGATCGACGAATCAGCAATCGCCGGACAGAAGATCGGCACTGACGCCCGGTACGCCGCTGTCAGAATGCCGTCGCGCTCGGTCTCTTTCCACAGATGTTCGCCGAGGCGGTAGAGGAACTCGCGTGTGGTGTACGGACGACGCTCGAGTGTCAGGACGAATGCGGCAATCCACTCGTCGTTGTCGACGAACTCGTCCTCACTGGCGTAAGTGTCGTAGACGCGATCGATGTGATCGGCCTGCAGGGCCGCGTCGTTTTCACGCGGCGATCCGACGTAGTGGTGGCGGCCGCGGGTTTCGTGCAGATCGTGATAGAGGTTGGCACCGGTCGACACGAGGCAGTCGGCATACCGATGTTCGAGTAGATGCGCAGCGATGAGTCGCATCCCGCCGGCGCTCAGCGCGCCGGCCATGCCGAGAAAGATGGTGCAGTCGTCCCCCAGCATCTTTTCCCAGATCCGCCGGGCGGTGGCCAGGTTGCGCCCCTGAAAAGAGACTTTCTCCATCCGGGAGAGCATCTCGCCCGCCGCAAGGTCCGGTGTCACCGCGAACGGTTCGACCGGCACGCGCAGAAAACGGGATTTGTTCGGCATGCGGGGCAATTCTATCGTCAGAATGCACGGCCGACGCGAACGAACGCGGCCAAGCCGCGATCGCGCGAGACCGGGCCGCCACGCCAGGCCACGCCGCCACTGAAGGTGAGCGGCGCGAAATATCCGAAGACGGTGTCGAGGGAGAGCTCGGCGCCGAGCGAGTAACTCACGCCGTCGTTGGGCGTGGGTTCCGGCCAGACTCGCCCGGCGTCGAAGAACGCGGCGGTGTGAATGGATCGAAGCAGAATGGGCAGTGTTCCGATACCCCGTTCCGGATAAGCAATCGGCACGCGATAGTCGACATTGACCACTGCCGCCCTAAAGCCGAACAGCCGATCCTCGTCCAGTCCGCGAATGAGACCGATCGCATCCGAGCCAAAACGGAACCCGCCTGGCTGCATCTCGCTTCCGGACGCGCTGAACACCCGGCGTACCGCCCTGTCTCCCCAGGAAGCGGCCCCGGCTGCTCGCACGGCGATGGCCGCATGCTTCGGCCATGCCCGAACGTAGCGGCGGGCATCGAACGTCGCCGACGTGCTCGCCGAGCCGCCGAAAGAAGGGGAACGCGCGTACTCGAGCGTCGTGGAGACCGTGCCGCCTTCTTCGGGACTGATGGAAAACCCGTACATGCGCGCGGAATCGAAGGCCAGGCCGGTCCGCGCGGCCGTGCGGCGCACGCTGACGCCGTTCGTCTGAGCGCACCGCGGTTCCAGGCTGGCACACTCGAAGCTTTCGTCCGAGGTATGCAGCTCGCCAAGGATCGATTGCGACCAGCGGATGCGGCGCGATACGAGCAACATGCCGGCATCCGCTTCCACGATATGTCGCTCGCCATCGAACCACGGGTCGGTGTCGTCGGAGACTGCAGCGAAAAACGTCGGGCGAAACCGATCGTAGGCGTACGCAATCTGCCAGTCCGGTCGGGCGCGGGACGTCGTCCAGCCAGCTTCCACGCCATAGCCGTGCCTGGCGAGCACGTCGAGCGAGCCTGTCGCGGCTCCGACCACGAACTCGCCTTCGTCTGATTCGAACGTCGGCGTCCAGAAGTACGGGCGAATCGTGCGGCGCGGCGAGTACGTCTGCGAAGGAAGTTGAGGTTCCGTGCTCTCGGGACTCTCTGTTGAACCGGACGCTGTCGCGGCGGACACCGGACTCCATTGTGCGTTCGTCAGAGGGATGGAGAAGAGGTCGTAGCCGTCCGCGGTGTAGCCGACATAGACCAATGAACGGCCGTCCGGAGAAATCGCCGGAGATTGCGCGCTGGCGCCTATTCCCTCGAGCCGGCGGATCGTCCCGTCGCTCAGAGCGACCGAGAATATCCGGAACGGCTGTTCGTCGTTGGCCGCAGCGAAAAATATCGTTGCAGCGTCCGCAGACCAGACCGCTCCGGCATTGCGTCCGGTGGGGACGACCACTCGCAAATCGCCGGTGGCGGCGGTCACCACCGCGATTTCCGACGCACCGCCGAGCGTCCGCCGTTCAACCGCAATGAAGCGGCCATCCGGCGACCAGCGCGGCGAACCAAAGTCGACATTCGGTTGCGAGACAAGGGGAGTCGCCACCAGCGTACGGTCAGCGAGTCGCGCCGTCGCGAGCTCACGACGGTCGGCGTGTTGCACGGTGAAGGCGACCACCGAGCCATCCGGCGACACGTCCGGATTGGCCGCGCGCGCGCCGTATGTCAGTCGCCGCTTACGGCCGTCTCGCCTGTTGACGGCATAAAGGTCGGACTGACGCCCGACATCCCTGATGACTTCAATCTGATCGAAGATTACCTCGTCGCCGGCGAGTCCGACGCGGCTGCCGAGATAGCGTGTGGTCACCGCGCGTGATTGTCGCGAGGCCACGTCAAACTCCATCAACGAGGGAAAGCCGTGCGCATCCGCGAGCGAGTACAGGACGCGGTTATCGTCCACGAATCGCGGTCCCGAGACGAAGTAGCCGTGACGGGTCAGACGCTGTGCCACATCTGGCCCGTTCGCCGCGGGCGGCACTGAACTTTCGAAATCCCGCCAGAGGTCGCCGAGCGACTTCCCAAAGACTTTCTTGAAGGCTCGCGAACCGAAGTAGGGCAGCCGGCGTGACGTTTCGTCGGTCAGCCTCCGCAGTGATTCGGCGCCGTAGCGGTCCGACAGGTACTGGTGGAAGTAGCCTCCGTATAGGTACGGCGCATTACCCGTCGGCCAGCGAACGAGGCGGCTGCTCGCCCGATCCAGCGGCAAGAGACGTTTCTCCGTGGCGGCGCGCTCGAGAAACAGACGGAAGTCTCCGGCTGGAACCCGGCCTCCGCCTGTCTGCGCCGATTCCTGCCAGGTCGCGATGCCTTCAATCTGCCAGATAGGCGCGTAGAGGTTGGGATAGAGGAGCGGCTGCCGGCCCAACACGCGGCGCAGTCCGCCGATCCAGCCGTGGGCGCGACTCAAGTGCACGATGTGCACGTACTCATGCGTGAAGACCAGGCGCAGCCAGTCATCGACGTTGCCGATGCCACTGTCAGCCGCGGGCGCGGCTGCGGAGATCTCGATCGTGTTGTAGGGAAGCGGCGTCGCCCAGCCATTCGACTGGTCGTTCTGATCGACGAGAATCACCTGAACGCGGCCGGTTGCCGGCCCGAGCGTGGGCGCAAGCGTCGTCGCCACTTCTTCGGCAATCCGCGCCAGCCTCTGCGCCAGCGCTTCCTCGCCCTGGTGAAAGTGGATATCGAAACGCGCGGTGGCGATCGTTCGAAATCGAAGTCGCGGATCGTAGCGGGTGGCTGCCGATACCGTGACCGTTACGGTCAGGAGAAAAGCCAATAGCGCCGCGCGGCGGGCGAAGCCGGTCATCGAGAGGCGGACGTGCAGGAGCGCGGCCGCTTCATTCGCCGGCCTCGTGCTTGAGATCCGCAAGGAGTGAAAGCGCCTGCAGCGGTGTCAGCCGATCGGTATCGATGGCTCGCAAGCGCGCCACGATCGGGTTCTCGACTGGAGCTGCCTGAAACAGACCCAGCTGCTGTCGCGTGTCGTTTCCAGCGCCGCTCAAAGACGGTCGGCCGCCCCGCGATAACTCGTCGCGCTCGAGGCCGTTCAGGATCTCGCGTGCGCGCGACACCACTGTCGGAGGAAGGCCCGCGAGCCTGGCCACCTGGATCCCGTAGCTGCGATCCGACCGCCCAGCGACGACCTTGCGCAGGAACACGATGTCTTCTTTCCACTCGCGCACGACAACGTGGAAATTCGACACGTTTGGAATCGCGTCAGCGAGATCGGTGAGCTCGTGGTAGTGCGTTGCGAAGATCGTTTTCGGTCGCGCCCGAGGATTGGTGACGAGATGCTCGGCTACGGCCCAGGCGAGGCTGAGCCCATCGAAGGTGGCGGTGCCGCGTCCGATCTCGTCGAGGATCACGAGGCTTCGCGACGTTGCGGAGTGCAGGATGTTCGCCGTCTCCTGCATTTCGACCATGAACGTCGACTGACCCTTCGCGATGTTGTCGGACGCCCCCACCCGCGCGAACACACGATCGACAATCGGCAGCTTGGCCGAACGCGCCGGCACGAACGAGCCTGCCTGCGCCATCATGCAGAGAACAGCCGTCTGGCGCAGGTACGTCGATTTCCCGCCCATGTTGGGCCCGGTCAGGATGATCAGCTGATGTTCGGACGCGTCCAAAGTGACGTCGTTCGGCACGAACGCGCCGGCCGCGTGTCGCTCGACGATGGGATGGCGGACTTCGGTAGCGACGAGCTCGTCGCCGGTATGCATGAGCGGCTTCGTGTAGTTGTTGGCGGCCGCCGTCTCAGCGAGCGACGAGAGCACGTCCAGTGCTGCCAATCCTCGGGCGGTGTCCTGCACGCGCGGAGCCTCGGCAGCGATGCGCGCGCGCAGGGCATCGAAGATTTCGATCTCGCGCTCGAGAATTCTCTCGTCGGCGCCGACGACCTTCTCCTCGTACGCTTTCAGGGCTGGCGTGATGAACCGCTCGCCGCCGGCAATCGTCTGCTTGCGGTGGTAATCCGCCGGCACGTGCGCCAGGTTCGATTTCGAAACTTCGATGTAGTACCCGAAGACGCGGTTGTAGCGGATCTTCAACGAGGAGATACCCGTGCGGGTGCGCTCCGCTTCCTCCATCGCGGCTATCTGGTGCTTGCCGGAGCGGCTGATGGTGCGCAGGTCGTCGAGCTCGGCATCGATGCCGTCGCGGATGGCCCCGCCGTCCCGGGCCAAGGGTGGTGGTTCGTCGGCCAGGATCGATTCGAGCTCGGTTCGGATGTCCGCGAGATCGTCGAGCTCGGCGACCAGGCTGCGAACGAGCGGCGCTTGCAACTCCGACGTGAGGAGCCGCACGCGCGGGATGGCCGCGATCGACTGCCGCAAGGCGACGAGATCGCGCGGTCCTGCCGTGCCCAGCGCCGCACGTCCGACGAGTCGTTCCATGTCGTGCAGCGTCTTCAGCGTCTCGCGCAGCTTCGCCCGTTCCGTCGCCCGGAACGCAAACTCCTCAACCGCGTCCAGCCGATCTTGAATCCGCTCGAGCGCGACGAGCGGCCGCAGCAACCAGCCGCGCAGGAGCCGGCCCCCCATGGGCGTCACGCTGCGATCGATTTCGTGCAGCAGCGAACCGCTCCGTCCACCATCGAAAGCCTCCACCACCTCGAGATTCCTGAGCGTCGTCGGATCGACGGTCATGCAATCCGCGCCGCTGCGATAGCTGACTTCGCGGACGTGGGCGAGATCCGCTTTCTGCGTGTCTTTCAGGTACTGCACCAGGGCGCCGGCGGCACAGATCGCCGCCGGGTGCTCCTCGAGCCCGAAGCCTTGCAGCGTGTGCGTACGCAGCTGGGCCAGCAATGTGCCTCTCGCCGATTCGAGATCGAACGTCCATCCGTCGGCCGCTGTCAGACGCGCCGACAACCGGAGCTCGTCGATCAACGCCGCCGCATCGCCGAAGCCGGCCGGCGCGATGATCTCGCGCGGCCGCAGAATCGCGAGCTCGTCGGCAAGCGCCGATCGTCCCGTCCGACCGGGATAGTCGGCGGTCGTGAATTCGCCAGTTGAGAGATCGAGGAGGGCTGCGCCGTAGCCGCCTTCGGGATCCTTGGTCGCCGGCGCAAGGGCCATCAGGAAAGCCGGCTCACGCGCATCCAGATAACCTGCGTCGGTCAAGGTCCCGGGTGAGAGAACCCGTACCACCTCGCGTTTGACGACACCCTTCGCCTTGCGCGGGTCTTCCATCTGTTCACAGACGGCGACGCGGAAGCCCTTGCGCACGAGCCGGCCGATGTAGGTGTCGGCCGCGTGGTGTGGCACACCACACATGGGAATCGCGCCACCGTTGGCGTCCTTGGATCGCGAGGTGAGCGTCAATTCGAGCGCCCGCGCCGCCGTCAGCGCATCCTCGTAGAACATCTCGTAGAAGTCCCCCATCCGGAAGAACAGGATGGCGTCGCGGTACTGCCGCTTGGCGTCGAAGTACTGACGCATGGCGGGCGTGGCGCTCGCGGGGGATGACGGAACGGACGAGGACATCAGGAAATTACCGAGCCGAGGCAGCGGAGTGCAGTCGACGCGAGTATAACATTGAGCCCATTGCACATCCTCGCCCTGGACACGACGACTCGCGAGGGCAGCATTGCCGTTGCGCGCGACCGGACGCTCCTCTATGAGTGCGCCGGCGATGCCGCACGCACGCACGGCGAGCGATTGCCGTCCGACATCATGCGTGCGCTCGAGAGCGCCGGGATCGGCCTCGCGGATCTGGATCTCCTGGCAGTGGCGGCCGGACCCGGGTCGTTTACCGGACTGCGCGTTGGCATCTCGGCGGTGCAGGGGTTGGCAATGGCCCGCTCGCTGCGTGTCGTACCCGTGCCGACACTCGAAGCCCTGGCCGACAGTGCTGACGCGGGGCCCGGAACGCTGGTTGCCGCCTGGATGGATGGACAGCGAGGAGAAGTGTTTGCCGCGCTCTACAACGACGGCGGCGCGGAGATCGTGCCGGCGGCAGCCGGCGCGCCGAACGTGATCCTCGACGGCTGGCGTCTGCCTTCGGGCGCCGCCGTGGTCTTCGTCGGCGACGCGGCTGCGGAGCACCGTGCGCTCATCCGACAATACATCGGGCCGGGCGTGCAGATAGTGACCCCGCCGCTCCTCGCGCGAGCCGTCGCTCGCATTGCCGTCGCGGAGCCCGATCGCGCGGTGCCCCCTCACGAAATCGTGCCCGTCTACGTGCGCAAGTCGGATGCGGAGCTCGCGCGCGAACGCCGAAAGGGCCGTGCGTGATCGGGCGGGGCTATTCGGTCGAGCGAACCACCTCGGACGAGGATCTCGATCGCGTCGCCGCGCTGGAAGCCGAATGTTTCACCAACCCGTGGACACGGGTCATGCTCGAGCGCGAAATCAAGGGTTCAGCCACCGCCCGCGTCTACGTCCTTCGGCTCCACGATGGCGGCGTCGCGGCATTCTGCACCTGCTGGCTCATCGTCGACGAACTGCACATCAACACGATTGCCGTCGATCCGGCCGTGCGGCGAGCGGGTCTGGCCACCGCACTGATGCAACATGTCATGCGGGATGCCGCTCGATCCGGGGCGCGGCGCGCGACGCTCGAAGTCCGCGCCTCGAACGAACCGGCCCGCCGGCTGTATACGCAGCTGGGTTTCGTGGAAGCCGCCGTGCGGTCGCTCTACTACACGCAACCGGAAGAGGACGCCGTCATACTTTGGCACGAGAAATTGGCCGACGGATAACGGTCGTCCTTGAAGCCTCGGGGAGGTTGTGTTACCTTGCCGATATGATTGTCTCCCGCTAGCGTTTGTACTCCCTTCCAAGGAGGCGGAGATGCCGACAGACTTCGAAGAGCTGAAGCGCCAACTGCTGCAGAGCGACGAGGAATTCCGACAGCTGGCGACCCAACATCACAACCTCGATGAGAAACTGCACAGTCTGACCGCCCGCCACTACCTCTCAGAACCGGAACAGCTCGAAGAAGTCAACCTGAAGAAACGCAAACTGCAGTTGAAAGACCAGATGGAGAACATCCTGCGGCGCCACCGCACCAGCACTGCGGCGCACGCGGCGCGCACCTGAGTCTTCCTGCGTTATTCTCCGACCGGCCTGCAGTACGCGGTGCCTCGGGACCGTGGCTCGGGCCGGCCGTCATTTCTCCCAAATCGTCACAGATGAAAATCGACCGCGCGGGGTTGCCCTTCATTGCGGGTGCCTTGATCCCGGCCGCTGCATGCGCCGCCTACCGACGCCATGGCGCGGCCCTGTCGTTGGCGGCACTCGGCGGGTTCTTTGCCTATTTCTTCCGCGATCCCGAGCGGCAGGTGCCGCAGGCGCCGGATCTCGTCGTTGCACCGGCCGACGGCCGGCTGATGTTTGCCGGTCCGAGCGATCCGCGCTGGGCTCCCCCCGGCGACTGGAAGCAGGTGACAATATTCCTGTCACCCACGGACGTCCACATCAACCGTTCACCTGTCGACGGAACCGTGATGCGAATCGACTACCGGCCGGGCAAGTTCCTGCCGGCGTATGACGAGCGCTCGAACGACAACGAGCTGAACGAGATATGGATCGACCATAACGGCCAGACGATCGTGTTCCGGCAGGTCGTCGGCATCCTCGCGCGTCGAATCGTCTGCCGCATTCACGAAGGAGAGCACGTGCAACGGGGCGAGCGGATCGGCTTGATGAAATTCGGGTCACGGATGGACGTATTCCTGGCCCCGAGCGCCGAGTTGAAGGTGAAGGTCGGCGACCGCGTCGTTGCCGGCGAAACCGTGCTCGCGGTGCTCCGAGACAGTCGTGCTGGATAGATTGCCGCTGCGGCGCCGGCGGGAGGATCGGCATGGCCGTTTCAGGCGTGGCGTCTTCCTCCTGCCATCGATGTTCACGGTGGCCAATCTTTTCTGCGGGTATGCGTGTGTCGTGTATTCCACGCAAGCCGATTTCGACACCGCGGCACTGTTCATCGGCATCGCCATGGTGCTCGATACCCTCGACGGATTCGTCGCGCGCCTGACCAAGTCATCGACGGCCTTCGGCGTCCAGCTCGATTCGCTGGCGGACGTCGTCTCGTTCGGTCTCGCACCGGCGCTGCTGGCGTTCACGTGGGGTCTGTGGCCGCTGAAGCGTCTCGGCTGGGCCGCCGGCTTCATCTACGTGACGGCGGCGGCGATGCGTCTCGCGCGCTTCAACATTCAGACGACCACCGCCACCGACAAGCGGTATTTCGTCGGGATGCCCAGTCCGGCAGCCGCCTCGGTGATTGCCGCCACTGTTTATCTCTATCCGTACGGACTGCACGAGCGGGAGAGTGCTCTTCCCGCACTGGCGATGGTGCTCGTGCCGGCCTTTCTGATGGTCAGCACGATCCGGTTCCGCAGCATCAAAGCGATGGATGTCGGCTGGCAACGGTCGTACGTCGCGCTCTTCATCGCGGCGGTCGCACTCGCGCTGATTGCGACGCACCCGCGCGTCGCGCTCGTCGTTCTGTCCTACTCCTACGTCGTCGCCGCACTGATCGGCTGGGGCCTTAGCCGTTGGCGGAAGAAACCTGTCGACGTGGCGCCGCCATCAGATGTCGTAGAGCCGCTGCCTGAAGAGCGATCTTCCGGCTGACCCTCAATCTTCCGGCTAAAGCCGGAAGCCACGCGAAAAAGTTCCTAAAACAGTTCGTGGCTTCCGCCTTTAGGCGGAAGACCGCTTCTCCTCAATCGGCAACCGCAACGTCACCGCGGTTCCCTGGCCTTTCACGCTCGAGACCTCAATCGAGCCTCCACTGAGCTCCACGTTGCGCAACGCGATGGGCAGTCCCAGACCTGTACCCGTGGTCTTCGTCGAGAAGTAGGGTTCGAACACGCGCGCGAGCGCTTCCTCATCAATGCCAACGCCGGTATCCGTAACCGTGAGCACGATGAACCGGCCATCCTGTCTTCCGGTGATCGAAAGCGTCCCGCCGCCAGGCATCGCGAACAGCGCGTTCTCGATGATGTTGGCGAGGGCGCGCGCGATCAGGGTGCGGTCGACGAATGCGCGCGGCAGCGGCGGTACGTCGGTTCGCAGGTCGATGCGATCGACCAGTCCGGTCCGGTAGGGAGCGACGACTTCCGAAACCAGCTCCGAGATGTCCACAGCCGCACGCTTGGCTGTCGGAGACGATGCGAAGTTCGAGAACTCCGCCGAGATCTGTCGCAGCAGGTGGACCTGGGTGAGGATGGAGCTGACGCAGTTCTCGAGGACGGGACCCATGGGTTGGCCGCGATCGGCGTGCACGCGCTGCAGGTGTTCGGCGGACAGTTGAATCGGCGTCAACGGATTCTTGATCTCGTGCGCGACCTGTCTCGCCATTTCCGCCCACGCTTCCAGCCGATGGGTCCGCTCGAGTTGAGTGCGCTGCTCCTTGAGCTCGCCGGCCATGCTGTTGAACGCATCCACCAGCCGCTTCATCTCGTCGGCCGAGCGGACCGCGATGCGCGCGTCGAAGTCGCCGCGGGCGATGAGGCGCGTCGCCCGGGTCAGGCGTCGCACCGGATCGGCGATGCGTTCAGCCATCGACAGCCCGATGCCTGCGCCGAGCAGGATGAAGAAGAGGGCGCCGAGGTGCACGCCGCGATCGAGCGCATCGATTTCCCGATCGATCTCCCGCACCCGCGGCGCGAGCGGAACCGTGAGCAACGCGTCCCGCCCCGCCGCGCGGACGGGCGCCGCGGCAATGAGATACGGTGACGTGCCGATGCGATCCTGGCTGACGTAGCTCGGGACGCGCTCCAGCACGATCGCGCGATACACGTCGCCTGGCGTTCGTGTTGGCAGCAGACCAGAGGCGAACAGGTCCCGCTCACTCGTCGCTGCGAGCTGCGGCCCCTCGAAGATGTTCACGTCCTGATCGATGACCTGGCGAATCCACACCATGATGTCGTCGTTGAGCGCGCCGGCGGCATCGGCGCTCCTCCTCGACAGCACATCGGATTCCTCGATCACGCGTCGCGCCACGGCGGCGGTGCGCGCGGCTTCCGCCTCGACATCGACGAGGAGCAGGTTCTTGAAGTAGATCCGGATGACGACCGCCAGCGTCAGGACAGGAATGATCGCCGCCAGCACGAACGCGAGAAACAGCTTGCGGTAAAAGCTGGCTCGTATCTCACGCAACAGCGCGCGGCCCACTCTCGGCTGCTGTCGGCTCAGCCTGGTGAACACTGCCGTTCCTACCAGGACGATGAGGAAACCGGCGCCGGCGAGCGTCGTGAGCTCGGCCAGATGAACAAGATGATCGAATAACGAGAGAACGGGGTAGCCGATAGCGAAGATGCCACCACGATCGTTGGAGAAGTACCACGCGGTGGCGCGTTCCGCCTGCCTGAATAGTCGTCCAGAAGGGCTCGCGTGAGCCGTACAAGCGAGCGAACAGGGCATCGTCGATCGGCCACGGCGACGGAATCGAGGTGTAGAGCGGCTGCAGTCCCCAGCCGTAAATGGCGATCTCCACCTCGCCTCCCGCGCTCGCCTCGGCGGGAGCGCCGCTGGCCGTTCCGCGGAACAACTCGAAATACGGACTCTGCGACGAGATGAAGGGCAGCGTTCGATAGTCGAAGACCACGTGCAGCACGATGGTGCCGGCGACGCTGGGCGCGCCGCCTTCGTCGGAGGACACGCAGATCCGCCGCTCGGCGTGCAGCATCCGGCGTTCTTCCGAACCGATAGGCGCCGCCTCGCCGAACAGATCCCAGTCGCAACTGCTGCCCGTTGGTGCGGTCTGCCCCGCGACGGTGTATTCCGGGATGTTGAGCGCGAATCGGCTGACGAGGAGCCCGTCCTGGTTATAGAGCTCGACGGCGGAGGTCAGCCGCTCGTGCGCGAGTGCCGTCTGACGCCACACGAGGAAGGCGCTGTCCGTCGTCTGCGGCAGGCCGGGATTGCCGGACACCAGGTCTGGCAGAACCGTCAGCTCGTCGATTTCCTTTTGCGCCTGAGCCATCAGCGCCTGAAGCGTTTGCGGGTGCGTCTGCGCCTGCACCGCATATTGCTCGGTTATCAGTCGGCGGGTCGCACGACCGGCGTAGAAATCGAGCGCTGGATAGAGGAGCAGCGCCGGGATCAGAAAGGCCACGAACAACGCGAGGATCCTGGAAGCGACGGTCGTTCGGCGGAACCGACTGACGATCCGCGGGCCCAGAAGCGCGGCAACTCCACACGTCGCAGCGGCGAGGATCAAACCCAATCCTGAAAAGGGCCAACCACGGGCTAACGCGAGCGACGCCGCAATCGCCGCGGGCGCGACCCAGAGGCCGAGTACCACCAGCCGCTGTGCGAAAGCTCCACGCCGCAGCTTCCAGGGCGAGAGCGCTGCCGATAGAGTCAGCGTTCCAGCCCACAACACCCCCAGGTGTATGCCGAGGAGCCCTCCGAGCAACGCAATTCGTGAGCCATCGCCCCACGGGTGGAGCGACAGGTGACGCAGATCGATAGTGACCGGATTCACGTCACGATCGATCAATCCCTGAAACAGGACGATCAGCAGCGTCAGCAACGTGCCCATCACGAGATGAGAAAAGACGAACCGGCCGGTGATTGGACCGACAGGCGTTCGGCGATGACGAAGTGCCACTCGCAGACGACCTGCGGGCCCCGCCAGCAACGCGAGCATGGACGCGGCGGCAAACCCGGCGAGCAGCAGCGTGACCGGCGTCGGCGGAACTCCACGGCTGTAAACGGCAAATGCCAGCCAGATCAGAAGTCCGCCGGCGCCGACGAGAGCGATGGCCTGACCCGTCGCTCGCACGAACCCGCGGTCTTCGCGAGCACCAGCGCGCTGATCGAGAAGCGGCCCGACGAGGAGCAACAGCGTCACGCCGCACGCGATGATGACGGCGCTGGCAACGCGGCGGCGCCAGGAGATCCGGGCGTCAGACAGAGCTGACGGCGGAACATAGGCCTCGAGGAGCAGCTCACCGGTCGGCGCGCGGAGGAGCAATGCACCCGCGCGCGCCGTATCTTCCGGCACTTCGTGCCGCAGCCTGAGAAGGGCGGGAGCCACGGGCGTGGGCAGCGTGAAATCACCGGTCGCAAAGGCTTGGGCCGCGGGCGCCGGCGCGACGACGTGCTCCGCGGCGACCGAGCCGAGGCGTCTGCCGTCTGCCGCCGATATCGGTCGAATGTGGACGAGCCGAAGCCCGAGCGGCGACCGCGTGACGAACAGCGTCCCCGGACCGCCAGCTCGATCGCGCGGAATCTCAGAAGGACGTCCGGCCCAGGCCCTGGCGGCGAGCTTCTGGTCGTACACCGTGACGGCGATTTCGTCGGGACTCGCACCGAGCGCACGCGCCGCCGTGGTGAGATCGAAGAGGGTACGCGCGCCGTCTTGAGCAGTAGACAGAGCGGTTGCTGCCGAAGGATCGCGAGCAATCCTGAGCGAAACGGTTTCGAGCGACGCCACCATGCCGTCGAAGCGCCTCTGGACGTAACGTTCCGCCCGGTCACCGGAGGCGGCGGCCGACAGGCCGAACCACCACCATTCGAGCAGACCTCCGGCCAGACCGACGGCCGTGGCAACGAACAGCCCGGCCACCAGCAGGCGCCGCCAGCTCACCGGGCGACGTTTTTCGGCGACGACGCGCACCGCTCGCGCGTCCCGGACGCCGTTCATTTGCAGGGAGACACTCCTGTCAGCAGGATAGCAAAGGTAAACTAATAGTCATCCTCGTCTCAGCAATGACCGACGCCCCTCCACTTCGCGCCACGCTCAAACGCGGAGCGCTGCTGGCCGCCGCCAACTGGCCGCTGGTCGTGGTGCAGTTCGTCGCCGAAGCGACGCTGAAGCTGCTCCTGGCGGTGCCGGTCGTGGGCGGTATTGTCCTGGTCGTCCTCCTGCTGGAGGCGAACGTCGACGAGTTGCTTGCCGGTGACGTCCGCCAGATTGTGACGGCCGTTTTCGCCGCGATGCGCCAGAATCCCGCGGCGCTCGTCGCGTTCAGCATCTCGTTCGGCACCGTCGTCATTGGCGGATCCGCCCTGACGTTCGCGATCAAGGGAGGAACCGTCGCGCTTCTCGCCCGAGCCGAAGCGCAGGCGGGGGCGATCGAACGTCCTCCACTCCGCGTGGCGGCGCTCAAGCGCGCGGCTGTCGTCTCAATCGAGGCGTACCTCGACGGCTGCCGGCGCCTCTGGCGGCGATACGTCACCCTGGGCATGTGCTTGCTGGTCACGTACGGCGTGACCGCGCTCGTCTATATAGGCCTGATCGTGAGTGGCTACCGGCTGGTCGACAACATCGGCTTGCTCTTCAGCTGGACCGTCGGGGCGGCAATCGGCTCCAGCGTTCTCATCGTCTGGATATCGGTGCTGAACTTCTTCTATCTCCTGACGCAGATGGTCATCGCCGTGGACGACGTCAGCGTGAAGAAAGGAATCCTGGGGGCGGTCAGGTTCGTTCGCAGCAGCTTGCGTGAGATTGCCGGTGTATTCGGCGTGGTCCTGCTGCTGGTAGCCATCGCCACGGTCGGCTCGATCCTGGCGGCGGCGGGGCTCGGCGTCATCGCTTTTGTGCCGCTCGTCGGTCTCGCCGTGGTACCGCTGCAGGTTGCGGGATGGCTGCTGCGCGGCTTCGTCTTTCAGTATCTCGGGTTGACCGCACTCAGCGCCTATCTGACATACTACCGTCACGACCACTGCGGGAGCGTTCAGCCCCCAGCGCACCTCGTGGATGCTTCGGATCAATTTCCCGGACAAGGTGCCGCTCAAAATCAAGGTGCGCGATCCGCGCGCACAGCGGTCGAACAACCCGCATGACTGATTACACCCGATTTCTCTCCCGCGCCGCCGGCCACATGCAGGAGTCGGCCATCCGCCGCATGGGTATGGTGCTGGCCCAGGGGAGAGACATCATTTCGTTTGCACCGGGCTATCCGGCGCCCGAGACGTTTCCCTGGAAGGAATTTCGCGACATTACGAACGAGCTGCTGTCGGGCGCTGATGGAGCGGTCCTGCAGTACGGCCCGACGCGCGGTTACCGCCCGTTGCTCGAGACCATCGCCGGCATCATGGAGCACCGCGGCGCGCGCACGTCGCTGCAGCAGCTCATGGTGACCACCGGCTCGCAGCAGGGACTCGACCTGGTCGCGCGCGTCCTCCTCGATCCGGACGACATCGTCCTCGTAGAGCTTCCGACCTATACCGGCGCGATTACCGCGTTCAGGAACGTGCAGGCGCGAATGGTCGGGGTTCAACAGGAAGCCGACGGCATCGACCTCGACGATCTCGACGACGTCTTCCGGAGGCTGACGCGGGACGGCGGTCGCGTGCGGCTCCTCTACGTCGTTCCGAATTTTCAGAATCCGACCGGGCTCCTGATCGGCCTCGAGAAGCGGCGACGTCTCCTCGAGTGGGCGGCGCGGAGGCAGGTCCTGATCCTCGAAGACGATCCCTACCGCGAGCTCTACTTCGACGACTCCGCCAGTGAAGCGGACGTGCGGCCGATTCGGGCTGATGACACCGACGGGCTCGTGATCTACTTGAGCAGCTTTTCGAAGACGCTGGCTCCTGGCTATCGCGTGGCCTGGATCGACGCGCCGCCGCCGCTGGCGGCAAAGCTCGAATACGCGAAGCAGGCCGAGGATCTCTGCACCGGCGAGCTGGACCAGCGCGTCGTCTTCGAAGCCTGCCGCCGCGGCATCCTCGCGCGGCAGCTGCCGATGTTGCGCGCGCACTACCAGCAGAAACGCAACGTGATGGTCGACGCTTTGACCAAATCGTTCGGCGGCGACGTCACCTGGCCCGAGCCACGAGGCGGCTTCTTTCTATGGGCGAGGCTTCCCGCACCTCTCGACGCCGAAACCCTGAGCGCGCGGGCGGTCGAGCACGGGGTCGTCTACGTACCTGGAGATGCGTTCTTCGTCGACGATCGAGCCGCTTCGCCCGATCACAGCGCGGGCGGAGCAAGACCCGGCAGCAGCGTCATCCGCCTCTCGTTCTCGGCACCTGCCCCGGCCCGCATACAAGAGGGAGTCGCCCGCTTGAAAACCGCCATCGATGAAGAGATTGCCGCCGTTACTGGGGCAGGACGATATCGATCGCCACACCGGGAAGCACGGTAAGGTCCACGATTGGAATGGGAGGCGGGTCCGTGGACGGCTCGAGAAGCCACAGCGTCCACGGGTGCTCCAAATCACCGGTGACAACGGCGAGCAACGTTGGCGCGCCTCCGCCCGGCACGTTCGAGATGGCAACGACCGTCGAAGGGAACGTCAAGTCCGTCAGCCCCGCGCCGTCGTCGGGACGGAAGACCGCCAGCGTGGCGACAGCGCCAGGCACGACAATGCCGCCGCGGATAATCGACGGCCCTTCGGCCGGACGGTACTTGAGCCCCTTTCTCCACTTCACAGCGCCGTGTCCACGATCGAGTGCGCGCAGCGTGTTATCGAGCGCGACGAAATAAACGTTCTTCTCGTCGACCGCTGCGCGTCCCCGCGGAGCGGCGCCGACGCGATGGTTCCAGAGGATTTCGCCATCCTCGGCGTCGAGGACGTAAAACAATTTGTCGGCTGCGCCAGCGTACACCCGGCCGGCTATCACCATCGGTTCGCCGGGGGAGCCGCCGAGCTGACGCTGCCAAATCGTCTCGCCAGTCTGAAGGTTGAGGCACACAATCGGCCCCTCGAGGAGCGGCACGAACAGGAAGTCGCCGTCGATGGCTGGCCTGAACTCGATGGTCCCGAGATTCCGCTGCCAAACGATCGCGCCGTCGCCCGCACGAAGCGCCGAGAGATTTCCGGCAGCCGCAGTGATGACCCACCCCCCATGTACCAGCGTCGCTGCGGTGAGCGATCCCGTTTCCCTATGCCACTGCGGAGTGCCGGTCGACAGCTCGAGCGCCTGCATCGCATCAGCCGACGGCACGTAGACGCGCTCCGCATCGGCGGAAATCGGCCGATCGATCGGAACGTCCTGTTTCCACTTCGTCTTGCCGTCGGCGATCTGTACTGCTTCGACGCGACCGCTCTGGAGAGCCACCACGATCGTCTCGCCGACGATCACTGGAGGGCTGGCGGGAGGTGCAGAAAGTGCCACAGACCAGCGCTGCACCATTGGCAGAAATGTCGTTGTCGCCGGCACGGCCGGCGGAGTCGACGGACTCGGCGGACTTTGCGGCGGCGTCTGCGCACAGAGGGTTGCCGCGAGGAAAACGCTCGCCGCAACGGCCACGCTTGGGGCGATAAACCTACAAGATATTGTGGTGCAGCCCGAATCCACACCTTATAATAGCGTCTCCTCCGTGACTCACCAGACCATCGTCGTTCTGGATTTCGGCTCCCAGTTCACTCAGCTCATCGCTCGCCGATTGCGTGAGCTGTCGATCTACAGCGAGATCCTCCCGTTCGACACGCCAGTCGCAAAGATTTCCGCGCGCTCGCCGGTCGGCGTGATTCTCTCCGGCGGTCCGAAAAGCGTGCGTGAAGATGGGGCGCCGCGCTGCGATCCGGCTGTGTTCGATCTCTCGGTTCCGGTGCTCGGCATTTGTTACGGGATGCAGCTGATGACCGATGCGCTCGGTGGAGAAGTCGCACCGGCGCCGCATCGCGAGTTCGGATTGGCGACCATCCGGATTGAGCCAGATGCCCCGCTCCTTGCATCGGTGGGTAGCGGAGCAGGTGGCGCGGGCGAGTTGCGCGTCTGGGCCAGTCACGGCGACTTCGTCAAATCAGCACCGGCGGGCTTTGCCGTCACGGCGACCAGCAGCAATGCACCAGTCGCCGCAATGGCGGCTCCGGATCGCCACATGTACGCGCTCCTGTTCCATCCGGAAGTGGCGCATACGGATCACGGCACCGAGATTCTGCGCGGCTTCGCGTACGACGTCTGCGGCTGTGTAGGCGACTGGACGATGGCGTCGTTCGTGGACGAGGCGGTCTCACGGATCCGCAGCCAGGTCGGAAGCGGGCGAGTGGTCTGCGGCTTGAGCGGCGGCGTCGACTCGACGGTGGCAGCCCTGCTCATTCACCGGGCTGTTGGCGATCGCCTCACGTGTATCTTCGTCGACAACGGCGTCTTGCGGCAGGACGAAGCGTCGCAGATTCGCAAACGGTTCGAGCGGTTGCAGCTGCCGCTCGTCTTCGCGGATGCGGCGGATCTCTTTCTCGATCGCTTGACGGGCATTGTCGATCCCGAGCAGAAGCGCAAGATCATCGGCGGCATGTTCATCGAGGTGTTCGAGTCGGAAGCGAAAAAGCTTGGATCGTTCGAATTTCTGGCCCAAGGCACGCTCTATCCGGACGTCATCGAGAGCGTGTCGGTCATCGGGCCGTCGCATGTGATCAAGAGCCATCACAACGTTGGCGGGCTTCCCGAACGGATGCGGTTCAAGCTGGTCGAGCCGCTGCGGTTGCTGTTCAAGGACGAAGTGCGGGCGGTGGGAGCGGAGCTGGGTTTGGACGACGAGTTCGTCTGGAGACAACCGTTCCCCGGCCCCGGTCTGGCGGTGCGCATCCTCGGCGAGGTGACGGCATCCCGCTTGAACCTCGTGCGCCGCGCCGACGCGATCGTCGCGGAGGAAGTGAAGCGAGCCGGCTGGTACCGGCGGCTATGGCAGTCGTTCGCCGTCCTTCTGCCGGTGCAGAGCGTCGGAGTAATGGGGGATGCACGAACGTACGAATACACCATCGCCATCCGTGCGGTAGAGAGCAAGGATGGAATGACCGCTGACTGGGCGCGTCTCCCGCACGAACTGCTCGCTTCGATATCGTCGCGCATCGTCAACGAAGTCAAAGGCATCAATCGAGTCGTATATGACATTAGTTCAAAGCCACCTTCTACGATCGAGTGGGAGTAAGGGGCTGCCGCGCGAAGCGCGGCGGCAAGGCCAACGGCCGTCGCGCGAAGCGCGTGGGCGCGTGGGGGTGGGGCCCCACGCGCACTGAATATGACGGACTTCGTCCACCTCCACCTCCACTCGGAGTTCTCGCTGCTCGACGGAGCGTGCCGGATCGAGGAAGTGCTCGACAAAGCGGTCGAGCTCAAGATGCCGGCGCTGGCGATTACCGAACACGGGAACATGTTCTCGTCGATCATGTTCCACGATCAGGCGCGCAAGCGCGGGATCAACCCGCTGCTCGGCTGCGAAGTCTACGTCGCGCCGGGGGATCGGCGGACGAAAAGCGGCACGCCGGGCGAAACGGCGAATCACCTGGTCCTCCTGGCGGAGACGCTTCAGGGCTACCACAATCTGATCAAGCTCGTCTCGGCCGGCTACACCGAGGGGTTCTACTACAAGCCGCGCATCGACAAGGACCTGCTGGCGCAGCATTCGGCGGGGCTGATCGGGTTGAGCAGCTGTCTCAAAGGCGAGGTCGCAACCGGCATTCGTACGGAGCAGCAGCACAAGGCGCTCATCGCCGCGGCGACCTATCGCGACATTCTGGGTCCCGGCAACTTCTTCCTCGAAATGCAGTTTCAGGGGATCGACGATCAGCGAGTCGTCAACACCGGCCTGCAACCGATCGCCAGAGACCTCGGACTGCCGCTCGTGTGCACGAACGACGTGCACTACCTGCAGAATTCAGATTTCAAGCCGCACGACATCCTGCTGTGCATCGGCACGGGCAAGACGGTGAACGACAGCGAGAGGCTTCGCTATCACGGCGACCAGTTCTATCTGAAGACGCCGCAGGAGATGGCCGAGATCTTCAAGGAGTTCCCCGAAGCGCTCGCCAACACGGTCCGCATCGCTGAGCGCTGCAGCGTCGACCTGTCGGGTACGGTCAACCATCTTCCCAACTTCGACGTACCCGCCGGCTATACCCTGGACGACTACTTCGACCACGTCGTCCGCGAGGGCTTCCAGCAGCGGCTGCCGCGCCTGCAGGAGTTGGCCGCGCGCGGCGTGCTGACGCATGGGATCGAGGAGTACGAGCGGCGGCTGGCGTACGAAGTCGCCATGATCAAGCAGATGAAGTATCCCGGGTACTTCCTGATCGTCTGGGACTTCATCCGCTACGCGCGCGAGCAGTCGATTCCGGTGGGACCTGGACGAGGTTCGGCGGCGGGCAGCTTCGTCGCCTACTGCCTGCGGATTACCGATGTCGATCCCATCGAGTACGACCTGATCTTCGAACGTTTTCTCAATCCCGAGCGCGTCTCGCTGCCGGATATCGATATCGACTTCTGCGAACGCCGCCGTGGCGAGGTCATCGATTACGTCACGCGCAAGTACGGACGCGAGAACGTCGCCCAAATCATCACGTTCGGGACCATGAAGGCTCGCGCCGTCGTCCGCGACGTCGCGCGTGTCATCGACATTCCTTACGCCGACGCCGATCGCGTGGCCAAGGCTGTGCCGCCGGCGCTCGACATGACCCTCGCCAAGGCGCTCGAAGAGAGCCCGGTGCTCAAGGAAATGGAGCAGAAGGACGAGCGCGTCAAGGAGCTGCTCGCCATTGCCCGCCGCCTCGAGGGTATGACGCGGCATGCCTCCGTCCATGCGGCGGGAGTGGTCATCGCGCCGAAGCCCCTGACCGAGTACGTGCCCCTCTACAAGAGTCAGAAGGACGAAATCGTCACGCAGTGGGCGATGAAGGAGGTCGAGCGCGTCGGGCTTCTGAAGATGGACTTCCTGGGGCTCAGCACGCTGACGCTCATCCGGGATGCGCTCGACGAGATCCAGCGGACCGAAGGCATTGCCGTCGACATCGACGCCGTGCCGCTGGACGATGCGAAGACCTACGAGCTGTTCGCCAACGGACAGACCTACGGCGTCTTCCAATTTGAAAGCTCCGGCATGCGCGAGCTGTTGCGCAAAGCGAAGCCGGAGCGCCTGGACGACCTCATCGCTCTCAACGCGCTGTACCGCCCCGGGCCGCTCAAGAGCGGGATGGTGGACGACTTCATCGCCAGGAAGCAGGGGAAGACCGAGGTCAAGTACGAGCTGCCGGCGCTCGCGCCG
Source organism: uncultured Acidobacteriota bacterium (assembly GCA_963804245.1). GTDB lineage: Bacteria > Acidobacteriota > Vicinamibacteria > Vicinamibacterales > 2-12-FULL-66-21 > CAWDPQ01. The sequence continues at coordinate 193,391 of CAWDPQ010000006.1, forward strand.
ATCCTGTCCGACACCTACGGCGTCATCGCCTACCAGGAACAGGTCATGCGCATCGCCGCGGTCCTGGCCGGGTTCTCGATGGGTCAGTCGGACGTGCTGCGCAAGGCCATGGGGAAGAAAGACCCGAAGGTCATGGCCAAGCAGCGCGAGGCCTTCATGCAGGGCGCGAAGGCAAAGGGGGTCAACGAAAAGAAGGCCGCGAAAATTTTCGATCTCATGGAGTATTTCGCCGGGTACGGCTTCAACAAGTCGCATTCGACGACCTACGCGCTGCTGGCTTACCAGACTGCCTACCTGAAAGCCAACTACCCCTGGCACTTCATGGCCGCGCTGCTGACGATTGAAGCAGCGAACACCGACAAGCTCGCGATGTACCTCGGCGAATGCCGTGAGCTCGGCATTCCAATCCTGCCGCCGGATATCAACTCGAGTGAGCTCGCCTTCACGGTCGTGAAAGAAGGCGTGACGATTCGGTCTTGCGGCGGTCAAGAACGTCGGCGCGGGAGCCGTTCTGTCGATGCTCGCCTTCCGTCGCGAATTCGGCCGCATCGATTCGCTCTATACCCTGTGTGAGCACGTCGATCTGCGGTTGGTCAATAAGAGGGTGCTCGAAAGCCTGATCAAATCCGGAGCGCTCGATTCCGTTCCGTGCGGAGGCGAGCGCTCGGTTCGTGGACGCCGCGCCTGCCTGTTTGCGGCGGTCGACAGAGCCATCGAGAATGGCGGGCGTCATCAGCGGGATCGCGACAAGGGCCAGTCGCAGCTCTTCGGCGCCATGTCGGACGATGGCCCTGAGCCGCCCGTGGCGCTTCCCGATGCGCCGCCGTGGACCGAGGCGCAGCAGCTCGTTTACGAAAAAGAGGCGCTCGGGTTCTACATGAGCGGTCATCCGCTCGAGCGCTATGCGCAGGAGCTGAAAGTGTTCGGCGCGCGACGCCTGGCCGAGCTGACCACATCCGAAGCCGATATCTGGGTCGGAGGCATCGTCGCCAGTGTCCGGCCGTTGAAGACCAAGAAGGGCGACCGGATGGCGGTCTTCATGCTCGAAGACATCGCCGGCAGCCTCGAGGTGGTGGTGTTTCCGGAAACGTTCTCTCGATACGGAGCCCTCATCGAGATCGAGGCCATGCTCCTCGTCCGCGGCAAGCTCGAAAAAGACGACGAGTCGGCGCGCATCGTCGCCACCGAGCTGCAGCCGATTGCGGCGCTGAGGGAACGCACCACGCGCGAAGTGGTCATCCACCTGCAGAACGGCAAACAGGCGCGGACGACGTTCGAGCAGCTGGCGGAGCTGCTGGACCGTCATCGTGGTGACCGGCGCGTGTTCCTCGAGCTCGATGTCAAAGGTCAGGAACGGGCACTGCGCGTCCGGTCGGAGGTTGCGCAGCGGGTGAAACCCTCGGAGCGTCTGGTCACCGAAGTCGAGCTGCTTTGTGGATCGGGATCCGTGGAATTGAGGTGATGGCGCTCAATCCACGACAGCCACTTGCCAAACTCCCAGGAGCTGTCGTACCATCTGGGTGAAATTCGCACGATCGGCTAATCTCCTGTCTGCTTGTGACGAGCGAACGTCGTCGATTTGGAGACATCCGCAATTGACCAAGATGGAAGTTGACACGCGGTAGATATGCCGGAACTCCTCGAATTCGAAGAACCAATCGGCGTCCTGCTGAAGGAGATCGAGGCTCTCAGCATGCTGCCGCGCACGCCGGAGCGGGAGCGATCCATCGAGAGCCTGCGCCGGCGGGCGGAGGAAATTCGCAGCGAGCTGTACGCGAACCTCACGCCGTGGCAGCGCGTGCTGGTGGCCCGCCATCCCTCGCGTCCTAACACGCTCGACTACGTGGAACGGCTGTTCACGGGTTTCGACGAGCTCCACGGCGATCGCCGGTTTGCCGACGATCCGGCAATCATCGGCGGCTTCGCTGCTTACCACGGCGAGCCGGTGTGCGTGATTGGCCATCAGAAAGGACGCGACACGAAGCAGAAGATTTTCAGGAATTTCGGCTACGCGCGGCCCGAGGGTTATCGCAAAGCGCTCAGGGTAATGCAGCTCGCGCAAAAGTTCGGCCGGCCGATCATCGTCTTCATCGACACGCCGGCGGCGTATCCGGGCGTCGAGTCGGAAGAACGCGGCGTGGCCGAGGCGATCGCCTACAACCTGCGCGAGATGATGATGCTGGAAGTGCCGATCGTCGTCCTGGTCTGCGGAGAGGGAGGCAGCGGGGGAGCGCTGGGAATCGCCATCGGCGATCGCGTGTTGATGCAGGAATTTGCCGTGTACAGCGTCATTCCCCCCGAAGGGTGTGCGGCCATTCTGTGGCGCGACGCGAACAGGAAAGTGGAGGCGGCGGCCGCACTGAAAATCACCGCGGGAGATCTCCTCAACCTGGGACTGGTGGACGCCATCGTGCCGGAGCCGTCCGGCGGCGCGCACAACGACTACGACAGGGCGACAGGCCTGGTGGACCAGGCGCTGGCTCAGGCGCTCACTGCGGTCGCACCTCTGTCGGTCGATCAGCGCCTCGCTGCCCGCTATGAAAAGTTCCGACGGATGGGAAGCGAGGGCACCGCGTTCATCGATACCGAACAGGCTGACGAGAATCCCGTCCCATGAAATCCCTCATCTGGCAGCACCTGCCATGCGATGACGGCCAGGCGGCCGCCCTGGCCGCGGCCCTCAATCTCCATCCTACGGTGGCGCGGCTGCTCTGCCTGCGAGGGCTGGGCGATGCGGAAGAAGCCGAGCGCTTTCTGAACCCCAGCCTCGGACACCTGCACGACCCGTTCAGACTGATGGGGATGGCGGAAGCGGTAACGCGGATCGAGCAGGCACTCGCACGCAAGGAGCGCATCGCCATACATGGCGACTATGACGTCGACGGGATCACGTCGACCGTCATCCTGCGGCGGGCGCTCGAGCTGCTCGGCGGCGAAGTCATTCACTTCATTCCCGAGCGTCTGCGCGACGGTTACGGGCTGCAGCCGGCAGCGATCGAGCGGTTGCACGCCGAGGGCGTGGCGCTCATCATTTCGGTCGACTGCGGAATTCGCGCAGGCCGAGGCAGCCAGACGCGCGCGCGAACTCGGAGTCGATCTCATCATCACCGACCATCACGAGCCGGACGGCGATCTGCCGGACGCGCTGGCGGTGATCAACCCCAAGCGCCGCGACTGCAGCTATCCGGATAAATACCTGGCGGGCGTCGGCGTCGCGCTGAAGCTCGTTCAAGCCTTGTGCGCACGCGCGGGACGCGAGCGCTGGCTGCCTTCCTTCATCAAGGTCGCAGCCATTGGCACGCTGGCAGACGTCGTCCCTTTGGTGGGTGAGAACCGAGTGATCGCGCGGCTGGGGCTTGGCTCGCTCAGCCGGGGACCACATACGATTGGGCTACGCGCGCTGCTCGACTGCTGCGGCCTCATCGGTAAGACGATAGACAGCTATCAGGTGGCTTTCATGGTGGCGCCGCGCGTGAACGCGGCTGGACGGATGAGCACGCCCGACATCGCGACGCGGCTCCTGCTCTCGACCGACGAAGCGATGGCGGACGAAGCCAGGACGCTGGCCGGGCAGTTGAACGATGAAAACCTGCGGCGGCAGGCGGAGGAGCTGGGGCTCGTCACCGAGGCCAAGAAGGCGATCGAGACCGACCCGGCCGTGGGCGCGCACAACGTCCTGGTGGTGGGAGGGGACGGGTGGCACCGCGGGGTTATCGGCATCGCCGCCTCCAAGCTCGTCGACACCTACCACAAGCCGGCAATCGTGCTCTCAATCGATGGCGATGTGGCCCACGGCTCGTGCCGCAGTATCCCGGACTTCGATATGCTGGGAGCATTGGAGCGGTGCGCCGACCTGTTCATTCGGTTCGGCGGGCACCGGCAGGCGGCGGGCCTGACCATGGAGGCGGCGCGGGTGGGCGAGTTCAGGCAGCGGATCAACGCCTGGGCCGATGAAGTACTGGAACCCGATCAGCTGCGCCCGAGGCTGCGAATCGATGCACCGCTGCACCTCAAGGGCATCACGCACGACCTCGTGCGCGGACTGGACGCCTTGGGACCATTTGGCATGGGCAACCCGCGGCCGGTTTTTCACGCGGCGCCGGTGGAAATCGTCGATGGACCCCGATCGCTCAAGGAGCGACACCTGAAGATGACGTTCAGTCAGGAAGGGCGGCGCTTTCGCGCCATTGCGTGGCGCGCCGCCGAACGCGCGGAGTTCCTGGAAAAGCATCGCACCGGTGTCGATCTGGCCTTTTCGCTCGAGCGCAACGAATATCAAGGGGAAACCTACCTCGAATTGAGCGTCGCGGACTTCAAGGCAATCGAGTGAAGCTGCAGCGGCGCGACAAAAAGCGCCTGCGGCCCCGAGCGAGGCGCGCAGCCGCCGAACGCACAACAATGAGATGGCAGAAGGCTGCGCGCACAACAATCGCGATCGCGGTGGTGGTCTTCACCGCCGTGGTGTTCGTCGCGCTGCGCCGCGGTAGCAAGCGATCGAAACTGCCACCAACAACTCAGGGCGCACCGACGCCGAAGCCGAGACGCAAAGCCTCGGCGCGATCAACCTCAATCAGAAGCGAAGACGGCAAGCTGCTCTTCGCGCTACGCGCGACGGGACACACGACCTACCGGGACGGTCGCGTGAAGCTCAAGAACGCCGAGCTGACGCTCCCTGACCGCGGCGGCCGGACTCTGCAGATTTCTTCGGTCGACATGGAAACAACCGCGCCGCCGGGGAAGCCGACCGAACTCGCAACCGTGAAAGCCACAACCAACGTTCGGATGACGACGAGCGACGGCCTCGTCGTGACGACGGAGGCCGCCGACTTCGATCAGGCAAACGGAATGATCCGCGTCCCAGGTCAGGTCCAGTTCTCCCGTCAGCGCTTGAAGGGTACTGGGCTGGGTGCCAGCTACGATCAGGCACGCGAAGTACTTTGGCTCTTGAAAGACGCGCGCATCTCGATCGCGGCGGACGCAGAAGGTCAGGGAGCCGCCGAAGGCACCGCCGACTCCGCTGGATTCGCGCGATCCGAGCACTACGTCCGCATGACGGGCAACGCCAAGATCGACGGTGATGGCCGTCATACCGAAGCCGCCGACATCACCATCCAGTTGAGCGAAGACGAGAAGCGCGTCCAGACCGTGCAGCTACGCGGCAACAGCCGGATCACGGGCACAGGAACCGGAACTGGCCCAACACAGAACATGGCGGCCCGTGACATCGACCTCACCTACGCGCCGGACGGCAAGGCGCTGCAGCAGGCGAGACTGATGGAGGGAGCATCCGTCCAGTTGCCCGGCCCACCTGGCGGTCCCGGCCGTCAGGTCGCTGGCCGCAACATGGTGATCGCGATGGCTCCCGACGGGTCGACCGTGACCGCCCTGGATGCAACCGAGCAGGTGCAGGTCGACCTTCCGGCCGCCACCGACGCCCCGGCCCGGCGCATCACCTCCTCGTCGCTGACCGCCACGGGCCCTCCGGACGCCGGCCTGCAGAACGCGACCTTCACGGGCAATGCCGAGTTCCGGGAGACGCATCCCGGCGCTCGCGGCGCGCCAGCGTCGGAGCGGGTCGCCCGGTCGCAACGAATCATCGTCGAGACGAAGCCTGGCTTCGGCGACATCCAGCAGGCGGATTTCCGCGGGAACGTGCGCTTCGAGGACGGGGCGACGATCGGGGAAGCGCAGCGCGCCGTCTACAAGGTGGCCGGCGATTCGCTGCAGCTGATGCCATCAAACGGCGATCCTGGTCCGCCGCCCCGCCTGAACGACGAGCGCATGTCCGTCGATGCGCGCGCGCTCACGCTGGGACTGCAGACGCGGAAGCTCGTCGCCGAAAATACCGTTCGCAGTGCTCTCCAGCAGAGCAAGGGAGAAGGGCGTTCAGGTAGCAGCAAGGGGAAGGGCAATCAGAGCGAACAGCGCAGCAAGCTGCCCTCGATGTTGAAGTCTGACGAACCGGTTTTCGTCAACTCGAACAAGATGGAGTACGACGGAACATCTATCGCCGTATACACCGGCGACGCGCGGTTGTTTCAGGGACAGACGACCGTCATCGGCGAGGTGATCACCCTCGACGACAAAGCGGGCAACTTGACCGCGCGTGGAAACGTACGGACGGTGATGTTCTTCGATGACGTCGATCCCAAGACGAAGGTGAAGAAGTCCACGCAAACGACCGGCACGGCAGACCAGTTGGTTTATGAAGACGCCAAGCGTCTCGCGACCTATACCACCGGACCGACGGCCAACGCGCACATCGTCGGGCCGCAGGGAGATCTGACCGCTGAAAAGATCGAGCTGTTTCTGAAGGAGAAGGCGAACGAGCTGGAACGTGCGGAAGCGGATGGCAAGGTCGACGTCAAGGAAGGAGAGCGCCGCTCGCGAGGGGACCATCTGACCTACACGTCAGCCGATGAGTTGTACGTCATGAGGGGAAATCCCCTCGAGGCCGAACGCCGCGCGCCGGGCGAATGCTCGAAGACTCTCGGCGTGACGATGCGATTCCATCGCGGGGACGATACGCTGGTCGTCGATGGCATTCCGGGGGTCACGCCGTTCAATACCAAGCCCATTCCTTGCTCCCACTGAATGGCGACGCTGAGAACAACGGATCTCACCAAGTCGTTCGGTGGCCGCACGGTCGTGCGCGGCGTCAGCGTCGAGATCTCATCCGGCGAAGTCGTGGGTCTGCTCGGCCCGAACGGCGCCGGCAAGACGACGACGTTCTCGATGGTGGTGGGCCTGGTATCGCCGGACTCGGGACGCGTGCTCCTCGACGGCAACGACGTGACCGAGGACCCGATGTACGTGCGCGCGCGCAAAGGCATCGGCTACCTGCCGCAGGAACCGTCGATCTTTCGCGGCCTCACCGTCGAACAGAACATTCAGGCGATTCTCGAAACGCTCGACCTGGATTCGTCGGGACGGCGCACGCGGCTGCGTGAGCTGCTGGCGGAGCTCGGCCTGACGCCGCTGGCCAAGTCGCCCGCTTACACGTTGTCGGGAGGAGAGCGTCGGCGCGTCGAGATCACGCGCGCCCTGGTCGTATCACCCATGTTCATGCTGCTCGACGAACCATTCGCCGGCATCGACCCGATCGCCGTCACCGACATCCAGAAAATCATCTTCCACCTCAAGGACCGCGGCATCGGGGTGCTCGTCACTGACCACAATGTCCGTGAAACTCTGCGCATTACTGACCGCGCGTACATCGTGCACGACGGTGTAATTTTTCGCAGTGGAACGCCCGGAAAACTGGCCGCGGACGAGGATGTGAAGCGGATTTACCTCGGTCAAGACTTCCGATTGGACTAAGATTGGAAGGGTAGACCCGGTACCGGTAAATGGCTATTCAGCAGAAGCTTCACACCAAACTCGTTCAGAAGCTCATTCTGACGCCGTCGCTGCAGCAGGCCATCAAACTGCTGCCGATGTCGACCTTGGAGCTCGCCGACCTGCTGAACCAGGAGATGGTGGAGAACCCTCTGCTCGAGGAGGTCCCGACCGAGGAGCTGCAACCAGCGGAGCAGCAGCAGGCCGAAAAGCCAGAGGTCGAAAAACCGGCGGTTGACAAGACCGACTCGTGGGACGACGCCGATTACGAATATTTTTTCGGTGACTACCTGGACGACGGGTTTCGATCGCGCACACCGTCGGAGGTCAAAGAGCTCCCACCGATTGAGAATACGCTTTCGACCGCCGCCTCGCTCTCGGATCACCTCCTGTGGCAGCTTTCGCTGCAGACCAAGCCGGACGACGAAGACCTGAAGGAGATTGGCGCCGCCATCATCGGTAACCTCGATGACGACGGCTATCTGGTCGCCTCCGTCGAAGAGATCGCGGCGATGGGTGACTGGCCGGTGTCGACCGTCGAACGGGCGCTGCAGCACGTGCAGACGTTCGATCCGATCGGCGTCGCCGCCCGCGATCTGCAGGAATGTCTCTGGCTGCAGATCCGGCACATCGGCCTCGAAGGAAGTCCGGCCGAGAAGATTGTCACCGAGCACCTGCGGCTGCTGCAAAACCATCAGGTTCCGGAAATCGCCCGCAAGCTCGGCATGTCGCTCGAGGATCTGAAGGAGCACATCGAGATCATCCGCAATCTCGACCCGAAGCCCGGCAGCCGTTACAACCCCTCGCAGTCGCAGTACGTCATACCCGACGTCTACGTGGTCAAAGTCGAAGATCAGTACGTGGCGGCGCTGAACGAGGAGGGCCTCCCGCAGCTGAGAATCAGTCCGGTCTATCGGCGCCTGCTCGACAAGAGTGTTGCGGCGCCGGCCAACGACGAGACGCGCGCCTACGTGAAGGACAAGTTCCGCTCGGCGCTCTGGCTGATCAAGTCGGTCGATCAGCGGCAGAAGACGATCCACAAGGTCGCCACCAGCATCATCAACTTCCAGCGCGAATTCCTGGATCACGGAATCGAATACCTGCGTCCGCTCGTGCTCCGCGACGTCGCCAACGACATCGGCATGCACGAATCCACCGTGAGCCGGGTGGTGAACAACAAATACATGCACACGCCGCAAGGCGTGTTCGAGATGAAGTACTTCTTCCACAGCGGAATCAGCAGCTCGTTCGGCGAGAGCGTCTCGTCGGTGACGATCAAGCAGCGGATCCGGAAGATCATCGAGAACGAGGACCCGCGCAAACCGCTGAGCGACTCCAAGATCGTCAGCATCCTGCAGAAGGAAGGATTGATGCTGGCGCGTCGCACCATCGCCAAGTACCGCGAGGAACTGAAGATCCCGACCTCGAATCAGAGAAAGGTGCTCTTCTGAAATGGCGCTGAGCGAAGCTGGCGGCTGGCAGCTGCAGGCTGGAGGCTCGCGGCTGGAAGCTGGACGCTGAGTTATGCGCGTCGATGTCACTGGCCGTCACGTCGAGATCACCGATCCTCTCCGCCAGCTCATTTCCGATCGGCTCGCCAAGCTCGAACGCGTCCTCAACGACAATGCTCTCTCCGCGCACGTGATCCTGACGAAGGAAAAGTATCGCCATCGCACCGAGATGGTGATCCATGCCCGCGGCGATCACATGATGCGGGGCCTGGGTGAAGGCAACGCCTGGCCGGCGTCGGTTCGTCAGGCGGCGGCCAAGATCGAGCAGCAGGCGCTGACGCTGAAAGGCAAATGGGCGGGACGTAAGTCGCGCGCTGGGCGCCGGCGCCCCGTGGCTGACGGCGGCGGGGACGACGTGCCGCAGCCTCGGGCCCGGATCGTACGAGCGAAGAGGTATCCGGTGAAGCCGATGACGATCGAGGATGCCGCGCTGCGCGTCGATCAGCAGCAGGAGACGTTCGTCGTCTTCCGCAACTCGGACACCGAAGGCATCAGCATTCTTTACCGGCGGAAGGACGGCAACCTCGGTCTCATTGAGCCAGACTGAGATCGCGCCCGTTCGAGGTGCGATCGAAGCGATGTCAGAATCCACGCAGCCCGCCAGCGTCACCATTGCCACTCTGCTGAAGGACGTTCAGTCAACGCCCGAAAGTGCATTCGATTTGGAATTGATCGCCGGCAGCACCGGCTTGCCGCGGCGTATCACCAACTCTCAGCCGCAAAAAACCGGGCTGGCCCTGGCCGGGTTCGACGGCTACCTGCGCCCCGGCCGCGCATTGATCCTGGGCGAGAGTGAGATCCGCTACCTCGAGTCGCTCGGCAGCGACGCCTGCCGCGACACGCTCGGACGCGTCCTCTCCCACGATCTCCCGTGCATCGTCGTCACCCAAGGACTCGCCGCGCCCCCGGCGCTGCTGGAGGCGGCGGATCGGCACGGCGTGCCGGTTCTCACGACGAAGGCGGCAACGCCGGAGGCCATGGCTAGGCTGATCACCGTCCTCGACAGCCGCCTGGCGGCGCGGACCATGGTCCACGGCGTGTTGATGGATATCCTCGGCCTCGGCGTCCTGGTGATCGGAGAGAGCGGCATCGGCAAGAGCGAGTGCGCGCTCGACCTGATCGTGCGCGGCCATCGTCTCGTGGCTGATGATGCCGTCGAGCTGCGCTGCCGCGCTGCAGCGTTCGTGCTCGGCAGGTCGCCGGATGCCAGCCGCCAGCACATGGAGATCCGCGGACTGGGTCTCATCAACGTGCAGGATCTGTTCGGCGTCGCCTCGACCCGCACCTCCAAGCGCGTGGAGCTGGTGGTGCAGCTCGAACGGTGGGAACCGGGCCGCGAGTACGACCGGCTGGGCCTCGACGACCAGCGGTACGAGGTGTTGGGCGTCCGCATCCCCATGATTCGCATGCCGGTCGCTCCGGGTCGGAACGTCGCGATCCTGGTCGAAGTCGCGGCACGCAACCAGTTGCTCAAGTCGCGTGGTCACAACGCCGCCGAGCGACTCGTCAAGAAGCTCGACCGCCGTCTGGACGAACACGCTGTCACCGACGTCGTCGACGTCGATCAGGAGGAGTGCTAATGCGAGAAAAGCGCCACGCGGCCCGGCGTGCGGCGCGGACCGCGGTCACGTCCCGCTTCGTCGTGCTGACCGGCCTTTCGGGATCCGGCAAGTCGCAGGCAATCCGCGCGCTCGAGGATCTCGGCTACTTCTGCGTCGACAACCTGCCGGTGATGCTCCTGCCGATGCTTGCGGAACTGACGCTGCGGGCCGGGACCGAAATCGCCCGCGCTGCCGTCGTCGTCGACGTCCGTGAAGGAAAGCTCCTTCGAGAGTTCCCCGGTATTTACCGGAAGATGAAGGCCATCCGCGGCCTCAACCCCGTTCTGATCTTCCTGGAATCGACGGAAGAGACGCTGGTCCGCCGCTTCAGCGAAACGAGAAGGCCGCACCCGCTCGCGCCGGATCGCTCCGCCCTCGAAGGCATCAGGGAAGAGAAAAAGGCGATGCGGGCGATCCGCCGGCTCGCCGACCACATCGTCGACACGTCGGAGATGACGGTGCACGAGCTGCGTCATGCCTTCACCAACGTGGGGAGCGGCCGCGCGCCCGGGTCGCAGCTCGTCGTGACTGTCCTGAGCTTCGGGTTCAAGCACGGGATACCGGTCGATTCCGATCTGCTGTTCGACGTCCGCTTTCTGCCGAACCCGCATTTCGTGCCGGAGCTTCGTCCGCACACGGGCCGCGACCCGAGGGTCGTCGAATTTCTCGATCGCGCCCCGGCCACGCACGAGTTCCTCGACCATACCCTCAACCTGTTGAAGTTTCTCGTCCCCCAGTACGTGACCGAGGGAAAGTCGTATCTGACCGTGGGCATCGGCTGCACTGGCGGACGCCACCGCTCTGTCGCGATTGCCGAGGCACTGAAGAAGGGTCTGTCCGGCATCCCCGGCGTGCGCGTGCGCGTGAAGCACCGGGATATCGCTAATGAGTGACACGATGAAGGTCGGAGTGGTTGTCGTCACGCACGGACAGCTTGCCACCGAGCTCGTCAACTCGGTCGAGATGATCGTCGGCGACCTGCCTCACGTCGCCGCCGTCTCGATCGGATGGCACGACGACGCGGATAGGGCCCGCGAGGAAATCAGTCAGGCCATCGCCCGCGTCGACAACGAAGAGCTCGCGGGCGTCCTCGTGCTCACGGACATGTTCGGAGGCACGCCGACGAATCTGGCGGTCACGCTCGTGACGTCACGCGTTGAAGTGATCACCGGCGTCAATCTGCCGATGCTCCTCAAGCTCGCGCGTCCACAGAAGCCGACGGACCTGGCAAGCCTCGCCCGCGACATGCGCGAGCACGGGCGCAATGCCATCTGGGTCGCGTCGGAGCTGCTGCGGGGAGAGACGGCATGACCTCGTGCGAGGTGCCGATTACGAACACGCTCGGCATGCACGCACGCGCGGCCGCTCGTTTCGTACATGCCGCCACCGCCTTCTCGTCGCACATACGCGTGGGGTGCAAGGGCCGGGAAATCGACGGCAAGAGCATCATGGGCCTCCTTCTGTTGGCGGCCGCGCGGGGTACGACGATTGTCATTACTGCCGATGGCCGGGACGAGGCCGGAGCCGTGGCGGCTTTGAAAACGCTCGTCGAGCGTGGCTTCGAAGAGGATGCGTCATGCGCTTGACGGGACTGGGAGTTTCACCGGGCGTCGGAATCGGGCGCGCGCTCGTGCTGAAGCGAGGCACGCCCTTGAGGTTCCGTGTCCCGGAATCGCTCGTTCCTCGCGAACTGGAACGTCTGGACGTGGCCCGCACTCGGTCGCGCGAACAGCTTCGGGAGATCAAGGCGCGCATGGCGCACGCGGCAGGCAGCGAACATGCCTACCTCTTCGACGCGCAATTGCTGATGCTCGACGACGCGATGCTGAACGAACGGGCGGCGGCTATCGTCCGCGACGAGCGCCTCAATGCCGAGTCCGCACTTCAGCGCGCGCTCGATGAGATCTCCGCGTATTTCGACAACGTCGAGGATCCGTATCTGCGCGAGCGCAAAGGGGACGTCGCAGACGTGGTCGGCCGTCTGTCCAAGAACCTCCGCGACTCGGCGGAACCATCCGATCTCTTCCAGCAGCTGGACGGCCCGTTAGTGCTCGTCGCGGACGAAATCACCCCGTCGGTCATCGCGCAGCTGGATTGGCAACGGCTCGCGGCGCTTGTCACCGACGCCGGGAGCTGGACCTACCACACGGCCATTCTGGCCCGGTCGATCGGAGTGCCCGCCGTCGCCGGTCTCCACAACGCCAGCGCCGTCATCGCGCCGGGTGCTGCAGTCGCGGTGGACGGCGTAACAGGCGAGGTCATCGTCGAGCCGGACGATGAGCAGCTGGCCACCGCTCGCGTCCGTCAGCGGCGGCGGGAAGCGCACGAGCACGAACTGGACTCGTACCGCCGCCTGCCGGCGGTCACGGAAGACGGCGTCGCGATCCGGCTGGAGGCCAACGTCGAGGCGCCGAATGACGCGGCCCGGGCACTGGAACAGGGAGCCGAGGGGATCGGGCTGTTCCGGTCGGAGTTTCTGCTGGCCGGGGCCGGTCATGCCGCCTTGACGGAGGAGATGCAGTACCAGGCGTATCGACGGCTGATCGATTCCGCCGGTGGACGCCGCGTGACGGTGCGGACCTTCGACGTGAGCGAACCGCAGCTGCGGCTCGAGCACGGCGGAACAGGCACGCGCTCACCGCTCGGGCTGCGCGGCATACGTCTCAGCCTCACGCACGACGACACCTTCCAGGTCCAGCTGCGTGCGCTGCTGCGCGCCGCCGCGCACGGGCCGCTGAGAATCATGTTTCCCTTCGTCGCCGGCGTCGCCGAATTGCGCGCCGGCCGGGCGGCGGTGGCCCGCGCTGCCGATACGTTGCTGTCGCGCGGCGAGAACATCCCGCCCGTGCCGATCGGCGTCATGATCGAAGTGCCGTCGGCGGCGTTGACGGCCGACCTGCTCGCCGAGGAGGCGGATTTCTTCAGCGTCGGCACGAACGATCTGATTCAGGTACCTGCCTGGCGGTCGATCGCACCGACGACCGCGTGTCACGGCTGTACGAGCCGCTGCACCCGGCGATCCTGCGAACGGTGCGCCTCGTCGCCCGCGCCGGACGCCGCCGCGATGTGCCGGTGGCGGTCTGCGGCGAGATGGCGGCGGATCCGGTGCTGCTGACGCTGCTCGTCGGACTGGGACTGCGAGAGTTCAGCATGGCACCTATTGCAATTCCGCTGGCGAAACAGGTGCTCAGGAGCCTCCGCGTGGAGGACGCCCAGGCGATCGCGCGGAGCTCGCTGCGCGCTCACACGGCGGCGGACGTCGAGAAAGTCGCTGCAAGGGGACAGTCACCTTTTTGCGAGATCGGACAGTCCGGCAAAAAGGTGACTGTCCCCTTTTTACAGATTGGGGAAACCAAGGTGGCCGACGTGACTCGTGTAGACAAACCGTGGGGCTACGAACTGCACTGGGCGAAGACGGATCGATACGTGGGGAAGCTCATTCACGTCAATGCCGGCCATGCGCTCAGCCTCCAGTACCACAACCAGAAGGACGAGACCATTTTCCTCTGGTCGGGCCGGATGCTGTTCGAGATCAAGGAAGGGGACGAGCTCGTCAAGCGCGAGATGAAGCCTGGAGAATCCGTTCACGTCACCCCCAAAACCGTGCACCGCATGACCGCGATCGAGGACTGCGACATCTTCGAGGTCTCGACTCCGGAGCTCCACGACGTGGTGCGTTTAGAGGATCGCTACGGCCGCGTCACGTAGCCGAAACTGCGTACTCCGCGCCGGCGCACCCGTCAAACATCGCAATTGACGAGGATCGTCGCGTGGTTCCACAATGGCGGCGCTTTTGAAGAACTGTGAACCCGAACCGCGAACCGGTAAGGAAGGACTCGTCGAATGGGCAGTGTGAACAAAGTCATCCTGGTGGGCAATCTCGGGAGAGATGCGGAGCTGCGCTACACGCCGGGAGGATCCCCGGTGGCCACGCTGAACCTCGCAACCACCGAGGTCTGGAACGACAAGGCCGGCCAGCGCCAGGAGAAAACCGAGTGGCACCGCGTCGTCCTGTGGGGCAAGACGGCTGAATCGCTGTCCGAATATCTGATCAAAGGCAAACAGCTGTACGTCGAAGGACGCCTGCAGACGCGTCAGTGGGACGACAAGGATGGCAACAAGCGCTACACGACCGAGATCCGCGGCGATCGCATCGTGCTGCTTGGTGGCGGGGGCGGGGGGGGAGGCGGACGCCAGGCCGTGCGGGCGGGAGCCGGTGCCAGTGCCGGCGCGCCCATGGACGAGCACATGGGCGAACCGGTCTCCGAACTGAGCGACGACGATATTCCGTTCTAGCGAGGCTCGCTAGCGCTTGCTGAGCCTCTCGAGCCCCTGACGGGCGAGGATCGCTTCGATTGTGCCTTCGTGACTCTTGGTGACCGTTTCGTACGCCTTACGCGCCAAATCCGCCTGTTTGAGCTGTTCGTAGGTCAGTCCCAGCTTGTACCACGCTGCTGGCACGCTGTTGCTCTGCGGGTAGCCGTTGATCACCTGCTGCAGCGCCGGCACGGCCTCCTTGAACTTTCCGCCTGCGTACAGGGCATTCCCAATATTCAGCTGCGCGTCGTCGGCGAGCTCTGAGCGCGGCGACGTCTTGATGAACGTTTCGAAACCGATGACCGCGAGGTCGTACTGGCCCGCCGTGTAGTCGGCAGAATGCGTTGTCGTACAGCTTCTGCGGGGCAATGAGTGGCGGCGGATTGGAAGGCGTCACCGTACCAGTGGGCGCTGTCCCGGGCGTCGATCCCGCGGCGGGATCCCCGGTCGGCGGTGTCGTCAGCGACGGCTGCGGCTGCGACGTGATCGCCTGCCGCATCGCTTCGAGCTCCTGATTCATCGTCGAGAGCCGCACGTTGGTATCGTCAGCCTTCTCGCGGAGTACGCGGACGGTGTCGCCGACGCCGTCGATGAGCAGCTTCTGATCGGCGAAGGTTTTTCGCGTGTTGTTGCCCTGCTCGTCGAGCCGCGTCGTCAGCGTCTTCAAGGCGTCACCGAGGGTGCCGAGCATCTGATGGATCTGCTGCTGCTGTTCCTGCAGCATGCGCAGCTCCGCCATCAGCTGCTGGTGCTCCTTGTTCGCCGCCGCCGCGCTCGACGGCTGTGCCAGAACGAGCGCCAGGGCCACGGTGACGATTACGCTTGTGCGTGTCATTTCAACCTCAACCGTCCTACTTGCTGGTCACGACGAACTGGGCGCGGCGATTTTTCGCCCAACCTGCCTCGTTGTGGGCGGGGTCGAACGGAAACTCCTTGCCGTAGCTAACGGTACGCAGTCGGTCGGCCGGCACGCCAAGCGATACGAGATACGTTCGCGTGGCCACCGCCCGTCGCTCGCCCAATGCCAGATTGTACTCGGCCGTGCCGCGCTCGTCTGCGTGCCCTTCGATGGTGATGACCCACGTGCCGTATTTCTTCATCAACTCCGCATTCGCGTTGAGCGACTGCTGGCCGGCCGAGTCGATCTCCGTGCTGTCGTAGGCGAAGAATACCGGCTGGAATGGGGAGTTTTTGTTGATTTGATCGATGTCGCGGCTGGCCAGCGAGTCCTCGGCGACCGGCTCCGGTGGAACCGGCGAGGGCTCCGCCACCGGCGTCGGCGGACCCGGTGTGCCCGCGCCACCAGCCGATGTTCCCGGGGGTGTCGTCGGCCGGGCGACCGGCGGCTTTTTCTTGGAGCAGCCGCTAACGAGCGCGAGCGTGATCGCCGCGACAATCAGTGCCTGATGTCTGTGCGTCTTCATTTCAGTTGCATCTCTCCTGTTGTAGTTCTCAGCGAGACCAGTTCGGGTAGCGATTCACGCCCGAACTGGTGATCTGCCGCAGATTCAACCCGTCTCGGTCGATCGTATAAATCTGTTCCTTCCCCTTCCGCGTCGATACGAACGCGACGTGCTTGCCGTTCGGCGAAAATGTCGGGCTCTCGTTGTTGCCAATGTCATCAGTGAGGGTTCGCGACCGCTCTGTTCTGGAAGTCGTAGATTCTGATGGTGTTCCCTGCTCCGGATCGCGACGAGTAAGCAATCTCGTTCAAGGGTGCCGGCGACCAGGTCGGGCGATCGCAGTGTGACTCGCCGGTAATCTTCTGCGAGGCCGGTGCCGTCGGCGTTGACGATATAGATTTGCGGACTGCCGGTGCGATCGGACGTGAAGGCGAGTCTGCGTACCAGTGGGCGACCAGGTCGGTGTGGCGTCAATTGCCGGATGGTTCGTGACACGCCGCACGTCGCTGCCATCGCGGTTCATCGTGTAGATTTCCGGATTGCCGTCGCGACTCGACGTGAATGCGATCTTGCTGCCGTCTGGTGACCAAGCCGGAAGGTAACTCTGCTTCTCCGCTGTACCACGCGTCGGGTTCTGCAGCGGCGGACCACCGTAGGGAAACAGGATGAAGAGATCCTGATAGCCCGTCCGCCAGGACGAGAACGCGATGGAGCGCACGTCGGGCGACCAGACGGGTGAGATGTCCATCGCTTTCGAGATCGTCACACGTGTCTGCCTGGCCCCGTCGTAGTCGGCGATGTAGAGGTTCGAGATGCCGCGATCGGCGACGGGCCCCTTGATGCGTTCGCCGTCGCGATCGGACGTGAAGGCGATCTTCGTTCGCGCCACGCCCTGAGCTCCGCGCTGCTGCAGGTGCACTTCGTCGGAGATCGTATGCGCGTATAAGCGGCTCGCCGCCACTTGGATGGACGTTGGCGATCCGCTGTATTCCTTGGCCATTGCCGACTGCGCCGCTGTTGACGTTGATCAGCCGGAATCTGCACCGTCACACCGTTGCCGGTTTTCCTCACCGTCCCGATGAGCAGAGCCGTCGACGCCGATTTCTTTCCAGCGGATCGAGAGGAAGTTTTCGAGCGACGGCGGTCGACGGAACCGTCCGATAAGTGTCCCGCCCAACCATGTAGAACTCCCGTTCGAAAGTTCAGATCGTCCCAGAGCACTTCGCCGATGGTCTTCGCGGCCGCCACCGTCTCCGCATCATTCGACAGCGCAATGAAATCGGGCACGGCAATACGCGGCGGCAGACCGGGCGCGCTATCGATGCGCACGACGACTTCGCTTTGTTGCTGCGGCTGCGCGGGAGGAGGCTGGCCGGCGGTTGCTGTGCGCCAAGGCCGAAGGAGACCGCGGCAGCAGAGTGCCGCGGCAACTGTCAAGGAGCGATATGCATGCATCATCGTTTGTAGTTGAAGGCCAAATGGACCGTCAGATGCGGTTCGGTAAATTGCGCCGGTAGCGGCGGGAAGTTGCCTCGTCATGAGCACGGCGCGCCGAGATTCGAGGTCGAGCATCGCCTGCCCACTTGGCTTCTCGACCTCGACGAGCGTGAGCATGCCGTCTTGCGAATCGTAAACTTGACCCATACTTCGCCCGACGCTCCTTGATTCAGCATTCCACGACTGCCTGATCCGCTGGACCATCGTCTGGATGTACTCGGGGCAACAGAAGTTTTGCACGTCGAGCTGAACGCCACCGGTGCCGCCGCCACCCTGTGCGAGGCCACCGAACGGGATGGCTGCGCCACCTGTCTTGACGCGCGCGTCGCCCGTCTTGATCTCCGCACCTGTGGTCGGCTTGCGCGATGAAGATTTGTCGTTCGGTTTCTCAATAGGTCTTCGCTTTGGTCGTTGGCTTCACCACGCGGTCCGGTTCGGTCATCTCCGGCACCTTGGGGGCAGGCGGCGCGTCGGGCTCCGGCTTCGCATCAGGAGGCGCCACTGCCTGAACCGGACTGATCCGAAATGGATGTCATTCCGCTCAGTTCCGGCCCTTCGGTTCCCCCTATCGAGATCGTCATCAGTAACGGGTCGGGTCCCCTTGACGATCGCCAGAGCTCGGGCAACAGCACCAAGGTCGTCAGCAGCGCAACGTGGGCCGTCAGCGACACCGCGAGCATGCGGCTCATGCCGTCGGTCACCCGCGCACGCTCGATCAGGATGTCGCTGACCGCTTCGTTCATCTTCTAATACTCACTGCGCTTGGGCTTACCTGCGGCGCTCCGCCGGCTTGGTGGTGATCCCGATCTTCTCGACGCCAGCCTGCTTGAGCTGATCCATGACGTCCATCATGTTCTGCGCCGTCACCGTGGCATCCATGCGGAGGAACAGTGATTTGTCCTCCCGCGGCAGAATCGCTTGCTTGACCCGCTCGTGCAAAATGTCGACACGCACGTCGTCGTCGCCGATACGGACGATCCGCGTCTCGTTGAAGTTCGCCGGAATGGTGACGTAGATCGGCTGCGAGGTGACGGGACTTGCACGCCGTGCCTGCGGCAGATTGACCGTGAGCCCCTGCTGCATCATCGGCGCGGTCACCATGAAAATGATCAACAGCACTAGCATGACGTCGACGAGCGGGACGACGTTGATCTCCGACAACGACGTGCCGACGTAACTGCCGCGGCCACGACGGCCGCCGCCGTTTCCTCCGGTCTGATGAACTTTCGGCATCGGCTTACGTGAAGTTTCGCTCTGAGATGTTGAGGAACTCGAGCGAGAAGTCGTCCATCTCCGCCGCGAAGAGCTTCACCCGATTCGTGAAGTGATTATAGAAGTAGACCGCAGGGATGGCGGCGAACAGCCCGGCCGCCGTGGCAATCAGCGCTTCGGCAATGTTGGGACCGACCGATTGGAGACTCGTCGATCCCGAGACGCCAATCGCCTGAAATGCCATCATGATTCCCCACACCGTGCCGAACAGTCCGATGAACGGAGTGATGCTCGCCGTCGTTGCGAGAAACGGTACGCGATGTTCCAGCCGGGTGAGCTCCACGGTCGTCGCGCGCAGCAGTGCCCGGTCGACGGCGTCGAGGCTCTTCAATGTTGGACGTCCGACGACGGCCGTCGGCCGGCCCGCGGCCAGCCGGGCGCTCTCGCTCTCGGGTTTTTCCGTGCGTAACTGCGCATTCAGTTCCGCATACCCGGACTGAAAGATGCCGACGAGCGGACTGGCCTGGAGCGTCGGGCAGACGGCTTGCACTTCGGAGAACTTGCTGCTCTTCCTGAAGACATTGAGGAAGGTCGCGGTCTGACGCTCCGCGCGCCTGTAGATCCATATCTTGTACAGGATGATCGCCCACGAGACCGCCGAGAAGAGCAGCAGGATGAGCAGAACGACTTTCGCCAGCGGCGTAGAGTCGGCAAGCAGCGTAACGATGTCGGTTCTTCGGGTGAGCTCGCCGGCCCCAGCGTCCGGCTGACCCGCGCCCTGCGCCTGAAGCGCAAGCGCGTACAAAGTCATGCGCAACGTTCCTCCAAGAGACAACTACAGAGCTTGTGATCGGGCGACCGCATGATCGGGCGATCTGATCGCCGGAGATCGATTTCTGCACGTCGCGCCGCTGGGACGGCGCAGATTGCCCTGCAGCGTAACATGAGCCCTGAGCGCTGTCAAACATCTGATAAGATGGAACTTGCGTCGCGACAACGGCGCCGTGGCGCAAAGCCGTCTCTCTCGCGATTACAAAAACGAAAAGAACGGATCGACCGAAGTTGCTGCGCTTCCTGAGCATACGGAATCTTGCCGTCATCGATCGGCTCGAGGTCGAGTTCGAGCCCGGTCTCAGCGTCCTCACCGGCGAGACCGGTGCGGGGAAGTCGATCCTCGTCGGCGCCGTCGGTTTGCTCGCCGGCGGGCGGGCTACGTCCGATCTGGTGCGAACGGGCGAGGAGCTGGCGACGGTCGAAGCGATCTTCGAGAGCGCGCACGGTGACGAGCTCATCGTGCGCCGGGAGATCACCGCACAAGGCGGACGGAGCCGCGCCTTCGTCAACGGCGCGTTGACGACTTCTGCGGCACTGCGCGAGCTCGCGGCACCGCTCGTCGATCTGCACGGACAGCACGAGCATCAGGTGCTTCTCGATCCCACGTCGCACCTCGATCTGCTCGATGCGTTTGCCGCTCTCACCGACGCGCGCGAGCCCGTCGCGGAAGCGTTCGCGTTCTGGCAGCAGCTCAAGGCTGAACGCGCCGCACTGTTGACGGGCGAACGGGAGAAGGCCGCGCGCGCCGAGTTCCTCACGTTCCAGCTCCAGGAGATCGATCGCCTGGCTCCCCGCGCCGGCGAGGACGACGAGCTCGCAGCGGTGCGGCAGGTTCTGGCCAATGCGGATCGGCTGCAGCGGCTCTGCGCCGATGCGTACACGTCGCTCTACGAGGGTGACCAGGCGGCATTGCCGGCCCTCGGCACGGTCTGGCGCAAGCTCGGCGAGCTCGCCGGCATCGATGATCGCTTCCGTCCATATGTGGATGCCCGCGACGGAGTGAAAGCGCAGCTCGAGGATCTCGCGTTCTTCCTCAGGTCATACGCGGAGAGCATCGACGCCTCTCCGGCGCGCCTTCAGGAAGTGGAAGACCGTCTTGCGGTCCTCGATCGTCTGAAGCGCAAGCACGGCGGATCCCTCAGCGAGGTCCTCGAAAAGGCCGCCAGCCTCAGAGGCGAGCTGGACGCGCTCGAGCACGCCACGGAACGCGCGGCGACGCTCGACGGTGCGGTGGCCGCTGCCCGCGATTCCTATCTCCGCCTCGCCGAAACGCTCTCCGAGGGACGGCGCTTTGCCGCCGAGCGCTTCTGCCGCACGCTCGAGGAGTCTCTGGGAGAGTTGGCGATGTCCCGCACGCGGTGCGAAGTGCGATTTGCGGCCGATCGTGGCGAGGCCGGGTGGACCGATCGCGGTCTCGACGCCGCCGAATTCTTCATCTCGCCAAATGCGGGTGAGGACCTGCGGCCGCTGGCGCGTATTGCCTCCGGGGGCGAGCTCTCGCGGATCATGCTCGCGCTGAAGACCCTCGCGTCCGTCGACGCGCCGGGCAAAACGCTGATCTTCGACGAAGTCGATGCCGGCATCGGCGGGGCAGTGGCCGACGTCGTCGGCGCCCGGATGCAACGGCTGGCTGGTCGTGTTCAGGTGCTCTGCATCACGCATCTGCCGCAGATTGCCGCGCACGGTTCCACGCACTATCGCATCGCCAAATCGGTGAAGGCGGGACGCACCATCACCTCGGTCACGCGCATCAGCGCCGCCGACCGGGAAGAGGAGCTGGCGCGGATGATTGGCGGGGCAGCGGTGTCACCGGCGGTGATGGCCAGTGCTCGTGAGATGCTGGCTACGCGGGGCGCCGACCTGCGCGCGGCGAGGACGAAGCTGCAGAAAAACCGCGACCAGGGTGGCGAAAGCGAAGGTAAACCGAAAGGCGAAAGCGAAACGCGGCGCGGGCGAAAGGTGCAATGGCGCGAAAGTATCTGATCGAGACTCACGGCTGCCAGATGAACGTGCACGACTCCGAGCGCATGGCAGGGTTGCTCGAGCAGGCTGGCTACGAAGCGACTGCCGACGACCGCGACGCCGACGTCGTCGTCATCAACACGTGCAGCGTGCGGGAACGCGCCGAAGAAAAACTCTTCACGCGTCTCGGTGAGCTTCGGCAGATGGGCATCGAGCAAGGCACGCGGCCGGTCGTCGCGGTGACGGGATGCGTCGCGCAGCAGGAAGGTGAGCGGCTGCTTCAGCGCTCGAAGGCCGTCGACGTCATCGTCGGCACCCAGAGCATGAAGCGACTGCCGATGCTCGTCGGCGCCGCGATTCAGTCCGCGGGGAAGCTCGGTCCGCAGCTCGATGTCGATCCGATGGGCGATGTCTCGTTTCCACTGGGGATCGCTCGCCGCTTCGATCCGGTGAAGGCCTACGTCACCATCATCGAAGGTTGCAACGAATTCTGCGCGTTCTGTGTCGTGCCGTACACGCGCGGTCACGAGCGCATGCGGCCGGCGGCGGACATCGTCGCCGAGGCGCGCTATGCCGTGGACTCCGGCGCGCGCGAAATCCAGCTGCTCGGGCAGATCGTCAATCACTATCAGGCCCCCGACGACGCGGCCTGCGACTTCGCGGCGCTGCTCGAGCGTTTGCAGGCGATCGAAGGACTCGCGCGGATCCGATTCGCCAGTCCGCACCCGCGGCATGTCACTCCGCGGATGATCGCCGCCATGCGCGATCTGCCGAAGGTATGCCGGCATCTGCATCTGCCCGTGCAATCGGGATCGACGCGCGTCCTCACCGCGATGCGGCGGCGGTACACGCGCGAGCACTACCTGGACCTCGTCGACCGTCTGCGCGCGGCCATGCCGGACATCGCCTTATCGACCGATATGATCGTCGGCTTCCCGGGGGAGACCGAAGCCGACTTCGACGAGACGCTGTCGCTGACGGCTGCTGTGGGCTACCACAGCATGTTCTCGTTCAAGTACTCGCCGCGGCCGAACACACTGGCGCTCAAACGGCTGCCAGACGACGTGAGCGAGGAGGAGAAGACGCGACGCATCGTGGCGCTGCAGACGCTGCAGCGTGAGATGCAGCACGGTCTCTATCGTGAGCACGTCGGCCGCATCGAGGAAGTCCTCGTCGACTCGCGGAGCCGGCGACGTGAATCGGAGCTCTCGGGACGGACCAGCGGCAACACGGTGGTCAATTTTCCGGGAGAGGCGGAGTGGTTGGGCAAACTGGTGCCGGTGCGCATCGTGGCGGCGAACCCGAACAGCCTGAAAGGCGAGGCGCTTGACAGCGACGGGGATGCCTCCTAGCTTGGACGGGCGCCCGATTCGACGCTCGATTGGGAGTTGACGTCATGCAGATCGAGATGACCATCAAGGGGCTGATGATCGACCCCATCACGAACATGCCGATCGTGATCCTCCGTGACAAGGAGGGTCAGCGCGTGCTGCCGATCTGGGTGGGCGCGTTCGAAGCCAACGCCATCGCCCTGCAGATCGAGAACGTGACGACGCCGCGGCCGATGACGCACGATCTCCTGAAGAACGTGATCCACGACTTGAAAGCGGATATCCAGAAGATCGTCGTGTCCGATCTGAAGGAGAACACCTTCTACGCTCTGATCTACCTCCGCGTGAACGGGGAAGCGGTCGCCGTGGATGCCCGCCCGAGCGACGCCATCGCCCTCGCCCTGAGGGCTCGCGCCCCCATCTTCGTCGAGGACAAAGTCATCGACCACGCCCGCTCGGTTGACCTGGCGCCGGAGAAAGGGGACTCCGAACGGCTGCAGAAGTGGCTGGAGAACCTAGACCCGGACGACCTGGGCAAATACAAGATGTAGGGTACCCTCCGCGCAACCGCGCGAAATATCGGGCAATTTCGCAGATTTGATCAATTCCGTCATTTTGGCCCTACAATGGCGCCCAACCTACACCGCCGATGCCTCGCGATCGCGAGGAGCGGAAGCGGGGCGTAGGGGCCCCGCGGAGCGACGCGCTAGGCGGGGTGCAGGAGTCCCCGCCATTCAATAGATGATTGTCGCCATCGCAAATCAAAAAGGGGGAGTGGGGAAGACCACGACCGCCATAAACCTGGCAGCCGCCCTGTCCCTTCGCGGAACCCCCACGCTCCTCATCGATCTCGATCCCCAGGCGAACAGTTCGATGTCGTATCTCGATGTCGCTTCGGTGTCGCGCAGCGTCTACGACGCGATCTCGGAACCGGACTGCGGCTTCGCCGACATCATCGTCCCGTCGACGCAGGCGAACCTGTTCGTGGCGCCCTCGCGGATCGCCCTGGCGAAGCTCGAGTCCAAGCTGATAGGCGAGCTGGACGCGCACTTCCGCTTGAAAGACCGACTGGAACCCGTGCGCGAGCAGTACCCGAACATCGTCATCGACTGCCCACCCACACTGGGCCTGTTGACGGTCAACGCCCTGGTGGCCGCGACGCACCTCCTGATACCCATTCAGTCGTCGTATTTCGCCCTCGAGGGAACCGACGACTTACTGGAAACGATCGAGAAGGTCCGGGCGCGGGCCAACCCCAGCCTCCGCATCCTGGGGGTCGTCATCACCATGCACGACAAGCGGACGGCGCTGGCGAGGGACATCCGCTCGCAGATCGACAAGGTGTTCGGCACGAAGGTGTTCAACACCGTCATCACCAAGAGCGTCCGGCTCGAGGAGAGCCCGGCTTACAAGGAATCGATTTTCGCATTTGCGCCGGAATCGAGCGGCGCCGCCGAGTACTACCGGCTGTGCGAGGAGGTCATGGATCGTGCCTAAGCGAGGTTTGCCGGAGACAGTACGGATGCGCCACGACGAGCACTACGTCGAGGCCCTTACCAGTTCTGCCGGCGCGCCGATCGGTCGAATGGTGCCCATCGATCAGATCGATCCAAATCCCAACCAACCCCGCCAGGTCATGGGCGACCTGTCGGAGCTGATGGCGTCAATTGCGGAAAAAGGGATCATCGAGCCCATCGTCGTCCGCCAGCGCGGGAGACGCTTTCAGATCGTCGCCGGCGAACGTCGTTACCAGGCCGCGGTGCAGGTCGGCTTGCGCGAGATGCCGATTGTCATCCGCGAAGTGGACGACAACGAGATCATCGAGATCGCCCTCATCGAAAATCTTCAGCGGAAGGACTTGACGGCGTTCGAAGAATCCGAGGCCCTGCATTCACTGGCGAGCCGCTGCAGTTACACGCACGAGGATATGGCGCGCCGGCTAGGGAAGTCGCGAACGTCGATTACCGAGTCTCTGTCGTTGAACGGGATGCCGGAAGAGGTCAAAAACCTTTGTCGGCTGGCCGACATTCACTCCAAATCGTTGCTATTGCAGGTAGTTAGACAGGGAGACCACCAGAAAATGGTGGCTCTGGTCGAGAAAATCGCTCGCGAAGGGGGCGCCACGCGCGAAGCCCTTCGAAAAGAAACAGCCAAGCCCAAGGCCGGCCGCCCCAAGGCATTCATCTTCAGCTACAAGGCCCCCACCAAAGCATTCAAGCTGCAGCTCCGCTTCACGAAGTCACGCGTCGAGCGTGACGAGGTCATCTCCGCGCTCGAAGCCATCATTCAGGAACTACGAAACCAGAAGTAAGCCGCCCAGCCGCGAGCTGCCAGGCCCAGCCGCCAGCCCGGCTTCGGCCGGACTGCGCGAAAGTTCGACCCGCCGCGGGCCGCGGATCTCCATCCAAAAGGCAACACAGCCGAGATCCCTATGAACGCGTCAGAGAGACTGGCGTGCGGATGACTTCGCAACCCGCCGGCGCCAGAAGGTGCGTAGCCAAACCGGAAGCTGAAGGCTGGGCGCTGGGCTGGAAGCTCGCGGCTGGAAGCTGGTAGCTGGCTGTTAGGAGCTGCATTCTCGCCCCTTAGTTAACATAACACCCATTATCAGACCCATGGGAAATGGCCAGAAAAAGCGGGCTGTTGAAGGATTGTGGACGCCCAGGCGGGGCTACCGCCCTAACCGCCGAAAGCTGGCAGCTCAGAGCTGGAAGCTGTTATCGTGAGTCCGATGTTCCGAACGCTGGACCGCTACGTGTGGCGCGAAATTCTGCCACCGATGCTCCTGGCGCTCCTTATCTTTACGTTTCTCCTGGCGCTGCCGCCGTTCATGCAGCATCTCGAGAACCTGCTGGCGAAGGGCGTCAGTTTCGGGACGATCGCCCGCCTGATCTGGACCTTGGTCCCGCAGGCTCTCGGACTGACCATTCCGATGGCCCTCCTCGTGGGCATCCTGATTGGCTTCGGCCGGCTGTCGGCCGACCGCGAATCGGTCGCCCTCCTGGCATGCGGGGTGAGCCCATACCGCCTGCTTCGCCCGGTCCTGGCGCTCGCCGTGGCCTGCGCGGCAGCGACGATGTACGTGATGATCATCGCCATCCCGCAGGCCAATCGCGCCTTCCTCGCCATCACGTTCGACATCATTTCCAAGCGGGTCGAAACGGACGTGCGCCCGCGCGTGTTCTTCGAGGATTTTCCCGGCTGGGTGCTCTATGCCGGCGACGAGGCGCCGCCAGGTGAGGCCGGCTGGCGGCGGCTGCTGGTCGCCGATTCGTCTCACGCCAACGCGACGGAGATCTACTTTGCCAATCGCGGCCGGTTGGTCATCGACCGGCACAAGCGAACGGTCGATCTCGTGCTGCACGATGGCGTGCGCTACACGACGGGCAAGCCGGGGCTGTCCGATACGCTGCGGTTCGAGGGCGACCTGCTGGTCGGTTTGAATCCCGAAGCGGTATTCCCGCAGGTCAGCATTCAAAAGGGTCCGAACGAACGGACCATCGCCGAGCTGCGCGCCGAAGCCGCGCGGAAGGCCCGCGAGGGGATTTCGCCGCACCCGGAAATCATCGCCCTGCAGCAGAAGTTTTCGTTCCCCGTGGCCTGTCTGGTCTTCGGCATCATCGGGCTGGCGCTCGGGATGACGGTGGCGCGCGACGGCAAGCTCGCCGGCTTCGTCGTCGGCGTGGTCGTGATCTTCGCGTACTACGTCGTGATGTTCATGGCGGAGTCACTCACCAAGGGGCAATACCTCAACGCGCATCTGTCGCGGTGGGTGCCTAACCTGATTCTCGGTGCGTTCGGTGTCGCGGCGCTCGTCTGGCGCGCCCGCGTCACGAGCGCCCGATTGCCGTTCACCATCCCCATTCGCTTCACTCGCGCAGGACGCGCGCTGCCCGACACGGATTCCAACGCGCCGGAGCCGTCAGCCGCTTCCACCCAATCCAAGCCGAAGGGCGTCGTCGTCGTCATCCGAATTCCCCGCTTCGCGGCGCCGTCGCCAAACCTGCTCGATCGATACGTGGCCCGGGCATACCTGCGGGTCGCCGCCATCGCGTTCCTGGCCCTGCTCGGTCTGTTCTATATTTCCACCTTCCTGGACAAGTCGGACAAGATCTTCAAGGGTCAGGCTACGGCCTCCGCCGTCGGCGCGCTGCTCGTCTACATGACGCCGCAGTTCGTCTACTTCGTCATCCCGATCGCCGCGCTCCTGAGCGTCCTGGTGACGTTCGGCGCCTTGTCGCGAACGAGCGAGCTGACCGTCATGAAGGCGTGCGGGATCAGTCTGTACCGCGCGGCGCTCCCCGTCATCGTGCTCTCTTTGATCTTCAGCAGCGTCATCTTCGGCCTCGAACAGTGGCTGCTCGCCCGCGCCAACCGGCGGGCCGAGGTCCTCGACGCGCAGATTCGCGGACGGCCGCCGCGCATTTTCGACGCCTTGAATCGGCGCTGGGTCGTGTCGCGCGACGGCGACATCTATCATTTCAGGCTCTTCGATCCCGAACGGGACGAGCTCTCGGGTCTGACGATCTACACGCCGCGCACCGACGGCTGGCGGCTCGCCACGATGACCTACGCCGATCGCGCGCAGTATCGTCGCGGCTGGCAGGCGGCGTCTGGATGGGTGCAGAACTACACCTTCCAACCGCCGGTGTGGACCGCCTTCAAGGATCGCAAGCTGCCCGATCTCGAAGCGCCCGACTATTTCGAAACCGAGCAGCCGGTCGCCGAGATGATGACCGTCGGCCAGCTGCGGCGCTACGTGCAGGAGCTCTCGGCCAGCGGCCTGAATGTCGTGCCTCAGGCGGTGGAGCTTCATCGCAAGATGGCGTTTCCCTTCGTCACCTTCGTGATGGCCCTGCTGGCGGTACCCTTCGGCGTGAGCATGGGTCGGCGCGGGACGCTCTATGGAATCGGAATCGGGATCGTGCTCGCCTTGTCCTACTGGATCGTCAGCAGCCTGTTCGTAGCGATCGGAAAAGGCGGGTTGCTGGCACCGGTACTCGCCGGGTGGGCGCCGAACATCATCGTGCTCGGCACCGCCTGCTATCTGTTCCTCACGGTCAAGACCTGACCGGCGACTTCCCCGCATCAGGCTCGGGAAGATCGCGCTCTTCCCTTCTGCCCGGTGACGGCGCGAGCTCTTGCAGCGCGGTCACCAAGTCACTGGCGAGCAGACCGTGCCTGAACCCTTCGCGCAGGAACCGCCCGGCAATCTGACGCGCAACCATCGATCGTTTGGCATCCGTCGAACGCGCCACCTGCCCGACGAAAGTCCCTACTCCGCGCCGGACGTACGCCGCGCCCGCCCGTTCGAGCTCACGATAGGCCTGCTGCACGGTGTTCGGATTGACCTTCAGCAGCCTCGCCAGTTCCCGGACCGCCGGCAAGGGATCGTCCGCTCTGAGGATTCCCGTCGCGATGCACCGCTGCACCTCGTCCACGATCTGGCGAAACACCGGCCGCGGGTCCCCAGGCTCGATGACGATATGCATACTAGTACACTAGCACACTAGCCGGGTGGGACAGCGGCGAACCGTAAGGCGAGTTCCGCGAAACGCCCGCCCTGAAGGGCGGGACTACCGAGTCAAGACGATGTCGCGGAGGGTAACCTTACCGGAATCGCCAGGACGGGCGTTCGTAAGATCGACGACGAACAGGACCGACGTCGCGCGACGGATGTCGGGACGCTGCGGCGGACCGTCGACGCGTCGCAGGTGCTCCACCGCCACGCTCGAGGGCCGCGGCTGCTCGTCGAAGTACACCGACTTCCGCCAGCGGGCGCTACCGTCCTCGGCAAACCGGAATTGAACCGAGAGTCGGGTTGGCGCACTTGCCTGACCGGTGAAGCTCACCCCCCGGAACTCGGCGAGGCCGCGCGGGAGATCGGCGACGAGAGCCACGAACTGGCTCGCGGGCGGACCTCCTCGCAGGCGATACGCGAACTCCACCGCTCCGTCGGTGATGCTCGAGCTGCCGTCCGATCCGTCGCTGTTCTCGATGCGCCAGGCCGCATCGCCCAGGTTGAACGCGGTGACGGCCGCCGGCTGCTGGACCGGAGCGCTCGGAGCAAATCTGAAGATCGGATTGCTGACGACCCAGGGCACCGGCGGCGTTCCTGGTGCGCCCGCCACATGGATCTCGATGCGAAAGGCACCCGGTGCTGCCGATTGGAAGTCGAGGCTCGTGCCCACCGCCCGTGAGACCTCGACACCGTTTCTGAAAGCGACCGTGGACGCACCGTCCACCTGCGCGGCGCGCACGCGGAACGTCGCGGTTCCCGCGCCCCGCAACACGCTCCCCTGCCCGACGATCTCGTCGGCCGTTCGCGCGCTGAACTCGAGGGTTGCCCCGCTCGCCACCGCGTCAATTTCGGAATAGGTGCTGCCTGCCCTCAGCTTTTCCAGCAGAGCGTCCCCATCAGTTCGAGGATCTCCGGTGAAGGCACGATCCAGTTCGACACGGGTCGAAAACGTGCGGAAGCTCGCGGCGAACGAAGGAACTCCGATACTGCGGCGCCGCGACGGATCCTCGAGGCGATTGCCGATGCCGCCGTGGGCATCGAGCCCGGCCAGGCCGACAACGCGAGCCCGCGCGGCCAGAGAATCCCATTGCTTCAACGTCGCGTCGGGGCGATCGAGAAGCGACGCAAGCGCGGCGGGTGGCCGTAAGGGGTATGACGCGAACGCGCGCGCAATCGCCCAGCGACCTTCGTCCCGCCACTCGCTGTCGGCATTGAGCCACTCCAGGCCATCGATCGGCGCCGACCAGTCAGACCATGCCAGCTCCGGTCGCAGGGATCCGGGATGGGCCGCAACGCCAAAGCCGCCGAGGCGAGCAACATCGGCGACGACCCCTGCGCTGTCCCCACCCAGCGGATACGACGATGGCCCCGCGCCCATCGCAATGTAGTGCCCGCCGTCGGTACTGATCTCGACGCCGTCGACGCACAGCACACCGTCGATGTACTCGGGACCATCCGCCGGCCGCGTGCCATCGCCATGATCGGTGAAGATGACGAAGTTCAGACCGGCCGCGCGCGCGGCAGAAGCCACGGTCGCCTTGTCGCTGACGCCGTCCGATCTCGTCGTGTGCACGTGAAATGCGCCCCGCACCGTGCGGGCGGCGATAGCCGGATCTCCGCCGGTTACACGCCGGGGATTTGGTGGAAGACTGAGGAGGAAGAGCGCGATCCCGGCGCCGACAATCGTCAGCGCCAGGATCCGCCGTGATGGAAATCGTGAACGCTGAACGGCGAAGCTAGTCGGAGAGCCCATCCGAAGTTCAGCGTTCGACGTTTCGGATGCCGCGCAGGCGGCGCTTCAGCGAGCGGACGCTCGGAGCGCGTTCGCCTTGTCCGTCCGTTCCCAAGTGAACTCCGGCTCGGTGCGACCGAAGTGCCCGAAAGCTGCGGTCTTCTTGTAGATCGGACGGCGTAAATCGAGCGCCTCGATGATCCCGCGCGGCGTGAGCTTGAAATTCTCCCGCACCGCCGCACTGATCTTCTCATCGTCTACTTGACCCGTCTCGAACGTGTCGATCAGGACCGACACCGGTTCGGCGACGCCTATCGCGTATGCGAGCTGCACCATGCAGCGCTCCGCCAGTCCGGCGGCCACGACGTTCTTCGCGACGTAGCGAGCCATGTAGCAGGCCGAGCGATCGACCTTCGTGGGATCTTTTCCCGAGAACGCGCCGCCGCCGTGCGGCGCCGCGCCGCCGTAGGTATCGACGATGATCTTTCGACCGGTGACGCCGGCATCGCCGTGCGGACCGCCGACGACGAACCTGCCGGTGGGATTGATGAGGATCCGCGTGTTCTTGTCGCGCATGTTCTCCGGAATGACGCGCGTCACGATCTTGTCGACGATGTCTTCCCGCAGCGTGTCGTTGGAGACGAGCGAGCTGTGCTGAGTGGAGACCACGACCGTATCGACACGCACCGGTTTGCCGTTGTCGTACTCGACCGAGACCTGCGACTTCCCGTCCGGTCGCAGATACTCGAGCACGCCGTCGCGGCGCGCGCACGACAATCCCTTGACCAGTTTGTGCGCCAGCATGATCGGGAGCGGCATGAGCTCTTCCGTCTCGGTGCACGCGTAGCCGAACATGAGTCCCTGATCGCCCGCTCCTCCCGGATCCACACCCTGCGCGATGTCGGGCGACTGCTCGTGGATCGACGACAGTACAGCGCAGGTCTCGGAGTCGAAACCGAACTTGGCGCGCGTGTAACCGACGTCCTTGATCGTTTCGCGGACGATCTTGGGGAAGTCCACGTAGCAGCTGGTGGTGATTTCGCCGGCGATGATGGCAAGGCCCGTGGTGACGAGGGTTTCACACGCGACGCGGCCAACCGGATCCTGCGCGAGAATCGCGTCGAGGATGGAGTCGGAGATCTGGTCCGCGATCTTGTCGGGATGTCCCTCGGTGACGGACTCGGATGTGAACAGGTAGCGACCCTTACGGCTCATGTCGTTCGAACTCCTTACTATTCAGTGGGTTCCATGGTGTAAGCCGCGATTCCTGGGCGCGGGCAAACCAACCAAATCTACCAGATCGACCGCAGGTTCGCCAACCCGCGGCGCGCCTCAGCGCCTCGGATGAAATCGATCGTACACGGTGCGCAGTCGTGCTTCGAGAACGTGTGTATAGATCTGTGTAGTCGACAGATCCGCGTGTCCAAGCATCACCTGAATCGACCGCAGATCCGCCCCCCGCTCCAGCAGGTGCGTCGCGAAGGAGTGTCGGAGCACGTGCGGGCTCAGCTCGCGCGTAATGCCCGCCCTGATGCCGTAGTCCTTCAGCACTTTCCAGAATCCCACCCGCGACAGCGGTCCACCATCGCGGGCGTTGACGAACAGCCACGTTGACGCGCGGTGCAAAAGTGCGCCGCGGCCCTGGGACATGTATCGGCGTACGCACTCGGCGGCTTCATTGCCGATTGGCACGATGCGCTCCTTGGATCCCTTCCCCACGCAGGTCAGGTAGCCCTCGTCGAGATGCAGGTTGTTCATCTTCAGCGACAGAAGCTCGGACACGCGCAGACCCGTCGCATACAACACCTCGATGAGCGCTTTGTCGCGCAGCCCGCGCGGAGTTGTCGCCTCGGGCTGAGCGAGGAGCCGATCGACTTCCTCGAGGCTGAGAAATTTCGGCAGCGCCGGCCACGCCCGCGGCGCGCGCAGATCGTCGGCCGGGCTGCCGTCGCGCTTGTCTTCGACGGCGGTGAACTTATAGAACCCGCGCACGCAGGCCACCGCTCGCGCGACCGACCGCGGGGACAGACCCGATGCCATCAGGCTGCGCACGAATGCCTCGAGGTCGCGACGCTCGAGCGTGTTCACGTCCACCCCGCGCTTCTCCGCGAACGTGGCCAGCGCTGCGAGGTCGCGCGCGTAGCCCGACACCGTATTCGGCGACATCCGCCGCACGTCGCGCAGGTAGATCAGATAGCGGTCAATTGTCATGTCACGATGTGGTTTCGTGGCTCGTGGCTCGTGGCTCGTTCGAAGTCTGCCACACCACGAGGCCCGAGCCACGAGCAACGCACGGGAAGTTTGACACTTCCCGTCCGCGAGGAGTAGTGTACGCGGTTGCCCTGCTAGCGCGGCGTTCGACGAATCTTCTGCATGCCAACCCATTCGAAGTGGCAGTCCCTGCCGACCGAAGCCATCAATCCCGTCAGCCTCGCGATTGACAAGACGCCCGTGCGCGACATCATCGAGATGGTCGTCAACGAAGACCGCAAGGTGATCGCCGCGGTGTTGAAAGAGAAAGAGCGGATCGCGCACGGGATCGAGATCATCACCCAGGTCCTCAAGAAGGGCGGCCGCGTCATCTTCATCGGCGCCGGCACGAGCGGCCGGCTCGGCGTGGTCGAGGCCTCCGAGATGCCGCCGACGTTTGGCACCTCCCCCTCCCTCGTCCAGGCCATCATGGCTGGCGGACAGGAAGCCGTCTTCCGCGCCAAGGAAGGCGTCGAAGACAACTTCGAAGAAGGCGCACGCAGCCTCGGGCGTCTCCGCCTCTCTCGCCGCGATGTGGTGATCGGCGTCTCGGCCAGCGGCATGACGCCGTTCGTCCGCGGCGGACTGACGCGCGCGCGCAAAGCGGGCGCCAAGATCATCTTCGTCACGTGCTGGCCGGGATCGGAGCTTCAGAATTTCGTCGATCTGCAAATCGCTCCGGCCGTGGGACCCGAGATCATCGCCGGCTCGACCCGTCTCAAGGCGGGCACGGCGACCAAAATGGTCCTGAACATGCTGACCACGGTGGCAATGATCAAGGTCGGTAAGACCTACGGCAACCTGATGGTCGACGTCCAAACCGGCTCAGAAAAGTTGAAGGATCGCGCCCGCCGGATCCTGGGCATCGTCACCGGGCTGCCCTACGACGACGCCGATGCGCTGCTCCGTCGCTCGAAGTGGGACGTCAAGGCAGCAATCGTCATGCAGAAGGCCGGCGTCACGCTGCCGCAGGCGCTCAAACGTTTGAAGAAAGCAGACGACTCGCTGCGGGAGGCCATCGGCGAAGACATCGAACCGCGTCTGCGTGAGCTGCTGAACCGCGGCGCCTAGCTCCCCCGTTCCCCCGTCCCCCGCTCCCCAGTTCCCCAGTTCCCCAGCTCCCCAGTTCCCCAGTTCCCCAGTTAGACTTCCTCTTCCTTGAAGGCCCTTCCGTGCCCCAGCGTGCCAGCTGCCGGCTCGTCGATCATGACCTCGACGTCGTGATGAAGCTGCAGAAACGAGGCTGGCAGCGCCGTCGTGATGGGACCGTTCACCAGACGCTCGATGCACGGCGCCTTCGAACGGCCCGTGGCGAGCAGCACGATCGAGCGGGCATGTAGGATCGTCGCCATACCCATCGACAGCGCCTCGGTCGGAACGGCATGGACATCGCCGTTGAACAGCGCCGCGTTGCTGCGACGTGTTTCCGCGCGCAGCGTGACGCGATGCGTGCGGGCCTGCAGCGCCGGCGCCGGCTCGTTGAATCCGATGTGACCGTTCGTACCGATGCCCAATATCTGCAGATCGATCCCGCCCACATCCTGGATGTCTCGTTCGTAACGCAGGCACTCGGTGACCGGGTCAGCGGCCGACCCATTCAAGAAGTGAATGTTCTCCGGGCGCAGGTTCACGCGGCTGAAGAGATGCTGCTCCATGAACTGACGGTACGAGCCCGGATGCGTGGGATCGATGCCGAAGAACTCGTCCAGGTTGAACGTCCTCACCTGCGAAAAGTCGGCGTGAGACGCCGCCGCTCGCGATGCCAGCTCGTGGTAGAAACCGACCGGGGTCCGGCCCGTCGGCAGTCCGAGCACCAGCCGCGGATTCTCGGCGAGCGCCGCGAGTGCGCGACGCGCCAGCGCGCGCGCCGCGGCGCGGTCGCTGTGAAAGATCTCAACCTTGGGGGCGTGCATCAGCGATAGACCGGAATCCGAGCCGAGCCGCGCGCTTCCTGCAGCGCGAACGCCACGGCCCCTTCGGCGGGTTCCCGTTCCAGCAGATGGGCGCTACTCTCCGGCACCGCACGAGGAAGCCGTTCCAACAGCTCTCGCTGCAGCCACGGGACGGCTCGATAGATACCGCCGGCAAGGATGAAGGGAAAGGGCTGACCGACGAGATGGAGCCGACGCGCGACCGACAGGCCTGCCGCCTCGAGCTCCCGCACCGCAGCGTGCAGGATGCCGACGGCTACATCGTCTCCCTGCTCGAATGCCTGTTGCACGCAGGTTGCGAGCGCGCCGATCGCCGCGGGCTTCAGATGGCCGTGATAGACCTCGTGGATGAGGCCCTGCGGCTGCGGGATGGCGAAATGCTGCAGCAGCATTGGCGTCAGCGCGGTGCGCGGTCCCCGGAAGTCGGCCTCGCGAAGTACCGCACGCAGCGCCGCCCGTCCGATCCAGTAGCCGCTGCCCTCGTCGCCGAGCACGTAACCCCAGCCACCGGACCGTGCCGCTTCTCCGGCCGCGTTTCTGCCGTACGCGATCGACCCCGTACCCGAGATGATGACCACGCCGGGTTGCCCTGGCGCACCCGCCTCGAGCGCGACCAGCGCGTCGTTGACGACGAGCACGCGGGCCTTGGCGCCGATGCGTCGCATGATGCCGCGCACGACCTCGGCGTCCCCGGACCGGTCGGCGCCGGCGATGCCGAGGCAGATCGCGTCGGGCATGACGTCAGTTCCCGCAAGGGCGTCTTCCATGACGTCATGCAGGACCTTCTCTACTTCGAGCTCGCCCGACGCCTGCAGGTTGGCGCCGCCGCGTCGCGCCCTCGACAGGATGGCGCCCTCCCCGTTCGCGAGGAGACAAACCGTCTTCGTACCGCCGGCATCGAGGCCGAGGACATGAATGTCTGATGCGCTCCGCATGCGAAGTGATGTGAGGGGGACCAACCGCTCACTCTAGACGGCGACGCACGGCAAGTCAACGGAACGACTGCGCCGCGGCGCGCGCGACCTAAGGTCGGAGAATCGAGTGGATGTCTGCGCGAAATTGATCGATCTGAACAGCCGCTCCGGCAGGTGACGGCGCAAAGTACTCGATTAAGGGCTTGTCGTCGGTCAAATGAGGGCCCCGGCCGACGAGCTCGTGAAGCTGTTCGGGTCCAGCCCTGAAGGTGCGCGCCAGATGATCGAAGGTTTCCACGTTCATCAGGGCAAGAACCTGCCGTGTGGCCGGCTCGCTCAGCATCCGCTCGATTCGATTTCGCGACAGCCTGATCGGTTTGTTCGATCCCACCATCAGCTTACCGTCTCCCCACAGCGTCGTGTACGGAAACGCTCTGACGAATGCGCGGAGAATCAGGCCGTAATCTGCGTCGGAGCCGCCACCGTTCCAGTGCAGTGCGACGCCGTCCGGCGCCAGCGCCTGGTGAACGAGTTGAAAGTATTCGATGGAGTACAGATTCGTCGCGCCGGCGTGCGTTGGAATAATCGCATCAGCCGTGATGACATCGTACGGGGCACTCACACGCGACAGGTAGTTTCGCCCGTCGTCCACTCGCGCGTGCACGTTTCGCCGTTGCAGCACATCGAAGTTCACGTGCGAAAAGAGACTCGACGCGCGAAGCACACCCTCCGACAGCTCGACGACGTCTATGTCGATACCAGGATATTGGCTGAGCGCACCCGCCGTTGCTCCTCCACCGAGTCCAACGACGAGCGCCCGCTTCGGTTCGGCATGCAGTACCGCGGGCAGCAGGCCGATGCGGCGATGGATGAACACCGCCGCCGGCGAGTCGTTGGCCTGATGGCGTCCATCAAGGTGAAGCGCACGGTTACCGGTGCCTGGCCCGCCGAATACCGTCACGGTGGTCTGAACGCCTTCTTCGTGGAAGAGCATCGGCCGCCCGGAGTGAAAGCGACCGAGTCCCGTGAGCGGCGGAACGTCCCGCGCCCAGTAAACGAAGAGCGCAGTCGCCGCCAGGGCAAGCAGGCCCCGCATCGCGAGTCTTTGCTGCCAGACGGCGAGAAGCGCAACACCCGACATCAGGAACAACGCAGCCACCACGATGAGGCTGCCTTTGCTCGTCAGGAGCGGCAACAGCAGGAAGCCGGCGGCGATCGAGCCGAAGATGCCACCGCAGACATTAATCGAGTAGAAGAAGCCAATCCGTTCCGCGGTGCGCCGTTGGTCGCCATCGCCTCCCGCCCACAAGCGAAGGCCGACGGGAAACGCGAGCCCGAAGAAAATCGCTGTCGGGAGAATGGTGGCAGCCGTGGACAATGCCGCGGGCAATATGAGATCCAGCGACGGCCATTCGGCCAGCGACCGCAGCCACTCCGGTGTGCGCGGCTGCCGTCGAAGAGAAGAGAACGACCGAACTGCCACCAGCGCAGCGCCGACCTGCAGCCCGGCGAGCACCAGAAGCCAGTTTAGATGCAGCCGCATGAGAGGCGCGATCAGAAAGCCGCCCAGGGCAATACCCGCCAGGACCCCAGCCAGCATCAGTTGACGCGGCTAGCAGGAACGATCGTGTCAACCCGACCTGAGGAATCAGATAGAAGCCGGTCGCGAGCGCACCGGCGATCGCACCGGCCGTGTTCGTGGCGTAGAGCAGACTGACGCGCGTACCCAGCCTGTCGCGTCGCGTCAAGGACGATTTCATGGCGAGCGGGCGAGTCCCGCCATGAAACTCATCAAGACGGTGCTCGCTGCGTAAACCGTCACGCCAAAGGTGAGCGAGAGGAGCCGCAGCCACAGCACCTGATAAGTGAGCGCGCTGAGACCCGAGAGCAACAGCAGGCCGGTGAGAACGGGAAGGAGAAGAAACCGGGTCAGAGGCGCCACTATGTGTCGGCCCTCGTCATCATTGCAAGGCTGACGCGAAGACGCGTCCACAGAAGACGCGTCCACTCGTTGACTTCGCCGTGAGCCGCCTGCTACATTCACGCGATTTATGTCTTTTGCGGCGCGCTCACCATGGAGAGCGGCAACGCTGGCGCTCGTCCTGGTGCTATCCCCCTTTGCCGGCGACCCTCCCGCCGCGGCAGGGGCCAACGCCGAGATTCGCGCGCTGTGGGTGTTGCGAACGTCTCTCTCGTCGCCGGCGAGCGTGCAGACGTTGGTGCAGTCGGCGCGCGCAAATGGGTTCAACACGCTGCTGGTCCAGGTGCGCGGGCGCGGTGATTCCTATTTCCAGTCACGCCTGGAGCCGCGCGCAATCGAGCTGATGCGTCAACCCGAGAGCTTCGATCCCCTCGCTTCGGTGATCGAGGCAGCGCGGACCGCCGGTCTCAATGTTCACGCGTGGGTCAACGTCAACCTCGTGTCGAGCGCGGCCGATCTGCCCAGCGCTCGTGAGCACCTCGTGCATCGCCATCCCGACTGGCTGATGGTGCCGCGGGATCTCGCGCAGGAGCTCGCGCGCGTCGATCCGGAAAGCCCGGCCTACCTCGGCAAGCTCGCGCGATGGACCCGCTCTCAATCAGCAGGCGTCGAGGGCCTCTACACGTCCCCTCTGGTGCCGGCCGCGGTCGAACACACTGTGGCTGTCGTTCGCGACCTCGTGCGGCGCTACCAAATCGATGGCGTCCACCTCGATTACACGCGGTATCCGTCGGACCGCTTCGACTACAGTCAGGCCGCGATTCGAGCGTTCACCGCCGCGGTGCGGCCACGTTTGAGCGCCGCGGCCCGTCGCGATGTCGACGCGCTCGAACGCGACGACCTGTTTGCCTACCCTGATGCATTTCCCGAAGACTGGCGTCGTTTCCGGATCGATCGCCTGTCCGCGCTCGTCCGCCGCGTGCGCGACGCCGTGAAAGAGGAACGGCCTGATGCGGCGCTTACGGTGGCGACGACACCGGATGCGCAGGAGGCGCGCCAGCGCCGCCTGCAGGATTGGGGCAGCTGGCTCGAAAGCGGGCTCGTGGACGCGGTGTGTCCGATGGCCTACACGCCGGAGGCCGGGCGCTTTGCCGAGCACATCGCCGACGCTCGTCAGGTTGCCGGCAACAGGGCCGTGTGGGCGGGCATCGGTGCCTATCGTCTGACGCCGTTGCAAACCGTCGAGAACATTCAGGCCGCCCGAAAGCTCGGCGTCACCGGCATCGTCCTGTTCTCCTACGACAGCATGACGGATCCCCGCACGAGCGTCCCCGACTACCTCGCCATCGTCGCCCGCGGCGCCTTCGGGCCGCGCATGGCTGCAGTCGGTTCGCGTTAGTGCGACCCGTCACGGACGCGCGGAAGCGGAGCGGGGCGATGGGGTCCCCGACATTCAAGCAATGACTCTGACGGCGGTCGATTACGCCGTTATCGCGATCTACCTGATCGCCATTACCGCCTTCGGGTCCTGGTTCGCCCGATTCCAGAAAACGACCCGCAACTACTTCCTCAACGATCGAACGGTACCGTGGTGGGCCATCTGTTTCACGATCGTCGCCACTGAGACCAGTACCCTGAGCTTCATTGGCGTGCCGGCCGGCGCGTTCGCGTCGAACATGACGTTCCTGCAGCTGGCCATGGGCTACGTCGTCGGGCGCATCATCGTCGCCGCAGTGTTCATCCCCGCGTATTTCCGCGGCGAGCTGTACACATCGGTACGAGCTGCTCGGGCGGCGCTTCGGCCCGTCGGTCAAGAACGTCGCGGCCATCATCTTCATGGTGACGCGAACGTTTGCTGACGGGATTCGATTGTTCGCCACGGCACTCGTCATTTCCGTGGTGACCCAGATCAGCGTGTCACTGATCGTCGTCGTGCTCGGTGCCGCGATGATTGTCTACACGGTGCGCGGCGGCGTCTCCGCAGTAATCTGGACCGACGTCGTTCAGATGTTCGTCTACCTGGCGGGAGCGCTCGTGGTGTTCTTCGGTCTGCTGCAACTGATCGAGGGCGGGTGGCCGACCGTCGTCAGCGTGGCGGGTGGCGCCGGCCGATTCACGGTTTTCGATGTCTCGACGAATCCGCGCGTCGTGTACACGTTATGGTCCGGTTTGCTCGGCGGCATTGCCCTCACCCTCTCGACCCACGGAACGGATCAGTATCTGGTCCAGCGCCTCCTCTCAGCGCGATCGTCGCGTGATGCGTCGACCGGGCTTGTGTTGAGCGGCTTCATCGTGTTTGCGCAGTTC
Source organism: uncultured Acidobacteriota bacterium (assembly GCA_963804245.1). Lineage (GTDB taxonomy): Bacteria > Acidobacteriota > Vicinamibacteria > Vicinamibacterales > 2-12-FULL-66-21 > CAWDPQ01. The sequence continues at coordinate 232,973 of CAWDPQ010000006.1, forward strand.
GTGCTGTTCCTCACCATCGGCGCCATGTTGTTCACGTACTACCAGCAGGTTCCACTGCCGCGACCGCTCGGAAGAACGGACGAAGTGCTGCCGCTCTTCGTCGTCACTTCCCTTCCACACGGCATCTCAGGCTTCATTGTCGCCGCCATCGTCGCGGCCGCGCTCTCTCCCTCCATCAATGCTCTGGCTGCCACCACGGTCAACGACTTTTATCTCAAGTACGTTCGTCCGGATGCGGATCAGGAGCGCTTGATGCGCATCTCGCGGCTGGCCACGATTTTCTGGGGGGCCGCACAGGTGGCCGTGGGCCTTGGCGCGCAGTACGTGACACGTTCAGTGCTCGACGCCGGGCTCTCGGTGTTGTCTCTCGCCGCCGGTCCGGTCCTGGGGGCATTTCTCACGGGTGTGCTTACACGACGCGTCAGTGCGAAGGGGATCTTGATCGGCATGGCGACTGGTACCGTCGTCGTGGGCTGGGCATGGTGGACCGGGAGCTCCGCGTGGACCTGGTTCTCATTCCTCGGCGCATTGACGACAGCTGCCGTTGCCATTGTGCTTGCCGGTTTCTGGCCGCAGCGGGACCATGGATGACAGATTCTCCGCGGTGGAAGAGATGCTGCGCGAAGCGGTCGAAGCGCACGTCTTTCCGTGCGCGGTCGTTGAGGTTGGCACCAGCGCCGACGTGCTTCTCTCGGCCGCCGCCGGCGCGCATACGTTCGACCCTCTCGCGGAACTGGCCACACCCGCAACAATCTTCGACCTCGCTTCCCTCACGAAAGTGATGTCGACGGCAACTCTGGTCATGCGAGCGGTTGATGAAAACCGCATTCGATTGGACGACCCGGTTAGCGCTTGGCTGAGCGAGTGGCGAGGCATGGACCGGGAGGGCGTCACGATTCGCGACCTGCTCGCGCACAGCTCGGGTCTCGCGGCATACCTGCCCTTCTTCCGCGACCATACTGCACGCCGCGAGTTTCAACATGCGATCTGCACGATGCCGCTGGAATATGCCCCGGGCACGGAATCGATCTACAGCGATCTCGGATTCATCCTGCTTGGCTTCATCCTCGAGGACGCGGCTTCCGTCTCGGCGGGATATTCAGGTATCGCAGGATCCTTCGATCCGGCCGCGTCACTGTCGGCGCAATTTCAGCGCTTTTCGACATTCGTCACGAACGAACCGCTGACGTTCAACCCACCACGTGCGTGGCGTGACCGCACGGCGCCGACCGAGATCGATCGCTGGCGCGGACGACTGCTCGTGGGCGAAGTGCATGACGAGAATGCCTGGGCGCTCGGAGGAGCCGCCGGGCACGCGGGACTGTTTGGAACGGCAGCAGGGGTTGGTGCATTTGCGCGGGCGGTGCTTCGAACGATGTCGGGCGAAGCGATCGCCGCCAACCCTGACACGCTGCGTCTGTTCGCACGACGAACCGAAGTTCCTCAGAGCTCGCGAGGGCTCGGCTGGGACACCATGCTGCCAACTTCGTCTTGCGGAACGCGGCTCTCGGCACACGCGATTGGCCACACCGGATTTACCGGTACCTCTCTGTGGATTGACTGGGAGCGCGACCTGTACGTCGTCCTGCTGAGCAACCGTGTGCACCCGACGCGGGAGAATGAAAAAATTCGACAGTTCCGGCCGCGATTCCACGACGCGGTCGTCGAAGCTGTAGCGTAGTGACTACGGGTTGGGGAAAGCCGGAGAGCGCCGGTCGGTCGTCTTAAGGGTCGGTGCCGATCGCTCCGTTACTGGCCGGGAGGCCGTACCCCACCGCCTTGCCCCGGCCCCGGACCGGTGCCTGGGAAGCCGCGACCCGGTCCGGGAGCTCTGGTACCTCCAGGTCCGGTGCCGCCTGGGCCGCCGCTCGGCGGGAATCCCGGGCTACCCACGCCGCCGGGAAATCCGCGCCCACGGCCCGCCAGGTGCGCCCGGCACATTCTGACCACCGCGCCCGACACCGCCGGGATTTCCCCTATTGGCGTTGGCGAACACGAACTGCCATTCGTTGTATTTCGTGCGTCCGCGGTAGTTGCGGATCGAATCCTCTTTGCTCTTGCTGACGACGCCGATAAGTCCTCCGGCACCGGTTTGAAAGCCCGGCGCGCTGGCCCCGCGACCGGTGCCAGGCTGCGGAGAATTTGGACTCGCTTCCGATGTTCCCGCCGCACCTCCCGTGCCGCCGGGTCCCGGATTTGCACCGGCGAAGAGCGGCTGAAACTCGCCGTCCTTCGTCATCGGATCCTTGTATTTCTTGCGGAGGTAGCGTCCCTGGACGAGAACATCGATACTCGGCGGAAAGTTGCGATTCTTGAGCTGGTAAAGGCCTATGGCTCGCGCGTACTGCTCGCCTCTAAAAACGAGCTCCAGCTCCTTCTCGCGCTTCGCCTGAAAACGCCAGGCTGGAAGGGCGGCCGACATCAGAACCAACATCACGGCCAGCGCCACCAGCAGGGCGGCCATTGCGTAGCCACGATCTCCGTATTGACCCCGTAAACCCATGAGAGTATTATCCTTAGCGCCAACTATGGTAACACAGCGCACGCCCCCCCGACGTCCCCTCCGAATCGCTGCGGCAATTGCTTCGGCATTTGGATTCATGATCTTCTTCTCCGCGTGCGACAAGATGCCGCTTCTCGCCCCGAGCGGCAGCGTTATCACGATTTTTCCTACGGCGACCACCGTTCCGTTGAACGGCGAAGTCGAGATCGTCGCCACGGTGATTGAGAACGGCACGACGCAGACACCGAGTAATGGAACCGGAAACGGCGGCACCGGCACCGGTACGGGCGGTGGCACGGGCACCGGGACAACGAACCCGACGACCACCACGACCTCGACCAATGGAGCAGGTACGCCAGTTCAGAACGGCACCCTCGTCACCTTTACGACGACTATCGGACGAATTGAGCCGAGTGAAGCGCGGACGCAGAACGGTCAGGTGCGCGTCAAGTTCTTCCCGGGCGGCCAAAGTGGCACTGCCATCATCACGGCCTTCTCAGGCGGCGCATCAGGCAAGATCGAAAACCTCAGAGTGGGAACGGCGGCGGTCGAACGCGTGATCGTGACGGCGAATCCGCAGACGGTAGGGCCGACAGGTGGCACGTCTGAGATTCAGGCTCGAGTCGAGGACGTCACTGGTGCCGGTCTGCCCGGCGTGCCTGTGAATTTCATTGCCGACGCGGGAACGCTGAGTCCTCCCACGGCCAACACCGACGAAAGCGGCGTCGCGCGCACGACGCTCAACACGTCGAGGGTGACAAAGATCACGGCAAACGTCGGCGGCAAGACTGCGGAAGTCACGGTGCAGCTGAATCCGAGGACTGGGATCAGTATCAGTGTCGGAACCGGAACCAGTACTGGCGGCAGTATCGCGGCCGGGCTGCCCGCGACGTTCACGGTCAACGTGACCGCGCCGACGACCGGCCCGGCGCCGAACATTCGAGACGTGACGGTCGATTTCGGCGACGGGAGTCGGCAGTCTCTCGGCTCGATCAGCGGCACCACGACCATCCAGCATACGTACAACCTCGCCGGCACATTACATCGTTCGGGCGACTGCGACCGAGGCGAGTGGTTTCACGGAAACAGTATCGACGTCTGTGACGATTCTCCCGGCGCAGCCGCCGGGCGTAACGATCACCGCGTCGGATTCGACGCCGACCGTCAACCAGATCATCACGCTGACGGCCACCGTGACCGGCGCGACGTCCACGGTCCAATCGTTCCAATGGGACTTCGGCGACGGCACGTCCAGCGTCACGACAGGACCGCAGGTCACCAAGGCCTATGCGACGCCAGGTACGAAGGTGATCTCTCTCACCGTGATTCAGGCGGTGGGTCCGTCGGGCCAGACTCAGATATCGGTGAACGTGGGCATCGGGGGAACGTTGCGGTAGCACTGGAAAATTGAAGGGGGCGCTCGACGAATGAGCGCCCCCTTTCTTGGTGCCCGCGGTCGTCCCGGGGGGGTCAGATCTTGTTTCTTGCAGGGATGTCATCCCGAGGTGACATCCACCCGCATCGCGCGTTCGGCCAAACCTCAGTAGACCGGCCGACCCGGCGAGCGAATGGATTATCAATCCACGATGTTCGCTGGTCAAAGGCCAACAGGAGATAAGGAGGCATCCTGTAAGTTTTGGCAAGTGGTCGTCGTTGATTGAGCCGCAAGTGACCGTGGGAATTGGGCGAGTGAGAGGGTCAAAGGTGGCGACACCTGAAGGGAGACTCAGTCGTTACTCCGCACGCAGGGCTTTCACGGGGTCGAGCCGCAAGGCACGGTACACGGGCACCAGGCTGGCCATCAACGCAACAAGGGCGAGCGTGGTCCGCGACGGCAGCAAGCGTCAGCGGAGTCTGATGCGCTCACGCCAAAGACGAGCGTTTTCATGACCTTCGCCGACGCGAGCGCGGCGATCGTTCCGGCCGCGATGCCGACGAGCACGGGCGACATGCCCTCGACGATCACCAGACGAAGGACGTCGGATGTCCGCGCGCCAAGCGCACTTCTGATCCCGATCTCGCGGCTGCGTCCGCGCACGATGTACGAGAGGACGCTGTAGATTCCGACTGCGGCGAGCAACAGCGCGACTCCCGCAAAGACTCCGAGCAGCAGCGCGCTGAAGCGCTGCGACGTCAGTTTCTCGTCGAGCACCTGCACCATCGTCCGGATATCTCCGACCGGCTGCTCCGGATCGATCGCGCGGATCGCTGCAACGGCGGGCTGGGCGAGCGTGGCGGGCGGCACTGATGTCCGTAGGACGAACGTTGCCCTGCCATAAGGCTCGCGGGTGTAGAAGTACGCCGTGGGCGTCGGTGGCTTCAGTGAGATTTCGCTGCTTGACGTCACCCACGATTCCGACCACCTGCCGAAGCACCGTCTTGAAGGCTGGCAGGGTCGCAGGCGTCCGATCGGATCGTCTGCTCCCCAATACAGCTTCGCGGCGTCCGCGCTCACCAGCAGCACCTCTGCATCGCTCCCGACGATTCGCGTCCACGCAGCACCGGAATCCCCATGGCGCGCAGGTAGCCAGGGGTGATTTGCCGAACTTGCACGGCCACCGGATCGCGTTGAGGCGGGTATCCCTCGAGATGTGAGAGTCTGCGAGGATCCGTCGGCGAAGGGCAGGTCGTCGATCGTTCCCGCAGCCTCGACGCCGGGAAGCGCCCGAATGCGCTGCAACGCCGCGTCGAAGAATGACGATCGCTGTGCCGGCGACGGGTACCGTGCGTCCACGAGCCTCACAACCATCGTCAGGACAATGTTCCGATCGAAGCCGGTGTCGCTGTGCCTAAGAGCCAGCAGGCTCTGGATCATCACGCCAGCGCCCATCAAGAACACCAGCGACAGCGCGACCTCGCACACGATCAGCAAGCGGCGCGTGCCGACACCGATCGCCCCGTCGCTGCGCCCACCTTCCTTGAGCGCTCGTTGAGGTCGGACCGGCCTGCGCGCACGGCCGGCAGCGTCCCGGCGAGCATGCCGGTGAGCATCGACACCCCCACCGCGAACAGCAGCACTCGCCCATCGATCGAGATTTCCTCCGCCCTCGGCACCTGGCTGGCGAGCAGCGTCGAGGCTGACGTGAGAGTCCCGTACGCGAGCAGAAGCCCGAGCGCGCCACCGGCGCCCGCGAGCAGCAAGGCTTCGGTCAACAGCTGCTGAAACACGCGTCCGCGTCCCGCGCCAAGCGCCGAGCGAATCGCGATCTCCTTGCGTCGGCTCAGGGCGCGAGTGAACAGCAGGTTACCGACGTTGGCGCAGGCGATGAGGAGGACCAACCCGACGGCGCCGAGCAGCATGAGAAGCATCGTGCGGCTATTGCCGACGATTTCCTCCTGCATCGGGATGACCACGGCTCCCCAGCCTCGTCCGTCCGATGTGGGGAACTCACGCGCGAGCCGTGCGGAGATCGCGTCCATCTCGGCTTGCGCCTGGGCCAGTTCGACATCTCGCTTCAGACGCGCGACGCCATACCGATTGTGATTCCCACGGGCGGCGCGCTGCTCGTCGGTGAGTGCGAGCGGGATCCAGACGTCGCTTGCCATCCCGGTCCATGACTCGACCGAGGCAGTGGCCGGCATGACTCCGACGATGGTGTACGCTTCGTCGCTGAGCTTCACCGTGCGCCCGATCACGTCTGGGTGTCCGCCGAATTCTGTTCTCCAGAACCGGTCGCTCAGGACGACCCGTGCTTGCTGCCTGGCGTGTCCTCCTCTTGCCGAAAGACGCGTCCGAGCGCCGGTCGGGCTCTGACGACCTCGAAAAAGCCCGCGCTCACGGCTGTCGCACGTACTGTTCGCGCGGCACCCGTGCCAGTGAGCGCGAGCTCCCTGAAGCCGCAGCATTGATACATCGCCATGCCCTCGAACGACTGCGCATCCCGCTGCCAGCCGTAGAACTTGCCTGGGGAGAGCTCGAAGAGTCGACCGCCCGGTGTGCGGGTGAAGATCGCACCAGGCGTTCCGGCTCCTCGAACGGCAGCGGACGCAGCAGGACCGAGTTGACGATGCTGAAGATCGTGGTGTTGGCGCCGATGCCAAGCGCCAGCACGCTGACGACCGCAACGGCGAACGAGGGTGTCCGGGACATGACCCGGAACGCATAACGAAGATCGGCAAACAACGTACGCATCCTCGAGTCTCCTTGTGACGGTCGACGCGGCAATGGATTGGCGGAACGGCTGGCTGCGCAGCCAGGCAGCACGTTGCCACCTACTCCAGGCGGCATCTTTACGTTCGACATCTTCAATCCCGATGTCAGGATGCTGGCCCGGCCGGACCAGCGCTTTCCTGTGATGAAAGTGAGCACAGCTACGTTCGGGCCGCTTCCGCCGTCGGCCTTGAGCTACTCAGTGGGTTCGGCGATCTGTCCCGCGCGCCGTTCGGCCTCGCGAGTCGGTCGCAAGTATGTCTGTGCCGGCGACCGGTCTGACGCGCGAGCGCTTACGACAAGATTTGTAGCGTACGTCAGGCCGACGATGTCGAGCGCGGCCGCGATGACGAGCGAGTTGGTTTGGGTGGTTGTTGAAGTGACCTGCGCGGCCAGCGTCTGACTCGAGTAAGTGTCATCTCCAGATGACATCGTTGCAAGAAACAAGATCTGACCCCTACCCCCGCTCCCAGAAAGCTGGAAGCTGGCGGCTGGTAGCTGGTAGCTGACCCTCACCAATCGACGTAATTCGACCCGTCGAGCGAGGTGCCCGGAGCCCCACTCTTCACATCGTAGATCCCAGCCTCCGCCGACGGATTACCGGGATCCGGCTCCGCGGGAACTGTCGTCCACGTCGTGGCCGATTTTGTGACGGGATCGTCGGGAATCTTGCGGATGTAACCGTCGCTGACCAGCGAATCGAGCGACGCTGGGTACTTCCCCTTGTCGGCGTAGTACTGATCGATCGCGTCACGCATCGAGAACAGGTCGTGCTTCAGCGTGACTTCCTCCGCGCGGCGGACCGAGTTCCGATACTGGACCATGCCCATGGCGGCCAGGATCGAAATCATCGAAATGACGACGAGCAGTTCGATGAGGGTGAAGCCGCGCGAGTTGCGGTATTCGAATTTCATGTTACGGCTCCGCGTTTACCATTCGCGATACTTGGTGCCGTCGAGCGCGGTGCCCGTCGACTTGGTGTAGACGTCGAAGACGTTCTGACCGCCCCAGGATGTCGCGTCCGCCTTGTCCTGGAACGAGCGCAGACCCCACTCCGCCGAGTGGGTCATCGGATCGATGGGAATCCGGCGCAGGAACTTCAGCTTTCGTCCCGAGGCGTCGTTGGCCACGCTGACGCCATCGACCAGCGTTTCCAGATCCGGTGGATAGCCCTCGCTGCCGGCCTTGACGTCAGTCGAGCCGATCAGACCGTTGTCAACGGCGTCCTTGTACTTGTCGATCGCTACGCGCATTTCACGCAGGTAGCGGTGCAGCTCGGCCTCACGCTGGCGCTGTACGGTGACCTTGGACAGCGGCATGATCGCCGATGCCAGGATCAGCACGATCGTGGTGACCACGAGCAGTTCGATGAACGTGAATCCCCTGCTCGTCCGCACCGCCGCCCAGCGTCGTCCCATAGAACTACCTGACCGTCACCGTCACCGGGCTGAATTGCAGCGGCACGGGCGCGCCGTCAGGCGTGCTCGCCACGCCACTGACCTGGATCATCGAGCCACCCTGACCGACCGCGTCGAAGAGCAACGCCGCGAGCAGACCCGAGCCGGAGGCACCAGCCTGGTCGCCCGCACGTGTGATCGCGATATCCACGCGGCCGGTGGCCGCGTCGATCCGCGGAGTGAACGTCGCGCTGATCCCGCCCTGCCGCATGAAGGTGCCGTCCTGCACCATGCGAGCGCGCAGCACGTTCGGATTGAACGTCACGGTGAGAGTCACGACCGAGACACGCGACGCGTTATTGATCGAAACCGGCACCGTGTACGGTCCGCCGGCGATCTGGAACGCGGTACCCGGCACGGTAACGATCACTTGTGCTGGCGTGGCAGTCGCGGCCGGATCGGTGGTGGCGGGGAACGCCGCCGGATCGCGCACAGGCGTGCCTCCGGGTGTCGTCCCTGGAGGTGCGGCCTCGGGTGTTGGCGTCACCCCGGCAGGTGGCGCCGCGGTTGGTGACGGCGTCACTCCAGCAGGTGGAGTCGCTCCTGCCGGTGCCGCGCCGGGTGTGGGCGGGGTACCGGTCGGAGGCGCCGGAGTCGGAAACGACGGCTGATCGGGCGCCGGTGTCGGCATCGTCGGCACCGGGAACGTCCCAGGCGGCGGTGTCGGATTCACCGGCTGCGCACCTGGCTCCGACGCCACCGGCGGGCGCGGCATTCCCGGTTGCGGAGTCGGTGTTCGACGTGCGGCTGCTGCCGCAGCTGGCGCCGGTGCTGGCGCGTCGGGTGCGGGCGCAATCAGCGGAGGCGGTCCGCCCAGTCCAATGTTCTGCTGCGTCCCAATGTAAATCGGCGCCAGGTCGTCTGCCGTCAACTCGTGCGTGCGGACGATGTGCGGCGTCAGGAGCATGACGATGTCCGTCTGCTCGATCTGCTGATCGTTGTCCGATAGGAATTGCTTGAAGACCGGAAGACGCAGAATTCCAGGGAACCCACGCAGATCCTTGCGGTCACGCTCACGCAGCAACCCAGCTAGAAGGTTGGACTCACCTTCCCGGAGGCGCAGCCTGGTCGTGACCTTGCGCGACCCGAAGGTGGGTACCAGCTGCCCGGCGACCAGGATCGGAGTTCCGAGCGTGCTGTTCTCTACCATCAGCTCGAGAATAATCTCCCCGTCGTAGGTGACCCGCGGCGTCACCTCCAGGATCACGCCGACCGAACGGTAGTTGAAGGAAGACTGCGGGATGCTGGCGAATCCGCCCTGCGCGGCGGCGCCGAAAACGGTGGAGAGCACCGGAATATCGTCGCCAAGGTTGAGCGTAAGCTTCTGGCCTTCGGCGCCGCGCAGCTGCGGCTTGGCAATGGTCTTCGTGTGAGAATCACTCTCGAGGAACCTTACCTGCGCGGTCGGCACACTCATGTAAAAGTCCGCCGTGCTGACGCCCTGAGAGATCGTGTTCAGGTTGAAAGGCGGCGGCGACGGCGGCGGCTGGCTCAGGTTCGCGCTCGTATTGGGTGGCGATACTTCTGGCGAGAATGTGATGCCAACGGCATATGCATTCAGATTGAGCCCGAACTGCTTCGCACGATTGCGGTTCACTTCGAGGATCTGGACATCGATCAGGACTTCGGCCCGCGGTTTGTCGTTCGACCGGATGATCCGCTCGATGATGTCGACGACTGCCGCCGTGGCGCGCACCGTGATCGTGTTCGCCGTCTTGTTGGCCATGAGGGTCGGCTGCACGGCCATCTGCGGCACGCGCATGATCGTGCTGACCAACTGCGAGAGTTCCTGCGCCTCGACGTGCGAGACGTAGAACACCTTCACCACCAGGTCGTCGTACTGCGCATGCTTGGTCGGCGTATCGTCGACGACGACGATCGTGCGCGGATCGACGACTTTGTAGAACTTCTGATTGGCGGTCATGATCTGCTGAAGCGACTGCTCCAGCGTCACGCCGTCCAGCGTGACCGTGTACGCACGATCCTGAAACTGTTGATCGAACGTCACGTTGATCCCCGTCATGTCGCCGATCGTCCGCAGGATGTCGCGCAGGCTGGCGTTGTTGAAGGTGACCTTGATGGGATCTCGGGAAGCCGGATCGAGCAGCGGACGCTGCTGCCGAGCCTGTTCCCGCAGCGTGTCGATTCGCGGCTTGGGTCGCCCGGCTTCGATTCGGTCGCGAATGATCTTCTCGAGCTCAACGGCCCTGGCTGCAGCCAGCCGGTTCGATGCGTCGCTTTCGAGCGCCTTGCGATACTCGATCAAGGCCAGATCCAACTGATCTTTCTGTTCGAGCTCACGCGCGCGGCTGATGTGCTCGAGCGAGGCGCTCTGCTGCGCGCGCTCCAGCGCAATCTTGTATTCCGGTTTGTTCGGGTTGTCCTGGACCGCCTGGGTAAAGTACTTGACTGCCGAATCCCAGTCGCCGTTCGATGCCGCCTGCATACCTTGTCGGTACGGCCGTCCGCCGGCGCAGCCCGAAACAATCGCGGCGCATATGAGAATGATCGTCAGCCTGCGTTTCAACACAGCGCTCCTTCGGTTATTTCGCCACGCACTCGGCACCGCTCATGCGCAGTGTCGTGCGTCCTTTGCCGTCGAGGTATTCGATGACGAGGGACTCGACGCCGATCTTCACGATCCGGTACTGCCCCTCGATCACTTCCCCCTCGACGCCCTGAACTGTATGCCGACAATCGGTCAGCGCGGCAATTTTACCTACCGACGGCGCTTCGGTGACCCCTATGAATTTCAGCGGGATCGGCGGCGTCGGTGGTGGCGGTGGGGGCGGCGGCGGCCCCGGTTTTACGCCTTTGTCGCCCGGCGGCCGCGTCGGCGGCAGAACCGGCGCCGCCTTCGGCTTGAAGCGGAAAGGATTGCGGCCCGTCTCATCCGGCTGTGGCGGCGGCTGTTTCAACGCCTCGAGCCGAACGTCCAGCTCTTCAGGATCCGGCTTCTCCGCGGCGGCCTGCTGCGACGGTCTGCTGGGATTAGACGTCTGGACCACCGGCTCGGCCGAATCCCTGAGCGACATCACGACGAAGCCGGCAACAACTACACCGAGCAACACCAGCAGCGCTATACGCGGACGGCGGGCGGTCGTCGTAGCCGTCGTCTCAGTTTGCATTGCCCCCCGTCCGGAAGTAGGTTGACACGAGCGCGGTCACGCTCAACCCGCGCTCTCCCTCTTCCCCCTGGGCCAGGGCAACGCTCTCGAGAACGCGAAACTCCGGGGATGTCTCGAGCTGATGGATGAACCGGCGGATGTTGTTGTACTCGCCCTCGAGATTCAGCGTCATCGTCAGTTTCTGCAAGCTGCTGCGCCTATCCGTCTCCGAGTCGAAGTTGTAGCGAACGACCGTCAGGTTCGATTTCCGCGCCAGCTGATCGATGCTCAAATACAGAATGCGCCGGGCGCCACTTTGATCCGCTGGCAACACGTCCTGGTAGAACTTCTTCAACTCGCTATCGGCCTGCCCCTTCCCGGTCACCGTGGCGCGCGCGGCGTTGAAGTCGCGACGGGCATTGGCAAGCTCCCCAATGGCGCTCTGCGACTGCTGTTCGCCGCCTCGCACCTTCTGTGAAAGCGGGAGCACGACCAGTGCCAGCAGCGCGGCGTTCAGGATCAGTCCGGCGGCAATGAGCCACACCGCACGTCGATGCTCGGCGACGATGCGCTTGATGTCAGCCATCGGTCCGCTCCATGCGCCGACTCATCGGCTGCCGCCTGACTTGCCGGGGGATGCCGCGGGCTTTGCTTCTTCGACAGCGCCACGGTAGATCGACGTGATCAGGACACGCGTGAGGCCTTCATCGGTCTTGTCATGCTGCTTCGGCAGGACGTTCTCGAACGCGCCGGTTGCCTCCAGCTTCTCCACGAATTCATCGACGTCCTCGGTGCGCCGGCCCAGGACCATCATCGAGATCACGGTATGGTCTTCCTGGAAAGATGGATGTACCTCGGTCAGCATCACGTCGGCCGGCAGCGTTTCTTCGATCCGATTGAAGAACTCGGTCCAGGAAAATGTCCGCTGGTCGATCAGAATGTTCGCTTCCTCCGCGGCGGCGACGATCGTTTTCAGCTCCGCCTGGTTGATGCCGCTTCGGATCGTTGCGGCCTCGCGGCGTAGTCGCCCCGACTCGTCACGCTCGCCGGACGTGCTCGACGCGAGCTGCGTATTCTGCTGCGACAGCGAGATGACGCGCGTGACGTTGAAGAGCGTCAGGGCGAGCACCACTCCGCCTGCCAGGAGCAGCAGGAGCTGCACCGCGCGCTCGTTGTAGAAAGGCCGTGTCGAAAGATTTCCGCGAAGCACTTACGCCACCCGCTCTCGGAGAAGCATGCCCAGAGCCGGAGCGAGCGCGTCGAGCAGCTCGGGGCCCGTCTCAATGCGATCGCGCATGGCAACTGCCGATCGAAAGTCTACGAGATCGACTTTGACGCCAGCGCGCTCTTCGAGCATCCGTCGCAGACGCTCGGTCTCGGGGCTTCCGAGCACGGCCGCGCCGGCGAGGACGACGCGTGCGAAGCCGCCGCCGCCCAGCCGGTCCTCATGGTACATGGCCGTCTGGTGCACGAGCTCCACGAGGTCCTGCTCGCTTGCCGCGGTGCGGTTCCGGAACGACACGATGTCGTCGCCGCGTACGACGGCAAGCGTCGCGTAATCGGCAGCGACGTGAACCAGCAGCCAGTCCCCGGATGAGGGTTCGGAGGCCAGCACGGCGTTGATGTAGTTGAAGCTGGCGAGATCCACGAGCCCGGCATGCGTTCCAGCCGCCTCGCACGCCCGCTCGTAGCTCTTGACGATATCGCGGCGGGCGACGCTGACCAGAAATTCCCGGCCGCCGCCCGGCAGCTCGGCGGCAGGCTGCCACGCGACCTGGGCGTCCTCGATGCGGAACGGCGCCGCCTTGCGCACCTGCCAGCGGATCAACTGATCGAGGTCCGCCGTCTGCGCCGGCACTTTCTCGAATCGAATCAGCGACACTTTGGCCACCGAATCCGGCAGGACGAGCGCGACGCGGCGCGTCCGCAGCCCGATGTGCTGCAACACGGAGCGAATGCCCGTCGCCAGCGCTCCCTGATCGTGGACGTTGCCGCTGTTGAGACCAGGCTCGACGGCTCGTGCCGGCAGCGCCACGCTCGCGTAGGCCGAAACGGTCCGCGACTTGCCGTGGTCGGACATCGCCACAGCCGTCACGCGAGCCGCCGTCACCTCGACGGCGACGTTCGGTGGCGGACTGGCGAGCCAGCCGCCTGATGGTTTGGTCTTGCTCATTCGACGAACGTCACCTTGTTGATCTCACGCAGGGTGGTCCGCCCGGCGAGAACCTGTTCGACCGCCGATTCACGCAGGAAGCGCATCCCCTCCTCGCGCGCCGCTTTCTTGATCTCGGACGTCGGCCGCCTGTCGAGAATCATCTCTCGGATGCTGTCCGAGAGATCGAGCAGCTCGCAAATCGCCGTGCGTCCCTTGTAACCCGTGCCTCCGCACTCGATGCACCCGGCGCCCTCGAAGAAACGGCCGCTGAACTCGAGCGACGTATCGAGCGCCGCCTCCATGAGTTGGGCGCGCGTAATCTTCGCTGGACGCTTGCAATGCACGCAGATATTTCGAACGAGACGCTGTGCCAGCACGCAGTTGAGCGCTGAGACGAACTGGTACGCCTCCACGCCCATGTTGAGAAATCGCCCGAGGACGTCCAGCACGTTGTTGGCGTGAACCGTCGTGAACACCAGGTGGCCGGTCAGCGCCGACTGGATGGCGATCTGCGCCGTTTCCGGGTCGCGGATCTCCCCGACCATGATCTTGTCCGGATCGTGGCGCAGAATCGAGCGCAGCCCCCGCGAGAACGTCAGGCCCTTCTTTTCGTTGATCGGAATCTGCGTGATCCCGCGCAACTGATACTCGACCGGATCCTCGATCGTGATGATTTTGTCTTCGATCGTCTTGATCTCGGAAAGCGCTGCGTAGAGCGTCGTCGTCTTGCCGCTGCCGGTCGGCCCGGTCACCAGCACCATACCGTAAGGTTCGGCGATGTACTTGCGGAATCGACGCAGCTCGTCCTCCGGAAATCCCAGAATGTCCAGCCGCAGTTCGCGGAACTGTTCACTGATCGATTCCTTGTCGAGAATACGGATGACGGCATCTTCGCCATGCACACTGGGCATGATCGACACGCGGAAGTCGATGCTCTTGCCGCCCATGCGGACCTTGAACCGTCCGTCCTGCGGCACCCGTTTCTCGGCGATGTCGAGCTCCGCCATGACCTTCACGCGCGAGATGATCGTGCTGTGAAAGTGCTTGGCGATGGGCCGCATCGCCGGCTGCAGCACGCCGTCGATGCGGTACTTCACGTGCACCGCGTCGTCGCCGGTTTCAATGTGAATGTCGCTCGCCCGCTTCTGAATAGCCGTGAAGATCGTCGTGTCGACGAGGCGAATGACCGGACTCTGATCTGCGGTCAGCTTGGCGACGGTGAGCTGATCTTCACCCGACTCGTCTTCGCGCAGGATTTGCAGCTGGAAGCTCTCAGTGGCTTCCTCGAGGACGCGTTGCGAGCTCTCGCTCTTCTTCAGAATCGCTTCGATCGACGACGGCGTGCCCACCGTGACTTTGATCGGCGTCGCCAGCAGCACCGCCAGCTCATCGATCATCGGCAGGTCGGTCGGATCGGACACGACGATGACGAGGGTCTGCCCCTCACGCCGGCACGGCACGAAGCCGTAGCGAAGCATCAGATCCGCAGGAATCGCGCGGAAGAGCTCGTGGTCGATGCTGAACTGCGAGAGCTCGACGAACTCGAGCCGGTAACGCTCGGCCAGGCGCCGGGCTTGCGCCGACTCCGCCGCTCGCTCGGCGGCGCTCGTTTCCGGAGCGCCGATGTAGAGCTCGGTCTCGACGCCGTTGGTCGTTGTCGTGTTTCCGTTGGACATGGTCTTGATTGATTGGCGCGTTCAGAACGCTGAAATATTGAACAGCGGCATGTACAGCGCGAGTAACAGTCCCGCAATCACCAGGCCCATGACGACGAGCAGGAGGGGCTCCACGAGCGTGATGAATCGTCCGAGATTGGTTTCGATCTCCTCGTCGTAGAAGTCGGCGAGGCTGTTGAGCATCTCCTGCAGTGCGCCTGTCGACTCGCCGACCTCGACCATCTTGATTGCCACATCAGTAAACGCGCCGCTGTCGTTCATCGCGGCGGAGAGGGCCCGTCCTTCACGCACCTTCTGACCCGCGGTGCGCAGCTCGTGGGCGATGTAGCGGTTCTGGATCGATCGAGCCGCAACATCCAGCGCATTGACCAGCGGAATGCCGCCTTGGAGCAGCGTCCCGAGTGTCCGCGCCGCCTGCGACGTCGAGAATTTCCTGGCCACCGGCCCGAGTCCCGGCACACGCAAGATCCAGCGATCGAAGCGCTCGCGCTGACTCGGCTGCTGCATCCACGCCCAAAGTGCCGCCCCGCCCCCGATAGCACCGAGAATGAAAAGCCACAAGTAGGTGCGCGCCACCTCCGACACCGCCATGATCACGCGGGTCGACAGCGGCAGCTCCCGGCCGAACTGCTCGTAAAACGCCGTGAACTGCGGTACCACGCGCAGCACGATGATGCTGACGACAACGAGCGACAGGACAAGCAGAATCGACGGATAGACCAGCGCTGAGATGGTGCGCCGCCGGACCGTTGCCACTACTTTTACGTAAGCGACGTACCGGCGGATGACCTGCTCGAGACTGCCGCTCTTCTCACCGGCCAGGAGCGATGCTGTGTAGACCCCAGGGAACATCGCTCCGTGCGCCTCGAACGATTCCGACAGCGAGCTGCCGCCCCTCACGCGTTCGTACACGTCGTCGAGCACCGATTTGAAGAGTGAATTGGTCACTCGGCTCCGCAAAATGTCCAGCGACTGTACGAGCGGCATCCCAGCCTTGAGCAGCGTCGCGAGCTCCTGGTTGAACACCAGAAATTCCCGCGTCGACACGCGCGACCGCTTGGGAAGCGGGACGCGACCGAGCGCGACACGGCCCGCCCGCTGGATTCCAAGAACATAAAGTCCCTTTTCCTCCAGCTCCCGGCGCAGCCGGGCCTCGCTTTCGGCGACGTAGACTCCTTCGAAGACTTCGCCTCCGAGGGTGCCCAGGCGGCAGCGGAATTCCATGCTTAGCGGCCATCCTCCGGCGCTTCGGCGCAAGCTCTTGTCACTAAGGACATTATCGGCAGATCGAGTCCGACAAATTATATAACAGGGCCACCCGCTCCGGCGGCTCCGGCGCAGGCACATCTTTAGGTTAGACAGGGAAAGTGGGACGACGGCCTGAGGTCTTGACTCGGCTTACTTGACCCCAGCGAGGGAGAGAATCCGCGAAACGTAGTTTCTGGTCTCCCGATACGGCGGGATACCGTTGAACTTCTTCACCGCTCCCTCGCCGGCGTTGTACGCCGCGAGCGCCAGTTCGACGCCCCAGCGATCGATCAACGACTTCAGATGCTTGACGCCGGCTGCGACGTTCGATTTGGGATCGTACGGGTTGCGGACGTTGTACTCGCGGGCCGTGGAAGGCATCAACTGCATCAGCCCCATCGCTCCCTTGGCAGGATTTTGCCTTCGGCCGGTAGTTCGACTCGACCTGGATCAGCGCTCGCACGAGATTGGGGTCGACGCCGTGCGCCTCCGACATGCTGGCGATGAGCTCACCATAGGGGCTGGGTTCGAGCCCCGCTTCCACCTGATCGGCGACTGTTACCTCGGGCTCCGGGTACGGGACCTCGTCGGGGACGATCTTGTCGACGAGCGTCTTGTCGATGTTGACGTCACCGCCGCCGCGGAGGGTAAGAACCAGGGTTTCGCCGTCAAAGCGATGGCCTTTTATGGAGAGCGTTCTGCCGGAGGTCAGGTAGACGATTTCGGCGTCAGCGGGAGCGGCCATCAGGCTCAAGGCGAAGGCTACCGCTGAACAGAGGGGAACTCTGAACGTCATTCGAAGCGCGAATCCTACCATCCGGCCGAGACTCCTGTCCAGAAACACTACAGTCGAGCTAGACCGTATGGGTGTCCAGCGGCCGCTCGAGCTGTATTCGACGCTTACTTGGGTTCAACGAACGCGTGAAACACGCGAATGCCGAGCTCGCGAGGATCGCCATCGCCCGGCTTGAAGGTCTTATCGACTTCAACGACCAGTTCGGCCATCTCTCCCGTGCCGAACTGCGCAGCCGAGATCGGAAAAGTCGTGAGCGCGCGATCCTTCGAGGATGCCGGGAAGGTTCCTACCGTCTCGTTGCCGATCCGAAGCGTGACCTGCTGCGGAGGGGTGAAGAGATCGACCCGCGCATCGTATTCGAGGTAGAAAGTCGCGTCCTTCTTCGGGTTGCGGAAGGAGATCGTCCCCGCCTTCTGCGTCCACTGCCATTCGGACGATGGGTTCGACGCGTCGACCTCGGCGGAGTGCCAGCCATCCTTATAGATCAAAAAGATGTTCTCGGACTGCGGACGCAGCTCGAACTTGGCGACGAAATATTCCCGCCTCGAGGCCTCGGTTCCCGTCAGCGCCAGCCGCTTTCCGGAGCTCTGATTGTAAAGACCCAGCCGGACGCGGGCTTCGCCGATATAGGGATAGTTCGGGACGAAGACCGTTCGCGTGTACTCGATCTTCTGGCCGCCGCGCCATTGCGACGTGGGAACCGCCGGCAGGTGGTCGTCGGTCCACAGCTGCTCGCCGTCGGGATCGAGAACGTGGACGAACACCCAGTAGTCGCCGTCAATCTTCGCGTCGCTGGCGACGTCGAAGCGGTAGGTCAGCTTCACCGGACTGCCAATCGCGACCCGATCGCGGCTGAAGGTCAGTGCCGGCGTGGCTACTGGTGGTTCGTCTTCGGTCTGGCGACTGCACGCCGGCGATACCAGCGTCGCGAGCAGACCAAGGGCGCAGACTGAGCGGCACAGCGAGCGTGGGGAAGATTTCAACAACATGCGAAGCCCATGATGGTACCGCAGTTGTTCGTCGTACGGCAATATGCTAGCCTTCGCAGGTTCAACAGGATCCAGTCACACATGTCACTCGAAGCGCTCGGGATGGTCGAGACCAAGGGGCTCATCGGCTCGATTGAAGCGGCCGATGCCATGGTCAAGGCCGCCAACGTCGTCCTCGTCGGCAAGGAATACATCGGCGCGGGCTACGTGACGGTGCTCGTGCGCGGCGACGTCGGCGCGGTCAAGGCGGCGACGGATGCGGGAGCGGCGGCGGCTCGTCGAGTCGGCGAGCTGGTTTCCGTCCACGTCATCCCCCGACCGCACAGCGAAGTCGAAAAGGTGCTGCCAAAGACCAAAGACGCAAAGGCGTCGTAAATGTCAGATCGCGACCTCGCATCCGTCCAGGAGGCGCGGACGCTCGCCCGGCGCGCCAAGGAAGCTGCGCCGATCCTCGCCGAGCTCACCCAGGAACAAATCGACGGCATCGTGGACGCGATGGCGGCTGCCGTCACGCCTCAAGCCGAAGCGCTGGCACGGCTGGCGCACGACGAAACCGGCTACGGCGTGGTCGCCGACAAGGTGCAGAAGAACCTCTTTTCTTCTGAAAAGGTCTACCGCTTCATCCGGCCGATGAAAACGGTGGGTGTCATCGGTCGTATCGAGGACCGAAAAGTCATCGAGATCGCCGAGCCCTTCGGCGTCGTGGCGGCGGTCGTTCCTTCGACCAACCCGACGTCAACCGCCATCTACAAGATCCTCATTTCGCTCAAGGCCCGCTGCCCTATCGTCATCAGCCCCCACCCGGCGGCCGCACGCTGCATTACCAGGGTTGCCGAAATCATGTCGGAAGGGGCCCGGCGCGCGGGCGCGCCCGAAGGGTCGATCAGCTGGGTGACGACGATCACCCTGGAGGGTACGCAGGAATTGATGAAGGCTCGCGAGACCGCCGTCATCCTGGCGACCGGGGGCATGGGGCTGGTGCGGGCAGCCTACAGTGCCGGTAAGCCGGCGTACGGCGTAGGGCCTGGAAACGCTCCCGCCTACATCGAGCGCAGTGCCGACGTTGCCAAGGCGGTCCGCGACATCGTCACCGGGAAAACCTTCGACAATGGCGTGCTCTGTTCATCAGAAAACTCGGTCGTCGTCGATGCGCCGCTCGTCGAGGAGGTGAAGCGGCAGTTTGTCGCAGAGGGCGGCTACTTCATGACCACCGCCGAGATCGACGCGGTGGCTCGCGTGCTGGTTTCGCCGCAGCGTCTTCCGAATCCTGCCCTCGTCGGACGGCCGGCCACCTACATCGCGCAGCAGGCGGGGATCAGCGTCCCATCACACACCCGCGTTCTGCTCGCGGAACTGGCTGGCGTCGGGCGCGATTACCCGCTTTCAATCGAGAAACTCTGCCCGATCCTTTCCTTCTATGTCGTGAGCGACTGGCGCGAGGGCTGCGAGCGCTGTAAACAGATTCTCCGGTACGGCGGCATGGGTCACACGATGTCGATCCACTCGCGCAACGACGAGGTCATCCTGCAGTTCGGCCTCAAGAAACCGGCGTACCGCATCGTCGTCAATACGCCAACGACGCACGGATCGATCGGGTTGACCACCGGGCTCGATCCAGCCATGACGCTGGGATGCGGCGGGTACGGCGGGAACATCACGTCTGACAACATCTCGCCCCGCCACTTGCTCAATATCAAGCGTGTGGCTTATGAGCTGACGCCTGCGGTGGTCCGCCGGGAGCCGGTCGCGGCGCCTCCAACAGCGGCTCCGTTGCCGAAAACGGCGGCTGAACCGCCGGCGCGCGGCATTGCCGCCGAGCCGTTGGCCCGGCGGATCGATCAGTTTCTGGTTTCCCGCGGTTACACCCCGCCGGGAGCGGCGTCGACGGCGCCCGAGGCAGCTCCGCCAGCGGCACCTGCCAGCACTCCGCGGCAACCGGCTCCGAGCGCGGCGGCGGCTCAGGCTCCGCCGGCAGCCAGCGAAAAAGCTGCGGAGTTTGTGTGTGAGGAAGACGTCCGTCAGGCACTCAAACAGGGCCGCAAAATTGTGATCGGCGATCGCTCTATTGTGACTCCCGCCGCGCGAGACCTCGGCGACCAGCACAAGCTCTTCGTGGACGCGGGCCTTCGGCGCTGATGGCGAAAAGCCGCTATTGTTGACGAGATTGGCCTTACGGTTGACGGTACCGCTGCCGGATGCTATTCTGACCGCCCCAGCTGAACTCAGGGTTCCCGCTCGACGGGAGAACACGTAAGTGTTGGCCGAAGCACGACCGGCCAACAGTCTTGAAACGGGAGCCCCCCGCTAAAGCTTGCACGAAAGCTGAGCGAGCGATGGCAGGGGCGGACCTCAACAGGGCTTCAGGCTCGCACGGCCGTATGGTCCGTGTCGTCGCCGGATGTCCTCGCGGGAGCGCCTCTCATGATGCCCATGCGTGCCCGGCTGCAGCTGGCAGCCATCGGACTCTCAATTGTGGCGACGGCTTGCGGCTCGAATCCCAAGCCGCAGACGCCCGCCGCGCCGGTCAAGCCCGTTGCGCCGCCGGCGCCTATGCCTCCCCCTCCCGATCCGATTACCACGCTCATTGCGGCCTCTCAGGCGCACTTCGATGCCGGGCAGCGAGAGCTGAAAATGGGCCACCTCGAGCGCGCGAGGGCCGAGTTCGATCGCGCGGTTGACGTTCTCCTTGAATCAGCGTACGGAGCGCGGACCGACGCGCGATTGCGGGAACACTTCGATCGGCTCGTCGACCGCATCAACGCGCATGAGGTCACCGCGCTCGCCCAGGGGGACGGCTTCGCGGAAACCAAGTCCGAGCCGGCGTCTATCGACGAGCTGCTGAAGATCGCCACATTTCCCAAGCCGGACGCGGACGCGGAAACGACCGCCGCGGTCAAAGCCGACCTCGCCGCGACCGAGCACGACGTTCCTATTCCGCAGAACGCACGCGTGCTCGCCTATGTCGAGTTGCTTCAGGGACGACTGCGCGACTACGTGGCGGAAAGCCTCACGCGCGGTACGAAGTATCTCCCGATGATCCAGGATGTTTTCCGCGCCGAAGGCCTGCCGCTCGATCTGGCCTACATTCCGGTGATCGAGAGCGGATTCAAGCCGACCGCGCTTTCGAAGGCCAGCGCCAGGGGGCCCTGGCAGTTCATGAAGCCGACCGCTCGCGAACAGGGGTTGAAGTTCGATTGGTACATCGATGAGCGCTCGGATCCTGAAAAAGCAACCGTGGCCGCGGCAAAATACCTGAAGTCCCTTCATAAGCTGTTCAACGGGGACTGGCACCTCGTCCTGGCGGCTTACAACGGCGGTCTGGGAAGAGTGCAACGGGCCATCAAGAGGTCGGGCCGGGACGACTTCTGGTCTCTGTCGCAGTCGTCCCGCTATCTTCCGCGCGAGACTCGAGAGTACGTTCCACTGATATTGGCCGCGATTGTCGTCGCCAAGAATCCGGCGCAGTACGGGTTCGAGATTACGCCCGCCGAACCGATCAACTACGAAAAGGTGAGCGTTCCTCGCGCCATTGATCTCCGGCGCGTGGCGGAATGGACGGGCACGTCGATCGACGAGATCCAGGCACTCAATCCGGAACTGCGGCGCTGGATGACGCCAGTCAGATACCCGGAGTACGAGGTGAAGGTCCCACAGGGTACGGCGCAGGAATTCACCAACCGGCTCGCGTCCGCGTCTCCGTCAGATTTCGTCTCGCTCAATTGGTACACGGTGAAGCGCGCTGAGACGTTGTCATCGATCGCGCGCAAGCTGCGCGTGGCACGCAGCGAGCTGGCAGAGGCCAATCACCTATCTGTCAAAGCGAAGGTGCGGCCGGGCCAGGACCTGATTATCCCGCGCGCGCCGGCTACGCTCCTGGCCGCCCGGACAGAGCGGACGCCGCCGACCGAGACCGCGTCACGCGCCAATGGCAACGATGAGCCGCCCGTCAAGGCCAGTGCTCCCTTGACCTACCGCGTCAAGAAGGGCGACACGCTCGTGTCGATCGCGCGGCTCTTCGACACGACGGTCGAAAAGATCCGCTCGTTGAACCGCATTCGCGGCGCCCACATCTCGCCGGGTGACAGGCTCACGATCCGAGTGAACTGACGCCGGGCCAGTCTGGCTCTGATCGTGGCTTCCGGCTTTAGCCGGAAGATGGCTCGCGCACGGACACTTTCGCCTGAAGGCGGAAGCCACGTAATCGGTTTTGAAAACCACTCCAGGGTTCCACGGTTCGAGGGAGCTTTCAGCGTACCGTCCCGGGCGGCACGATTGGAGAAACTGCCAGCGCTGAGTAGACGCGCGCAGAAAGCCGCCCGATTTCAATCAGCCCTGACCTTGCAAAGCACGCGGTGTGCTCGCCTGCGTGCGCACCGCCGCGGTGTTCGGAATCGAAGCCAGTCCCATTGACGTCGAAGTCGACGTCTCCTACGGCCTCCCCTCATTCCACATGGTCGGTCTCCCGGATGCCAGCGTTCGCGAGAGCCGCGATCGCGTACGCAGCGCGATTCGAAACTCGGGATTCGAGTTCCCTCTACATCGAATCACGGTCAACCTGGCTCCGGCCGACGTTCGTAAAGAAGGCGGATCGTTCGATCTTCCGATTGCTCTCGGTCTGCTGGCGGCAACCGGAACGCTCACTAGGAGGCATGTCGACGATGTGCTGCTGCTCGGCGGCTTGTCGCTCGACGGCGGCATCCATTCGGCGAGAGGGGTTCTACCGGTGGCCGCGGCCGCCAGGCGCGAGCGCTTTCGTGCGCTGCTGCTCCCGGTCGGGAATCACAGCGAAGCAGCGGTCGTCGAAGGGCTCACCCTGTACCCGGTCGCGTCGCTCGCTGAAGCGGTGGCCGCCCTGAACGATCCGTCAGCGTACCGGCAGCCGCCGATACCTATCGCTCCACCGCCGCCGCCGGTGCTCGACGGAGACTTTGCCGATGTGCACGGACAACTCCTGGCGCGGCGTGCGCTGGAAGTGGCCGCGGCCGGTGGTCACAACACGCTGCTCGTCGGTCCGCCGGGCGCCGGCAAAACGATGATGGCGCGACGGGTGGCCGGAATTCTGCCATCCCTTGGTTTCGACGAAGCGCTCGAGGTCACGTCGATTCATTCGGTCGCCGGATTGATCGGTCCAGGTGCAGGGCTGATCACCAGTCGGCCATTCCGCGCGCCGCATCACACGAGCTCTGATGTCGCGCTGGTCGGCGGCGGATCGCTTCCCCGACCTGGCGAAATCAGCCTGGCACATCACGGCGTGCTTTTTCTCGACGAGATGCCGGAGTTCAGCCGGCGCGTCCTCGAAGTTCTCCGCCAGCCGCTGGAGGAAGGCTGCGTGCGCATTGCGCGCGCGGCGCGGACGGTACGGTTCCCGGCGCGGTTCATGCTCATCGGTGCCATGAATCCATGTCCGTGCGGGTATCTGGGCGACCCGACGCGAGGCTGCCAATGCACGCCGCTCCAGGCATCGCGCTACGCGGCGCGGCTCTCCGGACCGCTGCGTGACCGCATCGATCTGTCCGTTTCGGTCGGTGCGCTGCCGGCCCGCGAGCTCGAACGTCCCACCTCCAGTGAAGGGTCGGACAGCATTCGCGAGCGCGTGGTTGCGGCGCGCGCACGGCAGGTTGCGCGCGGTGGTCGTCTCAACGCGGAACTACAAGGCCGGGCGCTGCGCGCCGACGTCGAACTCGACCAGGCAGGGCGCCGCCTGCTCGAACGTGCCCTCGAAAAAATCTCGCTGACCGCGCGCGGTTTCGATCGCCTGCTGCGCGTCTCCCGGACGATCGCCGATCTGGAAAGTTCCGATGTTGTGGGAGCCGATCACTTGGCGGAAGCGCTGCAGTTCCGCGGGCAGGACTGACGCGGCTCGGCTACGTCCCTGGGGCGAGACGCCGGCGTGCATCGTCTGCGCCATTGAAGTCGGGGCTGATCGTCAATGCCCGCTTCAACTCGGCACGACCGCGTTCCGTGTCACCGCTTCGCAGGTAGGCAAGGCCAAGATGATAGTGATAGAGCGCGTTGTTGGGTGCACGCTCGATCGCGCGGCTGAAGGCGGCTATCGCGTCTGACGCCTGCCCTTTCTGCAGATACACCCATCCGAGCGTGTCTTCGCCTTCCGGTCGCCGTCGGAGTTCCTGCTGGGCGATGCGCGCCAGCCGCAGCGCGTCATCCAGCTTGCCCTCTT
The DNA here is from genome assembly GCA_963804245.1 of uncultured Acidobacteriota bacterium. Taxonomy (GTDB): domain Bacteria; phylum Acidobacteriota; class Vicinamibacteria; order Vicinamibacterales; family 2-12-FULL-66-21; genus CAWDPQ01. The sequence continues at coordinate 257,232 of CAWDPQ010000006.1, forward strand.
CCGCATAAATCCAGGCCAGATTGTTGGCCGCGATGCCGGCGCGTGAGTCCGCCGCGACGATGGCCTCGTAGGTCTGCCGTGCTCGAGGCCGATCGCCGCGCGCTTCGTAGAGCATGCCCGCCATGGTTCGCGGACCGCTGGGGCGCGGCGAGTGCTGCGCCAGCGCCTCGTACTGCTCGATGGCGCGGTCGATCCGGTTCTGCGAAAAGTACAGCCGCCCGAGAAGCTCGTAAGCCTCGAGGTGCGACGCATCCTCGGCGATCACCGCGTGTAGCATGCGTTCGGCTTCAGCGGCGTTCCCGGCGCTGACCTCGACGCGCGCGGCCAGGACATCGAGTGCGCGATCCGTCGGCGCGGCGCGGCGCCAGGTCTCGATGTGGGCGCGGGCGGCATCCAGGTTTCTGCTGGCGATCTCGGTAGCGATCAGTCCGGACCGCGCATCCATGGCCTGTGGCGCCATCCGCACCGCGTCCTCGAATGCGGCGCGAGCCGCCGAGTACCTGCCTGCGTTCCAGCGCGACCCATCCCATCTCGATCTGCAGAGGCGCCGAGGTCGGATGTTGCGCGGCACGGTTCGAGAGCTCGACCCAGGCGCGATCCGCGTCCCCCTTGGCGCGCAGGCTTCGCGAGACGAGAATCGCCGCTTCCGGACTCTCCGGTCTGTCTTGCGCAGCGGCTCGCGCCGCGTCGAGCGCACCAGTCGTTTCACCGCGCGCCAGTCGCAGCCTCGACAACTGCAATTGCGCCGCGGTCGCCCGCGGCGCGAGACGAATCACTTCCTCGAATGCCTTTTCGGCCTCGTCTGGCTTGCCGTCTGCCAATGCCGTCAGGCCGAGCGTGTAATGAGCCCGCGGCAGCGCGGCAGCGATCGCCACGGCCTCTGAGGCCTGTTTGAACGCCTCGGCTGCCGCGCCATCGGCGAGCAGCATGTGAGCCTTGGCGACGCGCACGTCGGCGTCGCGAGGCGTCTCCTGAATCAGCCGGTCCATGAGTTGGTGCGCTTCCGCCTTACGTCCTGCCCCATAGTCGATGGACGCTCGGCGCAGGCGGCCGGCACGGACGTCGGCGGGGTCCGGTGCCTTCTCCAGCTCGTGAATCACCGCGAGCGCATCGGACGTGCGCCCGAGACCCATGTAGTAATCGACCAGCGCCAGCTTGCCTTTCGGTTGCGAGGCCAGCGCTCGGAAATGCGGCTCGGCGGCAGGCGCGCGATTCGTCGTCAGATACAGAAGCGCCATTGCGCGGTGCGCTGATGGGTTTGATTCGTCCAGCGCGAGGGCCTCACGCAAGGTCGCCTCCGCCTTCACGAGATCACCGCTCGCCCACTGAAAGTTTGCGAGGGACAGACGCGCGTCCACCGATTTCGGCGCCAACTCGACGCCCTTGCGAAATGCAGCGTCGGCTTCGTCGCGATTGCCGCGCCTGAACTTGACACCGCCGAGAGCGGTCCATGCCGGCGCATAAGACGGCGCGAGTGTGATCGCCTGCTCGATCTGCTTCATTGCCGACGCGAGCTCGTTGAGGCCGGCGTGCGAGTTGCCGAGCAGGATATGGGCAGGCGCGAAAGTGGGATCCGCTTTCAGCGCCAGTTCGGCACGCGTCCGCGCGGCATCGAACTCTCCGGCAACCAGCAGCAGCGTGCCGGCTCGTATCTGCGCCTCTTTGTTCGTCGGCTCCAGGTCTGCGGCACGCGCGTACTCGCTGTAGGCATTGACGTAGTCGCCTGCCGCCTGGTAGGTCTGCGCGAGTTTGTAGTGCGCCTCGGCCCACTGCGGTCGCGCCTTGATCGCGTTGCGATACTGGATGATTGCTTCGTCGCGGCTGTTCTTCGCGACGTAAGCATCGCCGCTCGCGACGTACTTGCGCGCCTGCTGTTCCGGATCGCCCGAGCAGGCCGCTGCCAGCAGCAGCGTGGCTGCGATCGCGGCTGCCCCGTACCGGAGTCGGTAGGTCATGGAACGTGAGCCTTGAGTCTTGGATACAACGCCGCCGCGAACGCGGTCAATCGGTCGAACGCTCCCGCCGGCGAATCGGTGACCGGCGCAATCATCCGCACCAGGGCGCCGTCAGTTCGTCGCAAGCGGGCGGCGTCGAGCATCAGCCACGCCTTGTTGGCGTACTCGTTCGCCACCGAGCGCCCGCGCCCCTGATACCAGTAGATCACCGCCTGACGATCGAGTCCCTTCTCGATGAGATAACGGTTCACGGGAATCGACGCGCCGCCGGCCTGGATCGTTGCCCGTTCGAAGGACACCGGCTGCCATCCGGCACCGGGCAGGCAATTTCGCGGTGAATGGATCGTATCGCCCTGACGCTGGCTGTTGTAATAGCCGACGTACACGGTCACCGGTAACCCGCCATGGACGTACCGACGATTGATGTAATCATCGACGCCAAGCTGCGCCACCACGTCGTCTGAGAACGGCGCCGCTTCGAATCCCTGCCAGCCGTCGATGTTCGTCGACAGCGTTCGCAGCGGCTGCCGCGAGACGGCGACGTCGGTATGACCAGCGCGGGCCGTGTAGCCCCCTGCCACCGCGAGCAATGCCACGACGACTATGGCGCGGGCGACCATCGGGCCTCTCTCCAGCGCGCACTGCCGTGTCGCGCGGCCTCGACGAGTCGCTGCACGGCCAGCAACCCGGCAAACGCCACGATGAACACCAGCCAACCGGAAAACGTGTGAAAGAAACCGTCAGCCGCCGCCGGGCTCACCCAATACGCGGCGAGACCCGTGCCCGCGACGCGCCCGGCATTCGCCAGGATCGCAATCGGCACCGCCGCGAGGGCGATGAGCACGCGTCCCCCAGTGCGCCTTTCCGTGAAGTAGCCGAGCACGACCGCGAGCATCAGCAGCGAGGTGAGCGACCGAATGCCCGAGCAGGCCTCCGCCACTTCCAGGGCCCGCCCTGGCACGTGCAGGATGTTCCCCTCACGCAGCACCGGCACGCCGGCGACTGCAATCACGGCTTCACCCGCCCGCGCGGCAATCCCCTGCAGCGGAAAAGTGATCTGATTGAAAATGATTGCCGGCAACGGAATCATCAGAAGGAGAAAGGCCAGGGGAAACGCGGCAATCCGAAGGTATCGCCAGCCGCAAAGGAATAGCAGCGTACCGGCAAGGACGCCGACGAACGACACGCGCGTCAGGAAGAGCTCCGCCCCGAACCGGCCGGCAACGAAGACGAGCAGGCTGCCGGCGAGAAGAATTGCGCCCCAGAGTGAAGGTTCGAGAGGTGTGCGGCGAAACGCGTCCCGCCGCTCCCACAGGAAATATGCGGCCAGTGGGACGACGAAGAACCCATGAGAAAAATCGTCGTCGCTCGCCCAGTGCTTGACGAGCGACGAGAGGGTTCCCGAATACAGGACAACGATCGCGACCGCCACCGCCGCGATGGCGGCACCGCGACGGTTCATCGATCCTATGCCCGGCGAGCCTGCAGCAGCCGCCGCCGATAGGCGCCTGCGATACCGGCGAGTCCCGTTCCCAGCAGCAGCAAGGACGCCGGTTCCGGCGCGTTGGCCGCGTCGACGCCGGATGCCACGAGACGCACGAGGAAGTCACGACCGCCTACGGCGTCACGAAGGCCGAAGTTGATGCGAACCTCATCGGTCCCACTCAACCCGCTGAACATGAGGATATCGCCACGATTCGTCCGCTCGTCGACGGTCATCGTCGCGCTGCCACCGGCGAACACCGCGCTCCGGGCGAGGCCGGAATTCTGCGCAAAGCTGAACCCGTCGGAATCGTTAGACGTCGAGTAGCCAGACGGCAGGTACGACGGCTGCGACGATGGATCCAGACCGTCGTCTCCATCTCCGAAGACGTCGAGCACTTCGAAGCTCAGGCTGTCCAATCCCGAACCAGCGAGGTTGAGCAGCACCGTGTAGTCGGTATAGACGTTCAGGCCACCGAAGAGGAAAAGGGCACTCGACTCGGCCCCCGTGAGCTGCAATTGACCCAAATCAATGTGCATCCCGTTCGTGCTGGGTGAAACTGACACGATGGCGCCGTTTGCAGAGTGCAGGTCAACGCTTACAGGGTCCGCCCAGGCACTCAGCGGGAGGAACACCGCCAGCGTGAGCGACATGCACACACGTCGCATATCCACTTGCCTCCTTCCGACTTCGCAGGGTACTTTCGCCGTCCTCACACGGCCGTCGTCAGCGCCGGCCACGCGTTCGATTGGTGCCTCTTTTTCGCGGTCACCCGTCGTGTTGCTGAATTCTAGAACGTAAACCGCCTCAGTGCGCCCGCCAGCCCCAGAAGCGCGCTCCCGGAGAGCAGCATGAACGCCGGTTCACCTGAGCCCGCCGCCGCCTGAGACGCGACCGCCGAGACGCTGGCGGTCATGGTCGAGTGCCGAACGCGAGAGCTGTCGCCGCCGTCGCGGCAATCAGCAGCGCGAACAGAATTACCACCGATACCTTCATTTCCCCACCCATTGCCCATCTGTGCCCGAGGACTGCGTACTTACCCCTGTTTCCGACCCCTATTCCGTCGTTCGCCGCAGCCCTTCTGCAATTGCCCGACCATATCGAACTCATCCGGAGCGATCGCCCATCCTGGCGCGCATTTCCGCCGTTGAAACGCCCCGCGATCCTTGCCTACCCCGACTCCATCCCGTACAATCTTTTTACCAACACTGAAACTCCCCTGAATGATTGTCGACACCCTGCTGGCGAAGGTCATCGGCACCGCGAACGAGCGCGAGCTGAAGCGGATTCGCCCCTTGATCGCCGAAATCAACTCGAAAGAAGCTGAAACTCAGCGGCTCTCGGACGAACAGCTGCGCGCGAAGACGGGTGAATTCCGGCAGCGTGTCACGGACGGCGAGTCGCTGGAAGATCTGCTCCCGGAGGCTTTTGCCGTCGTTCGCGAGGCCGGGCGCCGCACGCTCAACATGCGGCACTTCGACGTGCAGCTCATCGGTGGCATCGTCCTTCACCGCGGAAAGATCGCGGAAATGAAGACCGGTGAGGGCAAGACGCTCGTGGCCACGCTGCCTGCCTACCTGAACGCCCTGGAGGGGAAAGGCGTTCACGTCGTCACCGTCAACGACTACCTGGCGCGCCGCGACTCCGAATGGATGGGCCGCATCTATCGCTTCCTGGGCATGAGCGTCGGTGTCATCCAGCACGAGCTGAACGACCAGGAGCGGCAGGTCGCCTACAACTGCGACATCACGTACGGCACCAACAACGAATTCGGATTCGACTACCTGCGCGACAACATGAAGTTCGACCTCGCGCACTACGTGCAGCGGGGTCATCACTTCGCGATCGTCGACGAGGTCGACAGCATTCTGATCGACGAAGCCCGAACCCCTTTGATCATTTCGGGCCCGGCTGAGGAGTCGACCGATCTCTACTACGAGGTCGATCGAATCATTCCGAAGCTGGCGCCGGGAGCGGTGACGCAGGGCAACGTCAAGGCCGAGGATCGCGAGGAGCTCGAAAAGACCGGCGACTTTTTGGTTGATGAGAAGCACAAAACGGTCACGCTGACAGAGACCGGCATGGCCAAGGCGGAGCGCATGCTGGCCCACCGCCTACAGCCGGGTGGCCTTTACGACCCGGTCAACATGCCGCTGCTCCACCACATCAACCAGGCACTGCGGGCACACACGCTGTTCCGGCTCGATGTGGACTACATGATCAAGGACGGCCAGGTCGTCATCGTCGACGAATTCACGGGCCGGCTCATGCCCGGCCGGCGGTGGAGCGACGGACTGCATCAGGCGGTCGAGGCCAAGGAAAAAGTCAAGATCGAGCGCGAGAACCAGACGCTCGCGACCGTGACCTTTCAGAACTACTTCCGCAAGTACTCGAAGCTGGCTGGGATGACCGGCACGGCCGACACCGAAGCGGAAGAGTTCATGAAGATCTACAAGCTCGATGTCATGGTCGCGCCGACCAATCGACCGCTGCGACGCGTGGAAGAGCCGGACACCGTCTACCGCACCGAGAAGGAAAAGTACGAGGCGATCGTCGCCGACATCATCGAGAAGCAGCAGGAGGGCCGCCCCGTGCTCGTCGGCACGGTCTCAATCGAAAAGTCGGAACGGCTGTCCAAGCTGCTGAAGCTGCGCGGCATCAAGCACGTCGTCCTCAACGCGAAGTATCACGCCCAGGAAGCCGAAATCGTTGCGCAGGCGGGCCGCAAGGCCACTGTCACGATCGCCACGAACATGGCCGGCCGCGGCACCGACATCCTGCTCGGCGGCAACCCCGAGTTCATGGCGCGGCAGCAGACCCTGGCCGACGAAATCGCCGAAAAACTGCCGAAGGGCCAGGAGAAGTTCGTCGACGACGACGACTTCGTCTACTTCTACCATCTCGATCATTTCTATCGCGTCGGGCGACTCGCCTACGAACGAATCATCCAGGCGTTCAAGAAGCAGACCGACACCGAGCACGATGACGTGGTGAATCTCAGTGGGCTGCACATCATCGCCACCGAACGTCACGAAGCCCGCCGCATCGACAACCAGCTGCGAGGACGCGCCGGCCGCCAGGGCGACCCCGGATCGTCACGCTTCTACCTGTCGCTCGAAGACGACTTGATGCGCATTTTCGGCTCGGACCGGATTTCGGGCCTCATGCAGCGTCTGGGGATGGAGGAAGGCGTTCCCATCGAGCACAAGATGGTGACCAACGCCATCGCCCGCGCTCAGAAACAGGTCGAAGCGCAGAACTTCGCCGTCCGCAAACACCTCCTCGAGTACGACGACGTCATGAACAAGCAGCGCGAGAGCGTATACGCGCTGCGCCGCGAGTTGCTCGAGGGCCAGATTCACATCACCGAAGAAGAAGCCGTCGGCAGCCGCGAGTACCTGATGACCCTCGCCGAAGAGCTGCTCGACAGCACGGTCGACACGTATGCCGGTCAGGAAGTCGATCAGGAAAATCGCGACCTGGATGCGCTCAAGAACAGCATCGCCGACATCTACGGCCTCGACATCGCCGAGCTCGACGCCCTCGACATCGACGCGTTGAGCAGCGAGGACATCAGCGATGCGGTGTGGCCGATCGTCCTGCGGAAGTACGAGAGCAAAGAAACGATCATCCCGACCGAGGTGCTGCGCCGCGTCGAACGCGACATCATGCTGCAGATCGTCGACTCGCAGTGGAAGGACCACCTCTACAGCCTCGACCATCTGAAGGAAGGCATCGGACTTCGCGGCTACGGTCAGAAGGATCCGCTCGTCGAGTACAAGAAGGAGAGCTTCGCGCTGTTCTCGGCGATGAAGGATCGGATCGAGGAAGAGATCGTCCGCTATCTGTGGCGGCTCACGCCGATGGTGGGCAGCGACGATCCCAATGCCGCGCCGGTCCGGCAGCCGCCGCCGCGACGATCACCTCAGCTCACGATGAGTGCGCACGCTCCGGCGCCCTCACCCTTCGGCGCGATTGGCACCGGCAGCGCGAGCGCCGTGGCGGAACCGCCGCGTCCGGCGCGGACGGGCGGCGATGACGTGGTCAAGCAGGTACGCCGCGACGAGCCAAAAATCGGCCGCAACGACCCCTGTCACTGCGGATCGGGCAAGAAGTTCAAGAAGTGTCATGGGGCGTAAACGTGCGACGTGCGACGTGCGACGTGCTGCGTGCCGACGGCCTTCTTAGTTTGAGGCGTTAATGGAAACTCGGACAGACGTCCTGAATACCGACCAGATCTCGATAGGCCTGACCACGGCGCTGACGTTCGACGACGTGCTGCTGGTGCCGCGGCATTCGAACGTGCTGCCCAGTGCGGTCGACGTGTCGTCCTGGATCACCCGTCATATCCGAGTGAACGCGCCACTGCTCAGCGCGGCAATGGATACGGTGACCGAGTCGGGATTGGCCATCGCCATGGCGCAGCAGGGCGGCATCGGCATCATCCACAAGAACCTGACCGTGGAGGAGCAGGCATCCGAAGTCGACCGTGTGAAGCGGTCGGAGAGCGGCATGATCGTCAACCCGATCACGCTGTCGCCGAACAATCGGATTTACGAAGCGCTCGACCTGATGAAGAAATACCGGATCTCAGGCGTGCCGATCACCGAGGACGGCAGCAAGGAAGGGCGCCTGGCCGGCATCCTGACCAATCGCGACCTGCGCTTCGAAACCAATCTCGATCGTCCGATCTCGGAGATCATGACGCGCGATCCGCTGTTCACCGTGCCGGTCGGCACGACGCTCGAACAAGCACGCGCGTTCCTGCACCGGCACAAGGTGGAAAAGCTTCTCGTTGTCGACGACCGCTACATGCTCAAGGGCCTGATCACGGTCAAAGACATCCAGAAGATGGTCAAGTACCCGAGTGCCTGCAAGGACTCGCTCGGGCGGCTGCGGGTGGGAGCGGCGATTGGCGTAGGACGGGATGCGGTCGAGCGCGCGGAAGCGCTCGTCGCAGCGCACGTCGACGTCATGGTCATCGACACGGCGCACGGACATTCGCAGGGCGTGCTCGACATGGTGAAAAGGGTTCGCCGGCAGTTCACCGATGTCGATCTCGTGGCGGGGAACGTCGCGACGGCTGAAGCCACCGAGGCGCTGATCGATCTCGGCGTCGACGCCGTCAAGGTCGGCATCGGCGCCGGATCCATCTGCACGACTCGCGTCGTCGCCGGCATCGGCGTTCCGATGATCACGGCCATTGCCGAGTGTGCGCGAGCTGCGGCACCGCGGAAGATCCCGATCATCGCCGATGGCGGCATCCGTTATTCAGGAGACATCACGAAAGCCGTCGCCGTCGGCGCCAGCTCGATCATGATCGGCAGCCTTTTCGCCGGCACCGATGAAAGTCCGGGGGAGCTGATCCTCTATCAGGGCCGCAGCTTCAAGGAGTATCGGGGCATGGGCTCGCTCGGCGCCATGCGGCGCGGCAGCCGCGATCGATATTTCCAGGATGAATTCGATCTCGACGCCAACCCGGAGAGCGGCGAAAAGCTCGTGCCCGAAGGGATCGAAGGCCGCGTCGCTCACAAAGGCAGCGTTGCCGGCATGATTCATCAACTCGTCGGCGGGCTGCGCGCCGGGATGGGCTACTGCGGCTGCCCCGACATCCCCACTCTGCAGCGCGACGCGAGGATGATCCGTGTCACCCCCGCCGGCCACCGCGAAGGCCACGTTCATGACGTAATCATCACGAAAGAAGCACCGAATTATCGAGTTGAGTAGAAAGCGCGCGCAGCGCTGGAGGGGAGCCCGCCGAAGGCGGGCCGCGGAGCGCGCAGCGAGCGGGGGTGGGGCCCCGCGAGCGCTGAGAAAAGAAGCACCGAATTATCGAGTTGAGTAGGACGCGCGCGCAGCGGACGCCCGTAGCGCGGGGGTTTACCCCCGCGTTCCTGCCGCGGCGCTAAAGCGCCGCGCTACGAGCGTCGAAGACGGTTAACGGATTCTCCCCTTTCAACGTCTTAAGGGCATGCTCGAACGTCTTCTTCTCTCCGCCGTCACGCTGCTCGTCACGACACACGTCGCCGCTCAGGATGTTGAGTTCGTTCGCGCGCTCGAGCGTGCACAGCAGGCGCGGCCGGCAAAACTCGCGGCAACGGCCCGTATCGCGCCCGAAAGCGAACCCGGCACTCCGCTGGTCATTCACGGTCGCGCCTATGCGGCCGATCGGAAGACGCCGCTCGCCAACGCCGTCATCTTCGCCTATCACACCGACAAGGACGGGTTATACGACCGGCCAGGTACGTCGAATCTGTCCTGGCGCCTCCGAGGCTGGGCGCAGACGGACGGCGAAGGTCGCTTCGAATTCCAAACCATCCGCCCCGGCGCCTATCCCGGTCGGAAGGTTGCCGAACACGTACACTTCAACGTCTTCACCGCTTCCGGCGAGCGCTATCACGCCGGGGAATTGCACTTCGCGGACGATTCGATCGTGAGCGGCACCGAGCGCGCCGCGTCCGAACGCGAGGGTGATTTCGGCGCCGTTCGTCCCGGTGCGGCGCGAGGGTCAGGTGCAGCACGTGGACTTCCGCATCCGCCTCGAGCCGAGCCAGCGCTTCTAGAAAGGGGACAGTCCCCTTTTCCGTCAACCGCACCGACTCGATCGGATCGTACGTCGTTCGTCACCGATGTGGTCGATCCACACCTCGCACCCATCGTCTGGACGCCCGGCCCACCGCTCGGCCCACTCGATCGCGACGATGCCCTCGCCGGAGACGAGCTCCTCGAGGCCGAGCTCGTCTACTTCCTGCGGCGACAGGCGATATAGATCGACGTGGTACAGCGTGACGCTGGTGCCCGCGTACTCCTGAATCAATGTGAAAGTCGGACTCGAGACTTCGTCGGTCGGCGCACCCAGACCGCGCGCGAGGCCGCGCACCAACGCGGTCTTGCCCGCGCCGAGCTCTCCGTACAGGAGAACAACGCTTCCCGGTCGCAGACGGCGAGCCAGTAACTCGCCTGCGCGCTCTGTCTCTTCTTCGCTGGCAGTGACGGTAGGATCCGCGCTCACGACTCGCGCTTGGGCTGGCGGCGTCCGGTCAACTCGAGCACGGCGGCACCGAGTCGAGAGGCGAGATCGGAGGCGATGAGGGCTGTCTCCCCTTCGACCGACTCGGCCAGATCGCCCGCCATGCCGTGCAGGTACACCGCAAGCTTGCAGGCGGCCTCTGCGTCGAGCAGTTGCGCCGTCCAAGCGGCCACCATGCCGGTCAGCACATCCCCCGTACCTCCGGTAGCCATGCCGGCGTTGCCAGTCAGGTTGACGAACGAGCGTCCGTCGGGGCCGGCGATGACGGTGCGATGCCCCTTCAAGATCACGTGCACGCGATGGCTCGCGGCGAACTCGCGCGCCTGTTTGAGGCGATCGCGCTGGACGGCTTCGATCGACGTGCCGGCAAGCCGCGCCATTTCCCCCGGATGCGGGGTGACGATCACGTCGACGCCATCACGCCCCATCAGCCGATCGGGTTCGCTGGCAAACGCGTTCAGGGCATCGGCGTCGATCACCACGGGGACGCCGGCCCGTTCGAGCAGACCGTAGACGAACGCAACGGTGCCGGGGTCGCGCCCGATGCCCGGTCCGACGGCGATCACGTCCGCGTTCATTTCGAACAGCCGATCGAGCGCGGCGAAGTGAATACCGCCCGAAGGCGTCTCATCGAGCGGCTCGGTCATGTATTCGGGTGCCAACGCGGCCACGATTGGAACGCACGAACGTGGCGTGGCGATCGTGACAAGTCCGGCGCCCGAACGGAGGGCACCGAGCGCGGCCAGATGTGCCGCACCGGTACGTCCGAGCGAGCCGGCGACAATGAGCACCCGGCCAAAGTCTCCCTTGTGTGATTCGGCGGCGCGCGCCGGCACGATCTCGCGCATTCGCTCGCGCGTCAGGAGCTCGAGGTACGGGCCCTCGACTTCATCGAGGATCGGAAGCGGAATGCCGATGTCGGCGATGACCAGATCGCCGGCATGGGTATCGGCGGGCGGGAAGATCAGCGGGATCTTCGGCGCGGCCAGGGTCACGGTCATGGATGCCTCGATCGCTTCGCCATCGAGCTCCGCCGAATCCGCCGACAGCCCAGTCGGCAGGTCGATGGCCACAACCGGCACTCCCAGCGCGTTCACATCGGCCACCACGGTCTGCAGCAACCCGGTCAGCCCGCCGTGGAAACCCGTGCCGAGCATCGCATCGACGAGAACGTCACACTCCGATATCTCGCTGAAGTGAAGCTCCCACTCCTGTGCGTTGGTAATCTCGACGATCGTCAGCCCGATGCGGCCCAGCACCTCGATATTCGTTCGCGCGTCTCCCTGGACTTCGCTCACGCTGCCGATCAGGAACACCGACGTTTCGACGCCACGCTGAATCAACGTGCGGGCCACGACGAACCCGTCTCCCCCGTTGTTGCCCCGCCCGCAGAGCACGGCAACGCGACTGCTGGTGAGATCGTCGAAGGCCGCTTCCATCGCCGCGACCGCTTGACGTCCTGCATTCTCCATCAGCACGATCGAGGGAATGCCAATGTCGTGAATCGTGCGGCGATCAGCCTCGCGCATCTGCTTGGTGTTGAGCACGCGCATCGGAAAGTGAGCGTAACCTCTTGTGCTAGACTCCGTCAACGAACGTTGGCGCGCGCGCACGGCGACATTCCGCGTCCAGATTCGTAGTTTTTCTCGACTCGATCGAGGCTGGCGATCACGGGTTTGATGGGGAGGATCTGGTGAAGGGCGCGGTTTACGTCAACGGAAAGATCACGCCTGCGGACGAGGCGGTCATTCCCGTTTACGATCACGGTTTTCTGTACGGCGAAGGCGTTTACGAGACCTTGCGCACGTACAATCGCGTGCCCTTCCTCTTCGAGCGCCACGTGCGGCGCTTGCGCGCCTCCGCCGACCATCTTCATCTGGGCGTGAACTTCGACGATTCGATGCTGGCGCGGCGCATCGACGAGACGGTGGCGGCAGCCGGCCAGATGCGCGAGGCCTACATCCGCGTGCTGCTGACGCGCGGCGTCGGCGAGTTGACCTACGACGTCGCCGCTACACCCGAGCCATCGCTCGTCATCATCGTCAAGCCGCTCGACGAGCCTCCGTCCCGGGTGTTCGACGACGGCATCAAGATTTCGCTGGTCTCGATCCTGCGCAACCATCCCGGATCGGTCAATCCGATCATCAAGTCCAACAACCTGCTGAACAATGCGCTGGCCATGCAGGAAGCACACCGGCACGGCGGCGACGAAGCACTGATGTGCAATTATCGCGGCGAACTGTCGGAGTGCTCGCAGTCCAACTTTTTCCTGGTGCGGAACGGGGTTGCGCTCACGCCCGCATCGGAAGCCGGCCTGCTGGAAGGTGTGACCCGTGCGTTTTTGTTCGAGGTCGGGCGCGACGCGGGCATCGAGGTTCGCGACGCGACGCTCTTCCCCGCCGACCTCGATACGGCTGACGAGATCTTCATCACCAGCACGACGCGCGAGCTGAGCCCCGTCGTAGCCGTCGACCATCGCGTCATCGGCTCCGGGCGGCCTGGTCCGATCTTCAAGGCGCTGCTCGAGGGGTATCGCAAGCGAGCCCATGAGCTGACGCGAGCGGTCGGAGCAACGCGGACCTGAGATTTCCGAGCTGCCGACCGAGCCCGAGCCCGAGCCCCCGAGCCTTGAGAGCTACCTCGCTTCGAGCTCCTGCTCAGCAAAGGCTTCGACCGGCGGACACGCGCACATCAAGTTGCGGTCGCCGTACGGATTATCGATGCGTGCGACGGCCGGCCAGATCTTGTTCGCGCGTACGAACGGCAACGGAAACGCTGCCTGCTGCCGCGTGTAGGGATGGGACCAGTCGTCGGAAGCGACGTCTTCAGCCGTGTGCGGTGCGTTCTTGAGCACGTTGTCGCGCGGGTCTGCTACGCCATCGATGACTGCCTGAATTTCGGCTCGGATGGCAATCAGCGCATCGCAAAACCGGTCGAGCTCGTCCTTCGACTCGCTCTCCGTCGGCTCGATCATCATCGTCCCGGCCACGGGGAACGATACCGTCGGGGCGTGAAAGCCGTAGTCCATGAGCCGCTTCGCCACGTCCTGCTCGTCGATCGACGGCCCCGACCCATGCTTGAACGGACGCAGGTCGAAAATCATCTCGTGCGCGACACGGCCGTTGTGGTTGGCGTAGAGCACGTCGTAGTGCCCCTGAAGTCTGGCCTTGATGTAGTTCGCGTTCAGAATCGCGTATCGCGTCGCATCCGTCAGACCTTCGGCGCCAAGCATGCGGATGTAGCCATAGGAGATGAGCAGGATGCTCGCGCTTCCCCACGGCGCGGCGGCAATGGCCGGGATCGCCTTCTCACCACCGACACCGCCTGCCGGATGACCGGGCAAATACGGGGCGAGATGTCGGGCCACGGCGATCGGACCCATGCCGGGGCCGCCGCCACCATGCGGAATCGCAAATGTCTTGTGCAGATTGATGTGACAGACATCGGCGCCAATGGCAGCGGGACTGGTCAGTCCGACCTGCGCATTCATGTTGGCGCCGTCCATGTACACCTGCCCGCCGTGTTCGTGCACGATCGAACAGATCTCGCGAATTTCTTCTTCGAACACGCCATGCGTTGACGGATAGGTCACCATCAGCGCCGCCAGAGAATCCCGGTACTGCTCCGCCTTCTTGCGCAGGTCCGCCAGGTCGACGTTGCCGTTGCTGTCGCAGGCGGTGACGACAACCTTCAGCCCGGCCATCGACGCGCTCGCGGGATTCGTTCCGTGCGCGGACGATGGGATCAGCACGACGTTTCGCCCCTGCATCGCCGCGGTCGCGATGGTAGGCGCGGATCGCCATCAGTCCGGCAAACTCCCCTTGCGCGCCGGAATTGGGCTGCAGCGACACGGCCGCCAGTCCCGTAATCCGGCACAGAGCCTCTTCCAGCTCACGGAATACCTGCTGATAGCCCGCCGCCTGAGGAATCGGCGCAAACGGATGCATCCGCGAAAATTCCGGCCACGTCACCGGAATCATCTCGGAAGCGGCGTTCAGCTTCATCGTGCAGGAGCCCAGCGGGATCATCGAGGTATCGAGACCGACGTCCTTCCGTTCCAGGCTTCGGATGTAACGCATCATCTGTGTTTCGGAATGATGCGTGTTGAAGACGGGATGTGTGAGGTACGGACTCGACCGCTTCAACGCGGCAGGCGCCTTCAACGCAAACGGTGCGCCTTCCTTGATCACCAGCCCGGTTTCGTGTCCACGCGCAGCCGTGAAGATCCTGATGATGGTCTTGATGTCGTCGAGGGTAGTGGTCTCGTCGAGGGAAATTCCCACAGCCGTGTCGAAGTAGCGGAAGTTCACCCCCGCGGCTTCCGCCGCCTTGCGCACCGCCGGAACGTCCGCTCCCTCGATCCGCAACGTGTCGAAGTACGCTGCGTTCGTCTGGAGGTAGCTGGCAGCGGAGAGACCCCCTTCGAGCGCGCGCGCACGGCTGTGGACGCGCTCGCCGATCGCCCGCAGTCCGGCCGGTCCGTGATACACGGCGTACATGGCGGCGATATTGGCCAGTAGTGCCTGCGCCGTGCAGATATTGGACGTCGCCTTCTCCCGGCGGATGTGCTGTTCGCGCGTCTGCAGGGCCATGCGATACGCCTGGTGCCCGCGCGCGTCTACGGATATGCCGATGATCCGGCCCGGCGCTTGCCGGACGAATGATTCGCGCGTCGCGAAGAAGGCCGCGTGCGGACCGCCGTAGCCGAGCGGCACACCAAAGCGCTGGGAATTGCCCACCACCGCATCGGCACCCATCTCGCCTGGTGGCGTCAATAGCGTCAGCGCCAGCAGATCGCTCGCGACGGCGACGAGCGCACCGGCCGCATGGGCCTTGTCGATTGTGGCGCGCAGGTCGAGCACTTCACCGCGGTCGTCCGGATACTGCAGGAGCATGCCGAACGCACGACCGAGCAACGCTGCGGGAATGGCCGCGACATCGCCGATTTCCAGCTTGATCTTCAGCGGCTCGGCACGTCCACGCAGCACATCGATCGTCTGTGGGAAGCAGCGCTCCGACACGATGAACACGCTCTCGTCGCCCGACGGCGCTTTCCGCGCCTGCAGCCGGTGGAACATCGTCATCGCTTCGGCTGCCGCCGTCGCTTCGTCGAGCAGGGATGCCGTGGCAATCTCCATCCCGCTCAGGTCACGAACGACGGTCTGAAAATTCAGCAGCGATTCCAGGCGGCCCTTGGGCGATCTCCGCCTGGTACGGCGTGTACGGCGTGTACCAGCCGGGATTCTCAAAGACGTTGCGCAGAATCACGCTCGGGGTGATGCAGTCGTAATAGCCCATCCCGATGAACGACCGAGAGACGCGATTCTTCGCCGCAGTTGAGCGAAGGTGCTGCAGATATTCGTGCTCTTCCTGCGCCGCTGGCAGATCGAGCGCGCCGCCCAGCCTGATGCCGGGAGGAATCGTCTGTTCGATCAGCGCATCGAGCGACGGGATGCCGATCGTGCGGAGCATCCGGTCGCGGGCTTCGGGGTCGGGGCCGATATGGCGAGACTGAAACGAACCTGGTGTCATTTCGTGAGTTCAGTGTACTGCGCCGCATCGAGCAGGTCGGCATCACCGGCGGCGTCGTCTGGCTTCAGCGCGATCATCCAGGATCCGTGCGGATCGGCGTTCACGTTTTCCGGCCGCTCGGCGAGCGAGCTGTTCACGGCTGTGACCACGCCGGCAACCGGTGCATATAGCTCGGAGACCGCCTTCACCGACTCGATCGTGCCGAACACATCACCCTTGCTCAACCGCTTCCCCACTTCCGGGAGCTCCAGGTAGACGACGTCGCCGAGCTGTTTCTGCGCGTAGTCGGTTATGCCGACGCGTGCCTCGTCTCCACCCGTGCGAATCCACTCGTGGTCCTTCGTGTACTTCAGATCGGAGGGATACATTACGCTCCTCTTATCGCGTCCGGTGCCGCCGCTGCCGACTCACTACGCCGGTCGTTTATAGAACGGCATCGCCACCACCTGCGCGCGCGCCCGGCGGCCGCGTACATCGACTTCGAATTCCGTCCCCACCGTCGTCTTTTCGACCGGCAGGTAGGCCATGCCGATTGCCTTCTTCAGGTACGGGGTCTGCGTGCCGCTGGTGACCACTCCGGCTTTTGCGCCATCGACGTAGACGTCGTAGCCGTGCCTCGCAATCGCACGATCGATCACTTCGAAGCCCGCCAGCTTCCGGGTGACACCGTGTTGCTTCTGACGTCGAAGGACGTCGGCACCGATGAACGACTCCTTCTTCCAGCCGACGATCCATCCGAGGTCGGCCTCGAGCACGGTCGTTGTTTCGTCCATGTCGTTGCCGTAAAGCCGCATCGCGGCTTCGAGCCGCAAGGTGTCGCGAGCGCCGAGACCCGCCGGCACGACTCCCGGCGGCTTTGCCGGCCATCAGGATGGCGTCCCAGACTCGCTCCGCCGATGCGGGTGCCACGAATACTTCGAAGCCATCCTCGCCGGTATAGCCGGTTCGCGATATCGTCGCGCGCACGCCGGCCACCTCACCGGTCGTGAACCAGTAATATTTGATGTCGGACAGGTTCACACCCGTGAGGGTCTGGAGCACATCGCGCGCGGCAGGCCCCTGCAGCGCCATCAACGCGTACCGCGAACTGGTGTTGACGACCGCGGCATCGCCGAAGTTGGTCAGCTGCCTGGTAATCCAGTTGAAATCCTTGATGATGTTCGCGGCATTGACGACGAGCATGAAATGGTCGTCGGCCAGGCGATACGTCAGCACGTCGTCCACGAAGGTACCTTCGGGGGTTGTCAGCGCGCTGTACTGAGCCTGATTGCGGGCGAGACGGCTCGCATCGTTGCTGGCGATCTGTTGCACCGCTTTGAGCGCATCAGCGCCGGCGATCTCGATCTCCCCCATATGGCTCACGTCGAATAGTCCGGCGCGGCTCCGCACTGCCAGGTGCTCGTCGACGATCCCCGAGTATTCGACCGGCATGTCCCAGCCGCCGAACTCGACCATGCGGGCACCGAGGGATCGGTGCCGACCGTTCAACGGCGTCTTCTTCAGGGTTGCCGACGCTGGGTGAGTCATTCGCGTTCGAGGTTCGAGATTCTCTTTTCCGGTTCGGGCGTTCCGTTCCGGTTTCGTGGCACTTGGTTCCGGCTTGGGGTTCTCGAATGCGGGTGCGCGGATGCAGAGTGCGGCGCTCGGCGCAAGCCCAACACGCCACGGTACTATGCGGCTCCGCTGTGGGTCAAGGTTTCGAAGGTTCACGCGGCTCGCTGCTCGCACGCGCGATTGCAGCGGGAAGCGGTCGCGGGAACAAGCTCTGACCCAGTGCCGGTCAGTTGTGTCGACGGTCACGATCGGGGAAATGTGAACAACTCCCCGCATCGCTCACAGCGAAACTGCTGCGGGCCGCCGTCGCTCGTCATCATCGTCGTGTCGTGGATGCCACACGCAGGGCATTGCCGTGTCGTGGACGGGTCAACGACATGACCGTCGGGGCAACGATACGCGGCATTTGTCTCGCCACCAGCGGACCAGGCATTCTGCGTCCACAGCATCTGTGCGTGGCATTCGGCACACAGCACCGTTCGCACGAGGGTGTTTTCCATGGTTTGCTTCCGGTTGGCGAAGGTTCCAGCGGCGGCCGCAATGGAGCCCAGCGTCAACACACGGTCGTCATGAGGATACGAGGAGCTGGATCGCTCAAGGGACATTATGGACCAAGCGGCCCGCCACGGTTCACCTCCTGCGGCGGCGACCTCACTCGGGGCGACGCAATGTCACAAACAACCGAGATGGTCGGACACCGTGCCCGGCGAGCGACGGCATCCGACCCGTGGAACTCCGGCTATCTCAGCGCATCCTGCATCAGAAGGACGTACCCGAGCAGTGTCAGAGTTGCGGCAACGACGCTTCCCATCTGCTCTTTGCTGCGCAGGACGATGATCGGCACTACGACGAGCGCGAGGCTCCAGAAGCCGAGTGAGAGCGCGACTGAAACGCGCGGCCCCGCAGTCTGAAAGTAGGTCCAGTATGCAAGGGCGCAGACCGCCACCCATGTCGCCCAGGTGAAGAAGACCGGCCGGGGAAGGGGTCTGGCGAAAGCGTTGTTGTCTTCAGAACGTTCGGTCGAAACCGCCATTGATGACCTCCTGCCAAACACGGAGCGTTTCGGTAGCCCGAAGCCAATTGTCCCGCCCACGCTGACGCAAATCCTGTAACCATCGTTGCAAACGCCATAGGACCCACGAAACGTGTTGCACCCTGACTGAGCACGCCCACCAACCCTGTGCCGACGCCATTCAGTTGAGACACCCTGCTGAGCGTGTCCGCCAATCGCTGCGCCGAGCGCGCCTTCTCCTGCGCCTGTCCGCAGGTCAACGCCACGGTCACGACGCCGAACCGCGCGAGGGTCATGCGCGACGGATAGGACTGCTGCGGATCTCTCAGTGATCCCATCCGGCCGCGGACTTCCCCATCCTCACGTTCGGACCGGGCGAGCATCCGCGCTTCGTCCGGCGAAACCCAGAAGGCCGGTTCGATCAACCATCGCTGCGCAATCTCGATGATCGCCGGGCTGCTGTCCCCGCTGCCATCCACCCCGGCCCACTGCATCTCCTCCGCAGCAGGACCGAGGTGGTGCAGGATGTACTCTTCATCCACCTCCTGCGCGTAAGCTGCCGGCGGCAGCAGCAGGATGACCATCAGCACCAGAGACAGGGTGCCACACGTACAGGTGATGTGATTCCGCGCCATAGGATCCTCCGACGAAGTCCCCTCTTCGTTTGAAGGGACCGTTCGATCCGGCCACGCGACCCTGGCGGCACCCCTGCCGCCCCGCCTCGCCGGACACATGCACCGGAGGCTCCCGGCACCACCTCAGACCTATCCGCACCGACGCACGCATGCCCGCGCGGTATCGGAGGTGCGCCTGCAGCGTGTGATACGAAATCCCCAGTTCCCGGCATGCTCGTCGTTTGTTGTTCCCGCAGCGTTCGAGCACCAGACGTGCGTAACGACTGGCCCATGCGCGCATGCCATCCCGCGCGCGAAGGGCGGGCAGCAGTATTTCTTCGTATGGTCCCAGCAGCCCGGCTGGCAGATCGTCCAATTCGAGCGAAGGCGAGCCCGCCAGGGCCACGGCACGCTCCATGACGCGCTCCAGCTCACGGACGTTGCCCGGCCAGTCGTACGCCAACAGCGCGTCACTCGCCGCCTGCGACAACTGCAGTGGTCGGACGACGCGGTAACGATCGAGGAAATATTGGGCGAGCTCCAGGATGTCTTCGCGGCGGTGACGGAGCGGCGGTACCGGCACGTCGATGCCGTTCAAGCGATAGTAGAGATCGGTACGGAAGCGACCGAGCGATACCAATTCCGCGAGTGGCCGGTTCGTCGCCACGATCACCCGAGTGTCGACGCGCCGCGATCCGCACCCGCCGACTCTCTCGATCGAGAGGTCCTGTATCGCCCGCAGCAATTTGGCCTGCGCCGCAGGTGACAGGTCGGACACTTCGTCCAGAAAGAGTGTGCCGTCGTGCGCGTGCTCGAACTTGCCACGCCGGCCGCGCACACCCGTTGCGGTCCGATCCTCGATGCCAAACAACTCCGCCTCTAACAAGGTCTCCACGATGGCCGCGCAGTTCACCGCCACGAACGGACCCCGCCGCCTCTTACTGAGCTCGTGGATCTGACGAGCGACCAGCTCCTTGCCGCTGCCGGACTCCCCTTCGATGAGCACCGTGAAATCGAACGCCGCGACGCGCTCGATCCGTTCCCGCAGCGTCTTGATGGCCCGGCTCGAACCAATGAGCGGCGCGGCGCCGTCTCCGCCCGGCTTCGCCCGGAACACACTGCGCGCCTGCGCCCGCTCGACTTCCAGCAGCAGCGCGGCGATGTGCGCGCCCACTTCCAGCAACTGGGTCGTCCACCCATCCGGCGTCCGGCCCGGCTCGAACATCACCTCCAGGCGCGCCCGGCCTTCGAGGCCGTAGCCCGGCACCTCGACACACACACCGGGTCCGCGCGCGACGCCATCCTCGCGCACCACGACGGACCGCGCACGAATGAGCCTGCCCAACTCCTGTTCCAACCGCTCGCGCGAGGTCCGAGCGTCGCGCGCCACGCTCAGCCCCGAGGTGACCGCGGTCAGCAGCGCGATCGGACCGCGGCGGCGATCCGGCACGCGACGGGTGCCGACCCCCGCCGATGTGTGTGTGGTCAGCTCCCGTCGCACCATCCCGCCTCCACCAACGTCCGCGAGGTCGGGGCTAACCAAGGTGGATGCCAGGCCGCCGTTGATCGGATCGCTCAGCATTCGCGCGGTACTCGTCATCGCGTTCTCTGACTCCTTCGATACGCGGGTATCAATTTCCCGCCGAAGAGAGGAATGTCGAAGCAGGATGTGGGCAGTGGATACCCGGGGCGGGTGCCTACTTCCCTGCTCCGTTTCCACCGGCTCGCCTGCTGTGAAGTCGCCAATCGACGAGGCAATCAGGTTGCCGCCGACACAGTCGCGTGAGGTGTCAATCGATACTGCTGTTCGCGCTGGAGTTACGGGACCACTGGATCATTCGATGCGTGAGTCGGCCTGGCGCGGCCTGTGGGCGAGCGTCAACTCCGCGGGACGACGACGCGCGTCTGCTGAGGAACTACGAGGTGGGGACGGTGAACTGGCGTTGGCTCGAGGCCTGAGCGAGGCCCCTTTTCGATCCTCGCCAGCTCCGCCTACCGATCCTCCCAGCCCCCGCCACCTCCCCAGCGGCCCAACCGAGGGAGGCCTGACCGTACGCATCCTTCTTCCCCGAAGGGTCCGGCAGGAGATAGGAAGCTGACCCCATTGTTGCGTCTCCAACGGGCGGGGCTGAGTGAGCCCTTCACTCAGCGGCTTGCATAAACGAGATTGATCGCTCTGCCAAAGATGCTTAACGCCTGGATCTACGCGACCTTTTTGCAGACGCTACCGGATCACTCGATCGGTGTGCGGGTGTTCGGAGCTGTATTGGCAAGTGTCCTCCCGTGTGTTGCCGTTACTTTTGTTCACGAGAGCGGTCACGTGCTCGTGGGTTTATGCGCGGGCTTTCGTTTCAGCTCGATGCGGGTCAGCCGCATCCAGTTCGATCGCCGCTTCCGAGTCTCGATATCTCGAGGAAGAGGAATCGGAGCAAGTGGATCGGCCAGCATGATGCCAATCAAGAGCGATAAACTCGTCCCGCGTGCGATTGCGATGGTGTTAGCAGGGCCCATCGCGAACTTCGCGACCGGATACGCGGTGCTCCTCTTGCCAGTCACCAAGGGTTTCTTCTCAGGAGGGTTCATCTTCTGTTCGATTTTCGGAGGCGCGGCGAATTTGATGCCGTTTCGGCATCGATCGATGCCGTCCGACGGTACACGGCTCTTGAGCCTGTTACGTAATCCGGCCCCGGCCGAGCGGTCGCTCGCGCTGGCGAAACTGAACGATGACGTGCACAACGGTGTGCCACCGGGTTCGTTGTCGCCAGACTTCCTCGCGAAGGCCCTTGCGGTACGCGACGCGTCACTAGATACAGTCGTCGCTCATTCGATCGGGTACGCGGTCGCGTGGTGGCAGCACGACGACGCTGCGGCGGCGCAGGCGCTCGAAACGTGTCTGGCACATTCGGGCAATGTCCCGACTGAAGTACGCCATATCGTCATGAGTGACGCTGCTGTTTTTCAGGCGCGACGGCGCAAGCGTGTCGATCTGGCTGAAGAGTGGCTGGAAATGATCCCGCAAGGGACGAAGTTTCCAGGCCTCCGGTTGCGAGTGGAGGCCGCGATTCTCGAAGCGCGCGGCGATTTTGATGGCGCGTTGAAAAAGCTAGAAGAGGTCGAAATGCTGTTTCTCGGTATTCCGGACGAAGCGCTGCGCGAAATAAATGTGCGATTCCTGCGACGCTGGAGGACCGAACTGTTCGCGGCTCGTGTCGTGCAAACCGCCGAATAAAGTCACGTCCGCGAGTGGTCCGCGGCGCTCAACTGTCGTACACGCTGGCAGGTTAGACTCCTACTCACCTCACAACAATGCAGTGCAATTGCAGTCGTTTTCGCCTCCTTGGCTTCGTCTGAAGCAGCCCGTCTTTTTTCCGATCTAACAAGCATCTTACGGCGCCGCAGATGTGGCCATCCGTCAAGAGAAGGGTCAGGCCTCTTACTCGATCCAGTGCCCGCTGGTGCCGCTGACCTTCCACGTGCCATCGCCTTTCGTCAGCAGCTGCGTAGAACCTTGATAACCGGTCCGGATCCTCGCGGCGCCCCTCGTGCGGGCCCCGTCGATGAACGTGACCTCCGTCACTATGGGGAACGTCTGGAGGATCCACCCGCCCCAGTGGCCGGGACCCATCGTAAAAAAGCGGTTCCAGAACTTCTGGATGTGCTCCACCCCGCCGATCGGTTGATTTGGCGTTTCCATGACCGCTTGGGGTGCACGGCGCTTCGTTCCACCGAGCCCTGTAAGGATGCGTTCGAGGACGGCAATTCGCTCCTCGTCCAGCAGCAGTGCGCCGGGCCTCGCGGATAGCCGGGAGGCGGCCTCCACCCGCACGTCGGAGCCATCGTGCAACTTCACGCGGACGTCCGGGGTGGCGACAAAGAAGGGCGGCGGACTGTCAGAAGAACGGAGATGTCTGAACTCGTGCCGCGGCCAATTGGCGTTCGGATGGAAGACGGCATCTCGGATGTCCATGACGTCCTGCTGAAGCGCCGTCGCAGAACGTTTCGCGAACAGGGCAACGCCGTGCTCATGCCACTGCGCCAGAGCGTCCGACATCAGCTCCGCGGCACGAGACGTCGAATCGACGATCGAGTGAAGCGTCGCTCGCGCGACTTGTGCCGCAAAGACGCTGAAGCCATATGGCTCCTTGGCGAGCGATTCAAGCGCCGCGAGTGCCGCACGCTTGCCTTCCTCAGTGGCTTCAGGCCCAGCCTGTAGTAGCGCGATCTCGAGCTTCGCGCGCGTGAGCAGCTCCCGCGCTTCGGCAGCACTTGGGGAATCCGCGTACCGCCGGACGAATTCGTCGAGCGGCGCGACTGCGTTCCGCCAGGCCCCCTCGGTCACGAAGAACCGGCCACGTTCAAGAAGCGCTCCTCCGGGCAGGCTGAACGATCGTTTCAGCTGTGTTAAGCGCCGGCGCAGCCATTCTCTCGATACGTCGGGTTTACTGCGCGGATCGCATCCATTGCATGGCTCCTCGTCCAGCCGCGTGTAGAACTGGTAGGTACCGAAGTGCGGGTCCGCGAAGCGCGGTTCCCAGGCGCGTTCCGCCCGCTCATACGCATTACGCGCGCGCTCGAAGTCGTCGAGCGCTTCAGATGCACGCCCGGCAAAGGTGTGACGGAGCACGAGCGCGAGCGGCGACGCGCGACGCGCCGATGTCACGGATTCGTATGCCTGTCGCGCTTCAACCCAGTTGCCAAGGACCTGCTCGCATTGCCCGATGCGCAGCCCGGCGACCCATGACCACTCGCTCTGAGGAAAGCGCGACAGGTATTCTCGGTAGCGCTCCATGGCGACGCCGCAGTTTCTCTCCTTGAAGTTGATCGACGCCAGCGACGCCAGAGCTTTTCGGTTGTAGAGACCCACACCAGTACGCGCGAGATCGAGCAGCGTGGCGTCCGCTTTCCGGCGCCACTCGTTTTGCTCCTTCGGGTCTTTCACACCATCGGCGAGCTGCCGGTACCAGAGTCCTCGAACGTAACGCACCGCGGCTGGCTCCGCCACGCCCGTTTCCAGATCGAGGAAAAAACGGTCGATCTCCGCGATCGGTCCACCTCCGCTCGCCGTCAGGAGTGCCGGTAGCTTGTTCGTGATTACGTAGCCAACGCCTTGCCCTAGTGGATTCACGGCCACGTTGAAGTTCCTCAAGAGGAACTCACGAAAGACGCCGACGACGCGCGGCAAATTCTCCCTGGCGTACTCCGGTTCAGATGCGAAGAACCCGATGACGAGGTCGGGCGCCCGCCGGACCCATTCACAGTCCGGATACGCGCCGCTCTGCAACTCGCGAGCGAGTGCTGCGACGCGTAGCAAGCGCTCGGTGGGATCGGCGCCGCGCGGCTCGCGGGCGTTGAACTGCAAGTGCATGGCCGCGGTGTACAGCGCCTGTGCCCCCATGGCTGTCCCTGCATGAGCGCGCGCGAACGTCTCGAGGGCGGCGATGCGCGAGTGTATTTCTCCGCCATCGTCGAGAAGCCACAGCTCTGCAAGCAGAGCGGCTTGAGTCCCTGGTACTCGGTGATGAAGGCACGTAGCTGATCGGCCCGTGGCGCTGGTGTTTCGCCCGGAGCAGGGAAGGCAAGGAAGCGCAGATACCACGCGGCTTCCGCCGCCTGTTCGCGCGTCAGTTCGGGCAGGCGCTGCCGTGCTCTCGCCACGATTTCGCGAAGCGCCGACCGGTAGCCCCGACCGTCGTCGTCGAAGCGGTGTCCGCTCGTAGACGCGGCCTTGAACGCAGCGCCCATTTGTTCGGGCCGGCGGTCAACGATGCGTCGAAGCACCATGAGGGCGTCACCAGGGCGGTAGGCGTCGAGCAGGAGCGCGACTGTCTCCGGAGTTTCCGGCGCTTTGGCGAGCTGAAGGTCCGCCGCTTGGTTCTTCAAACCTCGTTCGACGAACCGCCAGACTGCGTGGTCCTCGAGTGGAAAGTCCTCACCCGGCTCAATCTCCCGCGGTTGGGAATAGGCCATGGTCGGGAGAGCTGAGGCCGCGAGCAACACCGCGAAGAAGCTGGCCGGGACGCACAATCGCATGTGAGATTAGACGCCGCACGCACGCATCGAGCCGGGCAACAAAATTGTTAGTGCGAACGCAGAAACGGCAACGTTGGTGGGTTGGGGTTGTGCGTTAGGATGGGCGACCGAGGGCCGTTGCTGCCACGATCCCATTTCTTGATGGGAGTGTCCCGCTCATGAGAACCCGTCTCGCGACTGTCGGCGAGGTTCCGCTGATCTACTTGACGCTCGTGCTGACTGCAGCCGTCTTGGCGGTGATCCGGCTGCAGCAGTCGAGCGAGATGCCAGGTCTGGCTGCCATCGAACTCGTGCTCATCGCCCTCCCTTGGAGCTTGGCACTTCAGCTCGAGCCCCTCTCGCACCTCGGATGGAGCGCGATGGTCGGTATCGTGCTCGCTGGCATCGTCCTGAATGGTCTGGTCGTTCTGAAGCTTTCGGGCTGGGCTCAGCGACATATCAGGGACCGTCCAACTCGCGGCGTCGGTGACAAATCCTGACCGGCACGAACCGCTGCTGTTCGTCGCCCCACCGAATACTGCATTTGATCGAGTCCTCGGCGGATTGCTAGACACTGGGCGACTACTCAGGGGGAACAGGTTTGCTGCCGATTGCTCCGGCAGCTTCCATTTCCGGTTCGATTCCTGTGTTGAACGCGCGCTGTTGGGGCGCGAGCGTGGCGCGGGGCGGGCGAATGGCTTCCGCCTTGAGGGTCTTGTGCATTCGTTCGTGCGCGCCGTTCTCTTGCGGCGACGCCGGTCGCGTGCGCTGATGCTGAATCCCGAGCCGCAGCCACCAGACATTGAGCTGCGACAGGCCGTGGATCCCCGTCGTAGCGAATGGAACGCCATTGTCGGTGCGAATCGCGTGCGGCAGGCCGTACTCGCGAAACAGCCGGTCGAACACCGGGCGCACGCCGAGTCCCTTGGTCGAGAGCAAACCGTGACAGGCGAGGAGATACCGCGTGTGCTGGTCGGCGACGGTAAGCGGATAGCAGTAGACGCCATCGCGGGTGCGAAAGTGGCCCTTGAAGTCCGCCGTCCAGAGATCGTTGGCTGCACGGTCTTGATCGGCACGACACCGGGATGCTGGTAGTGATGACGGCGACGGCGTTTTTTGACCAGCCCCTTGCGCGCCAGCAGGTCGCCGGCGGCTCACCACCTAACTCCGCAGCGACCCCAGCATCCGTAGCATACGTGCCGGAGGGACAGTGTGGTGCCTCACACGGATGCCCGTGCCTCGGCAGCCGTCATGATTTCATGCGCAATGTCAACTCGGGGTGCAGCTCGCAAATCCAACCGCTCCCTTGGCAGCGCGCCCAGAACGGCGGTGCCTTCGTCTCCTTCGTCTCAGGCGTCGTGGCTTCGAATGGTCGTGCCGGCGCGTGTCCCGTCCATTTCGTGAACGCTTCGGCGACGTATCATATGGCCTCGACAACGGCCTGTAGTGGCCGTAGCGAGGGTGGGTTGCAGCAGGGCGTCGCACCCCGTTTTCATCCGGCCCGGCAATGAGGAAAACGAGTGATGCCAACTGATTGGCGGGTAGCCGCCGCCAGCAGCCTGATACTCGCGGCCGCCGCCGCGCAGGTGCCCGTCGAGAGCGCACGGGCCGATCTGCCACGTCTTCGCGTCTCGACCGACCGCCGCTTCCTCGTGCGTGAAGACGGGGCACCGTTCTTCTGGCTCGGCGATACGGCCTGGTCGCTTTTCGAGAAGGCAGTCCGGGAGCCCACGGCCGACCAGCCCGCCGTGGATCACTATTTCGCCACTCGCGCCGCCCAGGGGTTCACGGTCGTCCAGGCTGCCCTGATCAAGGAGGAGTGGAAGAATGCGTACGGCCATACGCTGTTCGAGACCGATCGGGCAACGCCGCGTGTTCGTCCTGGCCTGTGGGATGACTACTGGGACATGGCCAGTTACATCATCGATCGCGCCGCGGTCCACGGACTGTACGTCGCCCTCCTCCCCGCGTGGGCTGTGAACGTTCCCTCCGATCATCCGCTTGTCGGAAGGGGCGTGGCCTATCGTTACGGTCGCTTTCTCGGCACGAGGTACGCTGACCGCCCGCACATCATCTGGGTGCTCGGCGGCGATCCCCATCGCCGCGGCACTGACGTTGACGACCCCGACCGGCTCGCGATGATACGGGCGTTGGCGGAGGGCATCGCCGACGGGGTGAACGGAATCGATCGTCCGGACGGCGCCGCCGACTGGTCGACGACGCTCATGAGCTACCACCCGAAGGGCGGCAATCACTCGTCGTCGGAGCGCCTGCACGACGAGCCGTGGCTCGACTTCAACATGATTCAGACGACTACGGCACGCGATTTCGCGAACTATGCGACAGTCGAGCGCGACTATGCCCGGGCGCCCCCAAAGCCCACTTTCGACTCGGAGGTCGCCTACGAAGCGTCGCATTCGCTGGGCGGAACGACCAAGGAACCGCCGCTGCCGCGCATCTCGCCGTGGGAGGTTAGGCGGGCGGCGTACTGGAATGTGTTCGCCGGCGGCTTCGGCCACACGTACGGGCATCGCAGCTTCATTCGATGGACGCGAACCGGCGAGCGGCTCGTGTTCGGTGCCGAGGTGCCGTGGCACCAGGCACTCGATGCCCCTGGCGCGCAGCACATGGCGCATCTCAAACAGCTAATGCTCTCGCGTTCCCTGCAGGCGCGGATTCCCGATCAGGAGCTGCTGGTCGGCAATGTCGGAACTGGACGCGCGCATGCGCGCGCTACCCGTGCGGCCGACGGGGCCGTCGCGCTTGTGTACCTTCCCTCGGGCGGCGCGGTCACCGTCGATCTCGCGCGTCTGCCTGGAGCGATGCTGCGCGCATGGTGGTTCGACCCGCGTGAAGGCTCAGCGCGCGCCGCCGGGGAGACTCCACGGTCCGGAGCCAAGACCTTCCACGCGCCGTCGAGCGGCGATGCTCAGGATTGGGTGCTGGTGCTGGACGACGCGGCGCGAGGATTCGGGCCGCCGGGCCGAACCCGTCATGCCGCGCGGTAGACCTACGGACGGTCCGACCCGCCCTCGCCTTCGATCAACGTGTCACAGGAGCGCAACCTCACGCGTTCCCTTAGCGCGCCATTTGTTTCCCGCTAGTGTCGCCAGGCGCGGTCGTGGGTGCCCTCATTTCGATCGACTGGACTCGGCTGGTCCGCGCAGGGTCGGATTGATTTGACGAATTGCGCCGAGATGGTACGCCAGATGCACGACTCGAAGCGAGGTTCAGAAAGAGAAGCGGCGGAAACACCCGCACTATGCCCAGTACCGAAGGCGGCAACGCGCGAAACGCGCCACCAACAATCATTTTTCCCAACCGTTTTCTCGGCATGGCGTGCTCCGGTGAGCGCCGCCAGCTTCGGACTGTAGCGCCAGCCGACAATTCCTCTGGCACTCTACCTCATCGCAGACAACTTGAATTACAGTAAAGCACAATGACTGAAATAGAACTTCGTCGTTTGGCTCGGATTGGTGCGGAGGCTCGGCTCGTGGAGCTTCAGCGGGAGATTAAGGCGATTCATAGTGCGTTTCCCGACCTTGCTCGGGGCAGTCGAGACAGCCCTCAACAAATGGGTCCGAGGGTGGCAGCAAGCCGCCGTCGTAGGCGCAAGATGTCAGCCGCAGCGAAGAAGGCCGTCAGCTTCGCTCAGAAGAAGCGATGGGCCGAATGGAGGGCGAAACAGGCGAATCAGTCGGCCGAGCAAAACACGCCCGCCAAGGGAGTTACTCCGACAGTCGCCGCCCGCAAAAAGAAATGAACTGCCCAGAGGTCCGCGATGCTCAAAACCAAATCCGTCAACACACCGATTGACCGAGAAGAAGATGGCTTGCGGATTCTTGTGACGCGCTTTCGCGGTCGCGGAATGCGGACAAGCCGTTACGATGTATGGATGCCGTCGTTAGGCCCGAGTGAGAAGCTGCTGCGAAGCTACCCGACGAAGACGTGGGCACAATTTGGTCGCGAGTATAAGCAGGAATTGTTCATGGACGGGCGCATAGACTCACGAAGCAAGACCATCAAGAATCACGGTCAGAAGTTCACCTTGCGGCTGATAAAGAAGCTGGCTCGCCGTGGGAACGTCACGCTGATGTGTCACTGCCCAGAAGACAGCGAGTGCCATCGGTATTTGCTGCGCGATCTGATTCTCAGCAATCGCGTATGACAACCCCTTCGCTTTGAGTGGTTCAAGACTTCCCGCCCTCGGACCCATGGAAGTGGGAGGAGAAAAGGGAAAGCGGTCGGAGAGTCGTCTTCATCAAACCGTATCTTCGCGTCGCTCCGGGAAACAAGGAGATGTCGCCATGCCTCAGTCGCCGAGCCAAATTGCTGGGGTCTACACCCTCGACAACGGTTGCTCAGTGCGACGGTTCCAGCGCTTCACTCTGACGACTCTGCCGATGCGCAACTCGTATTGACGAGTGCGCGAGTTCTTGTGCACTCGATTCACAACCACGGTTACTTCAGGGGCGTTTTTGCTCATGCCATTGATTAGACGAAGCGAGAACGGCACCTTTACGGTCGCCAGCTTTTTCGTCCAATACGGCTTGAGCTGTCGATACTCCACTCGCTTTCGTCCTGCTATAATCTCGCGGAGCCATTCGCGTTTGATTGTGGTCGTCAGCTTGTCCATAGTTCCGGGTTCTGATATTAACAAATTCCTCGTTATGTCTTCCCGCCATTGCCACCGTCCTGCCATTGGACTGCCATCGCACTTGGCGCTCGTGCGCAACAACCGCACTCCTGCCACTACCCCCTAGACCAGCCGCGAGAAACGGCGATTCGACTTCGGAAAGTCAACGCCGTACGCCACGTACGTCATCAGACCGACCGTGAGCGCCATCACAACGGCCCTTCGATCGAGTCCATCGCCCGGGGGCGCCGTCGTCGCACCGAACGTGGTCAGCGTTGCCCCACCGACAACGAAGGCAATCGCTAGCCACTGATAGATGCGCAAACCTGCCACGACCGCTGTTTGTGGCTCCCCGCGGTAATGCTCTTCGACGAAGCGGCCGAGGCCGACGAGAATGAAATAGGTTGCAGCGATGAACTGCAGCGGCGCAGCGACTGCCCAGAGCCGGAGGAGGACGGCGCCGACGAGCAGCATCCAGACAGCCGAGTACAGCGGCGTGGGATGGATCGATTTTCCCGCCAGAGAGCTCAGCCTAGTCACTCGCGATCGTGGATGGAGGTACCGAATGCCGAACATCGGGGGCCCTTCGCGACCATGACAGCAGCCCTGCGTCAGGCAGCGCATCCGACCGATCGCCTGAGCCACGGTGGCGCCGACGCCGAACGCTGTGAAAAGCAACCAGGCGTCGGCGCCTGTCAGCGCGGCTGCGCACGAGATCAGCACGGCCCCCACCACAGCGCCGAAATAGCCGTACGGCCGGAGGAGTTGTGAGGAGCCTTCCAGGAGCTGCGCCCACAGGCCGGCGCCAAGGACGGCAGCCACTGTCATGGCAACGATCCAGGACGAAGATTCGCGGCCGGCGAGATGAATGGCGATGAGCACACCGGCCATGGCGCCCAACGCCGGATAGAGCCCGTGGTTCATCAAGCGAACCGGTCCGAGCGACGTCTCATGCCATCCATTGGCGATCCATTCGGCCCCGTCGCAGACACGCCGCCAAACATGCGGCAATCGTGCGAGAACGACATACGCCGCCAGCCCCGCGACGACGTCGAGGATGGCATGCATGCCGGTGGTAATGCAGCTCGCAGCAATGGCTGCGAGCAGGCCCCACCACAAGAGTCGCTGCCGCGGGTACGACTTGGTCCACAATCGTGCGGCGAGGGAGGCCCAGACGACGTGGAAGGCGGGCAAGGCCGTCACCGGCTGGTCGAACGCGCGCTCCCAGCGCATGACACCCTGCCAGAATCCGTCGCCGGGAACCGGACGGGCGGGGGCTATCAAGGGCACGAGCACATACAGGGGAATGATGATCGCCGTGGCCCAGAGTCCGTTGATGGCGAATTCCCGGAGGTCGCGTCCCCGTCGCGCGACGATCGGTGCCGACAGCACGAAGACGTAGGTGGCCGCGTAGATGGCTTCGGTCCATGGCAGGACTGGCAGCTCGGCCTCCCAGGAGAAATGCACTACGACAGCGTCGTGCGGAACGCCGAGTGATTCGACTGCCTGATAGAGCACCAACCAGGGCAGGAACACCAGCACGTAAACCGACAGACGCTCGTGCGCGGCCGGGGGGCCGTCCCGCGCGGCGGGCGGTCGGAGCAGCGGCGTCGCAACCGTGGCGAAACGTTGCCGGGTCGCGTCTCGCTCGAAACCAATCACGAATGCGGCCGCCGCCATGGCAAGCGTGGGAGAAACAATCCAGATTCCTGCGGGAGAACCAGCGAGCAGCGAGACACCAAACGCGACGAGGACCGCGCCAAGATAGATGGGATGCGCGACGAACCGGTAGATGCCTTGGGTGACGTACCGTTCTGGGGGGAAGGGGCTGCTGGGCAATCCACCACCGTACACCCACAGGTCCCGTGTCGCGGCTGCCATGAGCATGCCGCCAGCGATTGCCAGAGCCAATCCGGCGCCCGGCACGGCGAACGCAGGAAGTCGGAGGCACGCGTCGAGTCGAATTGACCATATGACAAGCAGGACCGGAAGAGCGACCACGAAGACGAAGGCGTAGCCGACGCGGCGGGCGACAAATCCACACGAGCCAGTCTTCAATGTCACAGTCCTCATCGCACCGTCACACGCTCATGAATCGCGCGCCCCTCCACAGGAAGCGCACCAGGATATCGAAGAGTTCCGAGACTCGACCATTTCGTCTCGCGGAACGAGAGCACGGAAGAAGGAATGCGTCTGCGAAGCCACGGAATTCCCAGGGCGGTGTCAGCGAGCGCTCGCGCGCCCAATGTCGACGATGACGTCAGCGTCAACCTCGCCGGCGGAGCGCTGATGCAGGTGTGGTCCACCTCGGCCCGCGCGGCAAGCACGCCGTCGACGAATACCCACCTACGCTGCTCGGCTCCGTCCCACTGGATCCAGACGACGTAATGAGCCGCTGTTTCATCGATCCATCGTCCCCAGCGAAGGCCGTCGATGGGAAGCCGCCACGGCGGAATGGTCAGCGTCAGTTGCTCGACGTATCCAGTTCCGCGAATCGGCGGCACGCCGGCACACTCCACCTCCACCAGCGCCGCAGGGGCTTCGCATCGCCAGTCGACGAATCCAGCCGCATTCTCGAACAGCCGCAGCGCAAGGAGCGGATGGCGAGTGTCCGCGGCGAACACACATTCCAACGTGCTGGCCGGCCAGACAATGCGATCGCGCTCGTGCTCGGGTGCCGCGCCACCGCCGAGCGATGAACGCTCGAGGCACGTTTGCCCTGTTTCGCAGACGACGATCGACTGCCAGGTGAGCGAGAGTCCGCGCCAGGCGAGGGAAACCCAGTAGCCGATCGCGGTACGACCGTCGTCGCCAGCGCAGTCGAAGTACCACTTCGTGAGCTTGAAGGTGTCAGTCGCGATGACATGCCCGGTCCGCATCAGATCGGTCTCGGAATGCAGGCGCGATCCTGTCCTGGAGGAATGGGCGATCTTAGCATGGATGGCGCGACTCGGTTCTGGAGCCCTTCGGCACTTCAATCCGTTTCGAGTCGACGCCGGTGCTGGTGTCCCATTCCTTGTCTCGGCGCTGTTGCGAGACCGAGGGTTGGATCCGATGATTGACCGGGCGCTGCGGCCGAACTCCTACTGACGCTGTTCTCACGCTCCGCTCAGTCCTCCGATGCTTCTCTTTGTAGGCGCTGCGGATCAGCACCTCCATGAAGGCGTTGAGAAAATCCTCGAGCCGCTGCTTCTTGGTATCTGAGGTCGCGCGAGTCGGATAGGAGTCACCCGCCCCATCCTCCCCCGCTCCCGCCACCGCCCTGTGGGCGGTCACCGAAGGAAGCCTGACCAGAAACCTCAATAAAATTGGGGTGCGGCTGTGGGCCGATCGCTACAGGCAAAACTGTTGAAGACGTGCGACTGAGAAGTAGAGAGATTACGGCCCGATTTGAACCCGCGACCTTTGCCAATTCCACGAGGCGACTGAAACCCACGCGAACCGACTCCACGCGACTTTCCTAAGCTGTTTCGACCGCTCCACCCTACCCGAATCGACCCCGAGCGACTACCGATTGTCAGCCATTTGTCAGCTCGAAGGGGAACGCGCTGCTGAGCACGGTCACGGCTCTCAGCGCGATTCCTCTCCGACCACGGATGAAGCCTCACGGGGACTGTGGGGATGAACGATGGGCAGCATTAAAGCCTCTCGCGGTTAGCATAACACTCCTTCCCGGACTCTGCTCAACCCTTCCCCTTCGACAGCTTCTTTCTCCATCCGGGTCCACACTGGTTCGCAGGCAGGTCCACCACGAATTTCCAACTACCAGCCATCGAAGAAGTACACCAAAACCACAGTAACGCGGCTCCCGAATCGCTTGTGCCAGGCGAACGGCGTGGCGCCGAAAGCGCTTGGCGACGGCGGTATAGTTCTCACCCTTCAGACAGATGGAACGCCCTGTATCGCACGCCGTTCCGTTTGCGTAATACGCCACTCGCCCGTACGCCGGCCTCCACCCAGTACAGCCCGGGAACCTCGTGACCCACGGTCGATAATGAACCGCTTATTTGCAATACACCGCGACCACGGTTCCCGTGCCAGGATGGCCCGGATCCGGGGCGTAGCTTCGCGTCCGTCTTAACAACGACGATGGTGGACACATTTCCTGAGACGGTCAGACCGACATCGGCACTGGTGCTGGAGACGAGGACGCCCATGAACGGTGGCAGCGTGTCCGGCGGTTTTGCGCTGTTGCCCGGCCGGCTGGTCCACGTATCTCCGCAGGCCGGAGGGTTCGTGCTCACCGTCGAGGCGAAACCCTTGAAGGCGTTCGGAGCGCCGGCGCCGGCTCAGGACGTTCCGACGCGACCAATCGGCGCCCCAGAACTCGACGTTGGCGGACCCGACCACCGCGGTCCTATCCCCCAGCACAAAGCCGCCTTGAACGAGGAGCGCAAATATTATCGTGGTTGCCTGAGCCGAGGACGGCAGGTAAAAAGCGTCCCCGGAGAAGTTGCCGGCAACGACGCCCACCCCGAATGGCTGGTTCACCGGGAAGATCGAGCAGGCGGCGACGCCGGCGGCATCCGTTATGCCGCTACAAGTCTGCGCATTTCCACCGGTCCCAATGGTGAAGACGACGGTGCGGCCTGCAATGGCCACGACACCATCCTCCAGCAGCACGCCGGATAAAGTCGCAGTGGTGTTGTTTGCGATGACCGTATCCCCCGAGTAGCTCAGAGTGGTCTCCTCACGCGTGATGGTGAAGGCTGCGGACGCGCTACTGCCTTTCAAGCCGTCGGTGCCTGCAAAGTCGGCGGTCACCGTGTAGGAGCCGGGAATCTGATCGAGAGTGATGTTGCACGAGGCCACGCCTGTCGCGTTGGTGAGGCCAGTGCAGCTCTGCGTGCCAATCGTAAATGTGATGGTCTGGTTGGCGAGCGGCGTCGAAGTTTCGCTGAGGGTGAGGGTGGCGGAGAGTGTGACAGAGTCGTGGAAGTCGCCCGAAGTATCGCCAGTGTATACGAGCGTGGTGGAGCCGCTCGAAATTCCCACCAATTGAGCGAAAATATCCTGTTCACCCTGTGAGACGTTTCTAATGTCCTGCCAGACGACCAGGAAATCTACCATCATCGTGTTGTGGACGGTTGTTGGTCGGTGCGTTCCCGAAGATCCTTGACCTGCTGTCCCGTTGGCAATAATAAGGGGAGAACCTATCACCACGCCTGTCTCTGACAACAACTGTCCAATGACGTCATTGCTGTCGCGCCATACCACAAAAAACAGGTTATCGATGCTGCTATGCGCCACCGATGGAGTATCAATCCGTGAACTAGTCGTCTGGATCTGGAAGTTGGATCCAATCAGCCCACCGGCGTCGGACACGAACTGTCCCCATACCTCTGTTCCTTGAAACCTGGCAAATACGATCAGATACCGGTTGTTCGCGGAGTCGAACGCTATGCTGGCAGTAGGGTTTGAAGATTCTGGGAAAATCGGGGAGGAATGATGATTGGAGTCCCGATTAAGACTCCTGTGCTTGAAATCCTCTGCCCTTTTAGATTTTCCTCTACCTGGTCCCGCCACGTCGCAAAATACTCGTTAGTGGTGGGGTTATAGATAACCTGTCCGTTTGGCGCAGGGGCACCGGCTGTGCTGATCACGATTTCACTGCCAACGAGCGAACCGTCATTTGAAATTCTTTGTTCGACAATGCCCGCACCACGCCCCGTCACTAGATATTCATTATTCGGCGAGTTGTAGGCACTCGAAATTTCATCGCCTGCATCAAAGATGTGGAACGCGCCGCCGAGGGGTATGCCTCCGTTCGATACCAGGCGGCCAAAAGCATCGTTGAAGTCAGGACTGCCCGGCCCATCGAATTGCGATTTCCAAGCAACAAGATAGTTGTTATCGATGCTGTTATAAGAGACAAACGGATTACTCTGTGAACCTATCTCGATAGCAATTGGGATGTTCCCCCCAAGCAGGCTACCGTCTACGGATTAGTAGTTAGCTGAACACGTCATTGCCTGTCGTCGGTTGATTACGTAAATCAAACCATACGACCATATATTCGTTGTTTGAGGTGTTATAAGCGACGGAAGGCGACGCGCGCTGGAGGGTCAACCCGGCTTTACGATAATCGATACTGTTTCCGATCAGAACTGGAGTCTGAGCATAGAGGCTGTCGCTAAGGAAGGATTCAAGAGGGCGCTGAAGACGATCGTGTGCACACGGTCTGTCATGAGAGCCCTTTTGCGCATGATAGCGGGGGTACGCGATGCGGTCTCTTGACTGCTTAGTACAAACCGTAATTACGGTGACGTATGAGTCCCCAGGTTTCGCCTCCTGTAAAGGTCGCCGTAACGCGAGCCCGGCGCGTCATACGAGGCAGACGCAAGCGAATGCTCGCGAGCGGCGGTGGTCGATAAAGCAAATGTCCGCGAAACGCTCCTTATTGAACGGGGTTGATCTACCACCCCGTCTGCGCCAATTAGGAACGGGGGCTGTTTGCTTTATGGCGCAGGACGATAGGAAGCGACTTAGGGTCCTTCTCGCGGTTAGCATACCGCTCCTTCTCGGTCCCTGGTCAGCCCCTCCCCCTGTGACAGCGCGGATAAGACCGCACACTCCTTGTGGCCTTCAGCTTCCGCGGCGCCACGCGCCTCCCGGTGATTACGGCCTGCGTCCCTGGTCAATCGCGCCTCCCGGCGGGCATCTGCGGGACGGAGCCGAGGGAATCACGGGCTTCAACGGATCTCGGGTTTCGTCGGTGAGCGCCGGAGCCGACGATGCAGCACCAGAAGCCCGCTTCAGCTCTCCTGGCTCGTTAATCAGATTGCGCGTCTCGCGTCGATCGGATCGCAGGTCGTAGAGCTCGCTCAGATCACCGTTCAGGTAAACGGCGTATTTGTAATCGCGCGTCCGCAACGCGCGCCACGTCGGAATCGGGGGCGCAGCCGCGGCAGGCGGTGCCGGAGCTCCGGCGTGAAGATGTAGCCGGCGGTGCCGGGCTC
Source organism: uncultured Acidobacteriota bacterium (assembly GCA_963804245.1). GTDB lineage: Bacteria > Acidobacteriota > Vicinamibacteria > Vicinamibacterales > 2-12-FULL-66-21 > CAWDPQ01. The sequence goes on from CAWDPQ010000006.1 coordinate 294,016, forward strand.
GTACTCCTGCACACCCTGCCATTCGAGGTAAGTTTCCTGCCGCCAGCTTCGCGCGCGGCCTTTGCCTTCGAAGATCGGCCGAACGCTTCGCCCATCCAGCGCCGAGGGCCCCTTCAAGCCCACCAGGTCGTAGAGCGTCGGAGCCAAATCGATGTTCAACACGAGCTCGTCGCTGACGGTCGCCGGCGGTATGCCCGCGGGAAAGCGCATCAGGAAGGGAATGCGCACCGATTCTTCGTGGGGGGTCATCTTCTCGAACCGGCCGTGGTCGCCCAGGAAGTATCCGTTGTCGCCGGCGAACACCAGAATCGTGTTGTCCAGCCGGCCCGTTTCCTCTAGCGCCTGCCGGATGCGGCCCACGTAATCGTCGAGGGCGGCGATGCAGCGGTAGTAGTTGAGGATCTTCTTGACCGCGAGTTGATCGCGCAGCGTCTGGTCGGGAGGTTGGTTGCCGCCCGGATTCGGTTCGGAGAAGCCGGAGTCGGGAATGTTCGGCTGGCGGACGAAGAACGCAGGTTTCGTCGATTTGTTCTCGTTCCAGTGGAGGGAAGCGCGATCGGCACGTCTTCGAACGTCGCGTCGAAGCGTGGAGGCGCTGTTTGCTGGCTGTGCGCTTCCTTGTAGGCGACCATCATCGCGAGCGGTCCCTGGCGATTGGCGCGAATGAAGTCGCTCGCGAAGTCCGTCAACAGATCACCGTTCGCCCCCGTCAGCTTACGGCGCTCGCCATCGATGTTCATCGCCGGATTGACGAACCAGCCCTGGTTGACGAAGCTGACCCAGCGGTCGATCCCGGGCAGCGGTTCATCCGTGTTGTCAATATGCTCTTTGCCGATGAACGCCGTGCGATAGCCCGCCTCCCTGGCAACGCTGAGAAAGCTCGGCGGAAACCGCTCGGGCCACGGCCTGTTGTTGGTCCTGAATCCCGAGGTGTGACCGTACGATCCCGTTAGAAATGCGGCGCGTGACGGTGCGCACAGAGGTGTGACAACGGCAGCCTGTCTGAACCAGACGCCCTCGCGCGCGAGCCGATCGAGATTCGGCGTCTTCAGATGCGGATGGCCCGCGATGCCGAGCGCGTTGTACGCGTGATCGTCCGAAAGAATGAAAACGATGCTGGGACGGTCTGCGGGCGCGCTCTGGGTCAGAGTGCTCGGCGCTGCCAGAAGCGCCAAGACGGCCACAGCCGAGGCGGTGGATGCGCGGCGAAGCCGGTCGGTCATGATGCCCCCTCCCGGATCTGGCGCATATTACACCGATTGTCACGGACGGCCGCATATAACCTGAGTCGACTTCACCGCTTACGCCACTCGGTGCGATGATCGACGAATCTCGCGTTCAAAACAGCGGTTTGTCCTTGTTTGGGATTCGAACCCGTAAGGCAATGCGGAGTGACCGTTGATTGCGCAGCGCGTGCAGACATGCGCGTTGAGTATCCGCAGCTACGCGGTGAGTTGCACCGAACTGCTTTGCCAGCGCCAAATCCTGCTATTTCGATAGCTGAAATGGGGCCTCTAAATCTGCGGGTTCTCAATTACGGGGCGGCTCACGACATTGGTCCTCAGTGAGGGCCGCAGGGCGAGATGAATGTTGAGCCGCCGGATCACGCCGCGATGTATTCGACCCGTCGCCGTGACCATAGCCTGCGTCTTCACGCCGACACAAAATCTCACGTCGCGAGCGCTCGAGGCATCATCTGGAACTGAGGCAAGGTGCAGGATGCCAGGACGGAAATCATTACCAGGCGCGACGACCTCCTAGTTGGCCGAGCTGCGTCCTCGAGCCAGGTCTCCTCGGAGTGGCGGCGACCTTCTTCGTAGGAGACCTGGCTCAAGTACGAAGCCTGACGATCAGGAGGTCGTCGCGCCTGTAATGATTTCCGTCCTGCCGTCCTCGCCTTCCCTCAGTTCCAGATGATCCCTCGAGCGCTCGCGACGCGAGATGTGTCAGCGTGAAGACGCAGGCTATGGTCACGGCGACGGGTCGAATACATCGCGGCGTAATAGGCGTATCGAACATTCATCTCGCCCTGCGGGCCTCCACTGAGGACCGAGTGCGTGAGCCGAGCCGGAATCGAGAACCCGCAGATTTAGAGGCCCCATTTCAGCTATCGAAATGCACCAGGAATCTGGCGCTGGCAAAGCAGTTCGGTGCAACTCACCGCGTAGCTGCGGATACTCAACGCGCATGTCTGCACGCGCTGCGCGATCGACAACGTTTTCCGGTGCCTTTACGGGTTCGAATCCCAAACAAGTACAGAACCACTGTTTTGAACACGAGATTCATCGATGCATTTTACCGGCCGGAGTAGCATAAGCGGTGAAGTCGACTGCAGGTTATATGCGGCCGTCCGCGACAATCAGTGTAATATGCGCCAAAATCAGGAGGGGCGTCGTCACCGACCGGCTTCGCCGCGCATCCACCGCCTCGGCTGTGGCGGGTGCTGGGCGCTGCTGGCAGCGCCGACACTCTGAATGAGAGCGCGCCCGCAGACCGTCCCAGCATCGTTTTCATTCTTTCGGACAATAAAGCAGCAGCGACGCGCTCGGCATCGCGGGCCATCCGCATCTGAAGACGCCGAATCTCGAATCGGCTCGCGCGCGAGAGCGTGCGTTTCAGACAGGCTGCCGTTGTCACACCTCTGTGCGCACCGTCACGCGCCGCATTTCTAACGGGATTGTACGGTCACACCTCGGGATTCAGGACCAACAACAGGCGGTCGGCCGAGCGGTTTCCGCCGAGCTTTCTCAGCATTCCCAGGGAGGCGGGCTATCGCGCGGCGTTCATCGGCAAGAAGCATATTTACAACACGGATGAACCGCTGCCCGGGATGGACAACTTGGTAGGCTTCGTCAAACCAGGCTGGTTCGTCGATCCGGCGATGAACATCGATGGCGAGCGCCGTAAGCTGACGGGGGCGAACGGGTGATCTGTTGACGGACTTCGCGAGCAACTTCGTCCGCACCAATGGCCAGGTGCCGCTCGCGATGATCGTGGATCCTCAAGGAAGCGCAAAACCAGCAAACAGCGCCTCACGCTTCGACGCAACGTTGGAAGAACGTGCCGATGGCGCTTGCCTCCACGTGGAACGAGAACAAATCGACGAAACCTGCCTTCTTCGTCCGCCAGCCGAACATTGCCGACTCCGGCTTCTGGGAGAAAATCCCGGCGGCGACCGAGCCTCCCGACCAGACGCTGCGCGATCAACTCAGCCAGTCGAGGAGATCCCAAGCTCTACCGCTGCATCGCCACCTCAACAAGGTTGCGTAGGACAGTAAGGCAGGCTGCAAGAGGAAACGGGCGGGCTTCGGACAACACGATTCTGGTGTTCACCGCGAATCTGCTGGGCGACCACGGGGGGCCGCGAGAAGATAGACCCCCCACGAAGAATCGTGCGCATTCCCTTCCTGATGCGCTTTCCCGCGGGCATCCCGCCGGCGATTGGTCAGCGACGAGCTGCAGTATTGAAAATCGATTTGGCTCAACAGCTCTACGACCTGGTGGCGTGAAGGGGCCCTCGGCGCTGTGGATGGGCGACAACAGCCCGAAGCTGATCTTTCCGAAGGCAAAGGCCGCGCGCGAAGCTGGCGGCAGGAAACGTAGCTCGAATGGCAGGGTGTGCAGGGCGGGATCTCGAGCCCGGCACCGCCGGCTCCTGTTTACGCGGGGGAGCCTCCTGGCGGCTGGGGCCCCGACTCCGACGTGGGGCGCGTTGCGGACGCGCGATTACAAGTACACCGTTTACCTGAACGGTCATCTGAGCGAGCTCTACTGCAATCCGAATCCACGCGAGATTTCCGCGCAATCTGATTAACGAGCCAGGAGGACTGAAGCAGCTCGGCGCTGCATCAGTCGGCTCCTCGCGCTCACCGACGAAAGTCCGAGATCCGTTGAAGCCCGTGAGCTCCCTCGGCTCCGTCCCGCACACGCGCCCCCAGAGATGCGATCGACCAGGGACGCACCCGGGACCGGGAGGCGCGTGGCGCCGCGGGAAGCTGAAGGCCACAAGGAGTGTGCGGTCTTATGCCGCGCTGTCACAGGGGGAGAGGCTAACCAGGGACCGAGAAGGAGCGGTATGTTAACCGCGAGAGGACCCTAATGGCTTCCTATCGTCCTGCGCCATCAAGGCGAAGGGCGCCCGTTCCTAATTGGCGCAGACGGGGTGGTAAATCAACCCATTCGAATAAGGAGCGTTTCGCGGACATTTGCTTTATCGACCACCGCCGCTCGCGAGCATTCGCTTGCGTATCCCTCCGGTATGACGCGCCGGGGCTCGCGTTACGGCGACCTTTACAGGAGGCGAAAGTCTCGGGACCCATACGTCACCGTAATTACGAAGCGTATAAGCGGTCGAGGGAGCGATTCGGCGGAACCCGAGGAATCTCATGCGCAAAAGGGCTCTCGTTTGACAGACCGTGTGCACACGATAGGCTCGGCGCCCTTCTCGTAACCCTCCTTAGCGACAGCCTGCATGCTCAGACTCCAGTTCTAATCGGGAACAAAATCAATCTATCGAGCGGGTTGACCCTCCAGGGCGCGTGGATTTCCGTCACTTAATAACACCTCAAACAACGAATATATGGTCGTATGGTTTGATTTACGTAATCAACCGACGACAGGCAATGACGTGTTCGGCCAACGACTATCCGTAGACGGTAGCCTGCTTGGGGGGACATCCCAATTGCTATCGAGATAGGTTCACAGAGTAATCATTTTGTCTCTTTATAACAGCATCGATAACAACTATCTTGTTGCTTGGAAATCGCAATTCGATGGGCCGGGCAGTCCTGAGCTTTCCAACGATGCTTTTGGCCGCCTGGTTGTCGAACGGAGGGCGTACCCTCGGCGGCGCGTTCCCACATCTTTGATGCAGGCGATGAAATTTCGAGTGCCTACAACTCGCCGAATAATGAATATCTAGTGACGGGGCGTGGTGGGTCTCGAACAAAGAATTTCAAATGACGGCTCGCTCGAGTTGGCAGTGAAATCGTAATCAGCACCACCCCGGTGCCTGCGCACAACGGACAGGTTGTGCTTTAACCCCACCACTAACAATTATTTTGCGACGTTAAGCAGAACCAGGTAGACGAAAACCTAAAAGGGCAGAGGATTTCAAGCACAGGAGCTTAATGAGGATTTCAATCATCATCTCCCCTATTTTCCCAGAATCTTAGAAGTTCCCTACTGCCGGCATAGCGTTCGACTCCGCAGCCCGGGACGAATCGTATTTGCCAGGTTTCAAGGAACAGAGGGTGTGGGGACAGTTCGTGTCCGAGCACCAGTGGGCTCATTGAATCCAACTTCCAAAAATTCAGACGACTCAGTTTTTCACGGATTGATACTCCATCGGTGGCGCATAGCAGCATCGATAACCTGTTTTTTGTGGTAGTAGGCGCGACAGCAATGACGTCATTGGACAGTTGTTGTCAGAGACAGGCGTGGTGATAGGTTCTCCCCTTATTTATCCCCAACGGGACAGCAGGTCAAGGATTCTTCGGGTCGCAGCCACAGCAGCAGTTCACAACACGATGACGGGAGATTTCCTGGTGCTGTAGCAGAGCGTAAAACGTGACCCCTCACAGGGTGAACAGGATATTTTCGCTCAATTGGTGGGAATTTCGAGCGGCTCCACCACGCTCGTATACACTGGCGATACTTCGGGCGACTTCCGCGACTCTGTCACACTCTCCGCCACCCCTAGGCCTCAGCGAAACTTCGAGCACCGAGCGCCAACGCGGACCACTCACATTTACGATTGGCACGCAGAGCTGCACTGGCCTCACCAACGCGACAGGCGTGGCCTCGTGCAACATCACTCTCGATCGGATTCCCGGCTCCTACACGGTGACCGCCGACTTTGCAGGCACCGACGGCTTGAAAGGCAGTAGCGCGTCCGCAGCCTCACCATCACGCGTGAGGAGACCACTCTGAGCTACTCGAGGATGGGGAATCGCAAACAACACCACTGCGACTTTATCCGGCGGGGTGCTGGAGGATGGTGTCGTGGCCGCTCCATGCCGCACCGTCGTCTTAGCAACCGGTACGGTTGGAAATGCGCAGACTTGTAGCGGCATAACGGATGCCGCGGGCGCCGCCTGCTCAATTTGCCCGGTGAACCAGCCATTCGGGGTGGGCGTCGTTGCCGGCAACTTCTCCGGGGACGCTTTTTACCTGCCGTCCTCGGCTCAGGCAACCACGATAATATTTGCGCTCCTGAGTTCAAGGCGGCTTTGAAAAGGGGGATAGGACGCGGTGGTCGGGTCCGGCCAACGTGGAGTTCTGGGGCGCCGATTGGTCGCGTCCGAACGTCCTGCCAGCAGGCGCCGGGGCTTCCGAACGCCTTCAAGGGTGCGAGGCCTCGACGGTGAGCGCGAACCCTCGGCCTGCGGAGATACGTGGACCAGCCGGCCGGGCGGAGCAGCCCCGCCCACGCTGCCACCGTTCATGGGCATCCTCGGTCTCCAGCACCATAGCCATGTCAGGCTGCGACATATAAGGGAAATGTGTCCACCATCGTCGTTGTTAAGACAGACGGGGGGTACGCCCCGGAATCCGGGCCATCCTGGCACCGGGAACCGTGGTCGCGGTGTATTGCAAATAAGCGGTTCATTATCGACCGTGGTCACGAGGTTCCCGGGCAGCATGGGCGAGGCCGGCGTAGGGCAAGTGGCGTGTTACGCAAACGGAACGGCGTGCGATACAGGGCGTTCCAGCTGTTCTGAAGGGTGAGAACTATACCGCCGTCGCCAAGCGCTTGCGGCGCCACGCCGTTCGCCTGGCGCGAGCGATCTGGGAGCCGCGTTACTGTGAGTTCTTTGCGTCTCTTGAATGGCCAGCATTTGGAGATTGGTGGTAAACCGCCTGCGAACCAGTGTGGACCCGGATGGAGAAAGAAGCTGTCGAAGGGGAAGGGTTGAGCAGAGTCCGGGAAGGAGCGTTATGCTAACCGCGAGAGGCTTTAATGCTGCCATCGTTCATCCCCACAGAGCCCGTGAGGCTTCATCCGTGGTCGGAGAGGAATCGCGCTGAGAGCCGTGACCGTGCTCCGCAGCGCGTTCCCCTTCCAGCTGACGAATGGTCGCGATCGGTGATCACTGGGGGTCGATTCGGGTAGGGTGGAGCAGTGGAAACAGCTTCAGGAAAGTCGCGTGGAGTCGGTTTCAGCGAATAGGGGTTCAGTCGCCTCGTGGAATTGGCAAAGGTCGCGGGTTCAAATCGGGCCGTAGATCTCTCTACTTCTGGGTCCGCACGTCTTCAACAGTTTTGCCTGTAGCGATCGGCCCCACAGCCGCACCCCAATTTTATTGAGGTTTCTGGTCGCATGCTTCCTTCGGTGACCGCCCACAGGGCGGTGGCGGGAGCGGGGAGGATGGGGCGGGTGACTCCTATCCGAGCCACGCAACCTCGGATACCAAGAAGCAGCGTCTCGAGGATTTTCTCTACGCCTTCATGGAGGTGCTGATTCGCAACGCCTACAAAGAGAAGCATCGGAGGACTGAGCGGAGGGTGAGAACAGCGTCAGTAGGAGTTCGGCCGCAGCGCCCGGTCAATCATCGGATCCAACCCGCGGGTTCGCAATAGCGCGAGACAAGGAATGGGACGGCGGCACCGGCGTCGACTCGAAACGGATTGAAGTGCCGAAGGGCGCCAGAACCGGTCGCGCCATCCGTGTAAAATCGCCCATTCCTCCAGGACAGGATCGCGCCCGCATTCCGAGACCGATCTGATGCGGACCGGGCATGTCATCGCGACTGACACCTTCAAGCTCACGAAGTGGTACTACGACTGCGCTGGCGACGACGGTCATACCGCGATCGGCTACTGGGTTTCCCTCGCCTGGCGCGGAGTCTCGTCACCTGGCAATCGATCGTCGTCTCCGAAACAGGGCTAACGTGGCTCGAGCGTTCATCGCTCGGTGGTGGCGCGGCACCCGAACACGAGCGCGATCGCCCATTGTCTGGCCGGCCAGCACGTTGGAATGTGTGTTCGCCGCGGACACTCGCCATCCGCTCCTTGCGTTGCGGCTGTTCGAGAATGCGGCTGGATTCGTCGACTGGCGATGCGAAGCCCCTGCGGCGCTGGTGGAGGTGGACGGTGCCGGCTGCCGCCGATTCGCGGAACTGGATACGTCGGGCCGGTGAAGCTGACCATTCCGCCGTGGCGGCTTCCCATCGACGGCCTTCGCTGGGGACGATGATCGATGAAACAGCGGCATTACGTCGTCTGGATCCAGTGGGACGGAGCCGAGCAGCGTAGGTGGGTATTCGTCGACGGCGTGCTTGCCGCGCGGGCCGAGGTGGACCACACCTGCATCAGCGCTCCGCCGGCGAGGGTGCGCTGCGTCATCGTCGACATTGGGCGCGCGAGCGCTCGCTGACTGCGCCCTCGGAACCGTGGTTCGCAGACGCATTCCTTCTTCCGTGCTCTCGTTGCACGAGACGAAATGGTCGAGGTCTCGGAACTCTTCGATATCCTGGTGCGCTTCCTTGGAGAGGCGCGCGATTCATGAGCGTGTGACGGTGCGATAAGGACTGTGACATTGAAGACTCGCTCGTGTGGATTTGTCGCCCACCGCGTCGGCTACGCCTTCGCTTCGTGGTCGCTCTTCCGGTCCTGCTTGTCATATGGTCATTCGACTCGACGCGTGCCTCCGACTTCCTGCGTTCGCGTGTGGGCGCCGGATTGGCTCTGGTAATCGCTGGCGGCATGCTCATGGCAGCCGCGACACGGGACCTGTGCGTGTCCGGTGATCGATTGCCCAGCAGCCCCTTCCCCCCAGAACGGTACGTCACCCAAGGCATCTACCGGTTCGTCGCGCATCCTATCTATCTTGGCGCGGTCCTCGTCGCGTTTGGTGTCTCGCTGCTCACTCGTTCTCCCGCAGGAATCTGGATTGTTTCTCCCACGCTTGCCATGGCGGCGGCCGCATTCGTGATTGGTTTCGAGCGAGACGCGAACCGGCACGGTTCGCCACGGTTGCGACGCCGCTGCTGCGACCGCCCGCCGCGCGGGACGGCCCCCCGGCCGCGCACGAGCGTCTGCCGGTTTACGTGCTGGTGTTCCTGCCCTGGTTGGTGCTCTGTCAGGCAGTCGAATCACTCGGCGTTCCGCACGACGCTGTCGTAGTGCATTTCTCCTGGGAGGCCGAGCTGCCAGACCTGCCGTGGACCGAAGCCATCTACGCGGCCGCCTACGTCTTCGTGCTGTCGGCACCAATCGTCGCGCGCGGGGACGCGACCTGCGGGAATTCGCCATCAACGGACTCTGGGCCACGGCGATCATCGTTCCCCTGTATGTGCTCGTGCCCTTGATAGCCCCCGCCCATCCGGTTCCCGGCGACGGATTCTGGCAGGGTGTCATGCGCTGGGAGCGCGCGTTCGACCAGCCGGTGACGGCCTTGCCCGCTTCCGCGTCGTCTGGGCCTCCCTCGCCGCACGATTGTGGACCAATCGTACCGGCGGCAGCGACTCTTCTGGTGGGGCCTGCTCGCAGCCATTGCTGCGAGCTGCATTACCACCGGCATGCATGCCGTCCTCGACGTCGTCGCGGGGCTGGCGGCGTATGTCGTTCTCGCACGATTGCCGTCATTTTTGGCGGCGTCTACGACGGGGCCCCACGATGGCCAATCGATGGCATCAGACGTCGCTCGGACCGGTTCGCTTGATGAACCACGGGCTCTATCCGGCGCTGGGCGCCATGGCCGGTGTGCTCATCGCCCTTGCTCTCGCCGGCCGCCAATCTTCGTCCTGGATCGTTGCCATGGCGTGGCTGCCGTCCTTGGCGCCGGCCTGTGGGCGCAGCTCCTGGAACTGCTCTCGCAACTCCTCCGGGCCCGTTACGGGTATTTCGGCGCTGTGGTGGGGGCCATGCTAATCTCGTGCGCAGCCGCGCTGACAGGCGCCGACGCCTGGTTGCTTTTCACAGCGTTCGGCGTCGGCGCCACCCATGTCGGCTCAGGCGATCGGTCGGATGCGCTGCCTGACGCAGGGCTGCTGTCATGGTCGCGAAGGGCCCCCGATGTTCAGGCATTCGGCTACTCCATCCACAATACACAATGACTGGGCTGAGCTCTCTGGCGGGAAAATGAATCCATCCCACGCCGCTGGTACTGTCGGTCCTGCTGGATGCTGCTCGTCGGCGCCGTCCTCCTCTCCGGCTCTGGGCAGTCGCTGCGCCGTTTTCCGGTCATCACTGCAACCTATTTCATTCTCGTCGGCCTCGGCCGCTTCGTCGAAGAGCATTACCAGCGGAGACAAACAGCGGTCGTGGCAGGTTTGCGCATCTATCAGTGGCTAGCGATTGCCTTCGTTGTCGGTGCAGGCATAGGCTTGACCACGTTCGGTGCGACGACGGCGCCCCCGGGGCGATCAACTCAATCGAAGGGCCGTTGTGATGGCGCTCACGGTCGGTCTGATAACATCCACGTGCCATTAGGCGTTGACTTTCCGAAGTCGAATCGCCGGGCTAGGGACAGGACTGGGGGTAGTGGGCGGGAGTTGCGTCTGTTGCGCACAAGCACCAAGTGCGATGGCAGTCCAATGGCAGGACGGTGGCAATGGCGGGGAGACATAACGAGGAATTTGTTAATATCAGAACCCGGAACTATGGACAAGCTGACGACCACAATCAAACGCGAGAGGCAGCGAGAGACTATAGCAGGACGAAAGCGAGTGGGAGTATCGACAGCTCAAGCCCGTATTGGATGCAAAAGCTGGCGACAACCGTAAAGGTGCCGTTCTCGCTTCGTCTAATCAATGGCATGAGCAAAAACGCCCCTGAAGTAACCGTGGTTGTAAAATCGAGTGCACAAGAACTCGCGCACTCGTGGTCCCGAGTTGCGCATCGGCAGAGTCGCTGCGAGTGAAGCGCTCGAAGCGTCGCACACTGAGCGAGCAAGCGTTGTGCAGGGTGTAGACCCCAGCGAGATTTGGCTGCCAGCACCTGAGGCATGGCGACATCTCCTTGTTTCCCGGAGCGACGCGAAGATACGGTTTGATGAAGACGACTCTCCGACCGTTTTCCTTTTTCTCCTCCCACTTTCCATGGGTCCGAGGGCGGGAAGTCTTGAACCACTCAAAGCGAAGGGGTTGTCATACGCGATTGCTGAGAATCAAATCGCGCAGCAAATACCGATGGCAC
>CAWDPQ010000007.1:0-367017 GCA_963804245.1 uncultured Acidobacteriota bacterium
TCAAGAATGGACACGACCGAACTCTCGCTGCGCGTGACCACGGCCCAGCGGCAGCCCTCCAGCAACGCCTGGTGTTTGGCGACGTAGCTTCGCCATTCCTCGACGGCAGTGGCTGGCGGAATCCACAGGCATTGGCGGATGTCCTCCACGACCGGCATGCCGGGCCGCCACTCCGGGTTCGCGATCAGCTTCTCGATCGCACTCAGGAATTCATCGAACGCATTGAGCTGAGCTCCCACGGAGATATATGCCAGGCCGGCACTTGCGTCGATCCATTGCTGAACCATGCGTCATTATCCATGATCGCCGTGCCAGCCGCCGCCGCTGGGAGTTGCCTGGAAATCGAAAGATTGTCCCCGTGAGCCTCGTGTCGACACCCGGCGCCAGAGTTGCATACCCGATCGACGGTTGGGTTGGGCTGACGGTCGGCGTTCATCGTCTGCGGCGACGCGATCATTCTCGCGCGATCGTGAGTCCTCAGTGTATGGTGACGGTAAGGAGAGAAGACCCGTGCGCATCGCGCAAGTATCCCCGCTCTTCGAAAGCGTTCCCCCGAAGTGCTACGGCGGAACCGAACGTGTCGTGTCGTACCTCACGGAGGAGTTGGTTCGGCAGGGTCATGACGTCACGCTGTACGCCAGCGGCGACTCGGTCACGAACGCACGGCTCGTCGCCGTCTCTCAACGCTCCCTGCGCCTCGACGAGAACTGCGTCGACCAGCTGGCCCACCACATACGGATGCTCGAGCTCGTCGCGAAGGATGCGGAGACATACGATCTCATCCACTATCACATCGACTACCTGCACTTTCCCCTGTCGCGACGCTTGGGCGTGCCGCACGTGACCACCCTCCATGGCCGACTGGATCTTCCTGACTTGCCGCCGTTGTACCATGAGTTTCGCGATATGCCGGTCGTGTCAATCTCCAACGCGCAGCGCCAGCCGCTCCCGTGGGCGAACTGGCAGGCGACCGTGTATCACGGACTCCCCACTGATCTCCATCAGTTCCGAGAGGCGCCCGGCAGCTATTTCGCCTTTCTGGGCAGAATTTCTCCCGAGAAGCGCGTCGATCGGGCGATCGCGATCGCTCGCCGCATCGGGATGCCGCTGAAGATCGCGGCCAAGGTCGACGCGGTGGACCGCGAGTATTTCGAGAGCACGATCGAGCCATGTTGCGCGCCCCGGCATATCGAGTACCTCGGAGAGATCGGCGAAAACGACAAAGACGACTTCCTGGGCAATGCGTGCGCGCTGCTCTTTCCGATCGACTGGCCTGAGCCGTTCGGTCTGGTCATGATCGAAGCGCTCGCCTGCGGCACTCCGGTCATCGCCTATCGCCGGGGGTCCGTGGCGGAGATCCTCGATGATGGCGTCACGGGATTCGTCGTCAGGAATTTCGACGGCGCGTTGCAGGCAGCCGGCCGCGTCGCGCGCCTCGACAGGCGCCGCTGCCGGGCCGTATTCGAGAAACGGTTCGCCGCTGCTCGGATGGCACGAGACTACGTATCGGTCTACGATCGCCTCATAGCCGCCACCGGGGCTCACGGTCGGGCTGGGACCCACAACCGCGGGGCCGCCTGATCGCCCGATCCCCGGTGGGCTGAAACCTGTTTGAGCATGGAAGAGGTCATTCGACTCGAGGACCAGTATTACATCCTGGCGGCGTCATCGCGCACGGACGATCGCACTCGCGTTCTGAAACACGGCAACACATTTGCGGTGTTCGATCGCTACGGCGACATCGGGCCGTTCGGCCTCGGCGAGCTGGGCCTGTATCACGCCGGCACCCGCCATCTCTCTGTCCTCGATTTGCGTTTGAACGGGAAGCGGCCGTTGCTCCTCAGTTCAACCGTTCGCAAGGACAACGATCTCTTTGTCGTCGATCTGACGAATCCCGATATCCCGCTCGGCGACGATGCGGTGTTCCGCCGGGATGTGCTGCATCTGTTTCGCTCGAAGTTCCTGCTGGAGTCGGTCTGCTACGAACGGCTCCGCCTGACCAACTACGGACGCGATGCGCTCACCCTGGCGCTGAACCTGCGGTGCCACGCAGACTTTGCTGACATCTTCGAAGTGCGAGGGATGAAGCGGACATGTCGCGGTCGATTGCTGCCACCCGTTTCAGATGGCGGGACTCTGATCCTCGAGTACATCGGATTGGATGCCGTCGCGCGGCGAACGCGCATCGAGTGGTCGCCCGCACCCACCGCGATCGAGGGCGACGAGGCGCTGTTTGAGATTACCTTGCCGCCGCAAGCCTCGGCCACGCTGCATTGCACGGTGAGCTGTGAAGCGGAGCAGAAGGCCGGCGCCCTGACGTCGTTCGAGGACGCGTTCGGCGCGCTTCGCGCGGCGCTGACGACCAGACGTACTGAGCGACCGCAGATCGAGACGGCCAACGACGAGTTCAACGCCTGGATCGGCCGGTCCACCGCCGATCTGGAGATGATGATGACCGCGACCCCGTACGGCATCTATCCCTATGCCGGGGTTCCGTGGTTCAGCACACCATTCGGCCGCGACGGCATCATCACGGCACTCGAGCTGTTGTGGATCGACCCGTCCGTGGCGCGCGGTGTGCTCAGCTTTCTCGCCGCCACCCAAGCGACAGTGGTGAACGCGGATCAGGAGGCCGAGCCGGGAAAGATTCTGCACGAGATGCGCGGCGGCGAGATGGCCGCGCTCGGTGAGATTCCGTTCGGCAGGTATTACGGGAGCGTCGACGCCACGCCGCTCTTCGTCGTCCTGGCTGGAGCGTACTACGAGCGGACGGCGGATCGGGCGTTCATCGAGGCAATCTGGCCCAACATCGAGGCCGCTTTGGGTTGGATCGATACCTATGGCGACCCGGATCGTGACGGCCTCGTCGAATATATGCGGCGCACGCCCGAAGGCCTCGTTCAACAGGGGTGGAAGGACTCTCAGGATTCGGTGTTTCATGCCGACGGGACGCTCGCCGAGCCCCCGATAGCTCTCTGCGAGGTGCAGGCGTACGTGTACCTGGCGAAACGTCGAGCGGCCGAACTGTCGCACGTCCTCGGGCGTGAGGGTCAGGCGGCGCACCTGCTTGCCGACGCCGAACGTCTGCGCGCGCGCTTTGAGGCGCTCTTCTGGTGCGATGAGCTCTCGACCTACGTGATTGCGCTCGACCGCTTGAAACAGCCGTGCCGCGTGCGCGCGTCGAACGCTGGCCATTGTCTGTTCGGCCAGATTGCCAGTCCTCAGCGGGCAGTCGCGACGGCACGCACGCTACTGGCGCACGACATGTTCTCAGGGTGGGGGATTCGAACCGTGGGTGCGACGGAGGCGCGCTACAACCCGATGTCGTATCACAACGGATCCGTGTGGCCGCACGACAATGCCCTTGTCGCCCGCGGACTCGCCCAGTACGGCCTGACGCCGGCGGCAACCACGGTGTTCCGCGGCCTCTTCGATCTCAGCCTCTTCGTCGACCTGCAGCGGATGCCCGAGCTCGTGTGCGGCTTCGAGCGCCGCCCGGGGGAAGGTCCGACGCTCTACCCCGTAGCGTGCGCGCCGCAGTCGTGGGCGGCAGCCGCGCTGTTCATGCTCCTGCAAAGCTCGCTGGGAATCGCTATTCGAGCTCCCGAGCAACGACTCGTGTTCGAGCGCGCGGTGCTGCCGGACTTCCTGCCGTGGGTGCGTATTCTCAATCTTCGCGTCGGCGAGGCGAGTGTCGATCTCCTGCTCGAGCGTCACGAATTCGACGTGGCCATACGGGTGCTGCGCCGCTCCGGCGAGGTGGAGATCATCGCCGTCAAGTGAGGCGCGGCCGGTGCGGCTGTCTCGTCAAAAAGGATAAGAAACCGGTTCGTGCTGTACGGAGATCCAGCGCACCGTGGTGAACTCCTCGAGTTGTACCTGCCGAGGCCGCTGTTCTTTTCTCCCCCGAACGTGCAGTTGGCAAGGTCGTTGACCGGCGAGTCGTTCACGTGCGTCATTCCTGCCTGCCGCGCTGCGCGAAGCGGTTGCCGCGTTCGACGTCGTGCGTAAAAACGGCGCCCGACAGGCCGTACTGTGTGCTGTTCGCGACGTGCAGCGCCTCGCCTCGTCGCGAACCTTGATCACCGACACCACGGGCCCGAACAGCTCGTCGGCGGCGACGGACATGTCGTTCGTCGCATCGACGAACACGTTGCGGCGGCGGCACGAGACCCTGTGCCGCACCCCCGACGATCTGCCGTGCCCCTTCCTTACGCGCGCGCTCGATGCGGTCGAGTAGACGGTGCAATTGCTGCTGATTGATCACCGGGCCAATCACCGTGTCAGGATCTTTCCGAGCAACAGTCCGCCGGTGACGGGCGTATCGGATGCCGGTTTGATGACCACGGCATTCCCCCGATCGAGGGCCGGTGCGACCGAACGGCTGCTCAGGTGCAGGGGGAAGTTCCACGGGCTGATCATGCCAACGACGCCTACAGGCTGACGATAGACGCGGGTCTCCTTGCCCGTGAGGTCCGCGGGAAGAATTGAACCTTTCATGGGGGGAACCCTGCCGCTTCGAGCGTGACCCCTCGCGCCAGCTTCCCCTCGAGTTCGGCTTTGATACGGGTGCTGCCGGATTCATGAACAAGCCAGGCGAATTTTTCGGCGCGGCGGGATTCCATGATTGCGGCCGCGCGTCGCACCACAGCCGCACGCGTCTCCGGCAGCGTGCGCGACCAGCCTGGTTGTGCCGCATCCGCCGTCTGAAAACGCCTCGTCGAGATCCCGTTTGATCGCCAAGCGGAATCCAAAGCAGAACTTCGTTCGTGTACGGATCCACGTCCTCCGCGGTCTGGCCGCTGCGTCCGTGCTTCCAGTGGCCACTCACCAGCATGCGGTCGAAGCCGTCGTAGGCCGCGGCGGGCCGCTCTTCAGCCGCTGTCGGGGAGATAGTGGGGATGGATGCGGCCCGAGCATAAACCGCACCAGCGTATCTTCGTTCCGCGCGGCTCGACGATTGCACCGCACGGCGGTCGAGGTTCAGAAATGGCAGACGCGCGGTTGCCGTCGCAGGAGTCGCAGGTAAAGGTATTCGGCAGGACGGGATCGCCACAGTGCTTTGCGGTGCG
The DNA here is from genome assembly GCA_963804245.1 of uncultured Acidobacteriota bacterium. Taxonomy (GTDB): domain Bacteria; phylum Acidobacteriota; class Vicinamibacteria; order Vicinamibacterales; family 2-12-FULL-66-21; genus CAWDPQ01. The sequence goes on from CAWDPQ010000007.1 coordinate 5,073, forward strand.
CGACTTCCTCTACCGCAACGACGTGTCGTTCGAGTGGATCGAGCTCCACACGGACGATGAGGCGCGGGCGATCGGTCTCGAGAGCCTTGCAAACGATCACCTCCCGGTGTGCATCTTCGCCGACGGGACGCGGATGGATCGGCCGACGATTCGCAGCATCAGCCAGAAGCTCGGCTGGTTTCGCGATCCGTCGCTGACCGAATACGACCTGGCGATCTACGGCGCCGGACCGGCCGGACTGAGCGCCGCCGTGTATGGCGCGTCCGAAGGACTGAAAACCATTGTCGTCGAGCGGTGGGCGGTCGGGGGCCAGGCTGGCAGCAGCCCGAAGATCGAGAACTATCTCGGATTTCCGCGCGGGATCAGCGGCGCCGAGCTCGCCGATCACGCGCGCGAGCAGGCGCGGAGATTCGGGGCCGAGATCCTGATCGCCAGTGAAGGGGTGCGCGGCGAGTTCACCGCCGGGAAGCGCGTCGGCTATCTTGCCGATGGCACCAAGGTCGTCGCCCGCGCGGCGATCTGCGCAACTGGCATCGAATACCACCGGCTGCCACTCGCCAACGAAGAGCGATTCCGCGGCGCCGGCGTGTATTACGGCGCTGGCGCGAGCGAAGCGGTTTTCTGTGTGGGACACAACGTCGTGGTCGTCGGCGGCGGCAACTCGGCGGCGCAGGCGACGCTGCACTTCTCGCAGTATGTGGCGCACGCGACTCTGGTCGTCCGCGGCGACAATCTGAAGAGTACGGTGTCGGCCTACCTCGTCGATCGCATCAGTGCGGCGAAGAACGTCGAAGTGGTGACGCAAACGGAAGTGACCGCACTCGAGGGGGAGGAGATGCTGGAGGCGGTGGTCCTGACGAACTGCAAGACCGGCGCCAGCCGACGGATCGAGACGCACTGGCTGTTCGTGTGTATCGGCGGCGCGCCGCGAACGGATTGGGCCCTGCAGGCCGGCGTGACGCGCGATGACGCCGGCTATTTAGTGACCGGTCCGGATCTCCTGCGAGACTCCCGGCAACCCGTAGGATGGCCGCTCGACCGCCCACCCTATTACCTCGAAACCAACGTCCCCGGCCTTTTTGCTGCGGGCGACGTCAGGCACGGCTCCGTCAAGCGCTACGCATCGGCGGTGGGCGAAGGAGCCATGGCGGTCATGTTCGTGCACCGATATCTGGCAGCCGGCTGACGAACGAGCGACCGCGCTTAGAGCACCTCCAGCGGCACCTTTCTCGACGGCGGGGAAACTCGCGATCGAGGTCGTGCAGGTCTTCCTGAGTCAGATGCACGTCAAGCGCCGCCCGATTCTCTCGCACGTGTTCGGCGTTGGCGCTCTTGGGAATGGTGACGACGCCGGGCTGTCTGAGGACCCAGGCGATCGCAACCTGTGCCGGGGTGGCGTGCCGCCTGGCGGCGACTCGACCGAGCGCCGCATTGCCCAGCCAGCCCGCGCTGATCGATCGGCGAGTACGCCATGATGGGAATCTGGCGCGCCTGGCACCAGGGTAGCAGAACCGGAACTGTCCAGAAGGTGCCGATTGCGCGTGTCGAGCGGGAGCCCGGGGTGTCTGACGCAATGACGCGGAAAGCTTCACATTGTGCGCGTCACGCGGTTGCGTGTCCTGAACGGCTGCGCGACGGCGCGGTAGATGAGGTCAGACAGTCGCGCATCACGTTCCGCATCTATTCGAGATTTCGCTTGGTCTCGAACTCGGATCGGTTGATGACTCGAGTAATGTCATCGACTGCCAGGCCTTCGACAAAGCGCAGCACGAAGGCCAGCCGGTGGGCGCGCGGCAAGGCCCTGAGAACACGAATGATGAGTCGGCCCCGTTGGTCGGCTGCCAAGGTCTGCTCAGGCGTCGCCTGCGACGTGCGCGCCACGAAGCCTTTCGTCGGAACGTCGGGGTCGGGCTGAAAAAAATCCGGAATTTCATCGCCGAGTGCGAAAGCAACGTCGGCCGGCAGTGTGTCTGGTTGGTCGTTTGCGACGCGCGTGGTACGTTCGTGTACGCGCTTCGAGCGCGTGACTTCGAGATCCACTTCTTCCAGGGCCAAGCCGATCAGCCACGCACGGATGTTGGACCCGTCTGGCTGTTTGGCGAACTCACGCTGGGCGCGCCACACGACCGCCGCTACGACACCATCCGCGGTGATCACGTCCGGAAGCAAATCGCCAGTCGCGATGTGATAAGCGATTTCACGACGGGTAAAGTTGTAGAGCGCGTCGACGTGTTGATCGATGACATTGGAGAAAATCTCGTTGTGATCAGGCACGCTCCGTTCTTTGCGATCGGAGTCGATGGGCTTCCTGTTATGTGTTTCAAACTGACTCATTGTTCGAATCTAAGCACGCCATGCGAGCGCAGCAACACAAAACCGATTCCCTTCAGACCGTCTCATTCGATCGCAGAGACACGAGCGGCCCGATCGCAAGCGATCTCGCATCCTCCTGTCCCTTGATGCCGCGAGTTCTTCGATGTGGTCTGCCCCCAATCCGGTTCCGTGATGGTGACATGGCGTCCGATCGCTCTGGCGCCAGGATATGGAGTCAAGCGTCGGATCGCCCAGCGCCGGGGGAACCGGCAGCACGATCAGAATGGGAAGCATGAGTGTCGGCACTCCAAGCGCGAAGCGCCTGGCGTCCGGCGGTGTCACGTCGTCGAGTGCGGGCATGTGTGAGAACCCGGCGAGTAGAGCCACAATCAGCGCCCACGTCAGGAGCCCTGGCCAGACGAAGAGTCCAAGACAAACCATCAGCACGACCGTCACGATACTCACGGTTCTCGCGTGACGCCGACCGAATAGGGCATACGTCACGTGTCCGCCATCGAGCTGGCCAACCGGCAGAAGGTTGAGACCAGTGACGAACACCCCAATCCACCCGGCAAACGCGACAGGCGATACGTTGACGGCAGTGGCGGCGACGTCGCCGCCGTAGGCGAAGTGATACAGCAACGCGAGAAACAGCGACGACGTGGTCTGCAATACGAAGCGCCCGTCGGGGTCCACGACAGTTTGTGCGCCCGCCATGCCGAAGTAGAGAAGGGGAACCGCCACGACGAGGCCCACCAGCGGGCCGGCGATGCCGATATCGAACACCGCGCGCCGACTTTTGATCAGCGACTTCATCTGGATGAATGCGCCGAACGTTCCCAGCCCCATTGGGACGGGAATGAAATATGGGAGCGTGACATCGACGCCGTGACGACGCGCCATGAAGTAGTGCCCCAGCTCGTGGACCCCGAGGATGGTGAGCAGCGAAATCGCGTATGGGAGACCTACAGTGAACTGACTCGGGTTCTCGAGAAGATTTATTCCCTGCTGCCGAGCGCCGGCATAGACAGTCGTGACGGCGGTAGCGGCAAATAGCACGAGGTTTATGACAGGGGATGAACCGGAACGAAGTCGTCCATCCACGCCCTTCGGCAACCCAATCACCCGCACCGCGCCATCCTTCAGTGCCTCGACCAACGGGATGACTTGATGCGGCGCAAGCTGTCGCTCCAGCTGCGAAAATAGTCGTGACGCCTGCACCTGCGGGATGCCTTCAATTACCGGGACACCCGCCTCGACATAACTGCGGCGGGGACGTACGAAGGGTACGACGAGACTCTCGAATGCGGCGGCGGCTGCCGCATCCCGCGGGACGCGGAGTGCGGCCACACGCGGTCCGGCGGAAGTCTCCTCTGGTTCGCAGCACGTCAGAAGCCAACCAACCAGAATCAACGGCAGCAACAGGAGAAGCCAGAATAGGGCTGTGGGGGCAACGGACCGATCCTCGGCCGCTCCCAGCACGAGCATGACCGGCAACATTAGGAGCAGAAGCAGGATCAGTGCGTCGGCGAGCCGATACGTCCGTCCCGATGCTTCGGTAGCCATTACCAATCCTTCGGCTTACTCAGAGTGGGGAATACCTGTCGCCCGCCGCGCATCTCGAGCAACAGCGCAGTTCGTCGTGACCGCACTCGTTGCAGCCCGACAATCACGTCCTCCGCTCCAGTGGTCAGGCAAGAGCTGCCGGAGCAAACGTATAGCCATTGCGGTTGCCTCCTAAATGTGAGTGGTCAACCATCCGACGATAGAACCACCGCGCAGTGATCATCACAATGCGAAATAGGTTTCCTTTTGAAAGTGCCCAACGCGATCGATGGGCTAGCAATCAGGCAGGCTGATAAGACGATTCGCCTGCGTGGAAGTATTAGGTGACGGGCGGCGGTGCCCGCCACCTTCCGCCGGTTAGTACGAGATCGTGATTCGGTTACCGACCGAGACCACCCCAGGCGCGGACCATGCAACCTATCGGCCTCCACCTTTTCCGCCCAGGAACGCACCGTCCCGGTTTCCTGAGAGTGGAAACAGCGGTGTGACGGCCGAGATCACACTTCGCGCAGCCATCCTTGCAGGAGCGCGTAGCGGACGATGTCAACCCGGCTCGTCATACCAAGCTTGCTCATCGCATTGGCCTTGTGCGTTTCGACCGTCTTGATGCTGATGTCGAGCCGTGCGGCGATCTCTTTGCTCAGAAGGCCCCACGCAACGAGTCGCAGGACTTCCTCCTCGCGCTGGCTCAAGCGTTTTCCACCGGAAAGGTCGGTACTCGGTACGGTGCGTCACCGCGCTCTCAACAACTGTTCCCGTTATCGCGGGATCGAGGTAAGTCTGTCCTGCCACGATGCGATTGATCGCGCGGACGAGTTCCTCGGAAGATACTTCGCTTCAGCACGTATCCACTCGCCCCCGACTCTAACAATCGCTGCACAAAGGGACGATCGGCGTGCCGAGTGACCACCAGGACCTTGGTGCGGGGCCGTGATCGCGTCAGCCGCTCCGTCGCCTCGACGCCGCTCAGCTCAGGCATTGAGACATCCATGACCACGACGTCAGGTCTGAGCTTCTCCGTCAGCGTGACGGCGGCTACCCCATTGTCCGCTTCGCCGACGACCTGCATGTTGGCCTGCGCGTTGACGATCATGCGAAGCCCTTCACGCATCAGTGCATGATCATCGGCAAGCACGACACGCAGCTTCGGTTTCGTCTCCACCCGTTCAGCTCTTTTTCATCGGAATGCGCACGACAATCGTCGTCCCTTTGTCTCGACCAGATTCGATATCGAACGTTCCGCCCACGGCCATGATGCGTTCGCGGATGCCGCGGAGACCTAGGCGCTGCTGCTCAGGGCCGAATGCCTCCTCGACGTTGAAGCCGGTGCCATTGTCCTCGACGATAAGAGATACGTGGTCGCGCCGACCCTCGAGCAGAATCGCGACGTTGCTGGCATGGGCATGCTTCGCGACGTTGTTGAGGGCTTCCTGCGCGACGCGATAGAGGGTGATCGCGATTTCATCTGTTGTGTGACGGGCTCCAAGTTGTTCATATGCAGCTCGACATGAATATTGAAGTGCTCTGACCAACTCTTCGCGTGTTTAGCGAGGGCCGTCTGCACACCATGATCATCGAGTGCTGGTGGGCGCAACTGCCAAACAATCGAATCGGCGTCGTCATCGAGCTGCCTCGCGATACTCTCGAGACTCTCGAGCTGCCCACGCAGCGCCGACTGATCGCCATAAATGTTTTTCAGGGCCGCAAGTTTCACGGTCAGGGCGCTCAATTGGCCGAACTGATCGTGCATCTCACGCGAGATGCGGCGACGCTCGTCCTCTTGTGCGTGGACGATGCGTCGCAGGAGCTGCGTGCGCTCTTCTTCCGCTTGCTTGTGTTGAGTGATGTCGATGACCGCTCCGACATATTCGGTGAGTTCACCGGACTCATTCACGACCGGATGCGACGAGCTATGGATATACCTGATTGATCCGTCGGGGCGAACAATCCGATAGTCCGACCCGCAATCGCACCGTCCGTGAACTGCGGTCTCGAAAGCGTGCTTGGCAGCCAAGCGGTCGTCCGGGTGGATCATCTCGAGGAACGCCTCATAGGACACCTTGGCGCCAACGTTGAGGCCGAAGATGTTGAAATGCTCGTTCGACCAGAACAGCTCTCCGGTGCCAGCATTCCACGCCCAGCTACCGCAGTGCGTGAGCCGTTGCGCTTCCGCCAGATACGCCTGACCACGACGGAGCCGCTCCTCGGCGCGCTGACGCTCGATCAGGGTGGCGGCCTGTAACGCATAGAGGTCAGTGATGCGCACTTGGCTGTCCGACGGTCGATGCGGGTCACGGAAATGCGTCGAGATCATGCCAAGCATCTCCCCGTTGCGGCTGATTAGCGGCGTGGATTGCACGGCCCGGAATCCAGCCTTCCCCGCAATATCTCTATGGCGCTCGTACGCGGGGTCGGTCTCGAGGTCCTCGATTACTCTCTCGCGTCTGCGCATCGCGCCTCCGCGCGCGGCGTTGTCGTCATCGACGACGTCGAAGTAATCGATGAAGTCCTGCGTAAAGCCACGCTGCGCCACGAGCTTCAGGACGTTCGTTTGCGGGTCGGACAGCTGCATATTGCCAAACTCCGCCTGCTGCAGTTCAATCGTGGCGTCGAGTACTTGCTCCAGCAACGATTGAAGTCCGTCCGCGTTCAGTAGTGTGGTGCTCACCTCGTGCAACCTGATCATGGCTTGAAGATCCGCCGCCAATTGGTCTTTCAGGCGTAGCAGCTCCAGCTCGACCTTTTTACGCTCGGTGACGTCCCGGGAGTAGACGGATAATCCTCCGTCCCAAGGGTAAATGTGTACCTCGTGCCATTCTTCCGTCGGCGGAAAGTACGTTTTCGTACCGTGTGGCCTTTCGCTCGCGCATTGCTTCCCAGTAATTGTGGTAGACCGTGGTGCCCACCGCCTCAGGGAACACCTCCCAAAAATTCTTGCCCACGAGATCTTCGAGCCTCAGCTCTTCGCTCTTCGCTCTGCGAATACGGCCCAACGCCCGCTCGTTGATGTACGTGAAGCGCCACTCGTGGTCCAAGGCAACGAAAGCTTCGGTGATGCTCTCGAGGATGTTCTCAATCTGGCGGCTCGACTCTCGGAGCGCCTCATCTGCCCGATTGCGCTCGGAGATCTGAATTCGCAAATCCGCGTTGGCGATTGACAATTGACGGGTTCGTTCTTCGACACGTTGTTCCAAGTCATCATGCGCGTGTTGAAGGTCGGCCTCCGCCAGTTTCCGTTCCGTGATGTCCTGGCCCGTTCCCAACATGGCTGTCGGATGTCCATTGGCGTCGACCATGACACCACCGCGCGACTGGAGGATTCGGACCGTACCGTCCGGGCGGATGATCCGATGTTCGAAAAGATATGGAGCCTTTGTTTGCGAAGCCCGCGCAATGAGCTCGTCAAACTGTTGCCGGTCATCGGGATGAACGAGCCCACGGACGGCGGCATACGTCCCTTCGAACTGGCCGGGCTCGACACCCCAGATGCGATACAACTCGTCGGACCAGACCACCCTGTCGGTGGCGATGTCCCATTCCCAGCTGCCAATGTGTGCGAGGTGCTGCGCCTCTTGCAGTTGCGCCTCGCGTTTCTTCAACTGCTCCGCTGTGTTGGTTGACGCGCTGACATCACGATGCAGCACCGCCACGTACCCCGTCACACGGCCGGCCTCGTCGCGCAGGGCCATCACCGATCCGTCGATGTGAATCGTCGTGCCGTCCTTCCGATGGTGGACCGTTTGGACGGTGCCATGGCCGCTCTCTTGTACTTCGCGGAGAAGCTCAGCCCGCTGCTTCGGGTCGAGTTCAGAACGCACCACCTCGCGGACATCGCGGCCGAGCGCCTCCGGAGCCGTCCATCCGTAGATTGACTCGGCAGCGCGATTCCAGACAGTGACCACGAGCCGATCAACAGTGGCGACAATCGCGTCATGCACGTGTTCGAGGACGTGAGCTTGGTAGGCCAGGCGCTGTTCCGTCTGCTTCCGGTCGGTGATGTCGCGCGACAATATGATGACGCCCGCCGCTGATGGGTACACCGTGTGCTCGCTCCACCCACCAAGCGCTTCGTGGTGATCGTCGAAGCAATGAGTCGTGCCTGCTGCGGCTGCATCGAGGACGCGCTGGAACTCCGCTGGCCAAGCGGGGAAGATCTGCCACAGCGTTCGGCCGATCACCTCCTCGCGTGCCACACCTGCTCGCTGTAAAGCGGCGCGATTCGCATACGTGAAACGGCAATCCTGGTCGAGAACAATGACCGAGTCCGAAACGGTCTGCAGTATTTGGCTCGCAATGAGGTCCGGTGGACCGTCGGTCGAGTCGCACCACGTTCCCACTTGAAATCTCGAATCGTCAGAGGGCGGAGTCAATGCTGCCGCCTTTCAGTAAGCTGCCGCCGACTCGCCTTCGAGTTCGACACGATGAGGCTCGAAGGTCCGCGGATGTCGCTGCCTGTGGCTCGGCACGGCTGGACCGTCCAAGGCTGTTGATCGACGGCAACAGAGGCTGGCGCGCTTCCGATCAGAGAATTCATCGGTTGTGCCGAGTCCAACCTTCGATGGACGTCGCTGAACTGTAGTCGTGCAGCGTTATGTCGTCAATCTGATATCGGACGTGGTGACGGTCAGCTGCCATTTCCCGGAGGCGTCCTGCGAAAACGGGGGCACAGCAACCGCCAGCGCACACATGACCAGAGACAGCCGCTTCATGGGTAACTCCCTCAGCACAGGACGCGGATGACGTCGGATCTCGTGATGATGAACGTCTTGTCGGTCTTGAAGTCACGAACGAGGACCGCGGGATTGACAGAGGTGATCATCGTGGACAGGAGCTCGACCGGGGTCGAGATGTCGACGAACGGAAAGGCGGGCAGCATGATGCTCTCGACCGGCTGCTGCTTCACCCCGGCATCGCGAACAAGTTCGGCGAAGAGATGCGCTTCGTTGAGCGAACCGACGAGCCGCCGGTCGTGAGTGATCGACAACTGAGAGAAGTCGTGCTCGCTCATCAGCCGCACGGCCGTTTCCACGGATTCGGTCCCTTCGATGGCGAGCAGCTCGCCTGAGAGGCCCGACGCGACCATATCCCGAGCCGTCATCCCTGTCTTCTCGAGGAAGCCCTTCTCGAGCATCCAGTCGTCGTTGAACATCTTCCCCAGATACCGCGATCCGTGATCGTGGAAAATCACCACGACCACGTCCCCATTAACGAACTTGTCCTTCAGCTGCAGCACGCCGGCCATCGCCGATCCGGCGGAATTGCCGGCGAAGATGCCTTCTTCCCGCGCGATGCGCCGGGTCATGAGCGCCGCGTCCTTGTCGGTCACCTTCTCGAAGTGATCGATGACGTCGAAGTCCACGTTCTTCGGCAGGAAGTCCTCGCCTATTCCCTCGGTGATGTACGGATAGATCTCGTTCTTGTCGAAGATGCCGGTCTCTTTGTATTTCTTGAAGACCGACCCGTAGGTGTCGATTCCCCACACCTTGATCGCGGGATTTCGTTCCTTCAGATAGCGGCCGACGCCGCTGATGGTGCCACCGGTGCCCACGCCGACGACGAGCTGCGTGACCTTGCCCTCGGTCTGTTCCCAAATCTCCGGTCCGGTCTGCTCGTAATGGGCCGCGGTGTTGGACAGGTTGTCGTACTGGTTGGCTTTCCAGCCGTTCGGAACTTCCCGTTCCAGGCGTGACGAAACGGAGTAGTACGACCGTGGATCTTCCGGATCGACGTTGGTCGGACAGACGATGACCTCGGCGCCGAAGGCTTTCAGCGCGTCGATCTTTTCCTTCGACTGTTTGTCGGTCGTCGTGAAGATGCACTTGTAGCCCTTGACGACAGCCGCGATGGCGAGCCCCATCCCGGTGTTGCCGGAGGTGCCCTCGATGATGGTGCCGCCCGGCTTCAACAGGCCGCGGCGTTCAGCGTCCTCGATCATCCGGACGGCCATCCGGTCTTTGATCGAGTTGCCGGGATTGAACGTCTCGAGTTTTGCCAGGACCGTCACGCCGGCTAAACCGCGCGTGATCGAGTTGATACGAACCATCGGCGTCTGGCCGATGGCGTCGAGAATGGTTGGGGCAACAGGGCGCGGCACGTCAGTCCATTATCAGCTACCAGAGACCGACTCGCTCGCGGACGGAGTCGATGAGCTTTGCCGGATCGAAGCCGATCCCGTGTTTGAAGATCGTTTCGACCTTGCGGATGTCGGCGATCGTACGCGAGGGATCGCCGTTGATGACGACAAGGTCTGCCTGCTTCCCGAAGGCGATCGTGCCGATCCGCGATTCGCGGCCCAGATAAACCGCCCCGTTACGCGTCGCGATCGCGATGGCTTCGACAGGCGTGAACCCGGCTTCCACGAGCAGTTCGATCTGTCGCTGATTCGCATAGCCGGGCACGACGCCGCCGCCACCGGTCGGATCGGTGCCGGCAATGAGCAGACCACCCGCCTTGACGAACGCCCGCTCGAGCGCCAGCTCTTTGGGGAACAGCTTGATGAAGTTGGATTGCTTGTTCTGGGCCGTACGGGCGTAGTTCTCTTCGAACTGTTGCTTGAGCTGAGGCAGCAGCACATCGAGTCCCGGCGGCATCGGCCGACCCGGCGTCAACGTCTCGAACACGGTCAGCGTCGAGGTCAGGGCAACCTTGCGATCGACGAGCTTCTTGACGAGCGATTTGAACCGGTCGCTGTTCTCGTCAAGTGCCGCTATCGTCTGCTGGCTCTGGCTCTGTCCCGGACACACGTCCGGCTTCTTGTCGGCGACGAAATCGGTGGCCGCGAGGAACCCGTGCTCCAGATTGTCGATACCCAGATCGGCCGCCTCGCTGTAGGTGACCGAGCACAGGTGCCCCGTCACCTTCAACCCACGAGCGTGGGCGGCCTGAATGGCGGCGGCGAGCTCCGCTCGCGTAATGGCCATATAGGCCTTGAAGGAGGTCGCGCCCACGTCCGCCCAGTACTCGACGTGGCGACGTGCGTCACCTTCGTTCCGCAACGCCTGCACTTGCAGGAACGTGTTGGGACCATTCAGGTACGGCGCGGTCGCGTCTATCGCCGGGCCCGCCTGCTCCCCGTCTTCGATGAGACGCTTCAGGTTCAGATCCATCACCCCGTGCACGTTCCCGCCCGTCCTCATCGTGGTCACGCCGCCGGCGAGATACAGCCGGATGAAGCTCTGGCCGAGCTGCCCGTAGACCTGAGGACCCGTCGGGTAATAGAGGTGCTCGTGCACCATCACGAGACCGGGAATGACCGTCTTGCCGGTGAGATCGAGAACCGTTGCCCCTCCCGGCGGCGTGAGAGTGGACGAATCGCCGATGGCCGCAATGTTGCGGCCTTTGATGACGATGGTCTGCGCTTCGCGCGCCGGTCCGCCCGTGCCATCGATCACGCGTGCGTTCGTCAAAGCGACGAGTGGGGCGTCGAGCTTGACGAAGTTCATCACCGCCGGGCGGAGCCCGGTCTTGCTGACGCTTTGGCCTCCGGCCTGGCGTGCCTCGGTCGCGCCAACGGCAAGTGCCAGGCTGGCGGCGACGAGCGCGGCCAGCACACGACGATCGAAAGTGTGCAGCGTCAAGTGCGCCTCATGCGGGTGAGGGCGATCACGATAAAGGCCACTCCGATTCCTATGAAGGCCCGGTTGCCGGTGATGCCGATCACCAGGAACGCAATGCCGATCGCGAGGAACGGAGCGCCGACGTATCGTCGAGGTGCCATCGTGCATTTATCGTGTTCATACCGGCAGTACTTCAGTTCTTCGCGGTCCCCTTGGCGCACGGATTATAGCCGCGCCGGACGTGCCGGCGTGCGCTTGAAAAGGTCGAGCACCAGCGCGACGCTCACGATGATGCAGACACCACCCGCTAGCGTCCAACCGGTCATGGTCTCACCGAGAAGCATGGCGCCGAGGACGACGGCAATCAGCGGTTCGATGAGGCCCATCACCAGCAGTCGCGTCGCCCCGATCCGCTTCAACAGCCAGTAGTTGAGCCACGCACCCGCGATCGACCCGAGAAACGCCAGGTACAACACGGCCAGCGCTGATGCCGTGGTCCACTGCACGCGGAGCGGATTGCCCTCGACCAGCACCGCATACCCAGCGAGCGGGCCGATCGCCGCCAGCATCTGACCTGATGTCACCACGCTAGGATGGAGGTGGTTGCCGTGCCGGCGCATGACAACGTAAGCAATGGCCACGCAGGCCGAGCCCGCAACCACGGCGATGCCGCCCCAGAGAGCACTCGGCCCCGAGACTTCCAGCTGGTGAGAGAAGATCGCCGCCACGCCCGCGATACCCAGAAGGAGGGCCACGCCCTTCACGCGTGTCATTTTCTCGTCGTGCAGGAGCGCGTGCGCAAAGACGAAGCCGAAGGCCGGGGTCAACGCCTGCAACACCGCGGTCAGCCCGGACGAGATGAATTGGATGCCCCAGTTCAGCAAGGCGTAATTCACCCCGAGCAGCACGAAGCCCGTGGCCGCGATGAGCCGCCAGTCACGGGCATTGCGCGGCAACGGCGTCCCACGCATCAGAGTGACCGGCCCGAGCACGGCCAGCGCCGCACCGAGACGGAACACGGCAAACGTGACCGGCGGCACGTCGCGCACGCCGATCTTGATGAACAGCCATACTGTGCTCCAGATGGCGCAGGTCACAATCCAGACCACGAGGACGGACGGAGTCATCGGTGGACATTGTAACGGTCAGCTCCCAGCGTCCAGCCGTCAGCTTCCAGCGCCGAGCGCCGAGCGCCGAGTTCCGTTAGGATCACATCTTCATCATCCTGGAGCGTCCCATGCACGTCAGCCTTCGCCGGATCGGTGTCGTGTGCGTCGCCGTTTCGATCGCGTCCCTGCTCGTCACCGCGCAAACCGCTTCTCAAACGCGACCCATGACCTTCCTCGACATGCAGGAGATGCGGCAAGTGGCTTCTCCGGTGCCGAGCCCCGATGGTCGCTGGATGCTGTACACGGTGTCGACGCCGGATTGGAAAGAGGGCAAACGACAGACCGACATCCATCTCGTGTCGTTGTCACAGGGTCTGTCCTCGGCCAGGCAGATGACGTTCACGAAAGAGAAGAATGAAACGGCGCCGCAATGGGCGCGTGACGGCAGCTTCTTCGTGTTCCTTTCCAACCGTGAAGCGCCGGAGAGCTCACCGAATCGCTGCCAGCTGTATCTGATGCGACCGGATGGGGGCGAGTCACAGCGCATCAGCGACGCCAAGGAAGGCGTATCCGACTTTGCCCTGAGCCGCGACGGTCGAATGCTCGTCTATCGAAGCGGCAAGTCAGGCGAGGAGCAGCTCTACAAGCTCGCGGTGGACGCGATCCAGTCGGGCAAGGCCGACCAGTTGACGAAACACGAGACGGGCATCGACTCGTGGCAGTGGGCGCCGGACAGCCGGCGAATCTATTTCGTCGCCGATGACAACGCGAATGCAGACGAGAAGCTCCGTCGCGAGAAGAAATTCACCGTCAACATCCGCAACGCGGAGACGCCGCTCTCCAGCCTCTGGGCGCTCGACCTGGACGGCGAGAAGACCAAGCGCCTGACCGAAGATTCCTCTTTTTCCGTCGCTGATGTCGTCATCTCCCCGGATAGCAAGTGGATGGTGTTTCGCGGTCAGTCCCCCGACCGCTTCAAGCGAAACATCACGATGGAGAACCTGTACAGCGACCTGTACCTCCTCGAAACGAGTACCGGGAAACTCGAGCGCCTGTCGCAGAACGAAGAGGTCGGCGAAAGCGGCGCGAGCTTTTCGCCCGACTCGCGCTGGATAGCGTTCTCGGCGGCTGACGACCTGAAGGCGTTCAGCCTGTCCAACGACCGCGTCTACCTGCGCGACGTGCTTGAGCGTGGGAAACCATTTCACAAGCTGGGCACGTCGTACGACGGTGACGCCAGCGTCGGGTTCTGGTCGAAGGATGGCGCCACGATTTATTTCAACGACGGTGTCAAAGCGACGAATCAGCTTCTCGCGCTCGATGTCCGGCAGAACACCGTTCGCCAACTCACGCACGAAAAGGCCTCGCTGTCGATCACCCGCGACGCCGACAGCGGCGTTCTCCTGATGACTTATTCCGATCCGGCAACGCCGCCAACGACATACGCGGTGCGCTCGATCGACCAGATTGCGACGCGCTCATCGTGGTTGCAGCTCACCGACGCGAATCCGCAGGTCCGCGGCTTCGCCCTCGGCCAGGAGGAGGAAATCACCTGGCGATCGAAGGACGGCAGTTCTGTAGGGGGAGTCCTGGTGAAGCCCGTCGGCTATCGGGCCGGCGAGCGCTACCCGCTCATCGTCGCGATTCACGGCGGGCCGGCGGCGGCCGACGTGCTCAGCTTCAATGGCGGCTACGGATCGCAAGTTTATGCCGGTGCGGGATACGTCGTGCTTCGGCCGAACTATCGCGGCTCGACCCACTACGGCCAGAAACACAAGACCGATATCGTCGGCAACTACTTCGCGCCCGGCTTCGAGGACATCATGACGGGAGTCGACCATCTGATCGCGCAAGGGATCGCGGATCCCGAACGCATGGGTGCACTCGGCTGGAGCGCTGGCGGTCACTGGTCGAACTGGATTCTCACGCAGACGAACCGCTTCAAGGCGATCAGTTCCGGTGCTGGGACGTCGAACTGGATCTCGATGTACGCGCAGAGCGATGTGCAGCGTAACCGCCAGTTCTATCTGGGCAACAAGCTGCCGTATGACGACTTCGACGCCTACTGGAACCAGTCACCGCTCAAATACATCAAGAACGCCAAAACCCCCACCATGATTCACGTCGTCGAAGGCGACCCGCGCGTGCCGAGCCCGCAGTCGGTCGAGCTGCACATGGCGCTCAAGCAGCTCGGCGTTCCGACCGAACTGTTCATGTATCCGGGAACCACGCACGGCATACCTGACCCGCGCAATCAGTTCGCCAAGGCCGTCAGCGAGATGGCGTGGATGGACTACTACGTGCGCGGCAAGGGAAAGAAGTTCGCGTGGCGCGATGTCCTCAAGACGCTCGAGGACGACGCCACGCGACCGAAGACGATGAGCGGTATCCAGCAACAGTAGACGTCGCCGCCGGCGCGGCTGAAGCCGCGCGCTACGGGTGCGGGTAACCGTCGTGCGGAGCTCAGCGTGCAGTCGTAGCGCGGAGCTTTAGCTCCGCGTCAGTAGGTCACCCGCACGCGATACTTCAGAACAGCCGTGCCTTCAGCAGCCACCGGCACGGGGAACTGCGACGCCCATGCCGCCGTTTTCGTCCACTCATGTGACGAGCGCAGCATCGTCCACGTGCCGCCGATCGGTTCGTTGACTTCGACCGTCACGGGCGTGGCCTTGTGGTTGCGCAGGGTAATCTCGTATTCGACCTCGTGCGTGGTCGAGGAGATCTTGCGAAAGTCGGTCTGATTCCGCTCGCAGATGACGTCGAACGCGTTCCCGATCTTGAGCTTGAGCGGTTCGTCCTTCGGCGTGTGATTGATGCGATCCTCGCCGACAAACTGCACGCCGCCCTTTGAATCCGCCTGATACACGCGGACGACACCCGAAGGCATCGGCATGCCGAGGCCTGCCTTCTCCTCGTTGCGGAACTGGTAATACACCTGCACGACGTCCTTGAGCGGCGCGCCCGGATGGCGTGCGTTGTGGTAGTAGAACGCCTGGCCGTCGACAACGTATCGCTTGAGCATCGGGACGCCGGTGCCGGACAGCATGCTCACCTGTTTCGTTTCGCTGTTGGCGATGGTCGTGCGCCGTCCGAGCGTGTAGAGGTGGTAGTCGGAGAACGATTCCTGCGCCATTTTTTCCTCGGCGGCGGCGACATCGGTGCGTGCGGACATCTCCATACGCTGTCGGATTTCCCGCTGCACGCGATTCAGATCACCGGCGACGAGCTGCAGCTTGGCATTCTTGAACGCGGTGCCGCTGCCGTTGGTCAGCGTGACCCAGCCATCGAGATCGCCGGCTTTGTCGTCGCGCGCGACGGTGAGCACGTAGTCGGCGTTCCAGGCAAGCTTCGTCGCCAGATACGACGCTTCAACTCGCTGTTGTGTGCTGCCGGTGTTCTGAAGCGTCCAGATCAGGGTGGGACGGCTGAACAAGTTTCCCGGGAGCTCGGGGAATCGGATGTGGTCGGCATGGAGCCCGGTGACGATCTCGTTTCCAATCTGCCAGACCGGCCCGTTGTTGTAGCTGAGGAGGTGCGCGCGGACTTCTTCCTGGACGCTGCTGCCGTTCTTCTGCACGGTGCGGACCAACGTGACATCGCGGCCGACGTATTTCCGCAGCAGCTTCTCGGGCTCGAGGAGATCGTACTCGTAGTTCTGCTCGAGCACGCTCACGGCCCCTGGATTGGTGAGGGATCGAAAATGAATCGTCGCCGGATTCACCGTCGCCGCGATGTCCATGAAGCGCAGGTCGAAGCTTCCGGAGCGCAGCGTGACGTTTCGCGTGTCGCGAACGAGGGCCAGATCGGAGTTGTAGACGGTCAGCGACAGGTCCGTCTGGTCGTCGATGGTCGTCTGGTCGTGATGTGTGGTTGTCGGTGCGGCCACCGCGACGGCATGCGGTCTGGAAAAGCCGTATGACGATCCGGCAATGGCCACGGCAACCGCGGCCCACGAAAGTCGTACACGCATTTTGACAGGCTCCTTGTTGTGCGGGTTTCCCGCTGCCTGTCCTTAGAACGCTGGAGGTGGACTTTCTTGCAGCGACCACGTCTGGCCGCCGTCGCTCGTTCTGAAACGTGCGGCCATCCACGGTTGTCACCTGGGCCTCCCGCGCGCTCACCGCGCGCACGGCCGTCAGGTCGATCGATTCCGGAAGTGTCACGCGCGCCCAGTTACTCTCCGAGAAAACGAACACGGCTCCGGCGCGCCCGACGAACCAGGCAGTCGTTGGGCCCGGCGAAGCGATCGCCAGGATCTGGGCACCGGGCATACCCGACAGAGCCACCCACGTTGCCCCGGCGTCTGTGGATCGCTCGACGACGACGCCATTCACGCGCCAACGGTAGCGCCGGTCCGGGGAGAACGCTTCAATCGCCGCGACCGCGCTCAGGCGACGCTGACGCAGGCCGCTCGCACCAGCGACGTTGTCTGGCGCTGGTTCGATCGTGACTGTCTCGGCGAGAGCGGAAGGCGGCGCAGCGGCAGCTGGCTTTGCTGCGGCGCTCGTCGATGATGCCGGAACGGTCGGCGGCGGTTGCGGTTTCCCGGGCATGGACGCGGGTGCGCCCTGTGGCGGCGGCGCCGCCGGTCGCGGCACCTCCGCGGCGACTTCCCGCGTGTCCAACGGGGCAGGTGCGGGCGCTTTCTCCTCGGGAGCGCGCTTCGCCGCCTCACGGCGCGCACTGAATTGCGCGGATGGATTTGCGGCTTCGGCTTGCTTGTCCAAGCGATCTGAACGCCTCACGCTTTTCCTCTTGAGCTCGCGGCGAAGATGACTCTTTCCGTTCCCTCAAAGTGGCGGCTGACCGGCTTGCTGGTCGAATTTGCAGTGCCTCCGCGTCCCGGGCGGCTTGTGGAGGGCGATTCTCAGCCGATTTGGCCTCGTCCGCGACAGCCTGCGGAACGCTCACCTTTGCCTGCTTTGTTGCAACCGGTTCGGGAGGCGGTTCACGCATCACGTTGAACCAGAGCGCTAGGCCTGTGGCCGCGGCGGCCAGGGGCGCCGCCCATCGCACGAAGACCGGCAGCCGCCACCCCGCACGGGACGGTCGCGGCGGCTCTTCATGCGTACGCGCCATGGCCGCCAGAAGCTGGAGGCAGTGCGGGCAGTCTGCGGCGTGTGCCTCGGCAGCCACGCGCTCCGCGGAAGACAGCGAGCCATCGGCAAATGCAGCCAGACGCTCCGCGTCGAAATGTTGATCCATCGTCTTTACTCAGAACGTTCGAACGCGGGATTCTTGCGCCCGCCGCCGGTTCCGAACAGCTCGGCCAAATCGAGTGGTCCGGCGTCTTCCATGACCGCACTTACACAATTGGCGACCTCGGCATCGGTCAGTTTGTCGTGCACGCGAAGACGCTCCTCGACCGCTTGTTTGAGCACCTTGCGCGCCCGCGCGATGTGCCGTGACACCGTGGCTTCGTGCTCGCCTGTTATCCGTCCGACTTCGGCGAGCGTGAGATCCTGTTCGTAGTAGGCTCGCAGCCGAAGACGATCCTTTGCGTTCAAATCGGCGATTGCCGCGCGAAGAGCCGATGACGCGAGTTGCCCGAAGTGCATGTGGTCGGGTTCCGTCTGCAGTGCCGGCATCGCCGCGGCCTGTGCGTCGTCGAGTGGCGAGGTCCGTTTGCCGGCGCGCAGACGATCGACGTAGCGCTGAGCGAGAACGGCGCGCACCCAGGTTGCCAGGCTGCTGCGGCCGTGAAAATAGCGGAACAACGAACGGCGGGCCTCACCTTCGCCGGTGACGCCGTAGAGCTCCGCATAGAGCGAATCGGCGATCTCGCGGGCACCGCCGGTCTTGTCGAGCGCATCCGCGGCGCGATACAGAATGGGCCGGCACTCGGTGATAAAGTGCTCCCACGCCCCGTCGTTGCCGAGCGCGCAGGCACACGCCAGCGCCACGTCGGCGAGATGCAGACCATCGAGGTGGCGCTCGAGGTCGCGCCGAGCCGGCAGGGCATCCGGGAACGCACGCTGAACGCCCGCCTCGAGGGCATCTCTGAATGCGTCCATCGGCAGGGACCAGCGCGCGGCACCTGCCTTCCGGTACAGTCGATCGAGCAGCGGGCGCTCTAACATTCGGCCTGTTGAAATTCCTATAAACCTGCCGTCCTACATCACCGTCTTACGTTCATCGATATGGTCAACCTAAAGCTCGCGTTCCGCACGCTGTTCAAGGCCCCCTTCGTGACGGTTGTCGCCATCATCTCGCTGGCGCTCGGCATCGGGGCCAATGCGGCAATTTTCTCACTGTTCAACCAGATGCTGCTGCGGCCGCTGCCCGTGGTCCAGCCGGGCCGGCTGGTCAACCTCGCCGCACCCGGCCCCAAGCCGGGATCCAATTCCTGCAACCAGGCTGGTCAGTGCGAAGAGGTGTTCAGCTACCCGATGTTCCGGGATTTGGAGCGCGTCCAGAACGTCTTCACGACAATCGCCGCGCATCGAATCTTCGGCGCCAACCTCGCCTATCGCAACCAGACGATCAGCGGCGAGGGTGTCCTGGTGTCGGGCAGCTATTTTCCGGTTCTCGGCATCCAGCCGGCGGTCGGACGCCTGCTCGATCCCCGCGACGACCAGAAAGTCGGTGAATCACTGGTGGCCGTCCTGAGCCACGGCTATTGGCTGTCGCGCTTCGATGGCAATCCTGCGGTCGTGAACGAGACGCTGATCGTCAACGGCCAGCATCTGACGATCGTCGGCGTCGCACCGGCGGGCTTCGAAGGAACCACTCTTGGCTCGAAGCCGCAGCTGTTCGTTCCGATCACGCTGCGCAATCTCCTC
Source organism: uncultured Acidobacteriota bacterium (assembly GCA_963804245.1). Classification (GTDB taxonomy): domain Bacteria; phylum Acidobacteriota; class Vicinamibacteria; order Vicinamibacterales; family 2-12-FULL-66-21; genus CAWDPQ01. Next base: position 24,399 of record CAWDPQ010000007.1, read on the forward strand.
GAACCAGGCTGGAACCAGTTCGGCAACCGACGGAGCTATTGGGCGTACGTGTTCGGCCGCCTCCGGCCGGGCGTCTCGATCGATCAGGCACGCTCGCAGCTCAACGTGCAGTATCAGGCGCTCGTCAATGACGAGGCGGGGCTCCAGAAGGGTATGAGCGATCAGACGCTCGCCAGATTCAAGGCCAAGCAGATTCTGATGGAAGACGGCGCACGCGGCCAGAGCTCAGTGGACACAGAGGCCGCGACGCCATTGAAGCTGCTGCTGGGCGTCACCGGCCTGGTCCTGCTCATCGCCTGCGCCAATATTGCCAACCTCCTGCTGGCGCGCGCGGCGGCTCGCTCTGGCGAGATGGCCATCAGGCTATCGATCGGCGCGAGTCGCTGGCAGCTCATCGTCCAGCTCCTGACCGAGGCCGTGGTCCTCTCCATTGCCGGCGGCGTCGCGGGCATCCTCGTCGCCAAGTGGACGCTGGACCTGATTCTCTCGTTGCTGCCGTCCGACGCCAACGCGCTCAGGTTCAGCATCGACAGTACGGTTCTGCTGTTCGCCGCTGCGCTTTCGGTCGCAACCGGCTTGCTGTTCGGCCTCTTTCCCGCTCTCCACAGCACCAGTCCGGATTTGCTCCCGACATTGAAGGGCCAGGCCGGACAACCATCGGGGGCAAAGGCGGCCGCGCGTTTTCGCGCGACGCTGGCCACGGCGCAAATTGCTATCTCGATGGCGCTGCTGGTCGCTGCTGGCCTCTTCACCAAGAGTCTCTTGAACGTCAGCCGCGTCGAGCTCGGCATCGATATCAACAATCTGGTGACATTCGGCGTCTCACCCGAGCTGAACGGCTACACGCCGGAACGATCGAAGCAGTTCTACGAACGCCTCGAGGACGAGCTCACCAGATATCCAGGCGTCAAGGGCGTCTCATCGGCGGTCGTTCCGTCGCTTGCGGGCAGCAACTGGGGAACGGGTATGTCGGTGGAAGGATTCAAATCCGGTCCCGACGTCGACAACGGCTCCAGCGTCAACGAGGTCGGTACGGACTATTTCAAGACGATGGGCATTCGCCTGCTCGCCGGGCGCGAGTTCACGCGCGCCGACACGCTGGGCGCGCCGAAGGTGGCGATTGTCAACGAGGCCTTTGCCAGGAAGTTCAACCTCGGGAAAGACGTCATCGGCAAGCGCGCCGCATCCGACAGCAACAACAAGCAGCTCGATACGCAGATCGTCGGCCTCGTCCAGGACGCCAAATACAGCGAAGTCCGCGATGCGGTGCCGCCGATCTACATCACGCCGTATCGTCAGGACGATCGCGTTGGCCAGAACACGTTCTACGTCCGCACGTCGATCGACGCCGAGCAGTTTCTCCCCAACGTGCACAAGGTCGTCGCCGCACTCGATCCCAACCTGCCCGTCGAGAATCTGCGGACCATGCCGCAACAAGTGCGCGATAACGTGTTTCTCGACCGCATGATCAGCACGCTGTCGGCCGCCTTCGCCATCCTCGCCACGATCCTTGCCGCCGTCGGGCTGTACGGCGTGCTCGCGTACACGGTCGCGCAGCGCACACGCGAAATCGGATTGCGCATGGCGCTCGGCGCCGCGCCAGGTCGTGTACGCGCCATGGTCCTGCGACAGGTCGCCGTGATGACCCTCATTGGCGGCGTCGTCGGGCTCATGGCCGCCATCGGGATCGGCAGCGTCGCCGAATCACAGCTCTACCAGATGAAGGGGCGCGACGCGACAGTGCTCGTGGTGTCGGCCGTGCTGCTTACGCTCGTCGCTCTCGGATCGGGTCTGATCCCTGCTCACCGAGCGTCGAAGGTCGATCCAATGCGGGCATTGAGGTACGAATAACTCGGGGGCTCGGGGGCTCGGGAGACTGGTTACGGGCATTAGGACTTCTTCGCCAGATATGACTTCCTCGCTCGGGCCGTCAGGCCTGGGCGTTTGATGCGAACCTCGAGCTTGTGCACCTTGCCATCGAGCTTGGGCGGCTCGAATCCAATCGCGTACTGCCGGTGCAGCTCGTCGGCGACGCGGGCGAAAGTGGTCATCAGGCGCGCGGCACTCGACAGCTCGAAGTAACCGCCCCCGGTCTCCGCCGCGATGCGTGGCAGGCCGGGGTCGGGCTTCTGCACGCTCGGGGCCTGCCGGGCGCCAATGCCGGACGAAGGTGGCGCGGTGCCAACCCCGCCGCGACCGCGGCCGCCCCGGCCCGACACGTCGCGCGTCAGCCCGATCGCGTAGACCATCACGTCGTCGGCCTGCGCCGCGCGCATCACGTTGTGAAGGCCGACGGAGCGGCCGCCCATCGTGTTGTCCATCCCGTCGGTGAACACGAGGACGACGCGACGCAGTGACTCCTGACGCAGCGCCGTCACGGCAACCGACAGCGCGTTCCACAGCGGCGTCGGACCGGCGGGCTGCAATTCGGTGCGCAGGATCGTGAGCAGCTCTCCGCGATCGCTCGTGAACTCGCGAGGATCGAGCTGAATGCGCGTCGCGAAGCTGCCGATGCGCGCCTTGTCGGCGGGGAGCAGGCCTTTCAGCAGCTCCCCGGCGGCGACCTCGACGAGCCGGAAGTTCGTCTGCATGCTCGCGCTGCGGTCGAGGAGCACGACGATGGCGATTGGCTGAACCGCGCTCTCGAAAACGGTGAGCGGCTGGCGGTCACCATTGTCGTAGATTTCAAAATCTTCCCGCGCGAGATCCGGGACGAGGCGGCCGTTCGAGTCGGTGACCGTCGCGTAGACGGCAACCGTCCGCGCCCCGGTGCGGAACGGCTCCTGCGCGTGAACAATCAGCGCCGCTCCGCACGTGAGAGCGGCGGCGATGGCACAGCGCGAGACACCACTCAGGTGGTGACGGCCCGCCGGTTCCATTGGCCAATCAGCTCGAGATAAGACGCGACCATCGCTTCGATCGCAGAGTCGGGCGACATCTGCCCCTGCAGAAACGCGGTGCACGGCTTCCAGAACACCGATCGTCCTATGGCAAATCCCGCTGTCGACGGCAGGGCCGAGGCGGCGTCGAACCACTGTTCGATGAGCGCCGCGTCCGCGCCTTTGCCCAGGATCACTTGCTTCGGCTCCGGACGCTCGCGGATCGCGACATCGATGATGGCCGCACCGGCCGTGCTGCTGGTGCCTTCGATCTTCCACAGATCCGGTACGAGGCCCCGACGATAGGATTCGCGGATCAGCGTCGCCAGCAGCGTCGGCCGCCCCTGCTCTTCGAATTCACGCTCGTCCTCGCCGCCTCGCATGATGATGATTTCCACGAGGAGGGGCATCCGCTCGCGCCGGCACCACGCCTGAAGCTCGAGAAGCTTGCGCATCTGCCCGTCCTTCGCACTTTCCTGCCACTCGGGCCGATAGCGGACCAGCACTTTCGCGAAACTGTTGCCGGCCAGGCCCGTGTGAAACGGCTCGTCCTGCCATTCGAGCGGGAACACGCCCGCTCGCTCCACCGGCGTGCCGACCGGGATACCGGCTGACTGCGCCGCGCGCACCGCGGCTGCGCCGTACATCGAGTCGAGCAGCAGCGCGCCGTTTGTTTGGACGTCCGCGGATTGTTCGCGGGCGGCGAGGAAGGCTTTGAATATGAGTTGCTTTACCTCGGCAATGCGCGGTCGAGCTACGCCCGCACCATCGCACCACTCTTCCCACTGCCACCGGTGATCCGACGCCAACATGTAGATGCGCTTGAGATTCATTGCCATATACTGACCCGCATGCCTTCACCCGCAATCTGGGACGTGGTCGGCATCGGAGCGAATTCCGTCGACTACGTCTATCGTCTGCCAGCCTACCCCGAACCGGATGGTCCGAACGCCAAGATGCGAATTTCCAACCATTCGATCTCGTGCGGCGGCCAGATGGCGACGGCACTCTCGACCTGCGCCGGGCTCGGACTTCGAGCCAAGTATATCGGCGCTACTGGTACGGATGACAACGGGCGCCGTATCCGCGATGAGCTGGCGAGGCGAGAGATTGATTCAACCGACGTCGTCATACGCGATGTCGCCAATCAGTTCGCCATCATCCTCGTCGACGAGCACTCCGGCGAGCGCATCGTGATGTGGGATCGCGACGAGCGGCTGGCGCTGCGGACTCGAGAACTCCCTGAGGAGCTGCTCATCGCCACGCGCGTGCTCCATGTGGACGACGTCGACCAGGCGGCGGCCATCGCGGCGGCGCGGATCGGCCGTCAGGCCGGCGTGCAGGTGACGAGCGACATCGATCGCATCACCGACCGCACGGAAGATCTCATTGCGGCGGTGACCATTCCCATTTTCGCGGAGCACGTCACGCCGACGCTGACCGGCGAAGCGGATCCCGAGCGAGCGCTGCGAAAGATCAGGCGGCGCCACGACGGGTGGCTTTGCGTCACGCTCGGCTCTCGCGGGGCCGTCCTGCTCGACGGCGATCGCCTGCACCACGTGCCGGCGTTCAAGGTCGAGGCCGTGGACACCACCGGTGCCGGCGATGTGTTTCGCGGCGCCTTCATCTACGCCATGCTGCGGGGTCACGAGCCAGCCGATGTCCTGCGCTACGCCAACGCCGCAGCGGGCCTCAGCTGCACCCGGCTGGGCGCGATGAACGGCGTGCCGTCGGCCGACGACGTGCAGAAGGTGCTGCGGGAAACCCCGGTCAGAAAGTAGGAAGAAAGGAAGAAGGGAGAAGAAGAAAATCTTTCTTCCTTCATCCTTCTATCTTCTTGCTTTCCGTGCCGTACGGCGGCGGCACGACGGGAACGCGTGGATCGGGCTCGGGCCAGCGGGCGCGGAACGGCGCATAGCGAGGGTCGTCGCTCGCGGCCATGCTTCGCCGCGTGCCCGCCAGCACATTCAAGTAGTACGCGTCGAATCCATGCGCGGCGACGAACGGGTGATATCCGTCGCGCACGAGCACGAGCTCGCCACTCCTCACGGTCATCGTGACGTCGGGATTGTCCCGCGGACCGTAAAGCCGCTGCACACCGAACGCCTCCGGCTCGCGGAAACGGTAGTAGTACGTTTCCTCGAGATCGACCTCGCCCGGAGGGGCATCGCGATCGTGTTTGTGCGGTGGATAGCTCGACCAGTTGCCGCCCGGCGTGAACACCTCGCAGATCATGAGACGATGCGCCGGAAACGCCGGCGGCATGATGTCGACGATCTGACGCGTCGCATTGCCGCCGCCGCGGATTTCGAAGCCGCAGTCCTCCGGACGAATCACCCGTAGCGGAAACCGCCGCGAGGCGCGCGCCGCGCATTCAGCGATCACCGTCTGCCTCGTGGCCGTGACCACGAACTTGGTCCGCGGTGGCAGGTAGATCGCGTGCGGGTAGGCGCTGAACACATCGGCTCGCGGACCGAGCGGATGGTGCTCCCCGTCGCATTCGACGTCGCAATAGCCCTCGAGCAGGACCAGACAGATCTCCTCGCGGCGCGCGGCGCTCCGCCACGCGCTGCGCGCGGCCAGCTGATGGACGGCAAATCGAACGAACTGCCAGCCTGCCTGCTTCGGCGTCACGCCGATGGTTACTCCCGACCGCCGATCGGCAATCGTGCGCGGCTGGAGCCTGATTTTCGCAGCCATACGATTCCCCTTTGTTATTCGATGCTCGAGACGCGGACGGTGCTGCCCGACCGGCAGGCCTGTGTAGCCGCGAGCGCAACCCGGAGCGCCTCGATGCCATCTCGGATCTTCACGGGTGGCTCGCGATCGGCGAGCACGTTCTGCGCAAAGTTCTGCAGCTGCCGTGTATACGCCCGCTCGAAGCGCTCCATGAAGTACGGCACCGTGTCGTGGGCAACGTTGCCCTTCGTGAGGAGCGTGACGGGCGTCTCCTGGATGTACCCGATCTTCACCGTGCCCTCGGTCCCGAGCAGCTCGGTCTGGATGTCGTAGCCGTAAACGCCATTGCGGGTGATATCGATCACCCCGAGTCGGCCGTTGGTGAAGACCAGCGACGTGATGGCGTTGTCGAGATCACCGACCTTCCCCAGCTCCGGGAACACGAGCACGCCGCCGATAGCGGCCGTCGAGGCGACGTCGCCCATGAACCAGCGCGCCAGATCGAAATCATGGATGCCCATGTCGACGAGAATGCCGCCACTGCTGGCTGGATTGGCATACTCGATGCTCGGTGGAAACGGGTCGCGCGACGACGACTTGAACACGACGGGTTGGCCGATCCGCCCTTCATCGACCTGTTTCTTGGCCGCGGCATAACCGGGATCGAAGCGCCGCATGAAGCCCATTTGAAAAAAGCACCCGCTCTTCTCGACCGCGGACTGCATCTCCCGGCACTCAGCGAGTGAAAGCGCCAGCGGCTTTTCACAGAAGATCGGCTTGCGGTGGGCGGCGGCATGGACGACCACGTCGCGATGGGTGTGCGTCGGGCTCACGATGACCACCGCGTCGACGTTCTTGTCGGCGATGAGCTCTTCCGGCGTCGCGTACGACGCGGGCACGTCCCACTCCGCGGCAACCTCCTTCGCCGCGGCAACATTGGGATCCGCTACCGCTGTCAGCCGTGTTTCGGGAATCCGCGTGGAAAGATCCCTCGCGTAGACTCGACCGAGTCGACCGACCCCCACCAGGCCGACCTGCAGGCGTCGGCGGCCAGACGATGTGCTCATTGACGTGCGTTCTCCTTGGTCACGAGGCCGATGCGGATGCCGATGTCGGCAGGCACGGTCTCTCCCCTGATTGCCTTGACCGCCATTTCGACCGCGGCCTTCCCCATTTCATCCGGATACTGTGCAACCGTGGCCGCCATCGCGCCGCTTTCGAGCGCCGCGCGCGCATCTTTGACCGCGTCGAACCCGAGCACGCGAATCTTGCCGGCCTTGCCGCCGGCGTTGATGGCTTCGATGGCGCCAAGCGCCATCATGTCGTTGCAGGCGAAAACGGTGTCGATGTCGGGATGCGCCTGCAGGATGTTCTGAAAGACGTTGAACCCCTGGTCGCGTTCCCAGTTCGCCGTCTGCGAGGCGAGAATTTCGATACCTGCGCTTCCCTTCACCGCCTCGCGGAAACCCTTCACCCGCGAGTCGCCAGTCTCGTGGCCGGCGATGCCTTCGAGGATGGCGACCTTTGCCTTGCCGCTCGAGGCCTTGACCAGGTACTCGCCAATCAACTGGCCGCCGCGAAAGTTATCGGACCCGACGAAGCTCGCGGTCCTGACGCCGGCGTCGGCCGCGGCTTTCCCGTCGAGCCGGGTATCGACGACTACCACCGGGATGTTGGCCTGGTTGGCCTTCCCGATCGCCGGCACCACCTCGCGGGATCCTGATGGCGTGACAGCGAGGGCGTTCACACGCGCCTGGATCAGGTTCTCGATGATCTGCATCTGCTTGTCGACATCGGTCTCCCGTTCGGCAGCCTGGACGGTGAGGTCCACGTTCAGCGTCTTCGCCGCCTCCTCCGCACCGCGCTGCATCTCGATGAAGAACGGGTTGTTCAATGTCTTCAGCACCAACGCGACGCGAGGCCGCTCGCCGGACGGCGTCCCGCGGTTGCAGGCGACGGCTGCGACCGCCAGCAGACACACGCAGGAAAATACGAATGATCGTCGAGACATGTGGCTCCTTGCTGCTCGCAAGCATCTGAACTCCCAACTTCCAACTCCCAGGAGCCGTCTGTCTCGCCGTTTCCTTTCGGGAGTTGGAAATTGGGATCGGGAGTCATCACGTGACTCACGCCTTCTTTGACTTCAGCACAGTGTCCAGCAGCACTGCAAACACGATCACCAGCCCGATGACGACCTGCTGCAGGAACGACGACACCCCGAGCAGGTTCAGGCCGTTGCGGAGCACGCCCATGATGAGCGCACCAATCAACGTGCCGCCGACGCCCCCCTCACCCCCGGACAGGCTGGTCCCGCCGATGACCGTCGCCGCGATCGCGTCGAGCTCATACATGATCCCGGCGATCGGCTGCGCCGAGTTCAGCCGCGCCGTGAGCAGCACGGCGGCAATCGCGCTCGTGAGTCCGGAGACGCCATACACGAGGGTCTTGTGCAGCCGTACGTTGACGCCCGAGAGCCGCGTCGCTTCCTCATTGCCGCCCATCGCATACACGTAGCGCCCGAAGCGTGTCGAGGACAGAACGAAGCGCGCAGCCAGATAAACGGCAGCGGTGATCACCACCGGCGCCGGAATGCCGAGGATGCGCGCGGTTGCGAGGCTCCGAAAGCTCTGTTCGAAGCCCGACACCGGACGGCCCTCGGTGAAGAGCAGGGCGCAACCGCGGGCAATGCTCATCATCCCCAGCGTGGCGATGAATGGCGGCAGCCGTCCCCAGGCGATGGCGATGCCGTTGAAGGCGCCGAAGGCAAACCCGATCGCGAGACCGGCGGCCATCGCCGGCAGCACCGCCCATCCCTCCTGCAGCAGCGTCGCCATCACGACGCCCGAGAGCGCGAGGACCGAGCCGACCGACAAATCGATGCCACCGGACAGGATCACGAACGTCATGCCGACGGCGATCACCGCGTTGATGGACGTCTGCTCGAGGACGTTGAGCAGGTTCGAGACCGTCAGGAAATGCGGGGTGAGGATCCACAGCAGCAGGCACAGACCCACGAGCCCCGCCAAGGTGCCCAGCCGCCGCCCGGATAACGCCAGACGCTGCCACATTCAGGATGCCAGCCCCAGGGCCGCGTGCAGCACCGCTTCCTGCGTGGCTCCGTGCGCGTCGAGCATCGCCTGCACACGCCCCTGATGCATCACCAGGATGCGGTCGCTCATGCCCATGACTTCCGGCAGGTCGGACGAGATCATCAGAATCCCGGCCCCGTCGGCGGCGAGACGATCGAGCAGCGTGTAGATCTCCATTTTCGCGCCGACGTCGATCCCGCGCGTCGGCTCGTCGACAATCAAGACATCGGCCCCTGCGGCCAGCCATTTGCCGAGGACCACCTTCTGCTGGTTGCCGCCGCTGAGCGTCAGGACCCGCGTATCGATGCTGGGGGTCTTGATTCGCAGCTCGCGCGTCCACCGCGTGGCGATCTGCTCTTCGCGGGTGCGGCTGACGACGCCCGCGCGACTGAGCCGCGAGAGCTGCGGCAGCGACAGGTTGGCGGCGACGCTCTGCGGCAGCACCAGGCCCTGGCGCTTGCGATCCTCGGGCACCAGGCCGATGCCCGCCCGAATCGCATCGCGTGGGCTGCGCACGCGCACCGGCTTGCCATTGACGGTGATGCGGCCCGAATCCGGCGTGTCAGCGCCGGCAATCACGCGCGCCAGCTCCGTCCGCCCGGCGCCAAGCAGCCCGGCAACGCCGAGCACTTCGCCACGGTGCAGCGTGAAGCTCACGTCGCGGAGACGCGCGCCGCGGCTGACGCCTTCCACGCGCAGGATCTCGGCGCCCTTCGTCCGCGTCGGCGGCGGGTAATGCTCGGAGATGTCCCGATTCGCCATCATTCGGACGAGCTCGGGAATCGGTGCCGGCAGCGTTCGCGTGCCGATGAAGCGGCCGTCGCGCAGAACCGTCGCCCGATGTCCGACCCGGGCCAGCTCCTCCAGGCGGTGGGAAATGTAAATGACGGAGCCCCCTTCGCCGGTGAATCTGCGGATGGCGGCAAACAGCTCTTCGATCTCCGAGGCCGTCAGCGCCGAGGTCGGCTCGTCCATGATCAGGATTCGCGCGCGCAGCGAGAGCGCCTTCGCGATTTCGACCATCTGCTGCTCAGCCACGCCCAGAGTGGTGACGGGCGCTTCCGGGTCGACGACGGTCCCGAGCGACTGCAGCAACGCGCGCGCCCGTTTGACGAGCGCGCCGCGATCGATGACCCCGGCGCGAAACATCGGCTCGCGCCCGAGATAGATGTTCTCGGCGGCCGACAGCTGCGGAACGAGGTTGAATTCCTGATAAATCGTGCTGATGCCGATCGCCTGCGCTTCCCGCGGCGAATTGAGCACCACCGGACGTTCGTCGATGAGGATTTCCCCGGCATCGCGCACGCACGCGCCGCTGAGGATTTTCATCAGCGTGGATTTGCCGGCACCATTCTCCCCCAGCAGGGCGTGGACTTCTCCGCGCCGCAGATCGAAGCTCACGTCGTCGAGCGCCACGACGCCAGGGAATGCTTTGCGGATGCCACGCATCTGCAGCAGTACCGGGACGTCCGAATCGGATGGGCTCATTGGAGCGGTGACCGAGCATCGGCCGCGCGGGCTTCGCTCAAGTACGGAAGGATGGACGCCAGGATTCGCGTGCCGACTATAATCCGGATACGCGGCGGGCATCAAGCTGCAGCGGCCGAAACTTGATGCGCTATCCACGAATCCTGCGGATCCGATCGCAACGAGCGACAAACAACGTGACCTACGACGTGCTGACGATGGGCCGGAGTTGCATCGACCTGTACGCCCATCAAATCGGTGTGCCCATCACCGAGGTGACCAGTTTCGATGCTTACGTGGGAGGCTGTCCGACGAACATCAGCGTCGGCACGCGACGGCTCGGCCTGCGATCGGCACTCCTGACCGCGGTTGGCGACGACCAGGTGGCGGATTTCGTGCTGGCATTCCTCAATCGTGAGGGCGTCGAGACACGATTCATCCCGCGCAAGCCGGGACGCCGGACGAGTGCGGTCATCATGGCCATTCAACCGCCCGACCGGTTTCCGCTGACGTTCTACCGAGAGGGCTGCGCCGACCGCGAGCTGACCACCGAAGACGTAGAGCGTGCGCCGGTTGCCGAAAGCGCCATCGTCCTCGTCACCGGAACCGGACTGAGCCACGAACCGTCGCGGTCGGCCACGATGCATGCGGCACAGAGGGCGGCTGCCGCGGGCTCCCAGGTGTTCGTCGACGTCGACTACCGTCCCGACCAGTGGTCCTCACGCGCTGCCTTCGCCGCCGCCGTGCAGCAGCTCATGCGGCACGCTGCGCTGGTGATCGGGACCGAAGAGGAATTCGGCGCCGCCGCCGACAACGACGACGTCGAGGGCGCGATTCGAACGCTGCAGAAGGTGACGGATGCGCCCTTGGTCTTGAAACGCGGCGCGCGCGGTGCCACGCTGTTCCGGAACGGTACGACAACGGATGTCGCTCCGTTTCGGATCGAGGTCCTGAATGTCCTCGGCGCCGGTGATGCCTTCGCCAGCGGCCTGATTACCGGCATTCGGCGCGGCTGGCCGCTGGAACGCGCAATCCGAATGGGCAATGCCACAGGTGCCATTGTCGTCACCCGACATGGCTGCGCCAATTTCATGCCGACAGACGCCGAAGTCGAAGCGTTCGTCCGCGACCAGGGGGGCTGGTGACGAAAACCGATTCACGCATGACCGTGGCGCAGGCATTGGTCCGGTTCCTCGCCGCGCAGCGTGTCCGGCGCGACAATCAGGAACAGGCATTCTTCGCCGGCGTGTTCGGCATTTTCGGACATGGCAACGTCGCCGGCATTGGTGAAGCGCTCGCGCACCGGCCGGCGCCGCTCCCCTTCTACCTGCCGCGCAACGAACAGGCGATGGTGCACACCGCTGCCGCATTCGCCAAGGCGAGCAACCGGCTGCGCACGCTGGCGTGCACGAGCTCGATCGGCCCGGGCGCGACGAACATGGTCACCGGCGCCGCAGCTGCCACGATCAACCGGTTGCCCGTGCTGCTGCTGCCCGGCGACATCTTCGCGACGCGATTGCCCGATCCCGTGCTCCAGCAACTGGAATTTCCGAGCTCTCGCGACGCGTCGGTGAATGACTGCTTCAAACCGGTCTCGCGATATTGGGATCGCATCAACCGCGCCGAGCAGCTGCCGTCCGCGCTGATGGAGGCCATGCGCGTGCTGACGTCGCCGGCAGACACCGGCGCCGTCACGCTGGCACTGCCTCAGGACGTCCAGGCCGAAGCCGCGGAGTTTCCACCCGCTCTCTTCGAACCGCGGGTGTGGACGATCCCGCGGAACCGGCCGGATCGAGCGGCACTGGCCGCCGCGGCTGAGATGATCCGGGCCGCCGCGCGGCCCATCATCGTCGCCGGCGGCGGCGTGCTCTACAGCGAGGCTACGGCAACCTTGGGCGCATTCGCTCAGGCGACAGGCATCCCGGTTGGCGAGACGCAAGCGGGGAAAGGTGCGCTGCCCTTCGACAGTCCGCAGTCGGTCGGCGCTATTGGCGTCACCGGAACCACCGCCGCGAATCGCCTGGCTCGCGATGCCGACCTGGTCCTCGTCGTCGGCTCCCGGCTCAGTGATTTCACGACCGCGTCGAAGACGGCGTTTGCGGCGGCCAACGTGCGCTTCGTCGCTATCAACGTCGCCGAGCTCGACGCGCACAAGCACGCGGCGCTGCCGCTCATCGGGGATGCGCGGGTCACGCTGGAGGAACTGCGGGCCGCACTGGGATCGTGGAGCGTCGCGCCGAAGTACGCGTCGGAGATCGCGTCGCTCAAGGCCGGATGGGAACGTGAGGTCGACGAGATCTATGCCCCGGCCGGCGGCGCCGTCATGAGCCAGGGCGAAGTGATCGGCATCGTGAACGATTTCAGCGCGCCCGACGCGGTGGTCGTTTGTGCGGCGGGGAGTCTGCCCGGCGATTTGCACAAGCTGTGGCGAACCCGTACGCCCGGCGGGTATCACCTTGAATACGGGTACTCCTGCATGGGGTACGAGATCGCCGGTGGTCTGGGCATCCGCATGGCGCAGCCGGACCGCGACGTATACGTCATGGTCGGAGACGGCTCGTATTTGATGATGGCCCAGGAGATCGCGACCGCCGTGCAGGAGAAGGTCAAGCTCACGGTGCTCGTGCTCGACAACCAGGGCTTTGCGAGCATCGGCGGTCTCTCGAAAGCGGTCGGCTGCGACGGATTCGGCACGCGTTACCAACGGCGCAGTGATTCGGGCGAGCTCGACGGCATGCCCGTCGGTGTCGACTTCACCGCCAACGCGGCGTCGATGGGCGCGCACGCGGTGCTCGCCGTCAGCCGTTCTGAAATCGAGGCCGCGCTGCGGGACGCGTGGTCGCGCGACGGCGTCAGCGTCATTGTCGTGCCCGTCGACCGCGACAAGAGTGTCGGGGGTCGCGAATCCTGGTGGGACGTGCCGGTGGCCGAAACGTCTCCACTGCCCGAAGTCCGCCGCGCGCGCGCCGAGTACGAGAAGGCGCGCCGCAGCGAACGCCATCATCTCTGAGGCTCAATCGTCATGCGCGTGGCAAACGCCCCATGCTCATGGGGCGCATTGGAATTCGACTGGGCGGGTCCGGCGCCATCGTTTGCTCGGGTGCTCGACGAGATGCGGGCCACCGACTACGACGGCACCGAGCTCGGCGACTGGGGATTTCTACCGATTCGAGCCGGCGCCGCTCCGCGCCGAGCTGTCGACGCGCAAGCTGGAACTGCTCGGCGCCTTCGTACCGGTGGCGTTGACGGACGCCGCGGCGCACGCCGCCGGCGTCGACGCCGCTCTGCGTGTCGCACGGCTCCTCTCGGCTGTTTCCGGCGACCGTCCGCTCGTCGTGCTCTCCGACGCGACGGCCGCCCATCCCTGGCGCACGGAACGCGCGGGACGCATCACGCCAGCGGATGGTCTGGACGACAACGAGTGGGGCACGGTTGCAGCCGGCGCCCACGCCATCGCCGCTGCGGTGAAAGAGCAGGCTGGTCTGCGCACGGTGTTTCACAATCACTGCGCGACGTTCGTCGAGACGCCCGCCGAGATCGATGAGTTGATGAGCCGCACCGATCCGGCCCTGCTCGGACTGTGCCTGGACACCGGACACGCGGCCTTCGGCGGCGGCAATCCGCTCGAGACCTTCGACAAGTGGCACAACCGGATCTGGCACATGCACCTCAAGGACTGCGATCCGGCGATTCGTGCACGCGCCAGACAAGAGAAGTGGGACTATCCCACTTCGGTTCGAAATGGCGTCTTCTGCGAATTGGGAAAAGGCGAGGTGGACTTTCCGGCCGTCGTCGACCGGCTGAGACGAATCGGCTACGACGGCTGGCTCGTTGTCGAACAAGACGTGCTGCCGTCGATGGGCACGCCGGCGGAGAGCGCTGGGCGGAACCGCGCCTACCTGCGATCGCTCGGTCTCTAGGCGTCCTCGTGACTTCCGCCTAAAGGCGGAAGCTACGGGCACGGATTCGTGGCTTCCGACTTCAGCCGAAGAACGGAGGCTACTGATTCGCGGCTCTAGGATCTCGTGGCTTCCGGCTTCAGCCGGAAGAGCGGACGCTACGGGCCGGGCCTCCGAGTCCTACCCCAATCATCCACCTTCAGATCCGGGGATGCGGCAACGGTCTCGAGAAGCCGGGCGAGGCCCGCCTTGTCGTACACGACGCCGCGCGCGAGCACCGCCGCGATGCGTCGCGTATTCGTGATGTCGCGTAAAGGATCGGCATCGAGCAGGACCAGATCGGCAACCTTCCCTCGCTCGATCGTGCCGACCGAATCGCCAATGCCCAGGAAGCGAGCGGATCGGCGGGTGGCCCGTTCGAGCGCTTCGGCGGGAGTCATCTTGAGATCGGTAACGAACAGCTTCAGCTCGTCGTGGAGAGAGGAACCCGGAAAAATATTGAGCACGGCGACATCTGAGCCGGCGAGCAACTCGATACCTGCTTCGTGCATCTCGCGCGCGTAGCCGACGAGCGGATCCCACAACTTGCGAATCTCCTGCTGCCGCTCTGGCGTCGTTTCCAGCAGCTGCTCCTTCCAGTCGAGGATCGTGAACTTCGACAGGTAACGTCGGCGCGGTTCGACGCGTCCCTCGTCGTCTGCAACGATGGCGCGCAGGCGATCGATGGGTTCGAGGCCTGCCTGGAAGACGACCAACGTCGGCACGACCGGAACGCCGGCGCGCGCGTATCGGCGCCAGGTGTCCATACGGGCGTCGCGCGGAGGATCGTCCGGCCTCGGAATGAACCCGTGCTCGATGTCATCCTGTCCTGCGTCGAGGATCTCGTCAGGCGTCAGAGCTGGCGGATGGCCGACGACCTTCAGACCGTGTTCGGCGGCTGCCGATTGATCGCGAGATACGTCGCGCGATCCTGGACGGTGCGGATTTTCAGAAAATCCAGCTCCGTCGCCGCGAGCTGTCGTACGACCCGAGCCGCATCGTCCGGTGATCCGATCGGAATGCGGATGCGATCGAACGGCTCGACCCGCGCCTCCGGCGGATCCTTGCGCATCCGCTCGATGTTGCGCGCCGCTTCGAGGTAGGGTCCGGCGATGAGCATCCGCGGGCCGACGCGACGTCCCTCGTTCACGTCTCGCCGCCAGCGCAGGAGCTCCTCGTGATCGCCGCCCATGTCGCGAATGGTCGTCACGCCGTTGGCCACGAACAGTCCCATGGCGGACGCGCGCGATTTCGACAGGTGCGCGTGCATTTCGATCAGTCCAGGAATCAGGTATTGCCCGCGTGCGTCGATGATGCGCGCGCCCGGCGGGATGTCGGTCGTCGCCGCCGGACCAACGTCGGCGATCCGTTCGCCACGGATGACGACGATTCCGTCGACGAGGGGAGGAGCACCTGTCGCGGAAATGATCGTCGCGCCGCGAATGACGACGACAGCAGCAGGCGCTAACGGCTGCACGACGAATGCGGCCGTGAACAGACTCACGAGTACGGTGATCCTCATCGGGGGTCAGATCTTGTTTTTTGCAACTGTGTCCCATTTCTTAGAACGAGGACAGACCTGCAAAAAACAAGATCTGACCCCCAAGGCGATCTGCCCGCCGAGGTGACCACCTATGCCGATTCGGTATGGCGATAACAATCTCGTATGTCGTCGCCGACCCAAGAGGCCATCTGACAATGGTTTGCCGGGATTTTTCTGGCAGACGGGTTGCTGAAGCGAAGACTCCAATCATGTTCGCCATCCTGCGTCTGATCGGGGGACTGTTCTTTCTTTGTCTGGCCTCGCTGACCCTGATCCAGCCGCCGACGCGCGGTCTCTGGGCCGCCAGCGTTGCCGCGACCGAGTGGGGATACTGGCTCGCACTCGCTGCCATGGTGGTGCTCATCCCGACGCGCGGCAATCCGCGTCTCGGACGCCTGGGCGCGCTCATGACCTTGTGTGCCATGGCCCTGTTCCTCATACCGGTCATCCGAGCCAAACAGCTCAATACGACGCTGCCGCCGTCGCTCGAAGCGCGGTTCGGCCCCGCCGAACGACAGCGCAACGATTTCGCACAGCCGCCGCGGCCCGAGCCTCTCAACCTCGCCGAGCTGCTGCACCCGCTCGAAACGCCACCGATCCGCTACGAGGAACGGGTATTCGCCACGCACGATGGGCAGGAACTTTCACTGACGGTGTATCGTCCCGCCTACGTTCACGGAGCGGTCCCCGCAGTTCTCGTCGTTCACGGCGGCACCTGGCGCGACGGGGACCGGCACGAGTTCGGTCCCTTCAACGCCTATCTTGCCTCGCGTGACTACGTTGTCGTGTCGATGGACTATCGGCTGGCGCCGAAGTGGCCCTTCCCGGCAGCACGCAACGACGTCCTTGCCGCTGTCGCCTACTTGAAGGTTTACGCGTCGGAGCTGAACATCGACCCGAACCGCATTGCGCTGATCGGGCGATCAGGCGGCGCGCAGCTGGCGCTCCTCTCCGCCTACACGGCGCATGAGCCCTCAATCCGCGGCGTCGTGTCGCTCTACGGGCCGTCCGACCTTCGCTTCGGGTACGACAACCCGGGACCGACGAAGGTGAGCGATACGCGAGCCGCGATTGAGGCGTATCTCGGTGGTGCGCCCGGCGGCAGCACCGACAGCGTCTATTACGCCGCGTCCCCCCTCAACTTCGTGAGCGCGTCGTCGCCTCCCTCGCTGTTGGTTCACGGCGACCGCGACCCCATCGTCTCCGCCGATCACGCCTCGCGACTCGAGGAGCGGCTGCTGCAGGCTGGTGTGAAACACTTCGTCGTGAGGCTGCCGTGGGCGACCCACGGCTGCGACAGGAGCTTCGGCGGGCCATGTGGCCAGATTGTGACCTATGCCGTCGAGCGCTTCCTCGATTCCGTGCTGGCCGGCCCGAAAGTCCCGAAGGCCGAAACCTCACGCGGCCGCACCGCCTCGGTCCACACGAAGGGCGCCAAGAAAGGCGGCTGATCCTATTTCGGGTGACTCGCAATATAGCGCCGCGCAAACTCCTCCAGGTGCGGCGCGTTGACGAGCCCTACCTTGCGGCCTTCCTCGAGCGCCGCGTCGACGCTGAGACCATCGCGCACGGCACGGCGAATCGCCCAGAAGGCGCCGACACGAATGGCCGCCGTACAGTGAATGAACATCGGACGGTTCGCCGGATCGTCCGTGATCTTCAGAAACTCGTCGACCTGGACGTCGGTCGGGTTTCGATACACGACGGGTATGTTGAAATATTTCAGGCCCGCCTGCTCTACCGTAGCCCGTTCTTCATCTGCGCGGTGTTCCGACGGCTGCCGCAGATTCAGCACCGCCTTCACGCCGTCGGACTTGAGCTTCGCGAAGTGTTCCAGGCGCGGCTGGCCGCCCGTGCAGAACTGCGGCGTCACCTGCAGAAAATTGTGAATCGGCGGCAGCTCCTGCGTCTGGTGATGGAGCCTGGGACGAAAGCACGAGCAGCAGCGGAAGCAGAAGAGTCATGGCGGGGATTCTATCAGCGCGGTTGCGATAATGGACATCTGCGGCACACGATGAGACCGGTCATCGCCCTTACGCTCGTCTGGCTCGTCCTCAATCCCGCGACGCGATGGCAGAGCTCGGCCGCACCCCTCCCGGTCAACACCGAAGCCATCATGCGGAAAGTGCGCGATGCCGCACGCCTCGACTATGAAATCCAGAAGGAGTTCAGTTACCTCGAGCGTCGCCGCGATATCCGGCTCTCCACGTTTGGCAAGGTCACGGTCGGACCGCTCCGCACGTTCGAGGTCTATCCATCACCCATCCCGGGCCGCACGTTCAAGCGATTGATCGAAGTCGACGGCAAGCCGCTCACGGCGCAGGAGCTCGCGCGGCGGGAGGCCGAGCATCAGAAGGATCTGCGCGAACAGGAGGAGCGGCTGCGGGCGGAGACGCCGCGTCAGCGCGAAAATCGTCTCAAGGCCGAAGCCGACGAGCTGCGCGAGCGAGAGGCCGTCCTCGACGACGCGGTCGCGGTGTTCGAGGTGACATTCACGCGGCGGGAAGTCGTCGACGGCCAGACACTCCTCATCGGAACCGCCAGGCCCCGGCCCGCGGCGCGCACGACCACCCGCGAAGGGCGGTGGCTGAAGCAATTCGCCGGTGACGTGTGGATTTCAGAAAGCGATTCGCAAATCGCCCGCCTCGACATGCGAGCTCTGGACGATGTCTCGATTGGATGGGGCATCGTCGGCCGGGTCCACAAAGGTAGCCGGTTCGTGTTCGCCCGACGCAAGGTCGACGGCTCCTGGCTCCCCTCGGAGGTCACTTTCGACGCCACCGGCCGCACGCTGCTCTTTCGCCGGTTCCAGATATCCACGACGACAACCTTCTCCGACTACAAGCGACGGTCGACCCTGGATCGGTGAGTGTTTGTCGCGGTGAATCTTCCGCCTGAAGGCGGAAGCCACGCATCATGTTCGTGGCTTCCGGCTTCAGCCGGAAGATCAGCAAACGATCCGAGCCCGAAGGCTGTCTAATAATTGCTATGCGTGTGCTTCGCACCCTGCTGGTCCTCTCGATTGTCGGCCTGGCGACCCTTACCCCGGCCCTCACGGCCGACCAGAATCGGCCTGCCACGCCGAACCAGCCTGCCCGCGATGGCGGAGCGGCTGCACCTGCTGTCGGAACGGGGGTGATCACCGGCGTGGTGGTCGTTTCGGGCACCGGCGTGCCGGCGCGCCGCGCGCGTCTGACGCTGGCCAGCAGCGAACCCCGAATGACCCGCAATGCGGTGGCCGATGAACACGGCCGATTCGCCTTTCCAAACCTCCCGGCCGGCCGCTACTCCCTGATGGCGGTGAAGCCAGGCCACATCGCCAGCTCATACGGCCAAATGCGTCCCGGACTGCCGGGCACGCCCATTCAGCTCGGTGACGGACAGAAGTTCGACGTGCGCCTGCAGCTGACTCGCGGCAGTGTCCTCACGGGTGTGGTGCTGGACGAGGACGGCGACGCGATTCCGGGCATCCAGGTGCGCGCGCTGCGGTATGTCTGGCAGAACGGTCAGCGCACATTGCGTGGTGGAAACGGCGGTTCGACCGACGACCGGGGCGTCTATCGCATCTTCGGTCTGCAGCCAGGCGACTACGTCATAGCCGCCACGCCGCGCAACCTGGGCGAGCTTCCAAATCCCGGAATCATGCGGGAGCAAGTCGAAGCGATTCGTGAGCGCGCGGCGGCGATGGGGCGAGGCGATCAGCCGAGACTGCAGCAGCTCACCGCGAGGATCGAGCAAATGCAAGCAGCCGCGGCGGACGCCGGCGAGGTGCAGGCGACGGGCTACGCCCCCATTTACTATCCCGGCACCGTCACTGTGGCACAGGCGGGCGCGGTCACGCTCGGGCCGGGCGAAGAGCGCGCCGGGCTCGACTTCCAGCTTCTGCGCGTGCCGGTTGCACGCATCGAAGGAGTCGTCGTCAACGGCACCGGCCAGGCCGCTCCAAACATTCAGGTCACGCTCTTGGAAATCGGTCAGGGCGCCCCGGGCATCGGCAACAACGGCGCGCGCGTCGACAGCGAGGGACGTTTCCGGTTTTCGAACGTGGCCCCAGGTCAGTACCGGATCGCCGCACGCGGCGGCGGCGGAGGCGGACGTGGTCGCGGAGGCCCGGACAATGCGACTCTTGCCGGCCCGTTGGGACGACGCGGTCTGGCGCCAGCAGCGGCGGGAGATTCAGGTCGGCTCTGGGCCTCAGCCGACGTGACGGTTGACGGTCGCGATATCACGGACATCGCGCTGGCGTTGCATCCGGGAGTATCCGCCACCGGGCGCATCGTCTTTCAGGGTTCGTTATCGCAGCCCGCCGACCTGACACGAATCCGCGTGAGCGTAACTCCCGCGGATCCAGGAGCGGCGCGCGAGCTCAGCCAGCCGGTTACCGGCCGTGTCGAGGCGTCCGGAAGGTTCACGATTGAAGGAATCACCCCGGGCCGTTACCGCTTGAGCGCGTCGGGGGCCGAGGGTTGGGTGCTCGAATCAGCAGTCGTCGACGGGCAGAACTCGCTCGACTTTCCCTTCGAGGTCAAGGGCGGTCAGAACCTGGGCTCGGCGGTCATCACATTCAGCGACAGACCGTCGGAGCTGTCCGGCGCGTTGACGGACGACCGGGGCCAACCGGCCCCTGGATACACCATCGTTCTGTATCCGTCGGATGAACGGTTCCGCACCACCGACTCGCGGCGGATCCGTACGGCGCGTCCGGCCACCGACGGGCGATTCACCTTCGGCTCAATTCCTCCCGGCGAGTACCAGTTGGCGCCGGTGCTGGATGTGGAGCCGGGTTCCTGGTACGACCCGTCGTTCCTGCAGCAGCTCGACACCACGGCGCTCCGCGTATCGGTCGGCGAGGGTGAAAAGAAAGTTCAGAACATGCGTGTTGGCGGATGACTACTGCGCGCGGGCGATTTCCGTGACCACGTCGTACATGAATCGCACGAAGCGGTGAAGCTCCACTTCCAGGATGCGCTCTTGATCGCTGTGCGATCCGAACCCCTTCGGCCCGTCCTCGGTGTCGACGGCCGGACCGATCCCGTAGCACTGCATCCCTTTTGCGCGCAGGAAAGCCATGTCGGTGGCGCCGGGGCTCATCGTCGGCAGCATCGCGGACTCGTAGTGTCTCTTGACCGCCGCTTCGAGCAATCTGAAACCTTCTGAATTGAGATCGGCAGTGGCAGTACCTGGTCTCAAGTCCCGCTGCCCCCACGCGACTTCCACAGTCGGATCGTTGACGACGCGGCGCAGCGCCTCGAGGAAGTCCTGCGGGTTCTCGTCCGGGTGAATGCGAACGTCGAGCATGGCTTTCGCTTCGGATGGGATGACGTTGATGCGATAGCCCCCCTCGATGATGTTCGGAGACACCGACGTTCTCAGCATCGACGCGTGACGCGGCTCGCGATCGAGCAAATAGTCATCAGCGGCATCTCGCGCCGCCGCGTCGGTCCCCACGATGGCCAGGTATCTCTTCGCGTCGTCTGGAGCTGAGAGCGATGCCAGGCGTTTGAAGTACGCACGCGTCGTGTCGTTCAGGCGAATCTCGGGCTTCCATGCCGCCACACGAGCCACTGCGCCGGCGAGATGGGCAATGGCGTTGGTTCGCAGCGGCGTGGAGCCGTGACCCGACACGCCGCGCGCCGTCAACTCGATGCGGCGTGGATTCTTCTCGAGCGTCTGCACCGACACGAACTTCACCTGCCCGGCGATTCTCGGGGCATTGCCCCCTTCGGCCAGGCAGTACTCCGCGTCGATCGACGGAAAGTGCTTGTCGACCATGAACTGGATGCCGACGCGCGTCGAGCCTTCTTCGCCAGCCTCCGCCAGGAAAATCACGTCGCGGTCGAGCGGCACCTTGAAACGCTTCAGCATCAGCAGGGTCATCAACGACGCCACGACGTTGTCCTTGTCGTCGATCGTGCCGCGGCCGTAGACATGCCCTCCTTCCCTGGTCGCGCCAAACGGCGGATGCTTCCATTTCTTCGGATCGACGTTGACGACATCGGTATGTCCCATCAGCAGGAGCGGCCGTTTCCGTCCCGAGCCTTTCAGGCGCGCCACGACGTTGGGCCGATTGGGCTCGAGGGCGAAGGTCTCTACAGGAATGCCCTCCTGTTGCAAGACCTTGATCAAGTAGTCGGCTGCCGGCTTTTCATTGCCCGGTGGATCGCTCGTATCGAAGCGGACCAGTTCCTGGAAATGGCGCATCGTTTCCTCTTCGACACGAGGCCAGTCAGGAGTCGAGGGCGTTTGGGTCAGAGCGAGGAATAGGATGAGGGGGAGAAATCTGATCATTGTCAGTCGACATCGTAGTCGTTAGTCGTTAGTCGTCGTTAGTCGTTAGTCCGGCGTTGTCACTCGTCTCCCGAGACGCGCCCGCGCTCGCGCTTCTTCAGGGACCGTTGCCGCTTGGATTCCACACGACGTTCGATGGAACCTGCTGTCGGCCGGGTCTTGCGGCGGCGTCTCGGCGGAACCGCGGCGCGGCGGATCAGGTCGGCCAGGCGCTCGCGCGCATCTTCGCGATTTTGCGCCTGGGTGCGATGCCGGCGTGCCTCGATCACGACCACGCCGTCGGTGGTGACACGACTGCCGGCCAGCGCCAGCAGCCGGTCGCGAACG
This sequence comes from uncultured Acidobacteriota bacterium, assembly GCA_963804245.1. GTDB lineage: Bacteria > Acidobacteriota > Vicinamibacteria > Vicinamibacterales > 2-12-FULL-66-21 > CAWDPQ01. The sequence continues at coordinate 46,609 of CAWDPQ010000007.1, forward strand.
TCAGGCGCGAGCGCGGCCGATCGTTTCGCGTCGAATCGGAGCTGCACCGCCGTCGCCACCTTGTTCACGTTTTGCCCGCCGGGCCCTGATGCGCGGACGAAGCGCTCCTCGATCTCCGAGTCGTCTATCACGATCGCATCGGTTACGCGCAAGCAGATCCACCTTCTCCGTGGGCTGAATGATCAATTCCCACTCGCAAAACAGGACGAATTGTACGCGCCGGCGGCGTCGCGGGCGCACGCTCGATATCCTGCCACGTCGGCATCGGTTCGTGTATTGAAGAAGACGCGATTGTTCACGTGCACGCGAGCATAGTCTGCCGGCTCCACGTACGAGTGCGTAAAGAAGTCACCGACTGGTCGGAATGGGCTCGACCGATCCTGACGCAAGCGGTACTCGAACGGCAACTCGCGAAGAGGGGCCGACGCGCTCCAGATGCCGCGGCCGCCGGCTTGGGCTTCAATCTGTGCGCTGCGGTAGGACTCGTACTCCGCGACGTTTGGCCAGATCACGAAGAGAACGGCCTGGCCGAGCCGCAGTTGCTCGCGATTCGCATTCAGACCATCGCTCCGGACTGCATGGCCGAGGACTCGTCCGAAGGGATCGATCCGCTCGACATCCAACTGAATCGTGATCTCGGTTGATCCGGGCAGAAGCTGTTGAAGCTGAGTGCGCGAGGAGGTGGCCCAGGGTTCCTGCGTGTCGCCGCCAACTTCAGGGGCATCGATGTTGAGAAAACGAAGGGATGTCACGCCGAGCAGCGCCGGGGTGAACCGGACCGTATCGCCGTCGATCACCGACGCCACGCTGTGGCCGACGGGCTGGGGTGGTGGAGGAAGTGGCGGGGATGTCGGCGGAGCCGGGGCGGAATCGGAGCCGCAACCGGATACGAGCATCGACAGCGCCGCAGCAACGATCAGCCGAGCAACCTGATGGATGCCGCGCCCCGTCACGGGAGCAATTGTACGCGCCTCGAGTGTGCGATTCGGCGATGTTCGGGTTGAGGAACCTGGTAAACGTCGGCCGTCGTTCGGAGGTAGGCAAAGACTCGCCCGGCGGCAGAAACCGCCGGGCGAGTAAAGAAGACTACTTGCCGATCTTGAGGTTGTCCTTCACGGACTTGACGCCATCGGTGTCACGCGCGATCTCGAGCGCGCGGCGCTGCTCTGCCGCATTCGAAATCGTTCCATTCAGCGTGACCACGCCGTTGTTGGTGTCGACGTCGATCTTCAAACCGGAAACAGCCGAGTCCGCCAGGAACTTGGTCTTGACGGCGGTCGTGATGGCCGCGTCGCTGATTGCATCACCGGTACGGTCCGCCGCGTCGCCGGCCTTTTTCTGCGCGGCGTCGGTCTTGGCGTCAGCCTTGTCCTTGGCGTCCCTGGCCGCGTCGCGGGCGTCAGCCGCCTGCTCACGAGCCTTGTCCTGGACCGGATCGTCGATGCCGGTCGTCGGCGTTACGCCGGGAGACACCGTGAGGTTGTCGATCACGTTGTTGACGCCGTCCGTGGCGCGCGCGATCTGCACGGCGCGCACTTTGGCCTGCGAACTGTCGACGGCGCCGGTCAACGTCACGACATGATCCTTGGTGTCGACGTCGATCTTGTAGGCCTTCACCACGTCGTCGGCCGCGAACTTCGATTTCACCGCAGTGGTGATCCCTGGATCGGTATTAGCACACGCGATCGTCAACGCCGCAAGAACGGTCGCCATACCGACCACAAACCTGTTACGCACCATCGTCCCCTCCTCGCGGTTCAGAACACCGCCGGAGCGTTGATATTGCATCGTGCGTACCGCTTGGAATGGACGAGGTGGGGCGAACTGGCGAGCGATTTTCTGGCCTATTTCACAGCGGCTCCAACTACGGCGGGGCTTGGTGTGGTGTCGGATCTTCTATCAGTGGGTCGAACCCGACCGTCAGCCAAGCCGGACCGTTCTACCTCAAGAGGAACACGATGAGAAATGCATCGCCTATTTCCAGGGAACGGATGACGCGCGATAGAAGTTGATGCCGAGCGCGGTGAAGCGCGGCCCGTGCGCACCAAGGCGCACGCGGAAGTCATCCCACTTGCGTCCATCCTCGCGAGTCCACGCGATCTCGGCAATCGCCACCAGCCGCGGGAACGCCATGAACTCCACATCCCGCATGTTGGCGAGCGTCTCCGACCATATCGGGGCTTCGACGCCGGCAAGCGCGCTCTCAGGTATGCCCGGCGCAATGTCCGCGGGATCCCACTCGTAGGAATCTCTGACCTCGATGTTCGCCGCCCAGTTCAATCCGATGGGCGTGCCGTTGTCGTACTTCATGTCGAGATAGGCGCGGTTGGCCACGGACATGATCACCTTGGCGCCCTTGGCCACGGCCGCGGTTGGCGTTCCATCCGGACGCCAATGCTGCACGATCGATCCCGCTTCGAGCGTAGCCGGTGCGATTTCATCCCAACCGACCATCTGCTTGCCATGCGATCGGACGATCTTCTGAACGCGATCGATGAACTGCGTGTATTGCTCCGGCGTGAGCGTCTTGACCTCGTCGCCGCCGATGTGAAAGTACGGCGACGGGCTCAACTTGGCGATTTCGCGGACGACGTCGTCGATGAATCGGTAGGTCACGTCCTTGTCGACGCAGAGGGCACTGAAGCCGACTTCTATTCCGGTGTAGGGGGGCCGTGCCTTGCCATCGCAGTTCAGCTCGGCATACGAAGCCAATGCCGCGTTCGTGTGGCCGGGCATGTCGATTTCGGGAATGATCTCGATGAAACGTTCGCGCGCGTAGGCCACTATCTCGGAGTACTGCGCTTGCGTGTAATAGCCGCCGGGACCGCCGCCCACCTCGGTGCTGCCACCAATCTTGGTCAGGTTGGGCCATGACTTGATCTCGATGCGCCAGCCCTGATCGTCGGCGAGATGCAGGTGCAACCGGTTCAGTTTGTAGAGCGAAACGAGATCGATGTAGCGCTTCACGTCGTCGACGTCGAAGAAGTGGCGCGAGACATCCAGCATCGCACCCCGCCAGGCAAATCGCGGATGGTCGACGATCCGCACCGCCGTCGCCCGCACTTCGCGCTTCGGATCGGCGCGGGCGGCCTCGAATTCGACGAATGCCGGCAAGAGTTGCCGGAGTGTCTGAACACCGTAGAACAGACCCGCCGGCTGCGCGGCCGTGATCGTGACCGCGGCGGCGTCGACCACGAGCTCATAACCCTCGGCGTCCTCCGTACGGCTCGAATTGCCGCCCACTCTCAGGTGGATGCCACCGGCAGGTGCGTCAGCGCGCGCGGTTTCCACGCGCGGCGGCTCCGGGCTGGCCACGATGCCAATCACGTCCGCCAGATATTTGCCGATGCGCTGCGCTTCAGCGTTGCCCCCGGGGAAGTAGATCACCGTCTGCGGCCCGAGCAGAAATCCTTCACCCGTTCGTGTCTCGATCACACGCGGGAGCGGTATGACGTCGATGCTCGCCGGCGTTGTCGAGGTGACCTGAGCAGAGGCAGATGGACTCATGAGGGTTGCAATATCGAAACGGCGAGAAGCTGCACGGGCAAGGACGTTCGCATCGCGCGATTTTACAGTCAGAATCGTGGTTCGGGGCTCGTTGCTCGTTGCTCGACCTGCCGCGCCGTAGCAGCGGCGGGCTCGGCCACGAACCAGAACCGCGAGAACCGTATAACAGGTCTATGTTCCTCACCTAGACTCCGCCGTGTCGGCCGCAGGCTCCTTCGAGCCCCTCTCTTCACCTCGGTCGCCGTTTTGACGCTTGCGCTCGGGATTGGCGCCAACTCGGCGATCTTCAGCGTCGTCAATGGCGTGCTGCTGAAGCCGCTGCCCTTCCAGGATCCGGATCGGCTCGTTGGCGTCTGGCATTCGGCCCCGGGCCTGGGATTCCCCACGCTCGAGCAGGCGCCGTCGACATACTTCCTCTACCGCGAGGAGGGACGAACGTTCGAGGACATCGGCCTGTGGGGCGGAGGCTCGGTCTCGGTCACCGGAACCGGCGATCCGGAACGCGTGCAGGTGCTATCGGTCACTGACGGCACGCTGGGGCTGCTGCGCATCGAGCCGATCCTCGGCCGCAGGTTTACCAGGGCGGACGACACTCACGCGGCGCCGGAGCGGGTGATGCTCGCCTACGCGTACTGGCAGCGCAAGTTCGGCTCCGACCCAGGCGCCGTGGGCCGCTCGCTCGTGGTCGACGGCAAGCCGACCGAGATCATCGGCGTGCTGCCGGCAGGTTTCAGGTTCCTCAACCAGAACCCTCAGCTCGTACTCCCCTTCCGCTTCAATCGCGCCGAAGTGCGGCTCGGTCAGTTCAGTTACCGAGGGGTGGCTCGCCTGAAGCCAGGGGTGACCATCGAACAAGCCAATGCGGACATCGCCCGGCTGATTCCTTTGCTCATCGAGCGCTTCCCGCTTCCGCCAGGATTCCGTCGCGAGATGTTCGAGCAGGTGGGGCTCGCGCCAAACGTCCGCCCCCTGTCGGTGGATGTCATCGGTGACGTCGGTCAGGTGCTGTGGGTACTGCTCGGGACGGTCGGCATCGTGCTGCTCATCGCCTGTGCCAATGTCGCCAACCTGTTCCTGGTTCGCGCCGAGGGACGCCAGCAGGAGCTGGCTATTCACGCGGCGCTCGGTGCGAATTGGCGTCGCCTGGCGTGGGAGCTGCTCTCCGAAAGCATGACGCTGGCGCTGACCGGCGGGGTGATCGGCCTGGGCCTGGCCTACGCGGGGATCAAGACCTTGGTGTCGATCGCTCCCGAGGGCCTGCCGCGGTTGGAGGAGATCAGCATCGACCCGACGGTGTTGCTGTTCACGCTCGCCATCTCGCTCATCGCTGGTGTTCTCTTCGGCGTGATTCCCGTGATCAAGTTCGCGACGCCGCACCTGGCGGGCGCTCTCAAGGAAGGCGGACGGCTGTCGAGCGCCAGCCGCGGGCGGCATCGCGCGCGCAACACGCTGGTCGTCGTCGAGATCGGACTAGCTGTCGTCCTTCTCGTCGCGTCAGGCCTGATGATTCGCACGTTCCAGGCCATGCGCAAAGTCGATCCGGGCTTCGGTCGACCAGCGGAGGTGCTGACCTTCCGCATTTCAGTCCCCGAAACCTTGATTGCGGACCCTGCTCAAACCACGCAGATTCAGGAACAGATCGCCAGACGGCTCGAGCAGATCCCAGGGGTCAGTCTCGGTTGGTCTGGCCTCCTCCATCACGATGGACGGCAACAACAGCAACGATCCGGTCTTCGTGGAAGGCATGCCGGAATCGGACAAGCTGCCTCCCATCCGGCGGTTCAACGCGGTCGGTCAGAACTACTTTCACACGATGCAGACCCGGCTGGTGGCGGGTAGAGAGATTACGTGGGCGGACATCCACGCCCGCACCCCGATCGTCATGGTCAGCGAGAACTTCGCGCGCGAGTATTGGAAGGAACCATCTGCCGCGCTGGGCAAACGGATTCGCGAATCACCGTCGAACCCATGGCGCACAATTGTCGGCGTCGTGGCGGACACGCGCGATGACGGCGTCGTCCGTCCGGCGCCGGCGGTCATTTATCTGCCACTCGCTGTCCAGAATTTCGGGACGACAAGGTCATGGTCTTTCGAAATATGGCGTATGCGATCCGCACGTCGCGCTTGAATTCGCCTACCTTACTCAAGGAAGTGCAGCAGGCGGTGTGGTCCGTCAACGGCAATCTGCCGGTGGCGAGAGTCCGCACGCTCGAAGAAATTCAGTCCGACTCGATGGCGCAGACCTCGTTCGCGCTCGTCATGCTCAGCATCGCCGCCGGCGTGGCTCTCGTGCTCGGCATCGTCGGCATCTACGGCGTGATCTCGTATATCGCCACGCAGCGGACGCGGGAGATTGGCATTCGGATCGCGCTCGGTGCCGCGCGCGCCGATGTGAGCAGGCTCTTCCTGCGACACGGGTTCGCGCTCGCTATCGTCGGCATCGCGATTGGCATCATTGCCGCGGCGTTCGTCACGCGCGTGATGTCGACGTTGCTCTTCGGCGTCAGCTCGATCGACATGCTGACGTATGCCTGCGTCGCCTTCGGCCTCGGCGGTACGGCGCTGCTCGCCAGCTACTTGCCCGCCTTACGCGCCGCGCGGGTCAATCCCGCCGAAGCCTTGAGATGGGAAGCATAGGTATCAGCTGCCAGCCTCCAGCCGCCAGCCTCCAGCTGAAAGCTGGCAGCTGAGACCTGGAAGCTGTTAAATAGCACTGATGATCAAGGCGCTCCTGAAAATTCTGAAGTATGTCGGGTTCACGCTGGTCGGGCTGATAGCGGTCGGGGCGGTCCTGTTCATGTTCGGGCTCCGTGTGGTGCTCAATGGCGGAGGCTCGCCGCAGTTGCGCTTCGTCAAGTCGTTGGACGCGCAGGCAAAGGAGATTGCCCAGCACCGGGAGACACAGCGCGCAATGGCTCCCGCGCCGGCGCCCGAACCGTTGCCGGCGAGTACGGGCGGCGGTCCAGCGACCGCTGACAAGCCCGTATCAGCTCCCGCCGCGACGGTTCCGGCCGCCAGTGTGGTGCGCGACCCCGGTACCGTGTACTGGACGGATTTTCGTGGGCCTCTGCGCGACGGCCACTATCGTGAACGGCCCGTCTTCACCGATTGGCCGGCGACTGGTTTGAAGCCCGTCTGGAAACAGCCGGTGGGCGCGGGCTATGCCTCGTTCGTCATAGCGCACGGCCGGGCCTTTACGATCGAACAACGCGGAACACAGGAAGTCGTCGCGGCCTATGACATGCCGACGGGACGCGAGCTGTGGACGAACGCCTGGAGCGGGGCCTTCCGAGAAATGATGGGGGGCGACGGGCCGCGCGCGACGCCAACCTGGGCAGACGGCCGAATCTACGCGTTGGGCGCGCAGGGCGAACTGCGCAGCATCGAAGACGCAACCGGTCGCACGCTCTGGCGGACCAACATTCTGGAAGACACCGGCGCGAAGAACCTGCAGTGGGGAATGGCGGCTTCACCGCTCATCGTCGACAACACCGTTGTCGTCTTGCCGGGCGGCTCGAACAAACAGTCGATCGTGGCTTACGACCGCCAGACGGGCGCTCGCGCGTGGTCCGCCGAAGGAGACCAGCAGGCGTACTCGTCGCCCATGCTCGCAACACTGGCCGGTGTCCGGCAGATTCTGGTGTTCTCGGCCTCGCGCGTGATTGCCCTCTCACCCGATGGCGGCAAAGTCCTCTGGTCCTATCCGTGGAAGACGCAATTTGACATCAACGCCTCACAGCCGCTCGTCGTCGGCGACAACCGCCTCTTCGTGTCGACCGGTTATGGCACGGGGGCAGCCATGCTCGAGCTGACTCCCTCCGGCGATGCGCTGTCGGTACGCAGCGTGTGGACCAGCATCCGCATGAAGAATCAGTTCTCGAGCTCCGTGCTTCACGACGGCTATATCTACGGTCTCGACGAGGCCATCCTGGCGTGCATCGATGCCTCGACAGGAGATCTGAAGTGGAAAGGCGGACGCTACGGCTATGGTCAGGTGATGCTGGCGAGCGGCCATCTCATCGTCCTGACCGACGACGGAGATCTCGTCCTGGTGCGAGCGACGCCCGAGCGGCACGAGGAACGGGCTCGGTTCTCCGTCCTCAACGGCAAGACATGGAATCACCCGGCGATGGCGAATGGCTATCTGATCGTACGGAACCTCGCCGAGATGGCGGCGTTCGACTTGCGCATTCCGCAGCGTTGAGCGGATCCCCGACGTCGGAACGCCGCTTACGGCCGGCCGCGCCTCGTCCTTCGACGCCTGGAGCTCTCCCAACCACCGGCGCGTTCCCCTTGCCGCGGCGCGGCGGCATTCGGAACGCCGCGCGAGACTGCGGAGCGTCGGGCCGCATTGAGCTGGGCTCGTCCGCGCTCATCGCGCTTGCGCGCGCGGATGCTGGCGATTCGCTGCGCGAGCGGCACTTCCAGCTTGGCCGGCGGCCGGGCCGCGTAATCAAAGTCCGGTAGTGTGATGCGCGGCAGCCGCCGTCCGATGGCGCGCTCGATGTCACGAAGGCTGCCCTCCTCCTCGTGCGACACGAGCGTAAAGGCCTCGCCGGTGGCCTCCGCACGTCCCGTGCGCCCGACACGGTGGATGTAATCGTCAGGCGCCTGCGGAACGTCGAAGTTCACGACGTGGCCGAGCGCATCCACGTCGATGCCGCGGGCCGCGATGTCGGTGGCCACGAGGACCGGAAACCGCCCGCTCTTGAAGCCGGCCAGCGCGGCGGTCCGCTGTGCCTGCGACCGATTCCCGTGGATGCGTTCGGCGCGGATACCACGGTCAACGAGGAAAGCCGCCAACCGGTTCGCTCGGTGCTTCGTGCGTGTGAAGATCAGCGCCTGCGACATCGTCCCCTGACCGAGCAAGTGGACGACGAGGGACGACTTCAATTCCTGCGGGACCGGATAGACGGCTTGTGTAATGCCCGCTGCGGGCGTGGACTGCTGTTGCGTTTGAATAGTCACCGGGTCGTGGAGCAGCTCGCGCGCCAGCGAGGCAATGGGCGGCGGAATGGTCGCGCTGAAGAGCAACGTCTGCCGCTTGGCGGGCAACCGCGCGAGGATGCGGCGAATCTCCGGCAGAAAGCCCATGTCGAGCATGCGATCGGCTTCGTCGAGCACGAGATGCTCGAGGTGATTGAGTTTGGCGTACCCCGACCGCATGTGATCCAGAAGGCGGCCAGGCGTAGCGACGATGATGTCCGCGCCGCTGCGGAAGGCGTGCTCCTGGGGACCCATGCCGACGCCGCCGTACACCGCCGCACCGGTAACCGGAGTGTGTACGGCGAGGGCGCTCAGGTCCTCGACGATCTGCGCCGCCAGTTCCCGCGTCGGGGCCAACACCAGCGCGCGGGTGGTTCTGCGGGGCCTGTGTATGAGCTTGTTGATGATCGGCAGCAGGAATGCCGCGGTTTTGCCGCTGCCGGTCTGCGCGCAGGCGATGATGTCCCGCCCCTGTACACCCGGCGGAATCGCCTCTGACTGAATCGGCGTGGGGCGCACGAAGCCGAGTTCCTTGATGCCCCGGAGGAGGGTCGCGTCGAGCCCGAACTGGTTGAACGGCACAGGCGATTATCTATCGAGAGCGTCCGCGCGCCACCAGCACTCGACCGTTTATGCTGACCGTGGCGTCGGGGAAGAAATTCCAGAGCACGGCGCCGCCGCGCACGGATCCGCCGAGCTCCTCGTTGTCGCCGAGACTCAGTCGCACGACGCCGTCGCCATACCCGTAGTAAGCCATCACTCCCGACCCGCCCTCTCGCGTCAGCGCCGGATTGAAGCCGAGGCCGAACTCGCGGAAGCTCTGGAGCGCGGGCGATGTCTTCAACATCTCGTCGAGCGCCGGTTGCCCGGCACGAGCCGTTGCTGTCCTGATCTTGCCGGCGACGATTTGCAGTCGAACGCCGTCCATCCGCTGTCCGCCGCGGTTGACTGTCGGAATCACCATCGTGCCGTTCACGGATTCTTCGAGCGGGGCCACGCGAATGATCCCTGCCGGCAGCTCGATGTGCCGGTCGATCCTCATACGAGCACGCGCAACGCGCCGCCGTGACGCATCGCCGTCCTGGCGGTTGAAGGGACGGTCGCCTGTCCTGAACCTGAGATCCGTACCAGCTGGCGTCGTCACGCTCACGTCGCCACTCCGCAGCATCGCAATCGCCGCGTCCTGGCGAGACTTGAGCGCGGCGTAGTCGATCTCGAGAGCGCGCGCATACATTCGATCGAACAACGGCGAATGCTTGGCTGGGCTCGTGTCGGCGTTCAGCGTGCCTTCGGACCAGTGAAAGTGGATCTCGCGCCGCGTACCGCCGGCATCCACCCATCGCCGCAGCGCCGTGCTCTGCTCCGATGACGTGATGCCCGACGCCCCCGGCAGCCACACATAAACATCGGTGGCGGCCAGGCGCTGCTCGAAGTCGTCGACCGCCGCACCCTTCCACGTCTCGACGCGCGCGCCGCTGCGAGTGAGAGCAGCGTGCACCACAGGTTCCAGAGCCGGCAGCGTCGATGGATCGAGGCGGAGGACGAATCGTTCGTCCGGCACCGGCTCCAGCGCGTGAACGATGTGCTCGGCCATCCTGTCGAGAGGAGGTGTGTCCTGCGGGAGGCTCAGACCGAAAATCGCCGTCACAAGCAACAGATGATGTGCGCGATTCATCCGACGAAGGATATACGATAGCGCCTGAGACGAATGGCAAACATCCTTCAAAAGCTTCCCTCCGGCGAGAAGGTCGGCATTGCTTTTTCCGGTGGACTCGACACCAGCGCCGCATTGCATTGGATGCGCCACAAGGGCGCCATCCCTTACGCGTACACCGCCAACCTCGGCCAGCCGGATGAACCGGACTACGATGAGATTCCCCGCCGCGCATTGCAGTACGGCGCGGAGAAAGCGCGGCTGATCGACTGCCGCCCGCAGCTCGTCGCCGAAGGGCTCGCCGCCCTGCAGTGCGGAGCCTTCCACATCTCAACCGCCGGCGTCGCCTACTTCAACACGACGCCAATCGGACGGGCGGTCACCGGCACGATGCTCGTCAACGCCATGCGTGAAGACGACGTGCACATCTGGGGAGATGGCAGCACGTTCAAGGGCAACGACATCGAGCGCTTCTACCGCTACGGACTGCTGGCCAATCCGACCCTTCGCATCTACAAGCCGTGGCTCGACCAGGCATTCATCGACGAGCTCGGCGGGCGCGCCGAGATGTCCGAGTACATGCGCCAGGCTGGTTTCGAATACCGCATGAAGGCCGAGAAAGCGTACTCCACCGACTCGAACATGCTCGGGGCCACGCACGAAGCCAAGGATCTCGAGCAGCTCAGCACGAACGTGCGGATCGTCGACCCGATCATGGGCGTCCCCTTCTGGCGTGACGATTTGCAGGTCAAACGCGAGGAGGTCTCGGTTCGCTTCGAAGAAGGTCAGCCGGTCGCGCTGAACGGCATCGTCTTCAGGGATGCGGTACAGCTTCTGCTCGAGGCCAACCGGATCGGCGGCCGGCACGGTCTCGGCATGAGCGACCAGATCGAGAACCGGATTATCGAGGCCAAGAGCCGCGGAATCTACGAGGCGCCGGGGATGGCCCTGTTGTTCGCCGCCTACGAGCGACTGATCACCGGCATCCACAACGAAGACACGATCGAGCAATACCGCGACAACGGCCGGCGGTTGGGACGCCTCCTGTATCAGGGCCGCTGGTTCGATCCGCAGGCCATGATGCTGCGTGAAACCGCGCAACGATGGGTGGCGCGCGCGATCAGCGGCGAGGTCGTCATCGAGCTGCGCCGCGGCAACGACTACTCCATCCTGGACACCAGCTCACCCAATCTGACCTACCACCCCGAGCGACTGACCATGGAAAAGGGCGAATCGATGTTCTCGCCGCAGGACCGCATCGGACAGCTCACGATGAGGAACCTGGACATCGCCGACACGCGAGGCAAGCTACTCACGTATGTCAGAACCGGAGTGCTGCAAACAGGAGGCAGCAGCGCGCTGCCCCACCTGACCGAAGGCGAGCCAAAGCCCCACGACCGCCTTCCACCGGCCGAGCGCGACACAGACAACAAAGACAAATAGGAGCAACCGTGGCAGAAACGGTCGGATTCATCGGGCTCGGCCTCATGGGCAAGCCCATGGCGACAAACCTCCTGAAGCGTGGGTTCAAACTCGTCGTGCACAGCCGCAGCCCCGCGCCGGTCGATGCGCTGGTGGAGGCAGGAGCCGAACGAGCCTCGTCGGCCGCCGACGTGGCGCGACGCGTCACCCGGATCGTCACCATGGTGCCGGACGGCCCGGACGTGGAACAGGTGCTCGAAGGGCCCGACGGTGTCTTCAGCACCATCCAGCGCAACACGATCCTGATCGACTGCAGCAGCATCGCTCCGCGGACGGCACGGCGGCTGGCCGTGCGTGCCCGCGAGCTTGGCGCCTCGATGCTCGACGCGCCGGTCAGCGGCGGGGAGATCGGCGCGATCAACGCCTCGCTGTCGATCATGGTCGGCGGCGACGCGACGACGTTTGCGCAAGCCAAGCCGATACTCGATGCGATGGGGAACCCTGAGCGCGTGGTCCACATCGGTGAATCCGGGTCAGGGCAGATTTGCAAGGTCTGTAATCAGATGGTGATCGGCGGCGCGCTCGCCGCCGTCAGCGAGGCGTTTGCGCTCGCGCGGAAAGCCGGCGTCGAGCCGGCCCGCGTGCGCGAGGCGCTCCTCGGCGGTTTCGCCTCGAGCCGGGTACTCGAAGTTCACGGCGAGCGGATGCTGCAGGGAAACTACAAGCCCGGTTTCCGCGCCCAGCTCTATGCCAAGGACATGCGCATCGCCGGCCAGACGCTCGCCGATCACGAGACGCCTGCCCCAGTCTCGAGCGCGGTGCAGCAGCTCGTGACGTCAATGGTTGCCGCGGGGCAAGGGGACGAGGATTATTCGGCGCTCGCCACGGTGGTCTTTCGCCTGGCTGGCCTCGACCCGCGGTTCTGACGGCTACTTGATCACCTTGTAACCGGTCGGGACGGTGAAGAGATCGTCGGGCAGGATGTCCGTCGACACATCGGTGACGCGGCTGGTGAGCTTCATGTCACCAAACTGCTTCATCATCGGCGCCATGTCGCCGCCACCCTCAATCGACATTTTCATCTCGGTCAGGTAGGGCAAACCGCCCGTGCTCGCGAAGGACTCCATGAATCGGTCGAGCCCGCCGGATCCCAGCCCTGGCATCGCCCGCATCAGGACGTTCATGCTGTTCTTTGCCGACAGCGCCTGAAACGCCGCGAATTCGGCGACGCCAGGTCCCGATTTCGCAATCCACATCGACCCGTTGACCATGATCCGCAGGTCTTTCATCATCATCGCCGCTTCGGGCGACATCTTCCCCGAGCCGGCCATCTCCGCCATGCTCATGGTCATCGTCAGCAAGTGCTCGTGACATTGCGTGCCGCCCAGCAGCTTCGACTGACCGGTCGGCTTCAAGCTGCCGTCGATCTTGGGCATGGTCATGCTCCCGGTCGCGGCGGGCATCGACTCGGCGGAGACCACTTTTGCGGTCATGTCGGTCGCGTTCAGGACGGTGACCTGCTTCGCATCCGCGTCGACAATGGTGGTGATTTTCTGGTTGCCGACCACGATGTCGGTGCGCGCCTTCGACCCCTTGATATGGGTGACCATGGACGGGACGAGACCTCCCATCATCGCGGCCACAGCGCCTTCGATTGTGGTCGTGGTCGTCACCCGCACGTCGGCGCCAAGCGTCACCGTGCAGAACGCCAGGAGCGCGATTGTTGCAAATCCCCGTTTCATCCAATCCTCCATGGGCACGCTATGGCGTCACGCGCTCGGAATCTGTCTGGCCATCACTATCGGTAAATAACGCCCAGTTCTTTTGTCGGTAAACGGAAGGCAAATGATAACGTAATGTGTTTTTAGAGCCGCGGACTTAGGGGTGCCGGTGGCGAACCAGCCGGATTTGCAGAAACCGCGCTCCTGAGGTACGCTATTAAACCCTGCTACCTGAGCAGTTACGGCCAAAACGCACCCCGCCGGGACCCGGCGGTCAGTTCCAGCGTCCAAAAGGTAAGCCCTTTGCGATAAGGAATATCGCGCCGCCAGGACACGCGGCTCGAGGAGGCACATGCGAGCACAAGCAGTCAGACGCGCAAAGTCCGGAATGCTGGATGACGACGATCTCCAGCAACTGATCTTGGAGCGCTTCGACGAAGACCCGGCCTTTTGGACCGGAACGGGTAAGAACCGGGTTGGCATTACGGTTGAGGTTGATGACGGGCAGGTCCGACTGAGCGGGATCGTGCGCAATGCTCTGGACCGACGCCGTGCGGACCTGCTGGCGCGCGCCCTCGGTGCGGCCGGCGTCGAAAACCGTCTGCGGATCAGCGACGAAGTTCCGAACAAGCCGCGCAGGATCGCTTAGGTCCCTGGTTCAAAGGTTCTAAGGGTTCTCGGTTGAGCCCTTCGAACCTCTGTCGGTCTGTCGTGTCATTCCACGCTCTCGTCCAACAGTGGTTTTCTGAGGAGATCGGTGACCCGACCGCGGCCCAGCGGCGTGGGTGGGAGTCGATCCGTCGAAACTGCCACACGCTCATCGCCGCCCCGACTGGTTCGGGGAAGACCCTCGCCGCATTCCTGATTGGGTTGAACGATCTGTTCATCGAGGGGCTGGACGGTCCGCTCCCTGACGAAGTACGGGTCATCTACGTTTCCCCGCTCAAAGCGCTCAGCACCGACATCCACAAGAACCTTTCGGAGCCGCGACGCGGTATCCGCCAGCGGGCGGAGGTTGCAGGTCTGGCCGCCCCGCGGATTACCGCGGCGGTCAGGACGGGAGACACCACGCAAAGCGAGCGCGCGGCAATGGTACGGACACCGCCGCACATCCTGGTGACCACCCCCGAGTCGCTGTACTTGCTCCTGACGGCCGAACGCAGCAGGCACATGCTGAGGACCGTGCGGACGGTGATCGTGGACGAAATTCACGCCGTCATCGGCACGCGGCGCGGTGCGCATCTCTCGCTGTCGCTCGAGCGGCTGCGTCAAATCGCCGACCAGCCAATCCTCCGGCTCGGGCTCTCGGCAACACAGAAACCCATTGAAGAGGTCGCGAAATTCCTCGTCGGGTGCGTACCCGAGCCGTGCACGATCGTCGACGACGGGCACCGCCGGCGGATCGATCTCAACGTCGAGATCCCGCGCTCCCCGCTCGACGCGGTGATGTCGCACGAGGTATGGGAGGAGTACCTACGACAGGCTGGCAGCCCTGATCGGCGAGCACAAAACCACGCTCGTGTTCGTCAACACCCGCCGCATGTCTGAACGCCTGACCCGGCACCTGTGCGAACGGCTGGGTGAGAACGCTGTCACGGCACATCACGGCAGCCTGTCGAAAGAACGACGTCTGGACGCTGAAACGCGATTGAAGACCGGACGGCTGCAGGCGCTCGTGGCAACGGCATCGCTGGAGCTGGGCATCGATATCGGGCATATCGATCTCGTCTGTCAGATCGGATCGCCGCACCGGATTGCCACCCTGCTGCAGCGGGTCGGCCGTTCCGGCCACACGGTTGCCGGTCTTCCCAAGGGACGTCTCTTTCCGGTCTCGCGGGACGACCTCGTCGAGTGCGCGGCGCTGCTGCGGTCGGTCCGTCGTGGCGACCTCGACGCCATCGTCCAGCACGATGCGCCGGTCGACGTGCTGGCGCAGCAGATCGTCGCCGAGTCGACGTGCCGCGAGTGCGGCGAGCAGGAGTTGTACGACCTGGTCCGACGGGCGTGGCCGTATCGCAACCTCGATCGATCGGATTTCGACGCCGTGGTTCGCATGACGGCAGACGGATTCTCGACGAGACGCGGGCGGCGGGCGGCGTTGGTGCACCGCGATGAGGTCAACCGTACGTTGCGGGCGCGGCGGGGCGCGCGCCTCCTCGCCCTCACATCAGGCGGTGCGATCCCGGAGATTGCGGACTACCGCGTCGTTCTCGAGCCCGAGGAAACCTTCATCGGCACGCTCAACGAAGATTTCGCCATCGAGAGCATGGCCGGCGACATCTTTCAGCTCGGCAACGCCTCGTGGCGGGTGCTGCAGGTCGCCGCGGGCACGGTGCGTGTAGCGGACGCCAAAGGCTCTCCGCCGAACATTCCGTTCTGGTTCGGCGAGGCTCCGGCGCGCAGCGACGAGCTCTCGCGGGCGGTCAGCGAGCTCCGCGCGGACATCGATCGCAGATTCGCCGAATCAGATGCGCCGACCGGATGGCTGACGGAAGAAACCGGGCTGCAGCACGATGCGGCGGAGCAGGTCGTCGACTATTTCGGCGAAGGTCGTAAGGCGCTGGGCGTCATCCCCACGCAGGAAACGCTCGTGCTCGAACGGTTCTTCGATGAATCCGGCGGGATGCAGCTCGTCCTCCATGCGCCGTTCGGGAGCCGAATCAACAAGGCCTGGGGCCTGGCGCTGCGAAAGCGATTCTGCCGTCAGTTCAACTTCGAGCTGCAGGCGGCGGCTACCGAGGACGCACTCCTGCTGTCGCTCGGACCACAGCATTCTTTCCCGCTCTCGGACGTGTTCCGTTATCTGCACCCCGAGAGTACGCGAGACGTGCTGGTGCAGGCATTCCTCGACGCGCCGGTGTTCCAGTCGCGGTGGCGTTGGAACACGACGATCTCGCTGGCCGTGCCGCGGAGCCGCGGCGGGCGCAAGGTCGCGCCGCAGCTGCAGCGGATGCTGGCGGACGACCTGATGGCGGCGGTCTTTCCCGATGCTGCGGCCTGTCTGGAAAACATTCCAGGCGATCGCCAGATTCCGGATCATCCGCTCGTCAAGCAGACGGTCCACGATTGCCTGCAGGAGGCCATGGATTTCGACGGCCTCCGCGCCGTGCTCGAGCGCATCCATCGTGGGGAGCTGCAGCTCGTCGCGCGCGACACGCCGGAACCGTCGTTCTTTGCGCACGAGATCCTCAATGCGCGGCCGTACGCCTTCCTCGACGACGCGCCGCTCGAGGAGCGACGCACGCACGCCGTGCAGTCGCGGCGAACCGGCGAGCCGACCGGGGCCGCCGATCTCGGGGCGCTCGACCTAGCGGCGATCGCCCGGGTACGCGAGGAAGAACGCCCGGCGCCACGTGACGCGGACGAAATGCACGATGTGCTCCTGACGTCTGGATTCGTGACGGCGAACGAAAGCTCCGAGATGGTCGGCTACCTCGAGCCGTTGATCGCCGCGAGACGAGCGGCACGTATCTGGTTCGATGACCGCCAGCGTAACGAGGGACCGCACGCCGCCGTGTGGGTGGCTGCCGAGCGTCTGCCGGAAATCCGCGCGGTTCATCCCTCGGCGGTTGTCGAACCATCCATCGAAGCGCCGCCATCGCGAGCCGAGCGGATCTGGAATCGTGCCGAGGCCATCGTCGAGCTCATGCGGGGACGCATGGCCACGCTCGGACCGGTGACTTCAGGATCGCTCGCGGCGTCACTTTCCATATCAGAGACGGATATCGACGCCGCGCTCCTGGCACTGGAATCCGAGGGCTGCATCCTGCGCGGCCGGTTCTCACAGTCGCCCGACCCGATCGACCGATCCCGGAAGACAGAGGTCGAGTGGTGCGATCGCGCCCTGCTCGCGCGCATTCATCGCTACACGCTCAACCGGTTGCGCGCCGAGATCGAGCCCGTCAGCGCGGCCGACTTCATGCGCTTCCTGTTCCGATGGCAGCACCTCGAACCCGGAACGAGAGGCTCCGGTGTAGACGGCCTGCGCGAGATTGTCGCGATGCTCGACGGCTACGAGCTGGCGGCGGGCGCATGGGAGCGGAGCGTTCTTCCCGCGAGACTCGAGTCCTACGAGCCCTCCATGCTCGACATGCTTTGTCTCGCCGGCGAAGCCAGCTGGGCTCGGTTGTCGGTGCCGCCGATCGAACCTGGAATGTCGCCGCGTCCGGTTGGGGCGACTCCAATCGCACTGTTCCTGCGCGAGCACGGACCCGCATGGCAGTCGCTCCGAACGGTCGACGCTGCCGTGGAGGAAACGCTCGGGCCTGCTCCCCGGCGCGTGCTTGACGTGTTGCGTACGCGGGGCGCGTCCTTCTTCAACGATCTGTCCATCGCCTGCGATCTCGGTGCCGACGCGCTACGTACTGCCATCGGCGCGCTCGTTGCTGCCGGTCTCGCCGCGTCGGATGGCTTCTCGGGGCTGCGCGCGCTCATCTGGGCAGCACGCGACCGGCTGACCACGAGGCACCGTCGAACGAACTTCGCGGGACGCTGGTCGGCCATCGGCCTTCCCGGCGCCGATCCTCGGACGCGCGAGACCGCCGTCGAAACACAGGCCTGGACGCTCTTGCGGCGCTACGGCGTCGTGTTCCGGCGCTTACTCGCCAGGGAAACGAATGCCGTCGCGTGGCGGGAGCTCACGCGCATCTATCGTCGGCTCGAGGCCAGGGGCGAAATCCGGGGCGGTCGTTTCGTATCGGGTATGTCTGGCGAGCAGTTCGCGTTGCCGGAGGCGGTCGAACGCCTGCGAGAGGTTCGCCGTTCGCGTCCGGATGGCCGTCTCGTCACTCTGTCAACCGCCGATCCCCTCAACCTGACCGGCATCGTCACGCCGGGCGAGCGTCTGCGTGCCACGCGCCGCAATCGCATGGTCTACCGGGACGGCGTACCGCTGGCGGTGGTCGAGGGCGATTTCGTTCGCGAGTTGTGTCCCATCGATCCGGCTATCGCCAGAGATGTGTCGCGAGCTCTCAGTCGTCCGACAGGTACCGGCACTCAACCGGCTGGCTTGATCTTCAGTACACCGGTCGACACGAGCAGCGCGGAGAAATCGAAGATGTGACGCACGGACTGGATGCCGTCGTCTCCGAACACGAATTCCCCCGCCCCCTGCATGTTCACGCGCGTACCCGGTTTCACATCTCCGAAAAATGGGCCGGCAGCGGTGCCTTCGAATGTCCAGAAGATCGCCGCGCGCGGTGGATCGATGATGGCGGAATCCCACGTCAGGCTGAAATCGGGGAACGCCCCATACCAGTACTTATAGACGGCGAGGATTTCTGCTCGCCCCGTGATGAGCCCGTGGGCGGGGCTCTCATGAGTGCCGTCGAGGGCATGTTGTGCCGCGATTTCTTCGGCGTTGCGCCGGAGGAACGCCGCCTGATGTGCCGCGAGACGCTGCTCGATATCCGCCCGCGTCATATCGCCCTCCCCTAGCAGCATACCCCCGCCACCGTTTGGGTGCACGGGCTGTCACTTCGCCGGCGTCAGAATCTCCGTTAGAACCCGGCCCTGGGTCTCCTTCAACTCGACACCGAGCAATTGCGCCGCCGTGGGCGCCAGATCGATGGTGTTCAGCGTGTCGAGCGTGGTACCCGGCTTGATCCCGCGACCGAACGCGATGAACAGCGCCCGCAGATCGGGATCGGTGGACACGTAGCCGTGGCTACCGAGCGAGCCGGGTGAAGCGTCGACGACGATCGGATCGCCGGGGTCGGCGGTGAATGCATATCCCTCCGCGGCCTGAAGGAACAGAGCACCCATCTGCTCGTTGTCGGCCGGCACCGGCAAGCCGAGTTCGGCGTATCCGTTCGGCTCGATGACCTTCTCGATGCCTTCGACTCCGCGCAGTGCTTCCTTCGCGCGGGCGAGGATCGTGCCCGCAGTATCGGGCACGGTCACGTAGACCATTGCCGTTCCGCCTTCTGGCACCGAGTACGCGTCGGCCCGCGTGACTTTCCCGTCCTGCGCCGTCAGCAGTCCAGCCTTCATGAACGCCGCGTTGGGACGAATCTGCCGACGCACAGCCTTGAACCCGTGATCCGCAACCACGAACACCGTCGTTCTCGGCATCAGCCCGGTTGACTCCAGCGTCCCGACGATCCGAGCCACCTGGCTGTCCAGAAGGGCCATCGTCGTCGTGGCCGCGGGGGTACGCGGACCGTAGCGATGTTGCGTCGAGTCGAGGTTGAGCAGGTGGAACATCAACAGGTTTGGCCGGTGACGGGTGAGAATGTGCACGGCCGCCTCGGTCCAGATGTGATCGCGATAGACGATGTTGCGGCTCGCGAACGCCGCGAGATCTTCCTCCGAAATCTTGCCCGCGGCGACGAGCTCACGGCCGATCGCCCCCTTCGCATCCGGCCTCTCCGCAAACTCCCACGTGACCGTCGGAGCGTTCTGAATGGCCACCCAGTCGACCTGCGCGGTCGTCAGCTTCGCGTCGTGCGCGGCGTCGTAGAGCGTGCGAACGCGAACCATCTCCTTCTTGTCTCGCCACGGCTCGATCCTCGGCGGCATTCCTGGCGTTCGCATCAGGATGCCGTTGAAGAGTACTCCGTGCTTGGACGGTGTGACGCCGGTCACCATCGAGGTGTGATTCGGCCATGTGACGGTGGGATTCACGGGCCGCATCCCCTTCGCCGTCGCGCCGCCAGCTGCGAGCCGGCGCAATGTGGGGACTGGCAGATGCGGATCGTCCATCGCCCAGCCGGCGAAGCCGTCGAGGCTGATGATCACGACGTGATTGGAGGCACCCGCTTCTCGTTGCGGCTGTGCAAAAACGAGCGGCGACCGACAAGCCGACGACAAGCGCAAGAACCGCGAGCATGGACGATAAGCGATCCGCTGCTCCCTACCACCCTCCTGTTGGTTTTTGACAAGCGCTCGATGCTCGAAAGTTGCTCTCACTCAGCCTCTCTCCAACGCCGGCCTATCCCACTTCCCGAGATTCGCTGCAGCTTCGTAGGTCGACTGCAGGAACTGCAGCAGCGTGTCGTCCGGCGTTTTCGACTCGCGCACCCGGTCGTACGGCATGACGAATTCACGAAAATCCGTGCTGTAGAACGCCCCCTCGCCACGGACTTTGGCGTTGGCGAATCCGGGCGGCTCCGGGTAGGCGTAGGCGTAGAAGGCCGGATAGCCGATCGGGGGCGTGCCGGGCCAGAAACCACAACTGCTCACTTCGTGTGAGTACGCTTCGCGGGTCACCTGGTCCGGCAAATTTGGAATGCCTCCGGGATGCGGTGGTGCGGGGCGGCCGGAGAACCGAGTCACCGCAAGATCCATTGCCCCCCAGAACAGGTGAACGGGGCTGCACTTGCCGATGAAGCGCGCGCGAAACTGCGTCATGACGCGCTCGGCTTGCACCAGCATTCGCCAGAAGCGGTTCACCGCATCGGGATCGTAGTCCTTGTGTGTTTCATCGCGCGGAAACGGAATCGGATCCGCCACTTCATTGGGTTTCACGACAATCGTCACCGGGAGGTCGAGCCGTCTCAACTCCTGCATCAGGCGGTTGTAGAACGCGGCAACCGTCTGCGCCTCGAGGGGAAACCCGCCAACCCGTCCGTCGCTCGACGCAATGCCCAGCCGGTGATCGATCAAGTCCAGATTGATCTCGAACTCACGTTCGCCGTGAGGAATCGGTGACGTGGTCAGGCCGCGCGAAGTCACATAGAACGTTGTCTGCCACGAGTGGTTGATCGGCGGGGCTTGTTTGAGGCGCACTTTCCCGATGATTTGCAGCCACATATGAAACGTGTCCCGGGTGGCCATCCATTCGTGAAGCTCGAGCGCGGGCCAACTCTCGCTGCTGTCGGTGTGCATTCGCTGAGCCTACTACAGTCGACGTGCCATCATGGGTGAGGAGGAAGCGTGAATGAAGAAGCCTGTTCCCACATCGAAGCCATTTCGACCGTAAAGCCACCGCGACGGCGGGAATGCGAGGAATGCGTGAAGATGGGTGCCCGGTGGGTGCACCTGCGCACCTGTCAGACTTGCGGCATCACGTTGTGTTGCGATTCGTCGCCGAACCGGCACGCGAGTCAGCACGCCCGAACTAGCAAGCATCCAGTGATTGCGTCGGCGGAACCGGGAGAACGCTGGCTGTATTGCTACCCCGACGACGCGATAGCCGAATTCTGATCGCGAGGTAATGGCTCCCGTCGCGATCCTCGTCAACGAGCTGTCCGGCTCGGCAGAATCCAGGGGCAAGGCGCTCGACGATGCCGTGCGGCGGGCGGGCCTCGATGCCAGGTTCCTTCGAGTTCGCGGTGCCGAGATCGTTGCTGCCGCGGAGCGTGCGGCGGCGGACGGTTGCACGCTCGTGGCGGCCGGCGGCGATGGGACCGTGTCCTCAGTCGCGTCGGTGGCCGTGCGAACGCACTCCACGTTCGGCGTAATTCCTCTCGGCACGCTCAACCACTTCGCGCGTGATGCCGGCATCCCGGTGAATCCCATCAAAGCGGCTGCAGTCGTCGCCGCCGGCCACACCCGCGAATTGGATGTCGGCGCGATGAACGGACAGACGTTCGTCAACAATCTCAGCCTCGGTCTGTATCCGCGACTCGTGTGGGAACGGGAGCGGGAGCAACACCGGGGCCGCCGCAAGTGGACCGCCTTTGCCGTCGCGCTGGTGAGAACCTGGCAGCGATACCCCACGGTGTCAGTCAGCCTGGAGGTTGACGGTGTGCCGCTCCAGCGACGCACGCCGTTCGTGTTCATCGGCAACGGCGAGTACCAAGCCGAGGGATTAGGCCTTGGCAGGCGCTCCGCGATCGCTGATGGCAAGCTCTCGATCTACCTCGCACCCGGCGTGGGCCAGTTCGAGCTCCTCGAGCTGCCGATTCGCGCCCTCGCCCGCCGGCTTGCCGCCGACGTCAAGTTCGAGATCTTCCACGCCTGCGAAGTGGACATCGAGAGCCTGCTTCCGACCTTCGGCGTCGCGCTCGATGGCGAACTGAAGACCGACGTCCGTTCGCCCCTGCACTGCAAGGTGCTGCCGCGTGCGCTTCGCACTCTCGTGCCAGAGGGCGGATAAGCGTGCGCACCATCGTGCATCTGTCGGACCTTCACGTTGGGCGACTGGATCCTGCACTGCTCGACCCGCTCATTGCCGCGGTGCGCGGTGTCGGTCCAGATCTCGTGGTCGTTTCCGGCGACTTCACCCAGCGGGCCACGACCCAACAGTTCGTCGAGGCGCGCCGTTTTCTCCAATCGCTCCAGTCGCCCACGCTGACCATTCCCGGTAACCATGACGTGCCGCTGTGGAACGTCGCGGCCCGGTTCCTCATGCCGCTCGATCGCTACAAGCGTTACATCAGTCCCGACCTCGAGCCGGAGTACCAGGACGACGAGATCATCGTTGTGGGGGTGAACACGGCGCGCTCGCTGGCCTGGGGCGAAGGCCGGATCAACGAGGCACAGGTCGAAAGGCTCCTCGCCCGGCTCGCTGCGGCACCACGCAAAGCCACACGCATCGTCGTCACCCATCACCCGTTCGATCTGCCGCCGGGAGTTCGTGAAACGCGATTGCTTGGCCGCGCGAGCGCAGCCATGGCCAGGCTTTCGTCGGCGGGAGCGGACCTCTTTCTTTCGGGCCACCTGCACCTGAGCCACGTCAGCCATTCGGCGGAACGCTACCGGATTGCGGGGCATTCCGCCCTCATCGTTCAGGCGGGCACGGTATCGATGCGCGGACGAGGCGAAGAACCTTCGTTCAACGTTCTACGACTCGATGGTCCAGCGCTGGCGCTCGGGCGTTTTCTCTGGCAACCCGGCAGCGGCCGCTTCGTCGAAACGGCGTACGGCGTCTACCGGCGTGGCGACGAGGGATGGGCGGCCATCAAGGCGGATGAAAAATGACGACGGTTCTCAATCACCTTCTGAAACGACCGGCTCTGAAGCTCCTCGATCGTCAGACCCGTCTCTCGAGCTTCGTCCATCGTCAGAGCACCGGTCGACAAGCCGCGCAGGAAGAAGTTGAGCAGTCCCTCGCCGGTCGCGCCGTCGTCGAAGAATTCGCCCACGAGCGTCGCCTGTGCCGCTTTTTCGACGAAGTTGCGCAAACGCGCGGTCGCCGACGCACACGCTGAGAGAAAAAAAGTGTAGACAGCCGCGTAGCGTGAGGGCAGCTGCGCCGGATGCAGATCCCAGCCCTGGTAGTAGCCATTCATCAGAGAGTGCTGCACGTCGTCGAAGTGAATCTTCCAGGCGCGGTGCACGGCCTCCCGGTTTTCGCGGCGCTGCCCTTCGGTGAGCGGACGGTCGGGCGCCGGACGGTGCGGCGCGATCGGCATGATGTTCGTCGCGCCATCCGAGAGGCGTACTCCTGACTGAGCGAGGGATACCTGCATGATGTGCCTGGCAAAATCGCACGCCGGATGCCGCACGTGCTGCCAGGGGGCGGTGATGCCGCAGAGAGCGGTGTAGTCGTAGGCACCGAAATGCGCACCGATGACCCGGCCGTCACCAGCCGCCACCAGCCCGCGCAGCGCCGCCGTTCCGTCGGCGGCAATGATCGATTGCGGCGTTTCGATCATCAGTTCGATTTGTAGTGCGCCGGGACGAAGCCCGAGCCGGCGCTCGAGGGCCGTGCAGGCATTCGCAACGGTCGACACGTGGCCGGGCGACATGATCTTGGGAATGGTGACGACGAAACCATGAGGCAGCTGTCGCTGGGCGTCGCGCACCAGGGATGTGAGGAAGATGTCGAGGGTCCGCAGGCTGCGGCCGTAAAGCTCGGGCGACATCGGCTTGATGCGGATGCCGATGAATGGCGGGAGGGTGCCAGCCCTCAGCCCCGCAGCCATCTCTTGCGCCGCCGACTGGGCATGGCCGTCCTCCTCCTCATCCGATCGAACGCCGTAGCCGTCCTCGAAATCCAGGCGATAGTCCTCTACCGGCTCACGTAGGAGCTTCTCGACGACACGCGCGCGAACCGTATCGGCAAGACCGTCGGCGCATCCCCCTTCCCCATCGAGTTGAAAGGCCTCCGCAAACGTCGCCGCGTCCGGAGCATGCTCGTCGAGCGCCGCCAGCGCGAGCGCTCCGAGCCGCTGCGCCGAGTTCGCACGGAAGATGTGCGCGCCGCCGTAGACAGTGTGAACGGGCTGGCGGTCGGCGCGCTCGGCTGTGTAGACGCGGCTTGTCGCAGCATTGGCGTTCCGCAGCTGCTTGAGAAGCGGATCGAGATCGCGGGGGCTCAGCGAGCCTGGCGTGCGGCGTTTACCAAACATACTTCCTCATCATGAGCCACGGTATGTGCTGTACCCGAACGGACTGAGCAGAAGCGGCACGTGATGGTGCGCTTCACCCTCCATGACCTCGAACGTGACGGCAACGTGGGGAAAGAACGTGCGGACGCCGTGGGCGTCGAAATAGGAGCGCGTATCGAAGGTCAGCCGATAGACACCGGGAACCGGCCCAACGGCTTCCGCAAGCAACGTCCGCAATCTTCCATCGCCGTCGGTTGTACCGTGGCCTACGACCTGCCACTGCTCTCTGGCGTCGATCTGTTCCAGCGTGATGCGCACCCCCGCCGCCGGACATCCCCGTGAAGTGTCGAGGACGTGGGTCGTTATCGCGCTCATCGAAGCGCGATCTTAGCACCGGCTTCGCGGCCGAGGAGGAACCGCCCTCGCGGCGGACCATGATGCCGTCCTTCATGCCAGATTAATTCACCGCGGAGAAACGTCGCATGCACCTGGCCTGTCAGACACATGCCCGCATATGGCGTGAGCGCATGGCGGTGGTGCAGCCGCTCGGGATCGACGGTGTTTTCTGCATCGGGATCCCAGACGGCGAAATCAGCGTCGAAGCCCGCTGCGATTGCTCCTTTCACTCGTCCCAGGCCAGCGAGCGTCGGCTGGTGCGGCAGACATCACTCGGGCAATCGCCCCTGACGTGAGGCCGCGCGCTCGGCCTGCCGTCCAGACCGCAGCCAACCCCAACTGTAGAGATGCAATGCCTCCCCACGCGCGAACGAAATCACCGTCAGCGGTGCCCTTCATCGCCGGTGGAGCCGGAGAGTGGTCGGTAACGACAAAGTCGATGCGCCCTTGGAGCAGAGCCTCCCACAATCCATTTCGGTGACGGCGCTCGCGGATCGGGGGCGCGCATTTGAATGCCGTCGATCCGTCGCTGATGTCCTCAGCGGCAAACGTCAAGTAGTGCGGGCACGTTTCGACCGTGATCGGCAGACCTCGGATCGCGCCTCGTCCAGAATCGACAACGCGTCGCATGACGCCAGATGGACGATGTGAATCCGTGCGCCGGTTTCGCGGGCCAGACGAATCAGCAGCTCGATCGCTGCATGCTCGCTCACGGGCGGACGGCTGACGAGCCAGGTCGAGTGCTTGCGCGGATCGCCATGTGGATCGGGCTGGAGGAGTTTCTCCGGAAGCTCGGCATGTGCGAGCAGCGGCTTTTGCAGATCTGCGAGGATCGGAAGCGCTTTTCGGAGATCGACCTCGGTCACGTGCTCGAACTCGGGAACGCCGGAAGGTGTCAGGAAACACTTGAAGCCAAGCACGCCGCGCGCCGCCAACGCCCCGAGCACGGAGGCATTGCCGGGGACGACACCGCCCCAGAATCCGACGTCGACGTAACAGCGCCCATTCACGGCACGCAGCTTCGCTTCCAGACCATCGACGTCGATCGTGGCGGGAACGCTGTTGAGTGGCATGTCGACGAGCGATGTCACACCGCCGGCGGCCGCCGCTCGCGTCGCGTGCTCGACTCCTTCCCAGTCGGCGCGCCCTGGGTCGTTCATGTGCACGTGCGTGTCGACCAGCCCAGGCAACACGACGAGCTCGCCGGCGTCGAATGCCGGGATGCCCGACGGCAGTTCGGTATGGCTGACGACATCGACGATCCGTCCATCGCGGATGCGAATCGACGCGGGGCGCACGCCGTCGGGTAGCACCACCCGTTCGCCGCGCACTACACTATCGTGCCCGGTCATCGGACAATGGTCGCTTCGATGAGACCGTGTGGCTCGTCGGTGGGAACGAAGATCTCGTTGCGGTTGTCGAAGCCAAGCGGTCGGAGATCCACTGGCAGGTGATGCTTGTTCGGCATGACGAGGCGGATGGCCGTAACGTCGTGGACACTCTCGAGAACTGCTTGTCCCATCGTGTGCAGCGTGTGCTGAACCGATTCGCTGTGATGCTCGGCGAAGGCGTCGAGGAGCGTTTGCCGCACCGCGCGCCACGCCGGACCGAAATCGATGTCGAGGGTTCCATACCGCCACGACGCCGTCAACGATGTCGCGAACAGACGATCTCGAGTTTCCGGCAGTGTGGTGTACTCGTCGCGTGGAAACCCGTCGAACGCAGAATGCGCTGTTTTCAGGATCATGAGATCGGCGACGCCGGCGTCGACCAGCATCCGCTTGCGATGCGCGTGAACGGCAGCCGTGCGTGTTTCCGGCCCGACTCGCAGAAACGCATCGCCATGTTCGCGGTCGCCACGCGCTATCCGGCCCCACAGATGCTCCGTCACGTCGATGCGCGCGCGCGTCAAATGAGGATTGCGGTCGAGGAAGTGCTGGGCGAGCCTGACGCCGAACAGCTCTGGCTCGCCGACCGGCTCTCGAGCGGCCAGCGCATACACCGTGTTCTTCATCGTGTCGGTCGGCAGCACGTCGCTGTTGTCGCCGTCGGTATACGACCTCTCGTAGTTCCCTTCGAAGCGGATCGCAACCGTGAGGTCGCGCAGGTCATGACGACTTCCCGGTCGCGCGACCTGCACCAGCCTCACCCGCGACTTGCCGTACGCAGATTGAGCGAGCATGCAGCATAGTACCCCGCCCTTCACGTCGCTGGCCGACCTCGTCTCGTCACGCGTCGGAGGACGCGCGCTGGCGACGAACGATGAATTTTTTCGCGCCGAAATCGAACCTCATCAAGCCGGAGGCCGCCGTGTTCATGCCCGGCAAGTTCACGGCTCGCGGCAAGTGGATGGACGGCTGGGAATCGAGGCGGAGGCGAACCCCGGGACACGATTGGTGCGTGCTTGCGCTCGGGATGCGAGGCCGGATCCGCGGCGTCGACGTGGACACCAGCTTTTTCACCGGCAACTACCCGTCGCATTGCTCGATTGAAGCCGTGGATGCGCAGGGGCCGCTCTCGAAGGCCGACCTCGCCCGAGAAGGAACGCCGTGGACGACGATCCTGCCAAAGTCGGAGCTACGTGGAGACAGCCACAACTTCTTCGAGATTTCCGAGTGGCGAGGCCCCGAGCTCTTTCTCAGCGCTCGCGGGGCCCCACCCCCGCTCGCTCGGCCGCAGCGCCCGAGTCCCGAGCTTGGACGCACGTGCGCCTGAACATCTTTCCCGACGGCGGTGTGGCCCGCCTTCGCGTTTACGGCGACGTCGTCGTGGACTGGTCGAGGTTGATGCGCGGTCAGCGTGCAGTGGATCTGGCCGCGATCCGACACGGCGGCCTCGTGCTCGGCGCGAGCGACATGCACTTCGGCGGCAAGGACAACATGATCATGCCGGGGCGCGCGAGAAATATGGGCGACGGCTGGGAAACACGGCGGCGACGAGGACCGGGACATGACTGGGCCATCGTGCGCCTCGGTGCCGCTGGCCTCCTGACCCAGGTCGAAATCGACACCAACCACTTCAAGGGCAATTATCCGGATCGAGCGTCCCTCGAAGGATGCCTGTTACCCGGCGCCAGTCTCGACGAACTCACCTCGAGTGATTGGGCCGAGATACTCCCATCGACGAAGCTCCGAGCGCACCATCGCCACTTGTTCGCGAAGGAGCTGCGCCGCACGGGCCCGTTTTCGCACGTCCGGCTCAACATCTTTCCGGACGGAGGCGTCAGTCGACTGCGTATCCATGGAACCCTGGCGCGTTCTTGATCTCGCCACGCCCGCTGACGCCCACGCCCTCCTGCGCACGTGCTGCGGCTCGACGCGCTGGATCGACCGGATGGCTGCCCGTCGTCCTTTCCAGAACCGCCAGGCTCTGCTCGACGCGGCTCGTGACGAGTGGTTCGCGCTGACGCCAGCCGACTGGCAGGAAGCATTCGCGCATCATCCGAAAATCGGCGACCGCGAATCGCTGCGGCGCCGGTTCGCGGATACGCATCATCTGTCCGAGAGGGAACAGGCCGGAATGGACGGCGCTGCCGCCGACGTGCTCGACGCGCTGGCACAGGCCAACGAGAGCTACGAAAAGAGGTTCGGCTACATCTTCATCGTCTGCGCCACAGGCCGCAGTGCGAATGAGATGCTGGCGATGTTGCGGGAGCGATTGCAGAACGATCCGGCGACAGAGATTCACATGGCGGCTGAAGAGCAGGCGAAGATTACCGAGCTGCGTCTACTTCAACTCGCGTAGGGCGTAGTGGCTTCCGGTACCTCGGTCCGTGGCTTCCGGCTTTAGCCGGAAGAACTTCCGCCTGAAGGCGGAAGCCACCTAGTAGGAAACCACAACCCGCAGGGACCCGCTGTTGTCTCCCAGGAAATCGTCGTTGATGCCAAGGTAAAGACGACCGGAGCCGCGAACGCGGATGGCTTCACGATCGTCACCGATGAAAAAGGGATCTCCGTCCTCACCAATCTTCCCGATGAGCGCGGCAGCGCTGCGGTTGGGCATCGGGCGGCTGCGGTTCTCAGGTGAGTTCCGTTCGCCAGCAGCGCCGTCACGCCGGCCAGGCCCCCACCGCGTTTCCCCTGAAGCTGAAAACGCGATCGCTTGCCCGCCGCGGATGTCTACCCCGGAATCGGTCCACGGTGTGCGTGCTTCGACGATGACCGTTCGCTCACGCATGCCGGGCCGCAGGCGCGGGTCGTCCTGGTAGCGATCGTCGTCTCGATACCGGTTTCCGCTCGAGCGTTCCTCGAACTCGAGGCTGCGGACCTCGCTGCGGTCGAATCGAACCACGCGTCCCTGGTCGCGTCCCGAGCGAGGTTCGAACTCGATGAGATCGGCCCGAACGGAGATCAGAACGCCCTCGACGCGCCGGCCGTCGCGAAGCACGAGCACGTCCGCTGCGGCACTGGATTGCAGCACCAGTAGCGCCGCAGCCGCCAACCACGCCGACTTGAATGCTGTCATGTGATGCTCCCGACGATAGGCAGACGCCTGACTGTTTATCGGCCGAAGCGCATTTCCCCTCGATCGCCGGCTATTGTAGAGGCTTCCGCCCGGCCCACTCGCTGCGGATCCGATTCCACCACGTGATAAATTGAGGCGTTCAGGAGGTTTCATGCGGATTTCGTTGGCTTACATGCGCTGGATTGTCGCCGTGACCGCCGTCGGTATTGCGGCCAGCAGCAGCGTTGCGCAGCAACAGACCCCAGCTGGCGCACCGCCGTCGCCGGCCGGCGCCCGTCAAGGCGGACCTGGCCGTACCGGCGGCCCTGGTGGCTTTCAGCGCCTTCCCGCGCTCCCATTTCCGGATGCGGCAAAAGAGCTCGAGACGATGGGACCCAAGATCCGGGTCGTGCCGTACGTGAAAGGCCTGGCGAACCCATGGAGCCTGACGTTCCTGCCAAACGGCGACATGCTCATTACCGAAAGGCCGGGACGACTCCGCATCGCGCGCAATGGCACGCTCGATCCACAGCCGATCGCCGGCGTTCCCGAGGTGTGGGCGGTCGGCCAGGGTGGATTGCTCGAAGTGCTCGCACATCCGCGCTTCGCCGAAAATCAATGGCTCTACCTCACCTACTCGAAGCCGTGTCCGGCCGAGAAATCGGCAACCACGGCGCTTGCCCGCGGCAAGTTCGACGGCAAGACGTTGACCGACGTGCGCGATCTGTTCGTCGCGGACAATTGCAACACGGGGAATCCGCACTTCGGATCGAAGCTGGCGTGGGGACGCGATGGGATGTTGTACATGACCGTGGGTGAGCGAGGCGATCGCAACCGCGCGCAGAACACGGCGATTCACGGCGGCAAAGTGCTGCGTCTGAAGGACGACGGAACCGTGCCTCCGGACAATCCGTTCGTCGGGAAAGAGGGCTACAAGCCGGAGATCTACACCTACGGACACCGCAACCCGCAGGGGTTGGCGTTCCATCCCGACACGGGCGCGCTGTGGGAGAACGAACATGGGCCGCAGGGGGGCGACGAATTGAACGTCATCGAGCGCGGCAAGAACTACGGCTGGCCTGTGGCCTCTTATGGTCGCGAGTACGCGCCGGATGGATCGCGCGTCAGCGCCAAGCCGATCGCCGAGGGAATAGAGGATCCGGTCCTGCTCTGGATCCCGTCCATCGGGATTTCCGGACTGACCTTCTACACCGGCGACAAGTTCCCGGAATGGAAGGGCAACATCCTGGTCGGCGGTCTCTCCGGGCTGGCGGTACACCGCATCGGTTTCAATGAAAAGGGTGGACTCATGGGTCGCGAAACGATGCTGGAGCCCCTGCGGCTGCGCATCCGCGATGTGCGACAGGGTCCAGACGGCCTGGTGTACGTCGCGGTCGACGGCCCGCAGGCGGGGATTCTGCGCATCGAACCGACGGGCGCGCAGACGAGCACATCGGGGCAGTAGAGATCAAACGGAGGTCAGAAGTATTCAAACAGGAGATCAGGAGATCAAGAGACAAAGTTGGATTCTCCTGATCTAATTGGATTCTTCTGATCTTCTGATCTCCTGTTTGAAACCTCTTTATCTCGTAACCGAAGACAAACGGATGACGATCAGATCAGCGCTCATCGCGGCGGCCGCGGCGTGGACCGTTGCGATAGTTGGCGCACAACAAGCTCCGGCTCCACAGGCGCCACAGCCGCCTGCACCTCAGGCTCCCCAACCGCAGCCGCCGAGCGGCGGACGAGGGCAGGGGCGCGGCGGCCGTCCCGCGACCTTTCCCGCCCAACAGCGCCCGCCCGGCGATCCCGCACTCATCGAACGCGGGAAGACCTTGTATTCCGTAACCTGCAGCGCCTGCCACGGCGTCGACTTACGCGGTGGTCAGCTCGGCGGACCGAACCTTCTCCGATCGCAACTGGTCTTGAACGATCAACAGGGCGAGCTCATCCTGCCCATCGTCAAAGGCAGTCGCGCGGAGAAGGGTATGCCGCCTATCCCCATGAGTGAGGAGGACGTGAAGGCGGTGGCGGAGTTCATTCACAGCGTCGCGGCCTCCAGCCGAGGCCAGGGCGCACCGCCTGGCAGCGAGGCGCCACCGCCCGATCCCGTGGTCGGCAACGCCACCTCGGGTCAGGCGTACTTCGCCGCAAAGTGCGCCAGTTGCCACTCGCCTACCGGTGATCTGCAGGGCATCGCGAGTCGGGTTCCCGATGCGCGCGCGCTGCAGAATCTCTGGGTGTCCGGCGGCGGTGGCGCGGCGGGCGAGGCGGGCGCGGTGCGGCGTCAGACGGCCCACCGCCGACGCTGGCCACCGTCACGCTGCCATCGGGCGAGAAGGTCGAAGGCGAGCTCGTGCGCATCGACGATTTCCTCCTGACGCTGAAGCAATCCGACGGAACAGTGCGCAGCATCCGTCGCGAGGGTGACCTGCCGAAGGTTGACGTCAAGGATCCCCTGGAACCGCACCGCGCGTTGTGGGCCGTTTACACCGACAAGGACATGCACGACGTGACCGCCTATCTGGTGACGCTGAAATGATGCTGAAGAAGCTGCTGCCGCTCGCCCCGCTGTTGTTGCTGCCGGTCGTCCTCACCGGACAGGGTCGCGGCGTCGAACCATCCGAACTGCTGAAGCCTCTGGCCGATTCGTGGCCCACCTACTCTGGCGACTACACGGGGAAGCGGTACAGCGCGCTGAAGCAGATCAATCAGACGACGGTCAAGAACCTCACGCTCGCCTGGGTCACGAAGCTCGTTGATGGACCGGGCGAGTCTGGCGGATTCGGGTTCGGACGCGGAGGAAGAGGCGGCGCGCCGGTCATCATCGGCGGCGAGGGGACTGGCGAGTTCATCGAAGGCCGGAACACGACCATCAAGGCGTCCGCGCTGATGGTGAACGGCACGATCTACATCACGACCCCGGACAATGCGTGGGCGCTGAACGCGCACGACGGCTCCGAACTGTGGCACTACTACTGGAAAACCAGGGGTGGCACGCACATCGCCAACCGCGGCTTCGGCATGTGGAACAACTATCTCTACATGGAAACGCCGGACAACTATCTCGTCTCGCTCGAGGCGAAGACCGGCAAGGAGCGCTGGCACAAGGTCATCGCCGATTTCAACCAGCAGTACTTCTCGACGACGGCGCCGATGGTGATGGGCAACCACGTGCTCGCCGGCACCGGAAACGATCTCGACTCGCCGGGCTTCCTCCAGTCATTCGATCCGGAGACTGGCGAACTGCAGTGGAAGTTCTACACCGTGCCCATGAAGCAGGGAGACCCCGGCCTCGAGACCTGGGAAAATCTCAACGCCGCCCAGCACGGCGGTGCGCAGCCGTGGCTGCCTGGCGTCTACGATCCGGAGACGAAGCTGTACATCTTCGGAACCGGCAATCCAACGCCTGCCTACACCGCCGGACGCGGCGAGGGTGACAACCTCTTCACGTGTTCGCTGATTGCCGTCAACGTCGACACGGGGAAGATGGCGTGGTACTTCCAGACGTCGCCGCACGACATGCACGATTGGGATTCGGCGCAGACGCCAATCCTCATCGACGCGACGGTGAACGGCAAGCCGCGCAAGCTCGTCTCGACCGCCGCGCGCAACGGTTACTTCTTCACACTCGACCGCGTCACCGGCGAGCATCTGGTCACCAGCAAATATGGGATGAATACCAACTGGGTGAAGGAGGTGGCGAAGAACGGCTCGCTGCGGCGCGATCCGGTGAAGGATCCGTCGATCGGAGGCGCTCTGGTTTCCCCCAACGCCGGGGGGACGATCAACTGGGAACCGCCCGCTTACTCCCCGGACACCGGGCTCTTCTATGTCCCCGAGCGAAACAGCTACTCGATTTTCTACTTGATGGATGCCGATCCGCGAGGCTCGATGGGTCTCGGCGGCATCGAACAGGCGCAGATCGGATCCGCCGGCAGCTACCTCACGGCGATCGACCCCAAGACCGGCAAAATCGCCTGGCGTCGTCCCTATCCGGGCGGCGGCAGCGGCGGGGGCGGCGGTCTCCTCACCACCGCCGGCGGTCTCGTCTTCAGCGGCGATGCGGCCGGCAACATCGTTGCGTACGATGCGAAGGCTGGCAAACCACTCTGGCACTCGCGCATCGGCGGCGTGACCAACGCGCCGCAGACCTACATGCTGGATGGCAAGCAGTATCTACTTGTCGCTGCGGGGGATACGCTCTACTCGTTCACGCTGTATTGACGGAGGCAACCATGAAGATCGAAGAGCTGGTTCCTCTCACAAACGGACTGTCGGTGACCGCCTGCGGACAGACGCTCGTGTGCGACCGAACGCGCATCAGGAGCGTGAACGACTACGCGGTTGACATCAAGTTCTGGATAGCTGGGACGGATTACGTGCCGAGGCTGCGCCTGACGCGCGAGCGCCTGCTGAAGGCCACGGCTGACGAGGTCGCGAAAATCGTGCGGCGCGTCGTCCGTTGCGCGGTCGCGTGTAAGATAAACTCCGAGCCACGAGCTGCATTTCTCAACGCTCGCGGGGCCCCACCCCCGCTCGCACTCGCTCGGCGGCTTCGCGCCTCGCCCTTCGACATACTCAGGACGACCCTGACTACGCCGAAGGGTCGCTCGGACGCGCGCCGAGCTCCCGAGCCCGCCGAGTCCCGAGCCCCGGGTGAATACTCCCCATCCGGGTGATCCGGCGTCCTGCCGCCGCGCGCAACAATCGCGGCATGGCTACCAACACTCTCGCAACGTTCTCCGAACAACTTGCCGACCTGGCGGCGTCAGGATCGGCCTCGGTCGTCCAGGTCCAGGGCGCCAGGCGTCCTGCCAGCGGCGTCATCCACGGCACTGACACGGTCATCACGACGGCTCGCGCGATCGGCCGCGAAGACGGCCTGCGGGTCAGGCTGCCCGGCGCCGAGCCCGTCGAGGCCGATCTCGCCGGCTGGGATCCGAACACGGGAATCGCCGTGCTTCGGTCACGAACCTCGTTGGGTGCACCCGTGCCCACAACGGCTGACACAGAGCCCCGCGTCGGGCAGATCGTGGTCGCGGTGGCGCGCTCTTTCAGCAACGCCGTCACCGCCAGCGTGGGGAACGTCGCCGTCGTCGGCGGTCCGCTCCGGACGGGCCGACGCCGTGAGATTGCGCGCGTCATCCGAATCACCGCACCCATGCACGAGGGATTCGCTGGAAGTGGCGTCTTCGACGCCGATGGGCGGCTGACGGCGATCGCGACGGCCACGACGATTCGCGGCTTTGGCGTGGCCATACCTGCGTCAATCGCGTGGGCGGCGGCGGCTCAGGTCCTGACCGCCGGCACGCCGCGCCGTGGATTCGTTGGCCTGGCGGTGCAGCCGGCGACGCTCGCCCCGTCGCAGCGGCCGGAAGGACGCGAGCGCGGACTGCTGATTGTCGGCGTCACCCCAGCCAGCCCCGCCGAAGCGGCGGGCCTGATCGTGGGTGATGTGCTCCTGGATTTCGACGGACACGCGACCGAGCGGGCCGACGACCTGCTGGATCTGCTGACGGATCGCCGAATCGGGCAATCCGTCAAGGTCCGAACGCTTCGAGGCGGCGCGGTCCGCGACGTTCAGCTGTCTGTGGCCGAACGAGCACACTGATCGGGACGCGGGAGGGTGCGGCCGCGTCTTTGCTGATATGCGGGTCGTTCTGGTTGGATCCCCGCCGCGGCTCCGGCGCCTCCGGGCACGGTTACCCGACGGGATCCAGGTTGTCGGCGAGGCGCCCACCTTGAGCCAGGCACGGCTGTCGGGCAACTCGCCGGACGCGTATCTCATCGCGGCCGCGATCGGTGACGAAGACGACCTGGTCGAGGCGTTGACGCAGCGTGAAACCGAAGTGCTCACCCTGCTCGCCGACGGCCTTCCCAACAAGGCCATTGCCCGCCGGCTGGAAATCAGCGACGAGACGGTGAAGTTTCATCTCGGCTCGATCTTCGGCAAGCTTGGCGCATCGAATCGCACGGATGCCGTCCGCCAGGCGCTGCGGCGAGGGCTCGTGCCGCTCTGACGAACGTCGCGATGTGCTTCCGCCTTCAGGCGGAAGGACCCTCCCCTGCGGTAATGTTGACACGTGACCACCGAACGAGTGTGCGAGTACATCGATCGCAATCTGGGCAGGCCTTTGACTGTGGCGCAGGCTCGGACGGATCGTCGGGCTCTCTGAGTTTCACTTCATCCGCACCTTTCGTGCGGCTACCGGACAGACGCCGCATCAATACCTGCGCTCACGGCGCATCGCCCGGGCCCAGGAGCTGCTCGTGACGACCCCGCTCCCGGTAACGGAGATTTGTACG
The DNA here is from genome assembly GCA_963804245.1 of uncultured Acidobacteriota bacterium. Taxonomy (GTDB): domain Bacteria; phylum Acidobacteriota; class Vicinamibacteria; order Vicinamibacterales; family 2-12-FULL-66-21; genus CAWDPQ01. Next base: position 82,263 of record CAWDPQ010000007.1, read on the forward strand.
GCGGTCGGCTTCAGCAGTCTCGGGTCCTTCAGCAGCCTGTTCCGGCGGCTCACCGGCGAAAGCCCGTCCGCCTATCGCGCGAAACGGCGCCGTACGCCGTATATCCCCGCCTGTTTCGTTCGGATGTACCGCGCTGACCGCTGATTCGCTCGCGAAACCGCAATTTCGAAGAAGCAGCCGGCGGCCCGTCACCGTAACCTCCCGTTCAACATCCACCACGGTGCTTCAAGGAGCGCGATTCATGGTTCAGAAGCTGTCGCACGTCACCCTTTTCGTCAACAATCAGGACCAGGCCAAGGATTTCTACGTCAACAAGCTCGGCTTCGAGGTCCGCACCGACCACACGATGGACAACGGTTTCCGCTGGCTCACCGTTGGAGCCAAGAGCCAGCCGGACGTCGAAATCGTTCTGATGGAGCCACAATCGGGCCCGATGCTGGATGAAGAAGCGGCCCAGGCCGTCCGCCTGCTGCTGAAGAAGGGTGTGCTCGGAGCCGGTGTCTTCCAGGTCGACGACTGCCGCAAGACATACGAAGAGCTGAAACAGAAGGGTGTCCAGTTTGCCGGCGCTCCGGAGGAACGCTTCTACGGCGTCGAGGCGATCATGAAGGACGGACTCGGCAACTGGTTCAGCATGACGCAGCCCAAGCCGCATTAATCCTGCCGGGCTCGTGGCTCGGGCGCTCGGACAGCTCGCGCACGAGCACGTCGCCGTAGCACGGTAGCACGTAGCACGGCGCGGCACGTAGCACGTCGCACGCAGCACGTGTTAGGTTCTGTCGCGATGAAGATCGCCGACGTCCGCGCCACAACCGTGACCGTGCCACTGGAGGCGCCGCTTCGGCACGCGAACGGCTGCCATTGGGGTCGATTCGTTCGCACGATCGTCGAGGTCGAGACCGATGACGGCCGCATCGGCCTCGGCGAGCTCGGCGGCGGCGGCGAATCGGCTGTGGCGACGGTCCACGCCATGAAGGCGTATCTGCTGGGCCGCGACCCCGCGCGCCTGGAAGAAATGCGCTTCCTGCTCGCCAACCCCACTGCCTCGCTCTATAACAACCGGACACAGGTGGTTGCGGCGCTGGAATTCGCGTGCCTCGACCTGCTGGGCCAGGCGTGGGGCGTGCCGGTCTGCGACATCCTCGGCGGACGCGTCCGCGATCGCGTGACGTTTGCCTCGTACTTGTTCTACCGCTATGCGGCTGCCGATGGTCGGGGCACGGTGCGCACCGCGGATCAGCTCGTCAAGCACGCGCGGGAGCTGAAGAAGAAATACGGGTTCCACACGCACAAGCTCAAGGGCGGCGTGTTTCCGCCTGACTACGACCTCGAGTGCTACCGCGCGGTTGCCGCCGCACTTCCCGGGGATCGCGTGCGATTCGATCCCAATGCGGTCTGGACGACCGAACAGGCGGTCCGATTCGGGCGGGCCATCGAGGACCTCGACAACGACTATCTCGAGGATCCCGTTTTCGGGCTCACCGGCATGCGCCACGCCCGCGAGAAGCTTCGCATCCCGCTGGCAACGAACACCGTGGTCGTGAACTTCGAACAGTTGGCGGCCAATGTGCTCGATCGTGCCGTCGACGTCATCCTGCTCGACACGACGTTCTGGGGCGGTATCCGCCCGTGCGTCAAGGCGGCCGGCATCTGTGAAACCTTCCAGCTCGGTGTGGCCGTGCACTCCTCGGGCGAGCTCGGGATCCAGCTGGCCACGATGCTGCATCTCGGCGCGGTCGTGCCGAACCTGGCGTTCGCAGCCGACGCGCACTATCACCATCTCCTCGACGATGTCATCGAGGGGGGCAAGCTGGAGTACGAGCACGGATCGATACGCGTGCCGAACGGTCCGGGACTTGGTGTTCGCCTCGACCGCGCGAAGCTCGCTCAGTACGCGGAGCTGTACCGCGAGCTCGGTTCGTACGCCTATGATCAGGATCCCGGTCGTCCCGGGTGGGCACCCCTCGTGCCAAACGATCGGTGGGCCGATCCGGCGGATGAACAGGAGCCATTCACACGTGCCTGAAATCGCCTCCACGACCGATCAGGTGTTTCACAAACCAGAAGACGTTCGCGCGGGCACCGCGCGCGTGGTCGCCGATATGCGTGCCATCGACATGCACACGCATCTGTTTCCACTCGAGTTCGGCGAGCTGTCCCGGTGGGGACTCGACGATTTGCTGACCTATCACTATCTCGTCGCCGAGGTCATGCGATCCGCCGACATCGACCGCAGAGCGATTTCGCGCGTTGTCGCGATCGGCGCAGGCTGACCTGATCTGGGACACGCTGTTCGTTCGGAACACGCCGATATCCGAGGCCACGCGCGGAGTGGTGGCGGTGCTGACGGCACTCGGCCTCGACCCGGCGAGCCCGGACCTGCGCGCCGCTCGCGAATTCTTCCGCGGCCGGCAACCGCAGGATCACCTGTCCTGGGTGCTCGACCACGCCGGCGTCGACGTCGTGGTCATGACCAATGATCCGTTCGATCCGCGCGAGTCGGATCTGTGGAAGCGCCGGGTCTCGTTCGACAAGCGCTTTCGCAGCGCGCTCCGCCTCGACCCGATGTTGAACGACTGGACGTCCACGTGTGAGCTGCTGTCGGCGTCGGGCTATCCCGTCTCACCCGTCGTCGATGCCCGTGCCATCGCCAACGCGCGCCGGTTCCTCGACGACTGGATCGAGCGGATGTCCCCCCTGTATCTTGCCGTCTCACTTCCGGACGATTTCATGTGGCCGGAGGAAAGCCCTCGCGGTCATCTCATCCACGAAGTCGTGCTGCCGGTCTGCCGCGAGCACAACCTGCCGTTTGCGATGATGATTGGCGTGCGCCGCGGCGTGAATCCGGCGCTCTACGACGCAGGTGATGGCGTGGGCCGGGCGGACGTGAGCACCGTCCACCGGCTCTGCCGAACCCACCCGGACAACCGTTTTCTCGTGACCATCCTGTCTCGAGAAAACCAGCACGAGCTCGCTGTTGCGGCGCGGAAGTTCGCGAACCTGATGCCGTTCGGAGCGTGGTGGTTTCTGAACAATCCCTCGATCGTCTCGGAAATAACGCGCCAGCGGCTCGAGCTGCTTGGTGCGACGTTCGTCGCGCAGCACTCTGATGCGCGCGTCCTCGACCAGCTGCTCTACAAGTGGCCGCATGCCCGTCGCGTCGTCGCCGAGGCGCTGGCCGACCAGTATGCCGGCGTGATTCAAAACGGACGGCCAGTTACGCTGGCCGAGATCAAACGCGACGTCGCCCGGTTGTTCGTGGAGAACTTCCGGCGGTGGACGCCGCTGGCTACTGCTTCTTCAGCATCCCCGGTGAGCTCCAGTTGATGACGTGATAGGTCGTCGGTCCCGTACCGACGTTCCGGATGGCGTGCAGCTGGTTCGACGCCTGAAAAATGATCGATCCCACGCCGAGCTTCTTCCATTCACCGTTCACCAACGCCTCGACGGTGCCCTCCTTGATGATCAGCAGTTCTTCATTGGGATGTTGATGCGGCGCGTGTGACGTCTGGCCAGGATTGAGCGTGGTGATGTGCATCTCGAGCTCGTCGAGGGTTGCCGTCGGCGCGCGCACCACCTGCCGCGAGGAACCGACCTTCGTTTCACGCACCTCGATGGCGTTCCAGTCGAAGACGGTCGAGGGGAGAATCGGCTTCGCCTGGCCGGTGGCACCTAAGACGACGCACGTGGCCGTAACGGCGATCAGGGCGACACACGCATCTCTCACGGTCAGTATCTTCATTGGACTCCTCGGGTTGGTGGGGTCAGATCTTGTTTCTTGCACGTTTGTCCTCTGTAGAGGACTGCTCACAAAGGGAGATACGTGCAAGAAACAAGATCTGACCCCTACGTGGCATACGGCGGCCTTTGCGGCCTCGACAGCATCGCATTCGCCTCGTCGTCGTTCTTGAACCGTTCCTTGATCGGATCCCAGTGCAACTTGCGCTTCAACTTCATCGCCATGTGATGGATCAGGCAGGCCGTGCAGGATCGGTGAGCGACCTCGACCGGGGCGATGGGCTGACGGCGCGAGCGCACGCACTCGAGCCAGTTCCCGTGATGGGTTGCGCTCTCGTATAAGTGGATCTCGTCCGGTCCGATCACCGACCTGATGATCTTGCGGATCGCTGGCGTCCAGGGCCTTCGGATCTTTCAACTTGGCGCCCGGATCGCTGGCTGTCACCGCCTCATTGCCACGTGAGACGAATATCCAGCCATCGCTGCCGATGAACTTGATCCCATTCGGGAACTCGCCGCTGACGATCATGTGCACGCCGTCGGCGTATATCGCTTCCGTCTTGAAGGGACCGTGCACATCCCACAAACCCTTGGTCGGGAACTCCGCGGTTCCCCACACTTCGATGGGCCCCGTGTATTCGCTGTCCATCGCCCAATGCGCGCTGTCGATGTGATGCGCCCCCCAGCCCGTAATCATCCCGGCGCCGAACTGCTCGCAGCGCAGCCAGCCCGGCCGGTCGTAGCCCACTTGGGGATGCACACGCTTCTCCGTGTATGGCACCACGGGCGTAGAGCCCAGCCACATCTCGTAATCGAACTGCTTCGGAACCGGCATGACGGGCTGCTCCTCGCCCGCAGGATCGCCGGGAAGACCCACCTCCACGGTCTTCAGCCGACCGATGCGACCGTTGCGCACGAGCTCCGCCGCGTATCGAAATTGCGGCGACGAGCGCTGCTGGCTTCCGATCTGAAAGATACGCCCGGATCGGTGCACGGCGTTGCTGAGCGCACGCCCTTCCGCAATCGTCAGCGAGGCGGGCTTCTGCAGATAGAGGTCCTTGCCCGCTTCGACCGCATCGATCGCGATGAGCGTGTGCCAGTGATCTGGCGTGCTGATGACGACGGCGTCCACGTCCTTGTTCGCCAACAGCTCGCGATAGTTCGTATATGTCGTCACGCCGTCGTACGGTTTGCCGGTCTTCTTCGCGTACTGCCCGTTGATCAGCGCCTTCGCATCCTGCACGCGTTTGCCGTCCAGATCGCACACCGCCATGATTCGCGCGATGTCGTGCCTCCAGATGCCCGGCAGGTCATGACCGCGGGAGATGCGCCCGGTGCCTATCGCACCAACGTTGATGCGATTGCTCGGCGAGAAGGCCCCGAACACCGACGCCGGGACGATGGAGGGAAATCCGAGAATCGCTCCGGACGCCGCCATGCCCTTCCCGGCGGCGGCCAGGAAGTCTCGACGGGTTGTGACGCGAGGTTTGTTTTTCATAACAGCTCATGCGGTCGCAGTACGGCGAATCAACACCGTCATATCTTCTGCGCCTGCTTCTGCGCCTTCAGCACGAGCTCGGTGGCCAGGAAACAGTGCGCCTGCGGCATGGCCGTCTCGGTCCGATTGACCACGTCCGACACCAGCTGCTCGCCGTACGGCAGCGCCACGCTGCTGCAGTCGATGTATCGCGTCTCCTTCTGATCGACGAGAAACAGATGACTCCCGCCCGGCTTCCCACTGATATCGATGTTCTTCCGGATCTCGATGTAGCCGTCGGTGCCGAGCACCGTCAGGCGGCCGTCTCCCCACGTCGCCAGGCCATCGGGCGTGAACCAGTCGACGCGGATATATCCGGCACCGCCGTCGCCCCGCACCATCATGTCGCCGAAATCCTCGAAGGTCGGGTGCTGCTTGTTGTTTACATTCCCCACCTGGGCGGCGACGACGTCGGCGCGGGTCGATCCGGTGAAATAGAGGAACTGGTCCGCCTGGTGTGAGGCGATGTCGCAGAGAATGCCGCCGAATCGCGGTCGCTCGAAGAACCACGACGGCCTCGTCTTCGGATTCATGCGGTGCGGCCCGAGCCCGATCGTCTGGACGACCCGGCCGATGGCGCCGGCCTTGACCAGCTCTCCGGCGCGGATGGTCGCGCGGTTTTCCAGCCGCTCGCTGTACATGATCGAATAGATGCGTCCGGTCTCCTTCTGCACGCGGCGAACGTCGGCAAGCTGTTCGAGCGAGGTAATGCCCGGCTTGTCGACCATGTAGTCCTTGCCGTGCTGCATGACGCGGATGCCGAGGGGAGCGCGCTCGTCCGGGAATGCCGGCGCTCAGCACCAGCTGGATGCTCCGGTCTTCCAGCACCTCCTGCTCGGTCTTTGCCTGCCGCACCTGCGGATACCGTTTCAGGAAGGCCGCCGCCAGGTCCGGCTCCTTGGCGTAGGCCGCGACCAGCTCGCCGCCGCCCCGGGCCACCGCTTCCACTTGACCATTGATGTGCGAGTGGTTCATGCCGATGACGCCGAACTTGATCCGCGGTGTCGGTCTCTGCACGGGAGTACCCGTCAGCGCAACGGAACCCGCGAGCCCCGCGATGAATTCACGGCGATCTACTTGGTGTTTTCGCATTTTTCACTCTGTCAAACAGTTGCACGGTTGGCGCGCCCATGCTATTACGGTTCGGTCGACCGGTAAACCAGGTGCGGGAGGAAGCATTCCCAAGTTGAAACTTTCCCGCAGGAACTTCGTGGCGGCCAGTCTGGCCGGCGTGGCCGGACTGGTCGCTCGTCACCCGCCTCCGCAGACCCAGACCGCGGAAGACGGCTACCGGCTTTGGCTTCGCTATGCACCGCCTGGTGAAGCTGCGACCGAAGAATACCGGCGCACCATCCGACAAATCGTGGTGCAAGGAAAGTCGAGCACCGCGCAAGCGATCCGCAACGAACTGACCACGGCTTTCTCGAACATCCTTGGCGAGCCCATAACCAGTGCGCAGGAAAAGTTCGGCCGCGGCGCGCTCATCGTCGGCACGCCGGCGAATTCTCCGGCGATCCAAGGCCTTCGCTGGCAGTCCGACCTGGACAAGCTCGGGCCTGAAGGCTATGTGATTCGCAACGCGGTCGTCGCCGGCAACCCGGTGCTCGCCGTGGCGTCGCAGGGTGAGATCGGCGCGCTGTATGGCGCCTTCCATGTCCTCAGGCTCATGCAGGTCGGCGCCTCACTCGAGCGTCTGCAGATCTCGGAGCGACCACGGGTGCAGCTCCGGATGCTGAACCACTGGGACAACATGGATGGATCGATCGAACGTGGCTACGCGGGACGGTCGCTATGGCAATGGGACACACTGCCGGCAACCATCGATCAGAGGTATGTCGACTACGCGCGTGCGAATGCATCGATCGGAATCAATGGCGCGGTACCGAACAGCGTCAACGCCGACGCACGCGTACTGTCGGCGGAGTACCTGCCAAAGGTGGCGGCGCTGGCGAACGTCTGGCGGCCCTACGGGGTGCGCATGTATCTGTCGGCCAACTTCGCTGCACCTGTGCGCCTTGGCGGCCTGAAGACGGCGGACCCACTGGATCAGGGCGTTGCGCAGTGGTGGAAAGCGAAGGCGGCGGAAATCTACGCGCTCATCCCCGATTTCGGCGGATTCATCGTCAAGGCCAACTCCGAAGGACAGCCGGGCCCGAAGGACTACGGTCGGAACCACGCGCAAGGCGCCAACGTGCTCGCCGACGCTCTGGCGGATCGCGGCGGAAACGTCATCTGGCGGGCGTTCATCTACGACGAGGACGTCGATCCGGACCGCGCGAAACGTGCGTACATCGAGTTCACCAGGCTCGACGGACAGTTCCGTCCGAACGTCCTCGTGCAGATCAAGAATGGCGCGATTGACTTCCAGCCGCGTGAGCCGTTTCACCCGCTGTTCGGCGCGCTGCAACAGACGTCCACGCTCGCCGAGATTCAAGCGACGCAGGAATACCTCGGTCAGGCCAAACACCTCGTCTACCTCGGCACGATGTGGCAGGAGTTCCTGGAGAGCGATACCTACGCGAAGGGAAAAGGTTCGACTGTCGCCAAAGTGATCGCCGGCGAGGTTCAACCGCAGCGCATGACCGGCATCGCTTCGGTTGTCAATCCGGGTCTCGACCGCAACTGGTGCGGGCATCATTTTTCGCAGTCGAACTGGTACGCCTCCGGCCGGCTGGCGTGGAACCCGGAGCTCTCGGCGGATCAGATTGCCGAGGAATGGATCCGCCTGACGTTCACGAACGACGCGAGCGCGGTCAAGACACTGCTTGGCATGATGATGGATTCGCGCGAAGCGTTCGTGAACTACACGATGCCACTGGGACTGCATCATCTCATCGGCGGCGATCACTACGCCCCGATGCCGTGGAACGCCAAGTCGCAGCGTCCCGACTGGACGGCCACCTACTACCATCAGGCAGCGGCTGACGGCGTCGGGTTCGATCGGACGATGAACGGAAACAAGGCCGTCGGGCAATATTTCCCGCCCGTCCGGGATAGGTTCGACAATCCCGCCACGTGTCCGGAAGAGTTCCTGCTATGGTTCCATCGCTGCGCGTGGACCTACCGAACGAAATCCGGGAAATCGCTGTGGCCGGCGCTCTGCGAAAAGTACTACCACGGCGTGAGGCAGGCGGAAGCCATGCAGGCGACCTGGCAATCGCTCGCAGCGCACATCGATCCGCAGCGGCACAGAGAAGTTGCGGATCGCCTCGTCATCCAGGTCAGAGACGCGACCACGTGGCGCGACCAGATCCTGAAATACTTCCAGGGGTTCAGCGGTCTGCCGATCGTGCCGCCGACCGAAAAGTGATGGTACAGTTCGCGGCGTGGCGCTAGCCCATGGGACCAGGATCGGTGGCTACGAGATCACCGGATCGCTCGGGGCGGGCGGGATGGGTGAGGTCTACCGCGCCCGCGATCTTCGGCTGCAGCGAGACGTCGCCTGCAAGATTCTTCCGCCCCTGTTCCTGTCCGATCCCGAGCGGCTGGCGCGCTTCGAGCGCGAGGCCCGTCTGCTCGCCTCGCTGAACCATCCGCACATCGCGGCAATCTACGGCATCGAGGAGAGTCACGCGGCCGGTGAGCGGATGCCGGTACTCGTCCTCGAGCTGGTTGACGGTGAGACGCTCGAGGACCGGCTCGCGCGCGGTCCGATGCCCCTGGACGAAGCGCTCGTCACGGCGCTGCCAGTTTCAGAAGCCTTGGAAGCGGCGCACGACCGTGGGATCGTCCACCGCGATCTCAAGCCGGCGAACGTCAAGATCGCGCGTGATGGCAAGGTGAAGGTGCTGGACTTCGGTCTGGCCAAGGCGCTCGACCAGGACGGCTCATCCGGCCTCTCCGATCCCGACGCTTTCGCCGACCCTGACTTCCGGGCCGGCCACGGCCATGGGTCACATCATGGGCACGGCCGCGTACATGGCGCCTGAGCAGGCGCGTGGGAAACCGGTCGATCGCCGGGCGGACATCTGGGCCTTCGGCGCGCTGCTCTACCAGATGCTCGCCGGCGTGCGGCCTTTCCCGGGCGAAACGGTGTCCGACACGCTGGCTGCCGTACTGACGTCGACGCCCGACTGGACGCGGTTGCCCCGCGAGACACCAGGATCGATCAGGACACTCCTCGCGCGGTGTCTGGAAAAGGATCCGCGGCAGAGGCTCCAGGCCATCGGCGAGGCACGGATCGCGCTGAGCGCCCCGCCGGCACCGGCGGACGGCGACGGCCGCAAGCCCGCGAGTCGTGCGCTGATTGCGGCGATTGCCGGCGGCGCACTCGTATTGGGTGCGTTGGGCGGTGCGGCATGTACTGAGCAGACACTCGATGACAGGCACGACGAGCAGCGTTCGAAAATTCGATTTGATGCTCGACGGACTCGACGTCAACATCGACAGCGCTCCCTCGCTGTCGCCTGATGGCGAGCGCATGCTCTACCGAGCATCGGGCCGACTCTTCGTGCGCGCGTTGAGCGAGTTCGCACCGAAGCCGCTGCCAGGTAGCGAAGGTGCGAATTACTTCTTCTGGTCACCGGACGGCCGTCAGGTCGCGTTCGTGCGCGACGGCAAAATCTGGCGAGTTGGTGTCGATAGCAGCGAGGCGACACAGGTTGGCGCCGTGCCTCGCGATCTTTCGGGTACCGGAGGCGGCGTGTGGACTGTCGGAGGTGAGCTCGTCCTCGCTGGTAGTGACGGCTTCGGACTCTTCGCCGTGCCGTTGAACGGTGCCGCGGGCAGAGAAATCCTGCCGCTCGATCGCAAGCAGGAAACGGATTTCCACGATGTCACGAGCTGCCGAATGGGCGCGGGCTGCTCATCACCGTCCATCGATTGCAGGGACCCGACACCATCGCGGTCTTTGCCGACGGCAAGCGGCAGAATGTCATCCGGATCGAGGGGGAATCTCTTCGATCGCCGGTCTATTCGCCCGCGGGGTACCTCCTCTACTCGCGTGAGGGAACAAATCCTGGCGTCTGGGCGGTGCGATTCTCGCTGTCACGCCTCGCCACAGAGGGCGAGCCGATCCTCGTCGCCGCTGGCGGCGTGACGCCAAGTCTGGCAGCGGACGGCACGCTGGCTCTGGTCAGGCCGTCCGACCAGCCTGCCGAGCTCATCTCCATCGATCGCCGGGGATCGGTGACGCCGATCAGCGTGCTCCCTGGACCGGCGTCGGCATACTTTGCAAATTGGTCCGTGCTGGGCGCCTCCGCGGATCGACAGAAGTTCGCCGTCATGCTCAGGGCAGGTGGCGGTCAAGATTTGTTCACATACGATGCCGTACGCCGCACGGTCACCCGTGTCAGCCAGGGAACCGGTGCCAGCGCCAACCCGACGTGGTCAACAGACGGCCGTCGAATCTTTTTTGCCAGCTTCGCGGGAGCCCGGGTCTGGAACATCTACGCTGTGTCGTCGACTGAATCGAGCCGGCCGGAGCGGGTGCTCCCGCCCTCGGACCACATGCAGTGGCCATGCAGCGTCTCGCCCGACGGCCGCCTGATTCTTTATGCGGAGGGAACGGATTCCACGACGGATCTCTGGGTCGCCCCGATCGATGGAACCGCCGCACCGCAGCGTGTCACCAACACGCCTTTCCGGGAGATCGACGCAAAGTTTTCACCGGATGGCAGGTGGATCGCGTACACGTCGACGGAATCCGGCCGCGCGGACGTGTACGTTCGATCGTTTCCGATTGCCTCGGACCGCATACCGATTTCCACTGGTGGCGGAGCGATGCCTGCCTGGACTCCCGATGGGCAGGAGATTTTCTATCGCAGGCTCCGGATCGATGTTTTCCGTCAAGTTGGTCAAGACGCCATCTGGTGGTCTGGAGGCCTCAGCGCCGCAGCCACTCTTCCCTACGTCAGACCCGCAAGTGCTACCTTTCTATTCGATCTCGGCCGACGGCCAGCGACTGATCTTCGTACGATCGACGGGCAGCGCTCGTGTGAGCGTGCTCCCCAACTGGGCCGCGCACGTCGGCCGCCAATAACGGATAGCTCATGAAATCACTCGCGGCCGTCTTTCTCTCCACCGCCTTGACCACCGTCGTCGTATCAGCGCAGAGCGCACCATCCCCGAGCGCGCAGCGTCCCTTCGGCACGCTGCGCGAGCAGGCCGCCATGCAGCAGGAATGGCTGCGCAAGCGGCTCGACACCTTCCTGCCGCAGCTGATGCGGAAGCACGGGATCGACATGTGGGTCGTGCCCATGCGCGAGTACACCGAAGATCCCGTGTTCGGCGCGATCACCGCGCCGGAAACATTTGCCGCTCGACGCCGCACCATCTACGTGTTTTCCGATACGTGTGCCGCCGCGAACACACCGCCGGCGCCGGCGTGCGTGCAGCGCATCGCGCTCGGCGGAACGTCGCAGGGCGGCATCTTCGAGGCGCGGCGATCCACGAAGAAGGCCGCCGGCGACGTCGGACGCGGTCAGCAGGCCGAGCTCTGGGGCGACGAACAGTGGCAGCTGCTCAAGACGGTCGTCGAGGAGCGCAAGCCGCGCGTGATTGGCATCAACCGATCGACCGTGTTCGCGTTCTCCGACGGGCTGTCCAGCGGCGAACTGCAAGGAATGAGCGCCGCCCTCGGAGACGCCTGGACCTCGCGCTTCAAGGATGCCGAAGGTCTGCCCCTGGAGCTGATCGCCGTCCGGCTGCCCGAGGAGGAAGCGTTCTTCCGGCGCATGCAGGAGCTGGTCTGGTCGCTTACTCAGGAGATGTTTTCATCGAAGGTCATCACACCGGGAAAAACTCGTACGAGCGATCTGGTGTGGTGGTGGCGGCAGCGCGTCAACGATTTGGGGTTGGAGACGTGGTTTCAGCCGAGCGTCGACGTCCAGCGAAAGGACACGACCGCCGAGAAGCTCGGTGCCGATCCGGTCATCGAGCCTGGGGATGTCCTGCACTGCGACGTCGGGATAACCGTTGCCCGGCTCAATACCGATACGCAGCACCTCGCCTACGTATTACGCCCGGGAGAAACTGAGGCCCCAGAAGGCCTGCGTCGTGCGCTCGCCAACGCCAACGCGCTGCAGGATATCGTCCTGAGCGAGATTCGCCCGGGACGGTCCGGCAACGAGATCCTGGCGACCTCGCGCGAGAAGATGAAGTCGCAGAAAATCGACGGCACTATCTACTCACATCCCATCGGTCTGCACGGCCACGGCGCCGGTCCGCTCATCGGCCTCTGGGATTATCAGGACGGCGTCGCCGGGCGCGGCGATGCCAAGGTGATCCCGAGCATGTGGTACTCGATCGAGCTGCAGGCGACGACGGCGGTGCCGGAGTGGAGTGGTCAGCCGGTGCGCATGGCGCAGGAAGAGGATGCGATCATCGGCACGGACGGCTCCGTGCGGTGGGCGTTGAAACGGCAGGATAAGTTGTTCCTGATCCGATGACGATTACCCGATTGCAGGTCGCTGGTCACAAAGATCTAACGCTGAGATCGCTGAGGACCGCAGGGACGACAAGGCTAATTAGCGGCGGACCAGGACGGTCGCGCGCGAAGCGCGGGCGCGACCGCCCTCAGTGATCGATTAACCCGAGGCGTCTCCGCCCTCCGCGCTCTCCGCGTTTCAAGCTCTTGACTGCGGCGGTCGCTGGTCGACGTCCCTTATTTGCCGCTAGCTGAGCGACTCCGATCTCTTGATCTTCTGTAGGATCTCTTCGCGCCCAGCTTACCGGCGCGCGGCGGGCAACTCCTCCTCGCTCTTCGTATACGCGGGCGGCACGTAGATGTTGAGCGTCTTGAGCAGTGTGCGCCCGGTATTACGGATCTCATGACGGTCACCGCGTTCGATCAGCACCAGCGATCCCGCTTTCAACCGCACTCGTTGTCCATTGACAATCGCGACGCCGACGCCTGACTCGACGAACAACCATTGATCCGCACCCCGGTGACGATTGTCTGGCCCGCCCTCCGTCTCGCCGACCCCTAGCGTCATCGTCGCCGCCTGCGATCGGCGGTTACCGATAACGACACGGAACTCTCTGCCGAAGCGGAGCGCTGCGTGTTTCATGGCCTGTCAGGCGCCCCACTCGATTTCGTGCTCGCACCGGTTCGTGGGATGCGCCGTTCGTACTCCGGACGTGTCGGGACCTTTGGCGCCTTGGCGATGCGATCGAGCACCTCGGCGATTGCTCGTTTCAGCTGCGGGTCGGTGCCCTTGGCGAGCTGCGACGGGTCCTCCTGCACCTGGATGTCCGGCTCAACGCCGTGACCCTCGGCGAACCACTGTCCCTTCGGGTCGTACATCCTGAACGTCGGTACCGTGACGTTGCCACCGTCAATGAGGAGCGGGGAGCCGCTGATGCCGATGAGGCCTCCCCAGGTCCGCGTGCCGATCAGCGGACCGAGCCCGGCCTGTTTGAAGTAAGTCGGGAATGCGTCGCCGCCGGAGCCGCTCCAGCCGTTGATCAGCATGACCTGCGGTCCGCGGTGCGCCACCGGCGGCCACTGCCAGCTCGGACCGTTGCGCACGGCCCAGTAGGCGAGAACCGGGCGGTTCAGCAGTTCGACGAAACGGTCGGGGATCTGTCCGCCGCTGTTCCACCGCTCGTCGATGATCAGTCCGTCCTTCTTCCACTGCGCCATGAACTGCCGTACCAGCTCGTTCTGCGCCTCGACCCCGGTGCTCTGCACGTAGATGTAGCCCACCTTTCCTTCGGTGGCCTTGTCCACACTCTGCCGGCGCTCCTCAATCCAGGAGCGGAAGCGGAGCTCCGTTTCGCTCGAGAGGCAATTCACCACAACCTGCCGCGCCCCGGTCTGCGACGGCGAAGCATTCACGGTCAGCAGTGCCGTTTTGCCGCCAAATCCCTGGAACGCCGCCCAGGGATCCGCCTTGGTGTCGATCGGCACGCCGTTGACGGCGAGCACGTAGTCCCCTTCCTTCACGTTTACCCCAGGCTCGTCGAGGGCAGACCGCACGGCAGCATCCCATGGACCGCCGCGGATGATCGTCTTGATGCGGTAGGCGCCGTTGGTCAGCTCCCAGTCCACGCCCAGCATGCCGACGCTTCGCGAAGGCGCCTGCTCTTTGTCACCACCGCCGTAGTAGGTATGCGAGGCATTCAGCTCACCGATGAACTCGCCGAGCACGAAGTCAACATCCCAACGCGTCATTGCGTCGTCGAGCAGTTTGCCATAGCGCTGGCGCATGCCGGCCCAGTCGACGCCATGGAGTGCGGGATCGTAGAAGTAGTCGCGCTCGAACCTGAAAGCGTCCGCGAACATCTGCCGCCACTCGGCGCGTGGATCCACCGGCGCTTCCATGTCCGCGGTGACGATCGGTTTCTCGAACTTCTGCGCCGCCTTGATCTCGAGGATCGCGAACTTGTCCTTCTGGCTGACGAGCATTTTCTTGCCGTCTGCCGTCACTTCGAACGCCCCGGCATCGTCCAGCACCGTCTTCTCCTCGCGCTCCACCAGATCGAAGAAGACGATGGCGTTCTTCTCTTCCCCCGAACCGGTGCGCGGCTGACGGCGATACAACACCTTGCCCTTGATCGCCTGCAGATCGGTATAGTTGCCGGCCTTCGGCGGCAGGACTACGGCGCGAGTTTCGAAGCCGTCCAGATCGATGTCGACGTTTGGCGCTGCCGGTTTTGCCTCGTCTTTCTTTTCCTGCTGCTTTTCTTCTTTTTTCTCTTCCTTCTTCGCGTCGGCCTTCTTCTGCTCATCCGACTTGTTGGTATCGGTCGCCGAATCCTCGGAGTCGTTGCGCGCGGACAGTGGCGATGGAACATCCTTGCGCAGTGGCACGGCAACGATCTTGGTCGGATTCGGATACGTCCAGCTGTTGTCGAAGCTGCCGTAAACGGGATCGAACTCGCGATCGGACAGATAGAAGAGATACTTGCCCTCGGGATCGAACATCGGCTGTTCGTCGTTCAGGTAGCCGGTCGTGGCCCGATGGAGCTTCGATGTCTTCGTGTCGTAGAGAAAAATTGCGCTGTTCGCCGTACCGGTTGGTCGTGAATAGGCGAGCCATCGCGAGTCGGGCGACCAGCGCATCCTGAAGCTGGCCAGACCGCCATGGGCGATCCACTCAGGGCTCTCGTCAATCTGCGTTGCGGAGCCGGTCTCGACGTCGCAGATCCGAATCCGCGCCAGGTGATCGATGAAGGCGATCTTCTTGCTGTCGGGCGACCACCGGGGTGCATAGCGGTAGCCGGCGCCGAGCGAAGTCAGCTTTCGCTCCGCCGCGGTTCCGTCCGCCGCACGCAACGTCAGCTCGTACTCGCCGCTGCGATCGCTCCAGAATGCGAGCGTCTTCCCATCGGGCGACCAGCGCGGGTAGCGCTCCGCCACGCCCGACGATCGCGTGACGTTCACCACTGCGCCAAATTCTGCCGGTGCCGAAAACACGTCGCCGCGGGCCTCGAACAGTGCCCGTTTCCCCGTCGGCGACACCGAGCCATTCTGAATCAGCGGCTCGGTCTTGACCGTGCGCGTTCTCAACGTCGTCTCATCCGTCACCACTCGAACAGGCACTTCCTTGTGTCTTCCGGACGCCACATCCAGGAAGAACAACCGCCCGCCTGCCTGAAAGACGATGCCGTCGGGTCCGAGTGAGGGGAAGGTGATGTCGAATTCGTTGAACTCGGTGACTTGATGCGAGGCACCGGTCTTCATGTCGAGGGCCCAGATGTTGTTGCGTTCGTTCGCGCCGCGGTCGGAGAGAAAGTAGATCGTGTTGCCATGCCACATCGGCTGCGCATCGTTGGCCGGATTCGATGTGATGTTCCGCGCGGCGAACGTCTTCAGATCGAACAGCCAGAGATCCGGTGACCAACCGCCGCGATATCGCTTCCAGGTTCGGAAGTCCTGCGACATCGGCATGTAGACGAATTGGCCGCCGTCCGGCGAATAGCCTCCGAACTCGCCGTAGGGCACGGGAAGCTTCTGCGGCAGGCCGCCCTCGAGGCCGACGGCGTAGAACTGGCTGTAACGCTGCCGGCCGCTCTCACGCCCGGAGGCGAACAGGATGCGCTTCCCGTCCGGAGTCCATCCGATCACGCGGTCGCTCATCGGATGGTAGGTGAGGCGCGTCGGTTCTCCTCCCGCACTCGGGATGACGAATACATCAACGTTGCCGTCGTAGGATGCGCTGTAGGCGACCTTCGAGCCGTCGGGCGAGAAGCGCGGGAACGATTCCTCGCCAGGCGACGACGTCAGGCGAAACGCCGAGCCGCCATCTTTCCCCACCAGCCAGACATCGCCGGCATAGACGAATGCGATCTGGGTCTTGGATACGGCGGGGTATCGCAGCATCCGTGCATCGATTTGCGCGGACGCGGATCGCGGCAGCATCACGGCAGCCAACAACGCGAGCAGGCAGACGCGGTTCGAAAGAGTCATCGGCGCTCCGGAAAAAGGGGGACGTATTGTACCTCCGCCGGAGGCGTTCTTCTTCAGAGGCCGAATTGGCGGAAGTGATGGTCCATGTGGAGGTAACCCCACCGCTGCCACTCGGCCCGGGACAGATGGCCGAAGATCGGATGGGGGTACCACGCAAAGTCCGGGGGTGCGTCGCAAAACTGCTTCAACAGCGCTTCGAGCTCCTGCCGGTCGCGCTCGAAGTGCAGTGGCTTCGTTCCGTTGATTGTGGCGTCGACTTCCGGAATCGTCTTCACGCCAGAAGGCCAGCGCATCGGCGCTCGAAGGGCGACCCATTTCAGTACAGTCCGGCTGAACGGCGTGGCGACGCTGGCAGCCGGCCGCTCCCCCAGAGCCAGCCTGAACGAGTCGCTCAGATGACAAATCATCTGGTGCGCGTCCATCTTTCCCCACATCCGTACCGTATCCGGAGTCAGGCGCTGCAAGCGATCGAGCAGTTCCCTGCGTGCCGCGAGATCCGTCAGAGTTTTCACTGGGCTCAATGGGAGTCACTCACTGGGGGTCACTCGGGGGTCAGATCTTGTTTCTTGCACGTTTGTCCTCTTCGGAAGACACACGGCCCCGCGAACGAGATGGAATATTACTCGCGTGGGTCGCGAAACCGCACCGAAACCTTGCCTCCTCATACTGGTGTAGTGCGCATGGAACTACTCACCGTCTTCGGCGGGATCGCTCTCCTCCTCATCGTCGCCGTCTCCGCATTCAGGAGCACGAACGGCGACCGGGCATCGCGGCGCCGGGGTGGAAACGACACGGGCGTCGACAGCTGGTCGTTTACCGACGGCGGCAGCAGCGACTGCAGCGCCGATATGGGCGGCTGCGACGGCGGCGGTGATGGGGGTGGTGGCGGTGGTGGTGACTGACCAGACGGCTCCGAGACCCTCGGCACGCTCCTCGCAACGCGAGAAAAGGGGACAGTCCCCTTTTCCGCCAGGAGGGCGGACGCGATGATTCGCAAGCTCAGCTCGGGTGAATATCGACTGTATTCTCGCAAGCCGAACCCGAAAACAGGCAAACGTCGAAATCTAGGAACGTTCAAAAGCCGGGCGGCGGCCGAGAACACGAACGCGCCGTGCAGTCTTCAAGCGCCACTAGGTTCCATCTGGCGTGCGCAGCCGTCAGGTGACCCAGCGATTTGTGAGCCTCTCGCGACCCAGCGCGCCTTCCGTGCATATGGACAACCCCCGGCGATCTGCAAAAGGGCCGGCTTTCGCCGGCCCCCGAGCCCTGAGCTTCCCTAGCTCTTGACTTCGAACCGAGATTAGCGCGGACTGAAAACTACGCGCAGCCGCTCGTCGTCCCGCAGTTGGCGCACTTGTAGCACGACCCGCTGCGGACCATGATCGACCCGCACGTCGAGCACGGCGGGGCGTCCTCCTGGTTCTGTATCGCCGCGAACGACGACGTCTGCTTCGACGTGATGACGGCGGTCGGCGATGCCCCGGCGGCGGCGGCGACATCGAGCGGCAGCTGCTCCGGCGAGACGACGTAGTCCTCGCGGTTGTTCACGCCGGCCCGGTACTGCGCGTCCTGCGACAGGAACTTCGTCGCCATCCAACGGAAGATGTAGTCGACGATCGACTTCGCGAAGCGGACGTCCGGGTTCTTCGTCATCCCCGACGGCTCGAAGCGGACGTGGCTGAACTTGTCGACCAAATCCTGCAGCGGCACGCCGTATTGCAGCGCGTAGGAAATCGCCTGCGCGAAGGCGTCGGCGAATCCGGAGATCGTCGAGCCCTCCTTCGCCATGACGATGAAGATCTCGCCCGGGAGACCATCTTCGTAGAGCCCGACGGTGATGTAGCCCTCGTGACCGGCGATGTCGAACTTGTGCGTGATGGCGTTGCGCTCGTCTGGCAGCCGTCGCCGACGCGGCGCTTCGGCCACAGCGGCGCTGGTGCCAACGCCCGGACTACTTTGTCTTTTGATGTGTTCAGCGGCTGCGTGCGCTTGGAGCCGTCGCGATAGATCGATACCGCCTTCGCCCCGAGCCGCCACGAATCGATGTAGGCCTGCTCGATCTCCTCGATCGTCGCTTCCTTCGGCACGTTGACCGTCTTCGAGATCGCGCCGGAGAGGAACGGCTGTGTGGCGCCGACCATCTTGATGTGGCCCATGTAGTGGATCGAACGCACGCCACGCGCCGGCTTGAAGGCGCAATCGAACACCGGCAGGTGCGAATCCTTGATGTGCGGCGCCCCTTCGATGGTCTCGTGCTCGTCGATGTACTCGACGATTTCCTTGACCTGCGTCTGGCTGTAGCCGAGCTTGGCGAGTGCCATCGGCACGGTCTGGTTGACGATCTTCATCAACCCGCCGCCGACCAGCTTCTTGTACTTCACCAAGGCGATATCGGGCTCCACGCCGGTCGTATCGCAATCCATCATGAACCCGATGGTCCCGGTCGGTGCGAGCACGGTCGCCTGCGCGTTGCGGAAACCGTGCTGCTCGCCCATCTCGATGACTTCGTCCCAGACGGTCTTGGCCGCCTCCATCAGTTCCTTCGGGACATGGGTCTTGTCGATGTCCTTCAGCGCTGCGCGGTGCTTGCGCATCACGCGCAGGAACGGTTCCCGGTTCTTCTCGTAGCCGGCAAACGGGCCGCCGTGATCGCGAGCGATCTTGGACGACTGCGCGTAGGCGGCGCCGTGCATGACCGCGGTGATCGCCGCGGCATAATCGCGACCGGCCACGCTGTCGTACGGCAGGCCGCGTGACATGAGCAGCGCACCGAGGTTCGCGTAACCGAGACCGAGCGGACGGTAGTCGTGGCTGTTCCTGGCAATCGCCGGCGTCGGATAGCTCGAGTTATCGACCAGGATCTCCTGTGCCGTGATCATCGTCCGGCACGCGGCCTCGAAAGAGAGCGCATCGAGCTCGCCGTCTTCCTGCACGAACTTCATCAGGTTGATCGATGACAGATTGCACGCCGAGTCGTCCAGGAACATGTATTCCGAGCAGGGATTGCTCGCGTTGATCCGCGCCGTGTTCGGACAGGTGTGCCAATCGTTGACCGTCGTGTCGAATTGCAGGCCCGGATCGCCGCAGATCCACGTCGCCTCGGCGATCCGGCGCATGACGTCGCGCGCTTTGTAGGTGTCCATCATCTCGCCGGTGAGAACCGCGCGTGTCTGCCAATCACCGTCGTCCATGACCGCACGCATGAATTCGTCGGTCACGCGCACGCTGTTGTTCGAGTTCTGGAAGAACACCGAAGCGTAAGCCGGGCCGGTGAACGAACCGTCGTAACCGGCATCGATGAGCGCCCAGGCCTTCTTCTCTTCCTCGACCTTGCAGTTGATGAACTCTTCGACGTCCGGGTGGTCGGCGTTGAGGATGACCATCTTGGCCGCCCGCCGCGTCTTGCCGCCCGACTTGATGACGCCGGCAAACGCGTCGAAACCCTTCATGAAAGACACCGGCCCGGATGCCGTGCCGCCTCCGGCCAGCAGCTCGCGCGACGATCGGATCGTCGACAGGTTCGAGCCGGTGCCGGAGCCGTACTTGAAGAGCATGCCTTCGGTCTTCGCCAGGCCGAGGATCGACTCCATCGTGTCCTGCACCGAATTGATGAAGCAGGCCGAGCACTGAGGATGCTTCTCGAAGCCGACGTTGAACCAGACCGGACTGTTGAAGGCGGCCTTCTGATAGACGAGCAGGTGTTTCAAGTCGTCGCTGAACGCCTGGAGGTCGTCGTCGCTCGCGAAGTAGCTCTGCTTCTTCGCCCAGGCAGTAATGGTGTCGACGACACGGCCAACCAGCTGTTTGACGCTCCGCTCGCGGTCCGGAGTGCCGATGACGCCGCGGAAATACTTGGAAACAACGATATTGGTCGCCTGTTGCGACCAGAATCGCGGGATTTCCACATCGCGCTGCTCGAAGACAACCGCTCCCTTTTCATTGCCGATGACGGCCGAGCGCATCTCCCATTCAATCTCGTCGAACGGGTCAATCCCTTCGCGAGTGAAGAAACGCTCGTACTCGAGCCCGGGCACGGTCGACACTTCTGCCGACGGGCGGGTAACGGTGGTCTGCGAGCTGGCCGGTTCGACCGACCCCCCCGAGCTCAAACCCGAGGCAGCCGCGACGCCTTTTTCCATTAGTTCCTCCGACCCGAGCCAATGCCCCGCCCCAGGGCTGATGGCCCGCAAACGAGCAAATGTGATGAGGTGATGCGCCGGTGGATTGCCTCGAGAGCTGGGAAGTTCTCGCCTCGTCCGCCAACGCGCTTGCCGAAGCGCGCCCCTGATTCCCACGCGCAAGGCGGGCACAAATATGGACCCTGTTTACAGCGTTGTCAAGGCCAGATCCACTAGATATTGTGTCGGAATTTTAGGGCAGGCGCAATATGTGGGCTATGGGGTGTAAGTCGTTGGTCGTCAATCGATAGTCGTCACTGGCCGAGCTGGGAGTTCGTCCGGGCTAGTGGCCGCCGACTACCCCTGCAGCTCTTTGGCTAGGGTTTCAGCTTTGTCCGCGAGCTCGAGCGCATATTCGAACTTCGAGTCCCGAATGGCGCCCTCGGCCCCTTCGATGAATTGCTTCGCCTGATCGTAGGCCTTGCGTCGTTCGGCGCTCAGCTTTCGATAGTCCACGCGGCGGAGAAGCCCGTTGGCGCGGCCGATGATGTCGCGGATCTGGCGTTCTGCCTGCGCGCCATCGGCGGTCCGGGCCGTCCGCAGCGGGGGCACCGTGGGCGTGGGCTGCGCTGCGGCGTTTGCCGCCGGCTCTGTGGCCGTTTCCGGGGGCTTGGCCTCGGACTTCGGCTGCGCCGGCTCGCGGGTCGTGGGACGCGGTCGTGCCGGCGGAAGCGTCGGAGTCGTCGGCAGTTCGCCGACCGGTTCGAGTTGTGGGGTCTGCGGCGGGAGCACCGCCTCCACCACCCGCGGCGGCACGGGGGGGACCTCCAGCGGCGGCCGCGGCTCCTGAGTCTGCGCCCGCGTCGCCGCGCAGGCGGACGACAAGGCTATCAACGCCGAGAGGGCGAGAGCGGTTGCCAGTTGCTGCATGGCGTCCTCTCATTTTACTCGCCCCGGGCGATTATGCCTGGGGAAACATCAATCGAAATCGCGTGCCGTGCCCGGGAGTCGACTGCACTTCGACCTCTCCGTCATGCAACTGGACGATGCGGTAGACCATCGAGAGGCCGATGCCGCTGCCTTCCTTCTTGGTCGTGAAATACAGGTCGAAGATACGCGAGAGATGGTCGGGCGGTATGCCCACGCCGGTGTCCTCCACGTCCACGACGACGCGCCCGCGATCGTCCGCGCGGCAGCTGATTTTCAGCGCGCCACCGGTCGGCATCGCCTGGCAGGCATTGATGGCCAGGTTGAGGAGCGCCTGACCGAGCATGCCCGGGTCGGCATTAATCTCGGGAAGGTTGGACGGACACTCGGTCTTCACCGCGACCCCACGGGCATCCGCTTCGGGCATCGCCGTCGTCACGACGTCGCTGATGAGCGCTGACAACTGCACCGGCTGCAGCTTCAATTCATCCGGACGCGCAAACTTGAGGAAGCCGTTGACTACCTCGTCGAGCCGCCGGATCTCGCTCGAAATGATGTGCACGTGCTTCGAGAGATCGACGCGCGGCCCGACTCCCCCCGGCGGCCCGGCCGGCACAGTGACGACCTCGGGCACTGCCGCCAGCTTCTGCTTCAGAAGCTCGAGATGAATCGTCATCGCGTTGAGCGGATTCTTCACTTCGTGAGCCACGCCGGTCATCAGCCGGCCGAGCGCGGCCAGCTTCCGCGAGTAGTTCAGGGTCGAATGCACCTGACTCAAGTAGGCCAGATTCCTCGCGACGAGCATGGCCCCAAGGAACCGTCCGTTCGTGTCCTCGATTGCATGCGACATGAGGAGGCGCTCCGGGCTGTCGGCGGCGCTTCCGGTGGAGAGCGCCAGGGATACGGGTCCCTGCGGTTTCCGGCCGGCCAGCGTCCGCTCCACGAGCTGCCGCGCCGGATGTGAGGCGGGAAGATCCGGAATGGCCAGAGCGCGCATTGCCGCGTTGCTGAAGATGAGATCGCCGCGCGGGGAAAACAGCGCCACCGCGTCCTCGAGGTTCTCCATCACCGACTCGAACTCGGCGCTGCCCCCCGGACGGACGGTAAGTGGGTCGCCCGGATCCGACGAGCTCGCCCGCCCGAGCGCCGCGAGCTGTGCGCTGACGGCTTCGAACGAGCTCCCAAGATCCTTGAACTCCCCTTCCGGCAGGTCCAGCCGCACGTCGAGCTCGCCGCGTCCAAGCCGGCTGAGGCCGCTCTGAATCACGTGGATGGGCCGCAGCATCCACTGCGCCAGGACCATCGCTACCATCATCGACAGTCCGAGCACCGCGAGCACCGTTCCCGCCGCCGCTTTCAACGCGTCCTGCAGCTCGTTGCGAACGAGGAGCGGTGAGACGCCGATCCGCACCGAAGCAAACTGCTCGTCGCCAGCGAGGATCGGCTCGGTGATCTCGAAGGTCCTGTCTGAGTAGACCGCCCGCAGCTGCTCGAGCGCACCCGAGGCGACGATCGGCGCAAAGTTCTCCTGCTCGGGCATCACGGTGCCCTCCTGCGAGGGAAAGCTATGCGCCACGGCGATGCCCTTGGGATCGACGATGGCCGCGTAGGTGACGTTGCGGGAATAGCCGATGCTCGATTCCAGGATGGAGCGGATGCCGCCATCGGCGCGCAGCGCCGCATAGGGATCCGCAGTCGGTGTGGCCACGACTTCGCGTGCGCGCTGGAAAATCGCGCGTGACAGGAGCTCGGCGCGCGACGCCGTCTCCTGCAGGCTCAACCGGGCGAGCGTCGCGAGATGGTATCCGCTCAGCACGGCTACGATCAGCACCACCAGCGAGGTGACGCCCGCAACCTGTTTCGCCTTGATGGACATCTATGTCACGTGCGATGTGCTACGTGCGATGTGCCTCGTGCTGCTTGTCACGGTCGAGATTCAGCCTCCAGCTTCCAGCTCCCCAAGTTCCCCAGCTGCCCAACTTCCCCAGTTCCGCAGTTCCGCAGTTCCCCAGCTCCCCCGTTGGTTAACTCCTGTTCGCCGTTTCTTCCTTCATCCGGTTCAACTTGTTGTGCAGCGTCTTGAGACTGATGCCGAGGATCTCCGCGGCCCGGGTCTTGTTGTTCCGCGTGTGATCGAGTGTCAGCAGGATCAAGCGCCGCTCCGCCTCGTCGACCGTCGTTCCTGGAGACAGTGTGACGGTTGGCAGCGACTCCTCCCCGCGTGACACGAGGACCGGCGGCAGATGTTTCGCCTCGATGAAGTCGCCCTCGGCCAGGATCGTCGCACGCTCCATGACGTTGCGCAGCTCGCGGATATTGCCGGGCCAGGGGTAGTGCTCCATGAGATACATCGCCTCCTGGTCGACCGCGCGAACCGATTTGCCGTTCCGCGCGTTGAACTCGTTGAGAAACTGCTGGACGAGCAGCGGAATGTCCTCCTTGCGATCGCGCAGCGCCGGCAGCTCGAGGGCGAACACGTTCAGCCGGTAGAACAAGTCTTCGCGCAGTTTACCGGACCGCACCGCGTCCATCGGGTCGCGGTTGGTGGCGGCAATGACCCGCACGTCCACCGTTTGTTCCTGACGGCCGCCGAGACGCCGGAACGTGCGCTCCTGCAGCACACGCAGCAGCTTCACCTGCGTCGCCGGCATCATCTCGGCTATTTCATCCAGGAACAGCGTCCCCCGGTGCGCGAGCTCGAAGACGCCGGTCCGGCGATCGTGAGCGCCTGTGAAGGCACCCTTCTCATGACCGAAGATCTCGCTCTCGAGCAGCGTTTCTGGGATCGCCGCGCAGTTGATGGCGACGAAGGGAAACGATACCCGAGGGCTCAGCTCGTGGATCGTCTGCGCGATGAGCTCCTTCCCCGTGCCCGACTCCCCCGAAATCAGCACCGAGGCCTGCGTCGGCGCCGCCTGCTCGATCACTCGATATACACTTCGGATCATCGGGCTGTTACCAACAATCCGCCCGAAGCTCCCGACCTCGCGGAGCTGTCGCCGCAGCTGCCGTACTTCGCGCAGCGTCTCCTGACGTTCGACCGCCTTGTTCAGGAGGATCTGCAGCCGCTGCGGATCCACGGGCTTACTCAGGTAGTCGTAGGCGCCGTCCTTGATCGCTTCGACGGCACTCTCGACCGTGCCCTGAGCGGTGAGCAGGATCACCGTGATGTCCGACAGTTGATCGTGCAACGCGCGCAGAAGGTCGAGCCCGCCCATGCGCGGCATGACCAGATCGCTGACGATGATCGCGGGACGAAACGTGGTGACTTTCCGGAAAGCCTCTTCGCCGTCCGGCGCTTCTTCCGTGATGAACCCCCAGGCTTGGACCAATTCTGCCAGGCCGCTGCGGGTTGCCGGATCGTCCTCGACTATCAGCACGCGTTCCGGTTGTGTGGCAGAACCCGTTTGTAGTGTCTCTTCCATCAGCTTTGTAGTCATTCGGTGGTTTCGGTGGTTGTGGTTAATGTGTCGACTATGCAGCATACCACCCCTGCGTAAGGATTACACGGTATGAAAATTATCCGGGTTGTCGCGGGTATGGCCATTGCACAGAGGGGTGGAAAGGTGGCCGTATCCCTATGAAACAAATGTCATTAGTCCTCGCCCTGGCAGCAGTTACGGTTATCGGATGCTCCAACGGACAGGCGAAGGGGCCGGCGCTCGAAGTGAAGCCCGGAAGTGACGTCACGCTCCGGAAGACGGACGGCGTCACCGTCAGCGGGCGTCTCGTCGAGGTGCAGCCGGATCAGGTCATTGTCGAAATGCGCAATGGTGAGAAAAAGCCGGTCGCCCGCGCGCAGATCGCGAGCGTGCAGGCTGACGTGAAGGCGCTGGAAGACGTCAAGCCAGCCGACGCCGTGCGATCGGCAGAGACACCGCGGCCGGCTGAAGCGGCTGTCGAGAAGGCCGCGGACGATCGACCCAAGTACCGCGAGGTCACGATTCCCACAGGAACAGTTCTGCCAGTTGAATTACAAAGTGCGGTGGCGTCCGACACGAGCAACATCGAGGACCCTGTCCGTGCCACGCTCCGCCGCGCCATCGTCATCGGCGGCGTCCAGGCGCTGCCGGCCGGAACGGCCGTGCTCGGGCACGTGACCGCAGCTGAGCGGTCGGCCCGCGTCAAGGGCCGCGCACGGATCGCTTTCCGCTTCACGCGTCTCGATCCTCCCGGCGATGCGGAGAGGGTCACGATTCAGACGGGCGTGATTTCGCGCGTCGCGGCTGCGACCAAGAAACAGGATGCGGCCAAGATTGGCGGCGGCGCCGTGGGTGGCGCGATCATCGGTGGCATTCTCGGCGGCGGCGACGGCGCGGCGAAAGGTGCGGCGATCGGCGGCGCGGCGGGTACCGGCGTGGTGCTCTCGACTCGCGGCAAGGAAGTTCGTCTCGGTCCGGGCGCCGATGTTGCCGTCACGCTGCAAGCGCCGGTGACGGTCCGCGTGCTCGTGCGGTAGGAAAAGGGGACAGTCACCTTTTTGCGAAATCGATACTCGCGCAAAAAGGTGACCGTCCTCTTTTTTCCGATTTTAGGTAGTACAGTGCGCGGGTGGAGCCCGCTCCCGAACCCGAGGGCCTGACACCGGCAGCGCCTCAGGTGCTGCCGGTGCAGCGCGCCGGCGCGGCCATCGAAGTGCTCCTCTGTTCCGGTTTCCCGACACAGCTTCTTCTGATTGGTGTCCTTTCGAGCATCGGGCTGCGCATGCAGACCGAATCGGGGCGGCTGTCTTCGCTGTTCGTCTTCACCGTCTCGTTGCTCGATACCGTCCTGGTCGTCGGACTGGTCTTCCTGTTCATCCGTGCGCATGGCGAGTCTGCGCGGGCTCTGCTGCTCGGCTCGCGATCGATCCTGCGGGAAGCGCTTCTGGGCGTGATTCTCATGCCCATCCTGTTCATTTTCGTTTTCATCGTGCTCGCGCTGATCCTCACGTTTGCGCCGCAACTGCACAATGTCGCCCGCAACCCGTTCGAAGACATGCTGCAGACGCCGCGGGACACCCTGGCGTTTGCGCTCGTCGTGATGATTGCCGGCGGCGTTCGCGAGGAGATCCAGCGCGGTTTCATCCTGCGCCGGTTCCAGCAGTATCTGGGCGGCGGAGCGGTGGGACTGATTCTCTTCAGCGTGGTTTTCGGTCTCGGGCACATCGAGCAGGGGATCGATGCGATGCTGGCGACCGGCCTCCTCGGCGCCGCGTGGGGCGGCATCTTTCTCGCGCGCGGCAGCATTGGAGCGCCGATGGTCAGCCACGCGCTGTTCAACCTGGCACAGCTGATCAAATACGTGGGACTGGCGGTGAGGTAAAATCGGCGCGTGTTAGGTCTGTCGCGCCGCGAGCTGGCCGGGCTCGTGGCGTTGTTCGTGGTGACGCTGCCGGCCGTCACTCCCCGGCTCTACTCCTCGGACGAAGTGCAGTACTTTTCGTATCTGCGCTCGCTCTGGTTCGACCACGACGTCTCGTTCGAGAACGAATATCGATACTTCTACGATCGCGGCGTGGCGCACACGCCCGGGTTCGAAGCGACCTTTCTGCAGCCATCCACGCCGTCGGGCCTGCGCGTGAACTTCGGCACGATTGGCAGCGCCATTCTCTGGGCGCCGTTCTACGCGCTCGGCGACATCGCCGCGCGTCTCGCGCGCGCGTCCGGGCAAGAGATCGCCGTCGATGGCTTCTCACAGCCCTACATTGTCGCGGTGACCTACGCGTCGGCGTTGTACGGCTTTCTCGCGATCCTGATGTCGGCGGGTGTCGCGCGACGGGTCACCGGCTACGGTCTAGCGCCAGCGCTCATCGTCTGGGTGGGAACGCCGCTGCTTTTCTACATGTACGCAGCGCCACCCTATTCGCATGCGTGCTCGGCATTTGCCGTGGCGCTCTTCGTGACGATCTGGCTTCATGTGCGGAACGACTGGTCGCCGCGAGGCATGGCTGCGCTCGGTGCATCCGCCGCGCTCATGGCCATGGTTCGCGAGCAGGACATCTTTTTCGCGCTGGGACCAGCGCTCGACTTCGGCTTGACGTTGAATACCCGACGTGCCGCCTTCGCCGGCATGGCCAAGGCGGCGCTCGTCGGCCTCGCGGTGTTTGTCATCTGCATGCTGCCGCAGCTCATCGCGTATCAGGCATTGAACGGGCATCCCTCGCCCTCGAAGCTCGTATCGCGCAAAATGACGTGGACGGCGCCGCATGCGCTGCAGGTCCTGTTCTCCCCGGAGCATGGCTTCCTGTTCTGGACGCCTCTCGCGGTCGTGGCCATCGCCGGGCTCGTGGCGCTGGCGACGCGCGGGCTGGCCGACAACCCTGACGCGCGCCGCATCGGAATCTGTGCTTCCGTAATGGTTGCGGTCCAGGTGTATGTGAGCGGCAGCGTCGAATCGTGGACCGTTGCCGGCGCGTTCGGTCAGCGCAGGTTCGTGGCCCTGACGGTCCTCCTCGTGCTCGGCGTCGCCACTGCCTGGAAGCTTTGTGCGCAAGCGTCGCCGGCGGCCCGTTACGCTCTGGCGCTGGGCATTGTCTTCGCGATCTGGTGGAACGTGGCGATGATGGCGCTGTTCGGCGCGGGAATGATGGACCGCCAGCGGTTGGAATTGGGACGCAACGCCTACGATGCTTTTATCACGCTGCCGCGCATGGCGCCGCAGATCGCCTACCGTTACTTCGTCCGTCGGGACTCGTTCTACCAGACCCCACGGCCCGAAACGCCATGAGCACGAACGCCACGGGCGGCGCTGAGCGTGCGCATCCTCTACTTCGCCGACATCCGGTTTCCTCTCGAGCGCGCCAATGGCATCCAGACGATGGAGACGTGTCATGCGCTGGCGATGCGCGGGCATGAGGTGCGATTGGTGGTGCGGCCCGATACTCACGCTCCGCCTCGTGATCCATTCGCTTACTACGGCCTTCCCCGCTCACCTCGTCTCATCGTCGAACGGGTACCGGCGGCAGGACCACAGTTCGCACGCCGCGTGGCGTACCTGTCCTTTGCGGCCGGTCGCGTCATGGGAGCGGCACGCGCAGACGTGCTGATGACCCGCGACCTCGGAACGGCGGCGATCTTGAGCAAGATGCCGCGCGTGGTTCGCGCGCCGGTCGTTTACGAATCTCACGGCTACGCACCGGACGTGGCAGCGGCGCTGCCGGAAATGGTCACCACCGCGCGTCCGCCCGGCGCCGCGCGACTGAAGCGGCTGACCGAACGCGAGGCAGCCGTCTGGAGAGATGCCGACGGCTACGTCACGATCACGGCGGGACTGGCGCGCGTGCTCGAGGAGAAATTCGGCAGGCGCTCGCACACCGCGGTTGTCCCCGATGGAGTGCGCGTGAACTCCACACCCGACAGTCCGGAAACACCGGAAGCGCAGGTTGTCGTCGGCTACGCCGGCCACCTCTATCCCTGGAAGGGTGTGGATCTCTTGCTCGACGCGATAGCGCAAACCTCGCAGGCCTCGGCGCTCATCGTGGGAGGACACGAGGTGGAAGGCGATCGAGCCCGTCTCGAGGCGCTGGCGGCCGCTCTTGGCATTTCCTCCCGCGTGACGTTCACCGGCCACGTCGGACCTGCGCAGGTGCCGGCGCTTTTGCGTCGGGCGACCATTCTGGCGCTGCCGAACCCGGCCTCAGCGATCTCGACGCACTTCACCTCGCCGCTGAAGCTGTTCGAGTACATGGCCGCGGGACGGGCAATTGTCGCGTCAGACCTGCCGGCCATACGAGAGGTGCTGCGCCATGAAGTCAACGCCCTGCTCGTGACGCCTGGTGATTCGACAGCGTTCGCCCAGGGAATCGAGCGGTTGCTTGCCGACGGCGAGCTGGCGGCAAGGCTCGCTCGAAACGCTCTGAACGATGTCGACGATTACACCTGGTCGCGGCGCGCCGAGCGGCTCGAGGCGCTGTTCGAAGAGGTACGCAGCGCTCGATGATCTCCGACCGGCTACTTTCGATCGTGCGATGTCCCGGCTGTCACTCAATGCTGACGGTGGACCCGGCCACTCGCACGACGTTGCGGTGTACGAGCTGCGGAACCGAGTACCCGCAGCCGTCGGAGTCGTACCTGGACCTGCGTCCACGCGAGCAATTCGCGGAACAGACCAAGTATCTCGATGCCTCGCTTCACGCCGACGCACGACACGAACGCGTATCCCCGCCGCTGCTTGGCTCCAAGATTCGGAACGACATGCTTCGCCGGTTTCTCAAGCCCTCTCCCGGCGATCGGCTGGTCGACCTCGGCTGCGGCAGCGGACGCGCGCTGCTCTGGAACCGCGACTGGGGCGCCGAGGCCATCGGTGTCGACATCGCCCCGTTCTTCTCCGAAGACGCGCGGCGGGAGGTGCCGCTGCTGCTCGGCGACCTGCGACGTCTTCCGTTCGGCGACGGTGTGTTCAACCGGGCCTACTCGCTCGACGTTCTGGAGCACCTATCCCCGGCCGCGCTGCGCGGCATGCTAGGCGAAGCCAGCCGCATTCTCGAGCCCGGCGGCACGCTCTTCGTCTACACACACGTGCGGAAGAATGCGCCGGCCGCGGCAGGCTTGCGCTGGATCAACAACGCAGCGCGTGTGCTCGAGCGTCTCGGGATGGTGGATATCAGGCAGGAACGCCTGCGGAAGTCCGACCACTTGAATCCGCTGGCTGATATCCCGGAGCTCGAGCGCGTGGCCAGCGAGGCAGGATTTCGCATCGCGCGCATCACGTACTACACGCCGATCGTCGGCGGCTTCATCGAGAACATCTTGATACGCGTCGCCGAAAGGGCCATGACGCGGAGGGCGGCTCGACGCCTGCAGAGCACGAATCCTGGAAACGAATCCTCCGGGCATGAGCTCGCCATCCGCGAGGCTCGCAGAAACGCCAAGGACCGGATCGCGCACAAGGGTCCGACCTATTTCGCATTGCGCACGCTCTCGGCGGCAATGAAGCTGGACCTGGTGCTGTTCGGGCGTATTCGATCGGGACCCTTTTTTGCGCTTCTGGAGAAGACCTCCGCCCGGGCGCCGGCGCAACGATGAGAATCCTTTACGCGGCAATCGATCAGACCGTGCCCGGTACGGTCGGCGGATCCGTGCACGTGACCGCGGTCGCGGAAGGGTTGGCAGAACTTGGCCACGAGGTCCAGGTTCTGGTCGCTCCCGGAGACGGTATGTTTCCGGCAATCCGCGGCGTGCGATGGACAGCGATGAGTCCGCCGCTGGGGGCGTCAGGATTGCGTTGGATGCGACGCCGTGCCGTGACGCGCATCGCGCGCGCGCTGCAGCCACAGGTGGTCATCGAGCGCTACTACAATTTCGGCGGTGAAGGCATCGCCGCTGGTCGGGCCGTCGGCGCTGTCACCGTATTGGAAGTCAATGCGCCGGTGGTCGATTTCCCGGGCGCGAAGAAGGCTCTCCTCGACAAAGCTCTGCTCGTCGAACCGATGCGCCGTTGGCGCGAAGCCATTTGCAATGCCGCAGATCTCATCGTGACGCCGAGCGTGGCGATGCTGCCGCCTGAAACGGATCCAGCGAAGATCGTCAGGCTCGAGTGGGGCGCGGATACCGTGCGATTCCACCCAGGCGCAACCGGCAGCGTGCCCTTCCCTCGGTCCAGTGGGACTGTCGCCGTATTTGCGGGAGCGTTCAGGAGTTGGCACGGGGCAATCCATTTCGCGCGGGCGATCCGCGAGGTTCGGCAGCACGGCCAACACGACGTCACGGCTGTGTTCGTTGGCGACGGACCGGAACTCGTCCACGTTCAAACAGAAGCAGCCGGTCTCGACGATGTGCACTTCACGGGTGCGATCGAGCACGATCGCATGCCGGCGCTGCTGGCAGCTGCTGATATCGGCGTCGCGCCGTTCGACGTCGCGGCCCATCGTCCGCTGTCGCTCGGCTTCTTCTGGTCGCCCCTCAAGATCTTCGAGTACCATGGCGTCCGGACTGCCCGTCGTCGCACCGGCCGTCGATCGGATACCTGCCCTCGTGTCGCACGAGCGAGAGGGCATTCTCTACGACCCGGAGTCGGCCGGAGCCCTGGCCGGAGCGCTCGAGAGACTAACGGACCGGACGCTTAGACAACGCCTGAGCGCCGCGGCGCGCGAGCGCGCCGTGCGCGACTACAGCTGGGCCGCGCACTGCAAGGCGCTGGAACAAGCCATAAGAAAGGAAGAAGGAAGAAGGAAGAAGGAGGAAGAGCGCCGGCGGCCCGAGCGACCCTTTCGGCGTGGCTCAGGGTCGTCCTGAGCGTGTCGAAGGACGAGGCGCGTAGTCGCCGAGCGAGAGCGCTTGGGGGTGCCCGCCTCCGCTGGTCGCGGAACAGGCGAGCGACCAGCTGTGGCGAGGTCTCGCCGTAGCGCATGGATTGTTGGCGCGCGGAGGCGGAGGGCCCCAAGCGCCCTGAGAAAAGATGGCTAGGATCAGCGAGTAATGAAGGTCCTTCTGGCGACCGACGCGTTTCCGCCAAACTGCGGCGGCAGCGGCTGGAGTACGTTCGAGCTGGCCAGGAGCCTCCGCGGCCGCGGGCACGCGGTGCTGGTCGTTCAGCCCAGGCCGGGCAGCGACACTCGCGTGCGTGAGGCCGCGTACGACGGTTTCCGTGTGCTCGAGTTCGGCGCGGCAGCGCCGACCCTCCCTTACGTCCGCAACTATTTCAAGAACGAACGTCTGTACGACAAGTTGTCCGCGTTCCTGGCGCAAGTGATCACGGCTGAAAGAGTCGATATCGTGCACGGACAGCACGTGTTGACCTGCCTGCCAGCCGTCGATGCGGCCCATCGAACGGGCGTTCCATCGGTGTGCACGGTGCGTGACTATTGGCCCGTGTGCTACTGGTCGGACCTCATTCACACCGACGACGGTGTCTCGCTCTGTCCTGAATGTTCAGCGGGAATGATGACGCGCTGCGTGAGACCGCGCGCCGGCGCCGCATGGCCGGCGGCTCTTCCGATGATTCCTTACATGCGGGCCAACCTGGCTCGGAAAAGGCGCGGCCTCGCCGCGGCCGATGCGGTCATCGCGGTGAGCTCGGTGATCGCCCGGGATCTTCACGCACGCGCTCCCGAGCTGGCCGCGACCCGAATGGAAGTCATCCCGAATCCGCTCGACGTCGAAGATCTGCGCGCTCGGGCGGCGGCCTCGGCGTCACCACTGGCGGGCCCCTATGCCCTTTACCTCGGAAAGCTGGCGCCGAACAAGGGAACGTCGCAATTGATCCGGGTCGCTCGCGGCGCCGGGCTGCAATGGCCGCTCGTGATTGCTGGAGATGGTCCTGATCGGGCGTCGCTCGAAGTCGAGGCAGGAGCGTCTGGCAGCGAGGTGCGCTTCACCGGCTGGCTGGACCAGGATCAGGCCATGCGTTGGCTGGGACATTGCTCGATGCTCATCTTTCCCTCGCGCGGACCGGAATCGCTCAGCCGCGTGCTGCTCGAGGCCAGCGCGCTGGGAATTCCCATTGCGGCAATGGACACGGGCGGAACAACCGACATCATCGAGGATGAGCGCACCGGTCTGCTGTCGAAGACACCGGATGAATTGTCACAGGACGTGCGGCGGCTGGCCAGCGATCGGGAACTGCGCGAACGATTGGGTGCGGCTGCGCGCGCGCGAACCGCCGAGCGCTTCGACTCGCGCGTCGTAGTCACCCGGGTCGAAGAGCTCTACTTCGATCTCAAACGGAATCGGGCGCGGTGATGGGTTTCCGCCACCTTCGCGTCGCCATCGTGGCACGGTCTGTCCATCCACTGCACGGCTTCGGTGGGCTCGAGCGCTCGGTCTACGATCTCGCGAGGTTCCTGGCGCGGTCCGAAGTCGACGTCACACTGGTAACCGCTCCACCGCGTGCCGGCCGCTCCGCCGACGAGATCCATCCGGGTCTTCGTGCAGTGTATGTGCCGTACCGGACGTTTCCATTGGCTGGGCGTCGCGGGACCACCGTGATCGACCGCAGCACCGCGTATCCGGTTTTCGGACTGCGCGCTGGCCGCGCCGCCCTCGACCTCGTGCGCTCCGGCAGCGTCGATATCGTCCACGGCTTCGGCGCGAGCGTTCTCGGGTACGCGCGGCGGCGGCGTGAGCATGCCGTCCCCCTCGTCCTCAACCCGCAGGGGTTGGAGGAATTTGGCGCCACCGATCCTTCACGCGCCAGGCTCAAACGAGCGGCCTACCTGCCGTTGCGAAAAGCCGTACTCGCGTGCGCGAGAGCGGCTGACCGCATCATCGCCACCGATCGAGCCCTGCAACCTGTGGTCGAGCATCATCTTCGAGTGCCGGCCGATCGGGTGTGCGTGATCCCGAACGGTGTCGATTTGGAATCGCTCGACTCACTGGCGACAGGCGAGGATGGCGCGAGAGTTCGCGTGAATGCCGGTATCGCTCCGGACGAAGCCGTACTCCTGAGTGTCGGACGCATCGAAAAAAACAAAGGGTTCCACATCCTTGTTGACGCACTCGCCGCCATTCGCTTGCACGGCGGCCCCGCCGCAGTCCAGAAGTGGAAATGGGTGCTGGTCGGTGATGGCCCACATCGACACGTCGTGGAACGACAGATCGATCAGGCAGGCATCCGCGATCGGACGATTCTTGCCGGACGCGTTGACGACAAAACGCTCCATTCATGGTACGAAGCGGCGGCGCTCTTCGTGCACCCGACCTTGTACGAGGGCAGCTCCCTCGTGACGCTCGAAGTCATGGCTCACCGCAAGGCGGTTGTCGCAACTCTTGCGGGGGGCCTTCCGGACAAGGTGAAGCCCGGCATCAACGGTTGGCTCGTGGAACCGGGAAAAGCCGATGCGCTGGCTGCGGTTCTCAGTGGCGCCTTGGGAAATCTGTCACAACTGGCCCCGATGGGACGGTCAGGCCGCGCCATCGTCGAAGCCGAATTCGACTGGCCGATTCTGGCGCGCAAGCACCTCGAACTGTATGGTGGGCTCCTGGCGTAACAGTCAAACCTTACGTCGCGTTTGCGGAAACGGCCGGGCTTCCGCTACAGTCCCCGACGCCGTGCAGATGCCCATGTGCCAGGCTTTCCCAAGGAGCACCAGTGCTCGAGCGTGAATGGCGGGAGGCGAGCGACATGCGTCGTTCCACCCTGCCACTGCTTGGCGTCTTGGCCGCTGCCGCGCTCCTCCGCTTCTGGTCGCTCGGCGCCGGCATTCCGACCGCGATCGGCATCGACGAACCCCAAATCATGAACCGGGCGGTCCACATGATGAAATCGGGTTCGTTGAATCCCAACGGCTTCTACGACTACCCGGGGCTGTACCTCTACGTGCAGATGGGCGTCGCGTGCGTACGTTTCCTCGGCGGAGCGATGAGCGGGGAGTTCAAGTCGCTCAACGATGCGCGGCCTGAGGACTTCTACCTCTGGGGCCGTGCGGTCACCGCCGCACTCGGCACCTTGACG
Source organism: uncultured Acidobacteriota bacterium (assembly GCA_963804245.1). Classification (GTDB taxonomy): domain Bacteria; phylum Acidobacteriota; class Vicinamibacteria; order Vicinamibacterales; family 2-12-FULL-66-21; genus CAWDPQ01. Next base: position 117,307 of record CAWDPQ010000007.1, read on the forward strand.
GTGTTGGTTGTCTTTCGCATCGGGCTGCGATGGGGGACGCGATATGCGTTGCTGGCATCGGCGCTCCTCGCGGTCGCACCACTCCACGTCCGTGAGTCTCACTACGTGCTCACCGATGTCCCCGCAACATTTTTCGTCACGCTGACGTTCCTGCTGTCGCTGGCGGCCCACGAAAAGCCGAGCGCGATCGCGTTTGCAAAGGCCGGCGCCGCAGCTGGCCTGGCGGCTGCGACCAAGTATCCCGGCGCGCTGGCCATGATTCTTCCGCTGATTGGCGTCTGGATGACTGCCGACGTCCGACCGTCGCGAGTTACGGCGGCGCTCTCTGCCATTGCCGGCGGTGTGCTGGCCTTCTTGCTGGCCGCTCCCTACACCATCCTCGATCTGCCCGGATTCCTCAACGGCTACGCCGGTCTCGCGGCGGGATACGCAGGCGGAACGCTGCCGGAACCCGCGTGGCTCACCTATCTCAAACACCTGCGACTGAACCTGCGCTGGCCGGCGACACTTCTGATCGCCGCAGGGCTCGTCCTTGCTGCCTTCCGCGCGGTGCGCGGCCCAGGACGCGTGCGTTGGACGTTGGCGATCGTATTTCCGCTCGTCTATTTCTGGAGCGTATCCCGGCAGACGTACGTCTTCGCGCGCTATCTGCTGCCAATCGTCCCGTTCCTGTGCGTGCTGGCGGCAGTCGCCGTCGTTGCCGGCGTCAGCCTCCTCCGGCGTTTCGCGATCCCACGCGCCGTTCGAACAGCACTGATTGTCGGGTTGACCGTTGCGGCGCTCTTGCCGCCACTCATGCGCTCCATCGGCTTCGTTCAGATGATTGGCCGGCGCGCCACCGTGGAGCTGGCCTACAACTGGGTTCAGCAGAACGTGCCGAAGGGTGCGAAGATCGTCGTGGAAACCCGCGGCATCCACCTGCCGCCGGAATACAACTGGACGAATCTGTCACAGCTTCGTCAACGCGAGTTCGGCGAATACCGCAGCTCTGGTGTCGAGTACCTCATCGCATCGTCGGACGCTTTTGGGCGATACATGGAATCGCCGCAGAACGCGCCGGACGAATACGAGCAATACATGAGAATCTTCGGGCAGGCGCGAGAGCTCGTGCGTTTCTCCCCTTCCGCGGATCACCCCGGGCCCGAGCTGCGGATTCTGAAAGTGCAACCCTGAACCCATCGCACCGATTGACTTCCGGCCGGGCAACGATCGTCGCGGCAGCCTTCATCGCAGCAGCGATCGGAGAGCTATGCGCGCAAGAGGTCGCACGCCAATCGATCGTTGAACGGATAGCCGGCTGGGAACCGTCGCCATGGACCATCGCGTTGACCGTGGTGGCCGTTGCCGACATTGGTCGGACCATTCGTACGTCCTCGCATCCTCTTCCTTTTCTCGTCGCTCTTTGCAATTGGGCTTGCCGCGCAGTTGTCCCTGGGCGCACGGCTGCAAGGCGACGGGTTCTACTACTTCGCGTATCCGCGTTCGCTGGCGTTCGACGGAGACCTCGACTTCACCAACGACTACAAGCTGCTCGGCCTGGGCGACAAGCCACACCTGTTTCAGCCGACGCCGACCGGCTACGCGCAATCGGCCGCGACGGTAGGGCCAGCGCTGATCTGGGCGCCGTTCTTCGCCGCCGGCCATGTTGTGGCGGTTTACCTGAGCGGCCGCGATCCCAACGTGACCGCAAACGGCATCTCGTTCCCCTACCGTCAAGCCGTGTGCGTCGCAGGACTCCTCTACGGGCTGATCGGCTGCTGGTTCATGTTCCGGCTGAGCGCCAGGTTCTTCGACGCTCGAACGGCCGCGGCGGCTGTCGCGATCGCCGTCGCGGGATCTTTCATGCTTTGGTACATGGTCAAGGAGCCGAGCATGACCCACGCCCCGTCCATGGCCGCCGTCGCCGGCTTCGCCTGGATGTGGGCGGCGACTCGGGAGGGCCGGACGACAGGCCAATGGATCGCACTGGGTGCAGTCGCCGGTCTCATGACGCTCCTGCGCTGGCAGAACCTCCTCTTTGCGATACTGCCGGCATGGGACGTCGTCGCGACGCTCGTCACCGCGTGGAAACGCTCCGAGACGGAGACGATTCGCCGCGCGTTCGTCAACGGCCTGCTGTTTACGGCCGCTGCCACGGTCGTGTTCATTCCCCAGATGCTGGCGTGGCGGGCGATCTATGGCAGCTGGTTCGCCGTTTCACCACTTGGACCACAAATACGGTTCGCCGACCCTCAGCTCGGAGACATTTTGTGGTCCTCGCGGAACGGGCTCCTCAGTACGTCTCCAGCGCTGTATCTCGCCGCGCTTGGCCTGCTCGCGTTGGCGTGGATGCGGCCCGCGATCGGTGCGCCGGCGATCGTCGCCGTCGCGCTCATGACCTACTTCAACGCATCCATACAGGATTGGTGGGGCAGCTCGTCCTTCGGTGGGCGGCGTTTCGATGGAACCATCCCGTTTTTCTGTCTGGGACTCGCTCAAGCGCTGGTCATGGCGCTGGCGTTCCTTCGACGCTTTCCAGCAGCTGCGCTCTGCCTCCTCGGCTCGTTCCTGGTGCTGTGGAATCTTTCCCTGATGAGCGCATCGAATACCGGCGCCGTGCGCATCGGCGAAGCCGCGTCATTCGGCGACGTCATGTCCGCGCAAACGCGCGTCCTCCACAATTGGTTCGGCAATCCGTTTACGTATCCTGCGAGCCTGCTTTATTCGCTGCGGAACGGCGTCTCCCCGGCGCGTTACGACCTGTTCTCGGTCAACCGCATGCTCCGCGACCCACTCCGGCCGTACGGTCGGATCGAGATAGGCGTCGACGATGACTGGCTCATCGACGAGGGCTGGCACGCCCAGGAGCGGGAGGGCCCGCTCACGTTTCGCTGGGCGACCGGAGGAGCGACGCTCCTCGCGCCGCTGGATCATCCGGACGACCTTCGTCTGCTCATCCGGCTGCACGCGTTCGGATTCGCCGGAGCACCGGAACAAACCATGAACGTGGTGATCAATGGTCACGCGCACGGACCGGTGGCGGTGTCTCCCGCGTGGCACACCTCGGAGTTTCTCATCAGGCGTGAGGTCTGGCGCGCGGGCGTGAACAGAATCCAGCTGCGATTCGGCTGGGAACGGCGGCCGTCCGATGTTGGGCTGGGTGGTGATACGCGGCCACTCGCAGCGGCGGTCGACTTCGTTCGAGTGGCCGTTCCGGAACCCTAGCCTGGTGTCGCGGCGGCGGGAAGATAGAGCAGGAGCAAATTCGCCCGCCGACGGAGTCCAGAGAGCCAGTCGCGCACGAGCACCACTCGACGCTCCTCCACGAGCTGAGCCCGTACCTGATTCCGCACCTCGGCGTATGGCGCAAGCACGCCGTTCTTCGTGAAATCGTCCGCGTGCAGGCGGTAATACGCGGCAATCTCGTCGTCGCTCGGCTGAATCGCGGCGGTAAAGCGCTGCTGCAGGTAGCTCTCGATGCGCAGCGTGTCCCGGACATACCGTCTCACCGTCTCAACCGGCCAGCCGATCTGGTGAAGTGTCGTCTCGAACGCGAGAGCGTCTGGGAAGCGCGCGCGAACGGCGCTCAACCGTGTTTCGACTACGTCCGGCGGAGGTTCCGGAGGCGCAAATCGCTCGACTTCCATCAGCACCAGTTGTCGCTCGATCAGCTTGTCGAGCACGGCCGCTATCTGGTCGTCTGCTTGAGGCACCGTCTCGAGCCCAGGCGGATCACTCCGCGCACGTCCGACAGCGTGATCAGCTGCTCCTCGACGACGGCGAGGATGCGATCGATGATCTCCGCGTGCGCAATGGACGCGATGAGCGTCAGGGTGAATATGGTTGTCGTGAGCTTCAACAATGCTGTCATCATCTCTCAATGCGCTTGGGGCCCCACCCCCAAGCGCTTCTCGCTCGGCGGCTTCGCGCCTCGCTCGGGCCGCAGGCGCTCTTCCTTCTTCCTTCCTTCTTCCTTCTTCCTTTCTTAGAACGCTTGTCCGATGCTGAAGTGGAGCGCGGTCCGAGATTCGGACTCGCGGCGGCCCATCTTGAACCCCAGGTCGAGGCGAACGGGACCGATGGGTGAGCGGTAGCGCAGGCCGAAGCCGGTACTGCCGCGCAATTCGCCGAAATCAAGCTCGGTTACGCGGTTGAAGACGTTGCCCCCGTCTACGAACAGCGCCATGCCGACCTCGCGCCACACCGGCACGCGCAACTCCACGTTGAGAATGACGACGGCGTTGCCGCCCTTCGGAAAGCCCTGCGCGCTGATCGTATTCGGCGCGCCAACTGTATCGAGGGCAAAGCCGCGGATGCTGTTGTCTCCGCCGGCGAAGAACCGCTCGCTTGCCGGCAGATCTTCGATGAGCTCGGTCTCGCCAAGTATCGAATCGCCATTCTCATCCACGGCCTGCGCTGTTCGCGGGAAGCCGTCTGCGAGTCCAGTTGCCGCGCGCGTGGCGAAGATGACACCACGCGCTCGGGGAAGTCGCGTGAACCACAAACCTTGGACGTAGCTCTTGACGAATCCGACTTGACCTCCAAGGGCACGGACCGCCACGCTGCCCTCGGCGCTGACAAAGGTCCCCCTCGAGGGTTCGGCGACATCGTCACGGGTATCGCGCGCTACGGCACCGCCGAACATCGACAGCCTCACCTGCGGAAACAGTCGGTCGATGGTGGCAAGGTCCGAACCGGTCAGCCGCTCGTCAAACGTCCTCGTCGTCCCGAACGAATATCGGCCGCTGGCGCGGATTGTGGGGGTCAGACGGCGCAGGAACTCGACGATAACCCCCTTCCGCGTGAAGCTGAAACTCGATCGAACGCCGCGCTCGGCGGCGCCGGTCAAAGTAAAGTCGGCATTCCATCCCAGCGCCCGCGGTTCCCGGTACGTGCCGACGACACGGTATTCACTGATGCCGAAGCCGCGGCCGTCCTCCTCGGGGTCGTCGGGCGCATCCTTGGGGCGCACAGCAATGCGCGTGTAGAGGTTTACCGAACGGTTCTTGCCGCCCAGATTCCTGCGGCCGATCTCGAAGAACCCTCGTGGCGCCAGCTCCAGGCGCTCCTCGGCGTCGCCCGTCCCACTCTCGCGAAGACGACGAGTCGCTTCGAGACCGCCGCCGTAGCCGAGGTTCGTCGCCGGTGATTCCTCAACTGTGACGACCACGTCGCGTCGCGCCGCGCCACCATGCGCCAGCTCGGTGATGTTGATGCGACGGAACAGTCCGAGTGCGCTCAGACGTCGCCGGCTCTCGATGAGATCCTGCAGCCCAAGCGGCGCACCGGAGCGCAGCAAGATCTCGCGGCGAATCAGCTGTTCGTCCGTGCGCCGGTTGCCCACCACCAGGATGTGGTCCACGATGGTCTGCGGTCCTTCCCGGATGTCGAACAGCAATTCGACTCTCGTGCGATCGGCGCTGACGACAGGGGTCGCCACCACCTGAATTCCGGCGTAGCCGCGATTCAGGTATTCGAGCAGAATCGCGTCACGATCGCTGGCAACGGTCGGATCGTACCAAGGCATGCCTGACTGCGTCTTGATGACTTCGCGCAAAGCCGATTCCGGTACCTGTTCAGCCCCTTGGATGGTGATCTCGCCGGTGACGGCGCGAGGACCTTCGACGATGACGATCGTCGGCCTGATCCGCCCTTCACCGGACAAGCCGACCTCATTGACTGCTGACTTGATCTCGGCCCAGGCGAAACCGCGGCTGCGGTACAACTGCCGGATGGCGGTGACAGCAGTGTCGAGCCTGGAGGCGATGAAGACGTCGCCTTCCGCCAGCGGAATGAGCGGAGTCAGTTCGGCGACGGGCACAGCTGAGGCACCGGTCACGTCGACCCCTTCTACTCTGTACAAAGGCCCCTTGCGGATCGTGAAAACGATGTCGAGCTCGTTCCCCTTCTCGCGTTCCTCAACGGAGACGTCGGCCTTCCAGTGACCCAGCGAGTGCAGATAGTCGCGGATTCGCTGCGCCGAATCTTCGCGAAGATCCTCGTCGACCGAGGCCTCGCGCTCGATGGGCACGAGCTCCTTGAGGCGATCGGCGGGCAGCGTATCTCCCTGAAAAGAGAGCCGAACGACTGCACCCGACTGAATGTCGATTGTGAGATGGGCCTGGCGTCGATCCTCGGACAGCTCGGCCGTGTGGCTCGCCGTAGCCTGGTAATACCTGCGTTTCTTGAGATCGTTGACGTACTCGGTCAGACGCCGTTCGAGTACCACGCGTTCGTAGGGCTGGCCCTCCCGAACGCCAATCTTGTTCAGCGTGGCCTGATGACTGGCCTGGGGCTGACCGGAAAGCACGACGCGGCCGATGACCGTCTGTGGACCAGCTTCGATCTCGAAGGTCAGGATGGTGCGATCGGGATCGTGCAATTCGACGGCAACTGGCCGAATTCGCGCCTGGAAGTATCCACGATCGGCGTACAACTGCTCGAATGCGCGCACGACGTCGGCGGCCCTCCCCACCGGTGGCGTGGCCCCGAACCGATCCGCAATCGTCTGACGAAGGAGTCCGCTTCGACAGACCCAGTGTTCCCTTGAGCTCGACACGTTCGACGTGATGCACGGGAATCAGGTTGTAGCGAAGCTCGACGCCTCCGGCTGTCTCGAGGGCGTCGACCTGGATGTCCTGAAAGCGTCCGAGACTGTGGAGATGCGTGATGGAATCACGCACTTGCGCGAGTGACAACGGATCGCCGCGGTGAGTCTCGATGAGATCCAAAAGCGCCGGCTCACTGGTCGGGCGCCGCTCGATGACGACCTGGACGTCGGTGACGGCGCGACCTGAGTATTTCGCGCCGGGGACCTGGGCACGAGTCGGCGTCGGGAAGACCACAAGGGCCAGGCACAGGACGAATACCGCAACCCCCCACCGCATCAGAAGCTGCGCCGCACCCGAAGATCGACCGCGAACGTGCTCTCTCCGATCTGCGTGATCACGAAGCCCAATCGATCGCTTTGATCGTATTCGAGCACGATGATCTGATTGCGATCGGCGATGCCAAGCGCTCGCGAGTAGGTCAGGAACGCGCGCGGGGACAGTCGCTTGCCGAGGATGAGCCGCGCCGACGGCGTCAGTGGATCATTTTCAGTGCCGATGGTGGGCGAGACCTGCGCCGTGTCGAGACCGAACGTTTCTTCCACGACCCTCCGGACGGGGGCGGAAATCGGGTTCGCAATCACGCGAGCGCCCAGCGCCCGGATGAGGGCTTCCTTCGCCTCGGTGTCGGCTTCGGGCCGCAAAGCGCGCAGCTCCGCGTTGTCGAGGCTGGTCGTCTGACCGAACAGTAGCGAGATGATATCGACCTCGGGCAGCGGGGGATCCGATGCCAGGGTCAACGAGACGCGGTTCGGGGTGCCGTTGACGCTGACCGTGACGCGGTACGTCTGCGCAGGAACTCGGACCCGCGTTTCGGCCTCGATGTCGAAGAGCGGCTCGATACGGCCGGCCGGGTTGAGAAAATCGATGCTGCCGCGCGTGACGAGATAACGGTTGCCTTCGAACACGATGTCGCCGCGCTCGATCTCGGCATGGCCGAACAGCAGCGGCTTGTCATACGTGCCCTGCAGCTTCAACTCCGCGCTCGAGACGACGTGGGCGATATTGTTTTCCACGCGCAGAGACGAGGGCGCATTGACCTGGATGTCGAATCGGACTGGAAGCGTGGGCGCGGCGGGTCCGGTCACGAGCGTTGGGGATCCGCCGCCCAGCTCGAAGACGTTCGGATCGACCTCGAAACGCTTGCTCCAGATGGCGTCTCGAACCGTGACGACGCCCCCCAGGATCGGCGAGGCCGCGCTGCCACGAAGCCAGAGGTCGGCGTCGACCAGGGAGCGGAACCCCTCGGGATAGCGCACCCGCATCTGTTCGCCGTTTGCGGTCAGGCTCAATTCGCCCGGAGTGAGCCCGTTCATCGCCACCCGCCCGCCGAACCGGACCTGGCCCTCACCAAGACGCGCCGTCAGATCGTCTATTCGAATACCGCCAAGGTCGAACGATATCGATCCGTTGATCGACTCCAGCGCGTGCGGCAGCGACAGGTGTCGCACGCGGCCATCGGTCACCTCAGCACTGCCGGAAAATACCGGCTTCTGCAGCGGTCCGCTGATCTTGGCGCTCAGCGCCGCATTTCCCCGGCTGCGCAGGCTACGGAAGAAGCCCTGCAAGATGCCCAGGTTGGCATCGCCCTTGGCTTCGAGCGCGACCGTGTTGTCATGGAGCGCCACCTGGCCGCCAACTTCCAGCTGCGTACCGTCGCCGGCAAGACGCAACCGGGTGATCTCGAGACGATGTCGATCGAGCGCAAGTTGAATCGGACCATCATTCACGAGCGGGTAGTCGAACAGTTTCAGGTCGAGTCGCTCGACCTGCGCCTCCACCACCAGATGATCGATATCGGCCAACTCGCCGACGACCCGAACCGTACCGCCGGCGACGGCGGTCGTAAACGGCGACAGCCGTGGCTCGACGAATCGCAAGTACGGATCGAGCGATGTATCCGCGAACCGCAGGCTCATCTCCGCATCCATCTCGGGAGTGAGCGCCAGGCGCCCCGAGCCGGAGACGGACAGTCGCGGAGATGCGGCTTCCATGTCCGCGGTCAGCAGCTCGCCGCGCATGGCCAGGCGGGCGGTAAGCTGTCCGATGCCTTCATCCCCGGCAAACAGATCGTCGACGCGGAGCTTCACGTCGTAGCGCGGAGACTCGAAAGTTCCAGCCCCCGTGGCGTTGAACTGCAGCAATCCCGAGAGCGGAGCGCGCGGCACCCGCGCGGTTGCCAGCGACTCGATGGGGATACGGCGTCCATCGGCGTTGAAAGAATAGGTGCCGTCCCATCCCACCCAGGCCGCACCGGTCGCCGATCCGGTGCTCTTCGTGATGTCCAGGCCATCGAGACGGACGCCGTTGCCTTCGAATCGCAGCGATGACCGCGCGGAGTCGAACGTCTCGCCGTACGCCACCCCTTTCTCGATCAGCAGACGGCCGAACCCGAATGGCGTTTCGTAGCCACCATAGACGTGGTACTCGCCCGAGACGATCCCTTCGACGGGATAGTCATCGAGCTCGAACGCGTGACGCAGGTCTTGCAGCGGACGGCGCGTGAGGCGAACACGGGCATTGATTTCTTCACCACCGTCGCGCCGTGGATAGCCCAGCGAGAACTGCCCATCCGCCAGGATTTCCGAGTCGCCGGACGTCATTACGGAATTCTTGACGAACGCGTACGAATTCTCGAGGACGAAGTCGGCGGTGGCGCGGCCCCAGATGACGTCCCAGGCGCGGATCCGTTCGCCCTTGAAGACGCCCTCGATTCGCGGCTTGGTGAACGCGTTGAGCATGACGCCGTCGAACTCGCCGTAGCCGCCGATCGGAATCGCGCCGGTCGGCGATCCGAACGCCGTCATGATCCCCGCCAGTACCCGATCGCTCTCCTGCCAGTCGAGGCTGGTCACGTGGAACGGAATCCGCGATCGGACGCCGAACGCCGTTCGACCGTTGAACTCGACGTAGGTCTTCGAGGTCGCCGCCCAGCTGGAATCCAAGGTGATCCACTCGGGGTCCAGACCGTAGACGATGTGGCCGGCAACGGGCAGGTACCCAAACGACGCTCGTGGGTTGAATGGGCCGGCTTCTGGTGGCAGCGCCGCCTCGGCCGCCGTTGCCTCGGGCGACAACTGCCGCGTCATCGCGGTAACTCCTTCCGGCGCCTGGACCGTGACTTCGCCTCGTCCCTGCTTCTTTGCCCAGCCTCCGAGCGGCCAGCTCAGGGAGTTGCGCCCGGTTGCGCGACCCGCGAGCCGCAGCCCCGGCGTCTCGAGGAAGTCCGTCAGCCGAGAGAGATCGACCCGTTCGTACGCGACGTCCCAGGTCGCAATCGTTGGCACGCCGCGGCCGAACGGCGCCATTCGATAGTCGAAACGGGCCGTGCCGCCGTAGAGCTCGCTCGATGCATGGGTCACCTCGAGGCGATCGCGCAGCCACAGCACCGATCCCTTGAGATTCGGAAAGCGCCAGTCGTTCACCCCGGCGACCTTGCTGGTGAAGTCACCTTTGAGTTCCCTGCCGCCGGAAAACATTCGAAACGTGCCGCGGAAATCCGCCTCGCCACTCACTGAAAAACGATCGCGATGGAAGAAGATCGCCTTCTGCGTGGGAAAGTCGATCCGCGACTGGACGTTGTAGAGCTGCTCGGGCCACCGCCCCAGATCGACCACGCCGTCCATCACGGAACGTGCGCCATCGCTGATGAGATCGATTCGTTCGAAACGCACCTTCGATCCGTCGAGCCTGAAACGCGACTGCATGTCGGCGCGGAACGGTTCGTAAGCCTGAATCTTGATGGTGCCGTCAGAAAACGACACACGACCCCGATAGTCGTTCGTCGCGAAGCTCCGGTAGAGCGAGACATTCAGATTCCGGACAATCGTGCTCCACGGAGTCGAGTGATCCTCAAACGTGAACTGCCCGCGGCTCGCCACCACCGCTCGCAGCGTCGTCGTGAACCGGGCTCGGCCCGCCGCCCTGCCGCGCCGGACGGGTGAACTTTGGGAAGTTGTGGACGTTGTTCGGGAACGTCTCGACCAGCATCTGCCAGTCGGTCATGTCGATCGACTCGACCGTGAGCTTGCGCGTGAAGGCCGTCCACCATGGCAGACGCACGGTAATCTTCTTGGCGGTCAGGAACGGGCGATCCTGCGGCTGCAAGCCGGCGATCACGAGGTCTTCGACGACAAAGACGCCCGGAAGCAGGCGCGCAGAGAGGCGACCGATCCGCATCGGTCGCTGGATGAAATTGGAGCCTTCCTTTTCAGCGCGCGCCCGCAGGGCCGGTCCCAGGTCGACCGTCAGAACGGACACGAGGATGCCAATCACGACGGCGACGAGCACCATTGCCACGCGGACGAAGATCCGTCGGCGCGAGCGTGGTTTCGCCGTGGTCTCGCCTTCGCTCGCCGCTGCCGTTCCTTCCGGATGCTCGTCGGCCATCTCGCTGCGCTATTCGATGACGAGCAGCACGCGGCCTGCCTCAACAGAGGTGCCGGCTGACACGTTCACGTCCTTGACGCGTCCGCCCTTCGGTGCGCGCAGTTCGTTTTCCATTTTCATCGCCTCAACGACAACCACTCCCTGTCGGGCGACAACCTCGTCGCCCGGCGCGACCAGGACACGCACGACGCGACCCGGCATCGGCGCGACGACGGACTGCTCGCCATGGGCGTGCCGCGCGGGGTCGCCGCCACTCCGGGTGCGCCGGCCGTTGACGGCAACCGTCGCCGACCGTCCTTCCATCGTGACGAGCAGTTCGCCGGCGCTATCCCCCGGCGCCACGAACACCTCATATGTGGGCGCCACGCCCGTGTCGAGGACCGCTACGCTTCTGACGCTCTCCATTCCAGGTTCGTCTGACGGAGGAGCTAAGCCCGTGTCCTCGTAAGAGTTATCGGCCAAGGCGGAGGTGACCTTTGGTGGAAAAGTGGCCGACGCCAGCAGCAACCCGAACTCCCCCGAGCGACGGGCATCCACAACGTGCGTACGGCCGTCGACGATGACTCGATAGCGTGACGCCCTCCCCATGCGCTGGATCGTCACCGACCGGCTACGTCCACCTATCTCGATTTCAAAGGTCATTCGCGCAGCGCCTCCCGCCGCGCGGCCTGGACCCAGAGGTTCTGCGCCGTCAACGTCGGGCTGTCAGCACTCGCGCGGAGGAACCCGTCGAGCGCTGCCGCCACTGCCGCCACCTCTTCTTCGTCCGGCCTCAGCGGCGCGAAACCGCGGCCGCCCGCATCAGCCAGCAACGAGTCGAGGTAGGTGGTGTCATACCGGCCTGAGCGGTAGTCGGGCTGCTGCATCAACCAGAGGAAGAACGGAATCGTGGTCTTGAGCCCAACGACCTGGTACTCGCGCAGCGCCCGGGACATGCGGGCGATCGCATCGTCGCGCGTGCGGGCCCAGGCAATGAGCTTCGCGATGAGCGAGTCGTAGAACACCGGCACCTGATAGCCTGCCGCCACTCCTCCATCGTCGCGTATTCCCGGCCCTGAGGCTGGACGCAGACTCCGGATCAGACCAGGCGACGGCATGAACCCTAGATCCGGATCTTCCGCGTAAATGCGGCATTCGATCGCGTGTCCGTCTGGCGTCAGCGCCTGCTCGGGATCGATGTCGAGTCGCTCCCCGCGCGCGACGCGAATCTGCCAATGCACCAGGTCGAGACCGGTCACCATTTCAGTGACCGGGTGCTCGACCTGCAGACGCGTGTTCATTTCGAGGAAATAGAACGAACCATCCTCGTCCAGGAGAAACTCGATCGTTCCCGCGTTCGTGTATTTCACCGCGCGAGCGACGGCAGCGGCTGCGTCAGCCATCCGCCGGCGTGTTTCGGCACTTGTCGCAAGCGAGGGCGATTCCTCGACGACCTTCTGGTGGCGCCGTTGAATGGAGCATTCGCGCTCGACGAACGGCACGATGGTCCCGTACGAATCACCGAGGAGCTGAATCTCAATGTGCCGCGGGCGGCGGAGTCGCCGCTCGAGGTAGACCGATGTATCGCCGAACGCGGATCCCGCTTCCGAGCGTGCCGTTCGCACGGCGCCGCGCAGCGCGTCGTGACTTTCAACAACGCGCATGCCCTTTCCACCGCCGCCGGCGACTGCTTTGACGAGGAGCGGATAGCCAAGGGCCGTCGCAGCCGAGGCAATCTCCTCCTCTGTTGACCTGGCGTCGAAGGGACGTTCCGTGCCGGGAACGACCGGAACGCCCGCGCGCATCGCCACCCCGCGCGCCGCCGTCTTGCTGCCCATGAGCGCGATGGCTTCGGGCGAGGGTCCGACGAACGTCAGACCGGCGTCGCGGACGGCGCGGGCAAAAGCGGCGTTCTCGGCGAGAAACCCGTAGCCCGGATGAACGGCGTCGGCTCCAGACCGCACCGCAGCTTCGAGAATGGCGTCGATGCGCAGGTAGCTGCGCACGGCTTCGCTGGGGCCGATGTGAACGGCCTCATCTGCTTCGCGAACGTGACGTGCGTCGCGGTCAGCGTCGGAAAACACCGCAACGCTCGGCAGTCCGAGCTCGCGACACGCACGGATGATGCGAACGGCAATCTCGCCGCGGTTGGCGATGAGGATTTTCACATGCGGCTTCGGGCAGGATCAGGCGCGTCGCGCCCGGGCATCCAGCCCATTCTACACTTGCGTGGCTCCGCGGTCCGCCTTCAGGCGGAAGAGCCCTCGCTGCCGACTGATCTTCCGGCTAAAGCCGGAAGCCACGCATTCTTCGCTGTCAGAGGGGGATATTCCCGTGCTTCTTCGCCGGATTCTTATCGCGTTTCGTCTCGAGCGAGGCGAGAGCGGCCACCAGCTTCGCGCGCGTCTGCCTTGGCCGGATGATCTCGTCGATGAACCCACGGGAGGCGGCGACGTACGGACTGGCGAATTTCTCCCGGAACTCGGCAACCTTGTTGGCTCGCAGCCCGGACGGATCTTTCGCCGCCTCGAGCTCTCGCTTGTAGAGGATGTTGACGGCCCCTTCCGGTCCCATCACGGCGATTTCCGCTGACGGCCACGCGAAGTTCACGTCCGTGCGGATGTGCTTGGAGGACATCACGCAATAGGCACCGCCATAAGCCTTGCGCGTGATGACCGTCACCTTGGGAACCGTGGCTTCGGCAAAGGCAAACAGCAGCTTCGCACCGTGCCGGATGATCCCGCCGTATTCCTGACGGGTACCCGGCAGAAAACCGGGAACATCCTCAAATGTCACGAGCGGGATGTTGAACGCATCGCAGAATCTGACGAAGCGTGCGCCCTTCACCGAGGCATCGATGTCGAGTGTGCCAGCGAGGTGCGCCGGCTGATTGGCAACGATCCCAACGACCCGCCCACCGAGCCGCGCGAACCCGACCACGAGATTCCTGGCGAAGTGACGATGCACTTCGAGGAAGGCCCCGTCATCGGCGATCGCGTGGACGAGGTCGAGTATGTCGTACGGCTGATTGGGAGAAGAAGGCACGATGCGATCGAGCGCGTCGTCCTCGCGATCGAGCGGATCGGAGGTCTCACGCCGCGGCGGACCGTCGAGGTTGTTGCTCGGGAGGTAACCGAGCAGCTCGCGGATCAGGCGGAGACACTCGCGATCGTCAGGGACGGCAAAATGTGCGACGCCGCTGGTCGCGTTGTGCGTCATCGCACCGCCCAGCTCTTCTTTTGTGACTTCCTCGTGGGTGACGGTCTTGATAACGTCGGGGCCGGTGACGAACATGTAGCTCGTCCCCTCGACCATGATGTTGAAGTCGGTGATGGCCGGCGAGTAGACGGCGCCGCCGGCGCAGGGTCCCATGATCGCGGAGATCTGTGGAATGACGCCGGACGCGAGCGTATTGCGCAGGAAGATGTCGGCGTAACCGGCGAGGGAGAGCACGCCCTCCTGGATCCTGGCGCCTCCGGAATCGTTGAGGCCAACCACCGGCGCTCCCATCTTGAGCGCGAGATCCATGATCTTGACGATCTTGGCGGCGTTCGTTTCGGAGAGCGACCCACCGAACACCGTGAAATCCTGAGCGAATGCGTAGACGAGCCGCCCCTCGACGCGTCCGCTGCCTGCCACGACGCCGTCGCCGGGAATCACCTGATCGTCCATCCCGAAGTCGCGGCAACGATGGGTGACGAGCTTGTCGACCTCCTGGAATGTCCCCGTGTCGAAGAGCAGATCGATACGCTCTCGCGCCGTCAGCTTGCCTGCTTCGTGCTGCCGGCGACGGCGCTCCTCGCCGCCGCCGAGCTCCGACAGTCGCTCGAGCGACTCGAGATGCTCAGACACGCGCGGCCTGTGCCTTCTCCCAGTCCTTCAAGAAGCGTTCGAGCCCGATATCCGTCAGCGGGTGTTTGAACATCGATTCAATCACCGCGACGGGGCACGTGCAAACATCCGCGCCCATGCGAGCCGCTTCAACGATGTGAATCGGATGCCGCACCGAGGCGACCAACACCTGCGTTTTGAAGTCGTAGTTGCCGAAGATGTCGACGATCTCGTTGATCAGATTCATGCCGGAGGTCGCGATGTCGTCGAGCCTTCCAACGAACGGACTGACATACGTCGCCCCCACTTTTGCCGCGAGCAGCGCCTGCGTGGCGGAGAAGATGAGGGTTACGTTGACTCTCTTTCCTTCTGACGACAGCGTCTTGCACGCCTTGACCCCATCCTTGGTGAAAGGCACTTTGACGACGATGTGCGGATCGATGGAGGCGAGATCGCGTCCCTCGCGGACCATGCCTTCCGTGTCGGTGGCGACCACCTCGGCGCTCGTCGGACCCTGGACCGTCTGACAGATCCGCTTCAGAATCGCCCGATAGTCTCCACCCTCCTTGGCCAGCAGCGATGGATTGGTGGTGATGCCGTCGATGATGCCAAGCGGCACCAGTGCTTCGATTTCCTTCAAGTTGCCGGAATCGATGAAGAGTTTCATGTTCGTTCACCTCGCTCGGGCGGCGGGCGCTCTTGCTTGATCGCCAGCCCTACCGGATTCATGAGCTCGCCCACACCCTGCACCTTGATTGTGACCCGATCGCCGGCCGAGAGGGGACCGATTCCCGAAGGCGTACCGGTGGTGATGATGTCGCCGGGCAGGAGCGTCATGATCGACGAAATGAAGGCAATCAGCCGCGGCACCGGAAAGATGAGCTCCCGAGTCGACGACGCCTGGCGGCGGGTGTCGTTGACCCATCCTTCGACCGTGAGGCCCTCCTCGGAGTCGTACGGCAGATCGGTCGCTATGCACGGCCCAATCGGGGCAAACGTATCGAAACCTTTGGCGCGGGTGTATTGAATGTCCTTGGCCTGCAGCTCACGGGCCGTCACGTCGTTGACGCATGTAATGCCGAATACATAACCGGCAGCGTCCTGCTCACGCACGTGCCACGCTTGCGCGCCGATGACGACACCCATTTCGGCCTCGTGATCGATCCGGCCGGCGCCGACGGGAATGACGATCGGTTCGCCGGGACCAATGACCGCAGTCGAGGGTTTGAGAAACAACAGCGGCTCGGCCGGCAGCGGCTTCTTCACCTCGGCCGCGTGATCCTTGTAGTTCAGTCCAACGGCGACAATCTTCGACGGCATGACCGGCGGAAGGAGGCGATGACCGGAGGCGGCAATCTCGGCGCCCGGCTTCCAGCTGCCGAAAATGTCTCCTTCTACGACGCGCCAGACACCGTTCTCTTCCACGGCCTGTCGCGGTTTACCGTTCTGCTCGATTCTGTAAAAGCGTTTCATAGACCGGTCATTATCGCGCTATCGCCTCGACGCGCTCCGATGGTGCACTGCGATTGGGCGGCGTGGCCGAGTCGACCGCGACGATCGCATACAAGTAGCGGACACCCGGCGTGACGGAAGCGTCCTTGAAAACCGTATCGCGAATCGGGGCGGGCGTGAGCGGCTGCAGTGTCTCATCCGGCGCTTCAGCGCGCAAGACGATGTAGCCGGCGAGGTCGGACTCGGCATTGGCGTCCCAAATCAATTGCACGGCGCCAGGCGTCGAAACCGTCGCCAGTCCCTTCGGCGTGACCGGAGCAAACACGTCCTTGGGTGTCACACATGCCGGTTCGGATAGCGGACTCTCGATGAGCACCGGCCCGTTCGCTTCGACTGCGCGCACGCGAAAACACACTTCCGTTCCGAGCGCAGCACCAGCTTGCTGGAACGTCGCAGTCTCGAGCGGCTTCGCGTTCAGCGGCTCCTCGGGCGCATCGGCCTTGTAGACGTTGTACGTGCGCGAGGCGCCCGCCACCGTCACGACGGCCGGCAACCACTCGACGACTATGGCTTTCTCGGTGTTCTCCGCTTTGAGACCGCCCGGGGCGTCCGGCGTGGTACTGAGAGGTACCGCGATGCGCGCGGAGGGCGGACCGCTTCGACCGTTGCGAGCCACACCGCGAATCACGTAGATGCGCGTGGGCTGGGTGATCTTCGGGGCCGGCGCCGCAGGGGCTGCTTGCGCCGCGCCCGTGGCGGCTGCTGCGGGAGCACCAGCTGTTGCGGGAGCTCCAGGCTGCGTTGGTGGTGGCGTTGCCGGTGGTGGCATCGTCTTGCCGGCCGGCGTCGCCGCTGCTTCGGGTGGCACCGCTGCCGCGGTCGGATCGGGGACGGCCGGCGCAGCTGGAGGAGTCTCGCCAGGTGCCGGCGCGGTCGGTTCCGTTTCGGGCGTGACGCCGGTCGCCACACCGGGTGCCGCTGCCGGGTCGGGTGGAGCTGGCTTCTTGCTGACCTTCCGAGGCGGTGGCGGCGGAAGCGTCGACAACTGCTCGGCAAATGTCACGGCGTCGCCCGGTGCGGGCCTCTTGTCTTCCGGTGTCTCGGGTGCTCCCTCGACCGGAGGCGGTTTCACTTGAACCTGGCCCGCCAGGTACGGCTTTGTCAGCAGCTCACGGTTGGGTGGCGTTTCGGAGCCGGGCTCGACCGTCACCGCGTAGATCTCGACGCGATCGAGGTTGATGCCCGGACCGTTGATGTTCTTGGCTGGCAGCACGAACCTGAGGCGAATGGCGTCTTCGACGCGCCTCGCCGAGACATCGCTCACGGGGGAAGGTATGAGGTACAACGGCGCCAGCGGCGCCCCCTTCTTGCCGCAGGCGGCCGCGACAAAGGCCACGAGGAGCAGGACGGCTGTCGTCAGCCCTGAGCGGCTCATCACAGAACGTAGCGCGACAGGTCCTCGTTTCGCACGATGTCGGCGAGCATGTGGTCGACGAATGCCTCGTCTATCGTGACGGATTTGTCTGCCATGTCCGGCGCGTCGAAGGAAACCTCGTCGAGGAGCTTTTCCATGACCGTATGCAGGCGGCGCGCGCCGATGTTCTCCGTCCGTTCGTTGACGAGCGTGGCAAAGTCGGCGATTCGTCCGATGGCCCCGTCGGTGAACCTCAGCGTCACGCCTTCGGTAGAGAGGAGCGCCATGTATTGTTTGATGAGCGCGCTCTTCGGCTCGGTGAGAATCCGCACGAAGTCCTCGCGGCCAAGTGCCTCGAGCTCCACTCGGATCGGAAAACGGCCCTGCAGCTCGGGAATGAGATCCGACGGCTTCGACACGTGGAACGCACCCGCGGCGATGAACAGGATGTGATCGGTTCTCACCATCCCATACTTCGTGTTCACCGTTGTGCCTTCGACGATCGGCAGGATGTCGCGTTGCACGCCCTCGCGGCTCACATCTGGTCCGTGATTCCCCTCGCGCCCCGCGACCTTGTCGATCTCGTCGATGAAAATGATTCCCGACTGTTGCACGCGATCGACGGCGGCGCGGGCCACGGTGTCCATGTCGATCAGCTTCTGCTCTTCCTCTTGCGACAAGGCATCGAGAGCGTCGGGGACCCGCAACTTCCTCTTCTTCATGCGCCCCTGGAAGAGCCCGGGCAGCATGTCCTTCACGTTGATGTCCACCTCCTCCACCGACGATCCGGCGATGATCTCGAATGAAGGGAAGCTCTTTTCGCGAACGTCGATCTCCACCTGCTTGTGATCGAGCCGCCCCGCCCGCAGCTGCTCACGCAGCTTTTCACGCGTGCGCTGCGCTTGCTCTCTTATCGGACTCGCCTGCTCGTCGAACTCGGCCGCGGGCGTGAGCGGCGGCAGCAGCAGATCGAGGACGCGCTCTTCGGCCGCCTGACGGGCTTTCTCCCGCACTTCGGCGCGTCGCTCCTCGCGAATCATCTCAACGGCGATCTCCGCCAGGTCGCGGACCATCGATTCGACGTCGCGGCCCACGTAACCCACTTCCGTGAACTTGGAGGCCTCGACTTTCAGGAACGGCGACTGCGCCAGGCGGGCCAGCCGCCGTGCGATCTCTGTTTTTCCGACACCGGTCGGTCCAATCATCAGGATGTTCTTCGGCGCGACGTCTTCGGCCAATTCGGGCGGGAGCTTCTGCCGGCGCGTCCGGTTGCGCAGGGCGATGGCCACCGCGCGCTTTGCTTTGGTCTGTCCGATGACGTACTTATCGAGCTCGGCGACGATCTGTCGCGGCGTCAATGATTCCGTGGTTGAAGACGTGGTCTCGGGTAGATAAATCGGCATTCGCAGTCACAGCGCTTCGATGGTGATGTTGTCGTTCGAGTAGATGCAGATCGCCGCGGCAATGCTCATCGCCTCCTGCGCGATCTGCCGCGCGTCGAGCGAGGTGTGTCTGGCCAGCGCCTTGGCTGCCGACATCGCATAAGCGCCACCCGACCCAATGGCAATGATCCCGTCATCGGGTTCGATAAGGTCGCCGGTGCCCGAGAGCAGGTAGGTCATGCGTGCGTCCATCACGATGAGCATGGCCTCGAGCCGGCGCAGCAGGCGGTCTGTACGCCAGTCCTTCGCGAGCTCCACGGCCGACCGCTCCAGGTTGCCGCGGTATTGCTCGAGCTTTGCCTCGAACCGCGCGAACAGTGCGAATGAATCAGCCGCCGAGCCGGCGAACCCCGCGAGCACGCGATCGTTGTACAGACGCCGGATTTTCCGGGCGCTCTGTTTGACGACGGTGTCGCCGAAGGTCACCTGGCCATCGCTGGCCATGACCGCCTGGTCGCCGTGGCGGACCGCCAGGACCGTTGTTGCGCGTAGCATCGAGTCTCAAGCGAGTCTATCAGGTTCATTTCCGGTTGACGGCGGCAACGGAATAAACTCGGCGGCCGTAGAAGGAGCGCACGTGATCGCACTGATTTTCCTGCTCGTCGTCGCGCAAAGCGCCGCTTCCAGCCCGTCGCAGCCCGCTACGGGGCGAGGCAACGTCAATCCGGTGCCGGTCGAATTTGCGCTCTGGGAAAACGGCGCGCCGGGAGCGCTCGGCGACGCCGACGCCGACAAGCCAACGCTCACTCTCTATCGCGCGAGCCGCAACGCCGTGGGTACCGGCATCATCGTCGCCCCGGGCGGAGGGTATGGCACGCTGGCGGTCGACCACGAAGGACGCCAGGTTGCCTCGCTGTTCAACGCGATGGGCATCACGGCGTTCATTCTGAAGTACCGGCTCGGGCCGCGTTATCACCATCCGCTGCAACTTGGTGACGCGCAGCGCGCGATTCGGATCGTGCGATCGCGCGCCGTCGAGTTCGGCGTGGCGAGCGACCGCATCGGTATGATCGGATTCTCTGCGGGGGGCCACCTCACCGCGACCGCCGGTACTCACTTCGATAGCGGGAAGCCAGACGCGGACGATCCCATCGATCGCGCGAGCAGTCGTCCCGACTTTCTGATCCTCGGCTACCCGGTGATTTCGTTCGATCCGCAAATCGCACATGCCGGATCGGTGAGGAATCTCCTTGGCGAAAATCCGGATCCGAAGCTGATCGAGGATCTCTCGAATGATCGCCGCGTTGGTCCGGAGACGCCGCCAACGTTCCTGTTTCACACGACCGCGGACACGGCCGTACCGGTAGAGAACAGCGTCCGCTTCTACCTGGCGCTGCGGAAAGCGAAAGTGCCGGCAGAAATGCACGTCTTCGAGAACGGGCCACATGGGGTTGGCCTGGCGCTTGGCGATCCGGCACTCAGCGCCTGGCCGGCTCTGCTGGCGAACTGGCTCAGGGGCCGCGGGTTGTTGACGCGGAAGTAGCCCCACCGCCCTTTCGGGGGTCAGATCTTGTTTCTTGCAGGTTTGTCCTCTTTCGAGAGCACACGGCTGCAAGAAACAAGATCTGACCCCCGACCCAACCCGCAGTGTCACGCGCAGAGTGCACTACCGTCCGGACCCGCGGACAGGACAACCCGGTGGATTCGCGCTAATATGCAATGAACGCAGTAATTTGAGAACTCTTCCGCTGGCAATCGGGTTGCTTCCGCTTACGCTCAGGAGCGTGTCATGAAGCGCTACAAGCTTTTGATCGGTGCCACAGCCGCCGCGTTCGCGCTCAGCGTGCTGCCGGCGTCGGCCCAGCGTCCCGGCGGCAGCCCGGGGAGCGGCGGGGGCGGTGGAGGTGGCGGATCCGAGCGGGGCTCAGGTGGTGGCGGGGGGGGTGGAGGCGGCGGAGGTAACGCGGGCGGCGGGGGCGGTGGTGGCGGCGGAAGTTCGAGCAGCAGCAGCGGCGGAGGGGGTGGCGGCGGTGGTAGTTCGGCGAGCGCCCCGTCATCGAGCGGCGGCAGTGAATCGAGAGCGCCGAGTCGTCCATCCGAGTCTGGCCGCGCTCGCGGTTCAGGTGACGGAGCCGAGCGCCGCACAGGCGACCGCGCCGTACAGCGCGGCTCGGGCACGGAGCCTCGCGGAACCGGACGGGTCGCAGCCGAGAGTGCCGGCGGCTCGAGCAACTCCGATCGCGCCTCGGCGCCTGCAGAGCGGGCCGTACCGACCTACAGCCGTCCTCGTGAGGGCAGAACAGCGACAGGCACGGCGGTGGATCGCCAGTCCCCGCCCTACCGCGGCGGTGGCGGCCACGGATATAGCTACAACCCATACTTCTACGGCTACTCGCGCTACTACGCGCCGGTGTACGGCTTCGGCCTCGGCTACTACATGTATGACCCGTACTGGTTCGACCCCTACTACGACCCGTACTACGGCGGCGGCGGCGGGTATTACGGCGGGGGCGGCGGCTCCTACGGAGGTGGCGGCGGATACTCGTATCGCGCGTTCCGCGACACTGGCTCGCTGCGCCTGAAGATGAAGCCGCGTGACGCCAAGGTCTACATCGACGGCTACTACGTCGGCCTCGTCGACAGCTTCGACGGGCTTTTCCAAAAGTTGGGAATTGATTCCGGGGGACATCGCGTCGAGATTCGCGCGGACGGGTTCGAGCCGCTGCAGTTCGAGGTGCTGATCACACCAGGCGAAGTCGTGACCTATAAGGGCGAATTGAAGCGTATCCAGTAGTGCTCTCGGCGATTGCTGCTATCTCGGGCCTCTACGACTGTGTCGTAGGGGCCTTTTTATTGCTCGCGGCAGATCGGCTCGCCGCCCTTTTCGGCGTACCTCCGGCAACCCCGCCAATCTTTTCCGACCTGAACGGACTCTTCCTGCTCGCCGTCGGCGCTGGCTACTACCTTCCATGGCGCGATCCGGAGCGATACCGCGGCTATTTGTGGGTGATGGGACCGATGCTCAAGGGTGGGGGCGCCGCGTTGTTCATCATTCACTACGTCTTCGGCGATTCCCCGGCGTCATTTCTTGTCTTCGCCGCGAGCGATGGCGCGCTCGCGCTCCTGACGTTGTGGGCACTCGTGCGCGCTACTCCTCCAGCGCGCGGCCACGCAGCAGGAAGTAGACCGGAAGGCCAAGTCCGATGACGATCAGGCCTGCGGCCGCCGGGCCCCATGGCTGATCGCGCGTGATGGGAACAATGAGATCCGTCCAGAGTGCGTTGAGGGCGATGAGCAGCATCGCCAGGCAGGCGATGCCGGGCGCGATCGGATAGCCGAGTGCCCGGAACGGACGCGGCGCATCTGGTTCGCGCGCGCGCAGCACGAATAAGGCCCCAATCGCCACGCAGGCAAACAGAACGACTGCAAAGCCGGTGTAGGTAGTGAGCGCACGCGCGCTGCCGGTCAGGACCAGGAGTCCGCTCCAGATCGCCTGCGCCACGATGGCGACGGCGGGCGTCTTGTAACGGGGATGAATGCGCGCGGCGGCCGAAAAGAAAAGCCCGTCGCGCGCCATCGCGTAGTAGACGCGCGGACCGGCAAACACCATCGCGCTGATGCTTGCCGCGATGCTCACGATTGAGACGATGCCCATGATGTCCCCGGCGCGCGTGCCGAGCAGACGGTCAGCAATGACGTCGAGGACGCTGCCCTGCACGGCGGCCAGCTCAGTTACCGGCAGCACGTACAGGTAGAGAAAATTGAGCAGCACGTAAATCGCGATGACCGCGGCCGTGCCGATGGCCAGCGCCCGCGGCACGTTGCGGCCCGGATCGCGTATTTCTTCGGCCACATACGCCGCGGCATTCCACCCCGAGTAGGTGAACATCACCGGTATCAGGGCGAGGAGCCAGGTGGTCCCCGAGACCGCGCCGCCGCTTTGCTGAAGGTTCGAAACAGAGCCGGCGCCGAAGGACAACCCAAGGGCGATGAACAGGAGCAGTGCCGACACTTTCAGCGACGCGAGGACGTTGCCGACGAGCCGGCCCGGGCCGACGCCCCGGAGGTGAATCCAGGACATGAGGGCGATGGCCGCCAGAGCCACCAGCGCCTGTTTGGAGAAGATCAGCGGCACCCACGGCAGCGGGACCGTGAAGATCGGCGTGGAGTCCTTGGCCGCGGGCGCAAACCGTCCGACGTAGTCGGCCAGGACGACGGCACTGGCAGCCACCGCTCCTGAAAAACCGGCGACGAAAGAAGTCCAGCCCGTGAGAAATGCGGCGAGCCTTCCGTACGCCGCCCGGAGGTAGACATACTCGCCGCCGGCGCGCGGGCGGACCGCCGCGAGCTCCGCGTAGGCCATCGCACCGGCAAAGGCGATCAGGCCAC
Source organism: uncultured Acidobacteriota bacterium (assembly GCA_963804245.1). Taxonomy (GTDB): domain Bacteria; phylum Acidobacteriota; class Vicinamibacteria; order Vicinamibacterales; family 2-12-FULL-66-21; genus CAWDPQ01. The sequence goes on from CAWDPQ010000007.1 coordinate 140,730, forward strand.
CGAAGGCCCAGACGCCGAGAAACATCCAGGCGTGTGGTACCGCAGCCGCGACCTGCGGCGGCGTGAACAGGATGCCGCCGCCAATGACGTTCGACACGATCACCGCCGCGGCGTCGAGAGGCCCGAGCCGGCGCTCGAGCGCCCGCGTCGGACCGGAGTCGGCGGCGTGCAACGGCACGGCGGCAGTATTCGATGTCCGGAGGGGCGAAGGGCGCTGCGGCACGCGGGATGGTTACTGCGTGATCAAGTGCCGCTTGACGTCAATCCAGCCGAGATCCGTCCACTGCGCCGATCCCTGTTTGACCAGGATTTGCACGCGCATGTCGCGGAACTGGCTGTGCTTCAACATCTCCGCGCGGCTCTGTGGTGGCTCAGCCGTGTAGCCATTCTCGGCGCGGAGGGAAATGGGAGCGGTTTCAGCACTCTGGAAATCGACGCGCTGAAGGAAGACGTCGCTGTCGAGTTCGCTTTCCTTGCCGTCGGCCGCGCGAAACAGGGCGTTGATGGCCACACGGTCGAGATTGACAGGCGATCGCTTGCGAAGCTTGACCCTGACGCTCGGAACGATCTTGTTTCTCCCGCTGACGATACCGGCGTCGAACCAGCCGCTGGTGACGTCGGTGACTTCGAGCGCTTGTTTCAGATCGACGGGTTGGCTGCAGGCAGAGGTCAGGAGCAGTGGCAACAGGCTACAGGCCCAGAACCCGCGCCAATGCAGCCGCGCGGCGCTCCCCCTGCAAGCCCTGTTTCGTCGCCCCATCCCGCCGATTCTAGATCAGAACTCCCGGACCTGGACGCGACCCCGCACTTCGGCACGCTTGCTGCGATCGGCGGCATAGGTCGCCAGATCGCTGCCTTTGACACGAATCAGGATAGTGCTGGCATCGTAGATCTCATCCGGCGTCAGCGGCCCTTCGCTGTCACGCGCCGCAACCGTGAGCCATTCCTCCTCGCCGAGATCCATCGGTAGGCTGTAGTCCAGCATCGCATCGATGAGCGCGTTCTTGACGGCTTCGGTGTAGGACGTGTGGGGGTCGTCGACAGGCGGCTCCGCGGCTGCCGTTTGTACGGTGCCCGATTGCGGCATTCCCTGTGGCCGTGGCGCCGGGCTGAGCTGCTGGACGTTCTTCAGCGCCTGTTCCGCTCGAAGCCGCGTCGGCCCCTCGGGCATCGCCGCGAGCGCCCGGGAGAGTGAGTCGATGGCGTTGGCGATCGTCGAATCGCGCTCCAACGTCCGTGCCGCCCAGACGACGGTAGGCCGCAGGGCCGGGATCTCGACGTCGAAGAAAACCCCGTAGCCTTCGAGGACGAATCCGCGCGCGCGCGCGGTACCCGTGAACAACATCAGGCTGGGATCGCGGCTCTGCATGCGGCGCGCAAGATCCTCGGCGCCCGAACGCACGGCACGGGTCAGCACCCCTTCCATCATCTGGATCTGGTTTCGCCGGCGCTGAGGCGGCGCCGCGTCTTGCGCCGCTGGAAGCGCTTGGATGGCCAGCGCGATTGCCGACACCAGGAGAATCCCTCTCTTCACGATTTCACCCTCATCCTTCTTCCTTCTTCCTTCTTCATTTCTTACCGTTGCTGCGTCACGCGCAGCAGGTGATTCAGCGTGTCGCGATGCCGAATCAACTCCGCGTCGGTGAGACCTTGAATCTGCCGCAGCCCCTGCTCGACGCGCGCCAGATCTCCCACGCGCGCGGCATCGACATCTCTGACGACCTGCGTCACGCGCAGCGCCAGCTCCCGTTGTTGCCGCGTTTCGCTCTCGGCGATGATCTTTCGCACTTCGCGCAGGATCTCGGCATCTGACATCCGGGCAGCCGTGTTCTGCCGCTCGGATGTCGCCGCGGTAATCGGGCGATTACTTTGCTCGAGCTGCTGCAGCCGGGTATCGAGGAGCCGCAGGCTCTCCTTCCACTCTTCTGACGACGCCGCGACGGGGACAGCCGACACTTCATTCGCGACGGCGGGCGCCGGCGCTGTTGAACGTCCCCAGCCCGTGCGCACCACGAATCCCTCGCTGCCATAGCGGACCTCGACGTTCGCGATTGCCGCGCCGACTGAGAGCAGCAGAACGGCCGCCGCCGCCAATCCCCATTGCGGCGAAATGTTCCAGAACGCCCGGCGTGGTGGCGGAGTCTCTTCTTTGCGGACGATCCGGAAGCCCAGCTCGGGATCCGGCGGCGACCACAGGGCCAAGGCGTGACGCGTGCGGCCCAGTGCGGCGAGCTCCGAGCGGCACGCACTGCAGTCGTGCACGTGTATCTCGAATGCCTTCCGTTCGTCGGCGGAGAGCTCGTCGTAGAGGTAGTCGAGCAGCCGCTCGTGATTACACATTGCTCTTATCCTTCCGCGTCGCGGGTCCAAACACGCTCTCGACGCCCGCGACTTCCAGCTGCTTCCGCAGCACGCTCAACCCTTGGTATAGCCGTGTCTTCACCGTGCTCAACGGACAGTCCAGGAGATCGGCGATCTCCTGAAATGTCAAACCGTGATATTCCTTCAAAACGATCGCCGTGCGCTGTTCATCGGGCAGCGAGGCCATGGCTTTCGCGACGGCGCGCCCCAGCTCGCGCCTCGACAGCAGGTCTTCGACGGATTCCGTAGGCTCCGCCGCGGAAGCCAGCTCGATGAGATCCACGCCTTCAGGAGCCTGGGCCACGGGTGTACGGCGCTCGCGCCGAATCCAGTCTCGACACAGGTTCAGCGTGATTCGGTAGAGCCATGACGAGAACTTCGCCTGGCCCTTGAAGCCGCCGAGCGCCCGAAAGGCGCGAAGGAAGGTTTCCTGGGCGACGTCACGAGCGTCTTCCTCACGGCCGATCACTCGATAGGCGAGGGCGTAGATAGGCCTCTCCCAGCGCAGGACGAGCTGGTTGAAGCTGTCGAGATCGCCCCCCATCGAGCGGGCGACCAACTCTTCGTCGGTGGACGCCATTCTGTTCCGCGGAAACGGCTACGCCCGTCGTGAATTTAGACGACGGAGCGGTCTGGTCAGCCTTAGGGCATTTTACCTTTTAAGTTCAACGGCTTAGAATGCCGCTACCGCGCCCGCCCGATGGCCGACATACCACTCCGAGACCTGCTGGGGACGTTCTCCAGCGCGGTTTCCGCCACCCTCAGCGTCGGACCGGGCCTCGACGCGTTCGTCCAGGAAGCGAACGGCGTGCTGGGGGCCAGACGGACATCCGTCTGGCTGCACGATCGCCGCGCCCGGGCCCTGGCGCTGGCCGCCACCTCCCTTCCCGACCCCTCGGCGCCGACGCGAACGAGCACGGAAGACCGGGAGACTCCCGCCGGACGCGGTCTGCGTCTGGAGCATCCGCAGGTGTTCAGGGAAGCCAACCAGACGGTCCTGCTGGCGCCACTGCGCGGCTGGCGTCGAGCGCTCGGCACCCTCGTCATCGAAAACCCGACATTCACGGATGAAGCCCGTCTGCTGACGCAGATAGACGAATTGGCTCGGCAGCTCTCGGTAGGCGTCGAGAACGTTCAGCTGCTCGAGCAGGTGCTGAGTCAGCGGCAGCAGCTCGCACAGTCCGAAAAGCTGGCGTCGCTCGGTCGATTCGTGGCCGGCATCGCGCACGAGATGAACAACCCGCTACAGGGCGTACTGGGCCATCTCGAGCTGTTGATGCGGACGTCCGCCGCTGCACGGCCGATCCGGAGACAGCTGCGCGGCATCTACCAGGAAGCGGATCGCGCCGCCAAAATCGTGCAAAACCTGCTGGTCTTCAGCGGGTCGCACGGCCTGAAGCGCAAGCGATTGCGGGTGGAACGGATCGTCACGCGAGCGCTGGCGAGCCGCCGGGCTGCGCTGCGAAGGCAAGCGATCGAGATCATCAGAGAAGACGCGAGCGATTTGCCGCCAATCAGCGGTGATCCGCTGTTGCTGCACCAGGCTCTCCTCAACGTCCTCATCAACGCCGAACATGCCGCGAGCACCGGCGATGGGCCGCCGCGCATTTACGTCAGCGTACGGGCGGACCGTGAGCGCGAACGAGTAATCGCGACAATCCGCGACAGCGGGCACGGAGTACCGGCAGAGGTGCTGCCGCGGATCTTCGACCCGTTCTTCACGACCAAGGAAGTCGGACGCGGAACGGGCCTGGGCCTCGCCATTACCTACGGAATCATCCAGGAACACGGCGGATCCATTCACGCTGCGAACGACTCTGGCGGCGGCGCGGTCTTCACGATCGAACTGCCCGAGGAACCGGACGGATCCGATCCCAGCGCTCGAGTCTGATAAAGTACGCTCAGCGTGATGGACGAAGGCTTTCTGACGACCGAGGAGGTACTCGAATACCTCCAGGTCAATTTGCGGACGGTCTATCGGCTCATCAAGGCGGGGAAGATTCCTGCCGTGCGCGTCGGACGGCAATGGCGTTTCCGCAAGCGCGACATCGATGCCTGGCTGGAAACGCAACGGCCGAGAGGTGGCCGGGCGAGCGCGGCCACTTCACGCAGCATCGTTCCGCCACCCGGGCGGCCTCGCGTGCTCATCGTAGACGACGAGGCGACCATCCGAGATTTGCTCTCGAAGACGCTGGCGCTGGCGGAGTACGACGTCGATCTGGCGTCTGACGGACGGACGGCGCTCGAGCGCCTGCGGATCATTCCCTACGATCTGCTCATCACGGACCTGAAGATGCCGGGCATTGACGGGCTGGCCGTCATCCGTGAGGCGCGGCGGCTCAAGGCCGACATTCCGGTCATCATCATCACAGGCTTCTCCACCGAAGCCAGCGCCATCGAGGCCGTCAACCTGGGCGTGTCGGGGTATCTCACGAAGCCGTTTCGCGTTCCACGGGTGCTTGCGGCCGCGGCCAAGGCCCTGGGGGAATAGCGCACGGTTCGATGATTCAGCTTTCCACTCTCACCAAATCCTTCGGCGATCGCGTGTTGCTCGAGTCGGTGAGCTGGCAGATCGACGATCGCGAGCGCGTAGGCCTGAGCGGTCCGAACGGCGCCGGCAAGACGACCCTGCTCAGGATGCTCGCCGGTCTCGAGGAACCCGATTCCGGATTGATCATCAAGCCGTCAGGCCTGACCGTCGGTTACCTTCCGCAGGACGGTCTCAGCCACTCGGGACGCACCCTGCTCGAGGAAGCGGGGCTGGCGTTCAAAGAGCTGCTCGACATGCGTGCGGAGATTGCCGCGCTCGAGGAAAGGCTCGCCGACGATACCGCCACGGAGGCGGAGCACGCCGCGATGCTCACCAGGTACAGCGACCTGCAGGACGCTTTCCGTCGGCTCGAGGGCTACAGCATCGATTTGAAGATTTCGACGGTCCTGCGCGGCCTTGGCTTCTCCCAGGCTGACCTCGACAAGCCCAGCGAAACGTTTTCGGGCGGATGGCAGATGCGTATCGCTCTCGCCAAACTTCTGCTCGGCAGGCCGGGGCTGCTGCTGCTCGACGAACCGACCAACCACCTGGACCTCGAGGCGCGCAACTGGCTCGAGGAGTATCTCGCCGAGTACCCGCATGCCGTCATCCTCGTGTCTCACGACCGCTTCTTCCTCGACGCCGTCGTCACCCGCATCTCGGAAATCGGACTGCGAACGCTAACCGACTACACCGGCAACTATACGGACTACCTGCGCGAGCGCGAGGCGCGCATGGAACAGCTGCGCCAGCGTAAGAAGGACCAGGACGACGAGGTGGCGCGGATGGAAGCGTTCATCAATCGCTTCCGATATCAGGCCACCAAGGCTGCTCAGGTTCAGAGCCGGATCAAGATGCTCGACAAGATCGTCCCCATCGAGATCCCGGCGGAGCGCAAACGGGTGCACTTTTCGTTTCCCGCCTGCGCAAAGAGCGGGCGGACGGTGCTGGATCTGCGCGATGTCAGCAAGGCGTACGGTGAGCGGCGGGTGTTCGATCGGGCCAGACTGCACATCGAGCGCGGCGACCGGATTGCGCTCATCGGTCCGAATGGTTCCGGCAAATCCACGATGATGCGGATGCTTTCCGGCGTGGAGTCTCCCGACTCCGGGACGCGCACCGAGGGATATCAGGTCATCATGCAGTATTTCGCCCAGGACGAAGCGACGCGTCTCGATCCCACGTTGACCGTGTACCAGACCCTCGCGGGCGACGCCCCCATTCAGATGGTGCCGCACATCAGGAACATCCTTGGCGGATTCCTGTTCTCCGGAGACGATGTGGAGAAGCCCGTGAGAGTGCTCTCGGGCGGTGAACGAACCCGGCTGGCGGTTGCGCGAATGCTCCTGCGCCCGTCGAACACGCTGGTGCTCGACGAGCCGACCAACCATTTAGACCTCGATTCGAAGGACGTCCTGCTCGAAGCACTCGAAGACTTCGGCGGCACGCTGATCTTCGTGTCGCACGATCGCTACTTCGTCGACAAGCTCGCCACCAAAGTCGTCGACATCGGACATGGCGAAGCGCTGCTCTATCCGGGAAATTACGAGGAATTTCTCTGGAGCCGCAAGCAGCAGATGGCCGCCGCCGCGGCTCCGCCTGAGGCCGACCGAGTCGCGCCACGGAAGCCGGCGGTGGTCGGTACTCCAGTGTCGAAGCGCGACGCGCGTGAGACCGTCGCTGCCAAGCCATCGGCGAAGGCAGATGCCCAAATCAACTACGGCGAACGCAAAAAGCAGGAATCGGAAGCGCGCCGCGACAAGAAAGTTGCGGACGCCCAACGCCGCCGGGTCGAGGAGCTCGAAGCACGGATTGCCGATCGCGAGCGCGCGATCAAAGAGATCGAAGAGGCGATGTCTGCTCCGGGGTTTTACGACGACCACGAGAGCGCCAAGCCGGTGATCGACCGGCATCAGGCACTTATGTGGGAAGTTGGCGATCTGATGAACCAGTGGGAGGCGCTGCAAACAAAATTGTAATCATGTCTCAAAATTGTAGGCACCTCGACTGGACCTCCGTACACTTTTCGCAAAAACTCTAGGAAAAATCCGCCCGCCTCCTCCGGAACCCAGGCACATCCTTTGCCCCCGCGAGTGTCGGCTCACCATGCACCTGCCGTCGCCCGCGGTGCGATACGGGTGTAGACAGTTAGCTGCTAAATCGCAGAAGGAAAAGAGCTTGGCCGAATCGAGCTGTGCAATTACAATATTGCCATCGGAAGCCGCCGCTGGCTTCAGCCTGAGCCCCTCGATGCCTGACAGGAAGTTGCGCGGCGCCTCGCGCCGGCTTGCGCCCGGTTCCGCACTCGTCCCCAAGAAACGCAGCTCGAGCCGCACACCGAGGTCCGGCGACGACAGCGTTGCAACCGACGGCTTTTACCGGGACCTGGTCTGGACGCTCCGGAACGGGGTCCTCGCCATCACCCGTGACGGCCGCGTGGCGGTGATGAACGAGGTCGCGTATCGGATCCTGGGCCTGACGTCGAAGCCCTCCGACATTGGAACGCTCTTCACGACCGTCCTCCGCGATCGTCCGGACGTCTGCCGCATCCTGGCCGGCGCCTTCGATTTGTCGCATTTGCCCAACCGCGCGGAACTGCGCCTGAAGAGCACCGGCAAGGTCATTGGCTACACCCTGTCGCAGGTGCGGGACCGGCGCGGTCACATCACCGGGGCGACGCTTTTCTTCAAGGATTTGACCCGCGTCGAGCAGCTCGAAGAACGTGAGCGGCTCCGCGACCGGCTGGCAGCGCTCGGTGAAATGGCCGCCGCGATCGCCCACGAGGTGAAGAACCCGCTCGCCGGCATCGAGGTGATGGCCGGGATTCTCAAGCGCCAGCTGCAGGAGTCCCCGGACGCGCAGGCAATCCTCGGCGACATCATCAAAGAAGCCAAGATGGCCAACGCCATCGTGCTGGAGATCCTCGACTTCGTCCGGCCGATCCGGCTCCAGGTCGAAAGGATCACGCTGGCCGACGCGGTGCGCGATGCCGTCTCGATGGCCGAGAGTCACGTCCCGCGCGGCGAGGTCGCCGTCGATATCGCGCTCGCGCCTGATCTGCCGAGCATTCACGGCGATCCGCACCAGTTGCGTCAGTTGTTCACCAACCTCCTGACGAATGCCTTCGAGGCCCTCGGCGGACGCGGCACGGTGCGCATCCTCGCCGCACGCCTGGCAGAAGAGCCGATCTTCGGGGGTGAGCCTCAGGCGGGCCCGAGCCTGCTGATTGAAGTCATCGACGACGGACCCGGCGTGCCGGCCGACGTCATGGATCGGATCTTCAGCCCCTTCTTCACGACCAAGCCGCAGGGCTCCGGTCTGGGGCTGGCGATCGTTCGCAAAATCGTCGACGCCCACGACGGGCGCATCGACGTCAGCGCACCGCTGGCGGGCGGCACCCGCTTCCGCGTGACGCTGCCGGTCAAGAGCAGCCACGAGTTGTTCAGGTAAAGCTTCCAGCTTCCAGCTGGCCGCTGAGATGAGAGGCAAAGAATGGGTCGTATCTTGGTCGCCGATGATCATGATTCCCTCCGCCGCGGTATCGTCCGCGCGTTGTCCGACGCGCGGCACGATGTCGACGAGGCGCCGAACGGGAACGTTGCGATAGAGAAGCTCCACGAAGGGCAGTACGACGTCGTCCTCAGCGATCTGAAAATGGGCGGCAGCGACGGGCTCGACGTGCTGCGGACGGCAAAGTCGCTTCACCCTTCGACGGCGGTCATCCTGATGACGGCGTTCGGCTCCGTCCATACCGCGGTCGAGGCCATGAAGATCGGCGCCTTCGACTACGTGCAGAAGCCCTTCGAAATCGAGGAGATGGAGCTCAAGGTCGAAAAGGCCATCGAGCACCGGCGCCTGCGCCACGAGATCGAGTATCTCCGGCACACGCAACAGGACATCTACGACTTCGACCGAATCGTGGGCGCCAGCGGCGCGCTGCAGTCCGTCCTCGCCATCGTGAAGAAGGTGGCCAAGAGCAACACCACGGTCTTGATCCGCGGCGAGACGGGTACCGGCAAGGAGCTGATTGCCGGCGCCATCCATCACAATTCGCACCGGTCGAGCCGTAACTTCGTCAAGGTCAACTGCGCCGCGCTGCAGGAGAACCTCCTCGAGTCCGAGCTGTTCGGTCACGAGAAGGGCGCCTTCACCGGCGCGGACAAGCAGCGCGTCGGCCGCTTCGAACAAGCCGATGGCGGGACGCTGTTCCTCGACGAAGTCGGCGACATGAGCGCGAACACGCAGGCGAAGATCCTGCGCGTGCTCCAGGAGCACGAGTTCGAGCGCCTGGGCGGCACGCGGACGTTGCGTGTCGACGTGCGGGTGATCGCGGCGACGAACCGGAACCTGCCGCAAATGGTCAGCCACGGCCAGTTCCGGGAAGACCTGTATTACCGGCTCAACGTCGTGTCGATCGACATGCCGCCGCTGCGCGACCGCAAAGACGACATTCAGCAGCTCGCGATGTTCTTCCTCAAGCGGTTCTCGGGTGAGCTGAAGAAGCGGCTCGATGGCTTGTCGCCCGACGCGGTCAAACTGCTGATGCGCTACAACTGGCCGGGCAACATCCGCGAGCTCGAGAACTCGATCGAGCGCGCCGTGCTGTTGACCGAGGGGCCGTTCCTCACCAACACCGATCTCCGCCTCGGCGAGCTGTCGACGACGCAGCCGTCGGGTGATTCGAGTCCGGTGGTGAAGATTCCGCCGACGGGGATCCCGCTCGAGGAGATCGAGCGTCAGGCACTGGTCGAAGCGCTGAAGATGTCGAACTGGGTTCAGAAAGACGCGGCGGAGCTGCTCTCAATCAGCCCTCGCGTCATGAACTACAAGATCAAAACGCTCGGCATCGACTACTCACGTGGGCGCCGGCCCATGGTCGAGCAGATCGCCTAGCGAAATCCAATCTTTAGGGTGCCCACGGCGCATCCGGAACGAGGAGCGGAAAATGTCATCTCGTGGTGTGTCGGTCGCGTGGTTTCTGGCGTGTCTCGCCCTCGTCACCGCTCCCGGGATTGCGTCGGCACAGGAGGGTGAATCGGACATCCCCTGGCAGGAAGGGCCGGCTATCGGCAAGCTGGGCGACATCGCGCAAATCCGGATTCCCGAGGGATATCGGTTTGCTGGCCGTGACGGCGTGCGCCACTTCATGGAGCTCACTCAGAATCCGGTTTCGGGGGAAGAGCTTGGTGTCCTGGTTTCTTCTGCCGGTCCGGACGACCAGACATGGTTCGTCATTTTCGAGTTCAACCCGATCGGGTACGTGAAAGACGACGAGAAGGGACAACTCGACGCCGACGCCATTCTCAAATCGCTTCGCGCCGGAAACGAGCGAGGCAACGACGAGCGTCGGAAGCGCGGGTGGTCGACGCTCGATCTTCAGGGCTGGAGCACCCCCCCACGCTACGATCCGGTCACGAACAACCTGACCTGGGCGATCAGGGCCAGCAGCGAAGGCAGCGAGGTCATCAATCACTCGGTGCGACTGCTCGGTCGCAAGGGTGTCATGGATGCCGACCTGGTCCTCGGGCCCTCGCAGGTTGGGGCGGCTGTACCGGAGTTCGACAAGCTGCTCACCGGCTTCGAGTTCTCGACGGGCAACCGCTACGCGGAATGGGTGAAGGGTGACCGCATCGCGGAGTACGGTCTGACCGCGCTCGTCGCCGGCGGTGTGGGAGCCGCCGCGGTCAAGAGTGGTCTTCTCGGCAAAATCTGGAAGGCGCTGGTATTTGGTGCGCTGGCGGTAGCGGCCGCGCTGAAACGTGTCCTTGGCTCGCTCTTTGGTTCGAAGGAGGAGAAGACCGAGGCTAGCGCTACGGCGCAGTGACCGAGGCTCTCGTCCTCGTTGTCGTCGCCTGGATCGTCTACGTCTCCGACGCGCTCTGGTGGGTCAAACCGGAGCGCGTCATCCTCTGGGGACGCACCGTCGGCAGCCTGCACGCACAGTTCGGGCCGGAGTACGCCCTGCGCGGCGACAGCGGCGTGTTCATCCCACGGTTAGCGCCCCCCTTCCATATCAACTTCGAGGTCGACGTCACCGCGCCAGGCCGCAAGGCACCGGCCGAGGACATTGTTGCCGCGGCGCGGGCCGCGACAGTTGCCGCGCGGCCACTGACCCGTCTCGGCATCCTGCTCTGGGGCTACTGCTTCATCGTCGCCCCACTCCTCATCGTGACCGTGGGACTTCTCCGCGTGTGGCTGCCGGTCCTTGTCGGTCTCTTCGCGCTGGCGATCGTCGTCGTCGGCACTTTCGCGCGGCAATGGCGAGCGCTTCGCCCGCGGGATCCCGGTCGATGGAAGGGAGAGGCGTTGCCGATGATCCTTTCACCCCTCGCCGCCATCTGCGCCGCCGACAACCTGACGCGATCGGCTTGTGCCAGGTTCGACGGGCTGGCGGTGGTTGCGGCGCTCGCGACGCGGGATGACTTCGTTCGAATCGCGCGTTTGTACTACTTCGCTCCGCGAGAAGAGGCGGCGAGCGCCCACATTTCACGCCTCGAGTCGATCCTCGACCCGAGCCTGCGGGCAGAAATCCTCCGAGCGCCGTCACCAATGTCCGAGGAAATGAAGGGCTATTGCCCGCGGTGTCACACCCAGCTGGTACGCGACAACGGTGGCTGTCCAGAGTGCGGTCAGATCGATGTCATCCCGTTCGGCTTGTCTATGCCTTCGGGTGCGTCTTTCGATACGTCTCGATGAGCTGCGCGGCGTTGACGTGCGTGTAGCGCTGGGTCGTGGTCAAACGAGCGTGGCCGAGTAGTTCCTGAATGGCGCGCAGGTCTGCTCCACGTTCGAGCAGGTGCGTAGCGAACGAGTGCCGCAGCGCGTGCGGACTGATCCCGAACCGCGTGCTGCACGCCGCAACATATTTTCGGACCAAGCGATCGACGCTGCGCGTCGAGAGTCGCCGTCCCTGGTAGTTGAGGAAAATAGGGACAGTCCCCTTTTTGCGCCTTGCCCGAAAAAGGGGACCGTCCCCTTTTCTCGGGCGCGCCGATGCTCTCCCAGTCTTTCAACCATGCGCGCAGGGCATCCTCGGTCGAGCGATTGAATGGAACGATTCGCTCTTTCCGCCCCTTTCCCAGCACCCGCACCACTCGGCTGCTCAAATTGATGTCGTCGACATCGAGACCGACCAGTTCGCTCAGGCGCAGACCGGAGGCATAGAACAGTTCGAGGATGGCGCGATCGCGCCGGCCCAATGGCTGCGAGGTGTCCGGGGTTTCCAATAATCGGGACATCTCACCTTCGCCGAGATGCGCTGGCAGTCGTTGCTCACGCTTGGGCGTGCCGACGAAGGCAGCCGGATCGTTGTCCACGACTCCTTCGCGCTTGAGAAAACGCCCGAAGGCGCGGATGGCGGCCAGTTTCCGCGCCGCGGAAGCGCGTGAGTTCCCGCGCTTGTGCAGCTCGCTCAGAAATTCGCGAACCCGCCCTCGATCGATGTCCTGCGGTACGACCTCGCCGCGGGACCGTTGAAGCTGCTGCGCGAGGAACCGCAGGAATTGGGTCAGGTCACTCTGGTAGGCCCGAACGGTGTGATCGGACGCGTTTTCATTGAGCGCCAGGTGCTCGAGAAAAAACTCGAGCTGCTCTTTCATCGAGCAATCTCCGGTAGCGCATGCTCCTCTTCCGAGCTCTCACGCTGCCAGCGCTGCAGGGCCTCGAGCGCGCGATCACCGTAGGCCAGCTTGCGATCGGCCTTCTTCCGCCGGCGGTGGCCGTCCGATTCCGTCAGGGGCATCATGATCCCGAAGGTGATATTCGTCGGCTGATAGTTCTTGGGATTCGCATGCGACACGTAGTACGCGAGTGCGCCGATGGCTGTCGTCCGCGGGGGCACGCGCAGCGGGCGGTTCAAAGCCAGCAACGCCGCATTACGTCCGGCAATCAGGCCAGATGCCGCCGACTCGACGTATCCCTCCACGCCTGAAATCTGACCGGCGAAGAACAGGTTGGGTCTGTTTCGCGTCTGCCACGTCTCACGAAGAACCGTCGGGGCATTGATATACGTGTTCCGGTGCACTATCCCGAAGCGCACGAATTCCGCCTGCTCCAGTCCGGGGATCATGCGCAGTACCCGGGCCTGCTCCGGCCACTTCATCTGAGTCTGAAATCCGACGAGGCTGTAATGAGCGCCGGCCAGGTTGTCCTGCCGCAGCTGCACCACCGCGTAGGGTTCGCGCCCCGTCCGCGGATCGATCAAGCCGACCGGTTTCATCGGGCCGAAGCGCAGCGTGTCCACGCCGCGCGCCGCCATGACTTCGATCGGCAGGCAGCCCTCGAAGAATTTCGGATCGTCGAAGTCGTGGAGCGGCGCCTTTTCGGCGGTCGTCACGGCATCGTGAAAGCGACTGTATTCGTCTCGGGTCAGCGGACAATTGAGGTAGTCGCCTTCACCATCATCGATACCGCACGCCGGACCCGCAGAGCGCTCGGACTCGTCGGCATTCGGTGTGGCTGGCGCGCGCAGACTTCTCCCCCAACGTGACGCCCGGAACACCTTTGAACGATCGATCGAGTCTGCCAGGACGATCGGACTGATTGCGTCGTAGAAATACAAGTGATCTCCACCGACCATGGCGGCGATGTCCGACGACAGCGCAGCCGAAGTCAGCGGACCCGTCGCGACCACGACGGGCACGCCCTCGTCCACGGGAATCTGTTGGATTTCCTCTCGCGAAATGGTGATCAGCGGATGCGAGGACACCGCGCGCGTGACGTGCTCGGCGAACCGTTCGCGATCGACCGCGAGCGCGGCACCCGCCGGCACCCGCGCGTCGTCTGCCGCCTGCATGACGACCGAGCCAAGCTGGCGCATCTCGGCTTTGAGCACGCCGACCGCGTTATCGAGCTTGTCGCCACGGAACGAGTTGCTGCAAACCAGTTCCGCGAGGCGGTCGGTCTTGTGAACGGCGGTGGGACGCACGGGGCGCATCTCGTGCAGCATGACTGGCACGCCAATCGAAGCCGCCTGCCATGCGGCCTCGCTGCCCGCCAGCCCGCCGCCGATGATGCGAATCATGAGTTAGACAGCCGCCAGTTCCTCAGAATCGGACGTAGCTGCAGTCTTCGTTGTTGCAGACCAGTTGTCGTCCGTGTCGCTTGGTGACCTTCTCGACCAGGTACGGTGCTCCGCAGTCGGGGCACTTCTCCGCCACCGGACGATTCCACAGCGTGAAATCGCAGTCCGGGTAGTTGGCGCACCCGAAGAACACCTTTCCGCGCCTGGACTTGCGTTCGACGATGTCACCGCCGTCCTTCGGACAGAGCACACCGGTCGTCTTCTGCTTCACATACTTACAGGCGGGATAGTTGCTGCACGCGGTGAACTCTCCGAACCTGCCGTGCTTGAGCACCAGGAACGACTCACACTTCGGGCACTTTTCGTCCAGCAGCTGGTCGGGCTTTGCCGCGGTCAGCCCTTGCTTCGTGGAGATCAACTTGCGGGTGGTCTTGCACTCGGGATAGCCCGTGCACGCGAGGAACTGCCCGAACCGGCCGCGCTTCACGGCCATCGGCTTGCCGCAGTTCTCGCAGTTCTCTTCGATCTCGCCTTCAGCACCTGGCTCCGGCGTTTCGAGCTCCCTCGTGTTCTCACAGTCCGGGTATCCGCTGCAGGCGAGAAAGAGTCCGAATCTGCCGGCCTTGATCACCATCGGCTTTCCGCACTTGTCGCAGACGATCGGTGGCGTCGGCTCGACGCCCTCTTTCAGGTTGACCATCTCCTTCGCCGCCCGCTTCAGGTCTTTCGCGAATTTCTTGTAGAAGCTGGAAAGCGTGGACTCGTAGTCCTCCTGTCCCTCTTCGATCTTGTCGAGGTCTTCCTCGAGGTTGCGCGTGTACTCCACGTCCAGAATGTCATCGAACGCCGGGCTGAGCAGCTTCTCGACGAGCATCATGCCGAGCATCGTCGGCTTGAACCGTGCTTCGATCTTGTTCACGTAGTCGCGCGCCTGGATCACGCTGATGATGGACGCATACGTGCTCGGCCGGCCGATGCCGTTCTCTTCCATCGCCTTCACGAGCGTAGCCTCGCTGTAGCGTGGCGGCGGCTGAGTGAACTTCTGCTCCGGCTTCAGCTCCTTGAGATCCAGACGATCGCCTTCGGCGAGCGCCGGCAGAACGCTCGAGCCCTCCTCGTCTTCCGCGGTAACGGCGTCGGGACCAGGACCCTCGGTGCGATCTGCCACGAGCTCCTGGTTGTAAACAGCCATCCAGCCGGCGAACTTCGGCACCGAACCCTTGACGCGGAACATGTAGTTGTCCGCGTCGATGTCCACCGTGGTTTCGTCGAACGTGGCCGGTGGCATCTGTGACGCCACGAACCGATTCCAGATCAACTTATAGAGGTAGTACTGATCAGGCGTGAGATTTCCCCGGATCTCGTCCGGGTGATATTTCATCGACGTCGGCCTGATTGCTTCGTGGGCGTCCTGCGCATCCTTCTTCGCACGATAGAAAATCGGCTTCTCGGGCACGAAATCTGCGCCGTAGCGAGCGCCGATGAACTCGCGAACTTCGGTCAGCGCCTGATCCGCCACGCGCGTCGAGTCGGTTCTCATGTAGGTGATGAGCCCGACGGCGCCTTCGCCCGGCAGCTCGATACCTTCGTACAGCTGCTGCGCGATCATCATCGTCTTCTTGACGGGGAAGCGCGCCGCCTGCTGGAGCTTGCTCGTGATGAATGGCGGAACCGCACCCTTCTTGCGCTCCTTCGTCGTCACCGAGTTGACGATCCAGGTCGCCTTGCGCAGATCGGCGAGCGCGGCGTCCGCTTCTTCCTTGTTCCCGACCTTGATGTTTGCGCCGTCGCGCTTCAGCAGCTTGGCGTCGAACTCGGGCGGAACAGGCCCCGCCAGATGCGCCGTGATGTTCCAATATTCCTCGGAGATGAAACGGTCGATCTCACGTTCGCGATCGACGACGAGTTTCAATGCGACGGACTGGACCCGTCCGGCGCTCAGACCGCGCCGGACCTTGTCCCACAAGAGCGGACTGATTTTGTAGCCGACGAGACGGTCGAGGACCCGACGCGCCTGCTGCGCGTCGACCATCTGCTTGTTGATCTGTGTCGGGTGCTCGAGCGCCGCGAGCACACCCTTCTTGGTGATCTCGTTGAACATCAGACGGCGGATCTTCTTGCGGTTGCCGCTACCAAGCTCCTCCGCCAGGTGCCAGCCGATGGCCTCACCCTCGCGGTCAGGGTCGGTCGCGACGAAAATTTCCGAAGCGTCCTTCGCAGCGTCCTTCAGTTCCTTGAGAACTTTCTTGCGGCTCGCAATGACTTCGTACGAAGGCTCGAATCCGTCTTCGACGTCCACTCCGAGCTTGCTCTTGGGCAGATCGCGGACGTGACCCATCGAGGCCACGACCTTGTAATTTCGCCCTAAATATTTGTTGATGGTCTTCGCCTTGGCCGGCGACTCCACCACCACCAGTGCCTTCGCCATATACCGAACCTTACCTTATCGCTTTGAGAACCGCCCACCGGCGGCCCCCACGAGTCCCCTGAGCTCCAGATCCATCAATCTTGGCAGCAGTTTGACCCCCGTGGTGCCAGCCATTTCTGCCAATGTGTCCAGCTCGTAAGCCTCGCCTACCTCCATCTGCGCCAGCAAAGGGTCTATATTCAACGATTTGCACGGAGCACGAGGTTCGATGGCGGGTATTGCCCAGCCCAGCCCCTCAAGAATATCGTCCGCAGACTCGACCACCTTTGCGCCGTCCTTCAGAAGGCTGTGCGATCCCCGGTTGCGGCCGGACAAGACGCTTCCGGGTACCGCCATCACATCCCGCCCCTGTTCCAACGCATATCGGGCAGTAATGAGCGAGCCGCTCTTCTCCGAGGCTTCGACGACGACAACCGCGAGCGAGATCCCGCTGATGATCCGGTTGCGAAGCGGAAAATGCTCGGCAAGGGGCGCCGCACCTGGCCCCAGCTCTGTCGTCAAAACCCCTTGTTCTGAGATAGTTGCGGCTAGCTGCTCGTGCTCGGGCGGATAGATTCTGTCCAACCCTGACCCCAGCACCGCGATGGTGTGTCCATCCTCCTTCAAGCACCCTCGATGAGCCGCCGAGTCGACCCCACGTGCCAGCCCGCTCACGACAACCATGCCACGCTCGGCCAGCTCGGCTGCAAGACGCTCCCCCACGGCCACGGCGTACGAGGAGGCGTTTCTCGATCCGATGACGGCCACAGCCGGACGCTCAAGGCAGCTGGGATCTCCCAGGATCCACAAAACAGGCGGCGGATCGGGAATACACGCCAGCAGCGGCGGGTACGCCGAGTCACCGGCCATGAGCGCCGCAAATCCTGAAGTGCGTCCGCGCTTCAGCGCAGCCTCAGCCTGTTCCAGCGCCAGATCACAGATTTCATCGTGGACCTCGCCAGGAAAACAGAGCAGGCTCAGAATGGATGAGAGGGCTGCTGTCCCTCCGATGTCGCTATGCCTGATCTCCTTGAAGATCGAAGCAATCACAGTTCGCGACCCGGGCAGCATCGAGGCGGCGACCGCGGTCTGAAGGTCCATCATTCCCTCCAGCGCTGCGGCACCCCGAAATGCGTTCGGGGCCGGATCCATCGCTGCAGCGCAGCTCATGGGCCCGACCCCTCTGTCCTCATTATAGGGGCACGATCGACCTCTCGCAATCGCAGGCGTGTTACGCGGTCTGTCGGCCGCTTACGTATTTGCGCCTGTTCCGTGCAGAGCTGACCGCGCTGACGGCCGTTTTCCCGTGGTACATCCATTGCTGTAATTCCCGCTTGCGGAACGGGAAACCGCTTGCGGCAGCCGGAACCCGCCGCTATAGTGAACCTTGCCATCCATGCATTTTCGACCTTGGATTGTCGTGGCGGCGTTCGTGCTCCTGGCCACGCCAGCATGGGCTGACGACCGCGCCGCCGCGAAATCTCAGGTCGAGTTCGGCATCAAAGTCGCGCAGAGCGGCCTCTGGAAAGAAGCCCGCTATCGCTGGGAGAAAGCGGTCGAACTCGATCCCTCGTACGCGCAGGCCTGGAACAATCTGGCGATCGCCTACGAGCACGAGGGGAAATTCGACGATGCGCGCAAGGCGTATGAGAAGGCGCTCGAGCTCGATCCGAAAAACGTCCTGATCAGGCAGAACTACGACCTGTTCAAAGAAATCAATGATCGCACCCAGAAACGCCGCGGCGATCGCTAGCCTCGTGGTTCTGTGCGGCTCGTGGGCCTGCACGAACTTCTACGAGATTCCGATCGAAACACCCATCCAGCCGAAGATGGATGTGTCGTCGTTCAATCGGGTGCTGGTCGCCGGTTTCATCGGCGGCGGCACCGAGGACGTGGATGCGAACCTCGAAACCGTGAGGTTGCTCCGGAGCCAGCTGCGCACGAAGTCCAACCTGCGCGTGATCGAAGCAGAGGTGCTCCCGCTGGTCGAGATGGCGCGCGATCAGTCGAAGCCCGCGGCTTCAGACGACGCGGCAGGCGGCAGCGCGGCGCCAGCGCCCGTTCCTCCATTGCCCGCCCCGGCCGCAGCCAGTAACAATGCTGCAGCTCAGGACAACGAGCCGCGCATCCGTGGCGAAAAGGACCTCGAACGCTACAACGGCATCTTCGCGGACGTGGCGTTCTGGAAGAAGATCGGCGAGGAATATCAAAACCCGCTGATCGTGACCGGGACCGTTCTCTTCACGCCCTATCAGTCCAACGCCTTCGTGACGCGAAACGTCGAGAGCTACGACTCGCTGGGGCGCCGCATCGTCACACCGGTCCGCACCTACATGGAGCGCCGCGGGTTCATCCTTTCGCCAAATTTCATCTTCATCGACGGACGGACGGGCGCGCAGCTTCACTCGGAGAAAATGCGGGAAGAGATCCTGTATACGGCCCAGCAGAACGTCCCGGCGCTGTCGTCCTATTTCGAGCTGATGGACCGGATGATTCCGAGCTTCCTCAGCACCCTGAGCACCCAGAAGATCCGCGGTACCCGCGTTCTGCTGAAGTAGCCGCCAACCCTTTCAATCGGAACGGTTTCCGTGTTACGCTAGCATCTTTGCGCGCGGGGAGTCGGCCGTCACCTAGCGGCTGGAGGTTCGAACGTGTACGCGATCATTCAAAGCGGCGGGCGGCAGGTCAAGGTCAGCCCGGGAACGGTCATCACCGTCGACCGCGTCGGAGTTGAGCCGGGTCAGGAAGTCAGCATCGATCAGATCCTGATCCTCGAGAGCGAATCGGGCGAAATCATGGCAGGCTCACCTTTCGTCGCCAACGCCAAGGTGGTTGGGGTGGTGGAGGGAGAGTCGCGCGGGCCGAAGATTCGTGTTTTCAAGAAGAAGCGGCGTAAGGGGATGCGGCGAACGAAGGGACATCGCAGCACCTACACCCGGGTCCGTATCACCGACATCGTCGTCTAGCACTCAGAACGAGCAGGCATCATGGCAACAAAAAAGGGGCAAGGCAGCTCACGCAACGGGCGCGACAGCAACTCACAGCGTCTGGGCGTGAAGCGGTTCGACGGCAACATCGTCTCGGGCGGTTCTATTCTGGTGCGCCAGCGAGGACGGCGGTTCCGGCCTGGACTCAACGTCGGGCTCGGCAAGGACGATACGCTCTTCGCGAAAGTCGACGGCCGCGTGAAGTTCGAGGATCACGGGGCCAAGGGTCGCGTCATCTCGGTCCATCCGCTACAGCAGGCTACGCGACTAGCGACTGACTAACGACTAGCGACTAGCGACTCAGTTGTTCGTCGACGAAGTAGATATCCACGTGGCCGCCGGCCACGGCGGGCGCGGGGCCATGAGCTTCCGCCGCGAGAAGTTCGTGCCGCGCGGCGGACCCAACGGCGGGGACGGGGGCGCCGGCGGATCGGTCTATCTCGTCGCCGACTCCAACCTGAACACCCTTCTCAACTACCGTTTCCAGAAGGAATTCTCGGCGGGGCGAGGCGCCCACGGCGAGGGATCGAATCGTACCGGCCGCTCCGGTGGAAACATCGAGCTGCAGGTGCCGGTCGGGACCGTCGTCTACGAGCGGCGCGATGGCGAGCTCGTCCAGCTAGCGGACCTGACGCAGGATGGCGAGCGTGTGCTGCTTGCCAAGGGTGGTCTCGGCGGGCGCGGCAACGCGCAGTTCGCAACGTCGACCAACCGCGCCCCTCGTCGCGCCGAACCGGGGCTTCCCGGTGAAGAAAAAGATCTTCGACTGCATCTCAAACTGCTGGCGGATGTCGGACTGGTCGGTTTTCCGAACGCTGGCAAGTCGACGCTGATTTCGCGCATCTCCGCGGCGCGTCCAAAGATCGCCGACTACCCGTTCACGACGTTGGCGCCGAACCTGGGGGTGGTCAGCTTGTCGGACGATCGAACTTTCGTGGTCGCCGACGTGCCTGGGCTCATCGAAGGTGCTCACGCCGGACACGGTCTTGGCCACCGCTTTCTGAGTCATCTCGAGCGCACTCGTGTTCTCGTGCACGTGGTGGATGTTTCTTCGGCGAGCGGACGTGATCCCGTCGAGGACTTCGACGTCATCGCCCGCGAGCTCGAGCTGTTCCCCGGGCGCGATGCCTCAGGGGAGAGGCTGGCTGACAAGCCGATGCTGGTTGCGGCAAACAAGATCGACGCGCTCGACGATCCCGATCGACTGGCGCGGCTCCGCAAGCATGCCGAGCGGCTGGGCGTGACGCTCTTCGCCATCTCCGCAGCGACGGGCGAGGGATTGCCACCACTGCTCGAGGCCGTGTGGCGTCAAGTGGCCCGCACTCCTGTTTCATCACGTCCGGACGCATGAAATCGGGTCCGCGAATCGGAATCCTCGGCGGGACGCTGGATCCCATTCATCTGGGCCACGTGGAAGTGGCGCGCGCCGCGCGCCGCGCGCTCGATCTCGACCAGGTGGTCGTCATGCCTGCGCTGGTACCGCCGCACCGTCACGATCAGCCGGCCGCTTCGGCATTTCACCGTTTCGCAATGGCGGCGCTGTGCGCAGCGGATCACGATTGGATGACGGTGTCCGATGACGAACTGAGGGCGCCTGCCCCATCGTTCACCGCCGAGACCCTCGAACGCTGGCATGCCGCCGGACTGCAACCGTCGCAAATTTTTTTCATCACCGGCGCGGACGCGTTTGCAGAAATCGAGACGTGGCACAGGTATCCTGCGGTGCTCGATCTCGCGCATTTCGCGGTAGTCTCGCGCCCTGGCGTCTCGGTGGCCTCACTCGGTTCGCGGCTACCGGCGCTCGGATCTCGATTCGTGACCGCGGAGAATGTGAACGACGGATCGGAAACGACGGCCGTTTTCTTGATTGAAACCGCCACGCCCGACATTTCGTCCACAGATCTGCGGCGACGGCTGGCCACCGGGGGCACGGTTTCCGGTCTGGTGTGTCCGGCGGTCGAACAACACATCGCACGGCATCATCTCTACGGGCGCGATCAAGCGGCGGGTCACTTGCATGGCTAAAACTGAGAAGCAAACGCGGCGCACAACCGGCACGAAGAAGCTCTCGGGCGACGTGGCGAAGGCCGTCGAAGCCGCGCTCGACAAGAAGGCGTCCGAAATAGTGGTTCTCGATCTCCGGCAGACGCCGGCCTTTACGGATTTCTTCGTCCTGTGCTCGGGCCAGAACCAGCGGCAGGTCAAGGCCATCGCGGACGCGATCGAGGACTCGCTGCGCACCGAGCGCGTGAAGCCGGCGCACGTCGAAGGGTACGACCGCGCCGAGTGGGTCCTGATGGACTTCTTCACGTTCATCGTGCATGTGTTCACGCCGCAAACGCGGGCGTTCTATTCACTCGAGCGTCTTTGGGGTGACGCGCAGCGCATCGAAGTGGGCGACGGGCGTCTATGACGCGCTCGTTGCCGTTCTGCTCGCGCCAGTGTGCGCCGCCTGCCGCGTCCCACTCGACGCGCCGACGCGCGGTGCCGTTTGTGATTCCTGCTGGCGCCAAATCTCGCCGCTGACACCTCCGATCTGCGATTGTTGTGGTGACTCGCTGCCGTCGTGGCGCCCGGTCAGCCTGTCCGAAGGACGCTGCCCGCGCTGCCGACGCGGTTCGACGGCGGTCCGCCGGACGAGATCTGTCGGCGTCTACGACGGCTCATTGCGTCAAATCGTGCACGCACTGAAGTACGGCGGGAGGCGATCGATTGCGCGACACCTCGGCACGCTGATGCGCGAGCAGGGTTCTGAGGTACTCAACGGTGCCGACGTTGTCGTGCCGGTTCCGTTGCATCCCCTCCGCCACTTGTCACGCGGGTTCAATCAGGCCGACGATCTGGCCCACTTTCTGGGCCTGCCCGTCGCCTCGGCGCTGCGGCGGACGCGAAACACGGGCTCGCAGGCAGATCTTCCCGCGGCCAGCCGACACGCCAACGTTCGCGGGGCCTTTGCCGTCGTACGCGCGAGGGATGTTCGCGACAAGTGCGTCGTTCTGGTTGATGACGTGAGCACGACCGGCGCTACGCTCGACGCGTGCGGACGCGCGCTGCTCGAGAGCGGGGCACGCGAAGTGCGGGCTGTTATCGCAGCACGAGCCGTGTCGCCAGGGCGTTGAGGACGACCGCGGTCACCTCAGATGGTGATTGCTCCCCGTCCACCACGAGCCAGCCGCCAACCGCCGCCTGGCGGTGATAACTTTCCCGCACACGCGACAGCAGCGCGAGGTCCCTCTCGTATCGATCCCGCCCCCTGGCCTTGCGTCGCACCGCCGTATCCGGAGCGATGTCGAGCAGGATGGTCAGATCGGCGGGAGGCAGGAACTTCTGAATCTCCGTCAACCACTCGGGGTCGAGTCCCTGCGCTTCACCATAGGCGACGCTGGATGCCGCATAGCGATCGCAGATGATCGTCGTCCCGGCGGCTAAGGATGCCTGCAGATCCTGGCGAGCTTCATAACGGTTGGCGACGTACAAGAGCTGCATGACGTCAGGGGGATACTCGCGTTCGCCGTGCAGCGCCCGGTGCAGCTCGGCGCCTATCGGAGTGGCGTAGTCGGGAAACGACAACAATCGAGCGGGAATGCTGCGGGACGTGATGTCGTGGCGAACGGCTTCCGCCTGCGTCTGTTTCCCGCTCTGGTCGAGACCTTCGAAGGCGATCAGCATCCCGGGCGTCGAGGGCACGTCAGCTCTCCAAGGCCAGCAGATCGTCGATGGACTGCCGGCGGCGAACCACCGAGGCGCGCCCGTTGTCGACCATTACTTCGGCTGGCATCGGGCGGCGGTTGTAGTTGGACGCCATCACCGATGCGTACGCACCGGCGTCCAGGATCGCCATCAGATCGCCCACCCGCGGCTCGGGTAACACGCGATCGCGCCCGAGCGTGTCGCTGGATTCGCACAAGGGTCCAACGATATCTCCTATCACTTCCGTCCGGTCGGCCACGAGCGTCACCGGTTCTATCCGATGAAAGGCGTTGTACAGCATCGGGCGAATCAGTTCGGTCATACCCGCATCCAGGATGACGAACAGCTTGCCCCCAGCCTGCGGCTTCACGTCGATGACTCGCGACACCAGGGCACCGGCCGGACCGACAATCGCCCTGCCGGGTTCGAGAATGATTGCCAGACCCGAGTCGCGCACGACTGGCAGCAGCGCGGCGGCATAGTCGGTCGCGCTCGGCACTGGTTTCCCTTCGTAGGAGATCCCGAGCCCACCACCAAGATCCAGATGGTCGATGGTCACGCCGTCGTCGCGCAGCTCGGCGGAGAGCGAGACGAGCGCCTCGGCCGCGCGGCGCAGCGGCTCCAGGTCCACGATCTGCGACCCGACGTGGACGTGCAGGCCGACTATGTCGAGTCCCTTTTGCGAGCGAACGCCGCGGGTCAGCTCACGGACATCACCGATGGCGATGCCAAATTTGTTGCTCTGCAAGCCGGTCGAGATATGGGGATGGCTCCGGGCGTCGATGTTCGGGTTGACACGCAAGGCGACGCGGGCGCGGGTTTGCCGTTCGCGCGCGATGCGATCGATGCGCTGCAGCTCTCCGGCCGACTCGGCGTTGATGGTCTTCACGCCGAGATCGATGGCCTGCGCCAGCTCGGCATCCGTTTTCCCGACGCCGGTAAAGACTATCTGCGGCGGAATGAACCCCGCCCGCAGGGCGACGTCGATTTCCCCCCCGGAGTTCGCGTCCGCGCAGGCACCGAGGCTGCGCAGCAGGCGGGCAATGGCGAGCGTCGAGTTGGCCTTGAGCGCATAGTGGATGGCGTGTGGATACGAACGAAACGCATCGTCCACCGCGCGGTAGCGCGCGGCGATGGTCGCGCCGCTGTAAACGTAAAGGGGGGTCCCATGGCGTTCGGCGAGCTCGGCGATCGGCGCGCCGTCGCACAGCAGCGCTCCGTCCTGGCGATGAAATCCCGTCACGATGCGCGACGATTGTACTGCAGTCGACCTGACGTCAGCGTGGCGTGCTGGCACAGCCTTTGATATCATCGCCCTTGTTCCCTGCTGTGCAATCGATGCTGATGGCGCATGTCTGTTGATTCCGCGGCCGCGCAGCCGGCAACGCCGGACAGCCTCATCGAGCGGTGTCTCATCGGAGACCAGGCAGCGTGGGAAACGGTCGTACGGCAGAACTGGCGTAAGGTCTTCAACGTCGCTTATAAGTTCGTCGGCAAGCACGATGAAGCCGAGGATCTCACCCAGGACATTTTCCTGAAGATCTTCAAAGCGCTGGCCTCGTTCGATCGTCGCGCCAACTTCCAGACGTGGATCATCAGCATCAGCCGCAATCTGTGCATCGATCACTACCGCAGCGTGCGCAAGGAGCGACAGACGATTGCACGCGAGGTTGACGCTGGAGACCTGCAGCCCGTGTCGTTGGACCGGGGTCCCTACGCCGCCGCGGAGCATCAGGACCTGCGCGTGCTGCTGCGCCAGGCGCTGCAGATGCTGCCCGTGACGCTGCGGACCGCCGTCGTGTTGCGCGATCTGCAGGAGCTCTCGTATCAGGAAATCGCCGAGCGCCTCGGGCTGCCGGAAGGCACCGTGAAATCGCGCATCAACCGCGGCCGTTTGGAACTGGCGCGCCAGCTCAAACGGCTGCAGGACAAACAGCCGGCGCCGCGCAAACGGCGCGGCGCGCCTTCGAAAGCGCGCGGCCGGCGGCCTGGAGTATCGTCATGAATCTCACCACGGAACACGCGAATGGCATCGCCGTCGTGCGGGTCGGCGAAGCCCGTCTGATGTACCCGCTCCTGTCCGAGTTCTCCTCGGCGGTCACCCAGCTCATCGCCGCCGGCGAACGACGCGTGGTCGTCGATCTGTCAGCGGTGGGCTACGTCGACAGCGCCACGATTGGCTGCCTCATGGATCTCTACCGTCAGGCCAACGCCGCCGGTGGCGCGTTGAAGCTGGCGGGGGTCCAAAAGCGCGTCGAAACGATGCTGACGATGACCGGAGCGCAAAATTTCATCGAGGTACACCCCGACGAGCCCAGCGCCGTCAAAAGCTTCGGAGCGTAGCCATGCGCACGATCAAGATGACGACCGGCGCGAAGGTGCCGCTCGACGGCGATCTGCTTACCATCCTCGAGACCCTCTACCGCGAGATGACCGCGAAGCAGGAGCTCGAGCGAACCTTCGAAGATACCGTCCGTGAAATCCAGAACGTCATCGATCAGATGACGGTCGATGAACGCCGGCAGTACCTCTCCGAGAGTCTCTTCCTGAACTTCGTGTCATACGAAAACGAGCGGCTCGGCGCGTACGTGAAGAAGCTCGGCAAGAAGTAACCTCACTTCCGTGTCCCTGAACTACCTCGCCACGCGCTTCACGTGCAGCTGGCCGTGGAGCACGATGGTGTTGCTCTGCGACGGCCGCCTCGTCTGCGGCTGCGCGGATCCCTATGGACGCCGGGTGCTCGGCGACACGCGTACCGAGACCGTCACCGCCGTGTGGACCGGTCCGCGCGCGCATGCGCTGCGCACCGATCTCAACGCCGGCGGCTCGAAATTCTGCGGCGACTGCCCGCTGAAGCTGCCGTTGAAGAAGGATGAGGCGCCGCCGCAGCGCGATCCTGCCGTCTCGGCGCTCCCCAACCGGCTCTACGTCGAGTGCACGGCCGCGTGCAATATCTCGTGCGATCAGGCGTGCTGCGCGCCGGAGACCGGAATTACGCGCACGCGCCAGGCTGGCATGCTCGACTTCGAGGTGTTTCGCCGCGTCGTGGACGAAGCCGGTCCGTCACTCGTCAGAATCGACTTCTTCAACTACGGCGAAGCGTTCCTGCACAAACGCGCGGTCGAGATGTGCGAGTACATCAAAAGCCGGTTTCCGCACATCTATCTCTACACGAGCACCAACGGGCTGGCCTTCACCGAGGAACAGGTGCGTCGCTTGATCCGCTCGGGGATCGACGAAGTGACCTTTTCGATCGACGGCGCCACGCCGGAAAGCTACGTCAAGTACCGCCGGCGGGGAGACTTCGCCAAGGCTCTACGAAACCTGCGCCTGGCTGTCGACGAGAAGCGAGCGATCGGCAGCGACGTTCCGGTGATCAACTGGCGCTACATCCTGTTCATCCACAACGACAGCGACGAGGAAATGCAGCGCGCCCGCGCCACCGCGGCCGACATCGGCGTCGATCGATTGTGCTGGGAGCTCACCGATCACCCGGAGGATCTCTACTCGCGACGCTTCGTGCGCGGTTCGCCCGCTCTCACGGCTATTCAGCACGAGATCTGGGACCACAACAACCTGGGAAATGCCATTCCGGGCGCGACGCCGCGCGCGGAGATCGAGGTGCGCGGCGCCTTGCCGGTGCTGCCGCTGATTGCTCGCTCCGGCCGTCCCGTGTCGCTCAAAGCTCGGGTCAAGAACATTTCGACGCGCCCGTTTCCGGCTCAGGCCAGCTACGGGCGGCGGCTGGTGCGGTTGGGCGCGCAACTCTGCGCTCGTGACGGATCCCTCATCAATCGCGACTTCGAGCGGGCGTGGCTGCCGGCGACGCTCGAACCGGGGGCGAGCGCCGACGTCCCGATCACAGTCACCGCGCCGGCGACACCCGGCCGCTACGCGCTGAAATTCGATCTGGTAAGTGAGGGAATCGACTGGTTCGAGGCGTGCGGATCGCCGACGACGACCAAGACGTTGGTGGTGATTTGAACAAAACGTGTAGGCCCGCCCTAAAGGGCGGGCCTACAGATGCGCCAAGCGTCAATTCGCCAAACGGGCCGTCGCCGCGGCGTTCTTCCCGGCCGGCAACGGCAGTGCATGCGCTTCCTCGGAAGGGGCCTCGACCAGACGCCAGGCGTCCGGCTCTTCGAGAATCCGCGCCGCGAACGCGGTGTGGAGCGCATGGCCGCCGCGGTGCGCCACGAGGTGGCCGATGACCGGGTAACCCACCAGCGCCAAGTCGCCAATCACATCCAGGATCTTGTGGCGGACGAACTCGTCTTCGAACCGCAGCGCGTTGTTGAGCACGCCGGATTCGCCGAGCACGATGGCGTTGTCGAGCGATCCGCCAAGAGCCAGTCCGCGCTGCCGGAGCATCTCGACTTCCTTGAGGAAACCGAATGTCCGGGCCGGCGCGATCTCCTCGACGAATGTCTCCTCGGTGATCCGCATCGTCCGCGACTGGTGACGGAGCAGCGGATGATCGAAACTGATGCTGTAGGTGACCTTGAAGTGATCGGACGGGTACAGCGCCATCCGCTTGTCGCCCTGCGTCAGGGAGATGGGGCGCAGCACCTTGAGATAGCGACGCGGCGCCGCCAGCTTCTTGATTCCCGCCTCGTTCACGATCAGATACACGAATGGCGCGGCGCTGCCATCCATGATCGGCACTTCGGAATGATTGAGCTCGACGATGACGTTGTCGATGCCGAGGGCGCGGAGGGCGGCGAGCAGATGCTCGACGGTCTCGACGGACACGGCTTCGCGGGTCAGTCCGGTCTGGTACTGGATCCCGCCCAGATGGGTAACGGTTGCGGGAATCTCCAAACCGCCCAAGTCGCTGCGCTGGAAACGGATGCCGTAATCAGCCGGCGCCGGTTTGAGCGACAACGTGACTTTGTTGCCGGAATGGAGTCCGATTCCGGTGCAGGAGACGTGACGACGAAGAGTGCGCTGAGCGTTCATGACCTCATGTAGGCCTGGGTGAGCCTTTACGAACTCAGCAAAGCAGTTGCCACCCACACGCCGAACTTGAAATTACTGCCAAACTACTCATATATAACGGTTTAAACGATATGCCCCGCGTCGAACCCGGTCGGGGACGCGAACGGCTGTGGTCTGGCAGCCACATGACGGACCGTCAGGACTGTGGTTATTCTGCCACACCTGACATTGCCGCTGCGAGGCTGCCCGTGGGTCATGACGCCAGAGCCGGGGGTTCACCCAGGATCTTGGCGAGAAAACGCCCTGTGAACGATTCTCGGCTGCGGGCGACCTCCTCCGGCGTGCCGGTCGCCACGAGCCTGCCCCCCCGACGCCCCCCTCCGGCCCCAGGTCGATTACAAAATCCGCCGATTTTATGACATCGAGATTGTGCTCGATGATGACGACCGTGTTCCCCTGGTCGACCAGCTTGTTGAGGACATCGAGCAGCTTGTGGGTGTCCTCGAAGTGCAGGCCGGTCGTCGGTTCGTCCAGAATGTAGAGCGTCCGTCCCGTCCCGCGCCGGGACAGCTCCTTCGCCAGCTTGACCCGCTGCGCCTCGCCGCCACTCAACGTCGTCGCGGACTGTCCGAGCTCGATATACCCGAGGCCAACCTCCTGCAGCGTGCGCAGCTTGTTGGCAATGGGAGGGAAATTTTCGAGCAGCGGTGCCGCCTGGTCGACGGTCAGGTCCAACACGTCGGCAATCGACTTGCCGCGGTATTTGATTTCGAGCGTCTCGCGATTGTAGCGGCGGCCCTTGCACTGCTCGCAGGTCACGTAGACGTTCGGCAGGAAGTGCATCTCGATGGCAATCACGCCATCACCCTGACATGCTTCGCAACGGCCGCCCTTCACGTTGAACGAGAACCTGCCCGGCCGGAATCCGCGCGCCTTCGCATCCGTCAGCATGGCAAACAGCTCGCGAATGAAGGTGAAGAGTCCCGTGTAGGTCGCCGGATTCGATCGCGGCGTGCGGCCAATCGGGGATTGATCGATCTGAATGACCTTGTCGAGCAGGTCCATGCCCTCGATCGAGCTGTGCGGACCGGGTTCGTCGGCGGCACGATAGAGGAGGCGCGCCAGCGATCGATACAGGATGTCGTTGACGAGCGTTGACTTCCCCGATCCGCTCACGCCGGTTACCGTCGTCAGCACGCCGAGCGGGATCGAGACGTCGATGTCCTTGAGGTTGTTGGCGCGGGCGCCTTGGATCGCGATCTGGCCGCGAGTCACCGGGCGGCGGGTCCGGGGTGTTTGAATCGCCCGCTCCCCTCTCAGATACGAACCGGTGAGCGACCCATTGCTCTCCTGCAGCAGGGCAGCTGGCGTCCCCTGGAAGATGACGTGCCCTCCGTGCTCCCCGGCGCCCGGACCGAGGTCCACGACGTAGTCCGCGGTCCTGATGGTTTCTTCGTCGTGCTCGACGACGACAACGGTGTTGCCGAGATCGCGAAGGCGCGCCAGTGTGGCGAGCAGGGCGCGGTTGTCGCGCTGGTGGAGTCCGATTGACGGTTCGTCCAGCACATACAGCACGCCGGTCAGATTCGATCCGATCTGAGTGGCGAGCCGGATGCGCTGACCCTCTCCACCCGACAACGTCGACGCGCTTCTTCCGAGCGTCAGATATCCCACCCCCACATCGTCGAGGAAGTGCAGGCGATCGCGGATCTCGCGGAGGATACGGCTGGCGATGAGGGCTTCGCGATCGCTGAGCTCGAGAGCGTCGAACACACGGACCGCTTCGGAGATCGGCAGGTCGACGTACTCGGAGATCGTGCGTCCCTTCACGCGCACCGCGCGACTTTGAGATTTCAGACGCTCACCCTGGCAGGCAGGACACGGGCGCAGCGCGCGGTACGACTCCAGACTCTCCTGCTCCAGCCAGGTGCCCTCCTCGTAGCGACGTCTCAGATTCGGAATCAACCCTTCGAAGCCGGCACCGAAGGGATCCTTTTCGCGCGCACGCCCCTTCTTGGCTGGTTCGTCCGTCCGGCGCCCAGCACCATAAAACAAGAGATCGCGGATCTTGCGCGAGAGGCGTCTGAACGGCAGATCGAGATCGATGCCGAACGTGCGGCTCAGCGAGTCCAGCGCTTCGCGCACCAGCTTGCGATCTCCCTTGGCCCACGGAGCAATGGCGCCGCTCTTCAGTGACAGGGATTCGTCCGGCACGAGACGGACGGGATCGAAATCGTAGACCGCGCCAAGTCCCTGACAGTCGACGCACGCCCCGTGTGGTGAATTGAAGGAAAACGCACGCGGAGTCATCTCGGGCATGCTCACGCCGCAGTGAGTGCACGCCAGCCTGCGTGAAAACAGCCGGTCGCCGCCATCGAGCGTGTTGATCACGACGATGTCGTCGGCGAGGTTGAGCGCAATTTCGACGGATTCCGTCAGGCGCCGTTCGACTCCGGGTTTGAGAATGAGCCGATCGATGACCACGTCGATGGTGTGGTTCCGCCGCCGATCCAGTTTGATGTCTTCCTCGAGGGCGCGAAGCTGGCCGTCGACACGCACCTTGGTGAAGCCGCGCGCCCGCAGCCCGACCAGCTCTTTCTTGAACTCACCCTTCCGCCCGCGGACGATCGGCGCCAGGATGTTGATGCGCTCGTCGTTGGGGGAGAGCATCACCATGTCGATGATGCGTTCGAGCGACTGCGCCGCGATCTCGCGCCCGCAGAGGTGACAGTGCGGAACGCCGATGTTGGCGAAGAGCAGGCGCAGGTAATCGTAAATCTCGGTGACGGTGCCGACGGTGGAGCGCGGATTCGAACCGGTGGTCTTCTGCTCGATGGCAATGGCTGGAGACAAGCCGTCGATCAAATCGACGTCCGGCTTCTCCATCTGCTCGAGGAACTGCCGCGCATACGAGGAGAGCGACTCGACATACCGACGCTGCCCCTCGGCGTAAATAGTGTCGAAGGCGAGAGACGACTTACCGGAACCTGAAAGGCCCGTAATGACGACCAGCTGGTCGCGTGGCAGGTCGACGTCGATATTCTTGAGATTGTGGACGCGCGCGCCGCGCACCGCAATCCAGTCGTGCGCCATATCTATCGCGAATTTCGAGGTGTGTCCAAAGGGACGATTTTAGCATGGCGCTCCGAACGTTCGCGCGACTTAACTCGACTGTTTGAGCCGGCTGTGCCGGTAGCCGTACGCCAGGTAAATCGCCATTCCGATGGCCAGCCACCATCCGAAGCGACTCCATGCCTGAGCCGGGAGCCCGTACATGATGAACGCGCACGCGATGGCGCCGAGGATGGCAACCGGCCAGACGAACGGCACCCGGAATGGACGAGGACGATCGGGTTCTTTGACGCGAAGTACGAGAACGCCGATGCACACGAGTGCAAAGGCGAAAAGCGTCCCGATGTTCGTCAGATCGTAGGTTTCCGCGGCGTCGCCGACGAGCGATGCGAGCGCGACGGCAATCCCGGTGACGAGTGTCGTGGCGTACGGGATGCGCCGCGTGGGATGCAGCCGCGCCGCCCACTGTGGCAACAGACCATCACGTGCCATGGCAAAAAAGATCCGCGGCTGTCCGTACTGAAAGACGAGCAGCACAGCAGACATCGAGACGGCGGCACCAAGGGCCACAATCCATCCCACCGTCCGGAAGCCCGCAAGCTCCAGCGCGTGCGCGAGGGGATCGGCGACGGCAAGCTGCGAGTACGGCACCATGCCGGTGAGCACAGCGCCGATGACAACGTAGATGAGCGTGCAGATTGCCAGGCCGCCGAGAATGCCGATTGGCAGGTTGCGATTGGGGTCCCGCGTCTCCTCTGCCGCCGTCGAAATGGCGTCGAAGCCGATGTAGGCAAAGAACACGATCGCGGCACCCTGATGAATGCCGGTGAAGCCGTTCGGCGCGAACGGCTTGTAGTTTTCCGGATTGATGTGCGTGAGTCCGACGGCGACGAACAGTCCCAGCGCCACCAGCTTGATCACCACCATGATGTTGTTGGCGTGGCGCTTTCCTTGGCGCCACGGAGCAGCAACCATGTGATGAACATGACGATCGAAAATGCGGGCACGTTGACGAGGATCGGAAGGCCGGCAATCCGTGGTGCAGACTCGAGCAGGCCGTGCACGGCGGGGTCGGCGCTCAGAAACGCCGTCCTGTAACCAGTCGTCAGAAACGCCGGCAGCACGACACCGAAACCCTCCAGCAGCGTCGTGAAGTAATCGCTCCAGGAAATCGCGACGGCAACATTGCCGACGGCGTATTCCAGAATCAAATCCCAGCCGATGATCCACGCGACCAGTTCGCCGAGCGTGGCGTAGGAATAGGCGTACGCGCTTCCGGCCTGAGGAATCATCGCGGCGAGCTCGGCGTAGCACAGGCCGGCGAGCGCGCACGCCCCGCCGAGCAACAGAAAGGAAAACACCAGCGCCGGGCCGGCGCCATAGCGGACGACGTGGCCCGACGCGTCGACCTGGCCGGCAGCGGCCGTGCCGATGGCGCCAAAGATGCCGGCGCCGATGACGGCGCCGATCGCCAGCATCACCAGATCGCCCGCGCCAAGCACGCGTTTGAGCGAACGCTCGCCCTCGACCGTCAGTTCGGCGATCGGTTTGCGTCGAAAGAGCTGCGTCATGGAGCTGGAGATTATCCAGCGGCGACCGGGCGGTCAACGAGCACGCCGTGCAGCGGCACGTCGAGGCGGTAGGCCGTGTCGCTCGATGCGAGCACCAGTCCGCCGTGTGGATCGAAGGCCAAACCGATGAGCGATCCCCCCACGACGAGTTGCTCCGGTGCTGGCTGCTCACTCAGCTCGAAGCGATACACCCCGCTTGCACCGGCGAGGGCCTCGACCACGTAGAGCCTGCCGTCCGCGTCGAACGCGAGACCCTGCGGCCGGCCGAAACCGTCGAAGAAGGTCTCGACCGTCCCGGATGGGCTGACGCGGTAAACGGGATCGCGCGGCGCGAGCGTCGGCCCTGTCACATACAGCGCGCCGTCAGGTCCAAATGCCAGATGAAAGGCGGCGATGCTTGGCGGAAGCGAAGCGAAGAGCGACACATGACCGTTCTCGACCCGGAGCAGCGAACCTGACCGGTCGCCGACGTAAAGCGATCCGTCCGGCGCGAAGGCAATACCGCAAGCCACGCCAAGATCGGTCGCGAACACCCTCGTGGTGCCATCCCGCGCCACCTGGTGAACGCTGCCGTCGAAGCGGGAGGAGACGTAGAGCTGCCCGTCGCGGCCGAGCGCGAGCGACGTCGGGTTCGGCAGGCCGGAGACGAACGGTTCGCGCGACCCGTCCGGCCGGACGATGAAGACGGAGACCGGGGCCTCCTGTCCGCGGGCGCCGCTGAAGGTCACGTAGAGGTTTCCCTCCGCATCGAAGGCGGGGTTGTCTACCTGGTGAAGTCCGGTCGCGAGCGGAGCACCCACCTCGACGAACGCCGTCTCACCCGTCAGGCCGTCGACGCGAATGGGTGTGCGCCCGCCGTCGAGCCCGCCGGGCACGACGGCAGCCAGCGCCTGGCTGGAGGCACGAACCAACCGGGCGGCGGATCCGCCAATCTTGACCTCGGGCAGCGGATCGACAGGAAATCCAGCGCCGGAGATAGTGACGAGGCCTCCCTCGACTGCCCAGAGTGGATGTACGGCGGCAATACCGGGGCGAACGGAAGACATCGGTATCTGTGGACGGGATCAGATTCGACGCGATCGAGTTTGGGGGAGCCAGAGGTGGGGAGCGGTCCAGGCAGCGCTTCCCAAACGTCAAGTCTCGTCGAGTTCCATGTTCCAGTAGAAATAATCGCGCCAGCTGTCAGGGGCGCTCTTCAGTCCGACGGTGATTCGGATCGCCGGTGCCTTGTCGGGCCGTTTCGGCATCCGGATCAGGTGCATGCCCGCCTCGGCGGGCGTGCGCCCTCCCTTGCGCCGGTTGCAGGCGACGCAGCAGGTAACGATGTTCTCCCAGTCCTTCCGGCCGCCGTGCGCGACAGGCACGACGTGGTCGAACGTCAGCTCCGCCGTCGGGAACCCCTGACCGCAGTATTGACACGAGTGGTGGTCTCTCGCGTAGATGTTGGCGCGCGAGAACGGAACGTAATCAATGTTGCGTTTGATCTTGATGTAGCGCAGCAGGCGGATGACCGACGGCAGCTTGAAGCTAAACGACACCGAGCGGATCTCCCGCTCGTACACAGAGATAACCTCGACCTTGCCCTGGCACCAAAGCGTTATCGCTTTTTGCCAGTGCACGACCTTGAGCGGCTCGTACGTGGCGTTCAGGAGGAGCGTCTGCTCCATAAGCTCGAGTCATTCTGACCGATAGCGGCCGGATCTGTCAAGGTGACAAAGCGCGTAACAGGATTGTTTGCAGCGGCTTAGGGCGAACCTGGAGACCGGTCGCTCGATTGACCGATAATGAGGACAGCTCCCATGCGGCTGATTCTGCTGTCGATCGCGGCGGCCTCGATCACGATGACAGCCTGCGCATCGACCGGCGGGGTTCCTGAGCCGTTCCCCACACCCGGCCCCCGACCGACGCGTACTGACATCCCCAAACCGGTCGCAACCTCCGGCACCAGTCTTCCCGCCGACGGTTACTCCATTGCCGGAACGGCTCTCGGGCTACGCGGTGCACCGTACCGGAACGGTGGTTCGGACCCTCGCGGGTTCGATTGCAGCGGACTCATCGAGTACGTCTACAGCCAGCATGGGATCGCGGTGCCGAGGACCGTCGAGGAGCTGCACGACGCCGGCAGGGACGTACCGACGCAGGACGTTCAGCCCGGCGACCTTGTGTTCTTCGACACCACCGGAAGGGGACCTTCGCACGTCGGCATGTCGATCGGTGGAGACGAGTTCGTGCACGCACCGAGCGGCGCCGGAGTCGTGCGGGTCGAACGGCTCGGCGCGGCCTACTGGGCTGAACGCTTCATCGGTGTGAAGCGCCTCACTCCTTAACGACTACGACCAGCGACCTGCGACTCGACTATGCCGCCCGGTGCGCTCCTTTGCGCGTCAGCCGGCGCGTCGTGCTGTCGGTGAACTGGCGGATGTGCAGATCGTCTTCGGTATACAGCAATGGCTGCGTCGCCGGTTTGAGCGGCTCGATCTTGATTTCCGGATCGAGCGGCGGTGCATCGAGTGCCTGCATGTAACGCTGCGGGAACGACGGGAAATTTCTGAACGTCGTCGCGACCACGCCGCCGTAGCGCTCTGACAACGCGGCGAAATCATGCTCGAGAAAGCTGTATAGCGACGGGTCGGGGCCGGTCGCCAGATAAGCGCGGACCATCTCGGCCACTTCCTCGTAGAAACCATGACCGTGCGAGCGCGGAGAGTTCGTGCCGTCGGCGCGCGCCACACGGCGGATGCCGGTTTCGTCCGGGTCGATGTGATACAGCTCGTGCACGACGGTGTCGAGCTTCGCCATCCAGCCCGGTGTGCCGCTCTCATACAGATCGGCTTTCCTCGATCGCTCGAGCGTTTGATCGCAGAAGCGCGGGAGAACGAATGAGATGAGGTACTTGATCTTTCGGCGGCCAATGCTGACTTCTGGCGACTTCGTCACGAACCATTCGGATCGCCGCGTCAGCTCGCCGGTCGATCGATCGCGCCAGAAGTAATAGCCCGGATCGGATTCAGGAAGGGTGAGGCAATGACACGTCGCGAAAGCTCCCTCCGCGTCCGTTCGGCCGAAACGACCGAACACCAATACCTCCCGCAGGTCGATGAACGAGAGACGTGGCGTTCGGCGCACGACATCCTCCATCAGGAGGGTGATGCGCTCCGTGTAGTTGATCATCCCGACACACGCCAGGCCCGGCCGCATGGCACACGCGTCCCGACCCGCGTCCTTGCCGCTTCACGTAGGGGAGCTGATTGAAGCAGGAACGTGGCCGACTATAAAGGTATGTTGGCCCTCTGTCAAGGTGATCAGATTGGCTCTTAATGGCAGAGGTACTGAGACTTATCGGCAAGGCGGAACTGCACAGGGTTTCACGGGAACGGGCTCTTCGGGAGCGACCGGCTGGCCCGGAAGGACGGCCGGCAGGTCCTCGGCCGGCAGCAAAGGAACGAGGAGATCGTCGACCCAGCCGGCATCCGCCGGGGGTGGCGCAGCCGTTTCCGCGACCACCGGGGGCGGGGTAACGGCGCCCATTCGCCGCATGATCATCTGCTGCCGGCGGCGCAGCCGTGCCGTCGGATGCTCAGGGGTCAACACTCGCGGATTGATGATCGCCGCGGCCAACAGCGCGGATTCCTGCGGTCCCAAATCGGCAGCGGGCTTGCCGAAGTACGTGCGCGAGGCCGCCTCGGCTCCGTAGATTCCGTCGCCCCACTCGATGACGTTGAGATAGAGCTCCAGGATGCGCTGTTTCGAGAGCTCCGCCTCGAGTCGCCTGGCGATCAACAGCTCGCGCAATTTACGAATGGGATTCTTGACCGGCGAGAGATACAGATTCTTCGCCAGCTGCTGCGTGATGGTGCTCGCGCCGCGCACGAACTCGCCGCGTTCGAGGTTGACTTCCATCGATTCTTTGAGCTGGTCGTAGTCGACGCCGTCGTGTTGCCAGAACGCGCTGTCCTCCGCCACGAGAACCGCGCGTTTGAGGTGGGGTGAGATGCGCGCATACGAGACCCAGCGCTGGACGCGACGCGGCTCTTGTCCGCTCGCGCGGGCCTGACGCGCCCGCAGCTCGATGAACGCGGTCGTGGCAGGACTCGACGAGCGCAGCGCGCGAACGTCCGGCAGTGTCAGATAGAGATAGGCGGCGCAGCAAAAGGCGATCGCGGCTGCCGCCGCCAGTCCCCGCCCAAGTTGGCGCATTTCCGCGATTATACGGCGCTAGCCCTCGACGACGACCTTGATGCGATCGCCGGGCTTCGGCGGTTGCGTGGGCTCGTAATTGTTCAAGATGGCTAACGTGCTGGCCTTCACGGTGCCGCGGCCGATCCCTTCCGCAATCGATGACCAGGTGTCACCGGGTCGGACAGTATAGAGATCGATGCGATTGGGCCGGATGTTCTCCGCCTCCTGGCGGCTCAGTTCTCTGAACGACCGAATCGTTTGAGAGAACTGTTCCTGGACGCTACGGAATTCGTTGGCCGGCGCCAGCCCGGCCAGCAGGTACACGTTGCGCTGATGCACGATGTGGGCGGCCAGCGTCACGACATCGCCGAGTCCTTGCATCTGCCCCTGATAGGTTCCGACATACGCATCGAGGCCGTTGACCTGCGACCGCTCGCCGCTCAGTTGCTGGAAGCCGGCATTGGCCATCGTGCCGCGCGCAATCTGCTCGAGAGAACCCGACGCTTGAGGCACCGGCTGCAGGATGACGTAGTCCTCACGGTCAAGCGCTTTGGCGATCACTTGCTGTGCCGAGTTGCGCACATCCCACTTCGGCGGAAACGTGATCGACAGCCGCAGCTCCGGATGCAGAAACGTATTGCCGCGCACGATGCCATCGCTCGGGCTGTCGCCGAACACGATGCCGTCGATGCGACGCTGGAATTCGGCATCGTTCGTTGCCGAGGCGTTCGTCGCCGTTCGCGGCACCGTTTCCACCATCGCTTGAATCTTCTCGACGCGGTCGGCGGGAGCCGGATGGGTCGACATCCAGTTCGGGACGCCTCGCCGTGAGCCGTCCGCTTCATCGAGGCGGGCGAGCGTGCGCAGCATGCCGGCGACACCGGCCGGGTTCCAACCGGTCGCGGCGGTGTATCGCACGCCCAGCTCGTCGGCCTGCAGCTCGTCCTCGCGTCCGTATTTCAGGAACAACACACCCAATGCGGTTTCGGTGAGGCCCTGGAACGGCCGCGCCTCCGGCACGAAGATCGACAGCAGCGTGATGCCGACACCGGCGGACGTCGCCTTCGTGTACTGCTGCGCCGAATGACGGGCTGTCACGTGCCCGATCTCGTGGCCGAGCACGCCGGCGAGCTCCGCCTCGCTGCGCAGGAACGGCAGGATCCCGCGGGTGACGTAGATGTACCCGCCCGGAAGCGCGAACGCGTTGATCGCCGGCTCATCGACGACGGCAAAGTGCCACGGCAGGTTGGGCCGTTCGGACGCGCGCGCCAGCCGCATCGCGATGCCTTCGACGTAGCGCTGCAGCTCGGGATCGTTGTAGACCCCCATTTCCTTCCGCACTTGACCGTCCAGCTGTTGACCGAGCTCGATCTCCTGCGCTTCGCTCATCAGCGAGAATTCCCGTTTACCGGTGGCAGGATTCGTGGCGCACGCGACCATCGCACAGACGGCGACGGCAGCGGCGGCGGATTTTCCCAGGGCGAGCATCGTGCGCTCCTTGCTATGCGTGTTGTTCGCACACAGCTCGAACTCGGTCGAGTTCGGAGCGGATCTGTTCAATCGCCTCGGGCCCAGCCGGGACGAGAGGCAATCGTGGAGGCCCGGCGACATAACCAGCCAGTTCCATACCGACCTTGAGACCAGGAACACCGTAGGTGACCGTGAGGAGGCGCGCCAATGGCGTGATCTCCCGCTGTAACGCCCGTGCAGCGTCATGACGCCCCGCGGCCACATGCTGAAGAATTCGCACGCATGGCTCAGGCGCAACGCACGCCAGCGCGAGAATGCCCCCGGTCGCGCCCACGCAGAGCCAGGGATAAAACACCGGAGCGGAACCAGCCATCACGGCGAACGTCGACGGCGTCGACGCCACGTATGCGGCAAATTGCGCGGTGTCGGTGCCGGTCTCCTTGATGCCCGCGATGTTGGGATGCTCGGCGAGCGCGCCGACTGTTTCAGCCGTGAGATTGACTCCGGTGACAGCCGGGTAGTTGTAGAGCAACACCGGAACCGGCGACGCGTCGGCGACCGCGCGATAGTGACGCGTGAACGCGTCGGGCGTCATCCGCCCCTTGAAATAGGAGGGCGTGCGCACGAGCACGGCGTCCGCCCCGAGCGAAGCCGCCCGGCGCGACGCGGCAATCGTTGCCCGCGTCGATTCGCGTCCTGTTCCGGCGATGAGCACGAGACCTCGCCGCAGCGTGCCGCGCACGGCATCGATCACACGATCGGATTCGCTCTCGTCGAGAAGCGGCGCTTCACCGTTCGACCCGAGCGCGACGACCCCACCCACGCCGGCACGCGTCCACCGCTCGACGTTGCCAGCGATGGCGCGCACGTCCACCTCGTCGTATTGATCAAACGGTGTGGCCATAGGAGGAAAAACCGCGGCAAGGTTCACGTCGCCGAGCGTAGCACAAAGAAAGGATGAAGCAAGAAGGAGGAAGGACGAAGAAAGGAGGAAGGAAGAAGAAACCAAAAAAACCAAAAACGAAAACGCCGGAAGCAGGGACACCCTGCCTCCGGCATTCGTCGATTCCCCGACTACCGATGTGACCTAGTGAACGCTCACGCCCCAAACGGTCTTGGCGCGTCTCCAGTCCTCGTCCAAGATCGTCCACAGCGTCTGATCGAGATACTCGCCGTTTCGCAGGAAGGACTTGCGCAGTACGCCTTCCTGAGTGGCGCCGACCTTACGCAACGCACCGTTGCCTCGGCCGTTCGCGACCGCGGCCCTCGCCTCGAGTCGGTGCGCGCCAACGACGTCGAACGCGAAGTTGACGATCATCTTCGCCGCGTCGATGAACACGCCCGTGCCCCAGAACGCAGACCCAATCGCGAAACCCCACTCCGCGGTAGCAAACCCAGGCTCGAGCTGACGGACCTGGAAGATGCCAATCGCGGTGTCCATCCCGTGCGGGACGACGGCGAAGCAGACGTAGTTGCCTGCCGCGCGCTCGCGATGTGTCCACGCGATGAAGCGCTCGAAGCCTTCGACCGTTGTCGGCGGCGGTGAAATGAACCGCGCGACTTCATCGGTCGACAGCATCGCCAGCAGAGACGGTGCATCCGACAACCGGAGCTCACGGAGCGTCACCATCGAGCCCGCGAGCACTGGCAGGGACTGCCGCCAATCGCTGGTCGTTGTAGTTGCCGGCGCCGACGCTGCGGCAATTACCGACCGCACATCCATAACTACCTCAGAATCACGGAAGGGCATCTTTTCCATTACTGACCTCCCGTCGTCGTTAAGCCGGTGCCCGCCACGATCGCGGTGCTATTCGTTAGTAGTGACATGGTGTCTTCCAGCAAGGATTCAAAGGACGTGTTGTTGAAGTTGGGCGGCGCGCTATTGGGGTTATCGTAGAGGACCGTTTCCTCCACTATGTCTTCGTCGACGGTTGAGGTGCCCCAGACGATGTTGTCGGCGTCACGCAGTGTGCCCCAGACGATGTTGTCAGCGTCGTCACGCAGCGTCCCCCAGACGATGTTGTCAGCGTCGCTGAGCGTGCCCCAGACGATGTTGTCAGCGTCGCTGAGCGTGCCCCAGACGATGTTGTCGGCATCGTCACGCAGCGTGCCCCAGACGATGTTGTCGCAGTCGGCACCACCGCAATCGGTTCCCCAGACAATGTTGTCGGAGTCGGTGCCCCACACGATGTTGTCGCCATCGGCCGACGTGCCCCAGACGATGTTGTCGGCCACGTCTGAGATGGTCCCCCAGACGATGTTGTCGCTGTCGCGGAGCGTGCCCCAGACGATGTTGTCGCCATCGCGGTCGCGAGCCGCCCCCCACACCGTCCCGAGCTCGAACGCGTTCGCCTCCGGGAGGATCAGGCCGCCAGCCACGCGCTGGCTGCCCCAGTTGATCTGCTTGCTCCATTTCGTCTGGAGGTGCAGCTTATCGCCCGCCTTTGCCGTCTTGAAGTATCTGGCAAGCTTCACGGCCCCTTCGGCGTTGACGAACCCAGCGCCCTGCGTGAGCGCATCGGCGCCACTAGCCCGCTGCGCCGTGAACTGCAGGATTGCTTTCGCCATGTTCGGCGTCAGCGAAGGATTCGCCTGCATCATCAGCGCGATGGTGCCGCTGATGACCGGTGCCGCCATGCTCGTTCCGCTCAGGCTCAGGTATGGCTTGTAGGAGAGGTCCCGGGTACCAACGAGCAGATTTGCGCTCTTCGTCGAGTACAACAGGCTCGCTGGATCGCTCAGCGATACCACGCCGGTGCCGGGCGCGACCACATCCGGTTTCGCCTCGAAGTCGATTGCGGCCGGTCCCCGCGAGCTGTACGCCGCCACGACATCGTCGTTACGGCGCAGTGTGCCTTCATGGCTGTAAGCGCCGACGGTAATAACCCACGGCGCGTTGCCCGGCGCCGTGATTCCGCCGTACTGCGACTGGCCCAGCCTGTTCTTGCCCTGGTTGCCTGCGGCGGCGACGACCACGATTCCGGCGTCGACGGCGCGCTTGGCAGCCAGCGTCAGCGGATCCGTCCAGTAGGACTCGGTCACCGCTGCGCCAACCGACAGGTTGGCCACGCGAATGTTGTAGGCGTTCTTGTTCGCGATCGCCCACTCGAATGCCGCAATGACGTCGCTGATGACGCCACGGCCGTTCTCGTCGAGTACCTTCAACCCAACCAGGTGGGCCTCAGGCGCGATGCCGGCGCGAGCGCCGGAGGAGTCGTAGCCGCTGCCAGCGATCGTGCCGGCGACGTGGGTGCCATGACCGTTGTCGTCGTACGGCGATGTCCGACGGTTGATGAAGTCGGCGAACGCCACCACGCGCTGATTAGCCTTGGTGCGGACGGCCGACGAGATGCCAAGGTACGTGAGGTCATCGTGCCACGACGTGATCCCCGAATCGATCACGGCCACGCCAACGCCGGCGCCCTTGATCGACAGCTGAGTCTGGACCGCGCGAGCACCGATTGAGACGGCGACACGATTCAACTCTCCGTTTGTCGCCCGGTCTTCGTGAATGCTCTCAATCGCCGGGTCGTCCGCCAGGCGCTTGAGAACCGAGTTGGGCACGTCAGCCGTCTGCGCATTGAGCAGCCAGAGACGGCGTCGGGATTTTGAGCCGTGCTTCCCGATCTCCTCCGTTCCGGCCGATCCTTGCTTGAAGACGACGATGACGCGCGACGTGCCGCCACCTTCGGCAGCTCGCCGATTGAGCACTTTGTCGAGCTTGCTGTGCTGGCTGCGCTTGGATCGATCGCGATCCTTAGCGTGGCCCGGCACCGCCGGCACGACGAGCAAAGTCAGCACGAGCACTGACCTCACCCATTTGAATTTCAACCATCGAATCAAGACTGCGTTCCTTTCGTCGTGGTACCTTCCGCTCGCAGGCGGAAGCGGGCTTTTCGTCCCTCGTGATACCTGTCGGTTGCCCCGACAGCGGGCCTCTTCTTGATGAATGCGTTCAGTGGATGCTTGAGCCCCACACAGCCTTGCTCTGATCGCGTCCCCAGTCCGCCAACCGCATTCCGAACTGCACGCCGATGGCTTCAGATGCGAATTCCACGGTGCTCCTCGCTGCGATGATGAAAACTGCCGTGCCCCCGAAGGGCGACTCACTAGCGAAACCCGCCGCGACGATCGAGTGCGGACTACTCAGGTTGCGTTCGGTCCGGCCTGCGTCCCAGCGTTCGACGGTTACCGGCGACAGACACACGCTGATCACGCTCCCCGGCAGAGCAAGGGCAGGGCCACAACGGCTGGGTTTCGAAAAATACTGGTAAAGATTTGTATTGGAAGGAGTTACTGGATCCTAACCATCAGGCGGTCAGTGCGCACAAAAGCGTGCGGTGCGCCGAAACGGAACATACAATCCTGTAATTGTCGTGAAATTCGCCGTTAACTCGTTGACTTTGTTGTTGCTCAGTCCTGTTGTTCCGTTTCGCCGCACCAGTGCAGTTTTGGAACATGAGCTTCAAGCCCGT
Source organism: uncultured Acidobacteriota bacterium (assembly GCA_963804245.1). GTDB lineage: Bacteria > Acidobacteriota > Vicinamibacteria > Vicinamibacterales > 2-12-FULL-66-21 > CAWDPQ01. The sequence goes on from CAWDPQ010000007.1 coordinate 183,432, forward strand.
AATTGATCCGGGATCGGAGACGGCTGTGATTTCAAGGAGTTAGCTGGCGGCAGGTGGCGTGTGCCCCCGAGCAGCTGTAAAGCGCACATGGTCAGTGCGATGGCGGCAGCGGGCGCCAGCAGCCAGGGCGCATCGGCGAACGCCCGGCCCCGTCCGGCGTCGCGCAGCATGCCCCCCCAGCTGGCCGCAGGTTCGGAGAATCCCAGGCCGACGAACGAAAGCGTGGCTTCCGCCAGGACGAAGGCTGGCACGAGCAACGCCGCTTGCACCTGCAGAAAACCTCTGGTAGCCGGCAGCAAATGGCGTTGCAAAATTCGCCACCCGCTCGCGCCCAGAGCGCGCGCAGATTCTGCGTACTCCTTCCGATTCTCGGCCGCCACGATGGCACGCACGCCGCGGGCCGCGAACGGCCAGCCGGCCACCGCCAGGATGCCCGTCGTCGCCCAGAAGACCTGCCCCGTCGTCAAGACCAGCGGCATGGCGGCCCTCAGGGCAAGCACGACATAGGTAACAGGTAGAACGATGACCGAGTCGGCCAGCCACATCAGCAGCACGTCGAGCCGTCCTCCCGAAAAACCGGCGATGGCTCCGATGAACGAACCCAGAGCCAGCGAGCCTGCGGTCGCCAGGAGGGCGACGCCAAGCGACAGCCGCGCACCACTCATGAGGCGCGAATAGACGTCGCGACCGACGGCATCACCGCCGAGCGGTAGCCACGGACCGTCGCTGGGATCCACGGAAACCAGGCGCCTGTTCGTGAACCAGCGGAGCGGGACAGGTCGTGCTTCCTCCTCGAATCGGCGTTCCAGCCGATTGACGAGACGCAACGGATAGATGAACGGACGTTGCCATCGCCCGGCCTGATCGCGAACGTGCGGGCGCATCGGCGGCGCGTAGACGAAATCGGAAAACTGCCGGTCGGCGGCGTTGGTGCTCAGGACAGGTGCCAGCAACGCGGCGGACGCGAGGAGGGCCGAGAGCAGCAGGCCGACGCGCCTCGACAGCGATAAATTTGTCATGCCCCCGTCGTTCGCGGATCCACAGCCGCCAGGGCGATGTCTGTCGCCAGGATGCCGGCGCCGAGCGCGAGAGAGCCGGCGGCCGCGCAACCGGCGACCAGGTACGCATCTCGCGCGACCAGTGCGTCATACATCAGCGCACCCAGCCCTGGCCACGCCACGACGTACTCGACGACGAACGAGCCGCTGATGAGAGCACCGACGACGATGCCGTAGATCGCCAGCACCGGCTTCAGTGACAACTTCCAGGCGTGCCGCCAGATCAGCCGCCCTGAACTGACGCCGCGGGCGGCGGCAGCACGGACGCAGGGTTCACCGAGCGCCTCGGCCATCGCTCGGGACTGCAGGCGCTCGAGCATCGCCGCCATCGGAAGCGCAAGGGCAAGGACCGGCAGCAGCAAATGTCGCGCGCGGTCGAGCAAACCGGCCTCCGCCGGCGCCATGCCCCCCACCGGGAACCATCCAGTCGTGGACGCCAGCAGCAGCAGTGCGAGCGCCAAAATCAATGGAGGGACTGAGAGCAGCAGCACCGATGCGCCGCGCGTCAGGTGGGTGGCCAACCCTCGTGGCCGGCTGCCGGTCAGAATCCCCGCCGGTATACCAATGGCGGTTGCCATCAGCAGCGCGCACACTCCCAGCACGAAACTGTTGGCAGCGCGCTCCTCTATCAGTGTCCGGACCGGTCGCCCGAATCGTGTGGACTGACCGAAGTCGAGTCGCCCAGCACGGCTCAGCCAGGCGACGTATTGCGTTCCGATCGGATCGTTGCAGCGGATTCGAGCGCATTCCGCAGCCGCCACGGCCGGATCGATGTCGAAAGCCGAAAGGTGGTTTCCCGGTGCAATTCTCGCCAGGACCATCGCCGCGGAGGACACGACGATCACCAGCGCCGCCGATGCGGCCAGGCGACGCAGAACGAAAGACATGAATCCGCGTTGCACGCCCGTTGTTTCGGTCCGACCGAGGGGGGGCGTTATTGCGTCGGGCGCACCGAGGCGGTCACCGCGATGCTGTCGGCGTTCCACAGGAAATGCGGATTCTGAGCCGCGGGCACGAGATTCTGCACCCGTGGAGAGGCGGCCAGTGTGACGACGGGGACGACGAAATACAGCGCCGGCACTTCTTCGCCAAAAATGCGCTGTACTTCGCCGAACAGCCGCTGACGTTCTTCGAGCGCCGCTGTGGTCGCCTGTTGCTGCATCAGATCGTCGATGCGACGCTCCCACTCGGTTGCGGGTGAAGGCTGCAATGGATTCCAGAAGTGCAGGGAGCCGGAGCTCAACCAGAAATCGAGGTTCAATGCGGGATCGGTTGCGCTCACATCGAATCCGTGGAAGACGCTGTCGTAGTCTCCCTTCTGCCAGCGTTGCACGATGGCCCCCATATCCAGCCCGACGATGTCGAGGCCGACGCCCACCGCTCTGAGTTGTTCCTGAAGGACGGAGGCCGTTCGCTCACGCAGCGCGCCGCCCTGCCGGATCAGGACCGAAAAACGGACCGGCCGGCCGGCCCGGTCGTCGAGCGTGCCGTTGCCATCGCGATCGCGCAAACCGATCGAGGCGAGAAGTTGCCGCGCCTTCGTCGCATCGTGCGGATACGTCGGAGCGGATCCCGAAAACCAGGTGCGATTGCGCGGCGTGACGGGTCCGTAGACCGGCTGCGCAGCACCAAGGTAGACCGAGTTCGCGATGGCCTGTCGGTCGACGGCGTAGGAGAGGGCCTGACGAAATTCCTTCTGTCGGAGCCACGGCTTTCCATCATCCGGCTTGGCTTTGAGATTGAACCAGAACACGTTGGCATCCAGCCCGAGTCCCCCGTCGATGAGGTGCAGCTTGCCTTCTGTGCTCAATTGCTTCAAACGCCCGTAGTTCTCCGGTTGCGTGTCCGCGTTGGCCATCAGATCGATGGCGCCGGCTTCAAGACGCAGCACCTCCGCACTCTGATCCGGAACGAGCAGCAGCGTGACCTTGTCCAGATACGGAAGCGCCGTTCCGCCGCGGTCGCGTCGCCAATAGTGAGGATTGCGGTTCAAGACGAGTCGCTGGCCGGAGACGTGCTCGCTCAGGACGAACGGTCCGAGCCCGACGACCTCGGAAGCTGGTTTCGCCGGCGTCCACGCATCCTTCAGCGTTTTCGCCTCGAACGCGGCCAGCAGCTTGTGACGGGGCAGGATGGGCAGGTTGTCGAGCATCCGGATGGCCGGCGCGAAACGGTGCGGAAAAGTGATTCGCACGGTAGCGGGATCGGTTGCCACGACCGTCAGTGGCTTGCCGCCGACGCGGAGACCCGAGGCCAGCACACTCTCGGGCGAGTCCTGGGCGGCCTGAAACGAGAACACCACATCGGCGGAGCTGAAAGGGGCGCCGTCGGAGAAGCGGACGTTCGGCCGCAGCTTGACCGAATACGTCAGACCATCGGTCGTGGACCAGCTTTCGGCAAGTGCCGGCTCCACTTCATCCGAAGAGCGATTGACGCGGACCAGCTTCGCCTGCGTGAGCTGCGTGACGAGCTCAGCCGCGGCGGTCGCTTCGAAGTAGCGGTTGTAGTTCGCCGGCTCGGTTCGCTGCGAGGCAACAAGTTGGCCGCCCCGAATCGATTGTGCGTTTCCGGCACCGGCCCCACGTTCGGTCCCGGTTTCTCGCGAACAACCAGCAAATACGCCGGCTACCAGCAGGCCGGTGGTCACGACTCGCGATGCTCTGGCCAATAATGACCTCACCGGCCAACTTCTTGACCGGTCGAAATAACCTCATGTTTTCGCGCTTTATTGAGGGTAAGGCCTACCCTCGGCGTCTGGCCGCACACGTCAGCCAATCTCTTGGCTTCAGTCAACGAAAGTGTCGCGCCATTTCGGCGTGATCGTAGCCGACTTGGATGACCGCGACCAGTTTCTTGTCAGCTGAAGTCACATCGTGACACTTGAAGTCCTGCTCGGAACCTCTACCTCCTTGTACATGAACGCAGTGGCACGAGGAGTGCCTAAGGCCCTGCGTTCGCTTCCTCTACAACTCGACGGCGCGCGTGGGGCTACCTATGACCCAGAAAGCTGTTCTGCGGATCTCTCTCAGTCTTTCGGCAGCAGCCGTCGTGGGTGCCTCACTTTTTTCAGTCCCCTCTATCGCCGAAGCCGGCCCTGGCCGCGCCCGCCTTTCGACAGATCTGACGGAGCGGCTGAATAACCGGCAGGCGGCAACCGTGATTGTCGCCGGGACGGAATCAGAACTTGAAGAGATCGCCGCCAGGCACGGCGCCAATGTGAAGAAGATGCTGCGCGGAGCCGCGGTTCTCGAAGTCAGCGCCGATCAGTTGGAGACGCTGAGCACAGACCCGGCGGTCAGCCACCTCTCGGGTGACGTGCCTGTCCGGCGGACGATGGCGGTGACGGCTCAGACCGTCGGGGCCGACCAGGTGTGGATGAAGTCTGGCGTCACGGCCCGCGGGTACAACGGCTCGGGTATTGGGGTCGCCGTCATCGACTCCGGCGTCGCCACCAGTCACCCGTCGCTGCGCAGCAACGTCGTGGCGAGTTTCGATTTTACCGCCTCGTCGGGTCTGCCCGATGCCTCGGGTCACGGCACGCACGTCGCCAGCATCATTGCCGGCCGCGATGACGCTTACGCCGGTGTAGCTCCCGGCGCGCACATCGTCAGCCTGCGCGTGCTCAGTGCGGACGGCTCGGGCGACACGAGCGACGTGATGGCGGCGCTCGATTGGACGGTCGAGAACCGTCATCGCTACAACCTCAAGGTCGTCAACCTCTCTCTCGGTCACCCCGTCTTCGAGTCGTATGTCGACGATCCGCTGTGCCAGGCCGTTCAGCGGGCAACCGACGCCGGCCTCCTCGTCGTCACCGCAGCCGGCAACTTGGGCAAGACACTGGAAGGCTGGCCGATCCTCGGCGGCATCATCTCGCCGGCGAATTCTCCCGCCGCCCTGACCGTCGGTGCCGTGAACGCGCGCGGGACCGTGCCGCGGTCGGACGACGTGATGGCGACCTACAGCTCGCGGGGACCGACGCTGTTCGACGGGTTGTTGAAGCCTGAGCTCGTGGCCCCCGGCAATCGCATCGTCGCCGCCGCGGCACCCGGTGCGGCGCTGCCAGCCGCTTTTCCCGATCGCGTGATCGGGGGCGAGAATGGCGACTACATGGAGATGAGCGGGACGAGCATGTCCGCGGCCGTCGTCTCGGGGGCAGCGGCGTTGCTGCTGGACGCCAGCCCACAGCTGTCACCGGCCGAGGTGAAGCTGGTGCTGCAGCTGACCAGTTCGCGCGTGCCGAACGCCGGTTTGATCGAGGCGGGCACGGGCAGCGTGAACGTCGTGGCGGCGGTGGATCTGGTGAAGAAGACGAAGAAGGAAGCGTTGGGGCCGACGGAGATCGGCGGGGAAACCATCGAGAATTCCGCGGTGTTCTTCCTGCACAAACCTGACGGCGGCAGCTTGGTAGGAGCTTTCAACTCAGCCACAACCGACTTGGTCCGGACGACCCTCAAACCAAACAGCTTGGTGTGGACCGATAGCCTCGTTTGGACCGACAGCTTGGTATGGACAGACAGTCTCGTTTGGACCGACAGCTTGGTCTGGACCGACAGTTTAGTTTGGACCGACAGTCTCGTCTGGACCGATAGCCTTGTTTGGACGGACAGCCTCGTGTGGACGGACAGCTTGGTTTGGACCGACAGCTTGGTTTGGACCGACAGTCTCGTCTGGACCGACAGCCTTGTCTGGACGGATAGCCTCGTGTGGACGGACTAGATCTTGACGAATGTGTCTGCCTGACGCGGATGACAAACCGTCGTTAGTGCGTGGCAGGATTAGGAGATCGTGATGCGTATCATCGTTTGGACCGATTAACAGGGAAAGTCTGGAGCTGCTGGGTCGGCCGATGAAGCCTGTGCCGGCCCGTGCAAAAGCATGCAACGAAAGCGCTTCGGCGACCTGCCGAGATCTGCCCGTATTTATGTTACGTGCGTCGCCCTAGCAGGCGCATGTACCGCTATCCATGCGTTCTACCAGCTCATAAGCCAGGCCCCTAAGTGGGATTGGACGATCCTGGCAGTACTGACGTTAGTTAGCGGGTCTGCGACCGTTAGGGTACCTGCGTTACCTGCAACGTTTTCGGTGTCAGAGACATTCGTCGTGACGTCGGTATTGTTGTTCGGACCCGCCGCCGGCACGCTCACCGTTGCTCTGGACGCCTTGGTGATTTCGTGCTGGGCGTACTACCGGAAGGGCCAGCCATTCTACAAGTCGGTTTTCAACGTATGTGCTCTGCCTCTTTCCGTGTGGATCTCATCACATTTGTTCTTCTTGCTCGCGGGGATAGATCCACTTGGGCTAAGCAGTCCAGAGCCGTCGCAGACGTTGCCGATCAAGGATATTTTCCTGCCGCTGTTGGCGTTCACGGTTGTCTACTTTTCATTGAACAGCGGCATCATCGCCCTCGCCATATCGCTGGAAAAACAGCTCTCTCCAATACGCATCTGGCGAGATAACTTCGTTTGGTTGTCCCTAAACTACTTTGGAGGTGCGTCTGTAGCTTTTCTTCTCGTGACCTATACGCGAAACATCGATCTCACGTATCTGGCTGTCATCATTCCGCTGCTATTCATTCTGTATTTCACATTCTCGATGTCCATGGGGCGAGTGGAGGATGCCAATCGACACCTTACGCAACTCAACACGCTCTACATGTCGACGATTGAAACACTTGCGATGGCCATCGACGCGAAAGATCAAATTACTCATGGACATATCAGACGCGTTCAGACCTATGCCGTAGGCTTAGCCAAACAGGTTGGTGTCTCCGATGAGAGCGTATTGAGGGCAGTTGAAGCGGCGGCACTTTTGCACGATATGGGTAAGTTGGCAGTACCGGAGTACATTCTCAACAAACCGGGTCCGCTGACTGCAGCCGAGTTCGAAAAAATGAAGCTGCACGCCAGTGTTGGGGCCGATATCCTCTCCGCGATCGATTTTCCGTATCCGGTTGTTCCAATCGTTAGGCACCATCACGAAAACTGGGATGGTTCAGGGTACCCCGACGGTTTGGCTGGCCCCGCTATTCCGATCGGAGCGCGCATCCTTTCAGTTGTCGACTGCTTTGATGCTCTAACGTCAGATCGGCCCTACCGCCCAAGGTTGTCCGACCAGGAGGCACTACGCATTCTGACTGATCGACGCGGCAAGATGTACGACCCCTTGATAGTCGATACATTCTTGGCGGTCTATCGCGAGTTAGCGCCACAGTCAACGCGGGAAGGCTCGAGTATTTCCCTTCAAGCTATCGCCGCGCTTTCGCCAACTCCTGGCCCAGCAACTAGTCGACTCGAAGAAATATCCGGAAGCAGTGAAGAAATGCTTACGCTCTTCGAGCTAGCCCGAGGGTTGAGAGCAGATTTAGATCTTGAAAATCTTTGCGAGGGAATCTTCGCACACATTCGAAGGCTCATACCGGCTTCGTTGTGTGTGTTCTTTGTCTACGAGGTTGACACCGACGAGCTGGTTGCTATCTATGTTTCGGGCGATTCGTCTCCGCTCATTTCCGGTACAAGGATCGCGCTAGGGCAGCGTGTCAGTGGCTGGGTAGCAGCTCATCGACAGTCGATTCGTAATTCGGATCCCGCCATAGATCTAGGCACCGCAGCTCGAGTCATGCCGGCAAGGCCGAAGAGCTCCTTGAGTACGGCGGTTACAGAAGGTCCGTCCTTGGTGGGCGTCCTTACGCTCTACTCAACCCATGCTGCGGCGTTCACTGAAGAACATCAGCGGATCCTCCAGGCTGTTGCGACACAGGTCGGAGGACCGCTCAGGGACGCGTACGAGCGATTGCGAGGTCTTCGAAGTGGTTCAGGTGCGGGCAGTGCGAAAGCTTCGATACCTAGTTCCGACCGACTCGATGAACGAAGACCTGCAGCTATGATTCTCGCGAAACTTGTCAGTCGCCGTTCGTCTGATGATGCTCCCGAGGAAATTTCCGTTCGTACTGCTCGGGACGTGCTGTTGATGTGCATTCGAAACGGGGACGAGGTTTTTGAGGTTCCGGATGGCCTCGCGGCAATTCTTCCCAACGCCGATCACTCCACAGCAGATCTTATTTGTGGCCGGATGAAGGATCTTCTAGCTTCGAGGGACCCAAACTTCCAGCTACAGACTGTTGTCGTTACTGCCCCGCAGGACGGTCTCACGCTTAGTGCTCTGTTGGAAAGTGCTCGATTGCGAATTTCTCAAGACGCGCGAACAGATTCGGTCCACTAATTTCACCTCAGATGAATATCGCTGCTGCCACTCTATTCGACGACATCTCCTCTCTCTCGCGAGTCGGTCGCTTCCAGGATGCTCTATCCAAGCTTGAATCCGACCGTCCCGTGTTGCGAGCTCACAACGAGGAACTGTTTCTTACGTTGTTGGCTGAACTAGCCTTTGAAACTGGAATTGAAGAGACAGCAGCGGTTAGCGCGCGCGAAGCTCTTCGGCTTAGACCCTCTGCAGAATACACGGCACGAATCGAGCGGGTCTTGGCGATGCACGCATTCAATGCTGGTGAACTCGCAGCGAGCATTGAACACCTCGAATCTGCACGGGCGCATGCGGGGCAAGGCCGATATTTAGTGCTCCGCGCGTCTATTGAGCTGACCTACATGTGGCTGGCTTTGACTTTCCGGTCACTGGAAACGCCGCTCGCGGCCCTCCCGCATGTACGACTCGCCGTGGCACGAGCTGGCGATTCAACCCTCCTGGCCCAACTCCGGATCTACGTTGGGCGGACCGAAGCACGACGAGGTTCACTAGTTGAAGCACAGCGACACTACAGCCTTGCCGATCGGCTGCTGGTCAACAATCCAAACGTCTGGCTACAAGGAATACTCGAAATAGACCGTTCTGTTGTGCACATGTTGCTTGGTGATAACGAGGCAGCGATTGCGGCCGCCGACTCGGCAGCGTCGCTCTCGCTGCAGTCGGGTCACCATCATACGAAGCTCGCAGCGGCAATAAACAAATCGCACGTGCTCGAACGAATGGGTCACCTCGAACCCGCGCGAAAATGCGTTGAGTATGCTCTGGGTGCTTCAGGAGGCAACAAGCATTTGATTCGTGCGGCTTTAGATAGTCTCGCCAACCTAGAGATAACCGCGGGCCGCTATTCAGAATGCCGGATTCTGTTTGAAGAGACGGCTCGTCGTGCCAGCGCAGACGCGGTGGCCAGGCCGCATTGGGATGCAATCAGTGAGCTCGCGTCCCGATCCCGCCTCGCTATAGCCGAGAGAAAATTGAAGGGTGCAATAGACGATCTCTCCGATGCAATCAAGCTCGCAAATGATTTTGGGGACAACTTGTCTGAGATAAGGTTGAGGATTCGGCGCGCACGCGCGCTCGGATTGGACGCCCAGTCTGAAGCAGCCACGAAGGATGTGATCAAGGCGTCGATAGGAGCCCCTGACGCTACGACAGTGGCCGAGGCAAACAACGCTATCGCGGCTATTCGAGCAACACAAGAGAACATCCTTGGCGCTCAGGAAGCACTCGGCCGCTCGATTCGCGTGGCTCGTGCTGTTTCCAATACTGCTCTCATCACGGACATGGTGAGAACTACGCCTCTCAACCAGCTCGCAAGCACGACAGAGCTATCTCATGAGGGTGTGCTCCCCTCCCCCAACCTCGATAGCGCCGTCACCCTGCTCGACTTGTCCGGACATCCTCACGTCCTCGGACGCGAAGCGCTGGCCGTGCTCGAAGGCGCGGAGTGCACCGAGATGGTTGCGCTCGTCGCTACCGGCGGCAAGAGCACTCGCGTCATCGAACAGCGGGGATGGAACGATCGCGACGCCGTCCGCGCCGCGGACACGTGCCCGGAGGGCATCGAAGTCCTCCCGGTTGGACGCTATCGCGACGAGATGTGGCAGATCGTCGCCCGCCCGAAGACAGCCATCGACCCGTACTGCACCTTCGCCGCCATCCGCAAACTGCTGGCGACGGCGGTCGCCCTGGATCAGTACCGGCGGGACGAGAAACAACGGGCGGCGCTCTGGCCGGCCGACGCGCTCGAAGGGGATCCCGACAGCATCTGGGCCTCCGAACAGATGGCGGAGACCTTGGCGATCGCCCGCCGCATCGCGCCCACGCCGCTGTCCGTCCTCCTCACCGGGGAAACGGGCACCGGCAAAGAGATGCTGGCACGGGCGATCCACCGCGCCTCGGACCGTGCCGACAAGCCATTCCTGCCGTTCAACTGCACGGCGGTGCCGCGCGACATGCTGGAGAGCCAGCTGTTCGGCTACAAGAAAGGGGCATTCACAGGGGCAGACACCGCCTTCGGCGGCGTCATCCGCGCCGCCGCCGGCGGCACGCTCTTCCTCGACGAAATCGCCGACGTCAACCTCGAGGTTCAGCCGAAGCTGCTGCGCTTCCTCGAGACCCGCGAGATCCATCCGCTCGGCGAGCCGCACCCGATCCTCGTCGACGTCCGCATCGTCGCCGCGACCAACGCCACGCTCGAGAAGCTCGTCGCCGAGGGACGCTTCCGAGAGGACCTGTTCTACCGCCTCAATCCCGTGCACCTCAAGCTGCCGCCGCTGCGCGAACGTCGTGAAGAGATCCCGCCGCTCGTCCACCACTACCTGCGGCGCTACGGCGACGAACAGCGCAAGGGACGCCTCACCCTCAGCGACGAGGCGCTCGAGTACCTGCTGCTCTTTTCGTGGCCGGGGAACATCCGGCAGCTGGCCAACGAGGTGCGGCGCATCGTGGCGATGGTGGAGCCTGATACCACCATCACTCCGGCGATGCTGTCACCAGACATACAGGCATCGCGTCGGACCATCCCGGCGCCGACGACCGCGCAGGAGGAGCTGCGGCTCGCGCTCGATCAGCCGCTGCCGGCGGCGGTGCAGCTGCTCGAACAAGTGATGGTCCGGCGCGCTCTCGACCGCTCGCACGGCCGCGTCGAAGAGGCCTCGCGGATACTTGGTATCTCCAGGAAGGGCCTCTTCCTCAAGCGGAAGCGGCTGGGCTTTCGTAACGTCTCGTGAACCAGGGCGCGCCGGCCCGTGTGGTCGGCACGTCCTGGGCGGGTCACGCCGGCCGGGCCGACGGCCTATCGCCCACCAGCAAAGAACGACGGGATGGGCATGTCGCGCATGGTGTGAAGTCCGGGCGCGACTTCCAGAATCTTCGGCAGCGAGTTGACGACGATCGACGCTGTCGCGATGTCGCCGTGAACGCCGCCGGCAATCTTCGAGTGGATCGCCGGCGATCCCGTGATCTCCACTGAATCGTACGACTCGGGTGCACCGAGATAGGCCTCCATGTGCAGGGTGATGACCGGCTGGCCATCGCGGTAGCCGATGCCGTCCTGCACGATCCCGCACACGTAGCCGGGATCGACCGCGAGAAATTCGCTGGCCACGGTCATCGTGGCCATCTTTGGCTGAATCTCGTCGGTGATGCGATCCAGCTTCCAGCCCAGGGCATCGGCAATCATCGACACCGATTCGGTCAGGCCGACGTGGCGGACACTCCCGTCGTCGACCTTCTTCTGAAACTGATCGCGGGTCAACCCGGCGCCAATCTTCTGCTGGAACGGCAGGCGGCGGATTCGCGCATCCTGAATGCGATCGACGCGAATGGCCTCGACCCGTTCGCAGACACCGGTCAGCGTGATCGGCAAGGCGTCCATGACGAAGCCCGGATTGACGCCGGTCCCGAGAACCGCAACCTTCGATTTTTTCGCGAGCTTGTGCACGGCACGGGCATAGCGAAGGTTCGCTTTCGATGGATACGACAACTCCTCGGTGGTCGAGACGATCGGCACCTTCAGCTTCAGGATTGTCTCGATCTGCGGCATCACGCCCTTCATCGACGAGCTCGTGCACAGCACGACAACGTCGGGCTTGCCCGCGCTGATTGTCTTCCTGGCGTTGGCGTTGACCTTCACTTTCAGCCGGCGATCGAGGCCGGCCACTTCTCCCAGGTCCTTTCCGACCTTGGCCGGATCGATGTCCACGGCGCCGACGATCTTGAAGCCCTTGCGCCCGGCGACCTGCCGGACGACGGCGGTGCCGATCGGTCCGAGGCCAAAGTGCACGACTTTGATGGTGCCCGACTGTGATGCCATTGCGCTGCGACCCCCAAAAAAGAAAGGACGAAGGAAGAAGGATGAAGGAAGAAGGTTGAAGGAATAAGGACGACCAAGGTTCTGCCGATTATACCCAGCGGCGGGGCGCGCAACAGTTCTGGTGTAGGATTGCCGCGTGCTCGCGCGGTGCGCAGCCCTCGTAGTGCTACTGGCGCTCAGTTCTGGCGGGTCTTCAGAGCAACAACTTCCAGCGGCGCCGGCGCCCTCCCCTTCCGTCGCCCAGCCGTCGCGATCTCCGCGGAATGCCAGCTATGTGATAAACGCGCGACTCGATCCGGCGAGCCGGACCTTGCGCGGTGAGGAGCTGCTCACCTGGCGCAACACGTCGACCGCCGCCGCCAAATCGCTGCAGTTTCACCTCTATTACAACGCCTGGCGCAACGGCCGATCCACCTGGATGCGCGAGCTGCAGTACGCGACGGGCATGAGGCCCGCCGGCCGCCGGCTGGAAACCGACTGGGGTTGGACCGACATCACCAGTCTGCGTGTGATTCGCTCCGGTCCTCCGGTTGACGCCACCAGCCGCATTCGCTTCATCGCGCCAGACGATGGGAACGCGGAGGATCGGACGGTTGCCGAGGTGCCGCTGGATAGGCCGGTGGGCCCGGGCGAAACGATCAACGTGCGGATCACCTGGTCGTCTCGCGTGCCCCGCACCTTTGCCCGCACCGGCGTCGTTGGCGACCACTACTTCCTCGCCCAGTGGTTTCCCAAGATCGGCGTGTTCGAAGACTCCGGCTGGAACTGCCACCAGTTCCACCTGTCGACGGAATTCTTCGCCGACTTCGGTAACTACGACGTGCGGCTGACGGTGCCTTCGGGGTGGGTGGTCGGCGCCACCGGGGTCGAGCGCAGCCGGCGCGAGGAGGGGGACGGCACGACCACGCACCAGTACTATCAGGAAGACGTCCACGATTTTGCCTGGACGACAAGTCCTCACTATCGCGAGCGCACCGCCCAGTTCGAACATGCGACGCTGCCGGCCGTGCGCATGCGCTTGTTGCTGCAGCCCGAGCACGAGGCCCAGGCCGATCGGCACTTCGCCGCCACGCGCGCTGTCCTCAAGTACTACGGTGAGTGGTTCGGCGCCTACCCCTACGGTCACATCACCATTGTCGATCCGGCCTGGCAGAGCGACGCCGGCGGCATGGAATATCCAACCTTGTTCACGGCAGGCACACGCTGGCTGGCCCCGCGCGGGGCGACGCAGCCGGAGGGCGTCACGATTCACGAGGCGGGCCACCAGTTCTGGTACGGCGTTGTCGCGACCAATGAATTCGAGCACGCGTGGATGGACGAAGGACTCAATACGTTCGCGACGGCGCGGACGATCGCAGAGGTCTTCGAGCCCAACTACCTGGTCAAACGCTATTTCGGCGGTTTCCTTCCCTGGACCTTCCGGGACGTGCCGTTGTCGCGCGCCGTCGACGGTAATCTGCTCACGGGCTATCGCGCCGCCGCAAACAATGAGACCCAGGCCACGCCGAGCTGGCAGTACTGGCCCGGGACCGCCGGCGCCATTACCTACGACAAGACTGCCGTCTGGCTGCATACGCTCGAGCGAATGCTCGGGTGGCAGACGCTGCAGCGCATTCTGTCGACCTACTATTCGCGCTGGGCGTTCAAGCATCCGAAGCCGGACGACTTCTTCGCCATCGTTAATGAAGTCAGCGGTCAGGACCTGACGTGGTTCGTCGACCAGGTGTACCGCAGCTCGGCGACGTTCGACTACGGCATCGACTCGCTGCGGAGCGCTCCGGCGACAGACCGCGGATTTTTCGGCGACAGCCAGCAGCAGACGTTCAAGAGCGGTGATGAGGCGGCGGCCGATCGCTATCGGACGACCGTGGTCGTACGCCGCCACCGCGAAGGTATCTTCCCGGTCGACGTGCGGGTCGTCTTCGAGAACGGGCAGGAGATGCGATGGCGCTGGAACGGGCGCGATCGGTGGAAGGCTTTCGAGCTGGTGCAGGCCTCACGCGCGCGGTTCGCTGAAGTCGATCCGGATCGCGTGCTGCTGCTCGACGCCAACCTCACCAACAATTCCATGACGCTTGCGCCGAAAGCCGCGCCGGCGGCGCGCAAGTGGTCGCTCGCCTGGCTGATTTGGCTGCAGGATCACCTGTTGACCTACGGGGTTTTCATCTGAGGATGACCACGACTTCCGCCTTTCGTGAGGGTTTCCGTCGTGTGAACCGCGCGCCCTCCGTCGTCATGGGAATGTTCCTCGTGACACTGATGGTGGCGCTGCCGCTGTCGCTGGCCCTGCGCGGGATGATCGAAGCGCAGCTCGGTACCAGCCTGGTCGCCGACTCGGTGGCTTCCGGAGTCAACTACGACTGGTGGCAGGAGTTCTCGGCGCAGGCGGCGGGGCTGGGGAAAACGTTCGGCCCTTCGCTCATCGGGTTCGGCGCCGTACTCCAGAACCTGTCCGGGTTGCTCGACAACGTCCCACTCGCGAGCACCATCGCCGGCGCCACGGTGGCGTGGCTCGTCATCTGGTCGTTCCTGAGCGGCGGCGTCCTGGATCGCTTCGCGCGCGATCGCCCCACGCGCACGGCAGGTTTTTTTGCCGCGTGCGGCACGCATTTCTGGCGCTTCTTCCGCCTCGGCGTAATCGGCTGGTTCGTTTACGCGTTCTTGTTCGGTGAGCTCCACGACTGGATCTTCGATGAGCTCTACCCGTGGCTGGTTCGCGATCTCACGGTCGAGCGCGAAGCCTTTGCCCTCCGCCTGGGTGGCTACCTGGTGTTCGGCGCGGTGCTGCTCGCCTGCGTCATGGTCTTCGACTTCGCCCGAGTGAGGATTGTCGTCGAAGACCGGCGCAGCGCCCTTGGCGCTCTCCTGGCCTCCGTCCGGTTCATCCGGCGGAATTTCGGGCGCGTTCTGCTCCTGTATGTGCTCAACGGTGCCGCCTTCCTGCTCGTCCTTGCCCTCTACGCCGTCGCCTCTCCCGGTGCGCCTCGATCAGGATTGCACATGATGGCAGTGCTTTTCCTCGGCGAGCTCTACATCCTGGCACGTCATTATCTGAAACTTGGTTTTTACGCGGCAGAAACGGCACTTTTTCAATCGGCCCTGGCACACGCGCGATACACTGCCTCACCCGTGGTGGTGTGGCCCGATTCACCGGCCGTAGAGGCCATCGTCAATGCTGACCCGGTGTCCACGCCCGGAGCAGCCGAGTGATGCGCGCGTCGATGACCCAACGCAGCTTCAAGCACGCCCGCATCCTCATCATCGACGATGAGCCCGGGAACGTGGAGGTGTTGAGTCGCGTGCTGCGGAACGCCGGCTTCCACAAGCTCGACAGCACCAACGATCCCCGCGAAGCGGCTTCGTTGTACGTGCACACCCGTCCGGATCTCGTCCTGCTCGATCTTCACATGCCGCACATGGACGGCCTGGAAGTGATGGATCGGCTCAACCAGATCATCGAGGCCAGCTATCTGCCGATCGTGATGCTGACCGGCGACTTGACGCCGGAGGCGCGACGGGAGGCGTTGTCACGCGGGGCCAAGGACTTCGTCAACAAACCCTTCAATCCCGACGAAGTGCTGCTGCGCATTCGCACGCTGCTCGAAACGCGGTTTCTCTATCTGCAGATTCAAAGTCAGAACCAGATGCTCGAAGCGAAGGTGCGCGACCGCACGCGCGAGCTGGAGGCGGCGCAGATCGAGATCATCGAGCGGCTGGCGAAGGCGGCCGAGTTCCGTGACGACACCACGGGTCAGCACACCGAGCGGGTTGGCGAAATGGCGGCGCTCCTGGCCCGGGAGCTGGGGTTGTCGGATGCACAAGTGTCGCTCATTCGCCGTGCGGCGCCGCTTCACGACGTCGGCAAGATCGGAATTCCCGACTCCATCCTCCTCAAGCTCGGCAAGTTGACGGCGGCGGAATTCGAGCTGGTGAAGACGCACACCTCAATCGGCGCCCGGATTCTCTCCGGCAGCCGATTCGCGCTGCTGCGCCTGGCGGAGGAAATCGCGTTCAGCCATCACGAACGGTGGGACGGTTCCGGCTACGCCGGCCTGGCCGGAAATCAGATTCCTCTTGCCGGACGCATCGTCGGCGTTGCCGACGTGTTCGACGCGCTCACGCAAAAGCGGCCGTACAAGCCGGCATGGCCCGTCGAAGAAGCGATCGCCGAGATCGAGCGCCAACGCGGCCTGCAATTCGATCCGAGCATCGTCGACGCCTTCCTGCGGGTCGTACAGCAACAGCTCGCCTCGTGACCCACCGATAGGTTCGGCAGACATGCAGCGAGCCACAGAGTTATCGGACTGGATAAGAGAACAGGTCAACGCTTCGGGCGCGCGCGGCATCGTCGTCGGGCTGAGCGGTGGAGTCGATTCGGCGGTGGTGCTGCGGCTGTCGCAGATCGCCATGGAAGATCAGGTGGTTGGCGTCCTGATGCCCTGCCACAGCGACGCGGGCGACGAGGTGGACGCCAAGATGCTGGCGGATCATTTCAAGGTCGCCACGATTCGCGTGGACCTGGCGCCAGCCTACGATCGGCTCGTCTCCGACCTGAAGTCCGCTGTTGGCCGGTTGCCGGAAGCCATTGCCCAGCCGTCCACGGCCGGGAGCACCGACCTCAGGGCGCGGATTCCACTGGCCAACATCAAACCGCGTCTCCGGATGTCCGTGCTCTATTACATCGCCAACTCGTTGAACTACCTGGTGGCCGGCACCGGCAATCGGTCGGAACTGCTCATTGGCTACTTCACGAAATACGGCGACGGCGGGGTCGACATCCTGCCGCTCGGCAACCTGCTGAAGAGCGACGTGCAGACACTGGCGAGAACGCTCGAGGTGCCGTCAGCGATCATCGACAAGCCGCCAAGCGCCGGTCTCTGGCCGGGTCAGACGGATGAAGCAGAGATGGGTTTCAGCTATGCCGACCTGGAGAGCTATCTGACCGATGGTCCGCAGGCTGTCTCGCCAGCGCTGGCCATGCGTGTCGAGCGTCTCGTGCGGGTCAGCGAACACAAACGCATCCTCGCCCCCACGCCGCCAACTGGGAGCGAACGGCCGCCGGAGCCAGACTAGCCGGCACCGACACCCAGGTTCATGTCGGACGGCACCGGCTCCTGCGGCTGAATGCCACGTCGCTGACCTGCCAGCCGCGCGCGCGACGAGCGCGCCGCCTCTTTCAAGACGGTGTCGGCCGACGCCTCGAATTTGACCAAGGCAGATTCGAATCCGCGCAGCCGGAGCGCGCCAATGGCGTAGATTCCACAGGATCGCAGCCAGACGTCTTCGCTCTCCAGCATGGTCGCGATCGCTTGTTCGGGCGTCTCGAGCGGCGCGCCGACGAAGCGGTCGGCCAACGCCACGCGCTCTTCGGTGGTGACCGTCGAATCGAGAAGCGGAACCAGTATCTGCCGCAGCTCCGGCTTCAACGTACTGTCGAGGAACTCGAGCGCGTTGGCTCTGACGATCGGATTCGATGAGCGGACGCCGACATAGGCATCGTGCAGGCCCGCCGCCGGGAAGATGAGAGCCATGAGCCGGAATATCCGCTCGAGCTCCTGTTCCATGGCGTGGCGCATCGCCTCGAGCACCGAATCGTCCTCCTTCAGACGGGCGCGAAGCGGCCCCATGACCTGGTACGAGCGGTAATGGCCGGCAATCTCCGCTGCCAGCAGGACCTCGATCACCCCCGACTCGACCCGCACGTCGGGGTGCAACACCCTCAATTTGTTGAGCGAAGCAATTACGCGATGGCGCAGGGTTCCGTCGGCCTGCAACAGCCCATCGACGAGCACCTCTTCCGCCTCTGGCGATCCGATTCGAAGGAGTACCGACGGGATCTCGCGACGGGTGTCGATTGGCACCTCAGCGGAGGCGAGCGCCTCGGCGAGCTCCGGCACGATGGCGTTACCGAGGCGGGCGAGTGCGCCGGCGGCATCGTCGGCAACCTCCGATCGGCCAAGGGCGACGAGCAGCGACGGAAAGAGCTCTTCGCGCGCCGCGGCGCGCGCCGATCGGATCGCCTGACGCGCCACGTCCGGGTCTTCGTCCTCGACCAGCCGTCCGAGCAGGTCCAACATGTCTTCGGGTACGGTGCCGAGGAGGCGGGCGGCCTCGGTGCGGTCGCGTTCCCCGTCGGCGCCGTGATTTCCGACCATCGCATCGAGCATCAGCCGGGCCGCCTCGAGGTTCTGCGCCGGCCCCGGGGCTGCGAGGAAGGCGACCGTACCGGCGCGGATGGAGAATCCTTCGACTTCGCCCAGTTTCTCGATCTGGCGGAGTGGGTCGAGCCCGACTTCCCGGGAGAGATAGAGCAACGCCTCGGTGCGGACGCCGATGTCCGGATCGCGCAGCATCATGGCCGCCTGGTCCGCAATCTCCTTGTCACCGCCGGCGCTGAGCAGCGCGAGTGCGCGCCGTCGGATCTCGCCGTCCGGATGGGTGAGAAGAGCCCGCAGTGCGGGATGCCAGGTTCTGCTCTGCTGCCCTTCGATCAGCGCCAGCGCATAGCGCACCTCCGTGGGATCGGTGGCGCCGAGCTTGCCCTTGAGCACAGCGGCGGCGGAAAGATCGACGCCGCCGGAAGGCAGACGCTCGCTGTCGATGCGGTGTTGATGGATGCTCTCGTGAATCGTGCGAACGTAGCCGGCGCGAAGCCGCCAGGCGATGGCAATCCAGGTGCCGAGCAGACAGGCGTTGAGGGCGGCGATGCCGCGGAGGTCGAGACCGAGGCCGGGCAAGACGAAGAATCCCAGCGTCGCCAGCCCCAGGCAGACAGCACCAAGAGCATCGGCGATGCCGCTCAGGACGATCTCAATGGCATTCTTCACACGGCCGCGGTCGGCGGCGGCAATCGGCAGATACAGGAGCTCGTGCGTGGCCTTGTCCACCGAGAATCGCAGCCCCTGGTCGAACGCATTGGTCACGAGCACCGACCAGAAGGCCGGAAAGAGGAGAATCAGCGCGTTGCCGCCGGCGAGGGCGTAGGGCAGAACGAGCAGGGTCACGCCAACGCCGAAGTTGCGCAGGAGACGGCCGGTGGCAAAGAGTTGAACCAGAAAACTGAAGATCCCGAGCGCGACGTTGAAGGTGCCGAAGAACTCGGTGAGGTCATCGGCGCTGCCGCCGAACCGCCGATCGGCCATCAGACTGAGCTGGAACGCGGTCCATTGGGTCGCGATGGTCATGAGGAAGACGACCGCGGCAATCTGACGAAGATATGGCGTAGCGGCGATTTCACGCCACGTGTCGCGAACCTTGGCCGATTGGACCTGCCGCGTGCGCTCGACACGGCCGCGAATCCTGCGGACGCTGACGAGGCTCACCAGGACGGCGGCGATCATGATGAGGAAGGCCAGAACGAGCAGCAGGTTGACCGCGCCGCCGACGGGACCCACGAGAAACCGCGCCAACATCCCGCCCGCGATCGCGCCGAGCGAGGCGCCCGAGCCGATCAGGCCAAACAGCCGTTTGGCCTGGCGCGTGTCGAACAACGCATTCGTCAGGCTCCACGCCTGGACGGGCGCGATAATGCCGAAGCAGTTGACCCAGACATACAGGATGCCCGGCAGCAGCCAGAACCGATGAAATCGGAAGCCGTACCAGAAAAGGAGTACGTTGGTGCTGAAAAACAGCAGCGTGGCAATGGCCACGACCCGGGAGCCGAAGCGGGCGGCAATCCTGGAGTAGATCGGCACGAAGACCGCCAGGACGGCCGGTACGGCGGCATAGACGTAGACCAGGGCGTAAGGACCGTACTGTTTCAGGAAGAGCGCGTTTCGAATCGGCTTGGCGAGGAGGAAGGCGCAAACGACCAACGCGATGTAGACGAAGGTCAGCGCGACGGGCAGACCTTCTCCGGCCTTGACGTCGAAGACCCGCCGAGCCCAGAGGAGCATGGAGTGCCGCAGTTTACTTCAGTTCATTCATCGCTTAGATTGACCGGACCGATTACTTCTCATTGAGGTCTCCATGTCCCTGCTGCAGCGGGTGCTCGCTCCATTGGCCGACATTCGCCGGGAGGAAACCGTCACCGCCCTCCTGATGTTCGCCTACTCGTTCCTGGCGATGACGGCCTACAACATCATCCAGCCCCTCACGAGGTCAAAACTGATCTCCAGCCTGGGCGCGGTCAACGTGCCCTGGGTGATCTTCGGGTCGGGCCTGGTCATCGGCGTGCTCATGCTGGGCTACACGCGAATGGTCAGCGTGCTGCCCCGGCGCTGGGCGTTGCCCATTACGCAAGCCATCATGGCCGGCGTCATGATTCTCTTCTGGGCGCTCTTCAGAACACGGGCCGAGTGGGTGTCCGTCGCTGTTCTATTTGTGGGGGCTCCTGCTCGGCGCCTTGCTCATCAGCCAGTTCTGGACTCTCGCCAACGGCATCTACGACCCGCGCCAGGCCAAACGGCTGTTCGGCTTCATCGGCGGCGGCGTCATGCTCGGCGGCATGGTCGGCGCCGGTCTCACGGCCGCAATCATCGAGACGGTTGGCGCCAATTCGCTGCTCCTCTGGAGCGCGTTTGCTCTCATCGCCTGCCTCATCATCGTTTCCATCGTCCTCGGCCGGGAACAGAAGGCGGCCGAAGCGGGCGCCGGCCGTCGACGAGGAACGCGGAGTCAGCATCGCGCGCGCGTTCGACCTGATGAGAGAGTCGAAGCAGATCCAGCTCATCGCCCTGGTGATTGGGTTCGGATCGCTTGGCGCTGCGCTCATCGACCAGCAGCTCAACATGGCGGCCGAAATCTTCAAAGGGGCTGGACGGGAAGATTCGATCGGCGCGTTCCTCGCGCAAGTGCGGTTCTACATCTCGGCCGCGGCGTTCGTCATCCAGGTCTGGATCACGCCGCGCATCCACCGCTACCTCGGAATCGGCTTCGCCCTGCTGATCCTGCCGACGAACCTCGGCATCACCGCATCGCTCATCATCGCCTACAAGGTGCTGTGGGCGCCGGCGTTCTCGAGCGTCATGGATCGCTCGTTCCGTTACACCGTCGACAAGACGACCCGTGAAGTGCTCTTCCTGCCACTGCCCTCGCAGCTGCGTCAGGAAGTGAAGCCATTCGTCGACGTGACGGTCGACCGCGTCTCACGCGGACTCGGGGCGTTGCTGATGCTGATTCTGATTCAGCCCTGGGGCCTCGCCCTCGCGTGGTATCAGCTCAGTTACGTCAGCCTGGTGCTGGTCGTGCTGTGGTACTTCATGGCGTTCCGCGCCAAGCGGGAGTACCTCGCTTCGTTCCGTCGGAGCATCGAACAGCGCGTCGTCAGACCGGAGGAAGTGCGCCTGAGCGGATCCGAGCTGTCGACCGTGGAGTCTCTCGTTCAGGAGCTGGCGCATCCGGATCCGGCACGGGTGGTATACGCCATCGACGTGTTGGAATCGCTCGACAAGCGAAATCTCGTGACGCCGCTGCTCCTCTATCACGAGTCGCCGGTGGTCCGCGTACGCGCGCTGGGAGCGCTGGGCGCGGCGCGTCCCGACATCGCGGAGCGCTGGGCGCCGCACATCCGCCGCATGCTGGGAGATTCGGACCCCGGGGTCCGCGCCGCAGCAATCAGCGCGCTGACCGTCATCAGTCACGAGGATGCGGCCACACTCGCGCGCCCGATGGTTTCCGATCCCGACCCGCGTATTCGCATCACGGCGGCGGCTGCGCTCGCCGAAAGCTCGAAGGCGGACGATCACGATGTCGCGGAGGCGACGTTCGTCGGGGCCATCGCAGACACGTCCAACGAAACGCGGGACGCGAGACGCGACGTCGCGGTCGCCATCCGGCAGACGGCCGATCCGCGCTTCAAGCGCCTGTTGATTCCGTTGTTGTACGACCCGGTGCCGGAAGTGGCCGACGAAGCCATGATGAGCGTGCGCGCCAGCGGCACGGGCGATTTCGTCTTCGTGCCGACGCTCGTTGCGCTGCTGCGGCACCGCCGGTTGAAGGGCCAGGCACGCGCGGTGCTCGTCAGCTACGGCGAGCCGGTGATCGACGTCCTCGCGCACTTCATGCGCGATCCGGAAGAAGACATCTGGGTACGGCGCCATATCCCGGCGACGCTGGCGCTCATTCCCACTCAGAAGTCAGCGGACGTCCTGGCAGCCGCCCTCGACGAGTCAGATGGATTCCTGCGTTACAAGGTGGTCACCGCGCTCGAGCGGCTGCGCCGTGAGGGCGGCCAGCTGAACTTCCCGCGCGAAACGATCGAAAAGCTGACGCTGGCGGAGGGACGCCAATATTTCAACTACCTCTCTCTGCGCTACAACCTGTTCGGGAAACAGGCGCTGCCGGCCGACTCGCTCCTGGCCCGCGCCCTCGATCAAAAGATCGAGAGAATTGTCGACAGGATCTTCCGACTCCTCGGATTGACGTACGACTGGAAGGACATCGGCGCCGCACGCTGGACGCTGCAACACGGCGATCAGAGAACGCGAGCGAGCGCCCTGGAATATCTCGACAACATTCTGAGCGGTCCCTTGCGCAAACAGATCCTGCTCGTGCTCGAGGAAATGCCGCTCG
The DNA here is from genome assembly GCA_963804245.1 of uncultured Acidobacteriota bacterium. GTDB lineage: Bacteria > Acidobacteriota > Vicinamibacteria > Vicinamibacterales > 2-12-FULL-66-21 > CAWDPQ01. The sequence continues at coordinate 206,076 of CAWDPQ010000007.1, forward strand.
ACGAGAAAGTACGGCGCGGCAACGTCCTGATAAAGACGCGTCCTCGCGACGTCGAGGAAACGCTCCTGCAACTCATCAACGACGACGATCAGGTGATCGCCGCCTGCGCGATCGACGTTGTCGGGCAACACAAGGTCTGGGCGCTCGCCGATGACATCGAGCATGTGCTGGCGCATCGCGATGTGCGCGACTGGTACGTGTTCGAAGCGGCGTCGTGGGCGCTGGCGGAAAAGCGCATGCCGACCGAGCGGCGGCGCGAGCTCTGGCACGAGCCGCTGCCGGCGGCAGAGCTCGCCTCGCGACTGCGAAACTTGCCGCTCTTCGCCTCCATGAGCGCCGACGAGCTGTTCCGCCTGACCGGTGCCGGCCGTCAGGTACGACACGATCCGGGGAGCGTGCTGCTGCAAGAAGGTGCGGTGCCCGAAAGCATTCACTTGCTCCTCGACGGCGGCGTCACGGCGTCGAGCCGAAACGGCGCACCGCGGCGGCTGGAAGCGCCGATGGCGCTGGGGTTCTCGGAGGCACTGTCGGGGACGGCAATGGCGGAAACGCTGCGCACCGTCGAACGAGCGGTGACGCTCGTCCTGACGGTCGAGGAGCTTCGCACGCTGCTCTCGGATAACACCGATCTCGTGACCGGTCTCTTCACGACGCTGGCCGGTCGAGCCGGCGACGCTGAGGCGGCTGTGCATCCGACCCATGCCGGTGCGGAGTTCGAAGCGCTCGTCGCCGGCGGGTTCGCGCCGGTCGAAAAGGTGCTGGCGCTGCAGCGCGTTCCGATCTTCTCGCGCGTGTCTGCCGAGGAAATGCGCTATCTCGCCGATATCGCGCGGGTTGTCTCGACGAAGGTTGGCGAGCCGCTCTTCACGGAATCCACGCCACCCGCCATCTGGTTACTGCTCGCCGGCGAAGTCGCGCTGGAAAGCTCGACCGGTGCTCCTCCTCTCACCGCCCGCGGCGGAGACGTCATCGGGTCGATGAGCACGATGGCGGGCCAGGGGCTGGGGAGGTCGGCGAACGTGCGGCGCGACGTCGTGGCCCTGCGCCTGGACCGGGAGGATCTGCTGTCGCTGACCGGCGAGCGGCCCGAGCTGCTGCGCCAGCTGTTTGCGGGGCTATTCCGGAACGAAGCGTTCGTGAGCTGAACTTCCGGCTGAAGCCGGAAGCCACGTTTGTATCAGCGTTCGTAGCTTCCGCCTTCAGGCGGAATGTGCGTCGCGTTCGTGGCTTCCGCCTTCAGGCGGAAGTGTGCGCCCGCGCCGCCTTCTTCACATTACGAACAGCGGCGACGATGTGACGGGCGGAGATGCCGTAGCGGTCGACGAGCTCGTCGGGTTGACCGCTGTGCGGGATCTCCCGCACCGCCAGGCGGCGCACCGTGATGCCGGCGGGAGCGACGGCTTCGCTCACCGCATCCCCCAGCCCGCCCGCCGCGTAGTGATCTTCAACCGTGATGATCGCGCCGCCGGCGGCGCGCGCGGTTTCGATGAGCGTCTTGGCATCGATCGGCTCGACGGAATATGCGTCGATGACGGTGATGCCGATCCCCTCTGCCTTCAATTGGTCGTAGGCCTTCAGCGCCTCGAAGACCGTCACGCCGGCACCAACGACCACCGCCTCGTCGCTGTTCCCCCGCCGCAACACCTTGGAGCCTCCGATCGGGAAGGAATCGCCGACTTCGTAGATGACGGGGGTCTTCGGCCGAGACGTGCGCATGTAGGCCGGCCCTTTGTAGCGCGCCATCTCGACGATCAACCGTTCCGTGCTGACGCCGTCGCATGGATACAGCACCGCACAACCCGGAACAGCGCGCATCATCGCGAGATCCTCGAGAGCCATTTGCGATGGACCGTCTTCGCCGATCGACACGCCAGCGTGGGAGCCGGCGTACTTGATGTTGGAGAAGGAAACGCCGGCCATGCGGATGAAATCGGCAGCGCGGGTCAGGAAGCAGGCAAACGTCGACGGAAACGGGATCGCTCCGCGCGCCGCCAGGCCCATTGCCGCACCGATCATTCCCTGCTCGGCGATGAAGCATTCGTAGAACCGCTTCGGGTGCGCCTTCTCGAACCGGTCGCTGAAGGTGGAATTCTTGACGTCAGCGTCGAGCGCCACGACGCGCTGGTCGACGCCGCCGAGCGCAGCCAGGCCGGTTCCCCACGCCTCACGCGTGGCGACGAGGTCACCCTTCTTGTAGGCGGGCGCCGGCATGCGGGAGTAATCGGGCTCTCCCGGCTCTGGAGCACCCGGCTTCGGCGACTCGATGCGTGGTGACTCTTCTCCCGGAATCAGCTGCGCCTCGAGCTCGGCGATCGCCTTGTCCGCTTCTTCCCCTTTCTTCAGCGCCTTGCCATGCCAGCCGTCCTTGCCCTCGATCGCCTTGATCCCTTTGCCCTTGATCGTGCGGGCGACGATCGCGGTGGGACGGCCTTTCGTGGCGCGCGCGGTTGCGAACGCGTCGAGCAGCGACTTGATATCGTGCCCGTCGACGACGATCGCGTGCCAGCCGAACGCGTTCCAGCGCCGCTCGATCTCCGCCATGTTGTGATCGAACTGTGCCGCACGGCTCTGGCCCAGACCGTTGACGTCGACGATGGCGCACAGGTTGTCGAGCTCGTAGAACTGCGAGATGTTCGCCGCTTCCCACACCGAACCTTCAGCGATCTCGCCGTCGCCGAGGAGCGCATACGTCCGGTAGTCGGACTCGATGCGCCGCGCGTTCAGCGCGATGCCGACGGCCGCACACATCCCTTGCCCCAGGGATCCCGTGGCGACGTCCACGAACGGGAGTCGTGGCGTCGGATGCCCCTCCAGATCGGAGTCCATCCTGCGCAGCTCGAGCTGTTTTTCACGCGGAAAGAGGCCCGCTTCGGCCCACGCGGCATACAGGATCGGTGCGGCATGGCCCTTCGACAGCACGAACCGGTCCGCGTACGGATTGCGCGGATTCTTCGGGTCGTAGCGCATCTCCGCGAAGAACAGCACGGCGACGATTTCGGCCGCCGAGAGGCAGGTCGTGGGATGTCCGCTGCCGGCTTCGGTCGTCGACCGCACGCAGTCGATGCGCAGCCGCGTGGCGATGTTGTGCAGTGTGGGAGTGGACGTGGTAGCCATGGGAATTCGCTAAATGTGCCGAAGAAACCGAAAGTCTATCACTTGACTCCAGCCTCGCGCACAGCGAGCACGTAGTGCGCGGCCAGCGGTCCCTGCGCCGCCGCCTGAGCCGCAACCGCCCGCAACGTTTCGTCCGCGAGGCCGGCGAATTCGTTGTCACCGGAAACCGCGGCAAGACGTCGCAGCATTCGGGCCGCTTCGCAATTGACGACGAACGGTTTCAACGGATGCCGCAGCAGGCCGACGTCGTGCGCGTCGGAAGCCCGATCGAAGAATCCGCCGCCACGTTCGTCGCGGCAGGCGATGACCGCCTGGCGCGCCAGCTCCTCGGCCATCATTTCGTAGACGATGTCGCCGGTGACGTCGAAGGCGTCGAGGTGCGCAGACGCCATGGCAATCTGATCGTCGACCAGACCGCGCACTTCCTGATCGCCCTCGATACAGTGCGCCACGCCGCCACCGGGCCGGTAGTGGCGAAGCACGACGCGCTCCAGCGATCGCAGCGCGAACGTCCGCAAGCCATCGTCGCTGAAAACGCGCGCCGCGCGCAGCGCCGCTGAAACCATCGTCGCATTGGGCGGCGGAGAGCAGCGTGCTATCGACGGGCGGCGCCGGTCGGACCGCACGCGCGCTCGCGTCGGCGAGCTCGTAGTACTCCGGCGCCTCCTGTTGCGAAGCGGCCCAGCCGCCGTCCTGAACGTCGGCCAGCGTCTGCTGAACATAGCCAAGGACATCGGCCGCGCGCTCCGCGTAACGCGCGAGATTCAGGGTCTCGAAGCCATCGAGGTAGAGCACGAGCAGCGAGGCATTCACGTCGAGCAGCTTCTCGGACTGCGGGCGCGTCCAGTCCGACTCGTTGGCGTACCTGAAGAAGCCTCCGTCGACCTCGTCGTACAACCCACCCCACCCCATCGCGTCGAGGCACGTCGTGGCCATCTCGGCGTACGGCGAGTCGCGGTCGGCGCGAGCATGCGCCAATGCCAGGTGGATCGGCGCAGGATGTGGAAACCGCGGCACGCCGCCAAACGTGCCGTCATGAGCGTCGTAGGTGCCGAACACCGCCGCTTCGATGTCGTCGACGGCCAAGGTTTCCTGTCGGTGGACATCGTCGCCACCGTTTCCGCTGTCTTGTCCCGCGCCCCGAATGTGGCCAAGTCCTGGCGACGCGGCATCGCGGCGGCCGCACCATCGACGGCGTCGACTACGCGTTGCAGGACGGATGGCAGACGATCGATGCCGACGAACGTGCCGCCGCCGAGAATCTCGCCGTGGGCGTTGAGAAACGCAGTGGTCGGCCACCCGCCGAGCGTGTAACGGCTGCTGATATCCGGCCGCCGATCGGCGTCAACGCGGATCGGCACGAACCGCTCGGCAATGAGCCCGGCGACGGCGGAATCGGCATAGCTTGTTCGATCCATTTCGTCACAGCCGCGCGACCACGTCGTGACAATCGAAAGCAGGACCGGTTTTCGTTCGGCTTTGGCACGTGCGAACGCCGCCGCGCTCCACGGTAGCCAGTCGATGCCGCTCATCAGCGTCAATTATAATGAGCGGATGCTTGCGCTGCGGTATGCCGCGGTGCTGGCGCTTGCGGTGTGGGTGGGCGGTTTGATCGCGCTCGCTGCCGTGGTGGCGCCTGCGATGTTCGACGTCCTCGGATCGACGGGTGCTGGCGGCCGGCTGCAGGCGGCAACGCTCTTCGCCGAAACACTCCGCAGGTTCGATCGGAGCGCGTATGTCTGCAGCGGCGTGATACTCGTCAGCCTTGCGGCGCGCGCCGTACTTGGGCCCCGGCCAAGACGATTCGCCGTTCGCGCCTCCATTGCTGGTCTGATGCTGGCGGCCACGGCGTGGACCGGATTCGTCGTGGCACCAGATATCGTACGGACGCAGAAGGAGATCGGCGGACTGCCCTCCAGCCTTCCAGAAAACGACCCGCGCCGAACCGAATTCGCTCGCCTCCATCAGCTGGCGACCGTGCTCCAGCTGGTGCCGCTCGCCGGCGGTCTGACGCTGTTGTTCTGGGAATTGAAAGATTGAGGATAGTAGACGTGCCACGTGCTTTGACAAACTACCTGCAAGTACTCGACGAGGTCCGAGCCGCCATCGACGACGAACCGGACGCCACTGGCGCGATGGAGGCCACGGTGCGGCGGCTCTACGATCGCGTGCCCGATTACAACTGGGTCGGCATCTACCTGCTCTACGGCAACGAACTGGCGCTCGGCCCCTTCGTTGGCGATCCTTCCCCCCACACACGCATTCCGCTCGGGCGCGGCATCTGCGGCGCTGCCGCCGCCGAAAAACAAACCATCATCGTCGACGACGTGAATGCGGATCCGCGGTATCTGGCGTGCAGCGTGAAAACGCGCTCCGAGATCGTCGTGCCCATCCTCAGCTTTGATGGAGCGCACGACGTCCTCGGCGAGATTGACATCGACAGCGATCGGCTGGCAGCGTTCGGCGCTGAGGACAAGAAGTTGCTCGAGGCCATCGCGGCGCTGCTCGCGCCCCGCCTGGCCCGCGCGTGACGCGGGACATGACCCGCGTCGTCACTCTGATTCCTGGCGACGGCATCGGGCCCGAGGTGACCGAGGCGGTTGTCCGCATTCTTGCCGTGGCGCGGGTGCCGATCGACTGGGAGCGGCACGATGCGGGCGTCACCGCCTTCAAGCGGTTCAATACGTCTCTGCCCGCCGAGCTGCTCGACTCCATTCGCCGCAACAAGGTGGCGCTGAAAGGTCCGGTCACCACCCCTATCGGGGAAGGGTTTACGAGCGTGAACGTCGGCCTGCGGAAGGCGCTGGACCTTTATGCCAACCTCCGTCCGGTGAAGAACCTCGAAGGCGTCGACAGCCGCTTTCAGAATGTGGACCTCATCGTCGTTCGTGAGAACACCGAAGACCTCTACTCGGGGCTCGAGCACGAAGTGGTGCCGGGTGTCGTCGAGAGCCTCAAAATCATCACCGATCGGGCGTCGACGCGAATCGCCGAATTCGCCTTCGCCCACGCCAAAGCCAATGGGCGAAAGCGCGTCACCGCCATCCACAAGGCGAACATCATGAAGCTCGGCGACGGGCTGTTCCTCAACTGCACGCGGAAGGTCTCACGATCGCACACCGACCTCACCTACGATGAGCGTATAGTCGATGCCGTCTGCATGCAGCTCGTGATGTTTCCGGAGAGATTTGACGTATTGTTGCTTCCGAACCTTTACGGTGACATCGTCTCGGATCTCTGCGCCGGACTGGTTGGCGGGCTGGGTGTCGTGCCGGGGGCGAACATGGGCGTGGATTCCGCGATTTTCGAAGCGGTTCACGGCAGTGCTCCCGACATCGCCAACAAGAACATGGCGAACCCGACGGCCCTGCTGCTGTCGGCGCTGATGATGCTCGACTACATCGGCGAAACAGCGCATGGCCAGCGCATTCGTGCCGCGCTCGGCCGCGTGCTGACCCGGGGCGAAGTTCGGACACGCGACATGGGCGGAACGGCAAGCACGACGGAGTTCACCGACGCCATCTGCCGCGAACTGGAGAAATGATGCTCGACGACATCACGCAGGCCGTCTTGGCACGAGAGGATGTCGCCCGCTATCTGCGGGGGGGACACGGGCAATCGGAAATCGACGCCCGCGAGCGGATCCACGCCTATCTCGACGAGCTCCGGACGACGCAACGCTACCCGATCTACCGCGCCCTGAAACACCCCCTGTATCCCATCCTGCGAAAAGTCGAACGGCTCTACGAGCACGTCACCATCGCGCAGGAGGCCACTCGCCGCGGCCGCGTCATCTATATCTCCAATCACAGGAGCCATCTCGATTACCTCGTCGAGCCGCTGGTCCTCGATGACAACAGCGTGCGACCTCCGGTCATCGCGGCCGGGATCAATCTCTTCGGCGGCCCACTCGGGCTGATCCACCGGCACGTGACCGGCGCGATCCCGATCCGCCGCAATGCCAGGGACCCGGCGTATCTCGTCACCCTGAAGGCCTACGTATCCGAGCTGCTGAATCGGCACGATCTGCTCTTCTACATCGAAGGCGGCCGCAGCTATTCGGGCGAGCTGAAGGCGCCGAAGACGGGCCTCCTGCACGCCGCGCTCCAGGCGCACCGGGCTGATTCGGTGATCGTTCCGCTGGCGGTGTCGTACGACCTGGTCCTCGAAGATCGGATCCTGGCGCATCAGGCGACCAAACGACGCAGCCGACCGTTTGCGCGAGAGGTGGCGGAGATGGTGCGCTACGCGGTCGGATATCAGTCGCGGGCGATCGTGACATTCGGCACGCCGATCCCGTTGAGCGGCTACGACGGCGAATCCCGCCGCGACGTGTTGGCGCTCGCCCACATGGTGCGCGAGACGATCGGCGGCCTCTACAAGGTGCTGCCGACGGCAGTGGTTGCCGCGGCTATGCGGCCGTCGATCGGAAGGCGTGAGCTCGAAGACCGGGCCCAGGGGATCGTGGAAGCGTTGGCCGCCGCCGGGGCGAACCTGGCCGTCCGGTCTGGACGGCAGGCCGTCGAGGAAGGCACCGAGCCGCTTGCCGGTCGCAACATCATCTACGTCGAGCGCGGTGGCCGCTTCCGGGTACGCGAGCGGACCGTGCTCCGGTACTACGCGCGTACGCTCGAACACTTGCTTGCGGGACCACGACGTCCGCCCCGCACTCACTGATGTTCGATAGCATTTCCAAAGCATTTTTCGACGCGCTCGCGGGCAGCGGAACCCTCAAACATCTGGCGTCGGCGCACGGATTGCGGCGGCCCGGCAGCTTCGCGCGCCGGTTCATCGCCGGCGAAACCGCGGAAGAAGCCATCGCCGCGGCCGCGGCCATCGAAGCGTCCGGCATGACGCAGACGCTCGACTATCTCGGGGAAAGCGTCGCAACGATGGCGGAGGCGGATGCCGCGACCCGGTCGTACCTGACCGTCATCGACCAGATCGTCCGCTCGAACATCGGCCGCAACATTTCGCTCAAGCTCACGCAGCTCGGGCTGACCGTCGATCGCGCCACCTGCGTCGACAACCTGCGCCGGATACTCGACGCCGGAGGCACGCACGCCTTCTTCGTGCGGATCGACATGGAGAACTCGCCGTACACGGACGTCACCCTCGACATTTTCGAGACCATGTGGCAGCAGGGTTATCGCAACGCGGGTCTGGTGCTGCAGTCGTGCCTGCCGCGCAGCGTGGAGGATGCGCGCCGGCTGAACCGGCTGGGTGCCCGCGTCCGATTGGTCAAGGGCGCGTACAAGGAACCGCGCGGCGTCGCCTACCAGAGCAAAACGGATGTTGACGCGGCGTTCGTCGACATCATGAAACTGCTGCTCGCGGACGGGACGTATCCGGCAATCGCCACCCACGATCCGGCGATGATTGCCGCCACGCGTGCGTTCGCGAACGAGCGGCGGTTGGCGCAGGACGCGTACGAGTTTCAGATGTTGTTCGGCGTGCGGCGCGATCTGCAGACGCAACTGCACGCGTCGGGCTACCGCATGCGCGTCTACATTCCGTTTGGCCGCGAGTGGTTTCCCTACTTCATGCGCCGCCTGGGCGAACGTCCAGCAAATATCGGATTTGTCGTTCGCAGCGTTCTGCGTGAGCGCAGAAGCGCACAGTAGGAAAGCCCCTGTAGCAAACCACCCATTAGGCGGAGTATCTATTGCGCCAAGCGCGACACTTTTCCCCTCTGCCCGATTTGTAATTGCTCGTTAAGATCTTTGCTGAGCTGAAGTTCGCGCATTTTAGGTCGCGTGGCATACCTCTTGATACCTCATCAGAACGAGAGACGGGACGACCGAACGGTATCGAGCGTCCCATCTGGAAACTCAAAAGGAGAGGTACAGGGAGACTCGCATGGTGACCAATTATCCCCAGCAACTTACGGCAACGGCGGGCGTTTCGACCGGCGAACAGGATGTTCGTCCGGAAAATGGCGCGATCACGCGCGCGATGGGGCGGCTCAATCAGCTGCTCTGCGGGCTCGGCGGACACGACGCGGTGCTGCACGTCGAGGGGAAGCGCGTCATGATGCGCTGCACATCATGCGGGCACGATACCCCGGGTTGGGAGATCAGCGGCCGCGGGCCGCGGCGCCGTTATGAGGGAGACGCCAGCCGACATCTCATGCCAGGTCGCGAATTGGAGTTGAAGAAGAGCGCCTAAGAGAAATACATCCCGCGGCTGTCAGCTCTCGAGACTCGTTCTGTACGGTTCGAAGGCACGAAGTCTCATCGAGAGCTGACAGTCGGCAGGGCGAGCGCCAGCGACGCCAACGCGTCGCGGCAGGCCACTACGTCTTCCACGTTCACATATTCTTCCGTGCTGTGGAGTCCCGCTCCGCCAGGCCCGAACAGCACCGTCGGGATGCCGGCATGGCCGAGGATGGCGGCATCCGTCCAGAAGCTCATTCCGACCGTCGGCACGTTCCGAATCGCCGACGTCGAAGCAGCGGCGGCCAACGCCGCGGGCAACGGGTGACCCTGGGGCAACTCATAGGGAGGCCGTGAAAACGTCAGGCGCGCCTCCGCTTCGAACTCCGGATCTTCGGCGCTGAGCGCGTCGAGAATTTCCTGGATCTCCAGACTGGCGCGTTCCGCCGTCTCCCCGGCGATCGTCCGCCGTTCGAATTGAAGCTCGCAGCGGTCCGGATAGCTGCTCAGTTCCCGGCCTCCAGCGATGACGGAAGCATGGAGCGAGCCGGTGCCCATCACCGGGTGTGGGTCGCGCGCCTGAATCGTGCGGTCGAGCGCCTCGAGACGTCCGAGTACTCGCCCCATCCGCATGATCGCATCGCGCCCGTCGGCGGGACGGCTGCCGTGAGCGGCACGCCCCCGTGTAATGACGTCAATCCACGCAAAGCCTTTATGGCCGACCCCAATCCGCAGGTCGGTGGGCTCGGTGACCACGGCCATGTCGGCGGCCCAGGCGGTGACGAGCGCGTCCGCCCCGAGGCTGGCGTATTCCTCGTCGACGACGGCTGCAACGATTAGTCGGCCGGAAGAGAATCCGCGCTCAGCAGCCACGCGCGCCGCATCGATCATCGCGGCGACGCCACCCTTCATGTCCTGCGATCCGCGTCCAAACAGACGGCCGTCCCGCTCGCGCGGATCGAATGGGTCGCGCATCCCCTCGACGCCCACGGTGTCGATATGCCCGCACAGCATCAACGACGGACCGGGATGGTCGCCGTTCAGCACACCAATCACGTTCGGCCGTCCCGGTGCAACCTCCTGGACCGTGACGTCCAGACCGAGCAAGCGCATGTGCTCGGCGATCGCCGCAGCAATTGCACCCTCACCGCTCGCACCCGGCACCAGCGTCGGGTTGACGGAGTCGATCGCGACGAGATCGCGCAGCAGCAGAATGCAGGGATCCTGGGACGGACGTGCCATCGCGACTGTATTATGCCTTTCATGGACCCGCGCGGACGCGTTGCCGTGGTGACGGGCGCCTCATCGGGGATCGGACTGGCGGTGGCGCAGCATCTCGCGCGCGCCGGGGCCGCCGTCGTGCTCGGCGCCAGGCGCGCGGACAAACTCGACGAAGCCGTGGCGAAGATCCGCGGCGAGGGTGGTCGTGCCGAGGCGGTCACCATGGACGTGACCTCCGAGACGGATGTGGCCCGGCTCGTCTCACACGCAGAGACAACGTTCGGCGGCCTTCATATCGCCGTCTGCAACGCGGGTTTCGGATTCTACGGGACGGTCGAGGAGACGCCGCCCGACGTGATGCGACGGATGATGGAGGTCAACTTCATCGGTACCTATCTCACGGCGCGAGCGGCCCTGCCGATCTTCCGCCGGCAGGCCAGCGGGCACCTGACGATCGTGTCCTCGATCGTCGGCCAGCGCGGCATCCCGGCCATGAGCGCCTACGGCGCGACGAAGGCGGCCCAGGTGGGCTTCGCCGAATCGCTCCGCACCGAGTTCGCCGGCACGGCCATCGAAGTCAGCATCGTCTTCCCGGTGTCGACGCAAACCGAATTCCGCTACGCGATGAACCGTGACTTTGGACACTCGGTGGCCGGACTCGGACCGAAGCAGACGGTCGACGACGTGGCGAGGGCGATGGTCGATGGCATTCGACGGGCGCGGCCGGAGATTTATCCCCATGTGTCGGCGCGCGGCCTCGTCCTTCTGAACGCAATCGCGCCGGGGTTCACCGATCGGCTCGTCAAGAAATACGGCCGACGACGTGTGGAGCCCGACGCCGCAAACCTCTGATGGATTTCGTGACGATTCCGTCGGGAACGTTCCTCATGGGAAGCACGGATGGTCAGGACGACGAAGCGCCGGTGCATGACGTCGACGTGGACGAGTTCGAGATGGCTGTCTTCCCGATCACCCGGGCGGAGTACGAACGGTTCATGACCGCCACCGGCCACGAGCCTCCACGCGATTGGTCGCTGACCGCGTTCACGGCTCCCGACCTGCCTGTCGTCGGCGTCAGCTGGGAAGACGCCGCGGCCTACTGCGCGTGGTATGGCGGCGTACGGCTGCCCACCGAAGCGGAGTGGGAACGCGCCGCACGCGGCGGCGTGGAAGGCGGCCGATACCCGTGGGGCGACGATCTGCCCGCGTGGATCCCGAACGACGGCCGCGGCCCACTCGATGGCCCGTGGCCGGTGGATCTCGGGCCACCGAACCGGTTCGGTCTTCACGGCATCGCCGCCAACATCCACGAATGGTGCGCCGACTGGCATTCGCGCGAGTACTACGCGCAGTCGCCGACAAGCAATCCGCGCGGACCCGCGAGCGGCGTCCGGCGCGCGTCGCGAGGCGGATCGTGGCGGCACGCGGTCACCATCAGCCGGTCGTCGGCCCGGAGCAAGCTGGCGCCTTCGTTCCGCTACACCGACTACGGGTTCAGGGTCGTCAGGTGAGTCTTGAAACGGCGCGGCTGATCGCTGAACGTGTACGGACAGCCGGCGGTCGCGCGCTGATCGTCGGCGGCTGGGTGCGGGACCAGCTGCTCGGTCGGCCCAACAAGGACGTCGACATCGAAGTCTTCGGCCTGCCTGCGGAGCGCGTGAAGGCTCTGCTCGACGAGATCGGCCATGTGAACACCGTCGGCGAGAGCTTCACGGTCTACAAGGTCGAAGAAGTCGATGTGTCCCTGCCGCGCACCGAATCGAGGATCGGCCGCGGGCACAAAGCGTTCGCGGTTACCGGCGACCCGAACCTCACAACTACCGAAGCGGCGCGGCGTCGTGATTTCACAATCAACGCCATCGCCTGGGATCCACTCACCGACGAGTACATCGACCCTTTTCACGGCCAGGACGACATCCGGCGTGGATTGCTGAAGGCCGTCGACGCGCGAACGTTTCCCGAGGACAGCCTGCGGGTATTGCGGGCCATGCAGTTTGCCGCGAGGTTCGAGTTCACGCTCGAGCCCGCGACGAAGGAATTGTGCCAGCAGATTCGCCTCGACGATCTGCCGGCGGAGCGGATTTGGGGCGAAGTCGAGAAGCTGCTGCTCCTGGCGCCGACGCCCCTCCATCGGCCTGGCACTGGCGTTGGAGCTTGGTGTCCTCGAACAGCTCTTTCCGGAGATCCAGGCGCTGGTCGGATGTCCGCAGGAACCGGACTGGCATCCCGAAGGTGACGTGTGGGTTCACACACTGATGGTCGTGGACCAGGCTCGCACTCGTATCGACGATCTGCCCCACGCCCGGCAGATTACCGTGATGCTCGGCGCGCTCTGTCACGACCTCGGCAAGCCGCCGACGACCGCGTTCATCGACGGGCGGATTCGATCGATCGATCACGAGCAGGCAGGGGTCGCGCCCGCAACCCGCGTACTCGATCGACTCAACGTGCAAACCATCGACGGTTTCGACGTTCGCCACCATGTGCTCGGCATCGTCGCTCATCACCTGAAGCCGCTGTCGTTCTTCAAGTCGGTGACGCCGGTCGGCGATGGAGCGTTCCGGCGGCTTGCACAGAAAGTTGACCTCGAACTGCTCGGACGCGTGGCGAAGTCCGACTGCCTCGGCCGCACCGGACAATTCGACTGTTCCGGGATCGATTGGTTCGCCAACCGGGCGCGCGAGCTGGGTGTCGAGCACAAAGCGCCCGAACCAATTCTCAAAGGACGTCACCTGATCGATCTGGGCGTTTCTCCGGGACCGAGGATGGGCGAAATTCTGCGCGAAGTCTACGAACAACAGCTCGACGGTCGTGTGACAAACCTCGAGCAAGGTCTCGAGTCGGCGCGAGCCGTCATTGGCGCGCTGAAATGATCCGCGCGTTCACGACTTCAGCGCTTCACAAATTGGCTATACTCCGGCCCCGATGCGTGGCTTGTTGAACCGCTTGCGCGGACGTCTCGGATCCGCGCTCCAGTCCGACGACGAGTTCATCGAAGAGGCCTACCAGCGGATTCTCGGCCGCCCCGTCGATGCAAAAGGACTCGAGCACTACCGCGCCGCGTTTCGTGACGGCTTGGGTCGGATCGATCTCCTGCTCGAGCTCGCGCAGTCAGACGAGCTGACGAACAAGCTCGCCAGAGCCGCACGGGCCAAGTCGGGCCCGCGCGCGATTCATCCCGAGCGCTACAAGGAGCTCGTCGACCGGACCAACGGACAGATCATCCCAATCTTCGAAGCGCAGACGGCGGGAGACTACGACTGGCTCGAAACCCGAATTCTGGAGGATCAGGTACTACGAGAAACCGGGCGTCTGGAATCTCGGTGTGGATCTCGACAAACGCGTCGTTGCCGAGATGCTGGCCGCGTTCGCGCCCGACCGGGCATTGGAGCTGGGCTGCGCGGCAGGCGCCGTTGTCGAGTGCCTGCTGGATCACGGTATCGTCGCCGAAGGAATCGACATCAGCCTGATGGCGCTGGACCGCGCCTCTGCGCGGGTCCGCAAGCGACTTCATCACGGCGACCTGCTGTCACTGGATCTCCCGCAACCGTACGACCTGTTATTTGGTCTGGATGTATTCGAGCACCTGAATCCCAATCGGATCGACGCCTACGTCGATCGACTGGCGCAGATCGCGACATCGGGCGGCTATCTGTTCTGTAATATTCCCGCGTTTGGGAGAGATCAGGTTTTCGGCACGGTGTTCCCCTACTACGTCGATGGGTGGGAGGTAGACGCCGCCGCTGGTCGGCCTTTTTCGAGACTGCATGTCGACGGCCACGGCTATCCCCTGCACGGGCACCTGACATGGGCGGACGCGAGCTGGTGGGTCGAGCGGTTCGTCAAAGCTGGATTCACTCGCGAGCCGGAGATCGAGCACGCCCTTCACGCCAAGTACGACAAATACATGGAGCGGATAACGCCCGCGCGCCGGGCTTTCTTCGTGTTCGCGAAGACCCCTTCAGCGGTTCGACATTCGGCCATCGTTCAACGAATCGCCACACAACCGTCACGAGCCTTGGAAAATCCCTGATGACAGTCCGCATTCTCATGATCGCGACCGCCGCGGCCGCGATGTCAGTGATGTTCGCTCACCCCTCCGACGCGCAGGTCAACGAGCGGATCAAGCCGTTCGTGGCTGATGCCCGGCTCACGTGGGTCCGCTTCAAGGAGGATGCCGGCATCGCGTCGGCCATCGGTGTCACCCCCGACAACCTCCCGACTCGTGGTCTGGGCTTCGTCCTCGGCGCGCACTGGTACCCGTTACGGGGCTCTCAGGTCGCGCTCGGCATCGGCGGAGAGTTTCTCAGAGCCAAGGACACTCGAACGCTCGATCCCGCTACCGAAGATGACGAGGAAGGACCGACGGTCGAGACCAGCCTGTTCTCATTGGCGCCGCAGGTGTCACTGAACTTCGGAAAGAAGGATGGGTGGAGCTACATCAGTGGCGGGATTGGATCCGCAATTTTCACGGCGGAGCGGATCGATCGACCTGTCGGCGACGGATCGCGCGTCAGCACGATCAACTACGGTGGCGGAGCCCGCTGGTTCACCAACAAGCACCTGGCGGTCTCGGTGGACCTGCGCTTCTACAGCGTCAGCGCGCAGCCAGCCACACTGACCCGTCCTGCGTATCCGAAGAGCAAGATGATGGTGATCAGCGGAGGCATAGCGCTGCGCTAAAACTGGGGAGCTGGGGAGCTGGGGAGCTGGGCGAGCTGGGCGCAGCTTGAGTAAAGTCAAATATCCCAGATGCGCTCCTGCTGATCGTAGAAGGTGATCAGGCCATCCTCGCTGACCTTGAGCACGGCGCCGAACCGTCCGGCGGCCATCGCCGCAGTTGTCCGGGCGCCTTCGACTGCCAGCGTCGAGTGAGGTTCGGCCGGCTCGGTGTGCAAGAGGATGGCGCCCACGGCGAGCAGCTGGCCGGACGTGTCCATGACCGTCGCGCCATCGACCCTCGCCAGACCTGCCAGCACTGCGGGGTCCAAGCCCGTGACACTCTCACCGCGCAACGTCTGAAGAAGCTCCGACCGTGTGGGCGCGTTGGGCGCACCGGCGAACGCGCGGTTTCCGTTGAGGTGATCGGCGGGCGCAACGAGCTGCGGCAGTGCCGTCGGGGGATCACGAAGGACGACGAACAGGGCGCCTTCGCGCGCGTCTGCCAGGTCGAGCGCCGTCTGGAAGAGGCGCTCCGACAAGGCCGGGTTCCCCACCGAGTCGGCCCACATCCGGTATTTCGCGGCAACGTCGAGCAGGTGCCAGCGCGCGTTGCGGAAACTGAATACCTGAACGCCGTCCGCAAAAATCTTGATCTCGTGAGAAGGACTCAGGACGATGCAGACGTCGCGATTGTGCTCGGTGACCAGGGCGTGTGACCTGTAAATCGTCGAGCACGGAACGTCGAGCACACCGTCGGAGATCCGCTTGGCTACTTCGATGATCTCGAGCACGAGTCCGGCACGGTTCACGAGGAAAACCGTACTCAGCCCGTCGCAGAGCCGGTAGAAGCTCTTGATGCCCGTGAGCGTCTGCGAGTAGCGGACGGCATTGTCGGTAGGCCGTCGGCGGCTATGCGGATCCTCGTCCGAGTCGAGCAACAGCACGCCCGACGAGATCGCTCGATTCTCGTAGCTCGAGAGCGCCGCGACGCGGAGGACCTCGATGGCGTTGGCAATCAGATCGGCGCGGGTCTGCGACGGATCGGAATAGGGCGTCGCGTCGAGAAACGCGCCGATGTAGCGATCCTCGATAGCGCCCCGGAACAGGTCCTGGCGTTCGAGCATCTGCCTCGGGTCGAAGATCGCCCGGTAGCGCATCGCGAGGACGGCACCGATGGCCCGCGCGAGACGGACTTCATGGCTCGGTGAACGGACGCCGCTTGGGAACGTGGAGAATATGCCGGGAGCCAAACCACCGCACCGAGAGCACCGATGGATCGCCTGTGGGTTCGATGGCCAGACGGCCGTCCGACGACAAAGACGGGATGGGCTCGGTCTCGAACGTCGCGCGGCTGAAGAACTGCCGGAGCGCCGCCTGCAGCAGGTTGTCGTACAGAGCGCTGGCGGCGAAGACCGGCGGGAGCGAAGTCAATTGGCTTTCCATCATAATTCACTGGAATGCCGCGCCGCACGCTGATCGACTTTTTCAACGACCTCGAAAAAACGAAAGGTGAGTTCCTCACCTACGACGACGGCTATCGCTCGTGGTCGTACACGTATCGCGAGGTCGTCGCCGCCGCGCGGGCGGTCGCAGCGCGGCTGCGGGCCGCCGATATCGGCAGTGGACAACACGTTGCACTGTGGAGCGAGAACCGGCCGGAGTGGGTCTGGACGCTGTGGGGCTGTCTGCTGGAAGGCGTCGTCCTCGTACCGATTGACTACCGCACCTCTGCAGACTTCCTGCAGCACGTCGCGAAAATCGTCAGCGCGAAGGCCATCATCGTCGGCGACACGGTCGGTGCGCTCGAGAGTGAGATACCTGTCTGGTCCGTACGGGACATCGGCAGCGGCAAATCCGAGACTCCTCAGACCTACCCCGACGTCACGCCGGACACGGTTGCGGAAGTCATCTTCACGTCCGGCGCGACCTCCGAACCGAAGGGTGTGGTGCTGACCCACCGCAACATCCTGGCGAACATCATCCCCATCGAACATGAGGTCGCGAAATACCGGCGATACGCGAGACCGTTTCTCCCCATCCGCTTCCTGAATCTTTTGCCGCTCAGCCACATGTTCGGCCAGTCCATGGCGACGTTCATGCCGCCGATGCTGCCCGGAACGGTCGTCTTCACCCGCAGCTTTGCTCCGGAAGACATCGTCTCGCAGATCCGGACGAGGCGGATTTCGATTCTCGTCTGCGTGCCGAAGATGCTCGAGGTGCTGCGCGAGCACATTCGAAGGGTCGTGCCCGAAAGCGACGACCCGCCACCGCCAGGCATGCACTGGGCGTTGCGCTGGTGGCGGTACCGCCGCGTGCACAGCCTGTTCGGATACAAATTCTGGGCGATCGTCGTCGGGGCCGCGGCGCTCGATCCGGAGCTCGAGGCTTTTTTCGGGCGCCTCGGCTTCCTCGTCGTCCAGGGCTATGGGCTGACGGAAACCGCGCCGATCGTGACGCTCAATCATCCGTTTCGAGCCGCGCGCGGGGCGGTCGGCAAGCCGCTCGCCGGCGTCGAGGTTCGCATCGCGGATGACGGGGAGATCCTGGTCCGTGGCGAAAACGTGACACGGGGGTACTTCAACGCGCCGGATGCCACGCGCGACGCGTTCGAGGACGGCTGGTTCCACACGGGGGACATCGGCGGACTCGATGAATCCGGGCAGCTCTACATCCGCGGCCGCAAGAAGGAAATGATCGTCACGCCCGAGGGCCTGAACGTCTTTCCGGAAGACGTCGAGCGTGTCCTGAACGAGATTCCCGGCGTGCGCGACTCTGCCGTCGTTGGCGCGCCGTTTGGCGAATCGAACGCCGAGCGGGTGCAGGCGGTGCTCCTGCTCGACGATCCGTCGAAGGCCGACGACGTGGTGCGCCAGGCCAACGTCCGCCTGCTCGATCACCAGAAGATTCGTGCGGCCGTCGTGTGGCCCGAGGCCGAGCTTCCACGCACCGAGGGCACCCGAAAGCTCAAACGTCGCGAGCTTCGGCAGTGGCTGATGGCCGGTCGACTTGGATCCAAGCATGAGTCGAAGACGATCGGAACCGGTGGGCGCCGCGATGTGGTCGGGATTCTCAGCCGCTTTGCACCCGGCAGGAACCTCACATCATCCACGACCATCGACGAACTCGGGCTCAGTTCGCTGGAGCGCGTGGAGCTCATGATGGCCCTCGAGGAGGGCCTGCAGGTCACGGTCGACGAAGCGAAGTTTGCCGCCGCTCGCACGATCGGCGATCTCGAGGAGCTCGCGGAAAAGGGGACAGTCCCCTTTTCCGAAGGCGTGCCGGTGGAAAAGGGGACTGTCCCCTTACCCGAACCGATCGAGTTTCCGTCCTGGAATCGGACGATCGCGGCGCGCGCCCTGCGCCGCGCAAGCCTTCCCACGTGGATTCTGCCGCTCGGCCGCCTCTTCATGAGCCTCGAGATCCAAGGCCTCGAGAACCTCGACCAGATCAGCGGCCCGGTCATCTTCGCCGCCAATCATCAGAGTCATTTCGATACGCCGGCCATCCTGACGGCGCTGCCGCCGCGATGGCGGTATCGAGTGGCGCCGGCCATGGCCAAGGAGTTCTTCAAAGCTCACTTCTACCCCGACCAGTTCAAATGGAGTGCACGCATCCCGAACAGCGCGAACTACTATCTATCGTCGCTCTTTTTCAACGCTTTCCCTCTTCCCCAACGAGAAGCGGGCACTCGGCAGACGCTCCGGTATATTGGAGCGCTGCTCGGCGAGGGGTTTTCGGTTTTGATCTTTCCCGAAGGCAAGCGAACGGATGCCGGGGAGATCAAGCCTTTCCAGGCGGGGGTCGGGATGATCGCGTCGAAGCTCGACGTCCCGGTCGTGCCCGTGAGGCTGGATGGGCTCGACCGTATCCTCCATCACAGCTGGAAATTCCCGACACGGGGGAGGGCGCGCGTCGCGTTTGGCCGGCCTATGTCGCTGAGTGGCAGCGACTACGGGGCGCTAGCTCGACAGGTAGAGGACGAAGTGAGCCGGCTCTAGTTCAGTTTGCCAACTTCAACAGCAATATGGCACAATCTTTGATTGAAAGGATAGCAATTGAGCAAGGATGATCTGATTGACGTGCAGGGCACCGTCGTCGCCGTGCACAGCGGCGGCTTATACCGCGTGCAATGCGACCAGGGGCACGAAGTACTGGCCCAGTTGAGCGGCCGCATGCGCCGCTTCCGAATCAAAGTGGTGCCCGGGGATCGCGTCACCGTCGGCGTCTCGCCGTACGATCCGGTCAGAGGGATCATTACCTTCCGCGCTCGCTAAAAATTACGATTTGAGTTCCCATACAGCACAACATCAGGCGCCGCGGCGGCGACGAGGACGAGGCGGTGCACGCGGTAGCGCGCCTCGGCCCGTGCATCGCGCCCAGCAGGCGCCACGGCCGGCGCCAGCGCCGCGGGTTCAGGCCGAATACGATCCACGACCCGTTGGATTCGAGACCCTTGGACTCGAGCCATCGCTCATCGAGGGCATCCGCATCCGCGGCTTCGCGGCGACGACCACTATCCAGAGCGCCGTCATCCCCATCGTCATGGGCGGCGACGATCTGATCGGATGCGCGGATACCGGTACCGGAAAGACCGCCGCCTTTCTCCTTCCGATTCTCAATCGGCTGCTCAAGTCTCGAGCGGCGGCCCCGGAGGAACGCGGCTACACGCGCGTGCTGATCCTGGCCCCGACGCGCGAACTCGCGGTGCAGATCGCCGATGACGTCGAGGGGTTTTCCTACCACACCGATATCACGAGCGTCGCCGTTTACGGCGGCGTCGAGATGGGCCCGCAGGAGCGGGCGCTGAAGTCGGGGGTCGATATCGTCATCGCCACGCCCGGCCGACTCATGGACCACATGCGCAGCAAGATCGTCGGCTTCGACAAACTCGACACCCTGGTGCTCGACGAAGCGGACCGCATGATGGACATGGGGTTCTGGCCCGACGTGCGTCGCATCGTGCAGACGCTGCCGGATTCGGCGGCGCGGCAGACACTGCTCTTCTCGGCGACCATGCCGGACGAGGTCATGCGCCTGGCTGACGAAGTCGTGCGCGAGCCGAAGTACGTCCAGATCGGCTCGGCTGGCGGTCCGGCAAAAACCATCACCCACACCGTCGAGAACGTCGCGTCGGGACAGAAGACGGAATGGCTCGCCAAATTTCTGCGGCGGGCCGATGGACCGGTGCTGGTGTTCGTGCGCACGAAGTCGGGCGCCGAACGACTGGCTCGCAAGCTCGCCGCGTTTGGACTCAAGGCAGCTGCACTGCATGCCGACCGGACGCAGGCGCAGCGGACGCAGGCGGTGGAGGGGTTCAGGAGCGGCCGCTATCGCGTGCTGGTCGCCACCGACGTCGCCGCGCGCGGCCTCGACATCGACGGGATCACCCACGTCGTCAACTACGAAGTACCGTCGAACCGCGAGACCTACGTCCACCGCGTTGGGCGCACGGGAAGAGCAGAAATGACCGGGACCGCACTTACGCTCGTTGCACCGGAAGAATTGCGGGCGCTGCAAGCGCTCCAGCGTTCATTCGGAATCGAGCTGCAGGGATAAATGGACGAAACGACCAATCCATTCGGGCAGGGCGGCGCGTCTCCGGACGCACCGCGGGACCCGGAGCCTTCAAAGCCGGCCCCGGCCACCGACTCACCAGCGGTCGAACGCTTCAAGTCGTGCCGCTGGCGCTGCTCGCCGGAAGATGGTGCGTTCTGCACGCACCGTGACGTTCTGCCGTTTGCCGGCAAGGAAGGGTTTGTCGCCGACTCGTGGTGTCCGGACTGCGCTTTCTACAAGCTTCGCCGCACACCCAAGAAGCGCGAACGTCTCGATTTCACGTACTGAACGCGCCTACTCTGAGAACTCCTTCGCCAACTCCACCCACTCTCCAGCGGGCGCCAGGTCCTGGTACGTTCGCCAATGCGGCTTCGCTTCGGGCGAGTGGCCGGTCTTTTCCAGCGTCACCGCCAGATAGAAGTGCGCATCGGCGTAACCGGCATTGAGCCGCACGGCAGACCGGTAGCACCGCAGCGCATCCTCGAAGCGCCCCAGGTCGTGATGGATGTTCCCCAGGTTGAAGTGCGCCTCGAAGCAATCAGGGTCGAGATTGATGGCGCGCTCGTACAGAGCCTGTGCCTCGATGAGTTCGTCGCGGGCGTAGTGGATGTTGGCGAGGTTCACGATCGCGGGAACGAGATCCGGATCGATGACGAGCGCCTTCCGGTAGGCCGCCGCGGCCTCCTCCATGTTGCGGCCCTCGCCATCATCGAGACGCGAACCCTCGATGAAGTACTTGGCGGCCAGCGCGGCTTGTGGATCCGAGAACGGGAAGCCCGACAGCGAGGCTTCGCGGGAGGCGGCGGCGCCCGGATGGATCGACTGGGTTGGCGTGACGACGCGGGTCTTACGTCCCTCGAGCGCGAGCACTTTCGCGCGGGGAACATCGGAGGCGTGCCCGCGAAAGTCGAGCTCGAGCTGACCCTGCCGTTCGGCCAGCAGGCCGCGCAGGATGACTCGCAGCGCGACGCCGCGTTCCAGCTCCGACGCGACGTGCTTGATCGTCAGGAGATCGCCGAACGAGTACAGGGAGTCGTCGGTTTCCGGACGTTGGACGCCACCACGGACGAGCCCCCACTTCACCAGATAACGAAGATGTTTCTCCGTAATTGAGGGATACAGGTTCCGGACATCCCGAGGCGTATAAGGCCCGCCCGTTGACGGCGGAGGCCACGTCATTGATCGCGAAGATTAACGACGGCGAACAGAAAGTCAAGCGATGATGCGTTGACCCGGCGATCGGTTGAGCCGCATGATAGGGCGTTCAACCATGATTCTCGCGGGAGACGTCGGCGGTACCAAGACACTCCTTGGGCTCTTCACGCCCGCGGCCGAGCGACCCGCGATGATCGAGGTTGGTGAGTTCGTCACCCTCGACTACGACGGACTCGAGGCGATGATCGAAGCCTTCCTCGGCGCCTGGCACGTCGAGCCGCGGCACCTCGACACCGCCTGCATCGGCATCGCCGGCGCGATCACGTCGCAGGTCGGCCAGATGACGAACGTGCCGTGGGTCATCGATGCGGCCGCGCTGTCGAAGCGAACCGGCATCAGGCGCGTGCGCCTCCTCAACGACCTCGAAGCGCTGGCCTATGCCGTCCCCGTTCTCGAGCCGGCGGAGCTGGAGGTGCTGCAACCGGGCACGCGCGTCGAGCACGGCAACGCCGCTGTGATTGCGGCCGGCACCGGTCTGGGCGAATCATTCCTCTACTTCGTGGACGGCCGACTGGCGCCCGGCGCGTCCGAAGGCGGCCATGCCGACTTCGCAGCCCGCACACCGCGGGAACTGGAAATGGTCGCGGCCATGACCCGCATCTTCGGGCGCGTCAGCAGCGAAACCGTCATCTCCGGGCCCGGTCTGGTGAATGTTTACCAATTCACACACGACTCGTTCGGCTCGGGGCCGCTCATCACGGCAAGCAGCGTGGCACCGGCGCGTCCGTGCGCGGGGGTCGGTTCGATCGACGATCTGGCCGATCTGCCGGCACGAATCAGTCAGGCGGCCCTCGAACGGCGGTGTCCGATGTGCGTCGAGGCGATGGACATCTTCGTCGCCGCCTACGGCGCGGAAGCCGGCAACATGGCGCTGCGCGGAACGGCTACGGCGGGCGTATATGTCGGCGGCGGCATCGCGCCGAAGATTCTTCCTGCTCTCCGCTCGGGCGCCTTTCTCGAGGCGTTCAGGGCCAAAGAGCCGCTCTCGGAATTCGTGAAGGTAGTGCCCGTGTCCGTCATTCTCAACGACGACGCCGGACTACTCGGGGCGGCGGTCGGAGCGCACGAGTTGCTGCGCCGCCGCGGCTGAGGAAGGACCTTCCGCCTGAAGGCGGAAGCCACCATTTCACAGTGCCACTATTTCACTGTGCCCGCGGCGAACCCTGGCTCGGCCATCAGCTTTTCAATGTCCGCTATCTCGCTGGGGACGAAAGCCGACAGGTTCTCGTAGCCGCTCGCGGTGATGAGGATCATGTCTTCGAGGCGAACGTAGACGCGGTCCTCGGGAATGGTGAGCGCGGGCTCGATGGTGAAGATCATGCCGGGACGCAATTCGTCGAACGCCACGGTCACGTCGTGCACCTCCATGCCGACCATATGTCCGATTCCCCCGCCGCGATCGTCAGAAAAACTGGCCCGTTGCCGGTAATCCTCCACGAACCGATCGGCCGCCTCTTTGTACTTCGGGTTCGAAAATGAAAATGCCCGAACGACGATGTCCATCTTTCTGACCGCTTCGCGCAGGATGTCTCCGGCCTTGCCCGGACGAATCGACGTCATGAGTGCCTGATAGAGGCGGAGATAAATCGTGTAGAGCTCGCGCTGATCGGCGGTGAATTTTCCGTTGGCGGGAAACATCCTGGTCACGTCCGACGTGTAGTACTTGAAGTCGGGGGCGTAATCGAAGAGGACCAGGTCGCCGTCGCCGAGTTTCGATCGGGAGGCGTGATAGTGGGGCCACGCGGCGTTGGTGCCCGTCGCGACGAGGGCGTAATAGCCGACACCTTGCGCATCGTGCTTCTTGAAGACGTAGTCGGCAATCGCCCCAACTTCATATTCGTACATGCCAGGAACCGCCGAGCGCATCGCCTCCATGATCCCGAGCCCGGAAATGCGGGTCGCTTCACGAACGAGCGCGATTTCCGCGGGACTCTTGACGAGACGCATGGCATCGACCACGGGATCGAGGTTCTTCACCTCGATTGACGGCGCCTGTTCGTGGAGCTTCGTCAGGAACCACTGTTCGCGGCTGGGCTGCTGATCCCAGGGATCGGATCGGCGTGCGGCCGCGTGCGCCGCTTCGCGGTCGGGCGTCCCGGCGCTTCGCGTCTCTCCTCGATACGGTGTATAGACAATTCGCTTGCCGAACTCCTTGACCGCCTCGGCGAAGCTCTCGCGCGCTAACACGCGTTCGATCCCGGTCAGCTTGGCCGCCTCCTCGCCCGGCGTCAGGACCGGGCCTTCGGAGCGCTCCATGCGTTCGTTACGAGGGAGGAGATAGAGCGTTGACGTCTTGCTGCGCCCATCGATCGTCAGGATGGCGCGCGGCACCTCAACCCCGGTCAGATAGAAGAACTGGTTGCTCTGACGGAACTTCTCGTACGCGGCCGTCTCGGTCGCTCCCTGAATGACGGCGATGGCGTCGCCAATTTCGGCCATGACGCGGGCGCGGCGGGCGGCGAACTCTTCCTTTGCAAGCGCCTCTGTGAACAGGGCCGGTTGTGCACGAACCGCCGTGTGGGCTCGTGGACGCGAGGAGAAGGGCCAGCGCCGCATGCGGCAAGTAGCGTTTCATGGGCCGCAGATTATATGCTCGGCGGCACACACCGGGGGTCAGATCTGTTTCTTGCACAAGTGTCCCCTTTCGACAACGGTGCCAAATGAGGACACTCCTGCAAGAAACAAGATCTGACCCCGAGACTTTGGAGATTGCGTGAAGCAGATGCTGGCCGCCCTGCTGGGTGTACTCATGGGATCGAGTCTCGCCGGTCAAACGCCCCCTTCGAACATCTCGGCGCTCCAGACGGTTCCCGAGAAGACCGACTATCGAGAGACCAGCCGATACGCCGACGTCACGGCATTCCTCGCTGCCCTCGGGCAAGCCGCGCCGACCATTCACGTCACCACCTTCGGCAAGACTCACGAGAAGCGGGATCTTCCGCTCGTCGTGGTGGGGGCTCCCGATGCCTCTCCCGAGGCAGTCCGGCGCACTGGCAAGCTGCGAGTCTACATTCAGGGCAACATTCACGCGGGAGAAGTCGAGGGAAAGGAGTACGCCCAGGTCCTCCTCCGCGAACTGGCTCTGGGCAAGCACGCTGACTGGCTGCAGTCCATGGTGCTGCTCGTGGCTCCGATCTACAACGCCGACGGCAATGAACGGTTCGCGCTGGACAACCGCGGGCCGCAGTACGGCCCGATGGGCGGTCAGGGTCAGCGGCCGAACGCGCAGGGCTTCGACCTCAATCGCGATCACATGAAGCTCGATTCCCCCGAAGGCAGGGCGGTCGTCAAACTGATGAACGATTACGACCCGCACGTTTCGCTGGATCTGCACACGACGAACGGCTCGCTGCACGCGTACTTCCTGACATACGCGCCTCCGCTCAACCCGGCCACAGATCCATCGATCACGATGCTGCTGCGACTCGAATGGTTTCCCCGGGTGACCGCGACGATCCGGGCGAGGTATGGCTGGGACTATTACTATTACGGCAACCTGCAAGGCACCAATCGCGTGCCGGGTTCGCCCGAGGAACGGTCCTGGCGAACCTTCGACCACCGCCCGCGATTCAACAACAATTACATCGGGCTGCGCAATCGCTTCGCACTGCTCAGTGAGGCATACGCATACGCGAATTTTCGCGATCGCATTCTCGCCACCGGCCGCTTCGTCGAAACGAACCTCGACTATGTCAGGGACAACGCCGCACGCATCCGGAAGATCGTCGAGGATGCCGACAGCAAGAATCTCATCGGCTCACAGTTGCCGCTGCGGGCGGAGCTCGAACGCGCGCCGGAACCGGTGGAGATCCTGCTGGGAGAGGTGGCTGACGAGAAGCATCCTGTCGACGGCCACGTGATGCACCTTCGAAAGGACGTCAAGATTCCGGAGAAGATGGCCGAATATGGAACGTTCAAGGGCACCGAATCCGAGCGGGTAGCGTCCACCTATTTCGTACCGGCGCGACTCACTGCCGCACTCGATCGGCTGAAAAATCATGGCATCATTGCCACACCGTTGAAATCCACGGCCTCGCTACGAGTGGAAGAATTTCGCATCGCCTCGAACGAGGTCGCGCCGCGGCCGTTTCAAAACCACACCGAGCGCACGCTGACCGGAAAGTGGACTGCCGTGGAACGCGAGCTACCCGCTGGAACGTTCACCGTCGACATGCGCCAGCCGCTGGCTCGGCTCGCGTTCTACTTGCTCGAGCCACGCTCGGACGACGGCCTGACCAACTGGAATCTGCTCGATGAGGCGCTCAGTGGCGCCAAGATCTATCCGATCCTCCGCGCGGCGAACTGAGGTCACACGATGTCATTGATCGGCGCACTACTCACCGTCCTGGTGCTGCAGACAGCGCCACCGGACAACGTAAACATCTGGCAGGGGCGCAACGCTGAAATCGAGCAGTGCCTCGCCGAAGCCAAGGTCGCTCGCCTCGAAGATCTACCCATTGGCGTGACGAAGCCGCGACGCGCGATGATCGAGCCCGGTGGATGCGCTCGCGCGTTCGCCTGGAAGCCGCTGCAACCCGCTTATTACAGCGGCTTCTGGGAGAGTTACAAATCGGAGGTTGCCGCGTATGAGCTCGACAAGGCGCTCGAGCTGAACATGGTCCCGGTCGTGGTCGAACGGAAGGTCAACGGTCTCAGCGGTGCGGCGATCCTGTGGCTCTACGGCGTGCGCAGCTGGGAGCAGATCCTGCCGCTCCCGAAGCCTGCGGCCTGGCCGCTGCAACTCGTCCGGATGAAGATGTTCGACTGCCTGATCGGCAACGGCGATCGGAACAAGGGCAACATGCTGGTCGATCAGGCCTGGAACCTCTACCTGATCGACCATTCGCGAGGCTTCGTTCAAGACAGGCGGCTGCCGCAGCCGTCGATATTCCAGAACGTCGATCGCGCGCTATGGCAGCGCATGCTGGCGCTGGACGAAGCCGCACTCATCGAGCGGCTCGGGAAGTGGATTGATCGGCGTCAGATTCAGGCGATCCTGCAGCGGCGGGACGCGATGAAGAAACACATCGACGGTCTGATCGCCAAACATGGTGAGAAGGTGTTCGTCGCTCCCTGACTACTTTCGCCGCGAGCCGACAATCAGCAGCGCGACTCCGCCGGCGAGCGCCAATCCGCCCAGCAGCGGTGGCAGCGGGATGGTCTTCTGCCTCTCGGCGGTCGCCTCGATTGGACCGATGTCGAGCACCTTTTCCTGCGTCGTGTAGGTGATCCCGCCATAGGCCAGCGCGATGATGCCGATCACAATCAACACGATGCCGACAATCTTCATGTGATCTCCTAAAGGGGACAGTCACCTTTTTTTCTGTACCGTCTTCGCAAAAAGGTGACTGTCCCCTTTAGCTCCTACCGCTGTATTCGGGCAGAGCCGCCCTTGGCGAACGACCGTACCTGTTCAAGCGTGGCCATCGAGGTGTCGCCCGGGAACGTCGTCACCAGCGCACCATGCGCCCAGCCCAGCTTGACGGATTCTTCCGGCGATTCGTCAGTGAGCATCCCGTAGAAGAGACCGGCTGCAAAACCGTCGCCGCCACCAACGCGGTCGTAGACGTCCAGGTCGCAGGTCGGCGGAACGAAGGTTTGCCCATTCATCCAGGCCACGGCACCCCAGGTATGGCGATTCGTCGAATGCACCTCGCGCATCGTCGTGGCCACGATCCTGATGCGCGGGTATCGTTGGACGACACGGTCGATCATGCCGAAGAACGCCGTGGGATCCAGCTTCGACTGAGAAGCGACCTCAGGGCCGGGGATGCCCAGCCCCTTCTGTAGATCCTCCTCGTTCCCCACGAGGACGTCGACGTTCTCGACGATGCGACCGAGCACCGATGCGGCGCGATCGAGCCCGCCGGAGGCGTTCCAGAGTTTTTCACGATAGTTGAGGTCGAAGGAGACGACCGCGCCATGTTGTTTGGCCGCCTGCATGGCTTCGATGATGAGCTCGGCGGTCGTATCCGAAAGGGCGGCGAAGATGCCGCCGCTGTGGAACCAGCGCACGCCGGCCTTGAAAATGGCGCCCCAATCGAAGTCACCGGGTTTGAGCTGCGCCGCCGCCTCGTTGCATCGGTTGTAGAACACGACCGGGCCGCGGATGCCGTAGCTGCGATCGCTGTAGACCGCGGCCATGTTCGGCCCGCGGGCACCGTCGTGGTTGAACGTCTTGTAAAACGGCTTGACCCCCATGGCGCGGACGCGACCGGCAATGAGCTCGCCGATCGGGTAGTTCACCATGGCTGTCGCGATGCCCGTGCGCATCCCGAAGCAGTCAGCGAGGTTTGCGGCCGTGTTGAACTCCCCGCCGCTGACGTGAATCTCGCAAGAGTGTGCCTTGCGGAACGGGACGACCCCGGGATCGAGACGGTGGATCAGGGCACCGAGAGAAAGAAAGTCGAGCTCACCATCGGGACGAATATCGAGAACGCGGTCCATCGAGGTGAACGCTAGCACAGTTCGCCTTTCGTGGTCGCGGGCCGGGCGCCGAGCGCCGAGAGAGCTACTTCAGTTGAAAGGACACGGTGACCGTCATCACGATGGGCACGGCCTGACCGTTCAGGAGCGTCGGCGTAAAGCGCCACTGCCGCACCGCGTTCATGGCCGCTTCATCGAGCAGCAGCACCGAGCGCAGCACGCGAACCTGGCTCACCTCTCCTTGCTCGTTGATGACGGCCTCGAGAATCACGGTACCCTGCACGCGGTTCAACTGTGCGATCGAGGGGTAGACCGGGGCGACGTGTTTGATCTTCGTGGGGGGACGAATGTCACCACCGGGACGAACCGGGTCGCGACGAGTTGGCGGCGCTATCGGCGGCAAGATATTGACCATCGGCATCGCGCCGTCGACGCCATTCGGCACGCCGCCAGGAACCATCGGCAGGGTACCCGGCGGTCCCGGAATGGGAAGCTCCTCTTCGATGTGATCGGGAGCCTCTGTGGGCGTGGACGGCACTGCTACCTCGCGAGTGACTGGCGGATTTCCACCGCGCGGTGGCGGTGGCACGTCGGGCAGCTCCGCCGCGGCAGCCGGTACGAATGCGTGGACGCGGTAAGCAATCGGGACAACGTCCATGGCCAAAAGCGGAACGGCAACTAGAACGATGAGCGCGGCAACGTGCGCGCCAATGGAAACGATGATCGTGTAGAGACGCATTCGGCCTCCTCGCTTCTGCGATGCGAGGCCGCGCCGGCGTGGCCTTGTTACTGAGAGTTGGACCCCGCTCCTCGGGTGAAGTTCCTTACGACTCGCTCACCGGAAGATCCCGCGGATCTTCTTACCCAGTCCCGAGAACAGCCCTTCGACCGCACGGCGGATTCGCTGCTTCACGCTGCCCTCGTGCAATTGACAGAGACGGCCGGGAACCTGGTCGCCTTCCTTGAAATATTCGGTGTAGACGGGACAACCCTCGACGGGACGCAGGTAGGAAATGCGGCAAAGGAGCTCGTCGTGGAGACCTGACGCCTGTTCGAATGCATCCGGGCGCCGGTATCGTGTGGCCTGGCGCATGAAGTCGCTCCAGATTGGCAGCGCATAGCGCGAACCGTAGCCATCGCGCGCAATCGTCTGCGGCTGATCGAAACCAACCCACACGCCGACGACGACGGACGATGAGAAGCCGACGAACCAGGCGTCTTTGAAGTCGTCGGTTGTTCCGGTCTTTCCACCAACCGGAAATCTCACGCCGAGATTGCGGGCCGGTGAGCCGGTTCCTCGATCCATGACGTCCTCGAGCATCGAGACCATCTGGAAAGCCGTCGCGGGAGAGATCACCCGCTCCGTCTGGATAGGACTATCGAATGCGGTGCCGCCGTCGGCGTCGATCACGCGAACGATCCCGCGCGGGTGCACCGCCGATCCGCCGTTTGGAAACGCGGCGAAGGCGGCGGTGAGCTCGAGCGGCGTCACGAGGCCGGTGCCAAGCGATAGCGAGGGCACATCAGGCAGATCGTGCAGCCCCACGTCGGACGCGAGCCGCAGCACCGGACGCGACCCGATGCGCTGCTGCAGTGCGCTGGCGGCGCGGTTGTTCGATTCGAGCAGTGCCGCGCGCAGCGTCAGCCGATCCGGTGTCTCACCGCTGGCGTTGCGTGGCGCCCACTCCTCGGGTCCTTGCGGCGCAATCGAGGCAAGGCCCTCGAGCACAGACACCGGGGAAAACCCGTGCTCGAGGGCGGCAGCGTAGAGAAGCGGCTTGAATGCCGAACCAGGCTGCCGCCGGCTGCGCGCCGCACGGTTGTACTGCGACAGCCGGAAGTCTCGACCGCCGACGATGGCGAGGATGTCGCCCGTACGTGGATCGAGAGCGACCAGGGCGGCTTGAAGCTGCGGTTCGCCGAACCGGCGCAGTCCCTCTGCCACCGAGCGTTCCGCCAGGCCCTGCAAGTCCGGCACAAACGTCGTTCGCACTTCCCAATCGGGTGGATGATCTCCGCCGAACCGGTCGCGGAACTGTTGCCGCAGGAATTCCTTCGCATACCCTCCACGCGGGTCTGTCGCGCCCGGATACGGACGAATGCGAATCCGCGCCCTTTTCGCCGCGGCTTCCTGCGCCTCCGTAATGAACCCTTCCTGGCGCATGCGCGCCAGGACGACGTGACTGCGCTCGATGGCGCCATCAAGGTTGGACCACGGCGAGAGCGCGGACGGCGCGCGCGCCAGTCCGGCGATGAGAGCGCTCTCGGGCAGCGACAACTGACGCGCCGGCCTGTCGAACAAGTGGCGCGACATGGTCTCGACGCCGTACACGCCCCGCGCTCAGATAGATCCGATTCAGATACAGCTCGAGGACCTGTTCCTTCGTGAGCTGCGCGTCGATCATCAGCGCCAGCCCGGCTTCGCGGATTTTCCGGCCGTAGCTCTTCGTGTTGGAAAGAAAGAGCGTGCGCGCCAGCTGCTGTGTCAGCGTGCTGCCGCCCTCGACAGTGCCAGCCTCACTGACATTGCGCACGACGGCGCGGCCAAGCGCGATGGGATCGACTCCGGGATGACGGAAGAACCGATGGTCCTCGACCGCGACGAACGCGTGCTGCAAGTCGCCGGGAATTTGCGACAGCGGCACGTCGTGGCGGTGCTCGTCGAGCCGGAACCAGCGCGAACCGTCCGCCGCGAGAAACCACGTGTCGCCGACGCCGCGCTTCAAGCGGGAAACGGCGTACGCCTGTCGGAACGTCCAGGTGAGCGCGATCGCGCTCAGGACGACGAGCGTCCCGAACACGACCGCAGCGACTCGATTGCGCACGCGCGGCCAGTCTCTCACTTAGCTCTTCCGCCCACGCAACCTGGAGCGCAAATGACAGCATGAAGTAATAGACGGGAAAGAACAGGGAGCCGATCCATAGCCAGCGGGGAACGTCCGGTATGGCCAGGACGATCGCCAGCACCATGAGCCCCCACACGATGCCAAGGGTGAGCGTCAAGCCGCGCAGGACCGGGGTTCGTGACGGATAGACGTAACCGACGCGGACGAACACCAGCGAGACGAACAGCAGCAGCACCGCGGCGTTCACCGCCGGCGGCAGGCCGGCAACGTGGAGGTAGAGTGCGACCGATGTTCCAGTAGGAGGGAAAGCCGGTGAAAAAGTAATCCTCGGTCTTGGCGTCGAGAGAGGCGAAGCCGTACGCGCTGCTGAGCAACACCGCCGCCGCGGTGAGAAATCCGGCTGCACCGCGCGGCAGATCTCCTGCGTGATAGAGCAGGAGTACCGGCAGGAACACATACGTCAGATAGTCCACGATATCGTCGAGGCGTGCCCCGTCGAAGCCGGGCACCATCTCCTTGACGCGCGCGAGCCGCGCGAGCACGCCATCGGTCGCGTCGACGATCGTCGCCGCGACCATCCACAGAAACGCCGCGCGGTAGTCTCCGGCGATCACAGCAAGCGTGCCGGCAAACGCGGCGATTGCTCCCGACGAGGTGTACGCGTGAACACCCCAGGCGGCCCAGAGTTGCGCAGTAGCGTGCATGTACGGTTGAGCTGATGTCGCCATGAGATTAGTTCTTTGTGGTTGCGCGCGGTCGTTGTAAAATCTGACCACATTCCAATCCCCAGCGGAGTGTCTTTCTTCAACCTAAAGTTGGCCGCCTGAGGCTTGTGAGGCGGGCAGATCTGTGCAGTCACGGATCGGTCCGTGAACTCCGGCCAGCGGTTCGGCACTTCGCGAAAGCGGATTCAATGGATTCATCGCGCTTCAACCGCCCTCAATACTGGGTCCTTGCGGCTGTCTTGTTCCTGCTGGTCACCGCATCGGGGATTTTCTATCTCGCCAACCGCGCCCCAGCGGTGCCCTCGATTGCCTTCTCCGAATTCCTGCAGCAGATCGAAAGCAACGCGGTCGGTCAGGTCACCTTCAACGAACGCGGCATCGACGTCATCTATAAGGACGGCTCGCGGGCGCAAACGGTCGCACCCGCCGAGTTCATCGCCGCCAACTCGGTTTTCCTGCAGGATCTCATCCGCCGCAACATTCGCTTCGAGGCGGCTCCGACGCCCGAACCCGGGGCGCTCAGCTGGAGCGCGATGGCGACGGCGGCGGCATTCTTCGCCCTCCTCGCGTTCACCGTCTATCGGACAACAGCGGGACGTATCCCGACGATCTCCGGACGCGCTCGCGTCGCCGAGCGCGGCGAGCACGTCGTGACTTTTCAGGACGTGGCTGGTGTTGACGAGGCCAAAGACGAAGTGAAGGAAATCGTGGACTTCCTTCGCGAGCCGACGCGCTTCTCCGCCATCGGCGGCCGTATCCCGAAGGGTGTTCTCCTCGTCGGACCGCCCGGGACCGGCAAGACGCTGCTGGCCCGCTCGATCGCCGGCGAGGCCGGCGTGCCGTTCCTCTTTGCCAGCGGTTCCGACTTCGTGGAGATGTATGCGGGCGTCGGCGCCGCGCGCGTGCGCCGCCTGTTCCGTGATGCGCGCCGCCACAAGTCCTGCATCGTGTTCATCGACGAGCTCGATGCCGTGGGCCGAAGCCGAGGCGGCAACTCGCTCAGCCACGAAGAGCGCGAACAGACGCTCAACCAGCTTCTCGTCGAGATGGACGGCTTCGAGTCCCACCAGGGTATCGTCGTCGTCGCCGCCACGAACCGTCAGGACATCCTCGATCCCGCCCTGCTGCGGCCGGGCCGATTCGATCGCCAGGTGACCGTCGGAAATCCGGACCTCAAAGGCCGCGAGGCCATTCTGCGGGTTCATGCGCGAAAGATTCAGATGGATCCGGAAGTGGATCTGCGATCGATTGCGCGCGGCACACCGGGTTTTTCCGGCGCCGACCTCGCCAACCTGGTGAACGAAGCCGCTCTCTATGCTGGACGCGCCGGCCGCTCCCTCGTCGTCGACGACGACATGCAGGAAGCGCGGGACAAGGTGCTGATGGGCGTCGAGCGCCGCTCGGTGGTCCTGAGCGAGCTCGATCGAGTCAATTGCGCGTACCATGAGGCGGGCCACGCTGTCGTCGCCGCGCTCCTGCCCAAGGCCGACCCGCTTCACAAGGTCACGATCGTCCCGCGCGGCCGGGCGATGGGCGTGACGATGCAGCTGCCTGAAGCCGATCGGCACACCTATACGAAGGACTATCTCGAAACGCAGGTGGCCGTCCTGATGGGTGGGCGCGTCGCGGAAGAGCTCTTCATGAACCACATGACGAGCGGCGCGTCGAACGATATCGAGCGGGCAACCGACATCGCACAGCACATGGTGTGCGAGTGGGGCATGTCAGAGCTCGGGCCGCTCGCCTACCGCAAGCCTGGCAACAATTTCGAGGCCGATCGTGCACACGCCGTCAGCGAGGCCACGGCGCAGCGGGTGGACGACGAGATCCGCAAGGTCGTCATCAACGCCTACGACCACGCCCGCTGGATCATCGAGCGGAACCGCCAGGCCGTCGAAATGATGGCGCAGGCGCTGCTCCAGGACGAATCACTCGAAGCGAACGAGATTAAGGCCTTGCTGCTCAAGGCCGACGCTCGGCTGAACTGAAACCGTTCTTCCCCCCGGGACGGCCGCCTCGGCGTCGCGAGACGTCGCGGCGGCCTAAACACTCTTCAACCTTCCCGACACACAATCATCAGCCCGGACGCCCAGGCCAGCTTCACCGCGACAAAACCCCGCTTCGCTTGCAGCTCCTCGATGAGCGCGGCCACCTTGACGTCGTGCCCCGGCGGCCAGTTGGCCTGCGGCAACAGATCGTCGATCAGGTAGATGCCGCCCGCTCGCAGCAATCCGAGCGTGAGGTCGAGATGGCTGAATTTCCCCGGCCACGAGTCGGCGTAGATGAAATCGTACGGCTCGACGTCCGATCGCTCGAGAAAGTCGGCGCCGTCGACCACGTGAAACGTGACTCGTGAATCGAGACCGAGGTGCCGGCGGGCGATCTCCTGCGCAGCGGGATCGTTGTCGATGGAGTCCAGCGTCGAGCCCGCGTCCATGCCAGCCAGGATCCACGATGTGCCGACGCCGGTTCCGGTCCCGAGCTCCAGGAATCTGCCGGCCGGCTTCGAAGCCGCCAGCGTCCACAGCAATGACCCCGTTTTTCGCTCGGACGCCATCGTGAAGCCGAGACGGCTGGTGTCTCGCAGGATGCCCTCCAGCGCAGCCGGCACGCGGGGGATATCGGTATCGTTCATCATTCGGACGACTCGTCGCGGGCAGACTTCCGCCTCAAGGCGGAAGCCACAAGCGGGCAAACTTCCGCCTGAAGGGGGAAGCCACCAATAGACAAGATAGACAGGATAGAGATGTTATCCATAGGTTGAATTCCGAGGGGATCGAATAGTAGAGTGCTCCACCCGCCCAACAAATCGGCGTTGCAGGAGCAGGTCACTCATGAAACTTTTCGTTCTGCTGTCGGCGGCTCTTCTCGTGCACGTCGCCATGGCACAGGACGGAGCTCAGTTCACACCGACATCACTCGACACGGCGCTCTCGGCGACGGCCGAGGGAAGCGAGGCCGACAAGCTCGCGGAAGGCATACGGGGCTATTTCGGCGGACGGGAGATGCTGCTGCGCGGCGCCGCGCCGAAGATCGACGAGCTCAAAGTCGCGTGGGCGATCGAGGTCCCGCAACCGCCGGCGTCAGGGCCCGGGCCGCGGGTGGTCGCGGACGTCGGATTCTTCAACTTTCCTCTCACCAGGGTCGGCACCAGCGCGGTCTACGCCGGGGTCGCAACGCTCGCGCATGGCACCGCCTTCAGCTGGCATTACGAAGTCGGCACGGCGCGGCTCGGCGGCGGCCAGCTGGAGATCTACGAGACGCCGCCAGACAGTCGCGAGCAGGCCGGAGTCCCGAAGGGCACGGTGAAGCAGATGCCGCCGTGGGAGAGCAAGATCTTCAGCGATACCAAGCGCGATTGGTGGATCTACATCCCGTCTCAATACAAGCCGGACACGCCGGCGGCGGTGATGGTGTTTCAGGACGGCGCAGGGGCCAAGGACTTCGTTCCGGTCGTCTTCGACAATCTCATCGCCAAACGGGACATGCCGGTCACGGTTGGCATCTTCATCCAGCCTGGCGTCTTCGGCGACGGCAAGTCCAACCGCAGCTTCGAATACGACACCCTCTCGGATCAATACGCGCGTTTCCTGCTGGAAGAGATGCTGCCGGAAACGGAGAAGACCGTGAGGCTGCGCCGCGACGCGGCCAGCCGGGCGATCGCGGGTGCGAGCAGCGGCGGCATCTGTGCGTTTACCGCGGCGTGGGAGCGCCCGGAGGAGTTCAGCAAAGTGCTCTCGTGGATCGGCAGCTTCACCAACCTGGCCTACGGCAAGAGCATGCGCGAAGGCGGGCACAACTATCCGGCGCTGATTCGCCGCACGCCAAAGAAGCCGATCCGCGTCTTCCTGCAGGACGGTGCGAACGATCTCGATAACTCAGGCGGCAATTGGCCGCTGGCCAATCTCGCGATGGCCAAGTCGCTGGCGTTTGCCCGCTATGATTACCGGTTCGAGTATGGTCAGGGCTTCCACAACAACCGTCACGGGCGGGCCTTGCTGCCCGACTCGCTCCGCTGGCTGTGGCGCGACTACAAGCCCTGAGCCTCGATTGACCCGCTGAAAGGCCATGGCCCTGCCCGGCGCACGAGCGCCAGTCGGCCTCGAACGTCACCCGCAAACGTCGTGGGTCGTCGCGAGTGTGGTCGCAGCGGCGCTCGTCTGCGCGGGCATCCAGGTGCTCGCCGTCGCCCCATTTCTGTGGCCGGCGGGCGACGGTGTGCTTCTTTCAGGAGATCCGCCGCCCGATACGCCCCTGCCCGCGCGTCCTCCACTCCTCGACACCCAGGCCGGAGCCACCGCAACGGTTGAACGTGTCGCGCCGGGAAGCCCCGCCGACCGCGCGCGAGTCAAGGCCGGCGACCGCGTGCTCGAACTGAAACGTCCAGGGCGCGACCCGATCGACCTCTCCGCGATGGCAGGAATGAACGCCGCGGCGCGCCTCGACATCTGGCGTAGCCGCTACTGGCTCGGTGTCCGCGGTCCTCTTGAATGGCACATCGCTGGCGCCGCCGGCGAGTCGCGCGCGCTGATCGAGCGCCCTGCCGCATGGAACCCTGGAGTGAGCGGCGGTTGGGCCAGTCTGCGCCTGAGCGATGTCTTGCGCACGCTCGTCTTCTGTGGAGCGGCGCTCGCACTGTTCGTGCTGCGCAGCCGCGATCTGACGGCGTGGCTGTCCGTGCTGGCGCTCACATTCAGCGGAGTCAGCGGTGGCGGCCCGATGCGTGGTGAAGAAGCTCTGATCCCGGTCCTTGCTCCCGTACTGACGGTCTTCACGTGGATGGCCGCTCCCCTGGCATTTCCGATCATTGCCCTCGCAATCCTGCACTTCCCTTCCCGCTCATCCCTCGTAGTTCGCCATCCCTGGATACAAGCCGTGCCTTTCATCGCCGCGGCGCCGATGATCGGCCCCTCCCTGGCAACCGCACTCTATGTCTGCGGCGTCGACGCGGCCCGCGGTATCGCGCTATGGGACGCCTCTCATCCGGGCGTCTTCTTTGTCTCCGCCGTGACCGCGCTGGCCATCAACGTCATCGCAGTCGTCGAAGGTACCTACCGCTATCGCCGCAATCACGACGCCAACGAGCGTCGCCGGATCAGGATGGCTCTTTATACGGCGGTGCCGGGCGTGCTGGCGTATGCGCTGCAGGATGGTGTCGCGATCGCCTCGGAGATCAACGGCGCCACCGCTCCTGCCTATCCGTGGCCCGTGCTGGTGTTCCTCCAGGTGCTCGTGCTGCTCCCTGCTTTCGGCCTCGTCTACGCGGTCGGCGTCGCCCGCGTGCTCGGTCCGCGCGTCGTCATTCGGCGCAGTCTGCAGTACGCACTGGCCAAGCGCACGCTGACCGTGCTCGCTCTCATCCCCGCCTTCGCCCTCGCGCTCTCGCTGTTGCGCGACCGGGAGCTGACGATCCGCCAGGTCGTGACTGGCAGCTCCGGCGTCTACCTGCTGCTCATCGCCGCATCGGTGGCAGCGTTCCGATATCGCGAGCGGGCGCAGCAGTGGCTCGATCAGCGATTTTTTCGCGAAGAATACGACGCGCGCAAGATTCTGCTCTCGCTGGCTGGCCGCGTTCGCTTCGAGACGGATCCAGCGGACCTTGCGTCGACGGTGGTCCAGCAGATAGACGAAGCGCTGCATCCCGAGACCATCGCCATCCTCGTCGCCGGCGTGGACGAAGGGGTCATGACCCCGCTCACCATTCTGCACGGCAGCGCCGAGTCGCTGCCGATCGACGGCGGGCTGGCGACGATGCTGCGGTGGTCCGATGAACCGCTCGAGATTTTCCTGCAGGATCCGCGGTCGCCGGCTCGGCGTATTCCTTCGGAAGAACAGCGATGGCTGGAGTGCACGGGCTCAGTGTTGCTGGTGCCGGTCCTCGGACAGGATCGCACGCTCATTGCCGTCATCGCGTTGGGCGCGAGACGGTCCGAGGAAGCGTACACGGCCGAGGACCGCGAGCTCCTGGCCAGCATCGCCGCGCAGATGGCGCTTGGGTTCGACGTCGCCCGTCTGCGGCGCACGCGGGAATCGGATGGTGCAAGCGAAACGACTCGGCTGGTCGCGGATCCCAGCGAGGCGATGAACGAATGCCCGCGCTGTGGACGATGTGAAGCGGCGAACGTCATGATCTGCCCCACCGACGGCGCAGCCATGAAGCTGGTGCCCTCGGTGCCCCGGGTCGTGGACAAGAAGTACCGGCTCGAGCAATTGCTCGGGCGCGGCGGGATGGGAGCGGTCTATCGAGCCCGTGACATGCGGCTCGACCGTCTTGTCGCCGTCAAGGTCGTACGGGCGGAGCTGCTGGGCGATCGCGAGGCGCGGCGACGCTTTCACCGCGAAGCGCAGATCGTCGCCCGGCTACAACATCCATCGGTCGTCGCCATCTTCGACTACGGGAATCTGCCGGGCGGCGGCGCCTTTCTCGTGATGGAGCTCGTCCGCGGCGAAGACCTGCGCCGCGTACTGCTGCGCGAGGGCCGGCTCGAGCCGCAGCGCGCCGCGCGAATCCTGACGAACGTCTGCAGTGCGATCGAGGCCGCGCATCGCGAAGGCGTGCTGCATCGGGACCTCAAGCCGGAGAACATCCTGCTGCCGGGCGGAGACGCGCCGGCCAAGGTGCTCGATTTCGGTGTGGCGAAGCTGATTACGGAGGACCGGCCGGAAAGCGGCGACGACCCGGACGTGGAGCCGGCGACGATAGTCACGGCAGCCGGGATGATCGTCGGGACGCCCGCCTATATGGCACCCGAACAATTCCGGGGCACGTCGCCCGACGCGCGGACAGACGTCTTCAGTCTCGGGGTGATCGCCTATGAAATGCTCTCGGGCGAGCTGCCGTTCGGTCGAGGCAGCGTGGCAGATGTCGTGCTGGCGCAGTCCCGCGGCCTGCCCGCGCTTCAGGGCGGCGGCGACCTGTCGCCGGCGATCGAGCGAGCGATCCGCACCGCACTCGATGCGGACGCCGACCGGCGCCCTCCCTCACCGCAAGCGTTTTCTCACTTGCTGAACGCCGCGATGGGACAGTAGTCGAACCCTGGAACCTTCTACGACCGTGCAGCCAGCCGCTTATCGATTTCCGCGATGGCTGCTTCGATCTGTTTCTTGCGCACAGGATGCGCTGTGGCCGAGCCCTGCCGTTCGAGCTCGGCTTTGGCGAGACGCAACGACTCAAGTTCGCGAACACGCTCGGGATCGGCGGGTGCTGCGCCGCTGCGCCGTTTGCGCTCGGCCTCCCGCTCCTCCATCTGCTCTTGAATACGAGCGTCCGCGTCGACGAGGCCTTCTCCGGAATCACCCATAAGACTGCGATCCACCTCCGCGAGTTCGGTGAGAGCAACAATTGTACACACAAAGGTAAAATGAAGAGTGGCTCGCGACGACGTTTTGCACACTTTTCATCCCGCGGTGGCGGAGTGGTTTCGGGCCTCTTTCGAGCGACCGACGCCGCCTCAGGTGCAGGGATGGCCGGCGATCGCGCGCGGCGACTCGACCTTGATCCTCGCACCGACGGGCAGCGGCAAGACGCTGACCGCATTTCTCTGGTGCATCAATCGGCTGATGTTCGAACCGGCGCCGGCGCCGAAGGAGCGCTGCCGGGTCATCTACATTTCGCCGCTCAAAGCGCTCGCCGTCGACATCGAGCGCAACCTGCGGGCCCCGCTCGCCGGCATCGGCCATCGCGCCGTGGCGCGAAGCGACGGGCACCAAGTACCCGTAGTGGCGATTCGGACCGGCGATACGCCAGCCGCTGAACGTGCGCGGTTCCAGCGCGAGCCGGCCGACATCCTCATCACGACACCGGAGTCGCTCTACCTTCTCCTCACGTCCAACGCCCGCGAAGCCCTTCGCTCCATCGACACGGTCATCGTCGACGAAATCCATGCCCTCGTGCCGACCAAACGCGGCGCGCACCTGGCACTCTCGCTGGAACGGCTCGAAGAGCTGACCGCCCGGAAGGTGCAGCGGATCGGTCTCTCCGCCACACAGCGCCCGCTCGACGAAGTAGCGCGGTTCCTCGGGGGAACTGTTTCAGAAGGGAGCGCCCGCGGCCCGAGCGAGGCGCGTAGTCGCCGAGCGAGAGCGCTTGGGGGTGGGCCGCCTCCGCCAAGGCTCCAGCGAGCTTCGCCGAAGCAACGAGAAGGCGAGGCCCCAAGCGCACCAAGAAAAGAGGACAGTGCTGGCCGACGAAGCAAGAAAGGCGTTCAGGATCAGCGACCAGGCGACGCCATTCAGAATGAGTTCGGCGCTGGCGCGGTAACGGGCGAATACAGACCGGTCACCATCGTCGATACCTCCGCCAAGAAACGACTGGAGCTCACCATAGAAGTGCCGGTCGAAGACATGGCCAAGATCGGCCAGCTCGAGGAAATTCCGAGCGGGCCGGCGTCGCAAGGGCCTGTCCGCAGCTCGATCTGGACCGCCATCCATCCGCGCCTGCTGGAACTGGTGCGGTCGCACCAGTCCACGCTGATATTCGTGAATAGCCGCCGGATCGCGGAACGCCTGGCCGCGGCGCTCAACGAGCTGGCCGGTGAAGTGCTGGTGCGATCGCATCATGGGTCTCTGGCCCGGCCACAGCGCATCGAGGTCGAAGATCGGCTGAAGGCCGGTCAGATTCGCGGTCTCGTCGCCACCTCGTCACTCGAGCTCGGCATCGATATGGGAGCCATCGACCTGGTGGTACAAATCGAGGCCCCACCGTCGGTTGCCAGCGGCATGCAGCGCATCGGTCGCGCCGGCCATACGATCGGCGCCGCCAGCCGCGGGATCATCGTCCCGAAATTTCGAGGCGATCTCGTGGCGTGCGCCGCCGTCACCCGCGCGATGCACGAGGCGCGGATCGAAGCCAGCCGATACCCGCGCAACCCGCTCGACGTCCTCTCGCAGCAGATCGTGGCCACGGTCGCCATGGACGACTGGGATGTCGACGACCTCTATGGCCTGCTCCGGCGGGCCGCGCCGTTCGCCGATCTGAGCCGCAGCATTTTCGAGGGCGTTCTCGACATGTTGTCGGGTCGATATCCGTCGGACGACTTCGCCGACCTGCGGCCCCGGCTGACATGGGATCGAATCCACAACCGGGTCACCGCGCGTGAAGGGGCGAAGCGCGTCGCGGTCATCAACGGTGGGACGATTCCGGATCGCGGACTATATGGCGTATTCCTGAGCGGCGAACGCGGACCGGCCGCCCGAGTTGGCGAGCTGGACGAGGAGATGGTGTTCGAGAGCCGCGTCGGTGAGACGTTTCTGCTGGGTGCCTCGACCTGGCGGATCGAGCAGATCACCCACGACCGAGTGCTCGTCTCGCCGGCGCCAGGCGAACCGGGCAAGATGCCGTTCTGGAAGGCCGACGCCGCCGGCCGGCCGCTCGAACTGGGCCGCTACATCGGGGAGATGGTGCGCGCGCTCGGTCAGATGCCGGCCGCCGGTGCCGTCGAACGGCTCGTGCGCCACCACGATCTCGACCATCAGGCAGCGGAAAACCTGATTCGCTACCTGAACGACCAGAAGAACGCCGTCGGGGTCGTGCCAGACGACAAGACAATCCTCATCGAGCGGTGCCGGGACGAGCTCGGTGACTGGCGGATCTGTGTCCTGACTCCGTTTGGCGGAAAGATCCACGCGCCGTGGGCGATGGCGGTCGTGGAGCGAACGAAAGCGCAAACGGGCCAGGACGTCGAGACGATGTGGACCGACGACGGGTTCGTGGTGAGGTTTCCGGAGACGGAGGAGCCTCCGGATCCGCGCTTGATGGTGCCATCTGCCGAGGAAGTCGAGTCGCTCGTTCTGAAGCAACTGGGCGGGACCGCACTTTTCGCGGCGAAGTTTCGTGAGGCGGCGGGCCGGGCGTTGCTGCTGCCGAAACGCAGACCAGGAGGCAGGAGTCCTCTCTGGCAGCAGAGGAAGCGCGCTGCCGACCTGCTGGCCGTCGCGTCACGGTTCGGATCGTTTCCGATGCTGCTCGAGGCCTACCGCGAGTGCCTACGCGACGTATTCGACATTCCGTCGCTGGTCTCCACATTGCGACGGATCGAGATGCGTGAGGTCAGGACGGTCACCGTTGACTCCGCGATCCCTTCACCGTTTGCCTCCGCGCTGTTGTTCACCTACGTCGCCAACTATCTCTACGACGGAGACGCTCCCCTCGCCGAGCGGCGCGCGCAGGCACTGGCGATCGATCAGGTTCAACTGAAGGAGCTGCTGGGCGAAGCCGAGCTCAGAGAGCTGTTGGACGCGGACGCGCTCGGCGACGTCGAAGCGCAGCTGCAGCAACTGGACGAAGGCCACCGCGCCAAATCGGTCGACGGCGTTCACGATCTCCTGCTGCGGTGCGGCGACCTGACGGTGGAGGAAATTCAGGCCCGATCGCGAATCGATGGTCTTGGTGCCGCAGCCGATCTCGCTCGCAACCGGCGTGCTATCTA
The DNA here is from genome assembly GCA_963804245.1 of uncultured Acidobacteriota bacterium. Lineage (GTDB taxonomy): Bacteria > Acidobacteriota > Vicinamibacteria > Vicinamibacterales > 2-12-FULL-66-21 > CAWDPQ01. The sequence goes on from CAWDPQ010000007.1 coordinate 248,423, forward strand.
CGTCACGATCCTCGGCGAGAGCCGGATCGTTCCGATCGAATATGCGGGACGTTATCGCGATGCGCTCGGCGTGCCCCTGCCGCAGGGACTGCCGGAATCTCTGCTGGAGCCGTCTCCGCACGCCGCTCAGGATCTGACGCGCCGCTACGCTCGTACTCACGGCCCCTTCACGACCACGGAATTTGCCGGGCGATACGGGCTCGGCCGGGCGACGGCCGAGACCTTGCTCAAGGAGCTCTCGGCCGCCGGTCGCTTACTGGAGGGTGAGTTCCGGCCAGGCGGCTCGGGCCGTGAATGGTGCGACCCCGACGTCCTGCAATCGGTGCGGCGACGCTCGCTCGCGAAGCTTCGCCGCCAGGTGGAGCCGGTCGAACCACCGGTGCTGGGCCGGCTGATCACGAGTTGGCAGGGAGTCGTGAGGCGCCGGCCGGGCCTCGACGTGCTCCTCGATGCAATCGACAACCTGCAGGGCGTGCCGCTTCCCGCATCCATCTTCGAAACCGAGATCCTGGCAGCGCGGGTCGAGGGTTATAACCCTTCGGATCTCGACACGCTCACCGCCGCCGGCGAGGTGGTGTGGTCGGGCCTCGAGCCGCTCGGTGAGCGCGACGGCCGGCTGGCGTTGTATCTCACGGACAACATGGCGCGTCTGCACCGGCCGATCGCCCTCGCGGAGGGCGACTCCCGGGCGCCCGCGATTCTCGATTTCCTCGACAAGCACGGTGCCTCGTTCTTCAGCGGTCTGCACGAAGCAGCCGGTGGTGGCTATCCGGGCGAAACCGTGGATACGCTCTGGGATCTCGTGTGGAAGGGCGCCATCACGAACGACACGTTCCACGCGCTTCGCGCGTTCACGCGGCCGCCCGAACGACGGCGCAAGCGGTCCGCTGCGCTCGCCAGATCGCCGCACGGCGACGTGCGCCGGGCGACCGCCGGCCGGCCTTTCTTGAGCCGCCGGGCCGCACCGCCATCCGCCGAAGGGCGGTGGTCGCTCGTCAGCGAGCGCGTGTCGTCGACGGTCACGACGACCGAGCGGTCGACGGCGCTGGCGCAGCAGCTCCTCTCGCGCTACGGCGTCCTCACTCGCGAGGTGGCGGCCGCGGAAGGCATCTCCGGCGGCTTCAGCGCCGTCTACGATGTGTTGAAAGCGATGGAGGATGCCGGACGGATCCGTCGCGGCTATTTCGTGAGCGGTGTCGGCGCGACGCAATTCGCACTTCCGGCGGCGCTCGATCTGTTGCGGTCGCTGAAGGAGCCGCCCGAGGAGGCGGAGGTCGTCCTGCTCGCCGCAACCGACCCGGCCAATCCGTACGGGACGATTCTCGCGTGGCCGGCGGGCAGCGAAGCGGCGGATGCCGGACGCGGGCCGACGCGGTCCGTCGGGGCGCTCGTCGTGCTCGTGAACGGCGCGCTCAGCGCCTACATCAGCCGCGGCGCCCGTCAGCTGCAGGTGTTCCTGCCCGAGGACGAGCCCGCTCGGTCAACCACCGCACGCGCTCTCGCCCGACGCCTGGCCGGACTGGGCCTGCTCATCGGCGAGATCAACGGCGTTCAGGCACCAGAGCATCCCCTCGCACCCTTCCTCGTCGAGGCCGGGTTCAGCCCGTCGGCCATGGGATTTCACGTGCGGCGTGGATCGTCATCGATGATGTCGACCCGATCGAGCGACACGGACGCTGCCGGTCTCGCCGGACGGCATGCCTGAGGGAGACACGATATTTCGGGCGGCCCGAACCCTCAATCGCGCGTTGAGCGGCAAGCCAGTTATCCGTTTCGAATCGATGTTCCCCGCACTCACACGCATTCACGAGGACATGCCGATCACCGGCCGGACGATTGACAGCGTTCGGGCGATGGGCAAGCACATACTGATGCGGTTTTCCGGAAACCTCACCCTTCGCACGCACATGCGAATGAACGGCAGCTGGCACATCTATCGGCCCGGAGAAACGTGGAGGAAAGGACGGCTGGACATGCGGATCGTGATCGCGACGGCCGATTTCGAAGCCGTCGGATTCAATATTCCGATCGCCGAGTTCATCCACGATCGGAATCTCACGCGGCACGACGAGCTTCGCCGGCTCGGACCGGATCTCCTGTCGGAGGAGTTCGACGAGGCCGAGGCCATCGCGCGGATTCGCGCACAGCGCGGCGTCGAGATTGGTGATGTGCTGCTGGCGCAGCGCGTCATGGCCGGCGTCGGAAACGTTTACAAGTCCGAAGTGCTCTTCGCCTGCGGCGTCAATCCGTTCGTCCTCGCCGGTACCTTGAGCGCGGAGATCGTGCGGCAACTGGTGCAGACGGCGCGGAAGTTCCTGCGGATGAATGTCTCGGGCGAGCTCGCGGCGATGACGACCTACACGGGCTTTCGCCGAACGACGCGGCGAGCCGATCCGCGCGAGCGGCTCTGGGTCTACGGCCGTGCGCGCCTGCCGTGCCGCCGTTGTGGTACCACGATCAGCGTCCGCGCCCAGGGACGGGACGCACGCCTCACCTACTGGTGTCCCACGTGCCAGCCGTGACGCGCCACGTTGGGGGTCAGATCTTGTTTTTTGCACGTTTGTCACTTTTTGGAGACAGCAGACGAGTCATCCCGTGCTGATCACCCTCAGCCTCATCGTCGGCGCCGCTGCATCCCTGGCCGCTCTGTACGGCCACTATCGTGTGCTGCCTGGCTGGCTGACCGGACCGGAGATCTGTCGGCTCGAGGACGGCGGCTGCGCGGTCCTCTTTCGCAGCCCGCGCGCGAGGCTGCTCGGCGTCCCTAATGCGGCGCTCGGCGTTGCCCTTTACGCGGTGCTCGCCACCGGCCTCGCCCTCGGCTGGCCGCCGCTGCTGTTGGCGCTGTTCACGCTGCCTGCGGTGGCGATGAGCGCATTCCTCGGCTACGGCCTGATCGTCAACAGGCGAGAATGCCGAATCTGCTGGGCGGGACACTTCGCGAACGCGACGATATTCGTGCTGCTGTTAGTGAGAGTGTTCGGCCGACAGCCGTAGCGCGCAGCTTTAGCTGCGCGTCATTGACGCGGGGCTGAAGCCCCGCGCTACGAGTGAATGCGGATCCGCTCGGGATGACTATAGATATTGAAGCCGCCGTCACGTGTGAAGCCGAGCAACGTGATCCCGGCCGACTCGGCCAGATCGATGGCGAGGCTCGACGGCGCGGAGACGGCACACACGAGCTCAATCCCCGCGAGCCACGCCTTCTGCAGGATCTCGAACGACGTCCGGCCGCTCACGGCGAGCGCAACCCCGCGCGCCGGCAGGCGCTCGTCGAGCAGCATCCGTCCAATGATCTTGTCGACGGCGTTGTGACGTCCCACGTCTTCCGCCGAACCCGTGCATTCCCCGTCGGATGTGAATGTACCGGCCGCGTGCAAACCGCCGGTGTGATCGAAGGCGGATTGGCGACGCCGCAGGCGCACCGGCAGCTCCGCGGCAACGGCCGCGTCGATCGTGAAGTGGCGCTCCAGCGGCTCAGCGCGCACGCGCAGTGAATCGATCGTGGCCCGCCCGCACAGGCCGCAGGACGACGTGGTGAGCACACGGCGGCGCTCGGCGAGATGGTCCTCGACGGCGCGCGCGGCGTCGTCGAGCAGGTAGACGTCGACGACGTTGTGGTGCTCGGGATGGTCAGGATGGCGACAATGTTCGACTGCACCGATCACGTCGGCCGACGCAATCACACCCTCTGAAAAAAGGAATCCGGCCGCGAGATCGCGATCCGCACCGGGCGTACGCATGATGACGGCGAACGGACGCCCGTGCAGGCGCACCTCCAACGGTTCCTCGACGGCCGCGGCATCTTCGCTGCCGCCTTCGCGAACGCGCCCCACTCGCGTGACCTTCACCTGCCGGATGGTCTCAGACATGATTACGCAGCATCAGCTCCCGTGGGTGAGGCTCGAGGTAGGTCTGGCCGGCCAGGTACGACACCTCGAACGTTCTGACGTAATGGCGGATCAGCGTCAATGGCACAACCAGCGGCACCAGCTCCCGGCGGTACTCATTGATTGACGCCAGCAGCTCCCGCTTCGACGCATCGTCCAGCCTTTTCTTCAAGTAACCGGCCATGTGCATGAGCACGTTGGCATGACGACGAGGTGTCGCGACGGCAGCGAGCGTCCGCATGAATAGCGATTCGTACTTCGCGCGCAGAACCTGACGCGGCAGCCCTGCCGCTCCGGCCACCAGCTGACCGAGCGCGGTGTACGACGAGGTCGAGTGCGCCAGCAACGCCAACTTGTGCGCCGTGTGAAACGCGACCAGCTGACCAGTAGTCCAGCGCCCGCGGAAGAGCTCTTTGAGGCGTCGATAGGCGAACACCCGCTCGATGAAATTCTCCCTCAGACGCGGATCCGAAAGCCGGCCTTCCTCCTCCACGGGCAGATTCGGAAACCGGCGGAGGAGCGCTTCCGCGAACAGGCCGCGGCCATCGCGCGAGGGCATTCCGGATCCGCCATACACTTTCACGCGTTCCATGCCGCAGCTCGGAGAATCCTTTTTCAGTACGTAGCCGGCGAGATCTTCGAACGACAGGGCCTCGACTCGCGTTCGGGCCCATCCCTCCATGGCCTCTGTGTAATCCACGCCGCTCTTCGTCGTAATCATCCGAACGCGATCGCCCTGGCGGAGGAGTCGGAGCGTCTCTCGCGGGGTTCCCATGCCAACCTCGACCTCCGGGCACACGCGAACCCACTCGACGTGCGGGCCGAGGACATCCATGAGGAACGCGTCGCGCTTATGGCCGCCATCGAAGCGGACTTCTTCTCCGAGCAGGCAGGCCGATATGCCGAGGCGAGGGCGACCCAGATCGCCGGCAGGTTTCAGCGGAGCCTCACTCCGTCACCGCCGTCACCATGATCTCCACGAGGGCGTCGGGAGGCACGAGCGGCGTCGCGATCGTCGTACGAGCTGGGAACTCGCCTGCGAAGAACTTTGCATACTCGGCGTCCATCGCCGCGAACAGTGAGACGTCGCGCAAGTAGACCAGGCTGTCGACCACATCCGATGGTAGCGCACCCGCTTCCCGCAAGGTCTTGCCGATCCGCTCGAGGACCTCGCGTGTTTGCGCGGCCACATTACCCTTGGTCTCGGGCGTATTGCCGAGCACCCCGGACACGTAGAGGCGCCGGCCGGACCGAATGGCCTGGCTGATTGGCACGCCTGGCGGCGCGGCGCCAATCACGCGGCGCGACCCGCGCGCCGCCATCATCGTCATCTCGATCAAGTACTGGCTGCCGGCAAGTCCGGAGGCGACCGTCGCCCGCGCCGGAGGGTTTGCCGGGAAATACTCGCGATAGACCGCATTCATCGCGTCGAAATTCGAAGCGTCCGTAATGTAGACCCGGTTGCTGACCACGTCAGCGAGCGAGAGACCGTCTGCTTGCAGCAGGACCGCTGCGTTGTCGAGAACGACGCGTGACTGCGTGGTGAGATCGCCCGCCACCACCGTGTTCTCTTTTGCACTGCGCGAAACCACGCCCGACAGAAACAGCAGATCGCCCGAACGAATCGCATAGCTGTAGGGACTGGGCGACCGCAACCAACCCTCGGGATGAACTGCCAGCCGCTCGGCGCCCGTGGGCACCGCGACCATGGACATCTCCACGAGCGCATCGGGCAGGATGAGATCGGTGACAACGGTGGTACGCGTGGGCAGATCAGACCGCCAACACGGCCGATACGCGTCGTTCATGGTCTGGAAATCGGCCGCGGACTTCAAATACACCGTGACGGCGACGACATGTTCGAGAGAGGAGCCGGCGGCGGACAGCAGTTCTCCAGAGCTCTCGATGATGCGACGCGTCTGCGCGGCAACGTCGCGTGTGCCGACCACCGCGCCCGACGCGTCTCGTGCGAGCGTACCCGACACGTAGATGAGGCCGTCGGCGCTGACCACCGGGCTGTACGCTCCGAGCGGAGCCGGACTAGGGTTGACTATACGTTTGATAGAAGCGTGCATGATAGAGAGCCTGGCGACCAGAGCATTCTACATGCGGGGACTTCCGCCTGAAGGCGGAAGCCACGCTGGATCAGTCTGCGACCCAGCTGCACAGCGCCTCGATATCCTCCGGCGTGAGCCGCGTCTCCGAATGCATGCGGACGTATTCGGGCAGCGGCATTGACCCGTCCCGGGCGAACTTGCAGGAATCCTCGATCAGCTTCTCCGCGTCAGCACTCTTGTACCGGGCCCAATCGGAGTAGTTGAAGTGGCTGCGGCCGTGGTTGACGTGATCGATGACGAACCACGAGACGGGAGCAACGTGGCTGTACCACGGCCAGCGTCAACGTGTCGCGATAGGCGTCCGGCAGGCCGCGAACGACCTCCAGCACGGCCAGCGCCTCGGTTCGCTCGGCCGTCACGTCCCGCGCTTGCAGGGTGTCCGGTAGCTGAACGACGTCGGCACTTCGCCGCTGAAAATCCGTCGCGCGATTCCGAGTCGTCATCGCCAGCCAGCCGCCAAAAGCGGCAGGATCCCGCAGGGTATGCAACTGCTTCCAGGCACTGAGGAATACTTCCTGGACAAGATCGTCGACCTCGTCGAACGGTACGCGCGCGAGCAGCAGCCCGTGCACCATTCGCGCGTACCGCCGATAAAGATCAGCGAATGCCACCTCGTCGCCGTCGCGGGCCTGCCGAACGAGATCGGCGTCGCCGGCGGCGTGCACCGGTGTGAACCCGGTCCTCGTCATTGGCGACACATGCGCCAGCGCGGTAGACGCCAACTCAACAAGACCCCGTGCTGAAATCCGCGGGCACTGTGGCGGCCCGAACCCATGACCATCGCGCAGGCATCGACGTGTCTCGGTGACGAAATGGAGGACGTGCGGGGACCGAACCTGTTAACGAGTGGAGAGCGCAAGTCCGGCGGTAAAATCGTCATACTCCCCGGAGGGTATCGCATGAAGCGAGTGTCAAATTTCGCGCTGGCCGTGGCCATGGTCGCCACCTCGGCGGTGGCGCTATCCGCAGATGTCAAGACGCGCGATAAGACGCAGTTCAAGCTCGAAGGCATGTTGGGAAGAATGGCCGGGATGTTTGGTGGAAAAGCCATGAAAGAAGGCGTCGAAGCCACCAACGCCGTCAAGGGCGATCGCAAGATCGAAGTCAACGAGATGACCGGCCGCATCATCGACCTGAAGGAAGAGAAAGTCTACGACCTCGACATGAAGAAGAAGACGTACGAGGTGACGACGTTCGAGGAGCTGCGCAAGCGGCTGCGCGAAGCGCAAGAGAAGGCGCGCCGCGACGCAGCCAAAGCAGAAGGTCGCGAAGAGCCACAGCAGCCCCAGGACAAACCCGCCAAAGAGTACGAAGTCGACTTCGATGTGAAGGAGACGGGCCAGACGCGAGCGATTGCCGGCCACGACGCCAGACAGGTCATCTCGACAGTGACCGTTCGCGAGAAGGGCCGCACCCTCGAAGAGGGTGGCGGCGCGGTGATGACCGTGGACTCCTGGCTCGGTCCCGATCTTCCTGCGCTGAAGGAGCTGGCCGAGTTCGACATGAAATACGCGAGGGCGATAAATCCTGACGCCCCCGTCATGTCCGCGGAGCAGATGGCCGCGGTTTTCGCGCTCTATCCGATGCTCAAGAACGCCAACGAGCGCCTTCAGAAAGAGGGCGCGAAGCTGCGCGGCACTCCGCTCTCGTCGACGACAACCTTCGAGGGCGTCAAGAGCAAGGAGCAGCTCGATCAGCAGCAGCAACAGAGCGGCGGCAGCGGTCTCGGCGGCATGCTCGCGCGCCGGATGGCGAAAAAGGACGACAAGCCGCGCGCCACGATCTTCACCATGAATCACGAGACGCTGGAAGTCTCGGCGAGCGTCGGCGAGAACGAGGTCGCGATCCCGGCAGGCTTCAAACAGAAATAGCCGATCGACGAGGATGCGATGAAGGACGCCGAAAAGAAGCGTGCCGGTCGCCGCCGGTTTCTGGCCACTATTCCAGCCGTGGCCGGCGGGCTTGCGGCGCCGGCTCTCGCACAGCAGACCAACCAGGATGCGCCTTTGCGCATCAGCAAGGACACGCTCGATTGCGGCGAGAAGATCTTCGGCGTCGACTTCAATGACGCGGAAGAAGAAGCGGCGCTGCGCGGCGTGAATCGCAGCCTCGAATCATTCGAGCAGCTGCGCAAGGTCGACATCCCACTCGATACCGAACCGGCAGTCACCTTCCGACCGTATCTGCCGGGACGAAAGCCGAAGCCGGGTGCGACCCCGGGCGCGGCGATCAAAGTCGCGTTTCAGGTTCCCGCACGTCACTCCTCGGTCGAGGATCTCGCCTTTTTGCCCGTGACCGCGCTCGCACCTCTCCTGCGGCGGCGCGACGTCAGCTCCACAGAGCTGACGAGGATGTATCTCGATCGGCTCAAGAAAATCGGCGCGAAGCTGAACAACGTCGTGACGCTCACCGAGGAGCTCGCGCTGGTACAGGCCGCGCAGGCAGACAAAGAGATTCGGGCGGGACGCTACAAAGGTCCGCTGCACGGCGTCCCGTGGGGCGCGAAGGATCTGTTTGCCACCAAAGGCATCCTGACGACATGGGGAGCCGGCCCGTATCAGAAGCAGATCATCGATCACGACGCGACGGTCGTGGAACGTTTGCGTGAAGCTGGTGCGGTCCTGGTGGCGAAGCTCTCTCTCGGTGCCCTCGCGCAGGGCGATCGCTGGTTCCGCGGACAGACCAAGAACCCTTGGACACCGGATCATCCACAGCGTGGTGGATCGAGCGGCTCGTCTGCCGGTCCTGGATCTGCCACGGCAGCTGGCCTGGTCGGCTTCTCGCTCGGCACCGAGACACGGGGTTCCATCATTTCCCCGTCAGCGGTGAACGGCGTCGTGGGACTTCGTCCGACCTACGGCCGGGTCAGCCGATACGGCGCCATGGCGTTGAGCTGGACGATGGACAAGATCGGACCGATGTGCAGAACCGTAGAGGACTGTGCACTGGTCTTCAACGCCATCTACGGTCCAGACGGACGCGATGACACCGTCGTCGATGCGCCGTTCACGTGGAATCCGGACATTCCACTCTCGAAGCTGCGGATCGCCTTCATCAAGGAAGAGTTCGAGGCGCAGGCGATCGCGGGGCGCGGATCGGAGCCGGGTGGAGGGCGTGCCGGCGATGCAGGCCGCGGCGGCAGCGGTGGACCGACGCCGGAAGAACAGCGCGCGCTGCGCGAGGCGCAGCTGAAGCCGCTCAACGAAGCGCTCGACGTCTATCGACGAGCTGGCGCCACGCTGCACCCGATCGAGCTGCCCGCCACGTCGCTCGCAAATACGATTGCTTTCATATTGAGTACGGAGGCCGCGGCCGCATTCGACGATTTAACGCGGAGCGCTGGGATCAACGACCCGTCGCTCAATACCTGGCCCAACACATTTCGCACGCACCGATTCGTTCCCGCGGTCGAGTACATCCGCGCGCAACGCGCGCGCACGCTGCTCATCCGTGAAATGGACAAATTGATGTCGCAGTTCGATGTGATTCTCTCTCCGACGTTCAGTGCCAGCCTGGGCTTGACGAATCTCACGGGTCACCCGGCGCTGGCATTTCGCGCCGGTTTTCTCAACGAGGCTCCTGTCGAGCTGATGATCACTGGTCGCCTGTACGAGGAAGCGACCGTGCTGCGCGTAGGGCTGGCGTACGAGCGTGCGACCAAATGGCATACCCTCACCCCAAAGCTGACCTAGCCGGTGCGATCGCGTCAACTTTTCACGGTCGTTCGAATTCAATGCGGTCGATTCGTAAGCTCACCAGGCCAACCTCCTGTAAACACTGGAGAGGCGCGCGTGGCGTCCCCCTTGCACTTCCTCACGTTTTGAAACTTGAATTTGAAACCTGAATCGAGGAGGCGCAATGAACCGTAAGCTCAGCTCAATGACATTGGCGGCGTTCGCGTGTGCCGCAATCAGCGTGGCCGCGCAGGAACCAACAACTCCGCCGGCTGGACAGGCGGGCAGAACTGCACCGTCGGCTGACGAAGCGACGTTCGTGGGTTGCGTGGCAGCTGCGGATACGGGAGCAGCCCCGGCTGCTGCCGGCGCTGCCAAGTTCGTGCTCAAGGACGCGAAGAAGAAGGAGAGCTCGTCAGCAAGCAGTGCCAAGCCAGCTACGCCTGGTGCGCCCGCTGGAACCTCCGGCACCGGGATGGGCCGCACCTATCAGCTCGACGCATCGGACGCCACCATCCAGCCTGAAGTGGGTCACCAGGTTGAAGTGGTAGCAACGATCGCGGAACCGAGCGCCTCGGCGAGCCCGTCAGCCTCGGCGTCGCCGAAGCTGAAGGTCAAGACGATCAAGATGATCGCCGCGAAGTGCGAATAGCACAATCGTGAGCCACGTGGAGAGCGGTGAAAGATACCGCTCTCCCATTTTTATTTTTGCCGCTCGTTTCTCACCAGCGCCGTCAACACTCTCCCCTGATCGAAATCACCGAGCTTTTCAGCGGCGTCGAGGTACGCGTCGCGCGCTTCACGCGTGAGCGGCCGGCTCGCGGAGACCGCGAGCAGCACCTGCGCGGACTCGAAGCTCGCCGTCATCACCTGTGTCGCTTTGATGACCTCGAGGATCGTCTGATCCGAGGCGTCCGATCGCTTCACGACGGCCTGCAACACGCGCCCGCGCTCGAACGGCGATTGAATCGAGCCGAGCGCGCGGAAGAACGGCTCGCGCAGCGGGCCCTCAATCGAGCGGCTCTTGACGACTTCCAACAGCACGGACGCGTTCTCGAAATCAGATCGAATCGACGTGGCAGAGGCCAGTGCTGCGGCAGTCGCTTCCGGCGAGATGTCGGTGCGCTTCATGACCGACGACAGCACACGGCGCCGCTCGAAGTCGCTGCCAACCGTGTCCAGTGCTTTGAAGAACGCCGTTCGTGTCGCCTCGTCCAGTGGCTGCAGACTGGCGACGTCAACCAGCAGCGACGCGAGCTCGAAGTCGGATTCGATCGCGGTGCTCGTTTCGAGGACCCCGGCGAGAATCGCCGGCGCCAGCGGACCGCGCTTGAGCGCCGATGAAAAGACGCGACGCATCTCGAAGTCGGAGCCGATCGTCCGTGCCGCGTCGAAATAGGCCCGCCGTGTCCCATCGGCAGTGAGTAGATCGCCAGCGGAAATCAGCAGCGACGCCAGCTCGAAATCGGAATCGATCTCACGGCCGGCCTGCGCGAAGGCCTGCTCGACGGTGCGGGCATCGAGGCCGGGAGTACGCAACAACTCGGCGAGGTAGATGCGTTTCGCCCAGCTGCCCTCGATGAGAGAGACCTCCGCAAGCACTCCCGGCGCGCCTTTGGTCGTGTAGATTCGGGCGACGCGCGCCCGCGCGCCCATGCCAGTCTGCCGGATGAACCGCGGCAGCACCTGCTCCAGCCACTTGCGCCCTTCCGGCTCGAACGGTTGCTCGCGAGAACCGGTCCAGAAGCGTCGCTCGATCTTTCCCGACGCGTCGGCACGAAACTCCATCGTGTGGCCGCCGAGCTCTGCCGCCGTCCTTGATGCGCAGCCAACCGCCCGGAGTCAGGCTCTTGATGTCCTGGTCGTCGTCGCTGAACTCGACGTCGCCGCGATAGTTGACCTCCAGCTTCTCGCCGTTGTGCGACCAGGTCATGTTCCCGCTCGATTGCCCGCGGTTCGAGCGCACTTCCTGGCCGAAGTGTGCCGGAGGCTCGGGTGGCTCGGGCGGCTCCGGTGGCTCTGGCGGCTCGACCGCTTCTGGAGGCTCGGGCGGCTCCGGTGGTTCCGGCAGATCGGGCAACTCGAGCGGTTCCACGGCCTCGGCCAGGTCTGGCATGTCTGGAGGTTCGGGCGGCTCAGGTGGTGACGGTGGCTCCGGCGGATCAGGAGGCAGCGGGGGTGGCGGCGGCAGCTGCTTGAAGTGCTCGTGCACGGCCCTGCGGATCTGATGCAGGCCATCACGAATCTGATGAGCCCCATCGCGCAACTGATGCAGCCCATCGCGCAGCAGATGTGCGCCGTCCTTCAAAACGATCTCAGCGGCGGGACGAGGGTCCTGCGCCGCCGTTGCGTGTTTCGACGTCCGCGGCGGACGTGATGCGGCTTCGCGGCCGATCGCCGCGGCAACGATGCCCCCCATCGTCACGAGCACGGCGACCGAGACGGCCCCAGCGAGCCAGCCCGGCGCACGGCCGGCGTGCGACGGCGCGCCGAGCAGCCGCTTGACGCGGTGCAACAGCGATCCGCCGTTGGCCGCCAGCACCAGGTTCGTGCCGGCTCCGCGCAGGTGCTCGAGATCCGCGAGCGCCTGCGCGTACAGAATCGGATCGCCACACAGACTGACGGCGAGGTCGTCGCAGCAGTTCTCACGTTCGATGCGGATCTGTTTCGAGACCCACCACACGGCCGGATGATAGAAAAGCAACGTCTCGACCAACGTCTGCAGCAGATTCACCAGATAGTCGTGGCGACGGATGTGCGCGAGCTCGTGTGCGAGGATGGCTTCGAGCTGCAAGGGACTGAGCCCGGCGAGCGCGCTCGTAGGAATCAGGATGACCGGTTTCAGCCAGCCGACGACCGTCGGCACTTCGACGATCGACGATTCGAGGAGACGAACGCTGCGCGACACGTGCAGGCGACGCGCGAGGCGCGCGGCCACCTGGCCGATCGAGCCGGGCGCGGGCGTCGCTGCATGCGTGCGCAGATGGTGCACCCACAGCCATCCAGTGGCCAATCGCAGGGTGAGGAGCAGCACGCCGAGAGTCCACGCGGCGAGGACCCAGGGCGCGAGCCTGCGAAAGTCCCACGCTCGGGAGGCGGCGGGAACAACGGTCGTGTTCTCTGTTGCCACGCGAGGCGCACCCGCGCGCACTAAGGTGGTCTGAGCGGGGGCATCGGGCACAACTGGCACCCGCGCTGCCGGTTGTGCCCGATGCTCGCTCGAAGTCGCTGACGCCCGGGCGGCATTGATGCCCTGCACGGCCGTGACCACGGGTATGGTCAGCATCAGGCACAGCGCGATCGTCGAGACGACATAGCGGACGTCCGCAGCGCTGCGGCGGAGCGCTGCGAGTGTGGCGGCGGTGAGCGCGCCGATGAGCGCGCCCTGCCAGACGAACTGCAGCAGCGCCCAGCCAATGGCCTGCGCCGCCGGCTCCGTGGTGATCCTGACCAAAGCGTCCAGCTCAGGAATCGCGATCATCGCGGCCCTCCCGTCGCGTTTCAATCAACTTGCGAATCTCTCCCAGCTCCTCAGGGGTCGCGCGCCGCGCGGCGAGCGCCTGCATGACCAGCTTCGAGGCCGAACCGCCGAACGCGCGGTCGAGCAAATCGCGGATGAGCTGGCGCTGCGTCTGCTCTTCGCTCAGGCGCGAATGGTAGATGTGCGTCCGATCGGTCTCGTCACGCCGCACCAGCCCCTTCTCGGTCATGATCTGCAGGAGTTTGAGGGCCGTCGTATACGCTGCCGGCCGGTCCTTGCTGAGGACATCGTGTACCTGACGGACGGTGCTGGGTCCGCGTTCCCACAGCACGCGCAGGATGGCCAGCTCGGCATCGGTCGGCCGTGGCGGCGGTGTGTTCCGGGTCATGAGCAGGAATATCTACGAACGCCTTCGTATTGTCAACGAAGATTTTCGTAGTAGAACTTCTGGCTATAATCCGAGGATCATCCGGAGGGATTCTTGACACAAGGTACCTACGCGCATTTCGAGACATCCGAGGGGTCGTTCACCGTCCGCCTGTTCGACAAGGAGGTGCCGAACACGGTCGCCAACTTCGTCGGCCTCGTGGAAGGGACGAAGGAATGGCAGGACCCGTCGACGGGTGAGCGAAAGAAGGCGCCTTACTACGATGGCGTGATCTTCCATCGAATCATCGACGGCTTCATGATTCAGGGCGGCGATCGGCTCGGGCAGGGAACGGGAGGCCCGGGCTACAAATTCTCCGACGAATTCCACCCGTCGCTGCGCCACAGCAAGGCTGGAGTCCTGTCGATGGCCAATGCCGGTCCGAATACGAATGGCAGTCAGTTCTTCATCACCCTCGGGCCGACGCCGCACCTCGACAACCGCCATTCGGTATTCGGCGAAGTCGTCGAAGGACTGGACGTCGTGAAGAAGATCGGGTCGGTCAAGACCCGCCAGGATCGGCCGATCACGCCGGTCGTGATGAACCGCGTCACCATCGAACGAGTGGCGTAATGGAATCCGATCGGCAGTCCGCAGACTCGCTGCTGCCGATCGTCTATCAGGAGCTGCGACGCCTGGCGGCGAGCTACCTGCGCCGCGAACGTCCCGGGCAGACACTGCAACCGACCGCGCTCGTGCACGAGGCCTATCTGCGGTTGCTCAAGGATCGGCCGGAGCGTTGGCAGAACCGCGCCCACTTCTGTGCGATCGCGGCGCACTCGATGCGGCAGATTCTGATCGAGCGCGCGCGGGCGCGCGGGGCGCAGAAGCGCGGCGGGGGTGGACCGCGCGTCACGCTCGACGAGGCGCTCGTCGCCGGCGGTGAGCAGTCGATCGACATCCTCGCCCTCGACCGCGCCCTCGAGCGTCTTCACGCCATCGATCCGGAGCAGGCTCGTCTCGTCGAGCTGCGTTTCTTCGGCGGCTTGACCGTCGAAGAAACGGCCGAAGCGATGGACATCTCCCCTGCCACCGTAAAGCGGCACTGGGCCGTGGCGCGTGCGTGGCTCGCCCGCGAGCTCGCGGGCGCCGACCAGGCGTGACCCCCGATCGCTGGCGGCAAATCAACGAGCTCTTTCACGCCGCGCTCGACCAGCCGCCGCACGCCCGCGACCAGTTCCTGGCCAACGCCAGCGATGGCGACGCCGAGCTTGCCCGCGAGGTTCGCACGCTCCTCGCCAGTCACCATGCGTCGAGCGAGTTTCTGGAAAAACCCGCGTACACCGTCGCCGCGGACCTGATTCTCGACGATCCCGGCGAATCGCTGATCGGCAAGCGCATTGGTACCTACGAGGTCGTCGAAGAGATCGGTCGCGGCGGCATGGGGATCGTGTATGCCGCTCGCGACACGCGTCTCGGCAGGGTGGTCGCGCTCAAAGCGCTCCCCGCCGAGTACACGAGCGACCCGATTCGCCGCGAGCGGTTGACGCGCGAAGCGCGCGCCGCGGCATCCCTTTCCCACCCGGCGGTGGCCACGGTTTTCGCGCTCGAGGAAATCGACGGCGAGCTCTTCCTCATCTCCGAGCTGGTCAAGGGAGAGACGCTGCGCGCGGAGCTGGCCAGCGGGGCGCTCAAACCATCAGTTCTGCTCGACACGCTCGCCGATATCGCGGCCGGTCTCGGCGCCGCCCACGAGGCTGGCATCGTCCACCGCGATCTCAAACCGGAGAACATCATCCGCTGCCCGGACGGGCACATCAAGATTCTCGACTTCGGCCTTGCGCGCATCGCCACGGGACAGGCACGCACCACGATGCAGCTGACGGAAGTCAGCACTGCGCCGGGCACTCCAGGCTACATGTCCCCGGAACAGCTTCGCGGCGGAGTAATCGATGCCCGCACCGACGTCTTCGCCTTTGGAATCGTCGGTTGGGAACTGGCCACTGGACGCCATCCGCTAGGCGTCGACAACGTGGAGCTCCTGGCCAATGTCGCCGAGCTCATCGACGGTCGCGGCGTACCCGCGCTCGCGCAGCCGTTGTCGGTACCGGGCCTGACCCTCGTGCTGCGGCGCTGCTTGAGCGTGAATGCCGACGATCGCTACTCTTCGGGCAGCGCTCTGCTCGAAGACATCAAGCGGCTCCGTCTGGATCGCGACACTCTGTCACCGCCAGCCCTCGCGCCGCCGCCGGCGCTATGGTGGTGGCAGTTTCACCAGGCGATTGTCGCCACGGTGAACGGACTCACACCGGTCGCGGTGTGGTTCGTGCGCTGGTGGGCGCCACGTCCTTACGGCTCGATTGCCTTCTTCGCGGTGCTGGCACTGGCCACGATATCGGTAACGCTTCGCCTCAATCTGCTCTTCATCTCGCGCGTCAATCCGGCAACGCTGCAGGAGCATCGCGCCCGTCACCAGACGCACATTGCGGCAGTCGAAGCCGTGCTGGCGATCATCATGCTGGGTTCGGCCGCGCTGGTCGCTGGCGTCTCGGACAGCCTCGCGGCGGTGCTGGTGACGCTCGCCGTCGTCACCATCGCGTCGCTCGGCATCGTCGAGCCGGCGACGACCGCGGCTGCCGGTCTCGATCGCCGGTGAATTCAGTGCAACAACGATCGGCGCGGTGAGAGCAGCTCGGTCAGCAACTGTACCAGGGCGAGAGGGTCGAATGGCTTGGCCACGTGCCGGCTGAATCCGGCCTCCGCCGCCCGATTCTCATCGGCTGGGCCCGCAAATGCCGTCAGTGCGACCGTCGCACGCGGGCTGTTCGAACCGAGCGCGGTGTTGAGCTGACGCATCAGGCTGTAGCCGTCCTGCCCGGGCATCGCGATATCACTCACGAGCGCATCCGGGCGCACTTCGATCGCAATGTTGAATCCTTCTTCCGCGGAACTGGCGGTGTGCACGAGCGCCCCGGCCGTCTGCAGCACCGAGGCCAGCATCTCCCGCGTATCGATATCGTCATCGACGACGAGCACACTGGTGCCCGCGAGCGTGCCCTCGTGCACTGGCGAGGGTAGCGCGACCTGCGATTCGTGCGACGAAGATGGTGAACGAACCGGCAGCTCCACCGTGAACGTGGCGCCCTTCCCTGCTCCGGCGCTGGTGACCGAGACGTGCCCTCCGTGCAGATCGACGAGGCGCTTGACGATCGACAGACCGAGGCCAAGACCGCCGTGCGAACGAGTGCTCGAGGCGTCAGCCTGGCGGAACGTATCGAAGACGTTGGGGAGAAATTCAGGTTCGATGCCGATGCCGGTATCGGTGACGGTGAGGTGATCGCGCGTATGTTCACGCCTCAGCGAGACGGTCACGGTGCCCCCCGGCGCCGTGAACTTCACGGCGTTCGACAGCAGGTTCCAGACGACCTGCTGCAGGCGATCGGAATCGCCAACGGTCGGCAGCGTGGGATCGACGAAATTACGCGCGAGGAGGACGCCACGCGCCTCGGCGGCCGGACGTATCGAGTCGAATACCGTGTTGGTAATGGCGACTAGATCGAACGGGCGCAGCTCGAGCCGCAGCTTGCCCGTCGTGATGCGTGATATGTCGAGCAGATCCTCGACCAGCCGGGACTGCACCAGCGCATTGCGCTCCACCTTCTCCAGGGCACGATCGAGTGCCGACGGCGCGACCGCTTTGGCCCGAATCAGCTTCGTCCAGCCGAGAATGGCGTTGAGCGGCGTGCGCAGCTCGTGCGAGAGAGTGGCGAGGAACTCGTCTTTCAGCCGGTTGGCTTCACGCTCGCGCACGAGCATTTCCGCGCGCGCCTGCTCCGCCCGCCGCCGCTCGACGATCTCCCGTCGCAGCTCGTCGTTCGTTCGCGAGAGCTCCGCCTCGCGCGTCTCGATGCGCTCGAGCATCCGGTTGAAGGCATCGACGAGCTCCCCCAGCTCGTCGTCCGTGGTCCGGCGCGCCCGCAGGGAATAGTCGCCGCGGGCCGACACTTCCGCCGCCGTTTCCGAAAGCGACAGGACCGGCTGTGACACCAACGCCTGCAGCCGCGCCGACAGCACGAGCGCGACCCCCAGCGCGACGACGAGCAAAACCGCTACAACCAACGCCTGCATGCGGAGCCGCGACGTCAGGATCCGCAGATCGGTGCGCAGCGTGAGGGTGCCGAAACGCCGTCCCGCGAGCGTGCCGCCGGAGGTGAGATCCAGTCGGTCGGGACTGAACTGGTAGCCGTCCGGCGGTGCGCTCGACGGGCACTCTGCCAACTGGGCCATCCGGAAGTCGGCGAAGAGAGCCCCCGTCGCGTCGTACAGGCAGGCCGCCCGCAGGTGGGTATTGGCGGCCAGAGACTGCAGCGTTTCTCGCGCCGCCAGCGGGTCGCGGAACTCGATGGCGGCCTGGCTGTTGTCGAGAATGAGCTTCGCGAGCGCCGCCAGCTCGCGCGTCAGCTCGCCTCGGGTCCGGTAGTAATCGCTGATCAGATACCCGGCGCTCGCCGTCAGCAGCACCGCGAAGCACGTGATCATGATCATCGCCACGAGCTTGTGGCGGATCGGCATGCGGTGAAAGCGGGGTCCGCTCATCATGGGTAGTACCGCACGCCGTCTTCCACGTTGCGGGCAACGCGCAGCAACTTCGAACTGACGGTCAATCCGGCGCGGTCGACTGCGCTTTTGTTCACGTCGAACCGAACCCGGTTGTCCTCGAGGACGAACGAGATCAGGCCGCCCTGCTGCAGGAAGCGCGCGCCCTCGCCCACCGTCAGGATCGGAACGCCCCGCATCGCCGCGAGCACGGGCGCCCTTCGGTCGGCATCGCCGGCTCCGAAATAGGCGAGATGGCAGCCCTTCACGTCGTTCGGCTCCGGCGTCATGACCCGCAGCGGCCGCCCGCTGATCGTTTCGCCGGTCAGCATCTCCTCGACGTCGTGCCTGAAGGTGGGATCGACGAAGACGCAGACGCGGAAGGGCGCCGACGCGTCGCTGAAGGCCGACTGCGGCCACTCGACGAACTTGGTGAAGTTGTAGAGGAAGGCGGCTTTTACCGCCTTCTCACCAGATTGCGGCGCCTGGCCTCGCAAGACGTCCGCGGAGACGAACGTAAGCAGGCAGCCGAGAAATACGCCGCCCGTTCGCGGCCGGACGAGGGTCAGAAGCGCCATGCCGAGCGTGCGTACGCTCCCCGCTGGAACTCGTAGCGCACGGCCTGACTCGAACCGAGCTCGGGGTGATGATCGTGCAGGAGATTCTGACCGACGAGCGATAGCTCCCAGCCCGGTCGCACGGTCCAACCGAGACGAACGTCCAGCTCGGAATAGGCGGGCACCGCCGGAAACGGACGATTGGCCGCGTGCCGCCACACGGTGTCCAGGGCCAGACCGTGCGGCAGATCCAGATAGGAGCGCAAGGAGAAGAGAAACGACGGATCGTTGCCCTCGTCGCGCCCGCGGGAGAGATCCCGGCTCCCCGGATCCAGGGAGAGGTCCTTGTGCAGGTACGAATACCACGCGTGGACTCTCCACCGTTCGATCACTTGCACCGTTCCTGCCAGTTCCACCCCGGTGGTCACCGCGTTCAACGTGTTGCCGAGCTGGACCACGGCACCGAGCGGCGAGGGAAACTCCTGACTGCGCAGGCTGTCATAGCGGTTGGCAAAGCCGGCAAAGTCGAGTGACAGTCGTGAGTACGGCCGGATCCGATATCCGCCCTCGTACGCCACAACGGACTCGGCGTCGAAGTTCTCGTTGCCGGCGAATACCAGCGCCCCAGTCACCGGATTGACAATGCGGAGACTGGTATCGATTCGGACCGGCAGGCGGACCGCCCTGGATATGGCGCCCCATGCCGTCTGATTGCCGCCGGGCGTCCACCGCACGCGCGCCGTCGGTTGCACTTCCAGTCCGGTGAAGTCGTTGCGCTCGAACTTCGATCCCACGGTGAGAAACACGCGGTCCGGCTTCAGCGCGATTTCGTCCTGCGCAAAAAAACCGAACAGCTTTTCCGTCTGTCGCTCGGGATCGAATGTGAAGCCGCCCGACCCGATGTCTCGTCCGGTCGTCACGCGGACGGTGCCGCCGAACGAGAAGATCGTGCCGCTCGCGGAACAGCATCCGCCGCTGCACTTCCGCATCGAACGCGTCGCGCACTTCGTCGAACTGCAGCGGCACTTTACGCGAGGTCCGGTCGTAGTACGCCTGCACCTGAAGGTCGGAATTCGCCGAGTAGCGCTTGACCCACCGGCCCAACACGTTGCCGCCGGCCACGTCGGTGTCGTCACGATCGAACAGGCCTTCGGTCCCGCGATACGCATCGCCCTGCAAGGTCCAGCGGACCGGCGATTGATCGCCCGAGTCGATGCGGAACCCGCCGCGACCGAGCTGCAGCTCGTCATCGGCCGACTCACCGGTCGGGAACACGTTGGCGTCCCGGCGCCGGTATTTGCCGAACACGCGATAACTGCCGGCCGCGCCGAGCCGCCCGCCATGGCGGGCCGAGGCGATGAACCGCTCTTCGCTGCCGACTGCCAGAAGCGCTGCATTTCCACGCGTCGTCGAGGCGTCCTTCGTGACGATGTTGATGACGCCGTTGACAGCGTTGGCACCCCAGAGTGCGCCGCCGGGGCCGCGAATGACTTCAATACGATCGATGTCGGCGAGAAGAGTGTCCTGCACATCCCAGAAGGTGCCGGCGAACAGTGGCGAGTACAAGGTACGGCCATCGAGCATGACGAGCAGCTTGTTGGCCGTGCTGATCGTGAAGCCTCTTGCGCTCACCGCCCATGTCCGCCCGTCATAGCGGGCCACGTCGAGACCGTCGGCGAGACGCATGGCCTCGGCGAGCGTGATGACGCCGGTCCTGCGAATGTCATCCTGCCGCAACACCGAAACAGCCGCTGTTGCCTGAGAGAGGCGCTCGACACGCCGCGAAACGGAAGTGACGTCGAGCTCCGCCAGTTCCTCGATGGTGAGACGCTTCAGATCCTGTGCCGCCACATTGACGTTGCTCTGCGCGCGGAGATCGGCCGCGCACGTGAGAATCAGCGAGATCGAAATGAGGAGGGAACTGCTGAGGTGAGCCCTGGGGCAACGCATCCGTTCGCAGTATACGGTGTCAGCGCAGCTTGTCTGAGAGGAGGGCGACACTCAACGCGTAATTGTGTGAACAGTTGTAGCCGAGCAGCGCGTCGTAATTCTCGTAGGTGAGAAACGTTCGCTTACCCATGTCGACAACGGATGCGAGCATGGTACCTGCCGGCAGCGACTGGTTCGCCGTGGTACGAACACCGATCTTGCGCCAATAGTTGAGCGGGCGTGGCTCGGACATCACGCGCACGGCGCGACAACCCGTCGGCCGCCGCGGCACTTCGTCGATCGCTTTGCGCGCAGCGGCGGTCACCTTCACTTCACGTCCCCACGTTCGACCTTTCTTCCAGCCGTGCTGCTGGAGGAAATACGCGATCGATGCGAAGACGTCCGGCTGCGACTGCCAGATATCGCGACGGCCGTCGCCGTCGAAATCCTGCGCGTAGAGCAGGTAATTCGACGGCATGAACTGCGGCTGACCGAGCGCGCCGGCCCAGGAGCCCTTCAACTGTTCGAGCTGGATGTCGCCGCGCTCGAGGATCTGGAGCGCATTGAAGAGCTCATTGCGGAACATCGGTCCGCGGCGCGAGTCGTAGGCCAGCGTCACGAGGGTCGGCACGGTGGGTCTTACCCCGGCGAACTGTCCGAAGCTCGATTCGAGGCCCCACACGGCGATGAGAACGCGCGGCGGCACGCCATATTTCCCGCTGATGTTCGTCAGCAGCGTCGCGTGGCGAGTGCGCCGGCTCTGCGCCGTCTTCACCGTGTCGCGCGTGAGCCGTCGCTTCAGATAGGCACTGAGATCGAGGACGAATTCCGCCTGCGCCTGATCGCGCTCGAGGATCTGCGGCACCGGCTCGACACCGGTCAGGGTCTTTTCGATGACGGCGGGACTTATACCGCGCGTGGTGGCCTCGGCCCGCAGCTCGGACAGCCACACGTCGAATGTCGGCGCCGCAGGAGGCAGTTCCGGTACAGGCGTCTGGGCCTCCTGAGGCACGGCCAGACGTACGAGCAAGATCGCGATGACGGCTGCACGCACACTAATATTTTAGCTTCCGGCTGCCAGCTTCCAGCCGCCAGCTTTCAGCCGGCGGCTCACACTTTCGCTCAGTGCTGCCCGATTTCTGCGCGGCACGACGCCGGCGGCCCCAAACACGATGCCGACGGCTCAAACACGACGACACGAAGGCACGAAGACACGACACATTTTGAGGTTCGTGTCGTCGTGCCTTGTGGTCTTCGTGCGAAGCCGTCAGCACGTGCTGGTGATTCGAGCGCCCGCCTACCGGCCGAACAGCACTCTCACGCGGACGATGACGCCACCCAGATTGTTCTCGTCGAACTCCGCCGACAGACCGCCAGCGCCTAGATGCGTCGGGAACGCTTGTGTACTGCACCTCGCCCGCGACACCGAGCGATCGGAGGAGGCGGTACTCGACGCCGCCGAGCACCTGATATCCGGTGAACCTTTCGTCGACGTTCTCCTCGCCGACCGCGAACGAGGACGTTTCCTTGTAGGCGTGGCTGCTGACCCCGCCGCCGACATACGGAACAAGCAGGCGCCGTCGGCCGAATGGAAAACGATAGCCGGCGCTGACTTCGATTGGCGTCATCGTCACCGTCAGCGGGATGTCGAGTCGAAACGTCTGATTTTCAAGTCGAATCGCCCGCTGTCCCACTTCCTTGAAACGCCACATGTTCACGCGCACGAACCATCCCTGACGCAGGACGACCTCCGCCCCGCCTCCGTAGACGGGCCCGCTGTCCTTGCCGAAAATCGCGTTGAAGCTTCTCGCGGCGGACAGCTGATCGACCCCCGCCTCACCGAATACCCGCACCGAAAAGGCCGGGGGATCGGGAGCAACCGGAACGTCTGGCTGGGTCTGGGCCGAGGCCGGCGCTGGCGCGGCGATCGGCAGCACGGCCGCGAGAATCGCTACGCTGATGGGAAAAGCGAGTCGGCGGGTCATCGCGCCAGCCCCAGACCGCGAAGCGTATTGCGGGCGCTGATCAGACCGAAGCCGAACTCGTTGTCGCGCCCGGCAGCCCCCTTGTCCACGGCGAACCGCTTCAGAGCGGCCTCGATGGCGGCCGGGTTGTCGATTCCCTGCTCGTAGAGAAGCGCGGCAAGGCCCGACACGTGCGGCGCCGACATGGACGTGCCTTGGAAGAAGAACTCGCCAAACACGTCGAATCGCGGCGCGCGATAGCGTGAGGGGCCTTGTGCAAAGGTCAGGACGAAGTCGCTGTCGAGCGTCTGCTGCAGGACGCCGGCCGACGTGCCACCCTGCGAGAAGTTGCCGCCCGGAGCCGCCAGTTCGATGTAGTCGCCGGTGGTCGAGTAGCTCGCGTGCTCGAGGTCGCGTCCAACCGCGGCAACCGACACCGCGCCGGATACGCGCGAGGCGATCTGCGAGAGAACTTCGACGGCATTTCCGTCGTTGAAGCTGTTGCCGCCGGAAACGACGACGAACGCTCCCCTCGACACCGCGTAACGCATGGCCTCTTCCACCGCCGGCGCCGGTCCGCCGGTCCGGCCGAGGCTCATGTTGATGACTTTCGCTCCGTTGTCCGCGGCGTAGCGCAGCCCGCGCGCGACCGTCTCATCGGTCCCCTCGTTGGGCGCGCTGAAAATGAAGTCCCACTCGTTATCGATCACCTTCACCGGCATGATCCTCACGTGGTAGGCGATACCAGCAACCGCCTGGCCGTTGTCGGTGGCTTCGCCGATGGTGCCGGTCACGTGTGTCCCGTGCCCATCGAGATCGAACGGCAGCTGGTCGTCCCAGATGAAATCTCGCGGCGACACGAAACGATCGCCCGGACCAAGATCCGGCGCCATGGCGAAAGTGATGTCGAGCGATCCGAGAGCGGGAAACAGCACATTGTTCAGGCGGAACGCACGAGCGTTGTAGCGGAAGGTGCCGCCTCGGTACGCCACGCCAGTGTCCAGGACGGCAACGACGATGCTGGAGCTGGCGCCGGGATTGATATCCCAGGCACGCTCGATGTCGATCGCCGGCAGGTTCCACTGCGCGCTGTACCGCGGATCGTTCGGCCGCAGCCGCGTATGGACGCGATATGCCGCCTGCGCGTAGACCACATCAGGGCGAACTGCGAGACGCCTCGCAATCTCCTCCGGGTTCGCGTCGTCATCCAGCCGCAGCACGGAGAAATCGGCATAGTCCGGTCGCTCCATGCTGCGAACCGGAATCCCATCCCGCGTGAGATCGCGCTCGGCCGGCTCGCGCGACGGCCGCCAGCGCACCAGCACTTTGCCGGGCACGTACGGCTGGTCGTGCGACGGTTCGCGATCGATCTTTCCAAACTGCGGCCGCTCCTCCGCCCGGAGCCCGCGATCGATGCCGCTCAGGCCCGTGAGTTCGGCAATCAATTCCTTGGTTGAAGTGGCGGGCTCTTGACCAGCAGCGGGAAGCAGCCATAGGAGCAAGGCGCAACCTGCCGCCGCGACACTGCGTCTGACGTGACTCATGGAGGGTCTCCCCGGGCGAGGTGATGGCAGTCGGGCAGGGTGGCTAGGCTGATTCTAGCAGGGTCTTCTCGCTCGGAAGCTCGCCTTCGCGGTTCAGGCGTCCCTCAGGGCGTCGGTTGGATTGATCCTGAGAGCGCGTCCTGCGGGCCCGATGCAGGCGAGCAGACACGCGGTGAGCATCACCGCCGAGGTCATCGCCAGCCACACGGCGAATTGTGCAACGTCTTCGGCGGGCCGACCGGTGGGTCCTGCCTGTGCGACGACCAACAGCAGAAGGGCGCCTCCGGCTGCGACGCCGCTCCCCATGAGCACCATGGCGCGGGACAGGATCCCGGCGAGCAGACGGCGCGGGTTGGCGCCGAGCGCCGCGCGCAGCCCGATTTCGCGCGTCCGCCGCGAGACGCTGACGGACACCAGCGAGAAGATGCCCAGCGCCGACAGAAACAAGACGAGCGCGGTAACCGCCACCTCCGCTCCGACGGTCACCATCAGCCCCATATCCCGCTGTCGGACCCATTCGTCCAGCGGCTGCGATTCCTGGACGAACAATCCGCCATCGACATTGGCCGCAATGAACGGCAGACGCGCGGCGAGTGTGGCCGGATTGCCGCGCACGCGCACACTCATCACGAGCGGCGAAACGGTTTCCGGTGACGCCGCGTGAAACACATACGACTGCTCGTTGCCCTCGTCGTCGGGATCGAGGCCGAAGTCGCGCACGACGCCGACGATCTCGAACCACTTGTCCGCCGAAGCGTCAGCGGCGGCGGACGGCTCCCGCGCTGACGCGTCGGAATACCGGAGGCGAGCGCCGATCGGCGATCCGCGTCCCGCATCGCGCGCAAACCCGCGCGCGAACGCCTCGTTGACGATGACCGTTCGGGCACCGGGACTCCGGTCGCCCCCGTGGAATGCACGCCCGGCGACGATCGGACGATCGAAGGCCTCGAAGAATCCCGGGCCCACCGCCAGGCGTCCGAAACCGATCTTCGGCCGGCTCGGTGCCGGGCGAGACTCGACTGTTGCGACCCGCGTTCTCGACAGTGTCCCCGGAGCGCTGTCGGCGAAGGTGACGGCGACAACGCCGGGTTCCTGCGCGATGCGTCGCTCGAGCTCCGCGAACGTCCGCGCCCACCGCGCCTCGAACGCCGACGTGGTCTCCTCCTCGAACGGCCGGTCCACATCGATGCGAGCGGCGAGATACTCTCGACTGGGAAATTCGGCGCGGATTTTCAGCTTGCGCATCGCCTGGCTCGCGTTTTCCATGGCGCCAGGGATGCCCATGGCCGTCAGCGCCACTTGCGCGATCATCGCGCCCGTCCAGACGCGCCCGAAGCGCAGCGTGGCGCCAGCCGGCGCCCCGGTTCGCGAGGTGCGATTGCACGCGCGCTCCCGTGACTTTCAGCGCAGGCAGCAGTGACAACATCACCGCGCTGACGACCGCGAGACCGCAGGCATACAGAATCGTCGACAGCTTCAGGCCTGGGGTCATCCAGAACGGTGCGCCTCCGCTGGCCCGGTTCACGCTTTCGATCCCCCACGCCAACGCCCGGTCGGCGGCAATGAGACCGACCGCAGCCGCGACGGAGGCGAGCACGAGGGCCTCCACGAAGAGCTGACCGATGATGCGCGCGCGGCCCGCACCGAGCGCGGAACGCACGGCCATTTCCCCCTCGCGTGTCGCCGTTCTCGCGTAGACCAGCGTGCCGACGCTCGTGCACGCAATGATCAGCACCAGCAGCACCGGCAGGTTCCGCGACGCGAACTGCGGGATGTCCGTGAAATCCGACCCTGCCCCCGAGAGTCCGCACCACGCGCGGCCGGAGATGCTCGTGCGTCGCCGGAAACGCCGCGGCCGTTCGTTCGCCGAGCACGCGCAGCTCGGCGTTCGCCTGCTCCCGCGTGACGCCAGGAACCAGCCTGCCGATGACGCTGATCGCACCGCCCTCGAGCGCTTCGTACGAGGCGCGGAGCGACAGCGGCGTCCAGGCGTCGTGGTTGACCGGGTACCCGAAGCCCTTCGGCATGACACCGATCACGATCGCCGGTGTGTTCCCCAGTTTCACGACCGATCCGAGGACGTCCTGCCGGCTGCCGAGGGAGCGCTGCCACACGTCGTAGCCGAGCACGACCACGCTGGGTGCTCCCGGCATTTCGTCGGAGTCGAGCAGGGCACGACCGAGCAGGGGAGGCACACGTGCCGTGCCGAACGCGGCGGCCGTGAGCTCCGCTATCTGGATCGGCTCGGGAGCCGCGTTGCCGACGAGTGAGATTTCGCGTGTCCGTGCGGTACGCCCCCAGATCCTCGATCGTGCGCAGCTCGCGCCGCCATTCGAGGAAGTCGCGCACGACGCGCGGCTCGGGCTCGTTGGTCAGCGTATTTTGCGTCTCGATCAAGACGAGGCGGTCGCCTTCGGGCAGCGGGATCGTCGGCGCCAGGATCTTGCCCAGCAGGTCGTACCAGCCTGCGCCAATCCCGATCGCAATGGCGAGCGCCAGCCCGCCCGCGAGCGTCAGGCCCGGGTACTTGAGGAGCATTCGGCCGCCGAGCTTCACGTCGAGCGACATGCCGCTCAGCCACGCCAGGCCGCGGCCGTCGCGCAACGCTTCCTTGTGCTTCTCCACGCCCCCGAACGCGGCGAGCGCGTGGCGCCGCGCCTCGTCGGGCGCGAGCCCCTTGGCGCGCACCAGCCGGTCGGTTTCCATCTCGATGTGAAACCGGAACTCATTATTCATCCGTGACTCGGCGGCGCGACGAGCGAACAACAGACGCAGGCGCGCGCGGGCGCTGTCAAACCATTTCATCGACGCCTCACGAGGTGCGCAAAACGGCGTCGAGCGCCGCGGCGAAGCGCTTCCAGCTCTCCACCTCGTCGCCGAGGGCGCGCCGTCCGGCAGCGGTCAGCCGGTAGTAGCGGGCCTGCCGGTTGTTGTCGGTCACGCCCCAGTCGCTAGTGATCAAGCCCTCCTTCTCGAGGCGCTGCAGCGCGGGATAGAGCGAGCCCTGATTCATCTCGAACTCGCCGCCCGAGATCTGCTGGACGCGTTGGCTGATCCCCCACCCGTGCGTGGGAGAGAGCGAGAGCGTCTTCAGCACGAGCAGGTCGAGCGAGCCGCGGAGGGCATCGATGGGTGGACGTGAGAGCACGGGTGACTCCGAGATGACGGGGTTGTTCTGTAGCTATCGAGAGGAGACTACCGCCGTCTCCTGTAGCTGTCAAGAGGAAAGCAGGCCGGCACGCCAACTTCCAACTCGGTTGACGAGATTCACTTTCCCCAGTTCCCCAGTTCCCCAGTTCCCCAGTTACAGTTATTCCCCTCTGAGCACGGCGACCGGATCGACTCGGGCGGCGCGGCGCGCAGGAAGACCGCTCGCCACCAGCGCCACGGCCGCGAGCAGCGCGATCACCGACGCGAAGGTGACTGGATCGGTCGATTCCACGCCGAAGAGCAACGTTCGAACCAGGCGAGTCATCGCGAACGCGCCGGCAACACCGGTAATCGCTCCGACCGTGGCGACGAACATCCCCTGCCCGACCACCATCCACAGAATCCTGCTCGGTGTCGCGCCGAGCGCGATACGAATCCCCAGTTCGCGCGTGCCCTGGCTGACGAGGTAGGCCATGACGCCGTACGTGCCGATCGCGGCAAGTCCGAGCGCCAACGCCGCAAACAGCGTGAGCAGCAGCATGGAGAAGCGGCGCCGCGCCAATGACTCGTCGACGCGCGCAGCCATCGGCCGCACGTTGTAAATCGGCAGATCGGCATCGATCGCCCGCATCTCGGCACGCACCGGCCCGGCCAGACTCTCCGCGGTCGTCCGGCTCTTGAGCACGATGTTCATCGCTCGGGTCGGAAACTGCGTGTGCGCCAGGTACATCGCGATTCGCGAATCGGTATCGAGCGTGTACTGCTTCACACGTCCGACGACACCGACCACCGTGGTCCACGGTGGATTCGGACCGCCCTCGAGACGAATCCGTTTGCCGAGCGCGCTCTCGCCCGGCCACAGCTGCTGCGCCATGTGTTGATCGATGATCGTCACGCGCGGTTTCGATCGCAGATCCTGCTCATCGAAAAGGCGTCCCTCGAGCAGCGGAATTTCCATCGCCCGGAAGTAGTCGCCCGAGACCATCCGCATGTCGGCGTTGATGAACTTCTCACCGGCTGGCGGCGTGCGCCCTTCGATGTTGATCGGACCCCACGCAAACATCTGGCTCAATGGGAGCGCCGAGACCGCGCCAACCGCCGCGACACCCGGCAGCCGCGCGAGCCGCTCACGGATCTGGCGGTAGCCCTCGTATACGTGCGCCTCGTCGTACTTGCGGCCGCTCATCGTGACTTCGAGCGTGAGGACGCCGTCCGGGTTGAACCCCGGCGGAACGCGCTGCAGGTGCGCGAAGCTGCGAACGAGCAGGCCGGCGCCGATCAGCAGGATCACCGATAGCGAGAGCTCAGCCGCAACGAGCAGGCTCGCCGACCGAGGCGTCCGGGCACCGCGTCCGCCCGGTTGAAGACGGATGGCTCGCGCACCGATACGGCTCAGGCGCAGCGCGGGTGCCAGCCCGAACAGAACGCCCGACACGATGGAGATGCCGATGGTGAACAGCAGCACCTGACCGTTGATGGAGATCTCCCCGAGGCGTGGCACGCTGGCCGTGCCGAGCGCCCGGATACCTTGGAGGCTCCAATAGGCGAGGACGATCGCCAACGCGCCGCCGGCGAAAGCCAGGAGCAGGCTCTCGGTCAGCAGCTGGCGGACGATTCGCATCCGGGCGGCGCCGAGCGCGCTGCGGACGGCAATCTCATTTTGCCGCGCCAATGCGCGCGACAGCAGCAGATTGGCGACGTTGGCGCAGGCAATGAGCAGTACGAATCCGACCGCTCCGACCAGGATGGTGAGCGGCCGTCGCACGTCGCCAACGACCTGTTCGCCCAGGGGGACGACGCCAAACGTGAGGCCGCCGTTGGGCGGATAGAGGTCGGGGTGCTCGGTGCGAAGGCGGGCGGTGAGCACATCCATCTCGGTCTGCACGGACGTCACGGTGGCGCCACGCTTGAGCTTGCCCAGAATGTTGTAGTCTTCGCGGCCGCGGAACGTCCGCGCCTCCGGGCCCAGAGGGAGTGGCAGCACGACCTCGGCATCCTCCGCGCCACCCAGCGTGGGCATGACTTCTCGCGGCAATGAGAAGGACTCCGGGAGGACGCCGACGATCACATACGGCTGGCCGTTCAGCATCAGCGTACGCCCGAGGACTCCGGGGTCTCTCCCGTAGCGACGGACCCAGGTGCCGTGACCGAGTATCGCGGCGCCCGTCCGCCCGGGACTGTCTTCCGAAGGCTCGAAGAAACGGCCGAGCACCGGCCCCACGCCCAATAGCGGCAACAGGTTGGAGGAGACTCTGATAGTGCCGATCCGCTCCGGTTCGCCGTCGCCGGTGAGGTTGTAGTTGGCGCCGATGGCGATGGCCACGTCGTCGAACCCCGACTGCGCACTCTTGATGTCGAAGTACTGCGCCGTCGAGAACCAGTCCTCGGTGATGCCCAGTCCAGGGGACCGGTTCCACAGGATCGCCAGGCGATCGGCATCGCGATACGGAAGCGGCCGCAGGAGCAGCGCGCTGGCGACGCTGAAGATAGCCGTATTGGCGCCAACGCCGATCGCCAGCGAGAGCACGGCGGCCGCGGTAAATGCCGGCGTTCGCCGCATCGTGCGAAGCGCGTAGCGTACGTCCTGCGCAAACGTCTCCATTGATGCGTATCCTAGTGCGTAATGACCTCGCTGGCGTCCCCACCTGCCGAGCCCGAAACGCAGAAGATCCGTCCGACGCTCGCCACCCCATTCAGCCACGACCAACTCGAGGCGCACGCGGTCTCGCTGGCGCGGGCGCACCGCGTCGAGCTCGATCCCTCACGCGGCAAGCCGCTGTTGCCGCGGCTCGACCAGAGCGCCGATCGTCTCGAGCAGGCGTATCGATTCCTGTCGTCGATCGCCCGCACCGACCCGCAGCCGGTCGGGTCCGAGGACTGGCTGCGCGACAACTACCACGTCGTCCAGGATCAGATTCGTGAGATCCGGCAGGACCTGCCGCGCAAGTATTACATCGAGCTTCCGAAGCTGGCGGATGGCCCGTTCGCCGGCTATCCACGCGTTTATCTCATCGCCCGTGAACTGGTCACGCACACGGCCGGACGTCTCGATCTGGAAACGCTCGTCGATTTCGTCACCGCCTATCAGACCGTCTCTCCGCTCTCGATCGGGGAAATCTGGGCGATACCGATCATGCTGCGCCTGGCCCTGGTCGAAGAGTTGCGGCGGCTGGCCGACGGCATCCTGGCCGCGCGACTGAGTCGCGAGCATGCGCGCCGCTGGGAAACGCTGTCCGATGCAGACGACCCTGCCGAGCGCATCGAGAGTCTCCTCGACGCAGAACGTCAAGCCAACCGCCGTCTCACTGCCGCCTTCGTCGTCGAACTGCTGCAGTGGCTGCGCGACCAGCCGTCGACGGCCGGGCCGGTGTGGATGGCGCTGCAGCGCGCACTCGAGGCGCAGGGGGACACGGCCGACGAGCTGCTGCGCAGCGAGCATCAGCGAGAGGCGGCCGACCAGCTCGCCACGGGAAACATGATCACCAGCATGCGGCTGCTGTCGTCGATCGACTGGCCGATCTTCTTCGACCGTGTCAGTCTGGTCGAGAAGGTCCTCCGCGAAGATCCGGCGGGCGCGTACGCGGAGATGGACTTTCCCACGCGCGACCGCTACCGGCACTCGATCGAAGAGCTGTCGAAGGGGGCGAAGCAGCCGGAGATTGCCGTGGCGCGTCGGGCGGTGGAGTTCGCCAGGCGCGCGGCGGAGACGGATCCGGCCAACGATCGCCGGCACCACGTCGGCTACTACCTCATCTCGCGCGGGCGATTCACTCTGGAAGAGGATCTGCGGTATCCGCCGAGCCTGCGCGAACGTTTCTCCCGCTTCTTTTTCAAGCACCCCGCCCTCGGCTACCTCGGAACCATCGCCGCAACGGTGACCCTCGGAGTGGTCAGCCTCCTCGCCTACGCCGCGCGGCGCGGGGCTACGCCCGGAGAGCTGTGGCTCGTCGCGCTGGTGGTGTTGATCCCGATCAGCGAGCTGGCGATCAGCCTGATCCACGCGGTGCTCACATCCCAGATTCGGCCGCGGCAACTGCCGAAGCTGGCGATGCGCGCCGGGATTCCGGGGAGCGATCGAACCTTCATCGTCGTACCAGCCATCATCGATTCGGAAGCGCGCATCCTGTCCCTCTTCCACGATCTCGAGGTGCGGTTCCTGGCGAACAGGGACGCCAACCTGCACTTCGCGCTGCTCAGCGACTTTCCTGATGCGTCCGAAGAGACCACTCCCGACGATCCGCAGCTGCTGAAGGCGGCGATCACCCGCGTCGACGAGCTGAATGCTTTGCATGGCTCGGACCGTTTCTTCCTGTTTCACCGGGAGCGGCGATGGAATGCGAGCGAGCAACGCTGGATGGGATGGGAGCGTAAACGCGGCAAGCTCGCCGAGTTCAACCGTCTGCTCCGCGGCGCGTCCGATACGAGCTTCGCCGTGCGGCACGGTGACCTGGCGGCCGTGACCTGGGTGCGTTACGTCATCACGCTCGATTCGGACACGCACCTGCCGATGGACACCGCACGTCGGCTCGTCGGCACGCTGTCGCATCCGCTGAACAGGCCGCGGTTCGATGACCGGCTGCAACGCGTCACCGAAGGATACGGAGTCCTGCAGCCACGTGTCGGCGTGAGCCTCGAGAGCGCCAGCCGGACACCGTTTGCTCTGGTCTTCTCGGGACATGTCGGCATTGATCCGTATACGAGCGCGGTTTCCGACGTCTATCAGGATCTGTTTCACGAGGGCAGCTTCGTCGGCAAGGGCATCTACGACGTCGATGCGTTCTCCGCGGCACTCGCCCACCGCGTACCTGAAAACACCCTGCTCAGCCACGACCTCTTCGAAGGGTCTTACGCCCGTACCGGACTCTGCACGGATACCCACGTCGTTGACGACTACCCGTCGAACTACCTCTCGTTCGCGGCACGGCTGCACCGGTGGGTACGAGGCGACTGGCAGATCGTTCGCTGGCTCTGGCGAACCGTTCCGGACGAGAGCGGGCGGCCGGTTCCCAACACGCTCCCTGCCATATCGCGATGGAAGATTCTCGACAACCTCCGGCGCAGCCTGCTCCCTCCCGCGCTCGTCGTGCTGTTCATGGCGAGCTGGACGGTGCTCCCGGGCGCGGGCCTGGTGTGGGCAATGGTGGGGTTGCTGGTGCTCGCCTTTCCGGCCTACGTCCAGGTCGGCCGCTCGCTATCGAGTCGCGTCCGCGGCGTACCTTTCCGCGAGCACGTACTGGCCGAGCGCGACGCGCTCGTCACCAGCGCACGCCAGGCGCTGCTCTCAACGGTCTTCCTGCTCCATCAGAGCTGGGTGATGCTCGATGCGATCGGCCGCACGATCGCGCGAATGCTGATCACGCGGCGACGGCTGCTGCAATGGGTCACGTCGGATCGCTCGTCGCACGTCGAGGCATTTCCGGGCGCGGTCATTCGCCGGATGGCGATGGTCCCGGTTGCAGCGTTCGTGCTTGCTCTCGTGGTCGGGTGGTACGCACCAGGCCGTCTGCCGATGGCCCTGCCCATCCTGGCGCTGTGGTTCGTCTCGCCACTGATGGCTTACGCGACCGGCAGACCGGTCACACACCGGCACGCGCCACCAAACCTGGATGAACAGCAGATCCTGCATCGAATCGCGCGGCAGACGTGGCGGTTCTTCGACGAGCTCGTCGGCCCCGCCGACAACTGGCTCATCCCTGACAACGTGCAGGAGAACCGCCGCGAGCGAATCGCCCATCGCACCTCGCCCACGAACATCGGCCTGCAGCTGCTGTCTACGCTCGTCGCCCGCGATTTCGGCTACGTGACGACGACCGAGCTCGTCGCCCGTCTCGAACCCACGTTCAAGACGCTCCTGCGCATGGAGCGCTATCGAGGGCACTTTTACAACTGGTACGACACGGAGACGCTGGGGCCGCTGTCGCCCGCCTACATCTCCACTGTCGATACGGGCAACCTCGCCGGCTACCTGGTCACGCTGCGCAGCGCCCTGCTCGACCTCGGCGAGCGGCCGATCGTCGACGCGACGTTGCTTGCTGGCGTGCGTGATGCCGTCGAGCTGTGTGAGGAGGAAATCTCCCGCGGCTTTCGCGAGTCGGGCACTGCGACGGCGCGGCGCGCGATCCGGCGCGAGCTTGCCGCCATTCGCGAGCAGCTGTCCGAGGCGCCGGAAATGCTGGCGGAATGGCACACCTTCCTGGGGCAGCTGCGCACGGCCCTGTCGGCGATGGGGGTGCTGTTGCACGAGCTCGATGAATCGAGCGCTTCGACTTCCAGCGAGGCGGCGCCTGGTCCGTTTGCCGAAGCCGTCTACTGGCACGAACGCGCCGCGTCCGCCGTCATCGCGCGTCAGGAGGAGCTCGACAGGCTCGCCGGGTGGACCGGCCTCATCGGCAACGCCTCGATCGCGGCTGCGCCGAACGCCCCGACCCTGGCCGGTCTCGCTCAATGGGGCGCGGAGGCGCTGCGCATCCTCGGCGACCATCGTGATCACCTTGAATTGCGCGACGCGATCGAGCGCGCCTGCGACGTCGCCGACGATCTGACGGAGCGCGCCGAACGGCTGGCGGCCCTGGCCGACGACCTGGTGGAGGAAACCGAGTTCGGATTCCTCTTCAACCGCGAACAGCAGCTCTTTTCGATTGGCTTCAATGTCGCGGAGGGAAGACTCGATCCCTCGCACTACGACACACTCGCCTCCGAAGCGAGGCTCGCCAGCTTCGTCGGCATTGCGACCGGCAGGATTCCTCACGAACACTGGTTCAAGCTCGGCAGATCGCTCACGCCAACGGGAACGTCCCGCGCCCTGTTGTCGTGGAGCGCGTCGATGTTCGAGTACTTGATGCCGCTCCTCATCATGCGCGCGTATCCCAATACGCTCCTCGACGAAACCTACGAAGCGGTGGTCAGCCGGCAAATGAAGTACGGGGCGCAGCGTGGGGTGCCATGGGGCATCTCCGAATCCGCCTATAACCTGCAGGACCTCGACGGCAACTATCAGTACCGCGCATTCGGCGTACCCGGACTCGGACTCAAACGTGGCCTCGCCGACGATCTCGTGATCGCACCCTATGCAACCGTGCTCGCGGCGATGGTCTCGCCAAGCGACGCCGTCGCCAACCTCAAGGCCCTGCGTGAGGCAGGCCTGGCCGGACGCCTCGGCTACTACGAAGCGATCGACTACACCGAGGAGCGGCTGCCGAAAAGTCATCGCGGCGGGGTCGTGCTCCCGACCTACATGGCGCACCACCAGGGCATGAGCCTGCTCGCTCTCGGCGAAGTACTGAATGGATCGCCGATGCAGCGGCGGTTTCACGCCGACTCACGGATTCAGGCGGCCGACCTGCTTCTCCAGGAACGCATCCCGCACCTCGTGCCGCTGAAAAACCCGCCGATCGAGAAGGCCGAGCACATCCCGTCGACCAGGCAGCTGCCGGCGCCCCTGGTGCGGCGCTACATCTCGCCACACACGCTCAGTCCGCGCACGCATCTCCTCTCGAATGGGGATTACGCCGTGATGGTCACCAGCGCCGGCGGCGGCTACAGCCGTCGCCAGGGGCTGGCGATGACCCGATGGCGGGAAGATCTGACTCGCGACGATTGGGGCACCTTCTGTTACGTACGCGATCTCGAAACCGGTGATGTGTGGTCGACGACGTTCCAGCCGACGCGGAAAGAGCCAGATCTGTATGAAGCGACTTTCGCGCCCGATCGGGCGATGTTCCGCCGTATCGACTTCGACATCGAGCTCCGGATGGAAATCGTGGTGTCGCCTGAAGACTCGGCGGAGCTGCGGCGCGTCTCGGTCACCAACCACAGCTCGCGCGCTCGCAGTCTCGACCTCACGAGCTACGCCGAGGTCGTCCTCGCCCCGGTTGGTGCCGACCTGGCGCATCCGGCATTCAGTAATCTGTTCGTCGAGACGATCGCCGTTCCCGAACGCGATGCACTCATGTGCGTCAGGCGTCCACGCGAAGGCAGCGATCGATCGTACCTGATTCACGTGTTGAGCGGGCGCGTGCGCCCGGACGCCGCCGCGGAGCACGAGACCGACCGCGCGCGTTTCGTGGGCAGGGGACAGACGCTCGAGCGGCCGGCGGCGATGTCGGGAAAAGGCAAGCTGTCGGGGACCACCGGACCGGTACTGGATCCGATCGTCTCCCTCAGACAGACGATCCGTGTCCCCGCCGGCGGGACCGCGCGACTGTCGTTCACGACCGCCTACGCCGACAACGAAGAGACGGCGCGGCGTCTGATCGACAAGTACCAGCGATCGACGCGCCGTGGCGCGAGCCCTCGCGTTGGCCAGCACGCACAGTCAAGTCGAACTGCGCCACCTCGGGCTGACGCCGGAAGACACCATTCGTTTTCAGCGGCTGGCCGGTCGGCTGCTGTACGGGGATCCGCGGCTTCGCGCCATCGATGCCGTTGTGGCCAACGTCAGAGGACAGCCAGAGCTCTGGAAGTACGGCATTTCCGGCGACCTGCCCCTGCTGCTGATGAGGATCGCCGACGGCGCCGATGCGGGATTGTTCCGCGAGCTCTTGAAGGTGCACGAGTACCTGCGGCTGAAAGGGTTCAACTTCGACCTCGTTGCCTTGAACGAACATGGCGCCAGCTATCTGCAGGACCTGCACGACACCTTGACGAAGATGGTCGAGAACAGTCCGGACCAGGGCTGGATGGATCGACCGGGCGGCGTGTTCGTGCGCCGTGCCGACTTGATGCCCGAGGAGGATCGGACCCTGTTGCGGGCAACCGCGCGCGTGGAGATGGTGGCCGCTGATGGAGCCCTGCGCGAGCAGCTGAAGCGCACCGCGATTCCGTTCGAGCCCCCACCGGCGCGTGCCGTGCCGAAGCGCGCGGCCGCCAAGTCGCGCCCAGGCGAGCAGCCAGCGGCAACACCTCCGTCAGAGCTCGAATTCGCCAACGGCAGCGGCGGATTTGCCGAAGGCGGCCGGCAATATGTCGTCGTCGCCAACCCGCAGCGCCGGCAGCTGCCGCCCGTTCCGTGGGTCAACGTGGTGGCGAACCCGTCGTTCGGATTCGCGGCGTCGGAGTCAACCACCGGCTACACGTGGTCGGGGAACAGCCACGACAACCGGCTCACGCCGTGGTCGAACGATCCCGTTCGCGACCCGGCCGGTGAAGTGCTCTTCATTCGCGACGACGAGAGCGGGGATATCTGGTCGGCGACGCCCCTTCCCGCGGGGGGCGGCGCTGCCTACGTGGTGCGCCACGCTCAGGGAGAAAGCGTCTACGAACATGTGCGCGAGGACATCGCCTCGAGTCTCGTTGTGTTCGTCCCTCCCACAGAAACCGTGAAGGTGTTCAGGCTGACGCTGCGGAACGATTCCTCGCGGCAGCGACGCTGTTCCGTCACGCTCTACGTGGATTGGGTGCTGGGAGAACATCGCTCGGGATCGCACCTGCACGTGGTCACGTCACGCGACCACGTCACCGGCGCGCTCCTGGCGCGCAATCGCTTCCGCCAGGACTTCGCCGAGCGAGTGGCGTTCCTGGATCTGTCGCCAGGGGACCGTCGCACCGTGACCGGCGATCGAACCGAGTTCATCGGACGCAACGGCACGCTGGCGCGTCCGGCCGCCCTCGAGCGCGAATCGCTGTCGAATCGCGTCGGCGCCGCGCTCGATCCGTGCGGCGCCGTTCAGATCACGCTGGTTCTTCAGCCTCGAGAAGAACGAACGGTCACGGGACTGCTCGGCGACGCCGATACCCTCGCCGAGGCCGGAGCGATCATCCAGCGCCATCGTCTTGCGTCTGGCGTGGCACAGGCGCTCGACGGCTCGCGTCGCTACTGGGACAGCCTGTTGACAACCGTGCAGGTGCGGACGCCGGATCCGTCGCTCGATCTGATGCTGAACCGCTGGTTGTTGTACCAGACGCTGTCGTGCCGCATCTGGGGCCGTTCCGGGTTCTACCAGTCGAGCGGTGCTTACGGATTTCGCGATCAGCTGCAGGACACGCTGGCGCTGCTGTTTGCCGCTCCGCACCTCACACGCGAGCAGTTGCTGCGATCGGCGTCGCGGCAGTTCGAGGAAGGGGACGCGCAGCACTGGTGGCACGAACCCTCGGGCCGCGGCGTCCGCACGCGATTCGCCGACGATCGGCTGTGGCTGCCATATGCAGCGCTCGAGTACGCGAGGACGACAGGAGACTGTGCCGTATTCGACGAAAAGGCCTCGTTCCTGACCGGCCGCATTCTGAACCCGGGCGAACACGAGGCTTACGAACAGCCCGAACAGAGCAACCTCGTCACATCGCTTTACGACCACTGCGTGCGTGCGATCGCGGTCAGCATGCAAACGGGCGATCACGGCCTCCCGTTGATGGGCGGCGGCGATTGGAACGACGGCATGAACCTGGTCGGAATCGACGGCAAGGGGGAGAGCGTCTGGCTCGCCTGGTTCCTGATTTCGATTCTTGGGCCTTTCGCCGACCTGGCGGAGACACGCGGCAACGCCGATCTCGCGGTCTCCTACCGGGCGCATGCCGAACGGCTGACACAGGCCGCCGAGGCGGCGTGGGACGGCCAGTGGTATCGACGTGCGTATTTCGACGACGGAACGCCGCTGGGGTCGGCGCAGAACGCCGAGTGCCACATCGACAGCATCGCGCAATCGTGGTCCGTCATCGCCGGCACCGCCGCTCCAGATCGCGCACGGCAGGCGATGGAATCCCTCGACGAGCACCTGGTTCGCCGATCGGACCGTCTCGTTCTGCTCTTGACACCCCCGTTCGATCGCACCGTCCCCAGTCCCGGCTACATCCAGGGCTACGTGCCGGGGGTGCGTGAGAACGGCGGGCAGTATACGCACGCCGCGCTCTGGGCCGTCCTCGCTTTCGCGCGACTTGGCGATGGCGACCGCGCGGCGGAATTGTTCGCCATGCTGAATCCAGTCAACCACGCCCGCACGCCAGACGAGGTCAACCGGTATCGCTCCGAGCCGTATGTCGTCGCCGCGGACATCTACTCGCGCGCCCCCCATACCGGCCGCGGCGGGTGGACGTGGTACACGGGATCGGCTGGCTGGATGTATCGCG
Source organism: uncultured Acidobacteriota bacterium (assembly GCA_963804245.1). Taxonomy (GTDB): domain Bacteria; phylum Acidobacteriota; class Vicinamibacteria; order Vicinamibacterales; family 2-12-FULL-66-21; genus CAWDPQ01. Next base: position 286,753 of record CAWDPQ010000007.1, read on the forward strand.
TGGGTATCGAGGCCATCCTCGGCCTGTCGCAACGGCACGGATCGCTGCACGTCGATCCCTGCATTCCCCGCTCATGGCCGCACTACGAAATCGTTTTCCGGGCGCCCCGCGCCGAATACCGTATCGTCGTCGAGAACCCGGAGCACGTGAACCGCGGCGTGCGGCTGATCGAGCTCGATGGATCGCCGCTCAGCGGTGACGTGCCGCTGGCGGAGGATGGACAGGTGCACACCGTGCGGGTGGTCCTGGGAGCTGGAGGTCAGGAGTGAGTCGTTGGCGCGACCGCCTGCACAGTGTCACAGGAGTTCAGGAGTTTAGGAGAAGAGCTCCAACGCAGAGACCGCGGGAGCAGAGACGCCTCGGGTAACTCGCATTGCTAGGCGGTGCGCGCGTTGAGGGCGGCCGACTGCAGCGACAGGCCGGCGTGCAACCGTCCTCGTTGCACTGCTAATCATCCCCGGTGTCTCGGCTCCCCTGCGTGCTCCGCGTTGAGGTTTTTGGCAAGTCGCAGGCCCTCGGTCCTGGCAATCCGCTCACTTGTTCGCATCCGACCTGCTCTTCAATCTCCCCCAATCCCACCACAGCTCAATCCACCGTCTGCACTATAGTGATGGCCGCCGCCAATCCCCTGGAGACTCGATGCAACTGCAGCTGATCGACTGGATCATCATCTTCACGTCGCTCGCCATCTGCTTCGTCCCGGCCTTGTTCTACGGAAAGCGCGCGGGCAAGAGCACTTCCGAATTCTTCGTCTCGGGGCGGGCAGTCCCGTGGTGGTTGGCAGGGCTGTCGATGGTCGCCACGACGTTCAGCAGCGACACCCCGAACCTGGTCACCGACATCGTGCGCCGCAACGGCGTGGCGGGCAACTGGGTGTGGTGGGCGTTCGTGCTGACGGGCGTCTCGACGGTGTTTTTCTACGCGCGCCTCTGGCGGCGCTCGGGAGTCATGACCGATCTCGAGTTCTACGAGATTCGATACTCGGGGGGTGCGGCGCGGGGGCTGCGCGGCTTCCGCGCGATTTATCTGGGCCTGCTGTTCAACTGCATGATCATGGCGACCGTCAATCTGGCGGCCGTCAAGATCGCCAGCGTCTTGTTCGGGCTGGAGCGCTGGCAGACGCTCGTGGGGGTGGGTCTCCTCAACGTCGTGTTTGCGGCACACTCCGGGCTCTGGGGCGTGCTCGTCATCGACATGATTCAGTTCTTCATCAAGATGTCGGCGGTGATTGCGGCGGCGTACTTCGCGGTGACGGCGCCGGAGGTCGGGGGTCTCGAAGCGCTCATCTCCAAGCTCTCGAACATGACCGGTCCGGGTGGCGTGCACTACCTCAACATCCTCCCCGATTTCACGAGTAACTGGGATCTGGCCGTGGCCGTCTTCATCATGCCGATTGCCGTGCAGTGGTGGGCGGTGTGGTACCCCGGCGCGGAGCCGGGCGGCGGCAGCTACGTCGCCCAGCGGATGCTCGCCTCGAAATCCGAGCGCGATGCGCTGGGCGCGGTGCTCTTCTTCAACGTCGCCCACTACGTCCTGCGCCCCTGGCCGTGGATTCTCGTCGCGCTGGCATCGATCGTCGTCTACCCGGAGCTGGCCGATATCCAACGCGCGCTGCCGCACGTCGACCCGGGACTCATCGGACATGACATTGCGTATCCCGCGATGTTGAAGTTCCTGCCGGCGGGCTTCATCGGCCTCATGGTCGGCGGTCTCATCGCCGCGAACTCGTCCACGATCCTCACGCATCTGAACTGGGGCGCCTCCTACCTGGTGCACGACTTCTATCGCCGCTTCATGCACCGCGACGGCACCGAAGCGCACTACGTGCTGGCCGGACGGGTGGTGACGGTTCTGCTCTTCGTCTGTGCGTCGGGAACCGTCTACCTGCTCGACACGGCGAAGGACGCGTTCGACATCATCCTCCAGGTGGGGGCCGGTACCGGACTGCTCTATCTGGTTCGCTGGTACTGGTGGCGCGTCAATGCCTGGTGCGAGATCGTCGCGATGATCAGCTCGTTCGGGACCTCGGTCGTGCTCCTCGGACTCGTCCGCAACGGCACCGTGATCACCACGCACGCTGCCCTCCTGATGACGATCGCGGTCACCACGACCAGTTGGCTGCTGGCCGCGTACTTCGGACCCGAGACCGACCGCGAGGTGCTGAAGTCGTTTTACCGCAAGGTGCGGCCAGTGGGACCGGGTTGGGCACGCATTCGCGCCGAGGTCGGACTGTTGCCAGACGATGAGGGCTCGCGCGAGAACATCCCGCTCGCGCTCCTCGGATGGGTTGCCGGCTGCACCGCGATCTGGTCTGGACTGTTCGTGGTTGGAAACTTCCTCTACGGTCGAACCGGCTACGCGCTCGCGCTGGCCGCGATTTTCGTTGTCAGCGCGCTGGCTGTCGTGCGGGTCATGACGACGCTGTGGTCCGATGCCGGTTCGTCGGCGGCCGGGGTACGAAGGTGATCGCGCAGCCTACTTGGCGATTCGAGCCCCCGCCAGCTGGGCGACGGCCGCAAGCGTCGTCTGCGCGGCGTTGAGCCCGAGCTTGAAGTCCTTGTCGCTGAACGTCGCAAAGACATCCGTGGGCTGGTGCCAGTGGGGATTCCATCCGCCGCCGATGTGCGCGCCGCGCTCGTTCTCACGCAGGCTGATCGCCGCCACCTCGTCCTGAAACGGTACGGAATCGGTGCTCTGCATACGATTGCCGACAGCGGCTGGATAGTCGGTTGCGTATTTTTCGTTCGCCGCACGAAACAGCCAGGCGAGCTCCTGCGATGCTGCCGCCATCTTCGAACTGCCGGCGAACTCGATGTTCACGTCGGCCTCCGGACGCTGATCGGCGCCGAGCGTGCCGTCCTCGCGAGGCATGCCGTGGTCGAACATCATCATGTCGTGCTGAATCATGCCGAGCCACTTCGGTTCCGGATAGCGTCGCGATCCCGCCGGCTCCTCTTTTCCCTGCAGTGATTTCCGTTGTTCGACATACGCGCGGCTGCCGTTCAATCCGCTCTCTTCGTTGTTCCAGAGGATGAAGCGAATGGAGCGCTCGGTCTGAACACCGGGTGCATTGAGCACACGCGCGACTTCCATGACCAGCGCCGTCCCTGACCCGTCGTCGTTGGCGGCCTCTCCGTAGCCGATGCCATCCATGTGTCCACCGAGGATGTACATCTCGTCGGGTCGCGACGTCCCGATCTTCGTGCAATAGACCTGCTCGCGGGCACCCGGCGTCGAGGGCTGCATGTTCAGCTCCCGCAATTTGACGTCCGGCTGGCGCATGGGATCGTTGTTGACGCCGGTGGGCCCGCGGTGGCCCCGCACGGGAAGATTGCCGCGTCCGCCCCGGCCGGTCGCGGGGGCCGGCTTCGGCGGCGGTTGATACTCGGTACTTGAGGCGTTCGGTGTTCGTACAGCCGTAGCTCTTCAGCTGCGCCGCGATCCAGTCGATTGCCGCACGGTTGCGATCGGTACCCTGCCGACGGTCACCGAACTGCGTCAAGCCCTTGATGGTGGCTTTGTATTTCTCGAGATCGAGGCGGTCCACGAGCGTCTTCACGGGATCGTCCGGCGGTGGGGTGGCCGCCTGTGCGGGCGGTGCGGGCTGTTGCGCAAGCGTGGAAATGGTCAGCAGTACAGAGTGAATGATCGACATGTAGTTGGTTTTGATGCGTCCACCGTCTAGGGGGACCGTCGAGCGGCGCCGTCGATGCTGAACGGGCCGGCACCGCGGCTCGCAATATACAGGAACGCGAAGCAATACAGCATCGCGAGCTCGCCCCCATTCAGGATGGGCCAGACGCCTCGAGGAACGTGCGCCGTGAAATACGCGACCGCCATTTCTCCGCTCGCAATGAACGCAGCCAGACCCGCCAGGAGTCCGATCGCGATCAAAATGCCACCAACCAGTTCGATCACGCCGGCCATCCACAGCTGCGATCCAATTGGCATGACCTTGCCGCCGAACGCGCCGAACAGCTTCTGAGCGCCGTGAAATGCGAACAGCACCCCAAGGACAAAACGGAAGGCTGCATAGATCGGGTCGGAGAGCCGCGACAGGGGAGCTTTCAGCATGCTGTTCTCCTAACGAGTACGCTACTTCAAGCCAGTGCACGTCGCAAAGAGTCGGCCAGTCCCCAAAAGAGGACGAACTTGCAAAAAACAAGATCTGACCCCATACGCACGGCACGCGCGGGTGATGCCGAGGCCATCACGCGGATCTACAACGCCGGTATCGCGGAGAGAAGCGCGACGTTCGAAACGCAACCTCGCACTGTCGCTCAAATCCAGGAGCGGCTGCTCCTGCTCGAACGATACCCGCTTCTCGTCGCAGAAGATGCCAGCGGATCGGTCGTCGGCTGGGCCGGTCTGGCCGAGTATCGTTCTCGCGAGTGTTACGCGGGCATCGCGGAATTCTCGATCTATCTCGACCGTGCGGCTCGCGGGCAGGGCACCGGAAAAGCTCTGCTGTGCGCGTTGATAGACGCGGCGGCGCAACGCGGTTTCTGGAAGCTGGTCTCGCGGATTTTCCCGTTCAACACGGCCAGCCGTTCGCTGTGCCGCGCCTGCGGATTCCGCGAAGTCGGCATTTACGAGCGTCACGCGCAACTCGACGGCCGCTGGCTCGACGCTGTCATCGTCGAAAAACTCATCGACCGGTAGGCACGATTCATGGGGGAATGCTCGCGGAGGACCGCATGGCTGCGAAGGAAGTCCGGTGGCGCCACGATCCGGATGCAGCATTTGCCGATGCCAAGGGTCTGGGGAAGGTGACAGGCTTCACTCGGCGAGGATCCTCTCCAGGTAGGCGTCAATCGCGGCGCTGGTCGACGCGATGTGGGTGGTGATGCAGGACAAGTGGCCGCCGGGAACGACGTGAAGCTCGAAGCGCGGCCCGACGGCGCGCCAACCGGCAATCGGGTCGGCTTTGGTGTTCACAACCTCGCTGGCGATGAACGCTGCCACAGAGCCGTCGTAGTCCTTCGGCACGTAGGCGGCGATTGCTCGCGCATACCGATCCCATATGGCATCGTCGTGGCGGGCCGCCGGTTCCGGCTGTTGACGCGGCTCCTCGTCTGTTGGCTCGCTCGCATCGGCCGGTGACCCGGCCAGCAGTCGCCGCAGGCTGCGATAGACCATCCGCGGACTCTCCGACGGCCGATCCCGGATGCGCTCCATCACCTCACGCACCCACAAGTACAGGTCCACGCGCTGCTCTTCGGTAAGGCTGGCGAGCCGTGCGCCCATTCGCACGGGGCCGTCAATGAGCCGACGGCGCCGATCGACCGGAGGCGGCTGGATCATGACGATGCCAGGAACGGATTCTTTTTCTGCCCGGAACTGCCGTGCGATCTCGAGCGCTTCGAGCGCGCCATTACAGTGGCCGCCGAGCAGATACGGTCCACGCGGACAGACCTCACGGATGTCCGCGGCGTGCTGCGCGGCCATCTCCTCGATGGATGCCGGAGTCTGCGTACCGCTCGATCCGATTGGCTCGACGGCATAGAAGGGCTGATCGGTCAGCGCGCGCGATAGCCGCGCCGAATACAACCCGCCGGCGTTGAAATCCCCGTGCAGGAAGAAGAGTGGCGGCCGGTTGCCGGTGATACGCACCGGGACAACATCCGGCATGTTCTCGCGGGAGGTCCTGACCAGTCCATCGGCAAAGCCGGCGAGCGTGGGATTTTCCAGCAGCAGCGCAACCGGGATACTGCGATCGAACCGCTCCGCCACTCGCGCAACCATGGCCGCCGCGAGCAGAGAATGGCCCCCCAAATCGAAGAAGTCGTCGTAAATGCTGACGGGGCCTACACCCAGCAGCTCCTGCCAGAGGGCGACGAGCTCGTCTTCCAACGCGTCTCGCGGGGCCGCAATCGGCCGGTCTTCCTGGGTCTGCACTAATTTGGACCTAGCGGAAAGGGCGGGTGTTCCCGGGCGTCGTTCTGACCAGACGAATCTAGCACGAGTACGCCGAGGGGGCAGAGGGTGGCAGGCGTGAAATACGTGCAAAGGCTTGTCAGTGCAGCTAGTCCCCGATTGCGCATAGACTCAGCCGCATGCAGAGCTGGGGAGCTGGGGAACTGAGGAACTGGGGAACTGGGGAGCGCTGTAGCTTCAGCGAAGGCGGAAGGCCGGGCCTGCAGCTGGCAGCTGGAAGCTGGCAGCTGGAAGCTGGAAGCTGGAAGCTGGAAGCTGTTTAGGAGGATACGAGATGAGCAGTGTGACACGCCGTCAGTGGCTATCCTTACTCGCGACCGTGCCCATGGCGCGTGCCGTTCACGGCGAGGGGCGTCAGACATCACAAACGCCGCCGCCGCGTCCACCGACTCCACTCGACCTGAAGGACTTTCAACCGAAGAGCATGCTCAAGGTGGCCGAGACGAAGGTGCCGCGCGCGCGGTTTCCGGTCATCGACTTCCACACGCACCTTGGTTTCCGCTCCGGAGTGTCCGGCGTGCCGCAGGGCGAAGAGACGAAGTTCCGGGCACCGGCGGCGGAGCTCCTCAAAGTGATGGACCAGGTGAACCTGCAGACGATGGTGAACCTGACGGGGGGCGTGGGCAAGGGATTGGAACAGAGCATCGCGCAGTATCAGACGGCCCACCCCAAACGCTTCGTCACGTTCACGGAGCCGCGATATGCGCAGATCAACGACGCGAACTACGCTCGCGAGCAGGCGGCCGACATCGAGCGCGCCCACGGTGCCGGCGCGCGAGGGGTGAAGGTGCTGAAAACTCTCGGTCTGTACCTGCGCGAGAAGGTGACGTCAGGTCCGCTGCTCGCGGTGGATGACAAGCGTTTCGACCAGATGTGGGAAGCATGTGCCGGCAAGAAGATGCCCGTCGCCATTCACGTCAGCGATCCCGAGGCGTTCTTCCTCCCCACCGATCGGTTCAACGAGCGTTTCGAGGAGCTGAACAACCATCCCGACTGGTCGTTCCACGGCCGCGACTTCCCCTCGAACCGCGCGCTGCTCGAGGCCAGAAACCGGATGTTCGCACGCCACCCGAAGACGACCTTCGTCGCCCTGCACGTCGGCCACAATGCCGAGGACCTCGCCTACGTGTCCGAATGTCTCGACAAGTTCCCGAACATGCACGTCGAGATTGGCGCCCGGATCGGTGAACTGGGACGTCAGCCGCGCACCGCGCGGCGGTTCTTCGATCGCTATCAGGACCGGATTCTGTTCGGGACCGACGCCGTGCCGCACGGCACACAAACGCCGCAACAGATCTTCGGCACCCAGCTGTATCAGATCTATTTCCGGTTCCTCGAGACCGAGGACGAGTATTTCGACTACGCCCCCGCGCCGGTTCCGCCGCAGGGACGCTGGCAGATCTACGGTGATGGGATTACCGGAGGGGATCCTGCGGAAGGTCTACAACGGGAACGCCGCGCGGATTCTGGGACTGTCTGAAAAGCCCGAAGCGCGGAAGCTTTAGCACCGCGTCAACTGACGCGTGACTAAAGTCCTGCGCTACGGGCGTCCATTCTTCCTACCAGCCCAGCCGCAAACCCACGCGCATCTGCCGCTCACCGAACGAAGTCGTCACCTCGCTGAAGCCGTTCAGGTTGCGGACGGTGCCGTCGGGGTTGAGCTGCAGGTTCGACACGTTGCCGCCCGGGATTGTTGAAGTGCGGCGTGTTGAGCACGTTGAACGCTTCGAACCGGAACTGCGCGTGCATGTCCCGCGGCATGTTGAACTGCCGGAACACGCCGAAATCCCAGTTCGCGTAGCCCGGTCCGCGCACCGCGCCCCAGGGCGCGGTGCCAAATCGCGCCTCGGTGACCGGCTTGAACGCGAGCGGGTCGAACCAGGCGTTCCCGCGGCCGATGCCGTGGAGAATCTCGACGTCCGACTTCACCTGGTCGGCGCGCTGCGAGCTCTCCGGCGCATTCAGCGACGTGCCCGACGCCGTGATGTCGAACGGCGTGCCGCTCGTGAAGCTGATGATGTTGTTGATCTGCCAGCCGCCGACGATCGCGGCGAGCACGCCGCCGCCGTTGAGCCAGCGCTTGCCCGGACCGAACGGCAGCTCGGTGAGGTTGGTGATCTGCAGGTTGTGCGTGCGGTCGAACGACTGCAGCGCCGTGTTCAGGTGGTAGAACTCGGGAATCATGATCCGCGGCGACGCCGTCGCTGCGCGGTGCCCCGGCGATGCCCGTCGCCTTCGACAGCGTGTAGCCGACGCCGAGCTGAATGCCGTTCGAAAAGCGTCGATCGAGGCGCGCCTGCAGCGCGTCGTACTTGGTGTCCCCGACCGGAGCGACGAGCCGGGTCTGCGCCGTCCGGCCGAACCTCTGATTCAGCTGCCGGCCCGCCTGGCCACCGCCGATCGGCGACCAGTTCAGCTCCAGGAACCCCAACTGGTCGATCTGCCGCGTCGCGACGTAGGCCGCTTCGCCGACGAACCCCCACCTCAGCTCCTTCTGAATCGCCGCGTTCCACGACTTGATGTAGCCGCGGTTGAAGTCCGTCGGAATCGTGGTGGCGCTGACGTTCGACGGAATCGTGATGATGCCGTTGCCGAAATCGGCGTTCGGCACCGGCGGCACGCCATCAGCCGTCCGGCCGGCCCAGGAGAACGTGTTCGGCGCGTTGACGATCAGGTTGAGAAGGACTGGATGATTCGTGCGCATCGGCCGCGCCAGCGAGTACGGGTCGTTGGTGATGCCGAACCCGCCGCGCAGGACCATCGTCGGCGACGCGCGGAACGTCACCCCGATGCGCGGCGCGAACAGCCCTTTCTCCATGCTGATGCCGATGTCGGTGGGCACCGAGCCAATGCCGCCGATCTCCATCATGTTCGTCTCGGGGTTGTAGCGTTCGAGACCGCGACCGTCCCGCGTCGGCATGGGGAAGAACTCGTAGCGCGTGCCGAACGAAACCGTCATCCGGTTCGTCACCTGCCACTGATCCCGCACGTAGAAGCTGTAGCTCCGCATCCGTGTCGCGTACGGCGCTTCCGTGAGGTTCAGGCGGCCGAGCTGATCGGCATAGCCCGAGAAGGAACGACGCCCATGCGTTATACAGAGTGCCCGACGGCCCTCCGCTTATCTGCGTCGGACCGCTCCTGTAACGGAAGCCGCCGCGCGCGCCATAGTTGTCGCCGCCGCTGGTTTCCGGCTGCAGGTGATTCAGCGCCTGGAAATAGATATCGGTGCCGGCGCGAACGTTGTGTTTTCCCTTCATCCAGTTGACGTTCACGACGGTCTGATACTGATCGTCGTTGCGGGTGTACGGCATGTACAGCTCCGTGATCCCGATGTCCTGGAAGGTGTCGAAGTCGAAGACGGGCATGCCCCCTTCGAACGCACGCGGGCCGTTGAGACCCGGAATCCCGAGCAGCGACTGCCCTTTGTTCTGCCCGATATCGGTGTGCGCGACGTCGGTGTACATCCGCACGTAGCCGAAGTGCGCGTCGGCGACGAGGCTGGGCGAGAGCACGTAGGTGCCGCCCGCCGAGAAGTTGGCCGTGTAGCCCTGACCCGTTCCGGGGTTGCCGCCCAGTGATTGGAATTCCCTGCAGCGTGTCGCCGTACACCGCTTCGTTGAACGTCCAGAAGTCGAGGTGGCTGTAGCGGCCGAAGATGTTCAACTTCGATGTGGCGTTCCAGTTCACCTTGGTGTCGAGCGTCCACCGGTTGAACTCGAACGGCGCGGCGGCGAAGTAGTTGTCGGTCTCCCCCGCCCCGGCCACGTTCGGCATCGGCATCAGGCTGATGATCTTCGCCGCAATCGGGTCGATGCGATCCTGGGGAATGATGTTGCCCGCAAACGGCGTCCGCCCGGTTCCGGTTGCCGTGCCGGTCGCCGGATCGTAAATGGGATTCACCGACCCAGACAGGTCGCCGCGGCGCAGCGCTGCGGTGGGCACCGAGATCGTACGCGTCGCATTCTGCTTGTCGCGCGTGCTCTCGTAGCTGCCGAAGTAAAACAGCTTGTTGCGCAGGATCGGCCCGCCGAGCGTCGCCCCGAACTGGTGGTACGCCCAGTCCCCTTTTGTCGCATTGGCTGGCGCGAAGTAGTTGAGCTCGCGCATCTGCTCGTTGGTGTAGTACTCGAACGCCGACCCCCTCAACTGGTTCGTGCCGCTCTTGATCTGCACGTTGATCGCCGAGCCGCCCGCCAGTCCCTGCTCCGCGTCGAAGCTGTTGGTGACGACGTTCACGGTTTCGAGCGATTCGAGGGCCGGCACGTAGGCCGCGACGTGCGGCAGCCAGACGTTCGTCGTGCTGACACCGTCGATCCGCGTGTTGTTCGAGCTGTCACTCGAGCCGTTCACGTTGAAGACGAGGGCGCGGGACGGGTTGGACGGAATCGAGTGCGCGTCGGCCGGCGGCGTGAAACCGGGCAGCGTCTTGAACAGCTGCTGATAGTTGCGGCCGATCGGGAACCGGCAGCTCCGTCAGCTCGCGCGTCTTCAGTTCGGCACGGACTTCCGCGCGATCGGTCTGCAGAATCGGCGACTCGGCTGACACGCTCACCGTTTCCGCCAGCTGCCCGACGTCCAATTTCGCGTCAACGCGCGCCACGGAGTTGAGCGTGACCGGCACATCCTTGCGGCTGAACGACCGGAAGCCGTTCATCGTCACCGTCACGCTGTAGGTTCCGGACGGCACCGCCGTGAAGTGATAGGCACCGGCGGCGTCGGCCACCAGTTCGCGTGTGAGTTTCGTTTCCGCCTGCTCGATGGTGACGGTGGCACCAGGTACCGCCGCACCGGTCGAGTCGGTCACGTTCCCAACGATGGAACCGTATAGAACCTGGGCATCGGCTACAGCGCCGGCCAGGAAGGCCACAAGTACGGCGGAGATCAGAGCACTCATACAACGCTGAACGTGTGATGCCATTTCTCTCTCTCCTCCAACGTCCAACAGACGTACAACAGCCGTGCAACTGCCGGGAGTTGCGTCGGGCCCCGAAAAAAGGACGTAAATCAGCGCTACCCTAAGGGTTAGCCACGGCGATGTCAAGCGCTCAGAAGCCGGGCCGCCCCCTGATTTCTTTCTCCAAATTCCTGGATGACCGTGGCGTCGCTCAGCCGGCTACGGTCACCCTCCGTCAAAGGCACCATGACCAACCTCGTCGCCGATGCACGCCTCGCCTTCCGCGCGTGGCGTAAGTCGCCCACCTTCACTGCGATAGCCATCCTTTCAATTGCATTGGGCATCGGCGCAAACGCGGCGATCTTCACCCTCGTGGATCAGGTCCTGCTGCGCGTGCTGCCGGTTCGAGCCTCGCACGAACTCGTGCAGTTCACCTTTGTTGGATCCCGTTACGGGAACAACTGGGGAGACGGAAGCGAGTTTTCGTGGCGGTCCTGATGCTGTCAGGCGTCCACGAATAACGGAAAGGGGACACTCACCTTTTTGCGAAAATCGACACTCCGGCAATAAAGTGAGTGTCCCCTTTCCACATAGAATCATCGCGCGATGCGATGCCCTGGACCGCGTGCCGCTCTCATCCTGGCGATGGCCGCGGCGACGATTCCGATCGCCGCCTGCCGCAGGACCGAGCCGACGGCGCTCGCGCCGGCCTACGACCGATTCGCCTCCGATCTCGCCTTCCTTCGCCAGCACACCGAGGTGGTCGTGCTGTCCGATTCGTCCGGTGCACAGGTGGCTGTCACGCCTGGCTATCAAGGCCGAGTGATGACCAGCACCACGGGCGGTGCAGACGGGCTCAGCTTCGGGTGGATCGGTCGCGCTGCGGTGGCCGGCGGTCAGCGCCAGCCGCACATGAACGTGTTCGGCGGTGAGGATCGCTTCTGGCTGGGTCCCGAAGGGGGACAGTACTCCTTGTACTTCAAGGCGGGCGACCCGTTCGATCTGGCGCATTGGCAGGTGCCGGAGCCGATCGATTGGGGCGCATGGGACAGTCGCGAGCGATCGTCCGACGCGGTGCGCTTCACCAAACGCATGACGCTCGCGAACTATTCGAACACCACCCTCGAGATCGAAGTGGACCGTGCGGTGCGTCTCGTCAAAGCGGAGGATGCCGCCATGCATCTGGGGACGGCTCCGGGTCGTGGCGTTCGGATGGTGGCGTTCGAGTCCGCCAATACGGTCGTGAATGTCGGCAGCGCTCCATGGCAGCCGGAGTCGGGCCTGATCTCGGTGTGGATACTCGGCATGTTCAACCCGTCGCCGGACACCACGATTGCGATCCCTTTCACTGCCGGTCCGGAATCGGCACTCGGTCCCGTCGTCAACGACGCCTATTTCGGCAAGGTGCCGAGCGACCGTCTCAAGATCACCGAGGCGGTCATTCTCTTTCGAGGCGACGGCCAACATCGCAGCAAGATTGGCTTGTCCCCATCGCGTGCACGTGACGTGGCGGGAAGCTACGACGCGACGGCGCGCGCCTTGACGCTGGTGCAATACACGCGGCCTGCCGATGCGATCAGGTATGTCAATTCGATGTGGGAGATTCAGCGCGAGCCGTACAAGGGAGACGTTATCAACAGCTACAACGACGGCCCTCCGGCGCCAGGCCAACCGCCGCTCGGTCCGTTCTACGAGCTCGAGACGTCATCGCCGGCGCTCAATCTCGCACCGCAACAGCGATACACACACGTGCATCGCACGTTTCACTTCACCGGCCCTGAGGCCGAGCTCGATCGACTCGCGCGCGCCACACTCGGAATCAGCGTGGCGGAACTGACGAACGTATTCGCCAAGTGATTTGCAAATGGGGCTCGCCGACCGGTTTTCGGAATTGGTCCTTACCTCCCGTTCTCCCGTGGCTTTTGACAAGCGAACACCCCCGGACCGAGGCCATTCCTCGCTAACCAAATACATCGAAGAAGTTGAGGCTGGGAACCGACAGCCTGAAACCAGCTATTACAAAGTCGTCTACCGGTCGCGAGTCTTGAAATCTTCAAGTTGCTGACACACCCCTAAAAGCCCGTAAACCCGCCTGAAACGCCCCCGACGGCCGGCACACGTCTTGAGTTGTTCCGGGTAGCCAGCAATGTTCATTTTTGTACTCCTCGTCCTCGGCGGGTTCGCTGTGTACGTCATGTCGCCGGAAGAGCGGCGACGATGGCTCGGCGGTGCTGTGTCAGCGCTGCGATCCATGGTGGAGGTCGGGCGCCAGGTGCACGTGCAGTCCAGCCCGTTCCACGACGCGCTGCGCGAGCGAACTCGTCTACCGGTGTTCACGGCCGGCATCGTCCTCCTGAACGTGCTGATGTTCTTCCAGATGGTTTTCGCGGATGGTTCCGTCTCCGATCCCGAGACGCTGGTCGCGTGGGGCGCCAGCGTCGGTCCGCGGACGACCCACGGCGAATGGTGGAGGCTCCTCACGTCGCTGTTCGTCCACGGCGGTCTGCTGCACCTGCTGACAGACCTCATCGGGCTCGTTATGGTCGGCCTGCTACTGGAGCGGCTCGCAGGTCCTCTGGCAATCGGCACCGTGTACGTGGGATCGGGGGTCGTCGCAAACGCCGCCAGCCTGACCGCGGATCCCATGGCGGTCAGCACCGGCGCTTCCGGTGCGATCTTCGGAGTCTACGGCATGCTCGTCGCGGCGGGGATCTGGGGATTGCTGCAGCCGTCGCGCATGACGGTTCCGTTGACGGTTGTCAAATCGCTCCTGCCAAGCGCCGTGATCTTTCTCTTGTACAGCCTGGCAACAGGCGAGGTGTCCGGCGCGCGCGCACCGCACGGCCTGATGATGGGACTCGTCAGCGGCCTGGCATTGACGGCGGGCATCGGTGTGCGCAAGCCGCCGGCGTTACGCAGCGCTATCGCGCTCCTGGTCACGCTGGTCATCGGCGCCGTCTTTGCTGTCCCACAGCGCGGTTATCTGGATGTGAAACCGGAGATCACGCGACTCATGGAGTTCGAAAGCCGGACAGCTAGCGCGTACGACAAAGCCGTCGAACAGTTCAAGCTTGGCGGGATCAATGCCGAGGCGCTCGCCCAGGTCATCAACCGCACCATCCTGCCGGAGCTGCAATCCGTTCGTCTGCGTCTGAAGTCGCTCGACCGTGTACCCGAGCAACACCAACCGATCGTCGCCAGCGCGCAGGAATACCTGCGGCTGCGCGACGAGAGCTGGCGCCTGCGAGCCGCGGGCTTACACGCGGGCAACATGCTCACACTGCGGAAGGCCGATCGAACCGAGGGGGCATCGCTGGACGTACTCGAAGCCATCAAGGCGTCCAGCGATCAGTAACCGTGAGTCAAGTAGGAGGTATTGAGATGATTCGTCATGCTGTCGCCGTCGCCGTCGCACTTTGCGTCAGCCCGGCGTGGCTTTATGCGCAGAATGTCCAGCTGACCGTGAACACCGCGTCGGCGACCGTTTACAAGGGACCCAGCGTGGCCAGCCCGGTCGTCGGCCAGGCGCCGCGCGGCGCGGTTCTCGAAGTGCTTCGCGAGATCGGCGATTGGGTCAAGGTCTCGTGGCCAGCAGAACCTGATGCCGCCGGTTACGTGCGTCTGACCGCCGGCACGCTCGTACGCCAGGCAACCGCGGTTCCCGGGCAGCAGGCGGCCGGCACCGATCGTTCCACGCCGCAGTCCGCACTCGCTCCAAACGCCGCGATGAACGGCGTGCCCGCGGACTCCGGAAGCCAGCCGGTGCCGAGAAGCAACGGGATTTCGCGCGTCGTGGGATTCGGCGGCCGGATGGGCGGTTCGACGCTCGGCTTCGGCGCCACGCTGCGCGGTTGGACGGGGAAACGCCTCGGCGTGCAAGCGGAGGTATCGCGCTACGCGATCTCGAGCGCGGTTGCGCCCGGTAGCGTCACGTTGCTCGAAGTGGCACCGAGCGTGCTGTTTTCACTGCCCGATCGCGTGGGAGATTACGTGTGGCTGCGCCCGTATATCGGCGGCGGGGCAAGCCTGCAGCACGCGACGCAGGCTGGCTTCGGATCGACCAGCGAGGTCGGATTCCAGGCTTTCGGCGGCGGTGAATTCACGTTCGCCAGCGCCCCCCGACTAGCGGTGAGCACCGATCTGGGATACCGCTGGGGCGGCGCGCCGTACGACGGCTTCGAGCTCGGTGGACTGCGCGTCGGACTCTCCGCGCACTGGTATCTGAAATAAGGAAGAGCGCCTGCGGCCCGAGCGACCCTTCGACGTCACTCAGGGTCGTCCTGAGCGTGTCGAAGGACGAGGCGCGAAGTCGCCGAGCGAGCACTGATTACGCGAACTGCGCGCCATTCGTCATTCGGTGGCCGCGCCGGCGAACTTCTCTGCCTGCTTCCGGACGTAGCCGTAGTTGAACGCGAGGCCGTTGAACTTCGCCGCCTTGGTCGCGAACGATGCGGCTTTCGCGGCATTCCCCGCCTCACGCCAGGCGACGGCCGTGAGGAACAGGATCTTCGGATCTTGCTGATTGGCGCGTGAGAACTCCTCGGCGGCCATGGCCGGCTGCTTGTCGGCCAGGGCGATGAGTCCTGCCAACTCATGCTGTTGACGGACTTCGAACGGAGACCTTCTTCACCGCCACCTGGGTCGATACTCGGCCGCCTTGGCCTTGGCCGTCGGCGAGATCCTTTTTCGCGACAGCCACGCGGGCCTGCTCGAACAGGTGATTGCGGCGAGTCGCCTCCTTCACCTGGTCGGGTACCTGCGCCTTGTTGATGGCGGTCACAGCTTCGTTGTACTTGGCCGTGGCTTCATCCAGCCGCCCTGCCTCCCGCAGCACGTCTCCCATCAGGTTCAAGTCGCCTGAGAGTGTGCCGAAATCGTTTTCCGCCTCCGCGAGCCCGTACCCGGCACGGAGCTCGTCGAGGGCCTTGTCGGTCGCCCCTTCGTGCACGTACGACGCAGCCGTCCAGAATCGGGCGAGGCGGCGTTCGCCCGTTGTTCGGGCTACGGCGGCAATGCGCGCGAACGCGGTTCGCGCCTGCTCGGGCCGGCCAGCGGCCAGGTGGTTGTTGCCGATGCCGACGTAGGAGGCGACGAAGTTGGGATCGAGCGAGAGCGCCTTCTCGTAAGCCTTGATCGACTCGTCGAAGCGGCCCATCTTCATCAGCAGTTCGGCGTAGGAGTCGTGCGGATTCGGATCGCTGGGGATGAGCTCGACGTATTTCTTGAACGCGGTTTCCGCGTCGCCGAACTTCTCGAGGAACCGATACGCGTAGCCCAGCTGGTTGTACGGCTGCGAGAACGAGGGGTTGATGGTCGTCGCCTTCACGAAGTGCTTGACGGCGGTCTCGTAGTCCTGCCGTCCGAAGTAGACGTTGCCCAACAGCGTGTGGGCGCGCTCGTCGTTCGGAAACAGCCGAACGAGGTCGCTGTAATGAGCCACGACGGCGGCCGGGTCCCCCTTCAATCCCGAGTCGAGCGCGAGGATGATGTGCCGCTCCCCTTCGCTGACCTGACCGGCGAGCGACGCCGCTTTGGTCACCGCGTCGACGAACTCTTTATTGGTTCCCGACGTATTGGCCAGCCCGACATAGCCCATGGCGAAGTTCTTGTCCTTGGCGATGGCCTGCTCGTAGAACTTTCGGCCGTCGGTCGCGCGCAGCTTCTCGGCGAGATCCCGGCCCTTGAGAAACAGCTGACGCGCTTCGTCTGACGAAGTTGTAATCGGAACCTTGTCACCGGGCGACGTCGCCTGCGCCCAGGCGGAGGGCGCGGCGGCGCTGATGGCGCATACGAGCAGGCACCGGGCAACGAGTCTGTAGTTGTGCATCGAATACCTCCGTGGCGCCGAAGCGCCAGGCGAAGGCTAAGGCGGCTGGGCGATGGCAGCTACCAGGAAGGTGCGAACCGCCGGGCTGTGGGGTCGGGCTCGCCGGACGGGGGGACCGGATGCCGAACGGTGGGAGGACCTACCGTTCGCTTCGCGCGCTGTCAGCGGCTGAACGCGTCGTCCAACGCGCCCTGGCCAGCTTGCGCTCGAGATCGTGCAGTCTCTTTCGAAACTTGCCCTGACTCTTGAAGCGGTCGACGAGCTGCGTGCCGTCGGCCTGGTGCAGGATCAGGATGAATTCTCCCGATCGGCCACGGCGGGTCTCCACCCGCAGGTGCTCACGCCCACGCTGGAAAACCCAGACCATCAAAACGAGGTTTCGGCGGATCCGCCGGCGTGCTGTAGGCGAGGGCGACAAAGGGGACACTCAACTTTTTGGAGCCTGCTCAATTTCGCAAAAAGTTGAGTGTCCCCTTTAGTCCCAGACGGGCCAGCGGTGGGTAACCATGAAGCCGTGAAGGTCGCGGTAGGCCGGCCGCTCGACCCGCAGCGTGTCCATCAGCAGCTGGATGAACTCCCGGTCACCGCGCATCTCGGGAAAGATCTCCCCGAGGCGCTGCACGAACGAACCGAACGTCGGTTCGCGGAACTTGGGGCCGCGGATCCGCTCGACGAGCTCATCGAGCAGCTTGTAAAGCGACTGCTCCTTCGTATCCGTCGCACCGTAATACTCCAGGAGCTTCGCAAGCGGCCGGCTGGTCGACAGCAGCCGGAGCAGCAGCTCCTGCACGGATTTCAATTCTTCAATCTGCGTTTCCATCGCGGCCAGCCGCGCGGTCACATCGGTTTCAGACACCAGCGGATTATAACCAGCTGCCAGCCTCCCAGCTTCCAGCCGCAGAGCTTCATTGCCGTAAACACCGAGTAACGACGAGCGGCAGACTGTGCTAAATTCTTAGCATGTCTGCCATTCGTCTTGCCGCACGCAGCCGACCGTGCGCGTCAGCGCGGCGCGACTGTCGGAAACGGCATCGTCCGCAGTTCGGTGAGCACACTCGAACCGTCGCGCATCGCGGCCACGGCCTGTTCCATTTTCTTGAGCACTGCCGCGAACCGTGCATCACCCCGGACGTTCTCGAATATCGGATTGCGGGCGAGCGTTGCGTAATCCTTGTAGCCGGAGGCGAGGCCCCGCTCCAGCCACTCCAGCGCCTGTTCCCTCTCGCCCTTCGCGGCGTGGATTGCGGCGATCTCCATCGGCACTCGTACCGCTTCGTTCCCGTCAGCCAGTGCGGCCTGGGCCACGCGCATGGCGCTGTCCAAAAGCTCGAGACCCCGTGCGCGTTCTCCGCGCTTCATCAACAGGTGCGCGTAAGTTGTCTGGTGCGATTCCGGTTTGAGGAACTGCGTTGTCGCGAGGCCCGGAGCGCTGCGAAAGAATCGCTCGGTACGGACTTCCGCATCGGATGCTCCGGTGAGGTAGGTCAGCTCGGCAAGAACGGTGAGGACTTCCTCATTGGCCGGGTGCGACTCGCCGAGCTTTCGCATGCGGGACAGTGCCTCCGCTTCATTGCCGCGCAGGTAGTCAAAACCGGCACGGAGGTATTGAAGACGAGGGAAACTTGGAAAGCGCTGCTCTGCTTCCTTCAGCCACCGGTCAGTGGTCGCATCGTCACGAAGAAAGAGCATCGGCCAAGCGATATGGTAGAGGCCGTTGGCTTGCACCGGCCCGAAGTCGAGCAACCGGCGCGCGTGGGAAAGACCGGCATCGTGCCGGCCGAGTACCTCCGACTCGGTTACGGCGAGGTTCGCCACCGGAGACCCATCGCCTGGATTGAGTTCCTGCGCCTTCAGGAAGGCGGAACGCGCCTTCGCGGCCCATCCCTTCACAGCGTACGCGCTGGCCAGCGCGACGAACCCGGTGGAGAGCGTCGGGTCCATTTCGATGGAACGGCGCGCCTGCTCGATGGCCAGGTCCAGGTACTTGGGATCGTCGTAGTAGGCAAGAAAGAACGTGCGATACGCGAGACGGGCCTGAGCCAACGCGAACTTCGGGTCGAGTTCGAGAGCTTTGCGCAGGAGCTCGATGCCGCGGAGGTTCTGCTGCCGCTCGAGCGAACTCAGCTCCAGCGATCGCAAATATGTCCGATAGGCTTCGGCGTTCTCGGTAGGAACCTTTTCGACACGGCGGCGCTCGTCCGAGCTGAGCGTCGCGTTCAACGCCTCGGCGATGCGAAGCGCGACATCGCTCTGAACCGACAACACGCCGGCGAGCGTCCGATCGTACTGCTCCGACCAGAGCGTCTGCTCGGTGGCGGTATCGATTAGTTGGACCGCGACCCGCACTCGATCGCGCTCGAGTCGAACGCTGCCTTCAACGGCGCTCCCGGCGCCGAGCTCGGTCCGGAGCCGCCGAATGTCAGCCTCGCCGTACCGCTGTACCGCGCCGCGGCTCAAAAGCCGCAAGGCGACAAGCCTGGACAGCTGTCCGCGGATCTCTTCCGTAACACCCGCAGCGAAGTAGGCTTGTGACGGATCTCCCGTGAGATCCTTGAACGGCAGGACCGCGACGATCCTTCGAATGTCGTGGGCCGGCGATTTATCGTCAGCTGGCGAGCGAAAAATCAACCAGGCGGTCACGCCGGCAACAATCGCTACGGATGCCGCGATGAGACCGAGCCACACCAGACGTGGGACGCCTGCCTGCTTGGGCGGAACCGCGACGCCAGAACCCGCGGACGAATCGTGGACCAGATCTCGCAGGTCGTGCGCGAGATCGCGCGTCGACTCGTACCGATCCTCGGGCTTCTTGGCCAGACACCTCGCCACGACGCGCGCAAACTGTGGAGGAAGCCGCGGATTGATCGAATCGAGTGGTTCGGGATCGTCCTCGATGATGGCCGCGAGTGTCTGCGGCGCCGAGTCGCGGCGAAACGCCCGGCTACCTGTGGCCAGTTCATAAAGAATGACGCCCAGCGCGAACTGATCCGAGCGGTAATCGATGGCGGCACCGGTCGCCTGTTCTGGGGACATGTATCCCACGGTACCAAGCAGCAGCCCGACCGAGGTTCCGGCCTGCGTCGCCAGCTGCGCGCCGAGCTGCTCGTCCCGCGCAACCAGCTTGGCCAGGCCGAAATCCAGGATCTTCACCAGTCCATCGGCTGTCACCATCACGTTCTCTGGTTTGAGATCCCGGTGCACGATTCCAGCGGCGTGCGCCTTGGCCAGTCCTTCCGCGATCTGCGCACCAATCCCGAGCACGGAGGCGACCGGTAGCGGCTTTCTCTCCACCAACATATTGCGGAGCGACGCGCCATCCACGAGCTCCATCGCGATGAAAGACGTCGAGCCGGAAACGCCTACGTCGTGAATCGTGACGATGTTGGGATGGTTCAGGGAAGATGCAGAACGAGCTTCTCGCTCGAAACGTTCGATGCGATCGGCATCGGCGGCAAGGTCATGACGCAGTACCTTGACCGCGACGACGCGCCCGAGCCGCGTGTCGCGGGCACGATAGACCTCACCCATACCGCCCGCGCCGACGGGTCCAAGGATTTCGTACGGTCCCAGGCGTGTCCCGGGATCGAATGACATGAGAGGTGGAGCGTAGCGTCCAGCCGAGATCAAGTCAAAGTGGAAGATCGACGGGTTGAAACCGCTTCTCGAGCGATGTTCACCGCCACACTGCAGTACGTGAATCAAGATCGACATCCTTGCGCTGCCGTCCTGTTCGGAGATACAACGTGTAGCCGCGATCGTCACGCAGGGTGCGGTCGCGAGGCGATTTCCACCACCGACAGGAGCAGCACCATGCCCTCTCGCTTGACCCGGCGAAGACTACTGCAATCGATGGGAGTTGCG
The DNA here is from genome assembly GCA_963804245.1 of uncultured Acidobacteriota bacterium. Classification (GTDB taxonomy): domain Bacteria; phylum Acidobacteriota; class Vicinamibacteria; order Vicinamibacterales; family 2-12-FULL-66-21; genus CAWDPQ01. The sequence continues at coordinate 307,272 of CAWDPQ010000007.1, forward strand.
GCGCTGGCCCAGTTCCCGCGCGGGGCGTCAGCCGCTCCCGCTCAGACTCCCCCATCGTTTCCTCGGATGCCCGGCGAGGGCAAGGACACGCCCAAGATCTGTCTGGGATTCTACGGAACCGTCGACGAAGCGGGCATGCGGCGGCTCAAACAGATCGGAGTCGACTATGTGCTCACCGGCGGTCCGAAAATGCCGTGGACGGAAGAGGACGTCCGCAGTCGAATCGACAGCTTCAAGGCCGGCGGCCTCACGCTCTTCAACATGATGATCTCCGGCTTCAACGACGTGATCTGGGGAAAGCCGGAGGCTGATGCGCAGATCGAACAGGTGATTGCCTCGATTCGCGCCGCGGGCAAAGCCGGTCTGCCGGTCATCGAATACAACTTCTACGCAAACCGCCTGATGGAGGGCTACAAAGAGGAAACAGGACGAGCGGGGGCAGGTTACACGGCGTACGACTACGAGCTTTCAAAGAACCTGCCGCCCAAAGAGGGAGTCGGCACGCACACACGGGCCGAGCAGTTGAAGCGCGCCGAGCACTTCCTCAAGGCGGTCGTGCCAGAGGCCGAAAAGGCCAATGTCCGGCTGGCGCTGCACCCGAACGACCCGCCGGTGCCGATCAGCCGCGGCTCCGAGCAGATCATGGCTACGGTCGAGCACTGGAAGCAGTACCTCGAATCTGGTGAAGAGTCCCTTCAACGGAATGACCTTCGATTGCGGCGTCACGCGCGAGATGGGAGAGGATCCCGTTGCCGTCTGTCGCTACCTGGGCGAGCGCGACTGCATCAACCACGTTCACTTCCGCAACGTCGTCGTTCGCCAGCCGTACGTCGACTACACCGAGGTGTTCCTCGACAACGGGCAGGTGGATTTGTTCGGGGTGATGAAGGAGCTGGTACGTCAGAAGTATCCCAGGACCATCTACCCCGAACATCCACGCGCGATCGACGTCGACCGCGATCACGGCGCAATCCGTAATCAGTATCCGGGTGGTGGAGGATTCTCGGGCGAGATCTACAACGTCGGCTATACCCGCGCCATGATGCAGGCGGCGCTGACGCGTTGACCTGCTTCCATTCCCAGAGCTGAGCGCGAGAAAATCTACGTCAACGAGGCAGGAGACTCCGCCATCCAGCGGCGGAGCACGTCGGCAAGATTATACCCATGACCGAGGTAGTTCGACTGTCATCGACGACGTCGAGTACGACGAGCGAGAACGGCAATCCGAATCGTCACAAATTGTGCTTGCGGAAGGCCGTTCGCGGGGTGAACCGTATTACGAGTTATCGCGAGAATCGGCCTTGATCAGTAGACTGCACAGCTGCGCATGGCGTGCCTTTGCATTGCGTGGCTTCCGCCTTTAGGCGGAAGATCCATTCCGGTACCTCCATTGCGGGAATTCTTCGGACGCTTTCTGATTGCATCGCTTCTGGCGGTCGCACCTGACGCAAACGCGCAGACGACGCTCGACCAGCTGCGGATCGTGGCGCCGGCGGCTCCCGGCGGCGGGTGGGACCAGACCGCCCGTGTGATGCAGCAGGTGCTTCAGCGGAGCGGACGCGTGCGGGTAGTGCCGGTAGAGAACATTCCCGGCGCGGCGGGAACGATTGGGCTGGCGCGGTTCATCGGCGCCGAACGGGGCAACGGCGATGCGCTCATGGTCTCCGGCCTCATCATGCTGGCCGCCATCGTCACGCACCACTCCCCGTTGACCCTCGACGATGTGACGCCGATCGCCCGGCTCACGGGTGAGTACGAGGTCATCGCCGTGCCGGCCAACTCCCCGTTTCGATCGCTGTCCGACCTCATCGAGGCGTTCAAGAAGCGGCCTGAAGCGATCTCGTGGAGCGGCGGCTCGGCAGGTGGCGGCGATCAGATTCTCGCCGGTCTAGTTGCCGTTGCCGTCGGGGTACCGGCAGCGCGCGTCAACTATGTGGCGTTTTCCGGAGGGGGTGAATCGCTCGCGGCACTCGTCGGCGGACAGGTGAACGTCGGTGTCAGTGGCCTGGCCGAGTTCGCTCCGCACATCGACGCGGGCACGATCCGCGCCCTGGCGATCTCGAGCGCGGATCGTCTGCCCGGTCTGGATCTGCCAACGCTGCGCGAGCAAGGTGTCGACGTCGAATTCGAGAACTGGCGCTCCCTCGTCGCTCCTCCCGGAATCAGCAAGAGCGATCGCGATCGTCTCGAAGCACTCGTCGCCGATATGGTTCGGTCCAGGGAGTGGCACGATGCCCTCACTCGCTACCGCTGGCTGGATCGCCATTTGGCGGGCCGACCGTTTGCCGAGTTCGTCTCAGCCGAGAAAACGCGCGTCGAGCGCATCCTTCGAGACTTTGGACATTCGAGCGCAGGCGCCGGCAGCGCATCCGCCCGGACGTATCCCCTCTTCGTTCTCGCCGGCCTCATTTTGACGGCCATTGCCGCTGTTGTTCAGGGGCGACGCGCTGCAAACAGCGCGGTCCCGACCCGGGAGTGGGCCGGCTGGCGGCCGGTCGCGCTCCTGAGCGCGGGAATCGTGTTGAATCTCATCCTGGCGGAATGGGCCGGCTTCGTGCTGGCGTCAGCGGTTCTCTTCTGGTTCACCGCCCGTGCCTTCGATCCGAGCCGTCCCCTTCGTGACGCGATGCTGGCCGTGGGAATCGCGATCGGCGCGTACGTGCTTTTCGCGCGCGTGCTGCAACTGCCACTGCCGTTGGGGCCGTTGGCACGGCTGCTGTGAACTGACTTGCTCGACACACTGAGGGCACTCGCAGACGGTTTCACCCGTGCGCTGACGCTGACTCACCTGCTTTGGGCGCTTGCCGGGGTCACACTCGGCACGGCCGTCGGTGTGCTGCCGGGTATCGGACCGGCCATGACCGTGGCGCTGCTGCTGCCGATTACCTTCAATCTGGATCCGACGAGTGCGTTCATCATGTTCGGCGGCATCTACTACGGCGCGATGTACGGCGGATCCACAACCAGCATCCTGCTGAACACGCCAGGCGAAACCGGCGCCATCGCCACGTCCATCGATGGCCACGCCATGGCCCGCCAGGGGCGTGGCGCCGCAGCACTGACTACGGCCGCGATCGGATCGTTCGTCGCCGGCACGCTGTCGACGATTGCCCTCACGTTTTTCGCCCCTCCGCTCGCTGCGGCCGCCCTGCGATTCGGTCCGGCGGAGTACTTCGCCGTCACGGTTCTCGCGTTCACCACGGTGACGGTACTGCTCGGCGGATCCCTGGCACGCGGGCTCTTCAGCCTGTTTCTTGGCCTTGCGCTGGGCCTGATCGGGATCGATCAGCTCACCGGCGAAGCGCGATTCTCCTTCGGCATTCCGCAGCTTCTCGACGGCATCGATGTCGTGATCCTGGTGATGGGATTGTTTGCGGTCGGCGAAACGATGTATCAGGCGTGGCGCTACGGCCGCGAGGACTTCACGCCCGTGCCATTACGACGTGCCATCGGGATGACACGCGAAGAGTGGAGCCGGTCCTGGAAGCCGTGGCTGCGCGGAACCGCGATTGGCTTTCCGCTCGGCGTGCTGCCGTGCGGCGGAACGGAAATTCCCACCTTCCTTTCATACATGACCGAGAAGCGCCTGAGCGATCGGCCGGAGGAGTTCGGCCACGGCGCCATCGAAGGCGTTGCCGGTCCGGAGGCGGCCAACAACGCCGCCGCTGCCGGCGTCCTCGTCCCGCTCCTCACGCTGGGCATTCCCGCATCTGCCACAGCGGCCGTGCTCCTGGCGGCCTTCCAGCAGTTCGGACTTCAACCTGGCCCGCTTCTCTTCTCGGCACGCCCTGACCTGGTGTGGACGCTCATTGCCAGTCTCTACATCGGCAACGTCATGCTGCTCGTCTTGAACCTGCCGCTCGCCGGCGTGTGGGCGAGAGTCATGCTCGTACCGAGACCGCTCCTCTTCGCCGGCATCCTCGTCCTGGCTTCCATCGGCGCCTATACGTTCAACCGTTCGCTGCTCGACTTGGCGTTGCTCTACCTTGTCGGTGCGGTCGGTTGTGTGATGAGGATCAACGACGTGCCGCTCGTCCCCGCCGTTCTCGGTCTCGTCCTCGGACCGCTGGCGGAGCAGCAGTTTCGCCGGAGTCTGGCCATCGGTGAAGGGGATCTGACGATATTTTTCACGCGTCCGATTTCCGCGCTCCTGCTTGCGCTTGCGCTCGTGGTGCTCGCCGGCCCGCAACTTCGACGTCTCACATCAACCGTCGGCGCGAACAGCTTGCAGCGGATCCACTCTCGTCGCGGCGCGCGCCGGGATCCAGGTGGCGGCGGGCGCGACGATGACTAGGGTCAACGCCGCGGCGCCGAAAATGAGCGGTGATCCACACCTCTCCCTTTAGAGACGTCACCTGGACGAGATCGGCGCGTAAGTGGGTTGGGCCGGGCAGCGAGTGCCGCGAGCCGTCGTGCTAGCATGCCGCGAGTTCTAGCTCGTAGGTCCCGAGCCTCCCGAGCCCTCGAGCTCCCGAGCCCCGAGCCCCGAGCCCCGAGCCACGATGTCAAGAGAATCTGACCGAACAGCAGCGGATGGAAGAAGCGCTGGCCAAGCGCACGGCAGAGCTCGAAGATGCGCGGAGTTTCCTGGACTCGGTGCTCGAGAACCTGCCGGTCATGCTCTTCGTGAAAGACGCCAAGGACCTGAAGTTCATTCGCTGGAACAGAGCGGAGGAAGAGGCGCTCGGCATCGATCGCAGCGCGGCAATCGGACGAAGCGACTACGATTTCTTTCCCGAAGAGCAGGCCAACTTCTTCGTGGCGAAGGACCGCGCCGTGTTGGACGGCGGGCGGATGGTCGAAATTCCCGAGGAAGCTATCCAGACCGCGCATCGGGGTCTCCGCTATCTGCACACCATCAAAGTGCCCGGTGCTCGGCGCCGATGGCACGCCGAAATATCTCGTCGGCATCTCCGAAGACATCACCGAGCGCAAACGAGCGCAAGAGGAGCTCGCTCGAGCGCGCGAGCAGGAAGTCGAGATCGGCTTCAAGATCCAGCAGACGCTGCTCCTCGACCAGCCGCCGCGAGACGTGCCGGGCGTGCGGGTGGCCGCGCTCACCATTCCCTCGCAGCGCATCGACGGGGACTTCTACGATTTCTTCAAGACACCGCGACGACTGCCTCGACGTCATCGTCGGCGACGTCATGGGCAAGGGAATCCCTGCCGCCCTGCTCGGTGCGGCGACGAAGAGCCACTTTCTGCAGGCGCTCAGCCGACTGATCTCGCTGGCCCCACCCGGCACCCTGCCCGAACCGAAAGACATCGTGACGATGGCCCACTCGGAAGTCGCGCGGCAGCTGATCGAGCTCGAAAGTTTCGTGACCGTGTGCTACGCCCGCTTCGATCTCGAGAACCGTCACGTCGACTTCGTGGATTGTGGTCACACGACGACGATCCATTACCAGGCGACCACGGGGACTTGCGCCATGCTGCAGGGCATGAACCTGCCTCTGGGCGTCCGCGAGTGTGAGATTTACGATCAGGTTCGCGTGTCACTGCAGCCCGGTGATGTCCTCCTCTTTTACTCGGATGGACTGACGGAGACCCGAAACAGCGACGGCGAGCTGTTCGGCATAGAGCGTCTGGCCGAGTGTCTGAGCATGTACGGACAGCTCGAACCCGAGGCGTTGATCGATCAGATCCGCCAGGCGGCCGTGGCCTTTTCGAACTCGGAGACGTTTGGCGACGACCTGACGTGCGTCGCCGTGCGGATTGAGGAGCGCGAGCTGCCCCTCGCCCGCGCGGAGATGGACATCTCGAGCGATCTGAACGAGCTGGCGCGAGCGCGGGCCTTCGTCAGGGATGTCTGCCAGAGGCTGCCGGCGCCAGCGTTCGACGAAGAGGCAGTTGCCCAGCTCGAGCTCGCGATGACGGAAGCAGCCAGCAACGTCATGAGGCACGCGTACAACGGTCGCACCGACCAGCGCATCCAACTGGATGCGGAAGTGTTTCACGATCGCATCGTCCTGCGCCTGCACCACCTCGGCGAAACCTTCGATCCTGACGCGGTGAACGCACCGGCCTTCGATGGCACTCAGGAGGGCGGCTTCGGGATGTTCATCATCGAGCGCTCCGTCGACGAGGTCCGCTATCACCGCGATGAGCGCGGGCGAAACTGCATTTCGATGGTCAAGAACCGGAAGTTGGCCTGACGAGGGAGTAGGGCAATGGAGCTGACGACGGAGAAGATCGGTGACGTGATGGTCGTGATCCTGCCGGGTGAGCAGCTCGACGCCAGCAATGCCAAGGAGTTCAAACGGGATATCGCGCCGCTGCTCGAACCACGGAGCAAGGTGATCTTCGATCTCGCCGAGCTGCGTTTCGTGGACAGCTCGGGTCTCGGCGCGTTCCTGTCATCGCTGCGACAACTGAACGCGACCGGCGGGGATTTGAAGTTGTGTGGGATGACGAAACCGGTCCGCGCGCTCTTCGAGCTGGTCCGGATGCACAAGATATTCGATATCTGCGGCACGAAGGACGAGGCAATTCGATCGTTCTCGCAGTAAGAAAGGAAGAAGGAGGAAGGAAGGATAAGCACAGATCTTTCTTTCTTCTTCCTTCTTCTTCCTCCTTCTCTTCTTAGCCGAAGTACCGCAACCCGATCGACAGCAGCCCGAGAAACGAGAAGAACCCGCACAGATCCGTACAGGCCGTGACGAAGACGCTGGATGCGACGGCCGGGATCCGAGCGGAGCCAGTGCAAGGTGAGCGGGATGAGGCTCGCCACGAGAGCGGCGACCAGGTAGTTCACCAACAACGCCAATCCGAGGACGACGGCCAGGAGTGCCTGCCGGTGCAGCACGTAGCCGGCCACGCCGGCGACCAGACCCAATGCCATGCCGTTGCCGCATGCCACTGCGAGCTCTTTGAACAGGATCGCGCGTGCGTGAACGACGGTGACCTGTCCCAGAGCCAACCCGCGAACCATGACCGTGAGCGTCTGCACTCCGGCATTTCCTCCTTGCGCGGCGACAATCGTCATCAATGCCGCGGCAACCGCTACTGTCTGGATGGTGCCCTGAAAGAGACCGATGACGCTGGCACTCACGCTCGTCGTCACGAGGTTCAGGCCGAGCCATGGGAGTCGCCGGCGAATGGCGCGCATCGGTGAATCGAAGATGGGCTCTTCCTGACCGAGACCCGAGAGCTTCGCGAAGTCCTCGCTCGCCTCTTCTTCGAGCACGTCGACGACGTCATCAATCGTGATGCGCCCGAGCAGCGCTCCCCGCGGATCGGTGACCGGCAGCGAGAGAAGGTCGTACTTCCTGAAGAGTTGCGCGACTTCTTCCTGGTCGGTGTTGACGGTGACGGAAATCACCTGGCGGTCCATGACCGCGTCCACTGTCTCGCCCGCGCGCGCGAGAATCAGCCGTGACAGCGGCAGCACGCCCAACAGGTGAAATCGATGATCGACGACGAATACGTTGTGGATGTCGGAGACAGCCTCGGCCAGCGTGCGGACGATCTCGACCGCCTCTTCGACCGTTGCGCCTTCAAGAACGGCGGCATACTCCGTCTGCATCAGGCCGCCGGCGGTATCCGGCGGATAGCGCAACAGTTGCTGGATGCGCGCCGAGAGCGGTCCGGGCAGTCCAGCCAGGATACTTTGAGCGCGCTCGCTCGGAATCGATGCCAGAAGATCGGCGGCATCGTCGGAATCCAGGTCCTCCAGGATGCGCCGCACCTGATCCTCGGAGAGGTCCTGAAGAATTTTCTCGCGCGCGAGCGGCGAGATCAGGCTCAGAACCTCCCCCGCAACAGCGGGAGCAAGGACGCCGAATACCCTGTTCCTGGCCTCTGATCGCTCGAGCAGGTCGATGAGCTCCGCCACATCGGCCGGGTGCAGCGCCGATACTGCCGTCCTGAGCTCCTCGACGGTCCCCGTGTCTGCCACGGAGATCAAGTGTGCAAACGACTTCGCCTGTTGTTCCCCGCTTTGATCGGTTTCCGTGGTCGTGGCCATTGCTTGCCCTCTCACCGGTCGGACGACGCGCCGGTCACATCGAAGCGGCCCAGGTTTACCGTGTTCTTCCAACTGCGTCCGTCGCGCGCGAGGAGCGCGTCAGCGGCGGCGGGTCCCCACGTTCCAGCCGCATAGTTCGGAAACGACGCCAGTCACCCGCGTCGTGCCAGCTTTCGATCACCGGTTCGAGGATCTGCCACGACAGGTCGACCGCATCTCGACGGTTGAAGAGGGTCAAGTCGCCGAGCATGGCGTCGAGCAGCAGCGTCTCGTAGGCGGTCGCCGGAAACTCGCCGAATGCATCGCTGTAGGAAAAGTTCATCAGCATCTGCCGCACGTACATCGCCGGGCCGGGCGCCCGCGCACCGAGCTTCAACGCGATGCCTTCGTCTGGCTGAATGCGAATCGTCAATACGTTGGGCTCGATCTGATCCTGCAGCCTGTCGTGGAAGAAGAGGATCGGAACACGTTTGAACTCGATGCTGATGGCCGTCAGCTTCTGAGGCAGCCTCTTGCCCGAGCGGAGATAGAAAGGCACGCCGGCCCATCGCCAGTTGTCGACCATCAGCTTGATCGCGGCAAACGTCTCGGTGTTGGAGTCGGCGGCGACGCCGCTCTCTTCACGATATGCCGGCACGCGCAGACCGTTGACGTCGCCCTGGCCGTATTGCCCGCGCACGGCGACATCGGAAAGCGCCGAGGTCTTCATCGGAACGATGGCGCGCAGCACGTCGGCCTTGCGATCGCGCGTCGACTCTCCGTGATCGCGGGCCGGCGGCTCCATCGCCACGAGCGCCATCAGTTGCAGCAGATGGTTCTGGAACATGTCGCGGAGGCATCCCGCTTCTTCGTAGTACCTCCCTCGATGTTCCACGCCGAGCGTTTCGCCGGCCGTAATCTGCACGTGATCGATATAGTTGCGATTCCAGATCGGCTCGATGATCGAATTCGCGAAGCGAAAGGCGATGATGTTCTGGACCGTATCCTTTCCGAGGTAGTGATCGATCCGATAGACCTGCTCTTCGTCCAGCGCCTGCTCGAGCGTATCGCTGAGATTTCTCGCACTGGTCAGATCGCGGCCGAACGGCTTTTCGACGACGACACGGGTCCAGCCGGTCGAGCGAATGCCTCGACTGATCAGTCCGAACCGGTGAAGGTTCTCGACGATGGTCGGGAAGTAACTCGGCGGAGTTGCCAGGTAGAACAGCCGGTTCCCGGAACAGCCATGCCTGGCGTCCATTTCACGCAGCAGCGCGCCGAGCTGCTGATAGCCTTCCGGTCGCTCGAAGTCCGCCGTCAGGTAGTGCAGTGAAGGAACGAACTCGTCCCATAACTTCTGACGAAACGCCAACACATCCGCCGACTGCCTGACGCTCTGCTCCATCTGCTGCCGGAAGTCAGCATCGGCGATGGGCGTCACGGCGAAGCCAACCGCGGCGAATCCGGGCGGGAGCAGGTCCTGGCAGGAGAGGTTGTAGAGCGCTGGTATCAGCTTGCGTTTCGTGAGGTCGCCACTGGCGCCGAAGATGACGAACGCACAGCCATCTTCGGGCCGCTGCAGGAGCTGATCGGAGCCAGGAGGTATGTCGGATGTGGCCAAGCGTCCTACGTCGATGCGCGCACGATGGCTTCAGCGATCTTGGTTTCACAGACCCGGCAGAAGGGAAAGAAGCTTCGTCGCATTTTGCAGCGGGCCATGGGCCGGTAGAACGGACCGCCGCGAGGATCCTGATACGGATCGCAGGCATTCGGCCCGGCAATCTTCGGATCACCGTCCTGACATCCCCAGTAGAGGCCCAGCATGCCGGTCAGGTGGGGCGCGACGATCGGCTCGTTGTTGGTGTCGAAAGGGTCGCCGAGTACGTGCACCGCGAGGAATGCGTTCTTGCCATCGAGCTCGGCGGGCGTTGCCAGCGCCTTCCAGGAGATCAGGTCCGCCTGTTTGTCCTCTTCCGTCGCCTGATTCGGATACACGAACATCGGATCGTGGTCGACGCAGCTGATGTACTCCTCGCAGACGCTGGCGACGGCATGCGCCATCTCGTGGGCGGCGATATTCGCGGCCTTCGGCATCAGCGTGCCCATCGTCCCGCACGCCAGCTGCAGATCCGGAAATGCGCTGCCACCGTCGATATTGCAGTTGGCGAGCATGAGAAACACCTCGAGATCTTCGCGCGGGGCGATCCACTCTGCCGCAAGGTAGATCCGTTCGGGGACGTCCGTGCCGACGAACCCCGCGAAGCCCCCGCCGTTGAAGTTGCCCCTCATTTCGAAGAATGTTCTGCGCGGTCGTCGCTGTTCGGACAATCGGTAATCCCTGATTCGTCGGATACCACTCGGACCGCATGCACGTTGATGGCTGCCAGCCATCGTGCTGAATGGCGGCATGGTCATGAGCGCATTCGCGATCGCCAGCGCGCGCGCGTCGAAGATCGGCAGCTCGACATCGGTGAAGCCATCCCCCAGAATCACGACATCGAAGCAGGTGGCAGGCGGTCCGCTGTTGACGAGGGTTTGAACGTCTTTGACGAAGCTGCGTGGAGGTATCATCGGAAATCATCCTCTCCCACCACTGCTGCCGGTCCTTCAGCCGGAATGTATGGCAGCGGCAGAGGCTTCGGCGGGAGCGGCGTCGGGATCGGCAGCAGCGGCGGAGTCGGCAACGGCGGACTCGTCCGGCCTCAGCCGATACAGTCCCATTGGGCGCTGAGAAAGCGCCCGCCTGGGGGCTCCGGCAATTCGTTTCGCCTCCGAGCCATGGAAGAAGAGGTACTCAGCTTCGGGCCGGATGGGCACGCGCAGGATGCGCAACGTTGTTCGCGCATCCACAGGTCCGCCTTCTATGTCCCCATTTTCGTATTGGTCACGGGGGCGGTCGAAGAATGCCCGCGCAGCTTGCGGCCACGCGAAGGCATCGAGCACGGCGCCTTCGGCGTTGAGAATGCTCAGGACAATCTCGGCGGCGTCCGGCTTCGACGTATCCGCGTAATCCTCTGTCAGAATCGGTGCGCGCAGCTTCGCCCGCGCCACGCGCGAGATGGGTTCCGACTTCACGATCCGGACAAGGTCAGCTTCGAAGTGCGCCTCGAGATAGAGACCACTTTCCCGTTCGGACGACGGCAGCTGTGGCGGCATAGAGATCCTTACGTGACATCCGGTCCGGGCTGGCGCGTCGCACCAGTCTCATCGTCGGAGCTGTCGACGAACATTTCGAGCTTCTGCATCAGACTCGGAATTTTCGCGCGGCCCATCAGGATTTCGCGGACGTCCGGCTGACGCGGGAATTTCTCGCGATACTTCAGTGACACGAGATTGTAGGCGCAGAGAAAATCCGGTATCCGGTGCGGATCGGTATTTCCTGGCTGGTGGCCGATCGAGACCGGGCATATCGCGCACGTCGTCATGAAGTGGCAGTCGCGGCACTGCCCGTACGATGAATACTTTTCCTGTCTCGAGTGAAATATTCCTGCCGCCCGTGCGGCAGCAGGATAGGTGGCCATCCGGCTCGGGAGCTGCGGATCGGAGATGTGACCCATGCGCATGGCTTCCAGCCGGCTGCGCAGGAACGTGGTCGGGAAGACCTGATAGGAGTCGACGAACATGACGCAGCCGTGCATCTGGCCGTCGACGTCTACGGCGGGCGTTTCGCCGTGCCCGACTCCGCACAGCGACAAGCCCTCGGGTTTGTGAGGCGACGGATCCTGATGCCGCCGGAACAGCACGAGTGGGACGTCCCCGGTCCGGTCGTACAGGTCGACCAGCCGCGTGAAGATTCGCGAGAACTGTCCGTCCAGCTCGTCGATCGATTCAAGACGCCAGCCGGGCTCGAATGTGATCGACGGCGATATGGCGATCTCGCCGATCTGTTTGTCCAGGAAGTAATCGATGGAATCCGCGAGATGACGGACGGCGGAAATGACCAGCGTCACGCTCACGCTGAGATTCTCTGAATAGAAAACCGGCTTCTCGGCGCGCAGCCGATCCAGCAACGCGTCGAGCCGGGCGAACGTCCCGCGTCCCCTCAGATCCTGCGCCGGCTCGACACCGTCGAAACTGAGCTGCACCTCGAAATCGTGGTCGGCAAAAAAGTCCACGTGCTCGTCGGTGAGCAGCGTGCCGTTGGTGATCACCTGATACCTGATCTTCCGGGGCGGAGCCCGACGCTCCTCGATGTAGGCGACGGCGCGCTCGATCAGCGGAAACTCCAGCAGTGGCTCGCCGCCGATGAACAGCAAGCTGACCTCGTCACGCTGCGAGGCGAGCACGAGATCGGCAGACGCCCGAAGCGTGTCCCAATCCATGCGCCGCGCCTTCTTGTCGTTCTGATAACAGTAGGAGCACCGCAGGTTGCAGCCTGCGGTCAGTACGACGTCGAGGTGAGTGATGTCGGCTGGACGAGCCATGATGTCCTCCCGTTCAGCCTCAGTCCGGCGGTGGACACTCACGCCTGGTCCTCAACGGGGATTCTGCTCCCCGCCAGAGCTCGGCAACCGTGTCCGACAGTCTCAGTTCCATTTTCGGATCCAGGGAGGACAGCGCCCGCCGGACTGCCTTCGTCCAGATCTCGATCTGCCCTAACGAGTTGATCAGGTGCGCGACCGTTAGCGGTTCATCGTAATTTGGTGACATGTGCCCTCCATCAATTAATGAGATGACTTGCGCGGGTTCGCCAGTTTCAGGAAACGCCCATTTCAATACGAACCGGCGCGACTATCAAGGAGCCAGATATCTCCCCGCAGGTTCTCGCGCGCAAAGACCAGCAATCGTCCGTCGTTCGAGAGATCGAAGTGTGGCAGCGAGATCCCGCCAAAGACGATGGGCGGCGAAAAATCCGAGGTACGCGCCGCTTTCCAACTGCACTCTTCGCAAGGACAGCAACTCGCCGCCCCACTGTCCACTGACGATCAACCCTTTCGACGTCCGATCCCACCGCACGCGGCCAGCGCTGGCGCCGGTGGTCAGTTGTCGCGGCGCACCCTGTCCATCCGCTCGGGTTACCCACACTTCGGCGCTGCCCGACGGCGGCTGTGAAATATACGCGATCCACGTGCCGTCGGGCGACCACGATGGAGATTCATCCACCGTCGGTCCTGACGTAAGTCTCCTTGCCGGTCCGGCTGAACGTCCGTCCTTTACGGCGCCGACCCAGAGATGGGATCCCCCTTCGCGCTCGGAGTTGAACACGATCTGCGAGCCGTCGGGGGACCACGCCGGATGAATGTCGGTCGCCGGATCTTCTGTAAACCTCTGGGCGACACCACCTGACGCGGGCACGATCCAGATGTCGCGCTGGTTTCCGGCAACGCGGTGGTAGGCAATCCACTTCCCGTCGGGAGAGTAGGATGGCTGCGCGACAGATCCGGCATGATCGGTCAGCCGCACCGGCGCGCCTGTGGGAACGCCGGCAGACAGCGATTGCACCCACAGATGAAACCGCCCGCCAAACCGGTCCGAAATGAATGCAACGGCGCTCCCGTCGGGTGCCATCGTTGGCGCGTGCTCGTCGCGCAGGCCCGCGATCCGGTGCTCAACGCCACGGCTCAGATCACGGACGATGACATCGGGATCGTCGACGAAAGTCGTATACGCGAGCCGCGCGCCATCGCGAGAAATGCTGGGGTGCCGCTCCGGTCCGCTGCCGCCGGTCAGACGCACCGGCGATCCGCCAGCCAGCGCCACCCGCCACAGGGCGAGCGTGCCCTGCCGGTAGGAAGAAAAGTACACGTAGCGCCCGTCATGCGACCACTCCGGATCGAAATCCACTTCGTCGTTGGTCGTCAGCCGTCGCGGTTTACCGTCGTTCACACTCACGAGCCAGAGGTCACGCGCGGCCCCGTAGCAGATCCAGCGGCCGTCGGGCGACCAGGCAGGCCGCCTGTGGTCCCACAGCCCATCGGCATCGCCGGTCACGACGGTGGCCTCAGCCGGCTCGCTGATCGGTGCGACGTGAACGCGAAAATAGCCGGTTGGCCCCAGCCGCACGAAGGCGATGCTTCTGCCGTCGGGAGATATTGACGGGATCTTCGGCATTGTCAACCACGAGCCTCGCCGTACCGCCGAGGCGCGGGACGCTCCAGATGCCCGGTTGACCCTGCCTGGTCGAGACGAACGCGATCTGGCTGCTGTCGGGAAACCACTTCGGGTATTGATCCGATGCCGGGCTGTCCGTGAGCCGAAGCGCACTGCCACCCTGAAAATCAATCATCCAGATGTCGGGATTCCCCGATACTGCCGACGAGTACGCAATCAGCGTCCCGTCGGGCGACAGGGCCGGCTCCGCTTCCCACTCCGGCAGGGTCGTCACCTGCTTCGGGATGCCGGTGGGCAGAACCTCGTTCTCATTTGCACTCTTCCACCACAAGCCGCCGATGACGACCAGACCCATGGCCAGACCGGCCAGCCACGTCCAAGTGGGGAACCGTCCGCGCACGACAGGCGCCGGCTCGACGCCCGATTCAGTCTGGCGGCGGAGTGTTCGCAGGTCGGTCAGCAGATCGAGGGCGTTCTGGTAGCGCTCGTCGGGACGTTTCGCCAGGGCCTTGCGAACGATGCGCTCGAGATCGGGCGGCACGGCGTAGTTCAGGCGGGTTATCGAGACCGGCTCGCGATTCAGAATCGCGTCGAAGATGGCGCCGCGATCCGCTCCCGCGAATGCCGGCTGACCCGTGGACATTTCGTAGAGGACCGCGCCAAACGAAAAGAGGTCGCTGCGAACGTCGATCGTTTTCCCGAGGATCTGTTCCGGCGACATGTAGGCAGACGTACCGGCCGCCAGATCCGGCGTCGTCTGCGTCGTCATGCCATCCTCCCCATGCGGAAAGAAGCAGTGCGCGAGGCCGAAATCCATCAGGATCGCCCGTCCGTCGGGAGTGAGCATGATGTTGTTCGGGCTGATGTCGCGGTGCAGCACTCCTCTCGAGTGAGCCGCGTGGAGAGCTCCGGCGAGGCCTTCAGCGTGTCGGATGACGTCGATAATGGGAAGATTCCCATCCTGCCAGACGCTCGTCCGCAGCGTACGGCCTTCGATGAACTCCATCGCCACCCACAGCCTGTCGCCTTCCTCGAATACCTCGAAGATGGGTGCGATGTGCGGGTGCGAGAGTCTCGCGGCGGCCTGCGCTTCTCTCAGGAATCGATGGCGATCGTGAGCGGAACTTTGATCGGGACGAGGTGTTTTGAGCGCGACGACGCGACCGAGCTTGATATCGCGCGCCTGATAGACGACGCCCATGCCGCCCCGTCCGAGCTCGGAGACGATCTGGTAGTGACCGAGGACTTGACCGGCGACTGCGGGGGTTGACGCGTCGGCGCCACCGCCGACGTCGGCGTGTCCCGAAGAGTCCGGTTGCCGCATTGACGGAAGCTCGGTGAGCTGGTCGGAAAAGGGCGGCTGATACTACCACGAAGCCCACCCGAGCCGACCGCGGCAGGAAGCGTGATTTCTCGAATTCGACGTTTTGTGGGTTGACAATTGGCCATCGGCCTCTTCATCCTGCGGTTCCTCAAGTGAGCCGCCGAGATTGGAAACCGTAGCTCGGGAGGGAACATGTTTCGACCATTCGTGGTCGCGTTGACGATCGTCGCCGTGACCCTGGCTGTTCCGTTGGCCGGCGGTCCCCGGAACTTCGTGCCGGATTGGACATTCACCGGTTCGGCCCTCACGGGCTTCCATCCCGTGGGTCAGGCTGACTGGCGGGCCGAAAACGGCGAGATCGTCGGGACGCCCAAAACGGCGGCAGGTGGATGGCTGCTGCTCCCGCAGTCGTATCAGGACGTGCAGTTTGCGGCCACGTTCCGCTGTCGCGGCGCCTGCACCGCCGGGGTCGTGCTCCGCGCTGAAAAGACCGCCGACGCGATGAAAGGCGTCTACATCAGCCTGATGGGTGGTGAGCGCGGTGCGTACGCGGTCAAAGTCGACTCGCAAGGTGCCGAAGTCGGCAAGGACAGGCTTCGCACGGCCAACGGCGCTGAACGGATTGCGCCCCCGCCGCCCCCACCGCCGCCCGCCGGCAGCGACCAGGGACGTGGAGGTCGCGGTGCCGCCGGCGGGCGTGGCGGCGGTGGACGCCTCGGCATGCCTGGAGGCATCCCGTCACCGTTCCCGGAACCTGCCTCCACCGACCTCCGACCCGATGACTGGAACACGTTCGAAGCGATCGTCGACGCGAACATCGCCCGTTCCTGGTTGAACGGGGGCGGCGGTGGTGCAGGCGTCGCGGATGAAGAGATCGGGAAGTTTGGTCCCGTCGCGCTCCATGTCGGCGGGACGGGCGAAGTCCGCTTCAAGGATGTTGCGGTCAAGGATCTTGGCCGCCGCGTCACACCGCCGGAATCGCTGTCGCAGCGCTTCCGTATGCAGCGCATCGAGGATTTCTACACTGGATGGTCGGCTGCCGCAGGCGACTTCAACCACGACGGGGTGTTGGATGTCACGTCCGGGCACAGGTACTACCTCGGGCCCGACTTCAAGGAGTCGCGCGAAATCTATCTCGCGCAGCCCTACAACCCGGCGCTCACCTACTCACCCGCGATGGTGAACTTCGCCTTCGACTACACCGGCGACGGATGGGATGATGTCCTGATATCGGAGAGCCGGGCGCCAGCGCTCTACGTCAACCCGCGCGGCGAATCGCGGCGCTGGGATCGCTACCGGGTCTTTCCCCAGGTTGTCTCCGAGGCCATCACGTTCAAGGATGTCGACGGCGACGGAAAGCCCGACGCCGTGTTCGTCGGCAGCAACGTCCTTCAGTACGTGACGCCGGATCCGAAGAGTCCGACCGCACCGTGGACGGTCCACGTCGTGTCCGAGCCCGGGCCCTGGGGTTTCCATGGCATCGGTGCCGGCGACATCAACGGCGACGGCCGCGTGGATATCCTTCACCCATACGGCTGGTGGGAACAGCCGGCGAAGGGCACAACGCAGAAACTGTGGACCTATCATCCGGTCGCGTTGGGGCGCATGGGTCCGGGAGGTGGCGGCGGCGCCGAGATGGTCGTCTTCGACGTCAACGGCGACGGCCGCAACGATGTGGTGACCAGTTTGTCGGCTCATTGGTGGGGCCTGGCGTGGTACGAACAGAAGCGCGATGCGGCCGGGGCGATCACATTCGAGCCGCACATCATCATGGATGACTTCTCCACCAAGAACGCCGGCGATGTGACCTTCTCCGAGCTGCACGCGCTCACCGCCGCCGACGTCGACGGCGATCGCGTCCAGGACATCGTCGTCGGCAAACGTCACTGGGCGCATCTCGAGACCTTCAGCGATCCCGATCCGAACGGACCGGGCGTTCTCTACTGGTATCGGACCGTGCGCAATCCAAAGGCTCCGGGCGGTGCCGAATTCGTTCCGGAGCTGATCCACAACCGGTCCGGGGTTGGATCGATGGTGCAAACGGCGGATCTGAACAAGGATGGCGCTGTCGACATCATGGCCGCGACCAGCCGGGGCACGTTCATCTTCTGGGGCGCCGGCCGCAATCGCCGGGCGACGAGGTAACAGGGAGTAGCAGGGGTCAGATCTTGTTTCTTGCAAGGTTGTCCTCTTTCTGAGACAGGGAGCCTTGCAAGAAACAAGATCTGACCCCACATTGATCAATGGCCAAAAAGCGCACAGTACGACGCCGCAAAAAAACGGCGCCCAAGTCCGTCGGCCTGGCCGCCGCCGACACGCGAAATGTCGACGCTTCAGCGACGGCTTCGCTCGAACGACAGGTCGAAGCCGACGGCGGCGTGGTGCTGGCGTCGTATCGCGAGCCGTTCGGGGGGACGCCGGTACTGCTCGCCGCGTTGCCCATCGACCGCGTCGAGCCAACGCCGTTTCAACGCGATCCCTCGGAGCCCCACGTCAAGCGGCTGATGAACGTGATCGAGACGCTCGGCCGCTTTCTCGATCCGATCATCGCGACCCGCGAACACGACCAGTATTGGACGCCGAACGGAAATCACCGCCTCCAGGCGATGCGAAAGCTCGGCGCACAAACGGTTGTTGCGCTGCTCGTCCCCGATCGCAACGTTGCCTTCAAGATCCTGGCGCTCAACACCGAGAAAGCACACAACCTGAAAGAGAAATCGCTCGAGACGATCCGCATGCTGCGCGCGCTGGCGGAGAGTGGTGACAAACGGGAAGAGCGCGAGTTCGTGTTCGAGTTCGACCAGCCGTCATTCCTGACGCTCGGCGCGGCCTACGAACAACGGCCCCGTCTGAGCGGCGGCGCCTACCAATCGCTGCTGCGCCGCATCGACGACTTTCTGAGCGAGCCGCTGCCGCGGGCGATGAAAGAACGCCTCCGCCGCGCCAACGAAGCTACTGGCCATCGACGATCAGGTAGGAGACATCGTCCAGAAGCTGAAGGCGCGTGGGCTCACCAGTCCCTACCTTCGGCCTTTCGTCGTCGCGCGGATCAACCCGATCCGGTTTTCCACCTCCACGGAATTCGATTTCGACGACGTGATGAGTCGAATGGAT
Source organism: uncultured Acidobacteriota bacterium (assembly GCA_963804245.1). GTDB lineage: Bacteria > Acidobacteriota > Vicinamibacteria > Vicinamibacterales > 2-12-FULL-66-21 > CAWDPQ01. Next base: position 325,706 of record CAWDPQ010000007.1, read on the forward strand.
CGCGCGGCCGGAAAGTTCAAGATCGACAAGATCAAGCAGGAAGATGTCGTCCGCGCCGGCGGCGGCGGGGCGGTGGAAGAAGAGGACTAGCGCTCACTGACCGCCGCTGCGGATAGAAACGCGACGTCCCTGTTGCGAGGACAGGCCCGCAGGTGTGAGAAGCGCCCGGTCTGTCCATCGAATCTGTTGACATATATGGCGCCGCCTGCTACCTTGTTTTAGCAAGGTAGCATTTCAGGCAATGAGCGTCGACGAACGATTCGCCGCCATCAGGAGGGGACTCCTCGAGTTCCTGATCCTGAAGATCGTCGCGGCCGACCGCGTCTACACGGCGGACATCCTGAAGCGTCTGAGCTCCACCGACTTCGCAACGCAGGAAGGCACGTTGTACCCGCTCCTGAGCAAAATGCGGCGCGATGGCCTGCTCGACTACGAATGGCAGGAGTCGGACTCGGGTCCGCCGCGCAAGTACTACGAGCTCACGCCAAAAGGGAAGTCTCAGCTCGCCGAACTGAACGACTACTGGAAGCATCTCAACGCCACCATCACACAGCTCGGAAAGTAGCCATGCAGAAAGTCATCAGCATCAACCTGAATGGCAACGCGTACCAACTCGACGAGAGCGGGTACGACACCGTGCGCGAGTACCTCGCGCGGGCGGAGCGGACACTCAGCGACAACCCCGATCGTGCCGAGATCATGGCCGATCTCGAGCAGGCGATAGCGGACAAATGCCAGCGCTATCTGAATCCGCACAAGACCGTCGTGACGGCAAGCGAGATCGATGGAATCGTCGCGGAGATGGGGCCCGTCGACAACGCGGCCGGTGAGGGCACCGGGCAGGCCGGCGGCTCAACGAGCGATGCGGAAAAGGCGGACGAAAAGCCAGACACATCGCCCAGGCGCTTGTACCGCATCCCTGACGGCGCCATGATCGCGGGCGTGTGCAACGGCCTCGCAGCCTACGTCAAGGTTGACGTGGCGTTCGTCAGAATCGCGTTCGTCGTGGCTGCGCTCCTCACCAAGGGAGCTGGCATCATCGCCTACGTGGTAATGATGTTCGTCATCCCGGAGGCGAAGACGCCCGAGGCACGCGCGGCGGCCGCCGGCCCGCCGCTCAACGCGAAGGACGTGATCGACCGCGCGAAAAAGCAGATATGCGGAAGGGCGCAAGGAATGGCGGCGTCATTGGCGGCAGCACCGCCGCCAGTGGCAGCGCTATGGGTGGCCCCGCGCCGTACCGATCAGCATACGGTCCTCCAGCTTGGGCCGCGCTGCTGCTTCCTGTGTTCGGGCTCGCGCACGTCGCGCTGTTCCTGCTGATGGCAGCCATGATGATCTCGCTCGTCAATACGGGGGCGATCCTCAACTGGAACCTTCCGGCAGATGTTCCGGTCTGGGCCGGCGCGCTGATTCTGCTCGTCGTCTACCAGATCGTGGTGTCGCCGCTGCGGGTCGCTCACCACTGGACGTTGGTTCCCCGGCCGGGGGTCGAGCCGGCCTGGTTTGCGTTCTGGAACGCCGTCGTGTGGCTGATCGGGCTGGCGTTCGTCGTGTGGATTGCCTCCAACCACGTCCCCGAGATCAGGGAATTCCTGCAGCGGCTCCCGGATCTCCTTCGCGATTTTGCCAATGCGATACGCGACCTGGTGACGAAGTACCGCGACGGCGAGGCGGCGCGGTAGCGTTCATCGACCCGTTGGTAGAGATGTTGGCTTCCTCACTTGCGACCGGCGTTCGTCAATCCTTCGAGCAGGATGATGTCGGAATCGCCTTCTCCGACAGCGGCCAGGATCGAGCGCCCGTCTGACGACCAGGACACACGGCGGGCGATGAAAGTCGTGCGTTCGCCGAAGTCCGTAATCTGACGCCAGTCGCCGGTCGTCGTCGAAAGCGCCCAGACGTTGGTGGTAGACCCGTCGGTCAGTGCCTGGGCCAGCCATTTCCCGTCGGGGGACAGCGCCGGATTGACGATCTGCCAGATCGGCACGCGCGAGGCTGGAATGCGCGCGAGCACGCGAAACGGCGCGTTCTCGGGAGTGGCGACCCGGATTTCGAATTCCGGCGTGCCATCCATGAGCGGCCGCTCGAAAGAGTAGTACAGGGTTTTTCCATCCAACCCGATCACGTTGCGCAACCGCTCGGTCATCACCGTGACCGCCGGCCCGCCGTCAACCGGCACTTTTTTCAGCACGACATCCGTGGCCGCCGCGCCGCCGCGCGTCGAGTAATACACCCAGCGGCCGTCCGGCGACCACGCGGGGCCGAGACCGGGATTCGCAACGTTGCGCAGGTTGCTTCCATCGGGATCCACCAGCCAGACTCCGAACGTCCACCCCTGGTTGCCGCGCGAGGAGACGAACGCAATGGAACGGCCATCGGGCGACCACACCGGGACGCCCATGGCCACGAGCGGATCGCGCTCGTGAGTGATCTGGCGCAGCCCGCCACTCTCGGTGTTCACGACCCACAGATTCGCGTGACCGCCGCTGTCGGAAAGAAATGCAACTTCTTTGTCTCGCGGGCTGGCCGTAGGTGTGAGGACCTGCCCGGTCTGTCGCGTGACACGAACGGCGTGGCGCACGTTCTCGGCGGGCACACCGTCGACCGGGAATTTCCAGATGTCGGTCTGCAGCTTCATGCGGCTGACCAATATCGCGCCACTCTTGGAGATGTCCGGACTCACGTACGATGCTTCGCCCGACGTGACTCGCCGTACGCTCCCATCACTCAGTGCCACCTGCCACAAGCCTAGGGCCGGCAAGTAAGGCATCGTGCCGCCACGGCTCGAGCTGTAAACGATGCCCGTGCTGTCGGGCAGCCAGGCGAAACCGCTCATCATGTTGTTGTCACGCGTCAACTGCCGCGGTTCGCCTCCAGCTGCGGGTACCACGAAAACGTCGAACCTGATGCTGTCTCCGCGCTGGAACGCCAGCCACTTGCCGTCCGGCGACCAGCGCGGATACAAGTAGTACGTGGCGGGCTTGAACTCGGCGACCACGTCGAACTTGGAACCATCCATTGGCACCGTCACCAGCTGGATGCCTGCTTTCGCCAGCCGGAACAACGCAAGCCGTCCGTCCGTCGGACTGACGTCGGCACCTCCCACGCTGTTGACGACACGCCGCGGCACGCCGCCAAGTGCCGGGATCTCCCAGATGCTGCCCTGCAGTTCTCCTGGTGCCGCCGGCGAGAAGTAGAGGATCGAGCTCGAGTCGGGCGACCAGCGAGGGTACTCGTGATCGACCGGATCGGACGTGATCTGCAGCGGCGCGCCGCCAGCAATGAGCTGTACGAAGAGCTGTCGTTTGCCGCCCACACCGGCGGTGAACGCCACCGACTTGCCGTCTGATGAAATGGCTGGAGACTCCTCGAGGCCAGGAAGATCCGTGAGGCGGACGACGCGAGCATCCGATGGCGAGGGCGGCGGCGCCGTTCCGAACCTGTCGCGCAGCGCCCAGAGAAGGACAAGGGCCGTCGCCATCCCGAGCACCAGCGCCATGAGTATCGGGCGGGCCCACGTCCGAGATGCCCGGGCTGTCACCGGTACGGAAGGCGCAGACATCGCCTCTTCGAGCTCGATTCGCGCGTCGGCGATGTCATGAAGCCGCCGCCTGACATCCTTCTGGAGACAACGCGCCAGCAAGCGTCGGATGCTGCCTGGCGTCTCCGCGGGCAGCAACGTCCAGTCCGGTTCCGCAGCGACGACGGCGGCGATGGTGTCTGTGATGGTCTCTCGTAGAAAAGCTCGAGCGCCCGTCAGCATCTCGAAGAGCACGCACCCGAAGGCCCAGACATCGGTGCGTTTGTCGAGCGGCTGCCCTCGTGCCTGCTCCGGACTCATGTACGCGGCCGTGCCGAAAATCGCACCTGGGATCGTCCCCTCCACCGTCAGGGTCGAAGACTTCGCGAGGTCCGGCCCTGACGCTTCGTGGGCGAGGGCTTTGGCCAGACCGAAGTCGAGCACCTTGACCATCCCATCGCGCGTGATCTTGATGTTGGAGGGTTTGAGATCGCGATGGATGATTCCGGACACGTGTGCGGCATCGAGCGCATCTGCGATCTGCTCGCGCGATGGCCAGAGCCTCCGGCAGCGGCAGCGCACCGCGGCGCACGCGTTCGTCCAACGTGTCGCCCTCGACAAGCTCGAGCACAAGAGCCGGTACATGATCGGCGTCTTCGAAACCGTAGATTGAACCGATGTGGGGATGATTGAGCGACGCGAGGAGTCGTGCTTCGCGTTCGAAGCGCGCCAGGCGATCGGCATTTGCCGTGAACGCCGGCGGCAGGACCTTCAGCGCGACATCGCGATTCAGCTTCCTGTCGCGTGCGAGATAGACCTCACCCATCGCCCCGGCGCCGAGGGGCGAGAGAACTTCGTAAGAGCCGAGGCGCGTGCCGGGGGCAAGAGCCATCGCGCTGAGGTGCCAATTGTAGGTGATGTCGGCGAACCGTCGTCAGCGCAAGAGGTCGAAGCTCTCAATGACCGGATGGCCGTGTCCGTGCGGCTGAGGCTTGTTGCCCGGCCTCGCCGACAACACCGTTTGCATGCCAGCTTCGCGCGCGGCATCGAGCTCGCCGATCACGTCCGAAGCGAACAGGATGGCGGCCGGCGGAAGCTCCATCGCGGTCGCGATGCGGCGATAGCTCTCGCTGTCGGTTTTCGCGCCTGTCGTCGTATCGAAATGCCACTGTATGAAGCCGGTCAGATCGCCAGCCGACGAATGCCGGAAGAGCAGCTGCTGTGCGAGCACGCTCCCGGAGGAGAAGATCCCGATTCGCAACTGCCGCGCGCGCCAGCGCCTGAGCGCTTCAGGCACGTCGACGAACACATCCCCAACCAGCTCACCGCTGGCGTAACCTTCCTGCCAGATCCTGCCCTGCAGTTCTTTCAACCCGGTGGACTTGCGATCGCGATCCATCAGCCACTCGCAGTAGCGGACGCCGGAGGTCAGACGCGCCACGGCCGGCGCATCGAGCCAGGGCGGTAAGGTGTCGCGCGCCTCCTGATCGGTGTGGTATTCGACTCGGAGCTGGTCGAGAAGGGCCTCGTACTCCGGACGAGCGGCGTGCTGCTCGAGATGACGCCGCAGATTCCGGCGCGCATACGGAAACAGCACGTCGTAGACGAACGCGATGGGGGTGGTCGTCCCTTCGATATCCAGCAGAACTGCGCGCAGCGCGCCGAGCGCCGGGGGTGCGGTCACACGCGCGTGGCTGGCATGTACGAGGGCCCGAGACACAGAGGCTGAAATCCCTGGTCGACGCCACTGTCGGTGTAGTGCGGCGTCCAGCCCGAGGTGTCCTGGAACAGCCGGATCGCGCGAATGCGGCGATCGGCGCACAGATCGAACCAGTGGTGCGTGCCGCGAGGCACCCTGTATGAGGTCGCCAGCCTCGACCTCGATCGCGAAGACCGGGCCGTCGGCTGGATGGACGTGAAACAACCCGCGGCCCTCGATGATGAACCGGACTTCATCCTCGTCGTGCCAGTGCTCGCGGCTGAATTTCGCGAGCATCGCATCGAGGTTCGGCGTTTCCGGCCGGACGTCGATCACGTCGGCCGTGCGGTATCCGCCGCGCGCCTTCAGCTTGTCGATTTCCTGACCGTAGGCCGCGAGCAGCGTGTCTGCTGTGGCATCCGCGGCAACCGGACGATCCGGAACCCACTGCTCGTATTCGATGCCATGAGTGCCGAGGAAGCTCGTGATGGCCTCGGTCTCTCTGAGGACCGTGTTCTCCGTCGGGATTCTGACGACCGCCATGGTGCACCTCCTCCTCCGCTACCGCTCGAACGGCGCGGTCCGCTCGGTTCGGGCAACAGCCTCGAGCAGGAACTCGACGATTTCAACGTGCCGCACGGCCTGCAGAAGCGTATCGCCCCAAGTGTACAACCCGTGGCGGCGGAGGAGGAAGGCGTGGCACGCCGGATGGCGGGTCAAGGTTTCCCGTACCTCGCCGGCCAGCCGAACCATGTCCTGATCGTTCTCGAGGACGGGGATCCACTCCTGGTGCTCGTGAGTTCTGACACCCTCGAGCCCTTTGAGCATCTCGTAGCCCTCGATGGTGAACCCGCGCGTGACGGCGTGGCGGTCGGAGAGCAAGGTACTCCACATCGAGTGCGTGTGCAGCACGGCCCCCGCGCCGCGAGCACGAACGATTTCGACGTGAAGGCGCGCTTCCGCCGACGGCCGGCCGGCACCAGTTCCCGCTACGGCGCCGTCGGCATCCATTTGCAGGATCTGATCGGCCCGCAGATCGCCCTTCGATAGGCCGCTCGAAGTGATGGCCAGGCGAAGCGGGTCGCGCTCCAGCACCGCACTGAAATTGCCGCTGGTGCCAAGCACCCACCCGCGCGAATCGAACCGCCGGCCGATCTCTATCAGTTGCTGCGCTATTTGCTGGAACTCGGCCATGAGAGTAGGAGTGTCTCGAGATCAGGAGTTACTTTAACAGGAGGGCAGGAGTTCAGGAGTTTTCTTCCAATTCTCCTGATCTCCATGTCACTCCGTTCTGACAGCACCACCATCGGATCCACGCGCGAGGCGCGGAGAGCGGGCAGATACACCGCGATGGCCGCCACCGAGCCCAATACCAACGCCGCCGTTGCCAGTATCGCGGGATCGACGGGATTGAGACCGAACAACAGACCCGAGATCTGATTGGCCGCGAGCCGGGCAACCGCGAGGGCCGACGGTACGCCGATGGCGATACCCATCAGCACCAGCAGCAGCGCATCGCTCACGACGAGCCACACGACGTCTCGCCGGCGCGCACCGAGCGCCATGCGGATTCCCATCTCGCTCGTTCGCTGAACAAGCGTGAAGGACAACAGCCCATAGAGTCCGACGCACGCCAGTACCAGCGCCAACGCGCCAAACAACGTCGAGAGCATGGCGATGAGCCGCTGCTGTACGAGCGCGGCATTCATCTCTTCCTCGAGGGTGTGCACGTCGAACATCGGCATCGCCGGGTCAATCGCGGCAACCTCTTCCCGCACGCGCTGGACCACCAGTCCCGCATTGCCGGTCACGCGCAGGTGCAGCAGCATCTGCCCGCGCCCGGTGCTGGTCTGGAGGAACGTCATGTAGATGAGCGGCTGCGTTTCACCGCGCGGATTGGTGTAGCGGGAATCGCGGACGACACCGACGATCTGGAAAGGCTCCGTCTGTGCCATCTGCGCCGGCATCGTGCTCTGAAGACGCGCCCGGCGGCCCGTGTAACACGGCCGGCCAATCGGATTCTCGCCGAGGAACACCCGGCGGACGAACGCCTCGTTGACGATGCAGACTGCTGGCGCCTGCTCGCTGAGATCTGCTGGTCCGAAGTCGCGGCCGCTGATGATCGGCATGCCGACCGTGGCGAAGTAGTTCGGGTAAACCATCAACATCGGGACCCGCGCCCGTTCGCCCGAAGGCAAGGGTACTGGGGCGCCTGCACTGGACAGCGGCATGGTGGGCGTGCTGTTCGCCATGCTCACCTGCTCGACGCCCGGGATCTCACGAGCCCTTCGCATCAATTCGCGATACGTGCGGTCCAGCCGCTCGGTCGTTCCGGGGATGCCTCGTTGATCGCTGCCCTTGGGTTCCACGCGCAGGATGAGCACGCTCTGACGCGGCACACTCACATCTTTTCCATTGAGGTTCTGCAGACTTCGAACGAAGAGACCGGCGGCAACGAGCAGCAGCAACGACAGCGCGAGCTGGGCGATGGAGAGCACCCGGCCGGGACGCAAGCTGCGCGACAGGGAGCTGCGGACGTTCTTCAGGGCCGGCGTCAGATCGATCCTGGTGGCGCGCCACGCCGGTGCGAGCCCGAAGAGGAGACCGGTCAGCACCGACGCCGCCGCGGTAAACGCCAGGATGCGCAGATTCGGCGTGAGATCCATCACGATTGGCGTACGTCCGGACGACATGTAGACCACGAGGAGTTGGGTCGCCCAGCGGGCCAGTAGTACGCCACACATGCCGCCGAGCGCCGCCAGCGCCACGCTTTCGATCAACAGCTGACGCATCAGGCGGCCGCGAGCGGCGCCAAGGGCGAGGCGCATCGCAAACTCCGGCCGCCGTGCCGCGCCGCGTGCGAGGAGCAGGTTGGCGGTATTGGCGCAGGCGGTCAGGAGCACGACGCCCACCATCGCCAGCAGTACGAACAACGGCCGGGAAAACTGCCGGCGCAGCGATGACACCGCGGTGGCAGGGACGAGCACCACCCGATTTGGTGGCGGCCCGCTCTTCACCGCAGGCGCAGGCGGGGTGTTCGTGTCCTGAGCGCGAAGCACCGCGTCCATCGCTGCGGCGGCCTGATCGGCGCTGGCGCCCGCCTTGGTCCGAGCGATGACCTGAACCCACGTTCGATTCACGATCGGGTTTTCCAGCAGGTTTTCGTACGCCGGCATGACCGTCGGTTGCATCATGAGCGGCAGGAACACGTCGGGCGCGGTACCGATGTCCACGCCGAAGAACTCGCGCGGCGTCACCCCGACGATCGTGAACGGCATGCCCGAAAAACGAACCGTGCGGCCGACGACCGAAGCGTCCCGCGCGAACCGCCGTTCCCAATAACCGTGGCTGAGCATGGCCACGGGATGGCCGTTCGGCACGAGATCATCATCGGGACCGATCGCGCGACCAATCACCGGGCTCACCCCGAGGAACGAGAAGTAGTTGCCCGACACGAGCTGACCCTGCACGCTCGGTTCTGGCGGGCCGTCCACGCTCACGTTGATCGGCGCCGTGGAATACCCGGCCAGATCCGACATCGAGATGTTGTCGCGGATGAGCCGATACTGGCCGTAGGTGAAACCCGGGAAGACCGTGCTTCCCTCCTGCCTTCCGACCGCGAGCAAGCTTTCCGGGTTACTCACCGGCAACATGCGCCACATCACCGCATCCATCAGCGTGAAGATGGCTGTGTTGGCTCCGATTCCCAGAGCGAGGGACGCGACCACCGCCGCGGTGAAGCCCGGGCTCTTCCCGAAGAGTCGGAGTGCGAACCGCAGATCGTGAAGTACAGAGTCCATGAGCCTCTCCTGCCGGTTCATAGACGAGGGACGGTGGGGGTTTGTTGGGAGAGACGATTCGCAGGAAGGAGACACAGATGATGCGCCCGTTTCAGTGGCCGTTCTCACTGAGCTCAACGCGGCTCCCGCAATCGGTGACGCCCAGAGCAGCGCCGCCGATAAGGCGGCGGCCGCCTCGCGGCCCTCGACTACCTCGAAGCTATCTACAACGTTCAGCCGGAGCGGATCGAGCGCAGCGTGCACACGACCCTCGTCAAGCGCGGGTTCTATAAGAAAGATGCGAGCACGCCGTATGTCGAGATGCCGATGACCTACGAGCAGCTGGCAAGCTGGCCGGCAACTGGAACAAGGACGGCAAGCGCGATACGTCGATCAAGGAGGTGGCCGTGCTCGACGTGCTCGATCAGACTGCGATCGCCAAGGTGACGGCCTCCTGGGGCATCGACCACATGCTGTCGAAGCTGGCCGATGGAAGATCGTGCAGATTCTCTGGCAGAGTCATCCGCCGAAAGCGACTACCTCTTCCTCACGTTAACCGCGTGCTACGATAACCCGCCCCGGACTTCTGACAGGAGTACCTGCCATGATGAACCGCCGAGTTTTCATCTCGAGGACGGCGGCCGCAACCGCCGGACTCGCTGCGCTGCCGACGCGTGCGCGCGCACAGAAAAGCCCGAATGACACGATCAACGTGGCAATCATTGGCATCCGTGGGGCCAACAAAGGCCATCCCACGTGGACCTCGCGCGGCCGCGGCCAGGACCACTACGAGCATCTGGCCGGCATCGCCAACGTTCGTATCAGCCACGTCGTCGACATCGACGAGCGCCACTTCAAGGATTCGCTGTCGTTCCTCAAGGGGAAGTACGGCGGCAATCCAGCGGTTGAAACGGATTTCCGGCGAGTGCTCGAGAATCGAGACGTCGATGCGGTGACCATCGCCGCTCCCGATCACTGGCATGCGCTCATGACGATCTGGGCTTGTCAGGCGGGAAAAGACGTCTACGTCGAAAAGCCGATCTGCCACAACATCGCCGAAGGCCGAAAGATGATCGAGGTGGCGCGGCGATACAACCGCGTCGTCGAAGTGGGCACGCAGAGACGCAGCGGGGTCGTTCTCGGCAAGGCCGTGCAGTTTCTCCGCGACGGCGGACTCGGCAAAATCAACGCGGGTAAGACCGTCATCTACCGGGCGCGAGATCCTATCGGCGTAGTGGCGAACAGCGCCCCACCTCCGGAGGTTCACTACGACATGTGGCTCGGTCCGGCACCGGCCCGTCCGTTCAACGAGAATCACTTCCATTACCACTGGCACTGGTTCTGGGAATACGGCACCACAGATCTGGGCAACACGGGTGTCCATTCCCTCGACGCCGTGCGCTGGCTGCTGGGAAAACAGGAGCATCCCAAGACCGCGCACTGCATTGGCGGACTGTACGAAGCTGGAGCGCCAACGGACCAGACGACGCCGAATACGCAATATGCGACTTATCAATATGCGGACGGCACAGAACTCCACTGCGATCTGCGGAACTGGTACGCCGGACCACCCGAAGCCCAGGGCGTCTACGTCTTCGGTTCGAAGGGTTGGATGAAGGTCGGCGACGACAAGGCGCAGGTATATCTCGGACGCAAGAGCGAGCTCGGTCCCACGCTAACCGCCGATGAGAAGCGCGATGGCGGACAGTCGCACTTCGAAAACTTCATCGAGTGCATGCGCACGCGTAAAACGGAGAATCTCAGGGCGCCGCTCGAGGAAGGGCATTTCTCGACCGCGCTCTGTCACCTGGGGAATATTTCCTATCGGGTGGGGCGATCGGTGAAGTTCGACGGAGCGACGGAACGATTCGTCGGCGACGAAGAGGCGGATAAACTTCTCACTCGTACGTATCGGGCACCCTACGCGCTGCCGGACAAGACGTAAATCGGAAAAGGGGACAGTCGTTTTTGCGTTAGTCGTCATCTATCAAGAGTGGAGCTGCCCCCTCCTTTCATTTCGCTTGACGCTAGTTCCGACCCGCCGGCTTGGCTGGGCAGGTTCCGGCCACCTCACGAATCTCGGTGACCTCGAATTCCGGCAACTCAATCTTGTCCGGTCCAACGTTCTTGTCGGCCCCGGGCGCCGCACCGGCCGGGCTCTTCGCCACGTCACCACGCTCGGCGTCGATTCGACCGGTCACTTCCACCCGCTTCCCGACTACCGCGCGCAGGCGCTCATCGGCGATTTTCTCCAGCTTGTACATCGGAAGGACCGTGCCTGATGTTCCGGCCACACCGGGAGTGGCGCTCGAAGGCGACGTGCTGTCCTGACCGGCGCGCTTGACGTCGGCAAGGATGTAGTCCTCCATCACACCGGCGCGTTCCGCGACGTCCGGCGTTCTGCCTGCCACATCTTCCTCTTTGTACACACAGCCGCTCAGCGTCGTTTCGGCGGTGGGTGCCTGAGCAGTTGCGGCGGTCGGGGGGTTCTGCGGTCGAGGTCCTTCGGTCGGCGGCGTCTGCGGCGTTTGCGCGACGGCGACCGCTCCCGCGAACACTGCCGCGATCGTGCCGGCGATCATCTGTTTCTTCAGCATTGAGTCTCCCTCCTCATCCATTGAGGCAAAAGTCGAAGACTCGAAAACAGTGCAATAGCACCGCCACTTCCAGGTCAGCGTTATAACCCTCCCCGTTCCGGCTACGTCGATACCGGCTTATTGCTCACCTTCTCACGCCGGCGATCGAAGAACAGCACCTCGTGCTGGCGATAGGCCTGCACGCCCATCGCGATCGCCGCCATCGCCTGATATCCGAGCTTCGCCGGAAGGTTCGGCTCCTGTCGTGAGCGAACACAGTCGAGGAAATTGTCCATGTGCGGGTGAGATCCGCGCGCGAAGGGCTGCACTTCGAGTTTCACGACCTCGGCGCCGGTCTTCTTCGTGAATGCCTCGCGATATTCCTGGTCGGGCACGATTTCCATCTGCGTGTTGTTAAGACTCTCGCTGTTCTGCCCCACGAACAACGTGGCCTGACTGCCGTGGATCACGAGCGGCGCACCCACGCCGCTCCCGACCGAACACGCCAGCTGCATCGTCCAGCTCGGATAGTCGACGTTCATGAAGAACGTGTCCGGCACCTCGCGATCCTTCTGCAGATAGATGCCGCCAGACGACGTGACGCGGAGCGGGAAGTCAGCGCCGATCGACAAGAGGAGCGGCGAGACGGTGTGGTAGAAGAGGTCCGTCGCGATGCCCCCGGAGTAATCCCAGTACTTCCGCCAACGGAAGTACCGTTCCGGCTCGAACGCCCGCTTGGGCGCCGAACCGAGAAACGCCTTCCAATCGAGCGTCTTCTCGGTCGCATCGGGATCGATCTGATAGTTCCACTCGCCGCGCTGGTTGCGGTTGCGGCCGAATCCGCCGGACGCCCAGACCACCTCGCCAAGGAGCCCGTCCTGAATCGCCTTCCGGGCCTTCCAGAAATGATCCATCGATGTGTACTGGCTGCCGACCTGCAGCACGCGCTTTCCCGCCTGCACGGCGTCGACGATCTCCCGCGCCTCGTCCACCGTGTAGGTCATCGGCTTTTCGAGGTAGACATCCTTGCCGTTACGAAGCGCCTCCATGGCATGAGGATGGTGCCAGTGATCAGGCGACGAGATGATTACGACATCCACATCCGATCGAGCACACAGCTCGCGATAGTCGTGATGGACGGAGCGTTCCTCGACGCCGGTCGCTTCGCGCGCCCGTTGCTTGCGCTTGTCCCAGATGTCATTGACGGCGACGGCCTGCACGTCGCCACGTTCTTTGTTGCGCTCCATGATGCGCCGGATGTGCGTATTCATGCGGCCGCCACAGCCGACGAAGCCGACATTGATGCGATCGTTCGCGCCGATGACGCGCCCGCGCGGCGTGGATTGAGCCTGGCGCGACGCGCCGAGCGCCTGCCCAGCGCCGACCGTGCCGGCCGCAGCGACAGCGCCCGCGGCCACCTGCTTCATGAAATCACGCCGCGTCGTCTCATCCGGTTTCGCCATGGTGTCTTCCCTCCACTACGACGGACGAAGAGTAGCACAGGGAAACTGGGGAGCTGGGGAGCTGGGGAACTGGGGAAGCGCCTGCGGCCGAGCGACCCTTCGACGTAGCTCAGGGTCGTCCTGAGCTTGCCGAAGGGCGAGGCGCGAAGCCGCCGAGCGAGAGCGCTTGGGGGTGCCCGCCTCGCTGGTCGCGGAGTAGGCGGGCGACCTGCTACGGCGAGGTCTCGCCGTAGCGCGCATGGCTTGTCGGCGCGCGGAGGCGGAGGGCCCCAAGCGCACTGAGTAATGCGAGCTTGGAGCTGGAAGCTGGAAGCTGGAAGCTGGAAGCTGAGACTAGCGCCGCAATGTAAATCTGTGTGCGGCCGAACGGCAGGTCGCGGTCGTCGTCGGGAAGAACTTCATACTCCCGCTCAAAAGCGTCAACGCCCCGTCAAGCACGCCGGACAGGGAGGACTCGTTGACACTCGCACGCCCCGATACGACGAGGAAGCCGTCGGTCAGCTGCTCGACGACGTCACCGTAGTTGCTCTTGTAGTAAAAGTATGCGTACGCTTCATAGCCGGTCATCATGAAGAGGAGCTCGCCCGCTTCCGCTCTTCCGCGAAACCTATCGCCCTCTCCGCTCGCGGCCAGGGCGAAGGTCGCACCCTCCAGTCGAACGTCCAGCTGATTGCCGGTCAGGGTCACTAGGGCCCTGTAGTTTCGAACTCTCACCTCTTCGGGCAGCGCGAGACGACAGTCGTCGGCCGCTGCGATCGTCAACGTGTAGACTCCCGATAGATCGCGACGCGCGTTCACGAGCCTCAATTGCGCGTTCAGGATTGCGTGGTCGTCGGCCCGATACTGCTGCACGTGGGCGTGGTACCGTTTTTCGAGATCCGCAGCTCGACGTCACCCGCGAGGCCATAGAGCTTGTATCGTCCGTCGTCACCGGTGCTCGTGGTAAGACCCGCACCGACGCCGGATGCAACAGCCAGTGTGGCACCAACCACCGGGCTCAACGGCGGTTCGGTTTCGGTGACGACGCCGACAATCCTGAACGTATCCAGCGGGACCACGATCGTTTCCCGCGTCCCCCTCCCTCCGCCGAAATTGGCGGATACCATCGCCTCACCTATCTGGTGCCCGGTGGCACGGCCGCCGGCCGAAAACGGACAGCACACGCGTGTTCGAGCTGAACCAGAGCGCATCCGCCGTAGCGTCTTGACTGGAGCCATCCTCCCGATGCGCGGTCGCAGTCAGTTGCACCGTTGCGCCGGGAGCGACGGAAATGGGCCCGCTGATCTCGAGACGAGTGAGCGGTACTCCGGGGCTCGTTGGCGTTCGCAGACCCGGGGATGTCGATGGTTGGTTGTCGCACGCAAGGAGACCGCCGATAGCAAGGCCGACCGACACCAGCAGCAGCAAGGCTTTTCTCAACAGAGCAACCTCACCATGGAGCGGCCGATGGAATCGAGCGCGTCAACGTGAACCGATGCCAGGCGTTGCAGACGTTTCCTCGTGTCCCGTCTGCATCGATCCAGGCCCTTCCGGTGAGCGCGATCGAGATTGTCGGTCCCTCGTGCATACCAAAGCCCTGGCCGCACACCATGAGCATGCTTCCATCCGACAGTGGCTCCGAGTACCCGTCACAGCCGCCAATGTCGAAGTTGTTCCAATCGATTGTCACCCGGCCGTCTGGCCCCGCCCGCAGCTCGCCGACTGTTACCGGCGCGGAGAATCCGCCGCCTACAATGCGAACAGAAAGGAATGGATAGGGCGTCGTTGCGAGAATTGCCTGATACGTGCGTCGTCTGGCGGCCTCGGGTATCTCGGCGCACTGGTCCGAGACATTGAGCGCGACGTTATACGAGCCGGCGAGGCCCTCGAGGGCCAGATAGGGCTCGAGCATCGGCAGAGGCGTGGCGACTTGACGTGTGGGGCTGGTTGGCCCGCCGTCGCAGCTGACCGTGAGCATGCACGCGAGCGCGGCACCAAACTTCTGCAGTCGTTGCTGGTTCATGGCCAACCGTCCTGACGAAGTTGCTTGATGATACGGAGACGTGAGCGACAGAGTCTTGAGGGTTTGCTTGGGGTTTTCTGAATACTTTGTGAAGCCGGTCCAGGTGCACTCTGGGTCGATCGCAACCTGGCCGTTGAACGAAGGCCAGAGCTCGCCGGGTATGACCGGCTCGAAGAACCCGCCGCCAACGATTTCGACAGAGACGGATATCGAAACCGCGACGTCTTGAGAGACGCCTGATAGGTGCGTAGTCAGTCCACTACCGTGCTCAAGGTGAAGTCGGTGATCGGCGCATGCCTCACCGCCAAGAAGCCAACCGCCAGATAGTAGGTCCGGCCCGCGGCGACCGGTGCCCGGCCGATAATGGGCGAGAACGAAGCCGGGCCGCTCGGGACGTTGGTGTCCTCGATTCTCAGCAGAAGGAGCGTGTCCCAGTAGTAAGCATCCCAGCTCAATTTCACAACCAGCATTCCATCCTGCGGCGCGGTCAGCTGGAACCTCCGATCCGACCAGGTCCACGTCTCGCCAAAGGCTTTCGAGCTGCTCAGGCTTCTGGTAGAGCGCCGCCCGAGGGCGCTGTCTAAGGCAGAGCTGCACGGGGCGATCTGGCCCGGGACGTTCGTCTCCGACGCCAGTCTGGCGCAGCTTGTCAGTGAGATTCGCGCGGCCATCGGCGACGACGCGCACGAGCCCCGGTTCCTGAGGACCGTGCACGGGTTCGGATATGCGTTTGCCGGTGAGGCGACCAACGTCCGTGCGCACCGGCCGGGACCGCAGGGCCCCGAAATCTCCTGTTGGCTGCGCGTGGACAATCGCGACATCAACCTGTACGAAGGAGAGAACGTGCTCGGCCGCGACCCGGCTGCGACGGTCCGGCTCGAATCGCTGCGCATCTCGCGATATCACGCACGAATCGTCATCAGCGACAATCAAGCCACGCTCGAAGATCTTGGCAGCAAGAACGGGACGTTCCTTCGGGGTGAGAGACTCGCCGAGCCGGCGCGTCTGCAGCATGGCGACAAGATCCGCGTTGGGCCGTTCGTGCTCGCGTTTCACGTCATCAGTCCTGGCGCGACCACCGAGACGGAGGTGAAGGAGGGAAGCTGAGAACTGAGCTGGCGACTGGCAACTGGCATCTGTCGGCTGTTCGAGGTTGTTTCAATTTGCTTGCCTCAGTCCATCGCGCATGGCGTGACTGGCGTCCGCGACATGGCCTCAGACTGCGACCGGTCCGCCGGGGGGCAACGCGGTCTGCATTGCGGCAATCGATTCAGCCCGCGGATGTCATCCCGCGAGGGACATCGTTGCAAGAAACAAGATCTGACCCCCGAAGCGCCACGCCCAAACGTGCAGCTCGTAGAACGCTGGCAGGCGATAGCGGTTGGGAGTGCCGACGAAAATCGCGTCGTTAGCCGGTCTTTGCGGTGGCGCGCTGGCCGTTGTCGGTCGCCCGATAGATTCAGGGATCAATCCGAACATCGCGAGCTCCAGAATGAGCCGCTGGCTTTGGCGAGCGCAGCAGGGCTTGCGGAGACGGAGTTGCGGCCGTGGTCACCGGGCGCAGGAGCCACGTCTGATTCGCGCCGCCATTACACGACCATTGAATGATGGACCCACCATCGTTTGTTGATTCGCCGCGCACATCCAGGCATTTGCCGCTGTGACGGGCCACGAGTTGATAGCCTCCCGTAACAGCCTCGACGCGCCACTGCTGATTCTCACCACCATGACACTGCCACTGAATGATGTCAGCGCGATCGTCTATTGATGCGCCGCTCACATCCAGGCACTTGCCGCTGTGCTGCGCGATCAGCCGTGAGTAGCCGCCCGACGTGGACTCGAGCCGCCATGTCTGGTTGTCGCCTCCATTGCAGGCCCACTGAATGACGGGGATACCGTCATTGAGAGACCACTCGGGAACGTCGATGCATTTCTGACTGTGACTCGCGACGAGCTCGTAGAGGCCAGGCGCAGCTTGGAGGTCGGGCCGGAGGTAGAGATCGGCGGCACGCTTGCCAATTTGTCGACCGTATTCGGTCCCTTCTTCGACCGATTTGCGGAAGTGGTACCCGATGAGGATGCGCGAATACGCATTCTCGGCCGCCGCCTGGGAGAAGCTCGCATACGAGCGGAAGATCGGCGTCGCATCACTGCAGGTACTGCCAGCAGGCAGCGTCACGCTACAGTCCTGGAAGCTGATCTCATCAGTGCCGAAGAACTGCTTCAACACTTCAGCTCCCGCGCCCCCTTCAATCGAGTGACCAGAGGCGTAGTCCTGGTTCGCAGGTGTCGGGCGCAACGGTGTCCACGTCGGGTCCCCAGTCGTGTCTGGATTACCGTCCGTGTCCCCTGTCTGAATAGCGGTGACCGGTCGCCAGTAGTTGTAATGGTTCTTGGAATCGACCATCGCGATGTAGCCGTCCGCAAGAGCCAAGTTGAGCAGCCCGAATAGCCGGGCGTTCTCCCAGAGATCGAGTCCCTGGTCAGCGGACACGGTTCTCGCAATCCGGTTCCACTTCAGCGGGGAGCTTTCCCACCAGGAGAGGGCGATCTCGGTTTGGTCGGCAGTGCGTGCGCTGGGAGTGGTGACATCATCGCCGCCGAGAGACTTCACTTCGTTGAAGTCCGCCGTGTACTCGTTCGTGTTCACGGCGTAGGGCGGCCCCGGGCGGAACTGTGAACTATCCGCCAGGACGAAGGGGGTGACGTTTTCCCATACCTCAAAGGCGATCAACGGCGCACCCGGTGTGCACTGATACTCCCCGGGACTGGTACCCTGCGGGCACGCGAAATTCAGAAATGGCCCAACCGCCCCGTCGTCGGTCCTCAGGTCGAGGATAACGGCAGCAGCGGCCTGTCCCACCGCAATACCCTGCGCCTTGGCCTGATCATCGGGGATCGCGGCGAGTGCCGTTGTATAGGCGGCTTCGACGCTGGCTACGCCTGCATCGATGCAAGCCTGCGTGTGAAGCTCGAGAGGCAGTTGAGCGATGAGCGGGACCAGCACATCTCGTGCGGCCGCAGCAACGGCGGCATCCGGAGAAGCGCCCGCTTCCGCCTGCAGATCGAGGGCGTAGGGACGAGAGCGACGGTCAATCGCATTGAGGGCATCGTGGATGGCGACGTGCATCATCGCGTAGATGCGCGATTCGTGGAGTGGGTTGCCGAGAGGAGCGAGGCAGGCCGCGGTCGCAGCCACACCGGCGTTTGCGTTCCAGACGGTGACTGCATCGCCGCCCGCTGGGGCAGCGAGGAATGTCGGCTCACCTTCCGCAGCGGCGTACCGCACCAATGCGACAGCGATGAATGACGTCAACAGCCCGAGGAAGGTCACAACGCGGACCGACCGTTTGGTTATTTTGGTCTTCATGGTTCAGGCCTCCATCTTTAGCGTTGACGGCGCGCGCATTCCAGTCGGTCACAGGGTTTGAAGGGCGTCGCCTGATAACTTCAGTCGTTGTTTTTTCATGGTCAAATTACCGTGACAAAGTTGTTCGATAATACGGAGACGAAAGTGCGGGAGTCTTGAGGAATTCCTTTGGTTTTCATCAAATCTGGGGGAAGTGGATACAGGCTAGGTGCTGAGGAACTGGGGAGCTGGGAAGTACGGGGCGGGAAGCGGGGAGCGGGAAGCGGGAAGCTAGAATGTGACGCGAGCACCGAGCTGCACCACGCGAGGCCCGCCGGAACCAGAGACCTGATTCAAGCGCATGTTCGGTTGACCGAAGTTGACTCGGGATCTGAGGTCGGAACCAAATCCAGTCAGGTTCGGCGTGTTGAGCACGTTGAAGACCTCGACGAACACGGCGGCGCTCGCACCCCGCAAACGCGGATTGAACGTTCGGGTCAGGCGCAAGTCCTGGGTAAAGAAACCATCGTTGAAGGAATAGTCTTCTGGGAGCTCAACAAACGGCGCCAACCGACCAACGGCCGTCAGTCTGCCTGCGAACTGCTGATTGTAGGCATTCACCAGGCGAGTCAGATCTTCCTTGCCCAGTCCGCGCCCGAACTGATTGATCGTCGTCCCCGGCAGCAGGTCATTGATCGTCCCGTCGCCGTTGAAATCAGCGCCTGCGATGTAAGGCGCGAACGGCGCCGCGCTATACGCCGCGACGTTCACCGCAAGCTGCAGTCGCCATGGGAGCTGGACGAATCCCGAGAGATTCAGGAGGTGTCGCTGATCCGTCGGCAGCGGGCCGTAGTTCTCGAACCAGTTATCGTTGTTGAAGCCAAAAACTCGGCCGGCAGGGGCTTCGCTCGTCCCGGTCCCTGTCGCGTTCGTTCCCACGAAGCTGCCGAGCGCGTAAGAAGCCAGCAACTGCGTGCGGCGTGAGAAACGCTTTTCGACGCGGACCAGCAGCCCCAGATAGCGGGCCCGGCCGATCGTCGTGTCGAAATATATGGGACCGTTGGAACACAGGGCATGGACATCATCGAGCTGCGCGCCGATGCACCTGGGTATTACCGATCCCCCTGCGCTGTTCCAGCGGTTGTAGTCGATGCCATTTATGTAGGTATGAATGAATCGTTTCCAGGCAACGTCGGCGCTGACGACTAGCCCTCGCGCCAGCTCGCGCTGCACGCCCAGGCTGGCGTGAATCGCGTAAGGCGTCGCATATGAAGGATCGTAAAGGTTCTCCCCCGCCTTCCTGCCGTCGATGTTCCGAAGCGAGAAGTCACGGATTGCCAGGATTGAGCGATCGCTCCAGGTCGGCACGAATCGCGGGAAGGATCTCGAGCATCTGTGTGCCGGTGAACGGCGTCGGTCCTAGGAACTCCAGCGAACGCCCCCCATAAAGGAGGTTCGCGCCCGCGCGGGTCAGATTGCCGGTGCCCAACGGCGAAAGGAGATGTCGCTCGTTGATGAGATTCACTTGGTTGGTGCTGGCCGCCTGGTCGAAGTAGCGACCGCCGCCGCCACGGAGGACCGTCCTGCTGTCGCGCGTGACCGTCCACGCGAAACCGACGGTTGGAGAAAAGTTGCGCGTCCGAGCTGCGGGAGGGCTCAATCCCTCGAGACCGAGAATTGGCGCGAGCAGCGCCGGCTTCGTCAGGTCGTGGGTGAACGCATTCGGCTCGTACGAATAACCGAGGCCGTAGTTCACGGTTAGACGACTGGTGGCTCGCCAGGTATCGCCAAAATACAGCCGATAGAGATCGGTCACCCGTTCATCGCGGAAGCCGCGCCACAGAATGGTGCCCGAGCCGACCGTGATGGAGACGTTCCGCAGCGGAAGCTGCAGAATCTCCTCGACGGTCGTGAATGACGCCGGCAGCGGAATCTCGGGCGCCTCCTGCCGAACGACGGTCGGAGAAAAAACCGTGATCTCTCCTGATTGGGGGATGAGATCGAAGGCTCGACTCTGGTTGTGCTCCCAATCGAAACCGGCGCGGAGTGTGTGGCTGCCTTTCTGCCACACGAGGCTCTCGGTCACCTGATATCTGCGACCGGCAACTGAAGCTCCTGCGCCAACGCCAAAGGCGAGCCCCGCACTCAGAAGCGCATTCTGAATGGTCGTCCGGGGCGCACCAAGACCGAAACAGTTCCCACAGTCGTCGGAGGTTGCTGGTGCTATTTCTACGGGTGTCGAAAAATACGCGATGCGTACGTCGTTGACGATGCGCGGGGAGATGACGCTGGTGACTCCCGCCATGCCTTGATCTGCCTGATTGACCCGTCGCTGCCAACCTGAAGGCAGACTGGGCGGTCCGAGGAGTGCGAACGTGTTGTTTCGATCGTGCGTGTACCTCGAGAACACGCTGTGGCTTGGATGGAGCTGCACGTCCACACGCACGTTGAACTGATTGCCCACGTAAGGACTGGAAAAGATTCCTCCGAGTGGAGCCAGTTCCTCGAGCGGCTGAATGGAGACCACGCTCGTCTGATCGGTGCGCTCGTAATTGCCGAAGAAGAAGGCGCGGTCTCTTCGAACGGGGCCGCCGAAATGGGCACCGAACTGACGTCGCTCGAAGAACGGATCGTCGTTCGTGGGATCACGTCTCAGCGCCGGATAGGCGGCGAGGTGATGATCTCGATGGAAGTAGAACCCGCTGCCGTGATACGCGTTGCCGCCCGACCGCGTCACGATATTGATGGCCCCGTTGCTCGTCAGGCTGGTGCTTGGATCGAAGTTCACCGTGGACATCTGAAATTCCTGGACGGCATCCTGAGAAATCTGCAGGAGAATCCCAACCGTGCCTGGCGTGCTGATGCTGGCGCCGTCCACAGTCACCCGAGTCGAGCCGATGCGCGGGATCGTCTGCAGGCCGCCGCCGAGCGAGCGCCACGAACACGCGACCGTCGGGCAGCCTGGCCGGATTGGTCACGCCCGGCTCCAATTTCGCCAGCTCGAGGAAATTGCGGCCGTTGAGCGGCAATCGTTCGATCTGATCCCGCGTCACCACACCACCGACCTGGTTGTGATCGTGCCGAATCAGCGGCTCGGTTGCCGCCACCGTGACGCTCTCGGTCATCTCGCCGAGCTCGAGCGTCATGTCGACAGTTGTAGTGGTTCCTGCTTCGACGCTCGCCTCGCGTTGCAGGCGTTTGAACGCCGTGGCTTCGACGGAAATCTGATAGACACCGGGAGGCAGCGCAGCCGCGCCGTAGACGCCGTCCGCCGTCGTGGTTAGAGTCCGGATCTGTCCAGTGGCACCGTTGACGATGTCGACGCGCGCCCCGGTGATCGCCGCACCGCTCGGATCGGTGATTACACCGGCAATGGTTCCGGTGGGCGTTTGCGCACGCGCAGATCCGAGCGCCAGCAGCAAAAGGAGGAGGCCGAGCGGCGGAGCCTTGATCATGCCATGCCGACCTTGGGCCGTCCTGGACGGCGGGTCTACTCGTCAGGAGCCAGAACGATTTTTCAGCGCTGCGGTCCAGTCGACAACGACCGTGATGGTGGCCAGGGACGGACTTCCCACCGGCTGGTTGATGAGAAACCGCTGACCGTCTCCAGTGACTGCATATTGGTTGCGAGTATAGGACGAGTAGACAATCGATGATACGGGTGCCTCGAAAAGCCGTTGCGGGGTGCCGGGCCGCAGCGAGGAGCCCACCTCGATCGGCACGGCCATCAGAGACCTGTCCGGCGCCAGGTAGAAGAGCTCCTTCCCGTCGGCTCGCCATGCCGGCTCCGTTCCGCCATTCACGGAGATCGGCCACTTGCCTTGCCCTGACGGAAACGGCATGCCGTACACGTCGAATCTGCCGGACTCAAAAGACGCATACGCCAACCATCGTCCGATCTGCCGAGAGCGCACAGAACGGATTCCATGACTGGTTCTGTACGATCGGAACAACCTTCTGGTCACCTGTCATCGAGGTCAGCCACAAATCAGATCCCTGGCTCCTGTTCGATGCGCCGGTCTGGGCCATCCCGTAGAGGAATGTACCGTCTTTCAACCAGGCGAAAGGAGTCTGAGAGTAGTAAGGCCCGGCCCTGTGGAAGACTTCTTCCCCGCCGGTGCCGCTCGATGACTTGTGGTAGAAGGCCATCTGTCCGCTGCGGTCGGACTTGAAAGCTATACGACTTCCATCCGGCGACCAGACCGGCGTGTCGTCAACTGCTCGATCGGAAGTGAACCGCGAGATGCCGCCGCGCCCGACCTCCATCAACAGAATGTCCCACGTGCCCGCTTTCAGGTCGAGGCTCGCCACGGCCAGCCGCTTGCCGTCGGGTGAAAGCGATGGGTTCCGGTAGTGGCCAGGAAAACCCAACGTTTCGATGCGGCTCCCGCGGCGATCGAACCACACTAACTGCGTCTCGGTGTGCTGGCGGAACGCGAGCACACCATTCTGCGAGACTGTGAACGCCCCTCGCCGGCTGCCTGTATTGCGCTCGACCTGCTCTGCGATCGGTACAGGCTCACCGATCACACGGAGGTTGCCGGAATCAAAGGGGCGCGCGAAGAGGGTGTTGCCGAGCATGTAGAGCAGGTAGCCTGGCGCCGCATAGACAACCTGAGAGTCGCTGTTGAACAAGCGGACGCGATCGCTGGATCCGATCGACCCCAGGTAAGCGACGTTGTCATGCTCCGGCTGTGTACTCCTCGCGAGAAACACGAAGGAGCGTCCGCCGGGAATGGTCGAAGGGAAGCTGTGTGCGGTTTCGCCAGCCGACGCATCCAGCACGGTGAGTGGTGTCGGTGGTCCACCATCGAGGCGGATCTGCTGGATGACGCCCTTCTGATTGGCGATGAGGCCGTGCTCGGCGCTCCACGCTCCGGGGCCGGTGATGTCTACCCCTGCAAGCGAACGCACCAATCCGGTTTCGAGGTCGACGGTCTTGGTCGTGAACTGCGATGCGGTGTCGGCGAACGCAATGGTGCGACTGTCGGGCGACCAGAATATCTGTCCGGCCCCTTCCGTTCCGGGCACCATCCTGGCTGTCAACGAATCGAGCGACTGCAGCCACAGCGCAAGCCCGCTCTGCTTCGCAGATGCAGTGAACGCCAGCGCACGGCCGTCCGGCGACAGCGCGAGTGAAGCCGACGATGGACTGAATGCCGCGTTCGGCGGCGGCGTGATGAGGAACCGGACCGGCCTGGCAGCGGAAGACTCTGGTGCTGACGATCTCCTGAAATTCACCGCCATGGCCAGGGCGGCGACAACCGCCACGACGGCAAGGGCGACCCATCCGAGGCGGGGGCTGCGCCAGCCGCGCGACGCCGAACCTCGCGGCAGCGCTGCGGCGTGTGCGCCGCCCTCGCCTATCCACCTCAATGCCTGCCCGAGGTCGGCCGCGGTCTGAAATCGGTCATCGGGATTCTTTGCCAGGCATCTGGCCACGATCTGATTCAGCATCCACGGCAATGCAGGTCGCCCGCCGCCGGTTCCCGCCGTGCCTCGTCGCCGTGCGTGCGAGGCGGTGTCAGCAGCTCGGGATCGCGCTCGAGCACGGCTGCAATGACGCTGGCCCTGCTCGTCCCCTTGAACGCCTGTTGCCCGGTCGCCATCTCATAGACGATGGCGCCGAACGCGAAGATGTCCGCGCGCGCATCCGTCGGCCGCGCTTCCAGTTGCTCCGGCGCCATGTACTGCAGTGTGCCGAGAATCGTCCCCTCCTCGGTCAGCGTCTCCGCACCTGCTGTCGACCGCGTTCCCTTTTCGTCCATCACGCCTGGCTCGTGCAGCGCCGCGATCCCGAAGTCGAGGAGCTTAGCCCCCGACGCCGTCAGCATGATGTTGGCCGGTTTCAGATCACGATGGACGATGCCCTGTCGGTGCGCGTGCGCCAGCGCGTCGGCAATCTCGATGGCGTAGCGGATGACTTGATCGAGCGGCAGCGCACTGCGCCGAATCCGCTGGGCCAGCGTTTCGCCCTCGAGGTACTCCATGACGATGAAGTGAACGCCGTTCTGCTCACCGATGTCGTACAGCGTGCAAATGTGCGGATGATTGACTTTCGAGACGGCCCGCGCCTCGCGCGCAAAGCGCTGGCTCTGCCGGGGATTACCCGACCCGGGTGACAGGATCTTGATCGCCACGGTCCGGTCGAGGCGCGTATCTTTCGCGCGATACACCTCTCCCATTCCGCCTGCGCCCAGCTTGTTCAGGACTCGATACGATGCAAGTGTTTCCCCGATCACGAATCGAGTCCTCTTCTGGGCTTCGGCGAGACCTCGCCGCAGTTCGCGCGTTGAACAGGCCGCGCGAACGGAGGCGGGCCGCCGGCGCCGAGCGGCGCAACAATCGAGTACGGGCCGAAGTGCGTCCCGACCATGATCGACGTCACTTCTGGGCAGGGCTGCTGTGACTACTGCCGTTTGATCGAGGAGTCTACACCGGTGGACCGACTCTTCAATACTCCAGCCCAGTCGACGACGACCGTGATGGCGAAGAAAGACGGTTTTCCCACAGGCTGATTGATGAGAAAGCGCTGGCCATTTCCGGTGACAACATATTGGTTCCGAGTTATACCCGGAGTAATATTCGACGACACCGCTGCCTCGAAAAGCCGCTGCCGGGGTGCCGGGCTGGAGCGAGGAACCCACGTTGATGGGAACGGCCATCAGATGCCTGTCCGGTGCCAGGTAGAAGAGCTCCTTCCCATCAGCTCGCCATGCCGGCTCAGTGCCACCATCCACCGAAATCGGCCACTTGCCTCGGCCCGACGAGAAGGGCATGGCGTACACATCATATCTGCCGGACTCATCTGACGTGTACGCCAGCCATCGCCGATCGGCCGAGAGCGCACAGAACATGTTAAAGAACTGGTTCTGTATGAGCGGAACAGGCTTTCGCTCGCCCGTGAGCGAAGTCAGCCAGCAATCCGACCCCGATGGGCTCTTGTTCGATCCGAGGAGGGCCATGCCGTAAAGGAAAGAAGCGTCTTCAAACCAGGCGTAGGGAGCCACAGTCCAGGGAGCCACACTGTCAGCCCGACCGACTTTGAAAAGGACTTCTTCGGCACCGGTGCCGCTCGATGATTTGTGATAGAAGGCCATCTCTCCGCTGCGGTTTGATTTGAAAGCAATCCGACTTCCATCCGGTGACCACACCGGCATGTCGTCAACGGCGCGATCGGACGTGAATCGCGAGATGCCCCCGCGCCCGATCTCCATCAAGAAGATGTCCCACGTGCCTGTTTTCAGATCGAGACCCGCCACGGCCAGCCGCTTCCCGTCCGGTGAAAGCGCTGGATTCCGGTAGAGCCCAGGAGGACCGACAGTCTCGAGGCGCCGCCCGCCGCGATCGAACCAGACCAGTTGCGTCTCGGTGTGCTGGCGGAACGCGAGCACACCAGACTGCGAGACCGCGAACGCCCCGCGCCGACTGCCCGTAGTGCGCTCGACTTGCTCGGCGATCGGTAGAGGCTGCCCGGTCAGGCGAAGCGTGCCAGGATCGAAGGTGCGCGCAAGGAGGGTGTTACCGAGCATGTAGAGCAGGTAGCCCGGCGCCGCATAGACAACCTGCGAGTCGCTGTTGAACAATCGGACGCGATCGCTGGACCCGATCGACCCCATGTAAGCGACGTTGTCATGCTCCGGCTGTGTGCTCCTCGCGAGAAACAGGAAGGAGAGTCCGCCGGGAATGAACGAGGGGAAGATGTGTGCGGTCTCGCCAGCCGATGCATCGAGCGCCGTGACTGGTCTCGGTGCTCCGTCATCGACTCGGATCTGCTGGATCACCCCCTTGTGACTGGCGATGATGCCGTGCTCGGTGCTCCACGCGCCGACGCCGCTGATTTCTATACCCGCAATCGAACGAACCAGCCCCATGTGGAGGTCGACCGTCTTGGGCCCCCTGTGCTCCGATAACGAGTCCGTGAACGCGATGGACTGACTATCGGGCGACCAGAATATCTGGGAGGCACCTTCCGTTCCCGGCACTCTCCTGGCTTCCAACGAGTCGAGCGACTGAACCCAGAGCGCGTCGCTACTCTGCCCCGTCGAAGCAGTGAATGCCAGCGTGCGGCCGTCCGGCGACAGCGCGAGTGAGGCCGACGATTGACTGAATGTTGCGTTCGGGGGCGAGGTGACGACAAACCGGACGGATCGGGGATCGGATGGGTAGGGTGTTGACGGCGCGGAGAACCAGCCAGACTTCATCACGGCCAGCACCGCCGCGACGATCGCGATGAGGCCAGCGGCGATCCATGCAGCGCGGTGACGGCGCCAGCCGTGCGACGCTTTCGGCAGCGTTGGCGCCACGTGGGCGCCGGTCTCGGCCATCCACCGGAACGCCTGCCCGAGGTCGGCGGCAGTCTGAAACCGTTCGTCTGGATTCTTCGCGAGACATCGGGCCACGATCTGATTCAGCATCCGCGGCAACGCCTGTTGCCCGCCGCCGGCTCCCGACCGTGCCTCGTCGCCGTGCGTGCCAGGCCTTGTCAGCAGGTCGGGATCGCGCTCGAGTACCGCCGCAATGACGCTGGCCCGGCTCGTACCGTTGAACGCTTGTTGCCCTGTCGCCATCTCATAGACGATGGCGCCAAACGCGAAGATGTCCGCGCGCGCATCCGTCGGTCGCGCTTCCAGTTGCTCCGGCGCCATGTACTGCAGCGTGCCGAGAATCGTCCCTTCCTCGGTCAGCGTCTCGGCTCGTGCTGTCGCGTGCGTCCCGTCCATCACCCCTGGCTCGTGCAGCGCGGCTATGCCAAAGTCGAGAAGCTTGGCGCCTGACGCGGTCAGCATGATGTTGGCGGGTTTCAGATCGCGATGAACGATGCCGTGACGGTGCGCGTGAGCCAGGGCGTCGGCAATCTCGATCGCGTAGCGGAGGACCTGATCCAGTGGCAGGGCGCCGCGCCTGATCCGCTGGGCCAGCGTTTCACCCTCGAGGTACTCCATGACGATGAAGTGAACGCCGTTCTGTTCGCCGATGTCATACAGGGTGCAAATGTGCGGATGGTTGACCTTCGAGACCGCCCGCGCCTCGCGTGCGAAACGCTGGGTCTGCCGGGGCATGACCGGACCGGGTGACAGGATCTTGATCGCCACGATCCGATCGAGGCGCGTATCTCGGCGCGATACACCTCCCCCATTCCGCCTGCGCCGAGCCTGTCCATGACTTGATACGGACCGAGTGTCTTTGCGATCACCGTCGGTTCCAGTTCTGGGCTTCGGCGCGACAATCGAATACGGCCCGAACTTCGCCCCTATCATCGCCAGATGCTAAACCTCAACGTTGATATGGTTTGGCGCAACCGGGCTGGAGTCTACACCGGCAGCGGCCATCGCGCGGAATGCCCCGGATGTGGCAAGATTGGCGCCTCAGCTGATGATCAGGACGAATCTCTGCTTGCCGTTCGCCGCCGGCTTCCTGTTTGCGGTCTGTGCCGCGATCCCGGCGACGACCGCCCAAACCACGCCAAAAGCCGAGAAGCGGTTGATCGCGCCGCCCGGCCCCAAGCCGGTCGGGCCGTACAGCCCCGGGATCGTCGCCGGTGACTTTCTTTACGTTTCGGGCCAGGGTGCTCGCGACAAGGAGTCCAAGCTCCCCGACTCGGTCGACGGGCAGGTGCGAGCAGACCCTCGAGAACATC
The DNA here is from genome assembly GCA_963804245.1 of uncultured Acidobacteriota bacterium. Classification (GTDB taxonomy): domain Bacteria; phylum Acidobacteriota; class Vicinamibacteria; order Vicinamibacterales; family 2-12-FULL-66-21; genus CAWDPQ01. Next base: position 353,737 of record CAWDPQ010000007.1, read on the forward strand.
AAGGGCATCGTCGAAGCCGCCGGGCTCACGATGGAGCATGTGGTCTATTGCCAGGTCTACCTGGACGACATGGCGAAATACGAGACGATGGACCGGATCTGGAAAGAGTATTTCGCCAAGTCGCCTCCCGCGCGCTCGGTGCTCGGCGTTCATCGAATGCCGGCGGACACGCCAGTGGAAATCAGCGCGGTAGCGATCCGTGAGTTGTCGCGCAAGAAGCCCATCCTTCCGACCGGTTACCCGCGCGGTCTTTCCTGGACTCCAGGAGTCATGGCTGGAAACCGGCTCTATCTCTCCGGATCGTTCGGAGAGGATGTGGCAACCGGCAAGATTCCTGAAGATCCTGCCGCCCAGGTGCAGCTCGCGCTGGACAACATGAAGCAGACGCTGGCGGCGGCGGGACTGGATTTCCGCCATGTGGTGTTCGTGAATCCGTATCTGGCGGGCAGCGCGTCGAACCAGATGAATGAGATTTACGCCAAGCACTTCGAGTTTGGAAATACACCGGCGCGCGCGACGATTCGGGTGAAGAGCCTGCCGCGGGGAAATACGATTGAGTTCACGGGCGTCGCCGTCGCCGATCTCTCGAAGCGCGTGGCGGTCCGGCCGAAGAACATGCGTCCCAGCGCGACGGCCAGCCCGTGTGTCTTTGCCGACGATACCTACTATTGCTCCGCGAAGGGCCCGTTCACGCCCGGACCCAACAAGACACAAGGCATCTTCGCCCAAACCGTCGAAGCCCAGGTCAGGCAGACGATGCGCAACCTGCTCGATGGCCTCGAGGAAGCGGGCTTGAGTTTTTCGAACGTGGTCGCGACCAACGTCTATCTCGACAACATCGACGACTTCCCGCGGATGAACCGTATCTACGCGCAGTATTTTCCCGAGATGTTCCCGACGCGGACGACCGTGGCGACCCTCGAGCCGATCGACCGCAAGCCGTCAAACGAGGATACGTTCCCTGGTCTGGAACAGATCTCATTGGTGGCGGTCAGTGAAGTCAGGCGACCGAGCGTGTAAACGCTCGTGGCGTCGTGGCGTCGTTCGGCTGACATGCCGGTCCGGCGTTCGAAGCGTGCAAGTTGATGAGCTAGGAGTTGAAGATGTCCGACACACTCATCCCGCCGGGAACTCTTCCAAATGGGAAACGCGCTCGCGCTGCCGGTCCTTTTCAGCAGCCTCGACGCCGAAGCGGCCCCGGCGCCGCCGGCTGGTCCTCTGAAGCCAGGCCCTGAGATCTATCAGTCGATTGGCGTTGACCCAATCATCAACTGTCGGGGGACGTTCACCATCATCGGCGGATCCGTCGAGCGACCCGAAGTACGGGCCGCGATGGATGCTGCGGCTCGCCATTTCGTCCAGATCGACGAGCTGGCTGACGCCGTCGGACGGCGGTTTGCCGAGCTGACCGGGGCTGAGTGGGGCATGGTATCGGCAGGATGCGCGGCGGGAATCAAACACGTCACCGTGGCATGCGTGACGGGCGGAAGTCCCGAGAAGCTCATTCGAATTCCCGACCTCACCGATCTCGACAAGACCGAAGTCGTCATCCCCCGCAGCTCGCGGAACGTCTACGACCACGCCGTGCGCAACGTCGGCGTCAAGGTGATCACCGTCGAGACGCTGCAGGAACTCGAGGATGCGCTCAATCCACGAACGGCCATGATCTACCTGACCTCGGACGACGGCCCGGGCTCCGGACCGATGGCGCTCGAGGAGGTGGTCCGGGTCGCAAAGCCGAAGAACGTCCCGATTCTGGTCGACGCAGCGGCAGAAATCCTCACCATTCCCAGCGTCCACCTGCAGCGCGGGGCGACGATCGTCGCCTACAGCGGAGGCAAGGCGATCTGCGGACCGCAGTGCGCCGGTCTGCTGCTCGGCAAAAAGGACATCCTGAAATCCGCCTGGCAGGCCAGCTCTCCGCACCATGGACCGGGTCGCGACAACAAAGTCGGCCGTGAAGAAACGCTCGGCATGCTGGCCGCTGTCGAAGCATGGGTGAAGCGTGATCACGAAGCCGAGTGGAAAACCTGGCTGTCGTGGCTCGACAACATCGGCAAGCGCGTCGGCAGCATCGATGGCATCAAGACCGCCCTGAGAGAGCCAACGGGTCTGGGTAACAAGAGCCCGTCCCTCTCGATCACGTGGGACTCGACGAAGATCCACATCACCGGCGAGGAGCTGGCGGAGGAATTTGCGAGAACGAAGCCGCGGATCGCGCTGGGTGGTGGTGGCGGCGGCGGACGGCGCGGCGGCGGCGGCGAGCCACCGCCTCCGAATACGACGGGCGTGTCGATCACTGCGTGGCAGATGCAGCCGGGCGAGGACAAGATCGTTGCCGACCGGTTGTACAGCGCGCTCACGCAGAAGCGCTCGCCGAGATCGACCACCGTGCCAGCGCCGGCGGCGAATATCACCGGGCACTGGGATGTCGACGTCGAGTTCCTCAGCAGCCGCAGCCAGCACGCTCTCTATGTCGAGCAGGATGGCAACTGGATTCAGGGCTCGCACAAGGGAGATCTCTCCGTGCGCGAGATGACCGGCATGATCGAAGGCGACAAGGTCACGCTGCGCAGCACCGACCGTCGCCCGGGAGACAACGTCACCTTCATCTTCTCGGGAACGCTGGCAGCAGACGGCACGATCTCGGGCCCGATCCATCTCGGCGAGTATCTGACCGCCAAGTTCACCGCGAAGCGTCACGCGTACTCGACGACGCGCACGCGAATCATGGTGCCCGGCGGGCCGCCGATCGCTACGTAACGCTGTGAAAAGACGGATGAGGAGATCAGGAGAAAATTAGTTGTTCTCCTCTTCTCCTCATCTCCTGTAGATCTTGGCTAGCGGCTGTCGTTGATGGAGCCGTGCCGGGGTCACGTCGCCGACTGACTGTCGACGGTCAGCCAGCGTTCGGCCTCATCGTAGGTGCGAAAGACCCGCATGGAGATGGCGGCATTCGTCGCCTCGACGGTCATTTGCGCCATCCGCGCCCATTCCAAACCCGACATCGTTGCTGACGACGACGGCGACGCGAGTGTGGCCCGTCAGATCGCCATGACCAGTCAACACATTCACCATCATCCGCACGAACTCCGGCGACGGCGGCGCCGAGTGTCGCCGATCAATCAGGAACGAACGCCATGGCTCGCACGCGCGCGCGATCTTCATTTCGGCGAACGCTGCCTCCCATTGCTTGAACGTGTAGGGATCGGCGACGGTTACGACCGTGCACTGCAACGCCGGTTGAACGCTCCAGCTAATTGGCATGGTCTACTTGCTGCTCGAGGAAACGGAACCCTTGGGCGGTTGATTCATCACGAAGGTCCAGAGCGTGTCACCGGCACCGACGACGAGGTACTGCAGGCCGTCCAGTTCATACGTGATGGGACCGTTGGTCACCGAGTTGTTCAACCGCGCCTGCCAGAGGGCATCGCCCGTCGCGGCATTGAGCGCGACGATGTCGCTCGAGGTGCCGCCGGTGAACACCAGGTTGCCGGCGGTGCTCAGCACGCCGGCACGGATGTTCCCGTGCCATGGGTGGCTCCACCGGACTTTCCCGGTCTTGTAGTCGATCGCCTGCAGCATCGACTCGGACCAGCCACCGCGATCGGTGCCTCCCCAGCCCTGCGGATTATCGGTCGGATCGTAGATGTAGAAGACGCTGTAGTTGCGGCCCGCACTGACGTAGACGAGACCGGTCTGCGGACTGAAGCTCGGAGGCGGCCAGTTCGTTGCGCCGCCGGCGTTCGGGGAAACCAGCGCTCCATCGAGTTGCGGCTCTTTCGCCGGATCCGGAATCGGCTGCCCCTTCGCGTCGTACCCCTTGGTCCAGTTCGTCTTGACGTATTCGCTGGAGACGAGGGCCTTGCCGGTCGCGCGATCCAGCAGGAAGTAGTGACCGTTGCGGGCCGCCTGAGCGAGAAGCTTGCGCGGCTTCCCGTCGAACTCGCCATCGATCAGGATCGCCGTCTGAGTGGAATCCCAGTCGTGTGTATCGTGAGGCGATGACTGAAAGGCCCAGACCATCTTCCCCGTATCAGGGTTGATCGCCACGATCGAGCCCGTGTACAGGTTGTCGCCTTCGCGATTCTTGTGCGCGATAACCGGCTGCGGGTTCCCCGTTGTCACGTAGATCAGATTCAGCTCGGGATCGTATGTGATCGGCTGCCAGGTCATCCCGCCGCCGTGCTTCATCGCATCCTCATTCGGCCACGATTCCGCCCCGGGCTCGCCCGTTTTCTGCGGCACGACATACCAGCGCCATTGCATTTCCCCGCTCTCCGGGTCGTGCGACTGCACGTATCCCGGAATGTCGAGATCATCGCCACTCACACCGGCGATCACGTGATTCTTCACGACCACCGGCGCAACCGACCCGTAGTAGAACTCGTCCAGGTTGCAGATGGATTTGCGCCAGCGCTCTTTGCCGTCCCTGACGCCCAACGAGACGAGGTGACAATCCGGCGTTTCGAAGAACAACGAGTCGCCGGAAATCGCCACGCCGCGGTTGCCGATGTGGATGCCTCCCTTCGACTCCCAGGCGTAGTGCCAGAGCTCGCGGCCGGTGCGCGCATCGAGCGCCCAGACGTGATCGGGAACGGTGACATACATCACGCCGCCGATCATGATCGGCGTGCCCTTGATCGGAATGCCGTCGCCGAGGCCGGGAGCCACGCGGAACGTCCAGCCGAGGCTCAATGCGTGGACGGTGGCGGCACTGATCTTCGTCAGCGTGCTGAATCGCCGTCCGGAGTAGTCGCCGTTGTAGGTCGGCCAGCTGTCGGTGGCCGGCTGCGCGAACTTGGCCGGATCGACCCATCCTGGTTGTTGCGCCGCCAGCGTCGTCACGGCGATCCCGAGGACACACCCGAGGCAGGCAAAGCGCTTCATTTGAGAGTCTCCAGATAGGCAACGACGTCGTGCATGTTCTTGTCGGTCAGGCGGTCGAGCAGTTCGACGTGATAGGCAAGCGGATCCTGCCGCTCCACTTTGACTCCGGCCATTCGTCTGATCGTTCGAGGCATGCCGTTTTCGTCGCGAAACGAAACAAAGAAATCGTCCATCTGCACCAGCACGCCGGACACCGCCTCACCGCTCGGCGTCGTCACCGAGACGCGAACCGCGTTGGGATTCACCACCGCCGCGCCACGCCCGCGACCGCCGGCTCCGCGCCCGCTTCCTGGAAACAGGAAGCGCTGCTGCAGATCAATCGGCGTCAGCCTGGTCCCGATGCCGGCAAGATTCCCGGTGGCCGAATGACAGGTCGCGCACTTGCCTTCGCCGTTGAAAAAGGCCGCGCCGGCCTTCGCATCGCCAGTCAGGATGTTCTGTGGGACAAAGATCGGCGAGCCGCGCAGGCCATCGTTGACGCGCTGCCGCAGGAAGTGGGCGAGATCCTGAACCTGTGCATCGGCCAGACTCCCGGCCGCCCTGCCACTCTGCAGCTGGTGGCCCTTTTTCAAGAACGGTTTCAGCTCGCTGCCGCAGCGATCGGCCAGCACGACCAGGGAGCGGACCAGGTTCGGCCCCTTCTCCGTCCCCCTCGCTTGCGTGCCATGGCAGTTGATGCACTCCCCGGCCCAGGTCGTCCGCCCTCGATCGGCGGCCGCCGCGTCGACGAGCGGCTTGTTGCTGGGACCCGCGCCGGCGAGCATGCCGCCTCCTCCGCCCAGCGACGCCTGGTCCGGGCATCCGGGCTGGGCCGTCGTCGGGGCGCCAGCCGGTACCTGAGCCGGGGGCATGGCATTGACCTTTTCAGGACTGTAGTTCCGCGTCAGATAGTTGAGGACCGTGTCGAAATCCTCGGCTGAAATCTGCGCCCCGCGCGTGTGGATCATCTGGTTGATGACCTCTTCCCACTGCGAACGGGTTCGGCCCATCGCGAGGACGCGTTCCTTTGGATGGCACTTGATGCAGACGGCAGTGAAAACCTGAGCGGACTTGTCGGTCTGGGCGTCCTGATTCGCCTGGCGGTGCGCCCCGGTTGCCGCGATGCCGCCTCCGACGAGGCAGACCAGAGCCGCAGCGCCGACGGCGGAGGAAATGTGATTCGACATGGGACAGCTATTCTAAGGCGAGATCCGCACTCGCCCGCCAGAGCGGCACGAACGGTAGATGGCGTCGACGATGGCGAGCGCTTCGTAGCCGTCTTCGCCCGCGACCAGCGGCCGACGACCTGACGCGATCGCTGCGGCAAAATCCTGGAACTGCCGTTCGAAGGGCGTCAGCGAGATCGCCATCGGATCCGAGGCACCGGAAGCGTGGCTGCCAGCGAGCCGGGGCCGTTCCCCGCCGTCTCCCTTCACATCCCAGGCGATGAGCTGGTCGCCGGACACGATTGCCGAGCCGTTCGTGCCGTGAAACTCGAGGCGTTCGGGATATCCAGGCGAGAGCGCTGTGGATGCCTGAATGACTCCCGTCGCGCCGCTCGCATAGCGCATCACCGCCACCACGACATCTTCGACCGCGATGGCGTGCCGTGCGCCGACCTGCCACATACCGAACACATCCTCTATCGGACCCGCGATCCAGCGCAGGAGGTCGACCTGGTGAATCGCCTGGCTGATCAGTGCACCGCCCCCGACCGTGCCCAACTACCCTTTTCCGCTCGCGCATAGTATTCGGGCGTGCGATGCCACTTCACGTAGGCGTCGCATTGGATCAACTTGCCGAGGCGCCCGTCTCGAACGGCGGCGGCGAGAAACTGGATCGACTCATCGAAACGATGCTGGCTGACAACACCAAGCAGGATTCCGGCCTGATTGGCGATTTCGACCATGCGCCCCGCCGTCTCGAGCGTGGTCGCAATCGGCTTTTGAACCTGAATGTGCCGGCCGGCCTCGGCACACGCCTGAACCGGCTGCAGTCGGAAATCAGGGAAAGTACAGACGTCGACGAAGTCCAGGTCCGGATGCCGACACACGTCCTCGTAACGATCGAGAAACTCGGCGCCGATCGACTCGGCGAATCGGCGTCCATGCTCGGTTCGGCGGCCGGTACCAGACACGGATCGAGTAGCCCAGTTTTTCGTACACGCGCGCATGAAGCGCCGCAATTGCGCCCGTGCCTATGAGGCCGACTCTCATCTCACAGTTCCCAGCTTCCAGCTTCCAGCTACCAGTCGCCAGTCGGTTCCAGTCACCAGTTTCCGGTGCCAGTCTTTAACCACTATCACGTAAATGTCCGAATCCTGTGATAATCGCCAACTGGCTACTGGCTACTGGTTAGCTGGCTGGAACTGGGAGCTGGAAACTGGTGAACTGGATATGAGATTCGCCATTTGTAATGAACTATTCGAAGGCTGGCCGTTCGATCGCGTCTGCCGATACGTGAAGAGCGTCGGCTATGAGGGGCTCGAGCTCGCGCCGTTTACGCTTGCGCCTCTCATCACCGATTTCGATTCCGGACAGCGCGCTGAGCTGCGGAAGCAGGCCGCGGATGCCGGTGTCGAGATTATCGGGCTGCACTGGCTGCTGGCCCGAACTGAAGGCCTGCACCTGACGACCTCTGACGACGGCATACGCGCGCGAACCGCCGACTACCTCGTCGCTCTCGCCGAGGCGACACGCGACTTCGGCGGTGACCTGATGGTGTTCGGCTCGCCGAAGCAACGGTCGCTGACCGATGGCGTTTCGTGGGACCAGGCATTCGACCACGCCACGGAAGTGTTCCGTCAGGCGATGCCCGGCATAGCGGATTGCGGTGTCAGGCTGTGCCTGGAACCGCTGGCGCCGGCCGAGACCAACTTCATCAACACCTGCGCCGAAGGCGCACGTCTGCTGGATGCGGTCGGTCACCCGAATTTCGTGCTGCACCTCGATGTCAAAGCGATGTCGAGCGAAGCGGCGACGATTCCCGAACTGATTCGGCGGTATGTGCCACGCACCGGTCACTTCCACGCCAACGATCCGAACATGAAGGGACCGGGCTTTGGCGATATGGATTTCGTCCCCATCTTCAGGGCACTGCACGATGCGGGCTACAACAAGTGGGTGTCGGTCGAAGTGTTCGATTACACGCCGGACCCGGAGACGATCGCGTCGGAGAGCATCGAATACATGCGGGATTCTCTGGAGCGTTGGTGAGACCCCGACGAGCGACGAGCGGCGTCTAGCGACGTAGCGACTAGCGACGAGCGACCCGACTAACGACTAGCGACCAGCGACTTCAAGTTCCTTCCACAGATCGGTACTGGCCTCGAACTTATCCCCCGACGGCCCTGTCCAGTGCGTTTCCAGGCTGATCCAGCCTCGATAGCCGTCGCGTTCTAGAGCGGCCAGCTGTCCTTTCCAATCGATGCCCATCTCACCGACGGCGCCCCAGACGGGTTTCTGATCGCGGACGAGGCAGTCCTTGGCATGGACGTGGACGATGCGATCGGCGGGAACCTGCGAGTAGCCGCCCGGGTACGGCGTTTCGCCGAGGATGGAAGCGTTCGCCGGATCCCAGACGACTTTCAGCGCCGGATGATCGAGTCGCGACAGCAATCGGCTGGCCTCGGCGCCCGTGCCGGCGTTGCAGGCGTGCTCGTTTTCGAGCCCGATCACCATCCCGCGCTTCGAGGCTTCCTCGGCCAGCGCGTGCAAGGCGGACGCGGCGGCATCGAAACAGGCGTCCGGCTCGACGGTCCGCCAATAGGAAAACACGCGGATGATGCGGGTGCCAACGCGTTCGGCAATCTCGAACGCGCGCTTGGTGAGCCGCGGCTGATCCTCGAAGTTGTACGGAGAGCCGAACACGTCGTGCTGCACGCGGGTGTCGAGCGGCGGCGAATCCGGCAGGACACACTTGAGCAGCGGCGAGGCCAGCGCCACGACGCTCATGCCGCGAGCGTTCACTTTCGCGCGGACCTCGTCGACTTCGTCGTCGGTGAGCTCCATCATGTTGCGGCCGGAGATGACGCGCAGCTCTGCGCCCGTCATGCCCACCTCCGCCATGCCTGTCAGAGCGGTGTCGAGATCGGGCGAAAATTCGTCGGTTATGGCGGCTATAGGAAACTGCATGATTACCTGCTAACGATAAATCCCAACGCCCAACGCCCAATTCCCAAACGGAACCCTTCGAGAGGGCGGGGTGAAAAAAGCAACGACCTCCCGAGACGACCGTCTTTCACCCAGCTGCTTCCAGCGCTTCTTTTGGGAGTTGGCAGTTGGGAGTTTACGCCGAATGGCTCAGTCCTCAGGCAGCGGCTGCCCCTTCGTTTCCGGTGCCCAGATCAACGCGACCATGCCGATCAGGTAGACCGAGGACATGACCACGGCGGCGGTGCGAAACGACATGATGGTGCTCAGGTATCCGAGCAGAATCGGCGCCGGGGCGGCAAGATACCGGACGGTGTTGTAGCAGAACCCCACGCCGGTGCCACGCAGACGCGTGGGAAAGAGCTCGGGAAAATAGATCGAATAGCCGGCAAACAGCGCCAGCTGCGCAAAACCCATCATCGGCAGCATCCAGTACGCGTCGCTGGCCGTCTGCAGCGAGTTGAAGACGAACGCGGTAATGAACATGCCGGCCAGGAACGCGAGGAAGAACGCCAACCGCCGGCTGACCAGCGATGCGATGGCCGTAAAGGTCACCATGCCCAGAAACGCTCCGACGTCCTGGAGCGCCGTGCCGGCCGCCCGTACAGTGTCGATCGTCTGTTGTGACGAACCGGCCAGCGCCGTGGAGATCAACTCCGGCGAGAAGAATCCAATCCCCCACAAGCCGAACATGCCAGACACGCCGAGCATCAGGCCGACAATGCTGTTGCGCCGCCAGCGTGGGGACTTGAACATCTCGAGCGGCGAACCGACGCGCCGGATCGCACCGGACTTCGCGGCTTCTTTCGCGCGCCGCCACGGCTCGGGTTCCCTGAGTATGAAAATGATCGGCACCACCAGCAGCGAAGGCAGAATGCCGACGAAGAAGAGGAGCCTCCAGCCGGAGTATCCCCACAAGAGGTCCGTCGCCCCCGGCTGAATTTTCAGGCTGATGAGCGAACCGGCCACGTTGCCCATCGCGGAGATCGCCTGCAGCGCGCCAAGCGCCAGGGCCCGGAAATTTCCCGGAACGCTTTCGGCCACGAGCGTCGTCGCCGCGCCGAACATGCCACCGACGCCGAGGCCAACGAGAAAGCGATAGATCGTGAAATCGAACCAGCTCTGCGAGAAGCCCGAGAGGCCGGTGAAACCCGAATAGACCACAAGCGTGGCGACCATCGTTTTCACACGGCCCCAGCGGTCGCTCATCATCCCGAAGATGATGCCGCCGGTTGCCCAGCCGAGGATCATGGCCGTCGTCGCATAGCCGCTGTACTGCTTCACCACAGCACTGGCTCCGCTCTCGCCGAGGAGCTCCTTCAGCGCCGATTCGCGGGCCAGGATGAACAGCCGCTGATCCATGCAGTCGAACAGCCAGCCGGCGGATGCGATGATGACAACGAGCCAGTGATACGGCGTCACCTGTTCGTGGAGACCGGCCGGCGATGTATTGGCGTGCGTGGTGTGAGAGGTCACTTGGAAGCCGCTGCGATCTTGGCGAGGTCGTCATCAGTCCAGGGACGAGTTCGACCGGCCGTGAGTGGACGGATCTGAGCCACGAGCGCGGAATCGACCGGCGAGCCGGCCTGTCCCCACTCACGACGGATGTAGGTCAGGACTGCGGCAATCTGCTGGTCCGTGAGACCGGCCCCGAGAGGCGGCATCAGCCCAACTGCCCCCTCCTTCCCGTTCATCAGGACTCGGACGGGAACCGAGGGCGGACCGAGCGCGAACTCCGATCCCAGAATCGAGGGCGCGAGCTTCTCGCGGCCGCGTCCGTCAGGCTGATGGCAGGCAACACACAGGTTGCTGTAGATGTCGCGTCCTTCGTTGAATCGCTGCTGTTCCTCGGCGGTGAGAGGCGCAGCCGGCGCCGCAACGCCAGGCTTCCCCGGCCACTCGACGCGCGCGAGCACGCCCGCGGCACGTTTGCCAAGTTCCGCGCTGTCGCGAGCGACGGCACCCAATGCCGGCTCGCGAGACAGCTTCAACGTCCGAGCCGTGGCGCCGCGACCCCGCCCCCGCCCTCCCGCAGCCGTCCCTTCAGCGGGAATACCTTCGCCGCGGCCCTCGCGGGGGAACGCAGGTGCGCCGCCAGGGCCCGCACGGGCGCCGGGACACGTCGCGCATGGTGCATCGCTCGCGCGCCGCACCCGAGCGGCCGCGTCTGCCCGGCAGACTACCTGGAGCGTCAGCATCGAGCAGCGACACCTCCGCGCCGAGCAGGAGTGAAGAACGCTGCCACATCGGCTCCTTGCTGTCGGCGATTCGATCGAACAGCGTTTGCACCGCGGCATCGTCGGCACCGGCAACGATCGTCGCCGCGAGCATCGTGACGGCGGCGGCACGGTGCGGAGTTTCAGATCCCTGCAACATGCGGTCGAGCACCACGACTTCGCTGCCGGAGAGTCCACTCAACGCCGCATCGACTACGACAGGGTCGGTTCCCTGCGTTTCGAGGAGCTGGGCGAGCGCAGTTTCCCTGGCCTCTTTGGGCAGCTCGCCGAGCGACGCGGCAAGCTGTTGGCGCACCCACCAGTCCTTGTCCGCCAGCGAGCTTCATGACCGCAGCGTGGATTGGATGTTCCGGCTCGCGCAGCCAGCGCTCAGCCAGACGCAGCGCCGACACGCGGACGTCTCGCGACGCGTCACCGAGCGCCGCCGTTACCACGGCGGGTTCGAGCACGTCCAGACCATCCAGGGTCCACAGCGCGTGCAGCCTGGTTCGCGGCTCCGCCGCACTGGCCGCCAGCTTCTGCAGCGCACCCACGATCGACTTGTCGCCACGCTCGACCAACAAACGCTGCGCCGTGTCGCGCCACCAGCCGTTCGGATGCGAGAGCGTCTCGACGAGGCGCGCGGCGGTCGCGGACGACAACGATGGCCGCTCGTCCCGACGGGTGGTCTCGTGCACGACGCGGTAGATGCGTCCCAGGCCTCGCGGCTGTTCGAGCTTTCGCGAGAGGATCTGATCCCGCAGATACTCGGTGATATAGCCACGGTGCTGGATGATGCCGCGATACATGTCGACCACGTAGAGCGTGCCGTCAGGTGCCGACGAGAGGTAAACGGGTCTGAAACGTTCGTCCGTCGACGCCATGAACTCGGCGTCCGGGTAAGCCTTTCGGCCTCGCAGCGTCTGCCCATCGTCGGTGACGACGATCCGGCTGACGAAATTCGCGCTCGGTTCGACAACGAAGACGTTCCCGTACAGCTCCGCCGGCAGGCGGTGGCCGCGGAACACGGTCGGCGCGGCAACGGCGGTAAAGGATGCGAGCCTGCCATCCGGGCGCAGCACACCGGCCTGATAGCCGCGGTTCACGCCGCGCGTGGGATGAATCGGCCACACTGTGTTGAGACTGCTGTCGGCGCCGAGAAACTCGTAGCTCCCACGCGTCCGCCGAAGGTTCGGATTGCGGAAGAAGTAGGGCGTGGGCACGAGATCCACGTACAGCGCGGATTCATTCGTATTGCGGAACACGCGCCCGGCGTCGTCCTGCGACAGGCCCCATTGCCCGCGGGCAAGAGTCTTCCGCACTTCGAATTTTCCGTTTTTCAGGCGAAGGTAGACGTCGACCTCGGACGTGTAAATCCAGTTGTCGAGGGCCCACATCAAGCCGTTGGCGTTGTGCTCGACATTCGCCTGCAGCCGTCCGAACTGATCGCTGACGAGCTCCTTCGTGTCCGCCTTCAGATCGCCGTTGGTGTCGCGCATGAACCACAGGTTCGGCGGCTCGCCTACGAGGATGCCGCGATCGAGAACTTTCAGCGCACGCGCCAGAACCAGTCCCTCGGCAAACACGGTCCGCTTGTCCATCTTCCCGTCGTCGTCCACGTCCTCCAGCACGACGACGCGTCCGAGCGGGTCGAGCTCGTGGCTTGCCTGGATATCCGTCATGTAGCCGGGCATCTCGACGGCCCACAAGCGGCCGTCGGCGTCCCAATCGATGACCACCGGGTCCTGAATCATCGGTTCGCTGGCGACCAGCTCTACGCGATAGCCGGCAGGTAGATGGAAGGTCTTCATGGCGGCGTCGACCGAGAGCGGTGCGGAGCCCTCCGCGGCCGACTGCACGGCCGCGGCGGAGGAACGGGTTTGCACCACGTCACGACCGGCGAGCGTGAAAGGGACGAGTAAAGCGAAAAGGATGAGTCTTTTTGTGAGGGATGTCACAGATATCGATGAAACGGCGCGGCGCGCCCCCTAATTATGCCAGTCTGGAGCAATCCGCCAACTCAACGGCGAATTGTGAATTGCGTG